>NZ_JBITGF010000005.1:0-902629 GCF_044456745.1 Nonomuraea sp. NPDC050790 | reverse complement strand
ACGCTGCTTCCAGAAGATCAAAACCTGGCGTGGCCTGGCAACCCGCTATGACAAGACCCCGGAAAGCTACGAGGCAGGACTTCACCTCCGAGGCTCGATCATGTGGCTGAAACTCCTCACCTCACCTACATGATCCGAACCCCGAACAGCTCCTAGGGCCTGTACGAAGTTGAGATCAGAGGGATTCGCCTGCGCGGTGGCTTGCCGTCCTGGTAGGCCATCGCCATGGCGCGTGGAGAGCTCACCGATGATGAATGGTCTTTGATCGATCCTCATCTGCCCTTGGGGAGCGCGGTCCGATTCCGGACTTGCGGCAGCAGTTCAACGTGGTGATGTGGCGGTTTCGCACCGGCAGCCCGTGGCGGGATCTGCCGGTCGAGTACGGGCCGTGGTCCACCGTTTATGATCGGTTCCGATCCTGGGCGACGGCGGGGGTCTTCGAGGAGCTGATGCAGGCGATGATCGCTGAGGCCGCTGCTCGTGGGCAGGCCGGCTTTGACCTTGTCAGAGTGGACTCCACCACGGTCCGCGCCCATCACCACGCCGCCGGGATGGTCATGGACCCTGAGGTGTTGGAACGCCAAAGGGGGCAAAACCCCCCAGACGGCGAACCCGGCGACGACGGGAAACGCAACGGCGAACGCCGGCGGTTACGCCCGGCGGCGCCGCATCCGGCTGACGGCAGCCGGGCTGGGCCGCTCTCGGGGTGGGCTGACCGCCAAGATCCACCTGTCGGGCGTAAGAACCGCGGTTCCCATGGTGGTCGCCCGGTCAGCCATGATCCAGAACTGTATGAGCAGCGCAACACGGCCGAACGCCGCATCAACCAGATCAAGGAATGGCGCAGGGTTGGCCTTCCGCTTCGACAAGACCCCACTAATCCGTTGCCCATGTCGCAGGACAACGCGATTACCAGCAAGAACAGACCTTTCCCGACCACGGGGTCTCAGAGCCGTGCCCGCTCGTCGGCAACCTCTCCTGCGCGGATACAAATGCTCCCTAACGTGACTGAGCGGGCGGTTGCTGCTCAAGCCCCGTGACGTGCAGAAATATGTGCGCTAGACGCATCGAACGGAAAGTCACGGTAGGAAGGGCGACTTCACGCCGCTAAACGGGACTTCCGTTCCGATGCTCGTCATGCCCCGGTACCGAGGGCCACCGTTCGTTCCAGAGTTCATCGTTGGCCGGCGTCCATGTGAGTTGCCCTTCTCTTGCCAGGGCGCGGCTGCAGGACGATCCTGAAGCTGGTCAACGCGGCTAGCTGGGGACAGACTTTGTTTCGACATGCGGCATCCGTAGCTTTCACCTGCGCTGTGATCAGCGGCCTGGTCTCGGGCTGCGACCAAACCGGTTGCGCCCCGAGCCCGATCGTCAGCGCCTACGAGACCTATTCGCCTATCGTCTTGGCTGTCCTGCCCGAGGCAGCACCGAAGACGATCCCGGGTATCGCGGTTAGCCTTGGTCTGTTCGCGGTGGACGCTCTGGCGAAATACCTCATCGACCACACGGTGCCGAAGGACAAGACATGGCTGCTGATCGAACAGACGCTCCAAGGGCAGCAAAAGACGAGCGTGTTCGAGCTCAACACTGATCACGAGCTCAAGGTCAGCGTGAACGGCGCGCTGCTCAAGCACGTGGATCTCTACGTCAAGGAGCGGCAGATCAAGGTGATCATCCCGCCCGGCATCACGGCGAAGGTCGCCGTCACCGACGCCAAAGGCGGCGACAGCGTCGCGGTACGCGGCACCGTCCCCGGCAACCTGAACGGTTCCCAAGACCTGGACACCGGCAAGACCTTCCAGGCCGACACGCCTGAGACCCACACAGCGGACATTCGGATCAAAACATTCGGCATCAACGTAGGCCCGGAGCTGATCAACGGGGCGACGGCCGCGAAGTTCACCGGAACCGGTCAGCCGACGCTCAGCGCATGCATGTCCACTCCCTCCACGGCTTGGACGAGCAAACTTCAGAACTGGCAGGGCGGTGACAAGGACCGTGCCTGGTGTATCAGGACCAACGCCGGACACTACGGTCTCGCCGTCCCGAAAGTGACCAGCGTCTTCTGGGCCGGCCCCACCGAAGACTTCGGCGCCATCTCCTACCTGCTCTGGGCCCAGCCCGGCCTCGCCGCGGCCACTGCCACCCCCGTCCCCGATGCGAAGACCAGCAGGTGTTGACCTGGACGAGGAACACAACCCGGCAGTACCGCCCCCCGAAGGGGCGCTTTCACACCTCGTCGCAATCTCCCGTGAAGACGGCTTGGGGAATTCGTGCAGGAGACCGTAACCCCACGCATGTTTCATGAGTGGTCATTACCTGCAGCGCCTGAGCTGCTGTCCACGACGTCCATCACGAACGACGCTTTCTCGATGACCTGCCTGCTGGATGTGCGGCAAACGATGCAGCAGCCCCGCGAGGACGAACCGGTCCTCCTGCGTGAACGCGGGCTTGTTCACCTGCCGTTGCAGCACGGTCAGCTGATGCCGGCGCACCAAGATCTCGATGTCCTTCTCGCGATCGCTCGCGGACAGCAGCCGCAGAAACGAGAAACAGTCGTCACCGTGAGGTAATACTCGGCACCCGCACCGTCGCCGCGGTGTGCCGATACCAGTGCGGGTCGAAGGCGATCCCGATACCAGATCGTAGACCGCCGAATAGGTCAGCGCGTGACCACGGGGTTCGGCCCAGAGGTTGACGAAGAGGTAGTCGGAGTCCAGATCCCCGTACTCGCTGTGCAGGTAGTCGGCAGAAAGCCTGATCAGCTCCGCCGAAACCGGGATTGTGCGCGGTGTCTGGGATTTGAACCGGGCACCGTTGTCATTGATCCGCGGTCGCACCTTCACCGCACGTTCGGCGGCCGCCAGGTCCGCATGCCGCATGCCCAGCGCCTCGCCGATGCGGGTCCCGCTGTCGTAGAGAAGGGCGAACAGGAAGCGGTCGCGCAGCCGGTCGCACGCGTCCAGGATCGTCTGTACTTCGACGACCGTGCGCACCCGCGGTAGCTTGCGCGGTGCTCGGAGGCTCATCGTCCTGCTCCGGTGCCGGGTGTATGCATCATCAAGAGCGGCGTACGTGTGCCGCGGATGAACTCCCTCGTGGAGCGATGGATCCAGACCTGCCGGCGCGAGTGGGGTGTGGGCACCCCTGGCGGCGGGACCCGGATCAGCCACACGTGATCAGGAGTCGGGGTCCTGCGCCCGCGGTTTCGCGGCCAGTCTGCGGCGGGCGGCCTGGAGTTCGTTGTTCAGGTGCCGGACCTGCTGTTCGAGTTCGAGGATGCGGCGTACCGCGTTGAGGGTCATGCCTTCGTCGGTCATGGCCACGACGTGCTGGACGGTGCCGATGTCGTGGCGGGAGTAGCGGCGCTGGCCGCCGGGGGAGCGGCTGGGGCTGACCACATCATGCTGGTCCAGCCGGCGCAGGTAGGCCTGCTGTACGTGGAGCATGTCGGCGACTTGGCCCAGCGAGTACAGCGGTGCGTGCTCATCGTCGAAGGGCAGGGACATCTGCTTGCCTCCTGGCTGGGGCGGGCCGCGGGACCATCCCGGTGTCCCGTCAGGGTCGGTCGCGAGCCGGGGCCCGCCCTTGCCAGCGAGTCAGGCCTTGATCGCCTTCGAGTCACCGCGGCTGATCTCGACCTTGCGCGGCTTGGCGCGCTCCAGCACCGGGATGCGGACGACGAGCACGCCGTTGTGGTAGCCGGCGTCGATCCTTTCGCTGTCGAGGTGCTCGGACAGGTAGACGCGCCGGGTGAAGGTCCCCATCGGACGTTCGCGGACGAACAGCCGCTCGTCCTCGACGATCTCCTCCTCGCGGCGCGCGCTGACCGACAGGACGCCGCGGTCGACGGTGACCTCGATGGAGTCGGGGTCGATGCCGGGCAGGTCGAAGCGCAGGACTACGTCGTCCTTACGGCGCAGCCCGTCCATGGGCATGAGCGCGCCGCCGGTGTCGAAGGACTGACGCGCCAGCCGGTTGAACTGGCGCTCGAACTCCTGGACGAACGGATCGATCGAGGTCAACAGCATCGGAATGGCCTCCTTCGATGAGAGGTAACCTGCAAATCCAGTTGCATGTTACCTCGCTGTAGAGCAATTGAAAAGCTCTGTGGGCACATGATGGATGAGCCGACCCTCGTTCATGGAGTTCCGCGGTCCTACGCGCCGAATGCTCGGCACGGATCAACCTGACCTGTTCGGTGAGCGCCTCGGCCCCGGCGCTCACCGCTGGACCCGCCGACGCCGTGAACGCCAGGAAATCGACGAGGCCGGCCCGGTCGCCACGGCATGACCCGGCTTGGGTAGCCGGGGTGATCCGGTCGGCGTACAGGGGCCTCCCGAAGATCGTGATCATGCTGTCTGGGCGGGATCAGGCAGGTTTTCCGCCAGTGGGGAAGGGGCCGTAGGTGAGCAACGTCGATCTCGTCTTCGCGCTGGCCGGCGCCGGTGCCCTGTTGGCCGCCGCGCTGCCGGGAATGCTGCGCCGGCAACCCTTCTCGCTGCCGCTGGTGTGCCTGATCGGCGGGATGCTGCTGTTCTGGCTGCCGATCCCGCTGGCCAAGCCCGATCCGATCGCGCACCGGGTCGCGATCGAGCACATCACCGAGGTGTGCGTGGTCGTCGCCCTCATGGGTGCGGGACTGGCGCTCAACCGCCGGATCGGACTGCGCAAGTGGTCGTCGACCTGGCGTCTGCTCGGCGCGACGATGCCGCTGACCGTCATCGCCGTCGCGTTCCTGGCGACCTGGCTGCTCGGGTGGCCTCTGGCGGCCGCTCTTCTGCTCGGCGCGGTGCTCGCGCCGACCGATCCGGTGCTGGCCTCCGACGTGCAGGTCGGTGAGCCGGTCGACGCCGAGAACGCCGATGACGAGGTCCGGTTCGCGCTGACTTCTGAGGCGGGCCTCAACGACGGCCTGGCCTTCCCGGTGGTCTACGCGGCCGTCGCGCTCGCCTCGGTGGGCGGCCTGGCCTGGGCCGGGGAATGGGCGCTGACCGACGTGCTCTACCGGGTGGCGGCGGGAGTACTCGGCGGGCTGCTCATCGGACGCCTGCTCGGCCGGATGTTCTTCCACTCCAGCGCCAGGAACCTGCGCCTGGCCGAGCACCGTGACGGGTTCGTCGCGCTCGCGGCCACCTTCCTCGCCTACGGGCTGACCGAGATCGTCCAGGGTTACGGCTTCATCGCGGTGTTCGTGACCGCCTGCACGATCCGTAACGCCGAGCGCGACCACGGCTACAACGGCATCCTGCACGGCTTCATCGAGCAGGTCGAGCGGCTGTTCACCGCGTGGCTGCTGCTCCTGCTCGGTGGCTTCGTCGCGGTCGGCGGGCTGGCCGCGCTGACCTGGCGTGGCGTGGCCGTCTCGCTGCTGCTGCTCCTGCTGGTGCGACCGCTGGCCGGCTGGTTGGCCCAGCTGCGCGGACCGGCGGGCTCGCGTGAGCGCGCCGTCATCTCCGTGTTCGGCATCCGCGGGATCGGCTCCCTGTACTACCTGGCGTACGCACTGGGTCATGCCGATTTCGGCGTGCCCGCACAGGAGCTGTGGGCGGTGGTCGCCTTCACCGTGCTCGCCTCCGTCGCGCTGCACGGAATCACCGCGACACCGGTCATGAGATACCTGGATAGGTTGCGCGGCGTCCCCGAGCCGACACCGGTGGGACAACGCCACGGGTCATGATCGGTCCGCGCCGCCGTGGCGCGGGCCATCTCCAGCCGTTCGGGTACGCCGTCCACGGCGATCACCCGGTGACCGCGGTGGCGGGCGATACGGGCGGCCATGTGCCCGATCGGGCCGAGGCCGAGGCCCGAGGCCGAGTCCGAGGACGGTGACGCTGCCGCAGCCGGGGAGGTCGGCGTACTCGACGGCCTGCCAGGCGTTGGGCAACACGTCCGACAGGTAGACGAACCGCTCGTCCGGTTGCCCTGGCGGCACCTTGATCGGGCCGAACTGCGCTTGTGGCACCCGCAGCCGACACCCACCCGAAGGAGGGCTCATGCCCACCGCGCGAGAGATCATGACCCCGAACGCCGAATGCGTGGATGTCGGTGAGAGTCTCGTCGTCGCCGCTGAGAAGATGGCCAGGCTCGACGTCGGGTCGCTGCCCATCTGCGGCTCCGACAACCGTCTCAAGGGGATGCTCACCGATCGCGACATCGTGATCAAGTCCCTGGCTCAGGGCAAGGACCCCGCTTCCTGTACGGCCGGCGAGTTCGCCCAGGGCAAGCCGGTCACCATCGGCGCCGACGACGATGCCCGCGAGATTCTCCGCACGATGGCCGGACACCAGGTCCGCCGTCTGCCGGTGATCGACGGGCACGAGCTGGCAAAGTCGGCACGAGCGTGATCTCGCCGTTCGCGGCCGACCTCGCCGCCCCTCCGTAGCGGGCGTGGCAATGCTTGCTGTACACGGCCCTGGACGCCTACGTGCGCGAGGTCGCCGTCCGCGTGGCGGAAGACTGCGTGGCCCACATTCACGGCGATCTGGCCGAGGTGGCATGTTCCCGGCTTGCCGGTGCCGTGGGCGATCCAGACGGAGCCGTCGTCGGACCAGAAGGCGAGAGCAGCCCTGCTGGTGCTCGCGCTCAAGCAGTCAAGATCACCCGACCTACGGGGTGCTGTCCATTGGTGGGGCTACGCCCGCGTGTGGCGTGGTCCATGGTGTCTGCCTCTCCGGGAGATGACGGCCGGGGCGTGTGCCCGCGGCACGTAAGCAGGCGGCACCCGCGCTGCGTCGTTTATGCGTTGTTTAGCGCCGTCGGTGAGGGCAGGCGTGAGGTTATGACGTTGCTGCCACGCGTTCTCGGCGCGATCACCATGCTCTACTCGGCCGCGATCATCGTGCGGCCCAGGCTGCTGGCCGGGCCGTGTGACCTGGTCGATACGGCGGGTGAGCCATTGCCCGGCGTCTCCACGCTGATCGCTGCGGTGGGCGCGCGTGATCTGGCCATCGGCGCGGCCATGATGGCCGCACCCGAGGGAGTGGCGTTGCGCACGGCCATCGCCGCGCGGGTGGCTTCAGACCTGGGCGATGCCGCGGTGTTCGGCAGCGCCTTGACCAGCCGCCGCGCCCGCGCGCGAATCGCAGGCTTCGCTCTGGGCTGGGCCACGGTTTGCGCCCTGAGCGCGCTGACGTAGACGCGCCCGACGGAAGGGAGGCGGCAACGTCGCGCCGCGGTATGTCCGTCACGACGAGAAGGGAACCACCTGTATGAGCTCCATCACCGAATCCATCGACGTCGCGGTCCCCGTCCGGACCGCCTACGACCAGTGGACCCAGTTCGAGACCTTTCCCGAGTTCATGGAGGGCGTGGAGTCGATCACCCAGCAGAGTGACACCATGACCCACTGGCAGATCAAGGTCGGCGGGGTGCACCGGGAGTTCGACGCCCGCATCACCGAACAGCATCCCGATGAGCGGGTGGCGTGGGAGTCGCTCGACGGCCCGCGGCACGCCGGCGTCGTCACCTTCCACCGGCTCGACGACGACCACACCCGGGTCACCCTGCAGATGGACACCGACCCCGAGGGGGTGGCCGAGAACGTGGCCGACGCCGTCGGCCTGCTGACCCATCGGGTCAAGGGAGACCTGCGGCGCTTCGGCGAGTTCATCGAAAAGCGCGGCGGCCAGACCGGTGCGTGGCGGGGCGAGGTCAACGGCCCGCACCAGAGCTGAGCGCCGCACTTCCGGGCCTGGGCCGAGGCGCCGTCTAGAGCGGGCGCATCGCCCAGGCCCCTGTCTGCCCGAGCGGAGTGCCACGATAGGACGGTGACACAGCACGTCCATCCGGCCCAGCCCGCTGGGGGTCCGCCGACGTTCGCCGCCGGCGCGGTGGCACGTCGGCTGGGTCTGCCGGTCTCCACGCTGCGCAGCTGGAACAACCGCTACGGCATCGGGCCCAGCGATCACCAGCGCGGCCGGCACCGCCGCTACACCGAAACCGACATCGCCGTCTTGGCCGTCATGCAGCGGCTCGTCGCCCAGGGCAGCCCGCCGGCGGCCGCCGCACGCGCGGCCCGGGACCGGCGGCCGAACAACGTCCGCTTGGACGGCCCGCTGGTCAAGCACCTGGTTGGGGCGGCCTACCGGCTCGACAGCCACACCACGATCACCACGATCTGCCAGGCCCTGACGACACACGGGGTCGTCGACACCTGGCAGCACCTGTGCGTGCCGGCCCTGAACCAGGTACAGGAGCGGGTATCCGGTCAGGGCGACTGCGTTGAGGTCGAGCACCTGCTGTCCTGGTCGATCACCACCAGCCTGCACCAGGTGGTCGCCACCCCTGTGGGAGCGCCGGTCGCGATGCTCGCTTGTCCGGCCGGTGAACACCACGCGCTGCCGCTGGAGGCCCTCAACGCCGCCCTGGCCGAACGAGGAGTGCCCGCTGCCACGCTCGGCGCCGACGTACCCGAGCGGGCACTCGCCGACGCGGCAGGCCGTGCCCGGCCGAAGGTCGTGGTGCTGTGGTCGCAAGCGCCGGCCACCGCCTCGCCCAGCGCTTTGCGGATATTCGACGACGCATCGATCATGGTGCTCGCCGCGGGGCCAGGCTGGGCGCGGACGCCTCTGTCAGGCCCCGTGATCGCCGTGAACGATCTGTCACAGGCCGTTGGCCTGATCATGGACGGCGCGCAGAACCGCTGACCTTCGCTCGCGGGTTGCGGGGAGCCCGATGGACTGTTCTAGCTGTCGCCGGGAGGTTCGTCGGCGTGTTGGAGGCGGGCGCGGCGACGGTGGCTGGTGTCGCAGAACGGGTAGGAGCGACTGCGGCGGCAGGCACACAATGCCACCAGGAACCGGTCGGACCTGGCCACTGAGCCATCCTCCTGAACCACTTCGACCGGCCCTTCGATCAGCACGGGCCCGCCGGGCACCATGGTGACCCTGCGGGCTTCAGGCGGCCTGCCACCTTGTGACGCTGTCGGATTTGTCGGCACGGATGACCACCACTTCCTCGTCGTCGAGTCCCGGCCCTGCGCGCGGCGAGCACGGCCATCGTGCCCGTGCCCACGTCGAGCACCCGGGCCCCCGGCTGAAGCTCGACCAGCTCGAACGCCGCTGCCGGCAGCGCGGTGTCACCCTGGGGCCGGTACACCCCCGGCGGTCTCAGCAGAAACATCCCCTGCCCCCAATAGCGTCTCGGACAACGGCGCCAGCAGCGAACTGCCGCCGGAGCGCCAGCGGCTCAGGACAAGCTCGCCGAAGCGTTCTTCCAGCCAGTCGGTGGCCCGCACGCCGAACACGACGTCGGCGGCCAGGTCCGGCTCCCGCTGCAGCAGGTCGCCGATGACGTCGCGGCGCAGCACCTGTTCGTGCACGGCGTCGGCCTCGATGTGCTCGGTGAAGAAAAGCGGGTCGACGCCGAGGCGGGTCAGAGCCTGAGCCATGCGTCGCGCGCTGGGCGCGGTGGTGATCTCGGCGGCGGCGAAGTGTCCGACCAGCGCTCCCCGCAGGCTGCGATGCAGGCCGAACAGCGACATCATGTTGACGACCGCGAGCATCTGGGCGGGCGCGACCTTCAGATAAGCCCCATAGGCGGAGTCGAGCCCGAGTTCGTCCATCAGGTCGGCGAACAGCTGGGCGTGCACGCGCTCGGCCCGTCCGCCGCCGAACTCGTCGAACTCCACCGCCACCAGCGCCGCCTTGGCTTTGCCCTGCAACCGGGGAATGACCCAGGCGTGCGGGTCGGCCTCCTTGAGGTGGTAGACCGACCGGTGAGCCACGTACTCGCGCAATTGCCACAGCTGCCCGTTGTCACGCAGATGGTGGGAGATCCCCTGGGCGTCGACCGGCTCGACCAGCAGGTCCTCCAGCACGCCGCCGACGTCGTCTCCTCCTCCGGCCCCTTCCCGCAGCGCGGCCAGGAACAGCCGCTCCAGCTCGCCGCGCGTCCGCAACAGGTCGGGATCCCACTCCAGCTCCCCGCCGACGCCGTCGAAGCCGCGATAGTGCAGCTCGTAGCAGAGGTACAGGGCCAGTTGCAGGTCCTGCCCGAGCGGGTCGCCCCCGGCCACCCGCGGCGGCGACTCGCCGAGCGTCAGTGTCGAGATCACCCCGGCCGACACCGGTCCGCGGGCGGGCGGCAGCTTCGGCTCGTTCATGCGCTCGCCTCGTACGCCCGGTGCGGCTCTTCCCGCGTGGTTTGCTCGCGCAGTAGCTCAAGCACCGCCCCTGTCGCGCCTTCGGCGGCGCGGCGCTGTCGTGCGGCACCCGTGCCGGCTCGCCGTACCCAGGCCAGCAGTTCCTCGACCTCGGCCAGGTCGCCGCTGTCGGCGAGGGCGTCGCGCACGTGAGAGAGCAGTCGGCCGAGCAGTTGTACGGCGGGCGCGGCGCGCTCGGCGAACACGTCGATCCCCGGCCCGTCGAGCCCGTGGCGGGCCGCGTTCCATACCGCTGCGGCGCACACCTGCTCGCCCACTCTCGGCGCCTGCCGGCCTTCGGCCAGGGCGGCTTCCGCGGTGCTGACCAGGGCCCTGGTCAGGGCAGCCTGCAGTACCGCCTCCCCGACTGTCGCGGCCGCGTCGGCCGCGCGGACCTCCACCGTCGCCAGCCCGACGCCTGGCCTGGCCAGCCAGAAGGACATCGCTTCGTCCACCAGCACCCCGCACTCGGCGAGCTTGTCCACCTGCCGGTCGTAGGCGGCGGCCGAGTCGAACCAGGGCGGCACCCCGAAACCGGGAAAGCGTGACTGCTGCACGATGCGCCAGCTCGCATACCCCGAATCACGTCCCCGATCGAACGGGGAGTTGGCCGACAGCGCCACCAGCGTCGGCAGCCAGGGACGCAGATGATTCATCACCGCGACGGCCATGTCGCGATCGGCGATGCCGATGTGCACGTGGCAGCCGGCGCTCTGATAGTCGGCGATCACACCGGCATACATCTGCCCGATCCGGGCGAACCGCTCGCCCTCCGTCAGCACGGGCTCGGTACCGGCCAGTACCGGAGTGCCCACCGACACCAGTTCCAGTCCCTCGTCCCGGGCAGCCGCGTTCAGCATGACGCGGGCCTCGCGCAGTTGGGTTCGCAGCTCGCCGAGCGTCGTGCAGATCCCGGTGGCCGCCTCGACCTGGGTCTGGAACAACTCCCCGTGCAGACCTCCGCCGCTGCGGCGCCAGGGATGCTCCCCGGCCGCCGCGAGTACCTTGCTCGCCAGCGGGGCAGGCTCACCCGAGCCGGCCTCCAGCAGCAGGAATTCCTCTTCTACTCCCATGGTCGTCGCCATCCCACCCCTTTCGCCCGGCGCCGAAGGAGACGGCTGGAACCCCCGTGAGCTGCGGCGCAGTTGCCCTGACCCCTGCCCGGCAGGCGGGTATCATGTCTGACGCGCGCATCCATCTCGCTCATGGGACCCGCTCGGTCACGATCAGCCCGCGGTTTCCGGGTCGGATGCCCAGCAGCGAGCGCGGGTCGAAGTCGAACCCGAAGCGTGCCCGTCGAGTATGCGTCATGAAGTGCAACTGCCCTCGCCATCGAGTCTGTAACGACGCACAAACGACGCAAACCTTCACGTCTGTCCCAGGGAACGGAAGTGCGGAATGCCAGCAACGCGCGACTTCCGCGGCTGCACCGGAAACGGGGTGAGGAAGGCCGCGTCCGGTGCCGTCATCGCCCGCCGGGGCGGCGCCTCGTGCCCGGAGGCGGGACGCATCGGACCGCGGCTCAGCCGGTCGGGGGGAAGGGGTCGGAGCCGGGGGTGATGGTGCGCTTGTCGCGAACCTTGCCGTCGGTGCCGTGGATGACCAGCTCTCCGCCGCCGCTGTTGTGCACGATCTCGCGGGCGCGCTCGATCGCTTCTTCCTGCGTGGCGAACACCTCGCTCGCCTGTGTGGCGCCGGGGGCCAGCACCTGCCAGCCGTTCGCGTGGGGCAGTACCTGGCGGTCGCTCATCTGCTTCTCCTGTCTTCTCGTGCGGCGTTCACTGAGGTGGTGCGGGGATGGGGCGTGCGGCGAGGGCTTCGGCGACGGCCACCAGGTTGGCCGCCATGGCGCGGCCGGTCTTGTGGGACCACTCGCGGCCCTGGTCGGAGTCGAGGTAGTCGGGTCCGGCTCCGGGGCCGAGGTGCCAGTAGGTCCAGGCCTGGCCGGGGATGGTGTAGCCGATGTCGCCGAGTGCGCCGGCGATCTCGCTGATCACGTGGTGGGCGCCGTCCTCGTTGCCGGTGACCACCACGCCCGCGACGCGGTTGTAGGCCACGGGCCGGTCTTCGTCGTCGGTTTCGGAGATCATGGCGTCCATCCGTTCGATGACCCGCTGGGCCAGCGAGGACGGCCGTCCGACCCAGGTCGGCGAGGCGATCACCAGGATCTCGGCGTTCAGGAGCTTGCGGTGGATCTGCGGCCATTCGTCGCCGTGTCCCATGTTGGTCTGCACGCCGGGCCGGATGTCCACGTCCACGGCCCGCACGATCTCGACCTCGACTTTCCGCTCCCGGAGTTCCTGGACGACCACGCCGGCCAGCGCCTCGGTGTTGGACGCTGCGGGAAAGGACTTGAGCGTGCAGTTGATCACGAGAGCTCGCACCGTGGCCTCCTTCAGTGGGAAAGGGGGAGCTACCCTGCGAGAGGCGGACAAACGGGGTCGCCCACCGCCGCATCGCTGGCCCGAAAGCGCGATGGTGATGCGTCAGGTGTGCTTGGTCATGAGTCACCGGTTCGTACCTGGGCCGTCCTGCCGGTGTTCGTCGTGGCGGTCGCGCTCGTGGCCGTCGTGGCGCTCCTTCTGCTGATCGTCGCCACCATCGTGCTGTTCGGGCGCATCCGCCGCGTGACGCTGCTGCGGGTGCCGTACCTGCTGTGGGTGATCTACGCGGCGGCGCTGAACCTCGCCATCTGGCAGCTCAACTGAAACCCGGCGGGGCGGGCTCAGGACGAAGTGCGGCGTTGCTTCAGCTCGGCTTCCGCGACGTGACGGCGCCCGTCCATCAGGCGGTCGCGGACTTCGGACTCCAGCGCGCGGAAGGTGGCGTAGTAGCCCGCGTCGTAGTCCTCCACGATCTGGAACGTCCATCGATCCTTGATCACGTCCAGGCCGATCAGGTCGCGCCGGATCCGTTCGGCGAGATCGCCCTGACCGGCCTTGTCCAGGAGTTCCGTCACCGTGTCCAGCGCGAAATCCGCCCTGCCGGTGAGCTGATGGAAGGTGTACAGGTGGCCGCGGGCCCTTTCGACCAGTTCCAGTGCCTCCGTCAGCTTGCCGGCGGCCTCCACGGCAGTGTCGTCGGCGTGCTCGGGCCGCCTGTGTTCGGGATCGGGCTCGTATGCCATGGGCTGCTCGTACCCACGCCACCGCCGACAAACGCGACACCTGGCATGGACCAGAGGCTTTCAGCGTCACCACGTCCTGCAAGCGAAAGGCTTTCGGCGGCCGTCGGTGGTGCTGTTGTCCTGGGCCGCCCACCAGTGCGTCACCGTCCCTGTCTCAAACCGCTCGGTGGTCCAGGCGCGCAGCCGGTCCAGGCGTTCGTTCACCCGGCCCGCACCTGGGGTGAAGGACTCGCCGGTGACGATGAGCAGCCGCTGCCCGTCCTCGTACGGGGCGGTACGTACGGAACGGGTGTTCTGCTCGGTGGTGATGAACATGGCGCCCGGGTCGCGTCCGGCCGGGATGGGCGCGGCGACGACGAGTTCGCGATGGGGACGCAGCCGGGCCAGCAGCAGGGACCGGTCGAAGATCGGATAGTGCGTGGCGATGACCACGTCGGCCGCCGTCACCCTCTGCCCGCGCTCGGTGGTGAGGCGGCAGGGCTCGCCCTCCTTCAAATCGACCACGCGCGTGTCTTCGAAGACGAGCGCGCCTTGCGCGGTCATGGCCTCGGCGAGACCGAGGAGGTAGGCGCGGGGGTGGAAGTAATCGTCGGCGGGTATAGAGCTGAGCGTGCTGTTCACGCCGGCGCCTCCGGCCGGATGGCGAGCCCATGCCGCGTGCACGGCCCCGGGTTGCCTTCTGAGTATCCATTTTGGTTGATAGTCATCCAAATGGATGACTGTCGGGGACGGGGAAGCATGACCTTCCACGTAGCAGTCATCGGCGCAGGGGTGGGCGGGCTCTGTCTGGCCCAGGGTTTGCACAAGGCGGGTGTCGACGTCACCGTGTACGAGCGCGACCGCACACCGACCAACCGCCTTCAGGGCTACCGCCTGCACATCAACCCCCTCGGTGCCCAAGCGCTCCGCGAGTGCATGCCTCGAGAGCTGTGGCAGGCGTTCCTGGCCACCACAGGCAAGGGCGGGCTCGACTTCGTGTTCATGACCGAGCGGCTGCGGCCGCTGATCAAGCTGGAGGCCGGCGAGCGGGACGCCAACTGGCGCGACCACCACTCGGTCAGCCGGATCACCCTGCGCCAGATCCTCCTGACCGGCCTGCACGAGGTGGTGCGCTTCGACCGGACGTTCGAGCGGTACGAGCGCAGGGAAGACGGGCGGATCACGCTGCACTTCGCGGACGGTTCCACCGCGACCACCGACGTCCTGGTGGCCGCCGACGGCAGCGGCTCGCGGGTGCGGCAGCAGTACCTTCCGCAGGCCGAGCGGATCGACACCGGCATCACCCGTGTCGCCGGCAAGTTCCCGCTCACCGAGGAGACGAAGCGGCTCATTCCGGCTCACCTCTACGAGGGCCTGACCAACATCGTCCCGGCCAGGGGTTACTCGATGTTCTGCGCGCCGCACGACTTCGGTGGCGATCCGGTCGTGCTGCCCAGCGGCATCGGAGCCAGCGAACGCGGGGGCGCGATGCACGACAACACCAGCAGCTACATCCTGTGGGCTTTCGGCGCCGAAACCCGGCAGTTCCCGGCGGACGCCGCCGAGATGCCGGGCGCCGAGATCCGCGACCTCGTCACCGGCATGATCGGCAACTGGCACCCGGACCTGCTCCGGATGATCGACATGACCCCTCCGGAGACGGTGTCGCTGCTGCCGATCCGCAGCGCCGTACCGACTGGGCCATGGGCCGCCACGAACATCACGCTGCTCGGTGACGCCATCCACACCATGGCCCCCCACCTGGGCCTCGGGGCCAACACCGCGCTGCGCGACGCCCGGCTGCTTTGTCAGGAACTGACCGCTGCTCAGGCGAAGGACGTCGTCGCGGCGATCGCCGCCTACGAGAGCCAGATGACCGTGTACGGCTTCGCCGCGGTGCGCGACTCCCTGAACACGGCCCGGCGGTTCGTCACCAGGAGCCCGCTGGCCCGTCTTGGCTTCCGCACCTTTCTGCGCACGGCGCAGCGGATCCCGAAGCTAAAGGAACGCGCCTTCGCGGCCGGAGCCGCCTGAACCCCGGCCATAAGACGCCGCCCGCTCGGCGCCCATAGGCGTCGAGCGGGCGGCGCGGTGTCATCAGACCGGCTTGTCGCCGATGAGCAGGGTACTGAGCTCGTTCAGCGCGACCGGCTGCCGGACCTCGAATCCGGCCTCCTTCAGCCACCCGAGGCCCTCAGCGACCGTGTACTCCGAGGATCCACTGATCATCGCCATGTTGAGGCTCATCAGGAGCCCGAAGGCCGCGTCGCGCCGCTCGTCGTCGATCATGCTGTCGTAGATCAGCAAGGTGCCGCCGGGGGGCAACTGCTCGAACGCCCGGTTCACCAGCGCCCGCCGACGCTCGTCCACCCAGTCGTGCAGCACGTGGCCGAGGATGTACACCTGGGTGTCGGGCAGGTCGTCGGTGAAGAAGCTGCCCGCCTGGTAGCTGACCCGGTCACGCAGGTCGCTTTCACCGCTTTCCTTTTCGATGAGCTCGTCGAAAAGGGGCTTCAGCGGGGGCAGGTCGAAGGTCACCCCGCGAAGGTGCGGGTGGGCGGCGGCCAGCCGCATGGTGAGCAGCCCGCGGCAGCCGCCGAGGTCGGTGAAGGACTTGACCGTGTCCCACGCGTACCTCTCCGCCAGCGGGCGGCCGAGCAGCACCGCATACCCGTCCATCGCGTCGGCGAAGTGGCGGGTGCGCGCGGGGTCGGCGTACAGGCCCTCGGTGAAGTCGGCTTCCGACAACTGCTGTACCAGGCTCTCGCCTGAGCGTAGGAAGTCGGGCAGCTTGCCCCACGCCGGGTAGAGCCGGCGCTGGTTGTGGGCAAGAAAGCCGCCGATGTACTCCGGCTGGCGCGGGTCGAGGTAGGTCGCGGTCAGGGGCCCCGCCTTGTACGCGGAACCGTTCCGTTCGAGCAGGTCCATCGCGACCAGCGAGTCCAGGTAGTCGCTCGTCAGCTTGGGATGCAGGCCGAACTCGCGCTGGATCTCCTCGGCGGTGGACGGCGCGCCGCAGATGCGGGCGAACAGTCCCAGCTCGATCCCGGCGAACAGGGCCTGCGCCTGGAAGAATCCCGTCGCTGTCCTGACAAGGGGTGTTGCGGACATCCGGCGTCCTTTCTCAACGATCCAGAGGAAACGGTCAGGGGTTGAGCCGCAGGGGGAGCGCGTGCAGGGAACGCTGGAAGAAGTCGCGGTGCCAGCGCACCTCAGCGGGGTCGCAGGCGAGCGTCATGTTCGGGAACCGGCGCAGCAGCGCGGTGATGGCCACCTGCGCTTCGAGCCTCGCCAGCGGCGCGCCCAGGCAGTGGTGCACACCGTGGCTGAAGGCCAGGTGCGGGTTGGGATTGCGGGTGATGTCCAGCCGGTGCGGGTCGGGGAAGGCCTCCGGGTCGCGGTTGACCGAGTGCACGGGAACGATGATCAGGGCGTCGGCCGGGATCACGGTTCCGGCGATCTCGATGTCCTCCTTGGCGTGCCCTTCGATCAGGGCCAGCGAGCTGTCGTAGCGGAGGAACTCCTCCACGGCCGAGCCGATGAGGTCGGGGCGCGCGGCGAGCAAGGCTTGCTGGCCGGGGTTGCGCACCAGGGCGTGTATGCCGTTGGTGATCAGGTTCACGGTGGTCAGGAAGCCGGCGAAGATGAGCAGCATCACCGTCGCGACGAGTTCCCGCTCCGACAGCTGGTTCTCGCCGTCGCGGGCCTCGATCAGCCCCTGGATGAGGTCGTCGCCGGGGGTGCCCCTCCGATGCTCGATAAGATCGCGCACGTACGCCCCGATGCTGGCCTGCCGAGCCCGGAACACGTCGACCGGGCTGCCGGTGAACTCCTCCTCCATGAACCAGAAGATGCTCTTCTCACGCAGGGCGGCGAGGTCCTCCGGGGGCAGTCCCAGGAGCTCCCCGATGACCATCATGGGCAACGGGAAGGAGAAGTCCTCCATGAGCTCCACCTCGCCCGCCTTCTCCATCTTGTCGAGCAGCTCGTCGGTGAACCGCTCCACCTGGGGGCGCAGGAGCTCGATCCGGCGGCGGGTGAACGCCTTCTGCACCAGCTTGCGCAGCCGGGTGTGCTCGGGAGGGTCGGTGCTGACCATGTTGTCGGCGAACGAGCTCTCGGCCTTCTGCCCGTCCTCCTTGACCACGTCGGAGTGGTGCGCCGCTTTGCTGAAGCGGGGATCGCTGAGCAGAGGGCGGGCGTCCTCGTAATGCGGGACGAACCACGCTTTCAGTCCGATGGGGGTGTCCAGGTGGTGTACCCGCCCCCGCGCGCGCAACAGTTCATAGAAGGGGTAGGGGTCGATCAGGGCCGAATGAGGGATGTCGCCGATCGGCACCGTCGCCTCTGGCATCTGCGCTCCTCAGGTCTGAGAGGTTTCTCAAAGCAGGTCAGACGACCCAGCGGCCGTGGGCCATCACGGTGCGGCCGGGGATTTCGCCACGGTGCCGCCAGGCGAGGACGCGCTGGGGCGTGAGGAAGAGATAGACGCAGCCCGGAACGCGGGTCGGGTTCACCGGGAGGTCCCCGAGCACGCTCGGGGCGTCGGGAGGCAGGTCACGATGCGCGATGATCTCCACGGTGCCGTCTATGAGGACGACGTCGGTGGGATCGCCGAGCGCGACGCGGCATTCGGCGCGCCGGCGCAGGTTGCGCACGGTCACGTGCTGCTTCCGCGTGGCCATCACCAGGCGGGCGCCGTCCCACACGCAGCCGAGCGGGACGAGGTGGGCGCCGGACTCGCCGCCGGTCGCCAGCCAGGCGTATCTCTCCGTTTCGAGTTTGCCGAGCACGTCGGCCTTGCGCTGGGCGAGGTCGCGGGGCGGGGTGAGGCCGACGCCCCGCGCGGTGCCGGTCGCGGACATGTGAATCCCTTCGGCTGAGATCTGGTATCAGAACGCGCAGAGCTCTGTTTCAGAACGCGGAGACCGCCGCCGCGGCATTTCCCACGAGGGCGAGCACGGCGAATGTCGTCCGGACCATGTTCCATTTTCCCCAGGCGCTTCTCGGGTCTTTCCAGTCGGCTGGAATGGCCTGGGGGTCGAGTGATTTGACCCGCCGGTTGATCGGCACGTTCCTGGTCTGCGAGACCGCGCCGACGCCGACCAGGCACACGGCCGAGGCGATGAACAGATTCTGGGTCAGGCTGTTTTCGGCGATAAAGGCCAAACTGATGTCGAGGACCGTCGACGTGCCGACGATGATCGGCATCATGGGGTCGTAGGCACGGCCGAGCAACTTGTGGGCCGCGACGTAGCGCTCCGGTGTCATCGCCTGCATGGCCGGCCACACGCCGATGGCGTGGGTAAACAGCACCCCGGCGGCGAGCCCGCTGGTGACCAGCACGGCGGCGGTGAGAATTTGGGCCATCACGTATGTCGCTCCTTCCTCTGTCGCCACCCGAAGTATCCCGCCGGCACCTTGAGGCGGACTCGAATATCGGTGGGGGAATAGCGCCGAGCACCATTTGCGGTGGGCCTTGAGCACGCTTCGAGTATTCCTCTAGCCGGCGCCGCCATGCTGCTGTCAGCAGAGTCGTCCGCCTGAATGGGAGGCTTCGACGTGACGATTACTCGGGCATCAAAGATCATCGCCAGTGAGATCACACCTAATCGGCGGCGTGGCGGTGACATTCGTGTTCTGCTCGGCCCCGCGACGGTGGGCGCGAAGTCCGGATTCATGGGAATGCTCACGCTGGAGCCGGGGGAGTTCGTGTCCGAGCATTACCACCCTTACTCGGAGGAATTCCTTTGCGTCATTCGGGGTGAATTGACCGTTCTGGTGGACGGCGCGCCGGTCCGGCTCAGTCCGGGCGAGGCGCTCCACATTCCGATCGATGTCAGGCACCGGGTCGAGAACACCGGCGACGCGCAGGCCATGATTGTGTTCCACCTCAGCCCGCTCGCGCCGCGGCCGGACCTCGGCCACGTCGACACCGAGCCGCAGCCCAACCCCGCCGAGCCCTCGCTCGATGTGGGGGAGAAGCGATGAACCGCAGGCGGGTGGCCCTCACCGGCATCGGTGTCGTGGCTCCTGGCGGCACGGGCCGCAAGGCGTTCTGGGAACTGCTGACGGCCGGCCGTACCGCGACGCGGACGATCTCGATGTTCGACGCCGGTGCGTTCCGGTCGCGCATCGCGGCCGAATGCGACTTCGACCCGGCCGTGGAGGGGCTCAGCGCGCGCGAGATCCGGCGCATGGACCGCGCCGCGCAGTTCGCGGTCGTCTCCACCCGCGAGGCGCTGGCCGACAGCGGACTCGACCCCTCCGACTTGGAGCCGACGCGCACTGGCGTGACCCTGGGCAGCGCCGTCGGGTGCACCATGAGCCTCGAAGAGGAGTACGTGGTCGTCAGCGACTCCGGTCGAGGCTGGCTCGTCGACTCCTCCTACGGCGTCCCGCACCTGTACGGGCACCTGGTGCCGAGCTCGCTGGCCGCCGAGGTCGCCTGGGCGTGCGGCGCGGAGGGCCAGGTCACGCTCATCTCGACCGGCTGTACGTCTGGACTCGACGCCGTCGGGTACGGGGCGCGGTTGATCGCCGAGGGCTCGGCGGACGTCGTGCTGGCCGGTGCGACAGATGCTCCGATCTCACCCATCACCGTGGCCTGCTTCGACGCGATCAAGGCGACCTCGCCCAGGAACGATGATCCGGCCCACGCCTCCCGCCCGTTCGACCGCGAGCGCAACGGCTTCGTGCTGGGCGAGGGTGCGGCCGTGTTCGTGCTGGAGGACCTGGAGCGCGCCCGTCGCCGCGAGGCTCATGTCTACTGCGAGATCGCCGGGTACGCCACGCGCGGCAACGCGTACCACATGACCGGGTTGAAGCCGGACGGGCGGGAGATGGCGGAGGCCATCCGGGTCGCCCTCGACCAGGCCAGGCTGAACCCGGACGCCGTCGGCTACATCAACGCCCACGGCTCCGGCACCAAGCAGAACGACCGGCACGAGACGGCCGCGTTCAAGCGCAGCCTGGGTGAACACGCCTACCGGGCCCCGGTCAGCTCGATCAAGTCGATGGTCGGCCACTCGCTCGGCGCGATCGGGGCCATCGAGATAGCGGCAAGCGCGCTGGCGATCGAGCACGGCACGGTGCCGCCGACGGCCAATCTCGAGACGCCGGACCCGGAGTGCGACCTCGACTATGTGCCCAACGTGGCGCGCGAGCAGCCCGTCGACGTGGTGCTCAGCGTGGGCAGCGGTTTCGGCGGCTTCCAGACGGCGATGGTGCTCACCGCTCCCGGACTGGAGGTCGCATGACGACGGCCCCCGTGATCACCGGGATCGGGGTCGTCGCCCCCACCGGTCTCGGCGCGGAGGCGCACTGGTCCGCGACGCTGAGCGGGACGAGGGCGATCGACACGATCAGGCGATTCGACAGTGGCTACTACCCGGTGCGCGTGGCCGGAGAGGCCAGGAACTTCGTCGCGACCGGTCATGTGCCCGGCCGGTTGATCCCGCAGACCGACCACTGGACCCACATGGCGCTGGTGGCCACCGACATGGCGCTCGCCGACGCAGGTGTGGACCCGTCGGCCCTGCCCGAGTACGAGATGGGCGTGGTCACGGCGAGTTCCGCGGGCGGGGTGGAGTTCGGCCAGCGCGAGATCCAGGAACTGTGGAGCAAAGGCCCGAGGCATGTGGGCGCCTACCAGTCGATCGCCTGGTTCTACGCGGCGACCACCGGTCAGATCTCGATCCGGCACGGCATGCGCGGCCCATGCGGGGTCGTGGTCGCCGAGCAGGCCGGCGCCCTGGAGTCGCTCGCGCAGGCCCGCCGGGTACTGGAGGACGGCGCCCGCCTGGTCGTGAGCGGCGGCACCGAGGCTCCGTTCAGCCCGTACGGCCTGACGTGCCAGATCTCCAACGGCCTGATGAGCACCCAGGGCGATCCCGCTCTCGCCTACCGGCCCTTCGACACCGGCGCCAACGGCTACGTGGCCGGCGAGGGCGGAGCCATCCTCATCGTCGAGGACGCCGCGAGCGCCCGAGCGCGCGGGGCGGAGAAGGTCTACGGAGTGATCGCCGGCCATGCCGCCACGTTCGATCCGGCCCCGGCCACCGGACGCCCGCCCGCGCTGCGACGGGCCGTCGAGCTGGCACTCGCCGAGGCGGGTCTGGCACCGGGGGACGTCGATGTGGTCTTCGCGGACGCCGCCGGCACTCCGGAGCTCGACCGGGCGGAGGCCGAGGTGATCGCGGCCGTCTTCGGTGCCTACGGGGTGCCGGTGACGGCGCCCAAGACCATGACCGGCCGGCTGTACGCGGGCGGGCCGTCCCTGGACGTGGCCACCGCGCTGCTGGCCATGCGCGACTCGGTGCTGCCGCCGACGGTCGGCGTGTCCCAGCTCGTCCCCGACTACGAGATCGACCTGGTCAGGGACGAGCCCCGCCCCTGCCGAGTGCGCTGCGCACTGATCATCGCCCGCGGCTACGGCGGGTTCAACGCCGCGCTCGTGCTCGCGCACCCAACAGCACCCGCGACAGGAGGAGACCGATGAAAGAACTCACGCTTGACGACCTGCGAAGCTTGATGCGGCTCAGCGCCGGTGAGGACGAGTCGATCGACCTCGACGGCGACATCATCGACACCACGTTCAAGGACCTCGCCTACGACTCCCTGGCCGTGCTCGAAATGGCCAGCCGTCTGGAGCGGGACTGGGGCGTGATCGTGCCCGACGAGGTGGCGGCCACGCTGGAGACGCCGCGCGCGGTGCTCGACTACGTCAACGAGCGGGCGGCGGTGAACTAGCCATGGCCGGAGGACACACCGAGAACTCGATCGTGATCGCGGCGCCGATGGAGCTGGTCTGGACCATGACCAACGATGTCGAGTCGTGGCCGAACCTGTTCAGCGAGTACGCGAAGGTCGAGGTCCTGCACCGCGAGGGCGACATGGTCCGCTTCCGCCTCACGATGCACCCCGACAAGGACGGCAACGCCTGGTCGTGGGTGTCGGAGCGGACCGCCAACGCCAAGACGCGCACGGTCCAGGCGCACCGCACCGAGCTGGGCTGGTTCGAGTACATGCACCTGCACTGGGAGTACGTGGAGGTGCCCGGCGGCGTGGAGATGCGGTGGATCCAGGACTTCCGCATGAAGCCGGACTCCCCGGTGAACCTGGAGCAGATGACCAACCGGATCAACGGCAGCTCGCCCGGCCAGATGAAACTGATCAAGGAGAAGGTCGAGCAGGCGGCACAGCAGGCCGGGAAGTCGTGAGCCGGCCATGACCGAGGTGGCGCTGCCGCTGGCCCTGCTGGCCAATGGCCTTGCCGCGGGCGTGCTGATGGCCACCGTGCTGGGGGTCGTCCCGTTCTACATGACGCTCACGGCCGGCAACTACGTCAGGGCCCACGCGTTCGCCGTCGGACGGTACGACCCGTTCCAGCCCGCCTGCCTGGTGGTCACCCTCCTCGCCGACGTGCTCGTCGCGGCGGTGGAGCCGCGCTCGGCGGGGCGGCTGCTGTGCGCGGCCGCCGCCCTGGCGGCCGGCTCGGTGGTGGCCATCTCACTCACCCGGAACGTTCCGATGAACCGCTGGGTCAAAGCGCAGGATCCGGACGCGCTGCCACCCGGCTGGGACATGGATGCCTTCCGCCGCCGGTGGGCGCGGTGGAACAAGACCCGGACGGGGCTGGCCGTACTCGCTCTCACGCTGAACACCGGCGCCGCAGCCGCGCTGCTCTGAACCGCAGCCCGCGACACCAACCGCGAACCCAGAGGAGACCCATCATGAGCTTCCGGCTTGAGGGCAAGAACGTCCTGGTCACCGGAGGGACGAGAGGGATCGGCCGTTCGGTCGTGCTCAGCCTGGCCCAGGAGGGCTGCAACGTCGTCGCGTGCTACCGCGGTGACACCGAGGCGGCGGCACGGCTGGAGCACGACCTGTCCGTCACACCGGGCAAGCACGGCGTCATCCAGGCCGACGTGGGTAAGGCGGACGAGGTCGTCAGGCTGATCGACGAATGCCGTACGCGACTCGGCACGCTGGACGTCGTCGTGCACAACGCCGGCGCCATCAGCCACATACCGTTCGCCCAGCTCGAGCCGGAGGAGTGGCAGCGGGTGCTGGACACCAACCTCACCGGCATGTACCTCGTGGTGCGCGCCGCGCTACCGCTGATGTCGGAGGGCGGCTCCGTGGTCGCGATCGGCTCCAAGGCGGCGATGGTCGGCGTACCCCTGCGGACGCACTACACGGCCTCGAAGGCGGGAGTCCTCGGCCTGGCCAGATCGCTGTGCAAGGAGCTCGGCCCGCGCGGCATCAGGATCAACGTGATCGCGCCCGGGATCATCTCCACCCACGCCGCGGAGGGCCTCACCCCCGAGCAGGAGCAGCGCTACCGCAACATGACCGCGCTCGGCCGGCTCGGCGAGCCGGAGGAGATCGCCGACGTCGTGCTGTTCCTGGCCAGCGACCGCTCCCGCTACATGTCCGGCGAGACCGTCCACGTCGACGGAGGGATCTGAGATGGGCGACAACGCGCAGGTGTTCCGGGTGATGCTGAGGATGCAGATCATCCCGGGCAAGGAGAAGGACTTCGAGCGCGTCTGGTACTCCGTCGCGGACGTGGTCGGCGGCGATCCGGCCAACGTCGGCCAGTGGCTGTCGAAGAGCGCAGAGGAAGAGGGCGTCTACTACATCATGAGCGACTGGGTCGACGAGGCCAGGTTCCGCGCGTTCGAGCGCAGCGACGCGCACGTCGAGCACCGCAAGAAGCTGCACCCCTACCGCTCGCACGGCACGATGACGACCCTGCACGTGGTGTACGACCTCGGCCGCGAACGCTCAGAGGCGGGCCGATGAGCGGCGCGGTCCGCGTCCTGGTCTTCTACTCGGCCGCCGCCGGTCACGAAAGCTCGGTGATCGACGCCTACAGGCGGGTCAGCATGGGAATGCGCGGCACCGCGGGCCTGCTGAGCAGCCAGCTCCTCCAGTCGGCGCTGGACCCGAGCGAGTTCGCCGTGCTCAGCGAGTGGACGAGCCTGTCGCAGTTCAACTCCTGGGAGCAGGGCTCGCGGCACAAAAAGCAGACGTCAGCGCTCCGGTCATACCGCGACGACGACAGCGGCAAAGGCTACGGGATCTATGAAGTCGTGGACCAGTTCTGAAGGACGGCCGGGCCCTGGGGACCTGCGGCAGATCATGCACGCGGTGGGGCAGCACGTATGGGCCGGTTTGCAGGCAATCGGGCGGACGAACTTCGCCGACGGGTGGTCGAGCGAGGAAAAGGAGGAGCGACGATGACCATCACTTTTCCCCCCACGGCCGAAGTCGCCGAATGGATCCGCTGCACGCGGTGCGGGGAGATCGTGTACGGCAAGCGGTTCACCCGCGATCTCGGCGTGTGCCCGGGGTGCGCGTTGCACACCCGGCTCACCGCCCGGCAGCGGATCGAGCATCTCTTCGACGACGGATCGGTGCGGACGATCGACGCGCCGCCGACTCCCGAGGATCCGCTCGGGTTCGTCGACAGCCGGTCCTATCCCGACCGGCTGCGCGAGGCGCGCGCGAAGACCGGAATGGACGAGGCCGTGCTGTGCGTGCGCGGCACGATCGAGGGCCACGTCGCCGTCGCCGCCGCCATGGACTTCCGCTTCATGGGCGGCAGCCTCGGCGTCGGCGTGGGAGCGCGCATCGTCGCCGCGGCCGAGGTCGCGCTGGTGGAGCAGGTGCCCTTCCTGCTGGTGACGGCCTCGGGCGGAGCGCGTATGCAGGAGGGCGCGCTGTCGCTCATGCAGATGGCCAAGACCAGCCAGGCCCTGGCCGAGCTCGACGAGGCCGGGATCCTGACCATCGCGGTGATCACCGATCCGACGTATGGCGGGGTGGCGGCGTCCTTCGCGACGCTTCCCGACGTCATCCTCTCCGAGCCGGGCGCCCACATCGGGTTCGCCGGCCCGCGGGTGATCGAGCAGACGATCGGCCAGGAGCTGCCCGACGGATTCCAGACAGCGGAGTTCCTGCGGGCGAAGGGGCTCATTGACGACGTACGGCCCCGCGCCGCGCTGCGATCCACGCTCGCCCGCTTCTGCTCCCTGCGGCGGATGGCCGAGCGCCCGCCCACCGCCGAGCCGTCCCAGCTCCTCTTCCAGCCGGAGCGGCTGCCGGTCAGGGATGGCTGGACGGCCGTTCAGCTCGCCCGGCACGCCGACCGGCCCACCACGCTCGACTACGCCGGCTACATGCTGGAGGAGTTCGTGGAGCTGCACGGTGATCGGCTGAGTGGTGACTGCCCCGCGATCGTCGGCGGTCTCGGCCGGCTCGGCGGCAGACCGATCGTCTTCATCGGCCACCAGAAGGGCCACACCACCAGGGAGCGCGTCGAGCGCAACTTCGGCATGCCCACGCCCGCCGGATACCGGAAGGCGGCCCGGCTGATGCGGCTGGCCGCCAAGCTGGGATATCCGATTCTCACGTTGGTTGACACGCCCGGCGCGTACCCCGGAATCGAGGCGGAGGAGGACGGCCAGGCGTGGGCGATCGCCGAGAACCTGCGCCTGATGTCGACGCTGCCCGTGCCGGTCGTCACCGTCGTCACCGGCGAGGGCGGTAGCGGAGGTGCGCTCGCGCTCGGCGTCGCCAACCGCGTCCTGGCCCTGTCCAATGCCGTGTACTCGGTGATCAGCCCCGAGGGGTGCGCGTCCATCCTGTGGAAGAGCTCAACGGCGGCACCGCTGGCCGCGGAAGCGCTCCGCCTGGACGCCCGCGAACTGCTGCGGCACCGGATCGTCGACGGCGTGATCCCCGAGCCGGGAGAGGGCGCCCATTCGGACCCGGCGACGACCGCGCGGCTGCTGGCGGCGGCGGTGTCCGAGGCGTTCGAGGATCTGGCCATCCATGAGCCGCGCAAGCTGATCGCGGAGCGCCGCCAGCGGTTCCGCCAGTTCGACGCGGGGTCACGATGAGCGCGGAGGATCCCATGCAACGGCCGCTGATCTCCGAGCTGTGCCGCCACGCCGCCGAGCTCATCGCGGTCGGCGGCGGCATGCGCAGAGTGCGGCTGCGCTCCGGCGACATGGTCGTCGAACTGGAACGGCCGGAGGCCGCCGGGGTCCCGGCGCCCGTCTCGGCCCCAGTGCCCGACGCGCCCGCCGAGCACGACGACCTGCGCCACGTCTGCGCACCGATGGTGGGCACCTTCTACCGGGCCCCCGAGCCTGGGGCGGCGCCGTTCGTCGGCATCGGCGACTCGGTCGAGAAGGGGCAGCAGATCGGAATCCTTGAGGCCATGAAGCTCATGAACCCCATCGAAGCCGACACCTCCGGCCGGCTCATCGACATCCTCGTATCCGACGGAACACCGGTGGAGTACGGGCAGAAGCTGTTCGCCGTCGCCCCGCTCTCCACACAGTGAACGATCGCGCGCCTGGAGGCTCCATGTTCTCGTCGGTCCTCATCGCCAACCGGGGCGAGATAGCGTTGCGCATCGCCCGGAGCAGCCGCGAGCTCGGCGTCCGCGTGATCATGATCCACTCGACGGCCGACCGCGACTCGCCCGCGCTGCGGCTGGCCGACGAGCGGGTGCAGATCGGCCCGGCGATGGCCAAGCGCAGCTACCTCTACCCGCCCGCGATCCTGGAGGCGGCGCTGAGCACGGGGGCGCAGGCCGTCCACCCCGGTTACGGCTTCCTGTCCGAGGACGCCGACTTCGCCGAGATGTGCGAGTCGAAGGGGCTGGCCTTCATCGGCCCGTCACCGTCGGTGATCGCCTCCCTGGGGGACAAGACGCAGGCGCGCAACCTCGCCGCGGCCGCGGGGCTGCCCGTCCTTCCGGGCAGCCCGCGCCCGCTCCAAAGCGGGCCGGAGGCCAAGGAGGTCGCCGACACGATCGGATACCCCATCATCATCAAGGCCGTGGCCGGTGGCGGCGGCCGCGGCATGGCCGTGGTCCGCGACCCGCGAGACTTCCCGCAGGCGTTCGCCGAGACGAGGGCGAACGCCCAGGCGGTGTTCGGCGACGCACGGGTCTTCGTCGAGAAGTACGTCGAGCACGCTCGCCACATCGAGGTTCAGGTTCTGGGCGACCTCCACGGCGGCATCCTGAGCCTGGGCGAGCGCGACTGCACCGTCCAGCGGCGCAGGCAGAAGCTGATCGAGGAGTCCCCGGCGCCCGGGTTGCCGGCCGTACTGGTCGGGCGCATCCGCGAGGCAGCCGTGGCCCTGGCCCGGCGCGTGGGCTACGTGAGCGCCGGGACGTTCGAGTTCCTCGTCGACGACGCGGGCGGGTTCTTCTTCATCGAGGCCAACTGCCGGGTCCAGGTCGAGCATCCCGTGACCGAGATGGTCACCGGGGTCGACGTGGTCAGGGAGCAGTTGCTGATCGCCGCCGGCCGGCCGCTCTCCCTCCGACAGGAAGACGCGGTGCTGCGCGGCGTGGCGATCGAGTGCCGGGTGAACACCGAGGACCCGCGGCGCGGGTTCCTCCCGACGCCGGGCGTCGTCGAGCACTTCGTGCCGCCCGGGGGACCGTTCACCCGGGTCGACACCCACGGCGCCGACGGTGTCACGATCGGCGCCGAGTACGACTCCCTCCTGGCCAAGGTCATCGTGTGGGCGCCCGACCGCGACCAGGCGATCGCCCGGATGGAACGTGCGCTGAGTGAGTTCCAGGTCACGGGACGCGGGATCTGCACGACGATCGGCTTCCTACAGGACGTGCTGGCGGATCCACGGTTTCGTGACGCCCGGCACACCACGTCGCTCGCCGACCTCATGGTGGCCATGAGGTCGTGAGCTCCGGGCGCTGCTCACAGGACGCAGTCGGCCTTCTGCGGCAACGCCGGCCCGCGGCGCCCGTTCGGCGCGGCGCGGCCGAGAACGGGACCGTGGCCGGTGGCCAGCACCATCCGCTGCAGCTCCTGCATCTCGGAGCCAGGCTCAAGGCCCAGTTCCTCACGCAGGATGTAGCGAAGCCGGTGATAGACCTCCAGCGCCTCATGCCGTCGGCTGGCCAAGGAGAGCGCCTCCATCAGCCGCAGGTGGAACCACTCGTCGAGCGGGTGGACCGCGGTGAGCTGCTTGAGCTCGGCGATCACCTCGTGGTGGCGGCCCATCCGCAGCCAAGCTTCGATCTTGAGCTTGGTGGCGTGTACACGCAGCTCTTCCAGCCGGGTCGTGTAGATCGCCAGCCGGGACCCGGTGACCACGTCCGCGAGCGCCGATCCGTGCCAGAGGCCGAGGGCCTGGCACAGCGCCGCCGACGCGGGCTCAAGCCTGTTCGCCCGGAGATCCCGCTGTGCGGCGTTGACGAGCCGTTCGAAGCGGACGGCGTCCAGCATGTCGTCCTCGATGGCCAGCAGATATGCGCCGTGTTTGGTGACGAGCCGCGGCCTGTCGGCCTCCCGGTCGCCCCGCGACAGCAGTTTGCGCAGTTGGTAGACGTAAGTCTGGAGAGTGGTCGGCGCGCTCACCGGTGGGTGCCCCTCCCAGAGTTCCTGGACCAGCGCTTCGGTCGGCATGACCTCATTCGCCGAGGACAGCAGCAGTGCGAGCACGGTCCGCTGCTTCGGCGCACTCGGTGTCAACCGACGTGTACCAGCCTGTACCTCCAGGGTTCCGAGCACTTGAAAGCGCATGTCGCATCGTTTCCTCACGTAGCGGCGTCGGCTCGTTCGGGGTTCTCGGTGGGAGTGCGGTCCCTTCACCCTTTGTAGTCGATGCTCCTAAACTGCCGCTTTCGTCTTTCTTTCGCGCTTTATCTGGCGTGAGATCCTGGAAGCACGAACAGGTACTCAGGAGACCGCCGAGGGAACGGCGGCCGGGGCCGGGGGCGCCATCGCGTCCGCGAGCCGCCGCCTGGCCACGGCGAATCCCACGGCCGTCACGAGCGCGAGTACGGCGAGGCCGAGGAAGTACCCGGGCTGCGGATCCCCAGCGGAGACCACCCTGCCGAGCAGGCTCCCGAGACCGCCCCCGACACCCGCGAACATCCAGTACAGCGCCATGGTCCGGCCGGCGAACGCGGAAGGTGCCAGATCCACCGTCGCGCTCATGACCGTCGGCCCGAGGATCACTTCCCCGATCGCCAGCGTGAGCAGCACGAACAGCAGCCATGCGGGCGAGACCGCCTGCCCGCCCGCCGCCAGCACGGCCGCCACGCTGATCGCGATGAAGCCGGTCGCCGCCAGCCCGTGCCCGAAGGCGATCTTGTCTATCACGCCGATGCGTCCGCCGCCGCGGGTCCACAACCACGCCGCGACGGGCGCGGTCAGGAGGATGAACAAGGGGATGGCCGCCTGGAACCAGCTCGCCGGGATCAGGAAACCGCCCACTTCGCGCGCGGTATGCCGCTGAGCGAACAGGCTGAGCGTCGAGCCGGCCTGGATGACCAACATCCAGAAGAGCGCCACCGCGAGCAGCATCCATCGAAACGCCGACAGCCGGCGGTTCTCGGCCCGGCTGAGCCGCGCCCGCCGGCGCAGGATCGCGAGGTAGGCGAATGGCGCGACCAGGGTGACGAGCCCCACGAGCGCGATCCCGTAGGTGATCGCGAAGCCGCCCGACAGGACGGCGACCGAAAGCAGCACGCCGAGGACGCCGGCCGCCAACGCCACCCGGGACGCCACGGTGCGCAGCTCGCTCCGGCTCGCCCGGTGCGCCGGCGCACGGCCTACCTCGCCGAACCTCCGCGAGCCGACGGCGTACTGGATCACCCCGAACGTCATGCCGAGCCCGGCGGCCCCGAACCCGAGGTGCCAGTTCATGCGCTCGCCCAGGAAACCGGTGACCAGCGGCGCCAGCAGCGCGCTGATCTGGATGCCGACGTAGAAGACGACGAGCGCGGCCTCGCGCCGGTTGCTCTCGTGAGGGCCGTAGAAGCGCCCCAGCAGCGCCAGCATGTTCGGCTTCAGCAGCCCGGTGCCCACGGCGATCGTCACGAGCCCGAGGTAGGCGGTGGGCCGGGTCGGCAGCATCAGCAGGTAGTGGCCCAGCGCGATGACGATCCCGCCGTACAGCGTCGCGCGGTGCTCGCCCAGGACCCGGTCGCCGAGCCAGCCGCCGGGCAGGGACAGCACGAAGATCAGGCCCACGTACGCGCCGTACAGGGCGACCGCGGTCGAGTGCGGCAGCCCCAGCCCGCCCTCCCCGGTGGGGGCGACCGCGAACAAGATCAAGATCGCCTGCATCCCGAAGAAGCTGAACCTCTCCCACATGTCGGTCAGGAACAGCGTGACGAGCCAGCGCGGCCTTCGGCGCAGCTTCGGGGTGCTGGAAGGGGGGTACATGACGCCTCCAAGACTTCCGGACACCTGTCATGCTCCTGGCCGCGACTAGAGCACAGATCGAAGGTTGGTCGAGGCCCGGCTCTCGAGGTGGTTTCGAGCCGCGTGCTAGCCCGCCGATGCAGACTGACGGCCAGATCGTTATCTGGTTTCCGGTCCCTGCTTTCCCTGACGCGGGCGGGCGGCGGGCCAAGGGCCGTCAGCGAAACGTCGAGGAGAAACCGAATGGAACGCATCCTGGTCGTCGCGCGAATGCGGCCCTCCGCCGAAGCGGAGGTCGCCCAGTTGTTCGCCGAATCGGACCAAACCGAGCTGCCCCGGCTCGGCGGCGCCGTGAGCCGCAGCCTCTTCTCCTTCCACGACCTGTACTTCCAGCTCATGGAGGTACGCGAGAACGCCCAGCACACGATGAGCCAGATCCGCCGGCACCCGGAGTTCCGGCGGCTGAGCGAGCGGCTCACGGAGTTCATCGAGCCGTATGACCCGCAGACCTGGCGTTCCCCGCGGGATGCGATGGCCCGGGAGTTCTACCGGTGGGAGACCGAGCCGGGAGGCTCTCCCGTCCACCTCGTGGACGACAGGGAGGGACGATGAGCACCAGCAAGAAATCCATCACCCGCGAGTCGCTGCTCGGAATGATGCAGGCGTACAAGACGACCAGCCTGCTCAGGACAGGCGTCTCGATGGGCGTGTTCGACTGCCTGGACGAGGGGCCGGCCGACGCCGAGACCGTGGCGGGCCGCCTCGGCAGCGACGTGCGCGGCATGCGGATCCTGCTGAACGCCCTCGCCGCCGTCGGCCTGGCCGAGGAGAACGACGGTCGCTTCGCCCTGCTCCCCGGAGCCGAGCAGTTCCTGGTGAGCAAGAGCCCGGCGTACTTCGGCGACATGGTCCGGGTCATGGCCAGCGACTGGGAGTGGGACGCGCTCAAGAAGCTGGACCAGGCGGTACGCCACGGCGGGACCGTCATGGAGGTCCACGCGGAGACTCCGGGCTACGAGTACTGGGAGGACTTCGCGTCCTACGCGGTCGCGGTTGCCCGCCCCACGGCCCAGGTCGTGGCCGACGCGCTGGAGCCCTGGGCGGCCGGGCGGGACAGCCTCGACGTGCTGGACGTGGCCTGCGGCCACGGTATGTACGGCCTGACCCTGGCACAGCGCAACCCACAGGCGCAGATGTGGGCGCTCGACTGGCCCAACGTGCTCCCGCTGGCCGAGCAGCACGCCGAGCGCATGGGGGTACGCGACCGCGTCCACCGGTTGCCGGGCGACATGTTCGAGGTGCCGCTCGGCGGGCCGTACGACGTGGTCCTGGTCACGAACGTGCTGCATCATTTCTCCGAGGAACGCGCGGGTGAACTGCTGCGCAGGCTCGCCCCGGCGGTCAAGCCCGACGGCAAGATCGTGCTGGTCGGTTTCACTCTGGACGCGCCGCCCGCCGAGGACCCGGCCCCGCACCTGTTCTCGATCCTGATGCTGACCTGGACATTCGAGGGCGAGGTGCACACCGTCCAGTCCTACACAAGGATGCTGTCCGCGGCCGGGTTCACCAACAGCCATCGGCACAAGGTCCCCGGCCTGGCCTTCCGCGTTCTGGTGGCTGACAAGGCCGCCGGTTAGGCCAGCCGCTGGATCCGCCGGCCGTACGTCTGGGTGAGGCAGGTGTAGATCTCCTCCAGCCTGGCCAGCGAGCGTAGATGGTCGTGTGTGACCGCGACGGCGCGGCCGATCCCGCCCATTGTCGCCGCGAGTTCGGAGTCGGTCAGCACGCGGGTGAGGAGGCGGGCGAACGCCGGCACCTCGCCAGTGCGGTACAGATATCCGGTCCTGCCCTGCTGGACGAGGTGTGTGAGCGCGTTCGCCTCGGCCGCGACGACCGGCAGGCCGCTGGCCATCGCCTCGAGGGTGGCGACGCTCTCGAGGCCGGAGACGTTCGGCATGGCGAACACGTCGGCCGAAGCGTAGGCGAGATGCAGGTCGTCCTCCGCGACGTGGCCGAGGAAGTGGGTGCGGCGGCCCACGCCGAGCGTCTTCGCCAGCCGCGCCAGCTGCGGCCGCGCAGGCCCGACGCCCACCAGTACGGCCTGCGCGTCCGCCTGCCGGCACACGTACTGGAGGGCGCGGAGCAGGTCGTCGAGCCGCTTCTGCGCGTCCAGCGGGCCGACGAACAAGGCGGTCTCACGGTCGGGCAGGCCGAGTTTCGTGCGCGCCCACGTCTTCGGCTCCTCCCGCGGCCGGAACCGGCTCAGGTCGACGCCGCAGGGCAACGCCTCGACCGGCCGGGTGAGGCCTTTGCCGGCGAGCAGTTCCGCGGCGCTCCGGGTGGGCACGGCGACGTGGTCCGCGCGCCCGAACACCCGGGCGAGATCGCGCCAGGCCAGCGCCCTCACGAGATCGTCCACCGCGTTCCCCGCCACGGACCCCAGCCCGGCCGGCGACGGCGTGCGGTGCGGCGGGTGGATCGGCGGCGTGACGTGGGTGGTGGCCACCACGGGCATGCACAACTGGCGGGCCGCGTTGATCAGCGTGCGCCCGACGAGGAAGTGGCTGTGCACGTGGACCACGTCGGGGGCGATCCGCCGCAGCAACCTCGTGACCGTGCCCATGAGCAGGAGCGGCGCGGTGACGCGTTTCGTCTTCGGCTCCCGCGTGCGTACCGACCGCAGCCGGTGCGCCGTCACGCCGCCCACCTTCTCCACCCGGGGCGGCCCGTGCTCGGACTGGCACACGATGTGGACCTCGTACCCCCGGGCGGCCAGGGCGTGAGCCAGCCGGTAGGCGGAGCCGGCGGTGCCGTTCACGTCGGGCGGGTAGGTGTCGGTGCCGATGAGTAGCCGCAGCGCTCGTGGCTCGCCCCCGGCTCCGTCGATCGAATATCCCGAAGGACGGAATCGTCCCCGCGTGGCGGAGATCATGGTGCCACTCCTTCTACGTCGGAATCATGCTTCGCAGCTGTCTTTCGTACGGGAGGGGTGGGCGTCGGTCTGGCGTATACCACCATGCTCTGCAGCCACGGTGACGGATGCCATCAGGAACAACCCTGACGTTCGTCCGGCCGTCCCTGAGATGACCCTGACAATGTGGCGATCGGCTGGTTGCTGGCCGCGGTCAACGGCACGATGAGGCAAAACGATGCCTTCAGAGGAGATCGCCCACGATGGGGCTGATCGAATTCTTGACCGACGCCCACCCCCTGCTGCTCTGCGGAGCCGCGCTGCTGTTCATGTCCGTGGAGACCTCGCTGCTGGTAGGGCTCTTCGTCCCGGGCGACGCGGTGGTCCTGCTGGCGGGGACCACCGTCGACTCGCCGCTGCGGTTCGGCCTGCTCGTCGTTGCCACCACCGTCGGATGCCTGGCGGGGGAGACGCTCGGGTACGTGCTGGGGCGCCGGTTCGGCCCGTCGATCCGGCACAGCTGGGCCGGGCGGCGCATCGGTGCCCGGAAATGGGACAGGGCCGAGAACTTTCTACGCCGTCGGGGCGGACCCGCCGTCTTCGGGTCGCGGTTCGTCACCGTGGTCCACTCCCTGGTGCCGATCGCGGCGGGCACGCTGGCCATGCCGTACCGGCGCTTCATCGGCTGGGCTCTGCCGGCGGCCGTGGCCTGGTCATGTCTCTACGTGGGTGTGGGGGCGGCCGTCGGCGCCTCCTATCGTGAGTTCGGCTCCGAACTGGGGTTGTGGGGCACGTTGATCCCGCCCACGATCGTGGGCGCCGTCGTGGCGGTCCGCGTCGTGCGTGCCCGGCTCAGGCGGCGCCGCTGCGACCATCCCGCCTGAGCGATCGCGCCGGTAATTCCCCGGCCCACCGGCCGCCCCGCTTGCGCTCCTGGTGCTCGCCGAGCGCGATGTTGGCCTCGACGAGGACGCGCGAGGCGCGCTCCCTCACACGGTACGCGCCCAGTTCGTTGAGCCGGCTCAGGCTCGGAACCAGGAGGGCGACGGCGTCTCGCGCCCGCCCCGCCTGCAGATGGATCTCTCCTTCGAGGCAGGCGACCTCCGCTTCGCCGCTGGTGTCCCCGAGCCGGGCGAAGGTGCGGCGGCTCTCCTCGGCCAGCCGCATCGCCTCGGCGAATTGTCCCTGCTCCAGCGCGATGGCGCCGAGCAGCGCGAGCGGACGCGCCCTGCCGTAGCGGTCGCCGATGCCGGTGAGCTTCCTGGCCTCGTGGGCCCTGAGGGGCGCTGACCGCAGATCACCGACGCGCAGCGACGACCAGCCGAGCCGATTGAGCGTCACCGCCTCCAGACGGGTCTCGCCCAGCTCGCGCGACTGCCGCAGTACTCTCTCCAGCGTGGCGCGTGCCTCGACCTTGCGCCGCAGGCCCAACAGCGCGTCGGCGGTGGTGCCGAGCGCGAGGACCTCGGCGTACGGGTCAGCGCGCCTCCTGGCCAGATGGTACGCGCGCTTCGCCAGCGTCAGCCCGTCACTCGCCTTCAACTGCGTCACGCTCACGAAGGCCTGGACCGCGATGCTGTACGGCAGCTCCGCGGCGGCCTTGAGCCGTTCGAAGCTGCTCACACACTTGACGATCAGCCTGTGTGACTCGCTCACCCGGCCCTGCCTGAGCAGCAACAGGGCGCGGCAGTGCTCGGCCCGCCACCCGGTCCGCTCGTCACCGTTGGCCCACGCGGTGTCGCGGACCACGATGCACAAGCGGATGAGCGTCGCCAGGTCGTCGCTGTGGCTGGCGAGCTGGGCGATGATCTCGGTGATGCGGGCGGCGCGCTCGTGCCAGCCGTACTGGCAGCAGCGGATGACCATCGCCCGGAGATGGTCGCGCTCGGCGGCGAGCCACCGCCAGGGACGCTCGTCGATGCGGGAGATGTCGTGCGCGGGGACCGGCGCCCCGAAACCGCTCTCCGGCGGGAGCTGGCCTACGGCCCGGGGCAGCTGCCCCGACGCCCGTTCCGCGAACGCCAGGATGGAGTCCGTGTAGCGGCGCAGTGCGGCGTCCGTGATCACCGGGTCGTCGTGTTCGGCGAGCCCGGCCGCGTAGAGGGAGGACAGGGGGTGCAGACGGTAGGTCGGGTCGAGCATCGTGTTGAGGCCGACGGGTTCGAGCAGGTTGTGATCGATCAGCCGGTCGGCCAGCCGCTCGTCGTCGGGATCGGCCAGCGCGGCCAAGCTCAGGGGCGTGACCACGGCGTCGGACAGTAGCCCAAGTCGCCGGAAGGCGGCACGAGCCGGCGAATCCAGTGCGACGTAGCTGCGCTCCAGGCTGCGCCGCAGGTCGAGATCGCAGATCCTCAGCTCGTCGAGACGGCGGTGCCCGTCCTGCAGCCGGGCGGCGAAGGAGGCCAGGCGCGCCAGCGGCTGGGCGGCGAGCCGCGCCCCCGCGATCCGCAGCGCCAGCGGCAGGTATCCACAGGCGGCGGCGATCTCCTCGGCCGCCTGGGGCTCCTGCTGGACCCGCCTGCGCCCGGCCAGGACGGTCAGCAGGTCAAGCGACTCGCCTTTCGACAGGCAGACCAGGCGTTCCGATACGGTTCCGGCCAGCGCGGACAGCAGGCGGCGGCTGGTGACGACCACGGCACAGGCCGGCGTGCCGGGAAGAAGCGGGCGTACCTGCTCGACGTCCTGTACATCGTCGAAGACGAGCAGGACCCGGCGATCGGCCAGCCGGGACCGGAAGAGCGCCGATCGCTGCTCCTGGCCCCCCGGGATCACCGACCGGCTCAGCCCCGTCGCCTCCAGCAGCTCGCCCAGCACCTCGACGGGCGTGCGCGGATGCTCGCCCGTCCCGTTCAGCCGGACGTACATCTGGCCGTCGGGGAACCGGTCCTGGACATGATGGGCGATCCGGACAGCCGTGGTGGTCTTGCCCACGCCGGCGGGCCCCGTCAGCGTGACGATGGCCATCGAGCCGGTCCGGTCGGGGTCCAGGACCGTGTCGACGCGATTCAGAAGTTCGGTCCGTCCAACGAAATCGGAGATGCCGACAGGCAACTGGCGCGGCGTCGTCCATGAGGAGACGGCCGTGTTCAGATCCCTGCCTCCTCTTCTGTAACCGTTTACGGATACGAGGTCGGGGTCGCCGGTCAGCACGGCATGTTGAAGGCGCTCCAATTCGTCGCCGACATCGAGCCCGTATTCGTGCCGCAGCACGGCGGAAACGGACGCGAACGCCTTCAACGCCTCCACTTGCTGACCACAGCGGAACAACGCGATCATCAATTGGCTGCACAATCGTTCGCGTAAGGGGTATTTGCGGACGAGTCTGCGTAGTTCGGGGACGACGCCGTCATGGTTTCCCAGCATGAGCTCCACGTCGAAACGCCGATGCAGGCACCGAAACCACTCCTCGGTGAGCTGTGGCACCTCGTCGCGCAGGATGGAGTCGGAGCGGATGCCGGCCAGCGCGGTCCCGCGCCACAGCGCCAGCGCCTCGCGCAGGAGGTTGAGCTCGCCCGGCAGGTCGCCTGCGTTCTCCATCCTCGCGGCTCGATCGACAAGTGCGCGGAAACGCAGCAGATCGAGATGGTCCTGGTCGGACTCGATGAGGTATCCGCCGGGGCTTGTGTGGATCACCTCCACGTCGCCGAGCGTGCGGCGCAACCGGGCCAGATGTGTCTGCAACGAGGCGCGCGCGTAGCGCGGCAACCGATCCTCCCAGAGCCGCTCCATGAGGTCGTCCGCCAGTACCACACGGTTCGCCGACAGCAGCAGTGTGGCGAGGATCGCTCTTTGTTTCTCGGCGTTGACCGCGATCGCCCGACTTCCACGCCGCACGTCCAACGGCCCCAAGATTGCGAACCTTATCCCCTTCTCCATTGATATTGCCCCCCGTGCAGGAATGTAATGAATGGCAGGTGATGTGCACTCGACCATTACGCGCGGGGTGGTTCCCCGCCAGCTCCCGCTTGGTGCACGCGTCGCCGGACCGCGGAGCCCCCGACGCCCCCTCGGACAGTCTTACAAACTTAAACCGCCTTGACAAGAATCTCTAACGATTATGTCGAGATCCTTTCGACAGCGCAAAACGTTTTTCACTCCCGTATTTGTGCATGCGCCTACGCCTGTTAAGGGCGGAAAAAATTCAGGAAGTGCCCGTGGGCAATTGCTGGTCACCCACCGGCGTTCCACGCGTCCTGGTGCGCCGGGGAAGAAGCGGGACCAGCAGGATTGCGGCGAGGAACGCCCCGGCGTTGTACAGCAGGGTCTGCCAGGTGGCGCCCGCCCATGCCACCGGATCGCGCGGTCCAGTACCGACCAGGCCGAAGAAGATCGCGCCGACGACCGCCACGCCCACGGCGGTGCCAAGCTGGATAGTGGCATTGGCCACGCCGGACCCGGCCCCCGCGTCACGGGCGGGAACTCCGGCCAGCACCAGGTCCACCAGGATGGGGACGACCAAGCCGGAGCCCATGCCGGCTGCGAGGAGGCAGGCGAAGACCTGCCAGGAGTTCAGGGCGCCGCCGTGCAGCCGGAGCAGCACGATCAGTGCTCCCATTCCCGCGGCCATGACGGCCAGACCGAGGGCGATGAGCCTGCGGCCGGCGATGGCGCCGTACCTGATCGCGAGGGTGGCGGTGAGGCCGAGGCCGATCGTCCAGCCCAGGCCGGTCAGGGCCATGCGCAGGGGAGTCCAGCCGTGCGCGATCTGGAAGTTCCAAACCAGCACGATCATGTACGACATGATGCCGGAGAAGACGAGCGCCATCAGGATGGAGCCGGCAACGAACGACCTGTTGCGAAACAGCGCCGGTGGTACCAGCGGGGAAAGACCCTCCCGGCGGAACTGGTGGAGGCCGAAGACGACGAACACCGGCAGCGAGGCGGTCATCGAGACCACTGCCCACTGCGGCCAGCCCAGCTCGTGCCCCTGCACCAGCGGAAACATCAGCATGACCGAGGCGAGCCCGAGCAGCAGCACGCTCGGGATGTCGAGGCGCAGCGGCCGGTCGGACTTCGACTCCGGCACCATGCGCGCCGCGCCGGCGAACGTGAGCACACCGATCGGGACGTTCACCCAGAAGATCCAGCGCCAGCCGGGCCCGGCGGTGAGCAGGGCGCCGACGACGGGCCCGGCGACCGAGGCGATCGGGACGATCACACCCAGCAGGCCCATCGCCTTGAGGCGCTCGGGCGGCTGGAACATCACCTGGATCACGGACAGCACCTGCGGCACCATCAGCGCCGCGAACACCCCCTGCGCCACCCTCGCGCCGGCCATCATCTCGCCGCTCTGGGCGAGCCCCGCCAGCGCCGACGCGGCGGTGAACCCCGCGACGCCGACGAGGAAGACCTTCTTACGGCCCGCGATGTCCCCAAGACGCCCCCCGGTGACCAGGAGCAACGCGAACGCGAGCGCGAACCCGGCCAGGATCCACTGCTGCAGCGAGACACCCGCCCTCAGATCACGCTGAATGTACGGCAGGGCGACGTTGACGATCGTCACGTCGAGCTGGTTCATGAACATGGCCGTGAGCACAATCAGCAGCGCGAGCCACCTGTGGGGGAATGCCGGGCGACTTTCGGTGGCCATGTGACCCTCTCCTGCTACGGAGCACTGGTTCATCGACGCGGGACTTCGGACATATCTGCCTATAGTGGCGTGGGTAACTAGTGCCCGGCTCAAACCCCGCTGGAGCCTTCGCCGCCACTGGGCTCGGAGCGTGAAAAGTGGCAATACTCCTGAATGGTGCGCTAAGGGAGAAATGGTGTTTTTCTGAATGATTGTCTAATCTGGTTTCCGCTGGTTTAGGAGGCTCTCCGAAGGGCCGCTCCTGATCGGCCGCTACGGCAGGGCCTGCCTGGCTAGTGGCAGCGTCGGGCGGCGGCGACCTCGCCATCGTGGTGCGCGGCGAAGGCGATCAGGTCGCCGCGGTAGGCGCGCCGGGTGTGGACAGAGGAGTCGGCGTTGGCCAGGTCGGTGAGGAAGTCGTCGAGCGGGCGGGCGCGGCCGCGCTGCTCGGCGAGCCCAGAAGCGCGATCACACCAGCGAGGAGTATCGCGGCGACGAGCATGGCCACTGCGACCAAGACCGTCGTACCGAGCCGGCGGCGGATGAATTTCGGGTTGTGGGCCATCGTGATCTCCTTTATGGCTAGGCCTGGCGACGGATCGCCAGGTAGGCGATACCGGTCAGGGCGAGGGTGAGTGCCAGGTAGACGGCCGTTTCGGTCCACTGCGCGGTCCAGAAGGGCAGATCGAATCGTCCGCGCAGGGCCCGGCCGGCGAGTTGGCCGGCACCGACCAGGAGCACTGACAGCGGCATGGCGATGCGGGTGTGCCGGGTGACCGCGCCGAGTGCGACGCCGAGTGCCAGTGCGAACAGCGATCTGCCATAGGGGAGCGGGCCGTGGCTTTCGTAGTACGGCCAAGCCATCGGATCATCCGCGCTGTCCGGCAGGGACCAGGTCAGCACCGCGGCGAGGACGGCGGTCGCGGCCAGGGCGCCGGCCGCCGCCACGGCGAGGACGGCGGCCAGCCAGCGGCCCCGCGACAGGCTCTGGGTCCAGGCGAGCTTGTGGGTACCAGCTTCGAACTCCCGGGCGATGAGGGGAGCGCCCCAGATCAGGCAGATCGCGCCGGCCAGGAATCCCGCCAGTTGGAAGGTGAGCCCGGTCAGGTCCGGCTCCAGCCGCTCGACCGCGGCAGCGGCGCCGTACAGCAGGAGCAGCATGACGATGGCCGCGGCCTGGGCGCGCTGCCCGCGCCAGGCCACCCACAGCAGGCCGCTCATCGAACCGCCTCGGGATTGCGTAGGTAGTGCAGTACGAGGTTCTCCAGATCGGTGGCGGGGTGGCTGCTCAGCAGGTCGGCGAAGCTGCCACACAGCCGGACCCTGCCGGCGCCGAGCAGGATCAGGTGATCGCACACCTCGGCCAGGTCGGCCAGGATATGGGAGGACAGCAGCACGGTGGCCTCCAGCTCGCGTACCACGCTCATCACCCGCAGGCGGGCCAGCGGATCGAGCTCGGCCAGCGGCTCGTCCAGCACCACCAGGTCGGCGCGCTTGCCGACGGCCAGCGCGAGCGCGAGGAGCGTGCGCTGGCCGCCGGACAACTGGTCCACCCGCTCGCGCGGGCCTATGTCGTGCCCGGCCAGCAGTGACTGCGCAGCCGCGCGATCCCAGCGGGGATTGGTCGCGGAGCCGAAGCGCAGCAGGTCGGCGACGCTCCACCGGCGATACAGCGGCTTGTCCTGGGCGACGAACGCGACCGCGGCCGTCTCCAGCGGCCGGCCGAAGACCTCTGCCCGTCCCGAGGTGGGCGTCAGCAGGCCGGCTACCAGGTTCAGCAGCGTGGACTTGCCTGCCCCGTTCGGCCCGACCAACGCGGCCCTGGCCCCGGCGGGCACCGCGATGGTGGCCTCGCGCAGCGCCCAACGCTGCCGGTAGCGCTTGCCCAGGCCGCTGGTCTGCAGCGCGTTCACCGCTCTTCCCGGCCGGCCAGCTCGTGCATGCGGCGCAGCAGCGCTGCGCGCCGGGCATGGGCGCGCAGCGCCAGTGCCAGGGCCACAGCGACGAACAGGCCCCCGACCGCCAGGGCGAGCCCCGCCCCGGTGCCGCGCTGCACGGCTACGACGGTCACGAGCGCCGTGGTGGCCAGCGATGCGGCGAGGCCGATCCAGGCGGCGATCACCCGATCCGTGGCGAACAGCGGAACCCGGCGCGTCAGCAGCCACCCTCCGTAGGCGGCCCAGGCCAGGCAGAAGATGGTGAACAACGCGAACGCCACATGCGTGCGCCCGGGCAGCGGCCCTGGCTCCGACCACCACAACGTGCCCACGAACACCGCGCCAGCTACACCGGCCAGCAGCATCGTCACCGCCCGGACCCGGACTCTCGGCGACAGCACCGGAGCCAGGTGCTCGATCATGTCCTGCGCCGACAGGCGCGGTTCGTCTGTCATGGGCGGTATCCCTTCTCCTCAAGGTGTTCACGCAGCAGGCGACGGGCGCGGTTGAGCCGGGACTTGACCGTTCCGGCCGGGATCTGGCAGATGTCGGCGCACGCCTCCACCGGCAGGTCCTCCAGGTAGAACAGGACGAGGATCTCCCGCTCCAGCACCGGCAGAGCTGACAGCACGCTCACGAGCGCGGCGCGATCCACCATGGCCTCGGCGGGGTCTTCGACGACCACGTCGCCGAATCCGGACGTTTTCTCCGCCTGCGTGTACTCGCCGCGCAGCCGGTCGGTGACCGACCGCCGGGCGATCGTGAACAGCCACGGCGCGAACCGGCCGGGTTCCCTGAGCCGGGGCAGGCCGCGGACGACGGCCAGCCAGATCTCCTGCGTCACGTCGTCGGCCCGGTCAGCATCCAGCATGCGGCACACATAGATCCACACCGGTATCCGCCACCGAGCCAGCAGTTCGGCCAGCGCCGCGCGTTCGCCCAGCTGAGCGCGCACCACCAGCAGCTCATCGGTCATCTCGTCCTCCCGTCATCTTGCACAGTCGGGCGAGAAGCCAAGAAGGTTCACGGTTCCACCTATGGAGCATGGTCACCGCAAGCTGCGATCCAGGTGCCGATAGATCGTGGCACGGCTGACGCCGAGCCGATTGTCAATGGCCGGTAAGCTCACGCACTCGGCGGCCGGTCGTGGCCGATAGGGCCGGTTCGACGGTGCCCAGCAGGTACTTGGCGAGGATCACGAAGTGCGAGCCGTCGCCGCGGCCGGTGGGCGCAACCTGGACGGCGGCGAGCTGCGCGGCGGTGAATCAGCCGCGGCGCTGCTGGGGGTCGAGGTCCTCCCGGTACGGCGACGCCGGGGCGGGACCGTCCAGGCTGTCCGGGGTTGTCTGAGCCGGTGCCCGGCTTCAGTTCGTCTGCCCGGCTTCAGTTCGTCGTCCGGCGGGGGAGCCCTCCGGCGGCGGCGGGGGAGTGACGTCTGGTGCGGCCCGCACGGCCCGGACCTCGCTCTGACCGACGCCGGGGCAGCGGGCGCAGCACCGGCGCGCGGTCCAGGTCGCCGGCGGGCAGGGCGGCTATCTGGCGGGCGGCGGTGGCCAGGTGCTCGGCGCGCTCGCGCACGGCCAGCGCCAGCGCGTCCTTCTCGGCCGGGGGCGCGGGGCGAGAGGTGGCGGCCGGGCCGGTGGCCTGCCGCCAGGCGGCCTGGTGGTAGGCACCGCGTGACGGTGACCACGATGCGATCCAGCATCATACCGTCTCGCAATCCAGCGACTTCGTTGCTTTGGTCACGGAAACCTGTCCGCGGCGTCCCGGGTGCTCAGTGGCCGCCGTCGGTGCGGGGCTGAGGATGGGGGTGCTCACGCAGGGCGGTGACCCCGTCCGGCGGCGGCCAGGGCGCCGAGCACGGGGAGTGGCGGGTCAGTCGCCGGTCGCGATGACGCCGGCCTTTTCGATCATCAGGACGGCGCTGCGGACAGGGACGACGGGCCGGTGCAGCATTCCTGCGGGGACGGTGAACGCCTGCCGAGGGCCGAGTTCGACGGTGTCGGCGTGCTCCAGTTCGATGCGGAACAATCCGTCGAGGACGAAGAAGAACTCATCCTGCTCCTCGTGCTTGTGCCAGTGGAACTGGCCCTGCATGACTCCCAGGCGCACCCATACGTCCCCCACCTGGATGAGGGTCTGGTTGTACCAAGGATCGTCCGTCTGGTCGATCAGGCCCTGGACGTCCATGGTCTGCAGGGCGGTGAACAGCGGCTGGTAGTGAATGGCGTAGTCGGCCTGCGACATGGCTTTTCTCCGTGCGGACGGCAGTCGAAGCCCCAGAGGGCGCTGGAGTCAGAAAGCGCTGATGATGGGGGCGACGCGAGGGGCGGCCAGCCGTAGGTAGTCGTCGGTGGCCAGGGCGATCGAGCGGTCCAGGCGGGCGGCGTTGAAGAACAGTTCCGGGACGCGCAGCAGTGCGGGATCGGCGATCACCTCCAGCTTGGGGTGGTAGCTGAAGGGCAGTACGGTGCCGCTGATGCTGCCCGCCAGTTCCTCGGCCTTGCCTCGGTCGGCGAAGGCCGCGTAGGTGCCCTCCAGCAGGGCTTTCACCGCCTGCAGATCCAGGCGGGCAGCGCCGGGCACCACGGCGAGCACGTACCGGGTCTGCTTCTTGCCGATCTTGACCATGGCGATCAGGCACTTGGCGGCCTGCGCGACGTCGTGTCCGCGCAGAGCGCTGACCACCTCGGTGCGTCCCTCGGGCGGGTGGCTGATCACACGGTAGAGCGCTCCGGCTGCTTCCAGATCGGCGATCAACCGCTCATAGAGCCCTGCGTCCAGACTCGCGGGCGCGGCCATGCCGCCGCTCGGCTCACCACTCACCGCTCAGCAGCTCCTTCGCCTCGGAAATGCGATCCTCGTCGCGTTGGTAGAACACCCACTGCTTGATCTTCTTGCTGTGCACCAGCCCGGCCTGGGTGAGCACCTTCAGATGCTCACCGCAGGTCGGTTGGCTCACCCCCAGCTTCTGGGCGATGAACAAGGAGCAGACCCCGTCGCGCACCAGATCGCCGTCACGCTGCGGCGGAAAATGACGTTCAGGGTCACGCAGCCACTCCAAGATCAGCAGACGCTTGTCGTTGGCCAGGGCCTTCACTAGATCAACGTCCAACACAAAGGCATTATGGCAATTAGCTAAATACCTGTCTAGAGCATGGTCATTCCCCCGGGCCGGCGTGTCCCGCTCGGAAATGCGGTTTGTGCTCTGAGCTGGGGTTTTGCTGCAGGATCGGTGGCTGCGGCCATCGCAAGGTGTTGCTATCGCCGCTCTACCGGTTGATGAGGTGCTCGTTCGGCTTGCTGGCGGTGCTAGTCCGCATTGATCGGTCCAAGGACGTTGAGCTGCTGGTGCTCCGTCACGAGAATGAGGTGCTGCGCCGTCAGCTCGGTGATCGGCCGCGGTGGAGTCACGCCGACCGGCTCTGGCTTGCGGCATTGTCGAGGCTGATTCGCCGTCGCCGGTGGGTGGAGGTGTTCCAGTCACCCCGGCGACGATCTTGTGCTGGCATCGCAGCCTTGTGGCGCGGAAGTGAACCTTCACCGACAGGAGGCGCCCGGGACGGCCCCGCACCCGTCCGCCGGTCAGGGCACTGACTGTTCGGATGGCGCGGGAGAATCCGACCTGGGTCACAGGAGAGTCCAAGGCGAGTTGGCCCGGCTGGGCTACCAGGTCGCGGCCTCCACGGTCGGGGAGATCCTGCGTGCCGCCGGTATCGATCCGGCGCCTCGCCGGGGCGCCTCACCGACCTGGCGGCAGTTCTTGACCGCTCAGGCCCACGCGATCATCGCGTGTGACTTCCTGGTGGTCGAGACCATAATGCTCAAACGGTTGTATGTGCTGGTTTTCATCGAGCACGGTACCCGCAGAGTGCACCTGGCCGGAGTGGCCGCCCGCCCGGCCGGGGCATGGATGGTGCAGCAGGCCCGCAACCTGGCGATCGACCTGGGTGAGCGCATTGCCGGACTGCGGTTCGTGATCCACGACAAGGGATCCGCTCTTCACCTCCGCTTTCAAGGAGGTCTTCCAAGCCGAAGGGCTGCGGATCATCACGACGCTGCCGCGGACGCCGCGAACTCCTGGACCGGATCCTGATCCTCAATGAACGCCGCCTGGCCCTCGTGCTCCACGAATACCTGATCCACTACAACGGTCACCGGCCACACCAGTCCCGGCTCCAACGTCCCCCGGACACCACAACGCAGCCCGCCCGCGACGTGACCGAACTCAACGACCATCGATCCATCCGCCGAAAACCTGTCGTCGCAGGCATGATCAGCGAATACCACCACGCCGCTTAACCACAGCTCAGGGCGCGTAACTCAATATTCGAGCGGTACAGGCTTGGCGGATGCGGGACCGAGCGGCAGGACAATTCTGATCGTCCACCGTCGACGGGCCTTCCGGCGGGACCTTCACGTGGTCGTCTTAGGGGCCTGAGATGAGATTGGTGGTCTAAATGATCTACCGATAGCCACAGCCTGTTCGTCCGAGCAGCCACCGAGCGACCAAACATGATCAACATTGAGGTTCCAGCAGGCTGAACTTCGAGAAAGCCCAGGTCGGGCACGGTGTAAGAGAGTAGGGCGGGTGGGACTTGAACCCACGACCCACGGATTATGAGTCCGATGCTCTGACCGGCTGAGCTACCGCCCCTGGATGGAGTTGTACGGCGGAGCCTGTAGCACCGCCTGGGACATCATTCCATGCCCCGCAGCCTAGATGGAGTCCAAGGCGATCACATTCGTGGCTTTCTCCGCGCTCAGCAGAGGTAGTTTCGGACCTATGGCCGTCAAGCTGATCTATGAGACGCATGCCATCACCGTGGACAACGAGACAGGGATCGCCACCGGCTGGCTGCCGGGGGAGTTGTCGGCTCGGGGGCGGGAGTTGGCGGTGGAGCTGGGGGTTCGGCGGAAGAACGTGGACGTGGTCTACTGCTCTGACCTGCGGCGGGCCGTACAGACTGCGGAGGTTGCCTTTGGGGAGGGGCGGGAGCTGCTGCGGGATGTTCGGTTGCGGGAGTGTGACTACGGGATCTACAACGGGCGGCCTGTGGACGAGCTGGCGCGGCTTCGGCGGCGGCACATCGATGTGCCCTGGCCGGGTGGGCAGAGTTATCGGCAGGTTGTCGAGGGGATGGCGGCGTTTCTCGCAGAGGTGAGGGAGCTGTGGGCGTGGCGGACGGTGCTGGTCATCGCGCATTCGGCTAATCGGTGGGCGTTGCAGCACCTGTTGGACGGGGTGCCGCTGGAAGAGCTGGTGGATGCGCCGTTCGACTGGCGGCCGGGGTGGGAGTACTCGCTCGCCTGAGCCGGACGACCTGCGCTTATCGTGGCGCGGGCGAGCGAGTACTCGTACAGGGGTTATGGGCGGTTTAGGCCCATGGTGTAGGCGCCGGAGCCGCTGTAGGCGTGGACGCGGTAGCGGTAGTAGCCGGAGGTGCCGTTGTAGCTCAGGCTCTCGTCGGGGTTGGGGCTGTCGCCGCGGGCCACGATGGACCAGGACGATCCACTCCACTTCTCCAGGTACAGGTCGAAGTCAACTCCGTCCGGACCGTCCAGGCAGCCGGCGTGGGTGCCGGAGGCGGTCGACTGGTAGTAGGAGCCGTTCGGCTGGATCTGGTTCTGGTTGGCGGTGAGGGAGCCGGTGTACTTCTCCCTGTAGCTCGCGCAGCCTGTGGGTGGGTTCGGGTCGCCGCCTGCCGTCACCAGGGTCAGGCCGGCGGCTGACATCAGTTCCGCCAGGGGCTGGAAGTAGGTGGTGCCGCCGCTGGTGCAGTTGCCGGAGCCGCCGGAGGTCATGCCCTGGGCCTGGTCGCCGGAGATGAACGCGCCGCCGGAGTCGCCGCCTTCGGCGCAGACGTTCGTGCGGGTGAGCTGGCGGACGGTGCCCTCCGGGTAGTTGACGGTGGCGTTCAGCGCCTGGACCGTGCCGCAGTGCCATTGCGTCGTGGAGCCGGAGCGGCAGACGGAGCCGCCGGGTTGCGTGACGGCGGAGCCGCGTACCGGGAGGATTCCGGCGCTGTAGCCGTTGACGACGCCGGGGGCGGTCCACTGGGAGTTCGTCTCGACCCACGCGTAGTCGTCGCCGGGGAAGGACGAGACGCGGAAGACGCCCTGGTCGACGCGGTTGTGGCCCTGGGTGGCGTCGCCGACGTCGCCGCAGTGGCCGGCGGTGGTGTAGCCGAGGGTCGTGCCGCGGCGGGCGGCGAAGCCGACGGAGCAGCGGTAGCCCTTCGACGGGATGTAGTAGGCGTCGCCGCCGCGGATGTCGTAGAGCGGCTTGGGACGCTCTGCCGAGTGCTCGACGCGCACCGCGTTCGCGTCAACGCCGGTGGCGGTGATCCAGTCGTGGGCCTCCTGTTCTGAGGCGGTCTGGAGCAGGACCGCGTTGTCGCTCGGCGACACCGCCCACGCGTGGACGGAGGCCGGCGGCTTGGCCTGGTCGAGGGTGTTCTTGACCGCGGTGAGCTGGGCGAGCGTCCTCGGGACCACCCTGGCCAGCGCGCCGGCGGAGGTGATCGTCCGCGCGTCGGCCGGGTCCACGGTGGCCACGACGAGCGTCGCGTGCGGGCCCTCGTGCCAGGCGCCGGCGTAGCGCTCGCCGAGCCGCTTCTCCAAGGACGGTGTGGTACGGCTCGCGCGCGCCTCGTTGGCCAGGCGGTCGAGAGCCTGTTCCCTGGTGATGCCGAGGTCGCGCTGGAGGGCGCCGATCATGCCGTCGGCCGGGGGTTTGGCGACGGCGGGCATGGTCGTGACGACCAGGGCCCCGATCGCGATCGCGACCAGAGCCGGGGTGCGACGAAGCATGGTGTCTCCTCGCTGCTGGGGGTGCCGTCACGGTAGACGGGGCCCCAGGGAGCGAGGAGTATCAGCTTGCCTATACCGGCGGGTTATGGCGCGGTACCGAAACCCGGGTTTCTCACCAGCCAATCCTGGTAGACGGGGCTGCGCCGTACCGCGTCGGCATGGGCGGCCTTGGCCTGAGCGAGGACCCACGCGGGGTCGGGGGCGGTGGGATGGCGGCCGAGGAGCTGCCGCCAGCGCAGGGGCGCGCCGGTCAGCGGGACCATCACCAGGCCGGCGGCGGGCTGATGGGTGGCCTGGCAGAGCACGACGGCACGGCCGACCTGCGCGAGGTGCGCGCAGGTCGAGACGTCGGTCTCGTAGATGGTGCCGGGGGTGAAGCCGGCCCGCGCGCACGACATCGCGAAGCAGTCGGCGAAGCAGCCGTCTCCGGGCGTCACCCCCCACTGCTCGCCGGCGAGGTCGCCGAGCTCGAGTTCCTTCTCCTCCGACAGCCGGTGGCCGGCGCCGAGCAGGACGAAGACGGGGTCGACGCTGATCGTCTCCCACTCCAGCGAGCCCGTGGGCGCGCCGCTGTCGCCGCACGCGCCGATCAGCACGTAGTCGAGGCGGCCGAGGTCGGCCATGGTGGTCAGCTCGTGTTCCGACCAGGAGGTGTGGGTGGTGACGGGGCGCTCGGCGGCGAGGCGGTCGACGAGCCCGCCGAGCACGGGGCCGTTGGTGGCGCCGATGCGGTAGCGCACGGAGGGGGTGCTGGCGAAACGCAGTGCTTCGTCCTGAAGTTCCTTGGCGGCGGGCAGGAGGACGCGGGCGCGTTCGAGTACCAGTTCGCCCAGCAGGGTTGGCCTGGCGCCGCGTCTGTCGCGTTCGAACAGGGCGCCGCCGAGCACCCTCTCGATCCGTTTGAGCTGGGCGGTTAACGCGGGCTGCGCCAGGCCGAGCAGGTTCGCGGCCTTGCTCACACTGCCCGCGTCGGCGACGGCGCGGACGATTCTGAGGTGCCTGAGCTCGAGGTCCATAACGGGAAGGTAAGACGGCCTTTCAAGCGTCGCAATGGGGATAAGTCAGGAAATATGACAGATATTGTCGGAGCCTCCTTGGGTAGGGGGTTAAGCACGACTATACGGGGAGGTTTGAGACATGAGTGGGCATGACGTGCAGGCCCTGTCCGACGTCGACATTCACGTCTACGAAGCGGTGGCGTCACTTGCCATCGCGCACGAAACTGCCGGCCGCGAAGCCGTTGTCCAGAGCAGTGGTCTAGATGAGTCAGATGTACGGCGCAGCCTCGCCACCCTGGTCGCGCACGGGCACATCGTGCCCCGCGGCGACGGGTTCGCACTCGGCAGCCATGACTTCGAGGTCGACTACTGATCAGCCCTCAGGGCGCGGAGGACGGCCGCCTGCTCGGCGGTGACGCCTGTCGCTCGCTGGGCTGCGGCCTCCTCCGGCCGTAGTCCGGCGGCGGACCAGGCGGCGACCTCTTCCAGCGGGACCGCGCCCCACCAGGCGGCCAGCACCTCCATGGCGGGCCGTGCTGCTCTTGCCGCCTCTCGGGGGGTGAAGCCCATCGCGCGGAATGTCGCCGCTTGGGCTGGTTCGAACTGGTGCTTGGCCCAGGGGCATGCCTCTTCGCCGGTCCAGCCGGCGTCTGTGTAGGCGCGGGCTTTCTCTGCCGGGATTCCTGCTCTGAGGAGGGTGCGGAGCGCTGCTGCCTGGTTCGGGGTGAGTTCGGTTGCCCTGGGGGGTCGCAGGATCGGGCCCAGGGCTGATCGGAGGCGGCTCAGGCGTGGGCGGTGTGGGGGTTCGCCTGTCAGGTGGCGGGTGGCGGCCTCCTCCGGTCGTACTCCGTGCTCGTGCCAGCGAACCGCTTCCCTCGGGGTCAGGCCGCCTCGTTGCCAGGACAGGACTGTTTCTGGGGTGGCGCCGGTGGTGCGCCAGAGCTTGGCGTCGCCCGGCTCTCCCACGCCTGCTTCTCGCCAGGCTGCGGCTTCTGTCTCACTGAACCCAGCTCGCCGCCATCTTCGCGTCTCGCCCTGTGTGAAGCCTTGCCATGCGCTCATGTCATCACCTGCACCACGTGTGCCCATTTCGGGAGTGAGCCCGAATCTGGGGATGTCAGACCGGAGTCCGTCAGACCGGGGGTTGTGGGCCCTGGGGTGGTTGGACTGGAGGTTGTCAGGCTGTGGGATGACGAGGTGGGGGAGGGGGTGAGCAGGCAGATCACGACCGGGTGGCGGGGGCGGGAGGTGGGCCAGGGGGTTTCGCCGTCGGTCAGCACGATGGTCAGGTCGGGGCGGAGTTTGGCGGCTGCCTTCAGGCCCTCGCGCATGTCGGTGCCGCCGCCGCCCATCAGGGTGACGTCGGCGGCCCGCCGTACCCGCTGAGGGGGGTGGGCGGCGGCGTCGCAGCAGATCACGTCCACCTGGGCGCGGGCCCTCAGCACGCCGTCCACCTCGGCCAGTACGTGGCGCAGCGTCTGCTCGCGGATGCTGCCCGAGGTGTCCACCACCACGGCCACCCGGGGGGTGGGCCGGGTCAGTGACGGCAGGATCACGGGCGGGACGGATCGGCGGGACGGGCGGGCGTAGCTGTAGTCGATGCGGCCGGTGGCTCGGGTGAGGCCGTGGCGGATCAGGGTGGCGAGGAGGGTTCGCCAGTTCACGGTCGGGCGGAGTACCTCTTGTGCCCATCTGCGCCAGCCGCCGGGGGTGTTGCCCCTGGTGGCGTCGATTTCGGCGGCGACCGCGCGTACCAGCAGAGAGCGTTCTACGTCCGTCATGACGGCGGGGGCGGTGTACGGCGGCGCCGAGCACGCGACCAGGTCCGGGGGAACGTCGATCAGGTCGACCAGTTCCAGGTAGCGCTCGGCCAGCAGGCCCGGGGGCAGGCCCAGCGCGTCGGGGGAGACGGCGGGGAAGGCGGGCCGCGGGAGGTCGTCGTTGACCTCGGCGTCGGAGGCCAGCGGCCAGGCTTGTCCGTGGGCGCGGGCGGGGTGGTCGCGCAGGAGGTGGCTCACGTGGTGGATCAGCCACCATCCGGCCTCCTCGGTGGGCAGGTCGCCGGAGAGGTGGACGTTCCAGTTCGCGTCCACGCTCACGCCGGGCGGGCGGTCGGGGTGCTCGATGGGGCGCAGGGCGAACAGGGCGGAGGCCAGGTACGGCGCTCGGGTGACGGCCCAAAGTCGGGCGGCGGCGATGGCGCTCATGCGATCAAGCCCGTGGTGCGCGGGGTGGTCATGGCGTCCCGGCCGGTGCCGGCAGTGGCGTCGGATGGTGCAACGTGTGGGGTCGTGGTCACGGCATCGGCGCCTGTGGTGGGCGGCGTGGCGGTCATGGCATGAGGCCCGCGGCGCGGAGGATCGGGGCCAGCTCCAGCATGGCGGGTGGGAGTGGGGTGCCTGCCGGGCGGCGGGTGGCCAGGGTACGGGCCGCGCCTGCGGCCACATCCGGTGTACGGCGGGCCGCCCGGGCCACCAGGGTCCATGCGCGTTGCCAGGACTCGCCGCCGCCGTCGGCATGAACGTGGGCCACGACCGAGCCGAGCACGGCATGGAGCCGGTCCACCCGATCGGGCAGTGGCGCCTCCGGGTCGGACAGCAAGGTCTCGGGGTCGGGGAGGTCGAGGTCGCGTACCCACGAGAGCAGCTCGAACCCGGCAGCCTCGCCCACGGCGCCCACCACCAGTTCGGCCCGCACCCGTTCGAGCCACTCCGGTCGTGAGCCGCCGGAACCGCCGTGCGGGGTGGCGGTCCCGGGAAGGTCGTGCGGCGTGGTGGTGCCCGCACGGCCTCCACGGCCGTCGACGGTGGCGGCTGGGGACGTGGGGGTGGTGCAGGCGAGTGCGGCCGCCGCCAACTCCCAGGTACGCGGGCTGGGCCAAGCGCGCCCACTGTCCTCCGGCACCGCCAGCACCAGCGAAGGCCGTACCCGCAAGAACGCCCCCACCAAAGCTCGAGCCACCCCCAGAGACCCACCCGGCCCCACCCCGGCAAGCTCCGGCACCACGAACCCCCCGGTGAACCCGTCGGCCACGGAAGCCGCACCGACCACCCAGTCCAGATGCACGAACCGATTGGCCAGAGGCGCCGAAAGATCCCACCCATCGGCGGCCAAGGCGGGCGGATTGGCCGCCGCAACGACGCGTACCGAGGCGGGCAGCGCGAGATCCCCGACCACCCGCTCCAGAACCACCCGCAACATGGCCGCCTGTACGGCAGGCGGCGCCGTCGTCAGCTCATCCAGGAACAGGATCCCGCCCCCGGCGGAGGCGAGCCGTTCGGCCCACCGGGGCGGCGCGAACCAGGTCCCACCGTCCCGGACGACGGGCAACCCGGCGAAGTCACTCGGTTCCCGGACGGACCCGACGACGACCTCGACGGGCAACCCGAGCCGCTCCCCGAGCGCGAGCACCGCCGAGGTCTTCCCGGTCCCCGGCGCCCCCCAAAGGATCACGGGCAGATTGGCCCGCACGGCCATGGCCAGCGCATGCATGCGACAGCTCCTCTCGCGTCAACTTCAATTGACCTACGTCAACGTAGATTGACGCGAACCGATCTGTCAAACCTCCAGGACGATCTTGCCGACGAAGCCGGAGCTCTCCGCCAGCTCGTGCGCCTTGGCCGCCTCCTCCAGCGGAAAGGTACGGTCGACGTGCACGGACAGCACCTCGGTGAGCGCGGCCAGCGAGGCGTGGTCGGGCTCCACCTGGAACCGCCGCCACCGCACGCCGCGAGCCGAGTACCGGGCGCCGGTCTCGTCGGAGATGTCGGCCACGCCGAGGTAGGCGCCGCCCGGTCGCACCAGCGGCAGCGAGCGCTCCGGATAGTCGCCGCCGACCACGTCGAAGACCATGTCCACGGGCTCGACCGCCCGCGCGAAGTCCACGGCGCGGTAGTCGATCACCTCGTCGGCGCCCATCCGCCGGACGAAGTCGTGCTTGCCCGCGCCGGCCGTGCCGATCACGTACGCCCCGCGCCGCTTGGCCAGTTGCACCGCCAGATGACCGACCCCGCCCGCCGCTCCGTGCACGAGCACGCGGCGGCCGGGCCGTACGTCCCAGGAGTCCTCGAAGCCCTGCCAGGCGGTGAGGCCCGCCATCGGCAGCGCCGCCGCCTCCACGTGGCTGAGGCCGGCCGGCTTGCGGGCGAACTGCCGGGGCCTGGCCACCACGTACTCGGCGTAGGCCCCGGCGGGCGCGGGGAACCGGACCATGCCGAACACCTCGTCGCCCGGCACGAACCTGCCCTGGTAGGCCCCGGAGGACTCCACCACGCCCGAGACGTCGAATCCGGGCACCAGCGGCGGCGTCACCCAGTGTGGCGGGTACGGCCCGCGCCGCAGCTTCCAGTCGGGCGGGTTCACACCGGCGGCGTGCACCCTGACCAGCACTTCGTTCGGCTCCGGGACGGGCTTGGCGGCCTGCGCGGGCTCCAGGACCTCGGGTCCGCCGAAGGAGCGGTAAACGATCGTTCTCATGCGGACAGCGTGGCCGCAGGCGGTATCGCTTGTGAAGAAGGCACCCTTTTGATATCCAGGTTCCTGATGGATACCATCTTTCCAGATCTGCGCCGCTACGGCGGCGCCGAGGCGTTCCTGCGGGCGTGCAAGCCCCGCGCGGTCCTCGACATGCTGACCGGCAAGTGGGCCACGCTGGTCATGGGCGCGCTCCTGGACGGCCCGCGCCGCTTCAACGAGCTGCGCCGCATCCTCGACGGCATCACCCAGAAGATGCTCAGCCAGACCCTGCGCGCCCTCGAACGCGACGGCCTGGTCACGCGCACCGTCTACCCGACGATCCCGCCGCGCGTGGACTACGAGCTCACCGACCTAGGCCGCAGCGCCGGGGGTCTGCTCGCGGCCATCGCGGAGTGGTCGGCCGAGCACGCGGACGAGGTCTTCGCCGCCCGCCGCGCCTACGACGAGCGCGCCGCCGAGCCCGTCCGCCCCATCTGATCAAGACCCCGACATCACCCGGCCAAGGATTGGCAACCCACCGCGCGCCTAGCAACCGCCCTGGGTACGGCTCGCCCTGTGAAAGCACTGGTCATCGGCGGTCTCCTGGCCGTCCTGGGATTGGCGGCCTGCGGTACGGCAGGCCAGTCGGGCGGCGGCAGCACAGGCGGCACCGCTCCGGGCAGCCCCGCCGCGATCGGCACGGTTGAGCAGGGCTTCAGGATCGGCCTGCTGCTTCCCGAGTCGAAGACCGCCAGGTACGAGAAGTTCGACCGCCCGTACATCACCGCCGGCATCAAGGCCCTGTGCCCCAAGTGCGAGGTCGTGTACAACAACGCCAACCAGGACCCGAACCTGCAACAGCAGCAGGTCGACACCATGCTGACCAACGGCGTGAAGGTGCTGATCCTGGACGCCGTGGACGCCAAGGCCATCGCGGGCGCGGTCAAGAAGGCGACCGACCAGGGCGCCGTGGTGGTCGCCTACGATCGGCTGGCCGGCGGGCCCGTCGCCGCGTACACCTCCTTCGACAACATCCAAGTCGGCAAGATGCAGGGGCAGGCGCTGCTGGAGGCCGTCAAGGCGGGCGGCGACCCCAAGCGCGGCCCGATCGTCATGATCAACGGCTCGCCCACCGACCCGAACGCCGGTGACTTCAAGAAGGGCGCCCACTCGGTGCTCGACGGCCAGGTGACCATCGGCAAGGAGTACGACACCCCGGACTGGAGCCCCGACCAGGCCAACACCGAGGCCAACGGCGCCTTCACCGCCCTCGGCGCGCAGAACGTCATCGGCGTCTACGCCGCCAACGACGGCATGGCCGGCGGCATCGCCAAGGCCATGCGGAACTCGGGCGTCAAGCAGGGCACCCCGCTGACCGGCCAGGACGCCGAACTCGCCGCCATCCAGCGCATCCTGCTCGGCACCCAGACCATGACGATCTACAAGCCGATCCGGCCGGAGGCGCGCAACGCCGCCGAGATGGCCATCGCGCTCGGCACCGGCCAGGCGGTCAAGGGCACCGCGACGGTCGACAACGGTACGAACACCTCGATCCCCGCCCAGATCATCCCGCCGATCGTCGTCATCAAGCAGAACATCGAGGACACGGTCGTCAAGGACGGGTTCTGGTCCGTCAAGGAGATCTGCACCCCGCAGGTCCAGGCCGCCTGCAAGGCCGCCGGGCTGGAATGACGTGGCACCGGTCCTGGCCCTGGAGGGCGTCTCCAAGCGCTTCGGCGCCGTCCAGGCGCTGAAGGACGTCTCGCTGGAGGTCAACGCGGGCGAGGTCCTCGCGCTCGTGGGCGACAACGGCGCGGGCAAGTCCACGATGATCAAGGTCATCGCCGGCGTCGGCCCGCCCGACGAGGGGGAGATCCGCTGGCAGGACCGGCCGGTCACGATCCACAGCCCGAGCGAGGCGCAGGCGCTCGGCATCGCAACCGTCTACCAGGACCTCGCGCTCTGCGACAACCTCGACGTGGTCGGCAACCTGTTCCTCGGCAACGAGATCAGGCGCCTCGGCGTGCTCGACGAGGTCGCCATGGAGAAACGCTCGCGCGACCTGCTCAACACGCTGTCGATCAAGATCCCGAGCGTGCGCATCCCGGTCGCCTCGCTCTCCGGCGGCCAGCGCCAGACCGTGGCGATCTCCCGCTCGCTGCTCGGCGAGCCCAAGGTGGTGCTGCTGGACGAGCCCACCGCCGCCCTCGGCGTCGAGCAGACCGCCCAGGTCCTCGACCTGGTCGAACGGCTGCGCGCCCAAGGACTCGGCGTCATCCTGATCAGCCACAACATGGTCGACGTCAAGGCGGTCGCCGACCGCGTGGCCGTATTGCGTCTCGGCAGGAACAACGGCGTCTTCGACGCGAGGAGCACCACGCAGGAGGAGATCATCGCCGCGATCACCGGCGCCACGGACAACGCGGTCTCGCGCCGCCGGGCCCGTTCCGAGGAGGACGAATGACGCGGGACGCGCAGGTGGACCCGCGGCTGGTGGTACGCGAGGAGGGCTTCGCCGGATACCTCGGCGAGTTCAGGCGGCGGATCAAGGGCGGCGAACTCGGCCCGCTGCCCGTGGTCGTCGGGCTGGTCGTCATCTGGCTCGTCTTCCAGACGCTCAACGACCGCTTCCTGTCCGCGCAGAACCTGTCCAACCTCAGCGTCGACATCGTCGCCACCGGCCTGATCTCGGTCGGCATCGTGTTCGTGCTGCTGCTGGGCGAGATCGACCTGTCGGCGGGCGCGGTCAGCGGCGCCTGCGCCGCCGTGCTGGCCGTGCTCAGCGTCGGCCAGGGCTGGGACCCGCTGGCCGCGATGATCGTCGCGGTCGCGGTCGGCGCCGCGATGGGCCTGTTCCACGGCTTCTTCTTCGCCAGGATCGGCGTGCCGTCGTTCGTGGTCACGCTGGCCGGCATGCTCGCCTGGACCGGCTTCCAACTGTGGGTGCTCGGCCCCAACGGCACCATCAACCTGCCCGACGGCCTGATCGCCGGCCTGACCGACACCTACTTCGCCTACGTCATCGCCGCCTACGGCCTGGCCGCCGCCGCGACCGCGGGGTTCCTGCTCGTCTCGCTCGTGGGCAACGCCCGCCGCCGCGCCGCCGGCGTCCCGTTCCGCTCGACCGGCGACATCGTCCTGCGTACGGCGGTGCTCGCGGTCGTGGCCTTCGGCGTGGCCTACGTGCTCAACCTCTACCGGGGCCTGCCGCTGGCGCTGCTGATCTTCCTGGCCGTCGTGGTCGTCACCGACTTCGTCCTGCGGCGCACCAAGTACGGCCGCAGCGTCTTCGCGGTCGGCGGCAACATCGAGGCCGCCCGGCGCGCGGGCATCAACGTGGCCTTCATCCGCATGTCCGTCTTCGCGATCTCCGGCGCCTTCGCGGCGCTCGGCGGCATCTTCGCCGCCTCCCGCATCTCCAGCGCCAGCCAGGCCACCGGGCAGAGCAACGTGCTCATGATGGCCATCGCGGCGGCCGTCATCGGCGGCACCTCCCTGTTCGGCGGCCGGGGCAGCACGTACTCGGCGCTGCTCGGCATGCTGGTCATCCAGTCGATCGCCTCGGGGATGGCGTTGCAGGGGGTGAGCAACGCGATCCAGTTCATCGTGACCGGAGCGGTGCTGCTGGCGGCCGTGGTCATCGACTCGGTCAGCCGCCGCAGCCAGAAGGCCAGCGGCCGGGCCTGAACGCGCCGGTCAGCTCCTGACGGTCTGGATGCGGGCGGTGGCGGTGGCGACCGCGACCGCTTCCCCGTCGGGCGCGAGCAGCTCACCGGCCAGGAACGCGACGCCGCCGCCGCGCCTGACGACCCGGCCGTGCCCCACCAGGCGGCCTGGACGGGCCGGGCGCAGGAACTGCACGTGCAGGTCGAGCGTGGGCGCGAACTGGTCGGGCGCGAGCGTGGCGACCAGCGCCGGGCCCAGGGTGTCGTCGAGCATGGCGGCCAGGAAGCCGCCCTGGATCGCGCCCACCGGGTTGGTGAACCGCTCGCCCGCCTCGAAGGCCACCGAGATGGTGCCCGCGTCGGCGTCGATCGCGATCAGCTCCCAGCCCAGCAGCGCGGCGGCCGGCGGCGGCTTGGCCCGGCCGGCCAGGAAGTCCCAGAAGGGGCCCGTGCGAGGTCGCATGGTTCGCCATTGAACACCGGGCCACCGACAGAATTCACGGCCGGGTCAGGGCACGGGCGGCCGCGGCGGCGATGGTGGTGACCAGGGCCCAGCCGGCCACGACCACCACGAGACTGACCGCCTTGGCCAGGCCCAGCGGGTTCCAGACGCCGTCGTGGCCCAGGTTGGCGAGCGGGATCAGCAGGTCGAGCGTGTACAGGAACGGATCCCAGGCCGGATGCTCGTCCGCCTTGATCGGGCACAGGGTCGGGCAGCTCACCGTGGCGAAGTAGAGCGTCCCCGCCACCAGGACCGCCGCGAAGGCGACGACCGCCCGCCACGGCTGGTAGCCGTACCCGAGCACGAGGTCCTGCAGCGCGCCCCACGCCCGCGCCAGGCCGCCGCGCGCCCGCGCGGCGCGGCGCAGCTTCTCCCGCAGCACGCGCCCGGCCTCCCGGTGCAGGCCCGCGGCGCGGTAGGCGGCGGCGAGCTGCTCGTACGGCTGCGGCGTGCCCGGCGCGCTCCCGCGCTCCAGCCAGGCCAGGCGCTCGTCGGCGTGCTCCGGTGACAGGGGGTCGAGCCGCTGGTAGGCGAAGCCGTCCAGGTCGCTCTCGTGCCCGGCGGCCGGCTCGTCGGCGTACGCGGTGATGCGGGCGTTGCGCAGCGACAGGCGGCCGGATCCGGCGGGTGAGGGGGTGACGACGGCGCTGACCACCTCCGCGTCCGACAGGTCGATCATCACCGCGCCGGACGGCGGGCGGATCACGACGGCGTCGAGGTCGAGCTCCCCGGTGATCCTGGCGGCGCGCAGGCTGAGCGGGCCGCCGATCTCGGCGGTGGCCAGGCAGGCGTAGCCGATGACGGCGCCCCTGGCCCACACGCCGTCGCCGATCCTGGCGCCGTGCAGGTCGAGGCCGGCGAGCTGGGCGCCGACCAGGTCGAGCTCGCCGCCGACCGTGAGGCCGCGCGCGACGTGGTCGTGGCGGGGCGAGCCGCGGCCGTTGAACCAGCCGCCGGTGACGGCGAGGTTGGCGTTGAGGAACCCGGCGACCCGGGTACGGTCCAGGTCGATGTCGGCCTCGACGCGGGCGCCCTGGATCCAGAGGTTCCCGTCGAGCTTGGCGTCGCGCATCATGAACGTCCGGGCGCGTAACAGCTCCGCCGACAGTTCCGGGAGGTGGGAGTCGTTGAGGCAGATCGATCCCGCGCTCGCGGTGGTCAGGTTCACGCCGTGCTCGAACGTGCAGCCCACCAGGGCCAGCGCGGGCTCGATGACGGCGCCCTCCAGGTCGAGGCGGCCCTGGATCTCGGCTCCGGCGAGCTTCAGCGCGGTGACCCGGCCCGGCAGCGCCTCGGGGCCGTGCAGGAGGAGTTCGGCGACGACGTCGGCGCGGACCTTGCGCTCGGCCTCGTCCAGGGCGCCGAGGTCGAGTTCGGCGCCCTGGCGGAACGCGTGCCAGAGGCGGGTCTCGGCGGGGTTCCAGTCCGTTGGGGGCACGAGTCACTTTCTACTCGCGCCCGGCGCAAATGCCCAGGGGAGATGACGTGCGGGAATCGGAGCTGAGCCCGGAGCGGGCGCGGGCCAGGTTCAGGCGGGGGGAGCGGGTGCCGACGGCGGGCTGGTGCGCGGGGTGGACGCAGGCGAACCTCATCGCCCTGCCCGCCGCCCACGCGGCCGACTTCCGCCGCTTCGCCGAGCGCAACCCGAAGCCCTGCCCCGTCCTGGACGTCGGCGAGCCGGGCGCCACCGCCACCCGGCTGTTCGCCGGCGACCTGCGTACCGACCTGCCCGGCTACCGGGTCCACGAGGACGGCCGGCCGGTCAGGGACGTGTCCGACGTGCTGGCCGACTGGCGCGCGGACCTGGTCGCGTTCCTGCTCGGCTGCAGCTTCACCTTCGAGGCCGCGCTCATGCGGGCCGGCGTCCCGATCCGGCACGTGGAGCTGGGGGTGAACGTGCCGATGTACCGGACCGCGGTGGCGTGCGAGCCCGCGGGGGTCTTCTCTGGGCCGCTCGTCGTCTCGATGCGCCCGGTGCCGGAGAACCTCGTGGCGCGGGCGCGGGAGGTCACCGGGCGCTACCCGGCGGTGCACGGGGCGCCGGTGCACGCCGGAGACCCGGCGGAGCTGGGCATCGCGGACCTGGACCGGCCGGACTTCGGCGAGCGGGTGCCGGTCGGGCCGGGGGAGGTGCCGGTCTTCTGGGCCTGCGGGGTCACGCCCCAGCTCGCGCTCGGCGCCGTGGACTTCGCCATCGGCCACTTGCCCGGCCACATGGCGATCATCGACGCGCGCGACGAGGACTTTCGAGTGACCTAGCCAGGTGCTTCGCGGTGTGGGTCGAGGCGTTGACCAGGTCGGCGGGCGTGCCCGTGAACACCACCCGGCCGCCGTGCTGCCCGGCCTCGGGCCCCATGTCGATCACCCAGTCGGCGTGCTTGACCACGTCGAGGTCGTGCTCCACGGCGATCACCGTGTTGCCGCCGTCGACCAGCCGGTCGAGCAGCGCCAGCAGCGTGTCCACGTCGGCCATGTGCAGCCCGGTCGTCGGCTCGTCGAAGACGTATACGTTGCCGCTCTCGCGCAGCCGATGGGCCAGCTTGAGCCGCTGGCGCTCGCCGCCCGACAGCGTGCTCAGCGAGCGGCCCACGGTGAGGTAGCCGAGGCCGAGCTCGCTCAGCGCGCCGAACATCCCGAACACTCCGTCGGCCTCCTCGGCCGTCATCGCCAGCACGTCGGCGATCGTGCGGCCCTCGTAACGGTAGGACAGGGCGGTGTCGTTGTAGCGGCTGCCGCCGCAGGCGTCGCAGACCGAGGTGACCGGGTCCATGAAGGCGAGGTCGGTCTTGATCACGCCCCTGCCCTCGCAGGCCGGGCAGGCGCCCAGCGCGTTGAAGCTGAACCAGCCGGGCTCCACGCCGTTGGCGGTGGCGAAGAGCCTGCGGATGGTGTCCATGGCGTTGAGGTAGGTGGCGGGCGTGGAGCGGATCGAGCCGGTGATCTGCGACTGGTCGATCGCGATGGCGTCGGCGTAGCCCATGAGCGTGCTCTTGCCCGATCCGGCCACGCCGGTGACCGCGGTGAGCACGCCCAGCGGCACGCGTACCGACACGTCGTGGAGGTTGTGGCGGGAGGCGCCGGCGATCGTCATCCAGTCCGACGGCGTGCGGACCTGGGGCTTGAGGCCGGTGGTGCGGCGCAGCATGCGGCCGGTGAGGGTGCCGGAGGCGCGCAGCCCGGCCACGCCGCCCTCGTAGACGACCTCGCCGCCGGCGGTGCCGGCGCGCGGGCCCAGGTCCACGACGTGGTCGGCCAGTTCGATGATGTCGCGGTCGTGCTCGACCACGATCACCGTGTTGCCGCTGTCGCGCAGCTCCAGCAGCAGCTCGCCGAGCAGGTGCACGTCGCGCGGGTGCAGCCCGACGCTCGGCTCGTCGAAGATGTAGGTGAGCCCGCTCAGCGAGGACCCCAGGTGGCGCACGGTCTTGAGCCGCTGCGCCTCGCCGCCGCTGAGCGTGCTGGTCTGCCGGTCGAGGCTGAGGTAGCCGAGGCCGATCGCCTCGATCCGGCGCAGCGCCTCCACGGCCGGTTCCGCGACCGGGTTGGCGAGGCCCGCCAGCTCGGTGATCAGGTCGGAGACCTCCATGGAGGCCTGGTCGGCGATGTTGAGCCCGCCGATGCGCGAGTCCAGCGCCGCCCGGTTGAGGCGGGCGCCGCCGCAGGCCGGGCAGGGGCCCTCGGCCAGCATCTTCTTCGCCGACACCAGGTCCTTGTCGCGCTTGAGGTAGAGGCGGTCGAAGCGGTCGGCGACGCCCTCGTAGGTGCCGCGCTCCAGCTTGAAGCTCTCGCCGTGGAGCAACTGGCGCATCTCCTCGGGTGTGAACTCGCCGACCGGCTTGTCCATGTCGAACAGTCCGGACTGCTCGTACAGCTTCCACGTCCACGAGCCCACCGACCACAGCCGCAGCGCGCCCTGGTTGAGCGAGAGCGTCTTGTCGATGGCCTGGTCCAGGTCGAGCCGGACGGTCCTGCCCAGCCCGTCGCACTCGGGGCACATGCCCTGGGGGTCGTTGAAGGAATAGGCGCTGGCCGGGCCGGCGGACGGCGTGCCGTACCGGGAGAAGAGCACGCGCAGGATCGGGTGGATCTCGGTCATGGTGCCGACGGTCGAGCGCGCGTTGCCGCCGACCGGGCGCTGGTCGACGACGACGGCGGGCGTCAGGTGGGCCAGCCGTTCGGCCCGCGGCCGCTCGAACTTGGGCAGCCGGTTGCGGAGGTAGGCGCTGTAGGTCGCGTTCATCTGCCGCTGCGACTCGGTGGCGATGGTGCCGAACACGACCGAGGACTTCCCGGAGCCCGACACACCGGTGAAGACGGTCAGACGCTCCTTGGGCAGGCGCAGCGAGATGTCCTTGAGGTTGTTCTGCTTCAGTCCGGTCAGGATGATGTCCACAGCCACTCCTCATAGCTTTAGCTAATACCTATAGCTTATGCTATGGCTGTGACAGATCGCCGGGCCCGCCGTCGCACGGAGACTCAGGAGGAGATCCTGCGGATCTCCCTGGAGGTCATGGCCGCCGACGGCGTGGCCGCGCTCAGCATGGCCACCGTCGCGCGCCGGCTCGGCATCCAGCCGCCCTCGCTGTACAAGTACTTCCCGTCGCGGGCCGCGCTCTACGACGCGCTCTTCGAGCGCGGCCAGAAGGGCTACCTCGATGCCGTACGGCAGGCCGCCGAGGGCATGGAACCCGGCCTGGCCGCCATGGGCGCCTCCCTGGAGGCCGGAGCCCGCTGGATCATGGCCAACCAGGTGCTGGCCCAGTTGCTCTTCTGGCGCACGGTGCCCGGATTCACCCCCTCCGAGCAGGCGTACGCCCCCGCCCTGGCCATCCACCGCCACTTCGCCACCCTGATCGAGGGCGCGGTCGCCCGCGGCGAGGTCGGCTCCGACGCCGCCGGGGAGCAGGGCCTGGCCCTGGCCGCCAGCCTGATCGCCGGCGTCGCCTCCCAGCAGCTCGCCAACCAGCCCGAGGCCACCTACGAGGACGGCGTCTTCACCCGCCTGGTCCCGCGCCTGCCCGAGGTGTTCGCGGCGGCATACCCGCCGCCGTGAGCTGCTCGCCGACGCCGGGCGCGCCCCACCGGTTGTCGATCTCCAGATGCGGTACGGCCGGCGGCTCGTCCACCCGGATCGCCGCCAGGTAGTCCGCGAAGGCGGCCAGCTTGCCCGCGTCCCGCTCCAGGCCCCTGGCCAGCAGCCGCTCGCGCAGCGTCGGCCCGTCGGAGCGCACCCACACCAGGTGCGCGGGACCCCCGCCCAGCTCGTCCACCCAGCGGGCCCACAGCTCGGCCGAGTGGACCTGCGAGGTGAACGGCCCGTCCAGCATCACCGGGCAGCCGTGGCTCCTGATCGCCCGCGCCAGCCGGGTCAGCCCGCCGTACTCGTGCCGCTTGACGTGCTCGTCGTACCAGGGGCCCTCGCGCTCGCCGGGCGGACGGCCGTACGCGCGCAGGGTCTCGGTGACGAAGCCGCCGTACACGGTGTCCTTGTCCAGCAGCGCCGGGACCGGCGCGAGGCGCGACAGCAGCGCCGCGGCGACGGTGGACTTGCCCGCGCCCGGCGGGCCGCTGATCACCCAGACAGGTACCACGAGGTCAGAGCCTACGCGGATCTGCGTACGCGACAGCCTCCTGCCGTCGGACGCCCCGCGCGCCGCGCCCGGCCAGACTCGGCGCATGCTCACCCTGTTCGCCCGCGCGTTCCGCGTCCCGGATCTGCGCCGGAAACTGCTGTTCACCCTCGGCCTCATCGCCCTGTTCCGGCTGGGCCAGATCCTGCCCTCGCCGGGCGTGGACGTGGTGGCCGTGCAGCGGTGCCTCGGCAGCGTCCGCGGCGGGCTGGCCGAGATGGTGCAGTTGTTCAGCGGCGGGGCGATGCTGAAGCTGTCGGTGTTCGCGCTCGGCGTCATGCCGTACATCACCGCCAGCATCGTCATGCAGCTCATGGCGGTGCTCATCCCCCGGCTGGACGCGCTGCGCAAGGAGGGCAAGCAGCAGAAGATCACCCAGTACACCCGCTACCTCACGGTCGCGCTGGCCGTGCTCAACGCCACGACCGTGGTGGCGCTGGCCAGGAGCGGGCAGCTCTTTCCCGGCTGCCAGGAGCCCGTGCTGCGCGACGACGGCCTGCTCAGCATCGCGGTGCTGGTCAGCGTGATGGTCGCGGGCACCTGCGCGGTCATGTGGCTGGGCGAGCTGATCACCGACAGGGGGATCGGCAACGGCATGTCGCTGCTGGTGTTCACGCAGGTCGTCGCGGTCTTCCCGTCCTACATGTCGACGATCTTCACGATGAACGGCTTCGCCGCCGTCGTCATGCTCGTCTCCGGCGTCTTCCTGGTGGCGGCGGTCGTCTTCATGGAGCAGGCGCAGCGGCGGGTGCCCGTGCAGTACGCCAGGCGCATGGTCGGGACCAGAACCTACGGCGGCACCAGCACCTACATCCCGCTCAAGGTCAACCAGGCGGGCATCGTGCCGGTCATCTTCACCTCCTCGCTGCTCTACCTCCCGACGCTGTTCGCCGGACAGGTGCCGTGGCTGGCGCCGTACCTTGAGGGCGACCACCCGCTCTACATGGCCGGATACTTCGCGCTCATCGTGGCCTTCGCCTACTTCTACGTGTCGATCACCTTCAACACCGTCGAGGTGGCCGACAACATGCGGCGCTTCGGGGGGTTCGTCCCCGGCATCCGGCCGGGCAGGCCGACCGCCGGATACCTGTCGTACGTGCTGTCGCGGCTCACCGCCCCCGGCGCCGTCTACCTCGGCGTGCTCGCCCTGCTGCCGCTGGTCGCCTTCGCGCTGCTGCGCGACCCGTCCACGCAGCAGAACTTCCCCTTCGGCGGCACCAGCGTGCTCATCATGGTCGGCGTCGGCCTCGACACCGTGAAGCAGATCGAGGCCCAGCTCCAGCAGCGCAACTACGAGGGGCTGCTCAGGTAGGCAGGACCAGCCCCGCCCGCATCGCGAACACCACGAGCTGGGCGCGGTCGCGGGCGTGCAGCTTCACCATGGCCCGGCTCACGTGGGTGCGGACCGTGTCCGGGCTGATCACCAGCTCCCCGGCGATCTCCTCGTTGGAGCGCCCGGTCGCCACCCACGCCACCAGCTCCCGCTCGCGCGGCGTCAGCGTCTCCACGCCCGCGACCGGCTCGGCGCCGGCGTGGCGGCCGAACATGCCGATCACCTTGCGGGTGATGGACGGCGACAGCAGCGCCTCGCCCGCCGCCACCACCCGGATCGCGCTGACCAGCTCGTCGGGGGCGCTGTCCTTCAGCACGAAGCCGCTCGCGCCCGCCTGCAGCGCGGCGAAGACGTACTCGTCGACCGCGAACGTGGTCACGACCACGATCCGCGTGCCGCTCAGGCCGGGGTCGGCGGCGATGGCCCTGAGCGTCTCGACGCCGTCCATGCCCGGCATGCGGATGTCCAGCAGCAGCACGTCGGGGCGGGTCTCGCGCAGCAGCGCCAGCGCCCGCGCGCCGTCGGCCGCCTCGCCCACGCACTCCAGGTCGCCCTCGCGCTCGATCAGCGCCCGCAGCCCCATCCGCACGACCGCCTGATCGTCGGCCACGGCGACCCTGATCACGCGGTGTCGCCGGTCCTGGGGAATCGGGCGATCACCTGGAAACCGCCGCCCGCACGCGGTCCCGCGGCGAACTGCCCTCCCGCGGCCAGCACCCGCGCGCGCATCCCGGTCAGCCCGCGGCCCTCCGTCATGTTCCGGCGGCCCGCGCCCCGGTCGGCCACCTCGACCACGTACACGCCCGGATCCGCCGACAGCCGCACCAGCGCCCTGGTCGGGCCCGCGTGGCGCAGCACGTTCGTCAGCGACTCGCGCACCACCTTGTAGACCGGGCCGCTCAGGTCGGCGGGCACCTGCGGGTGGGCGGGCTCGACGTCGACCGGCAGCCCGGCCGCCCGCACGCCGTCGATCAGCCCCGGCAGGTCGCCGTCGGCCTCGATGCCGTCGAGCGCGGCCCGCAGGTGGGCCAGGGCGCGGGTGCTGGTCTCCTTGATGGCCTGCAGCGAGGCGCGCGTCTGCTCGGGGTCGTCGTCGAAGGTGACCAGGGCCAGCCCCGCCTGCATGGCGATCGCCGCCAAGCCGTGGCCCGCCGCGTCGTGCACCTCTCCGGCGATCCTGGCCCGCTCCATCGCGACCGCGTCGCGCCGCGCCGCCATGCCCCACGTCTTGTACGGCCCGGCCTGGCGGACCGTTTCGGCCGGCCGTACCGGATCGTCGGTCGCCACGCCACCGCGGACGTCGACGGCCGGAGCGGCCGCGCGGACCTCCGCGGCCGGAGCGGGGCTCTCGCGGAGCTCGGCGGCGACGGCGGGGGTCTGGGGGAGGGTCCGGGCGGCGGCCTCCGCGGCGGCGGCCTGTGCCTGGGCGAGGCCGCTGAAGGACCACGGGACGGCCAGCCAGCCCGCCCACGCCAGCACGACGACCGCGGGCAGGTCGCTCAGCTTGGACAGGCGGGGGAGCTTGCTCACCCCACGATCCTAACCAGTCGTCAGCCGGTCCCGGTGAGCCAGCGCAGCGGGTTGGCGCGGGTGAGCAGGCGCAGGGTCTCCTCCGGCAGGCCCGCCTCGCACAGCCGGGGCAGCAGCGCGTGGAACAGGTGCGCGTAGCCGGGGCCCTCGTAGCGCTGGAGCTGGGCGACGCGGCTGACGCCGGAGCCGAGCAGGACGCGCTCGGCGTGGCCGTCCTCGATCAGGCCGAGCACGAGGCGCGCGGCCTGGTCGGGGCCCTGGGCGAGGGAGGACAGGCCGACGTACGCGCCCGCCTCGGCGATCTTGCGGGCGGCGCCGAGGTCGGTGCCGGTGTAGCCGACGCTGACGCGGCTCGCGGGCAGGCCCTGGCCGAGCAGGATCTCCAGGATGCCGGTGGGGTCCTGGCCGTGGGTGGCGACCGGCAGGCGCGAGGACTGCGAGGCGCGGGCGGCGGCGACGAGGCAGCGCTCCTCGACCGCGGTGGGCTCCTCGCCCCAGCAGCCGACGGAGCCGATGACGCCGGGGAAGACGCCGGTGCCGTCGAGCCCGGAGGTGATCTCGCTCATCAGCCTGCCGGTCAGCTCCTCGACGCTCGCCTCGCGGGCGTCGGCGAACGGCTCGGCGTGCAGTCCGGTGGCGGCGACGACCGGGACCCGGCTGCCCGCGGCCATGCGGGCGAGGGAGGCGGCGTCGCGGCCCATGCCCATGCAGGTGAGCTCGACCACGAGGCCGAGGTCGTCCTGGCCGCGCAGCGAGCGCAGTTCCTCGGTGACGGGACGCTCCTCGTCGAGCCACCGGTGGGGGTCGGAGTCGATGCCGACCGCCCAGCGCAGGTCGTTGCGCAGGTGCTCATGGGGGAGAACGGCACCGGTGATCGCGGCCGCGCGTATGGGGCCGGTTACGGTGCGAAGCATGACCTCGGGCATGCCAGACATTAACCGATATTTGCCGCTCAATGCCTGTTTTGCGGTGAAGATCTACCTGCAAGGAGAATGAAAGCAGCACCGGTATCGTGGAAGGCACACCGACAGTCGCGGGGGAATCGTGTCTATCCAGAACTCCGAAACCGGCGACGCCGACAAGCTCAAGGACGAGGCGGCGCGCAGGTCCGGCATACACGGGTGGCTGGACGGGGTCAGGTCCACCCGCTCGGGGGCGCTCACGCTGAAGATCGTCATCGGCGTCATCGGCGGCGTCATGGTGATCGGCGGCCTCATCATGGTGCCCTTCCCCGGACCCGGCTGGCTGGTGGTCTTCGCCGGGCTCGCGGTGCTGGCCACCGAGTTCCACTGGGCGCACAAGTTGCTGGAGTTCGGCAAGCGCACGCTCCACGCCTGGACCGAGTGGTACAAACGGCAGGGCTGGACGGTGCGCATCCTGGTCCTGGTCGTGACCTTCATCGTCGCCGGCGTCATCGTCTACATCGGCCTGAGGACGCTCGGCATCGACCTCCTCCAGATGGCCAAGGACTACCTCTAGACCCGTTCGGCATCACGCGGGACTTCCTTCCCAGGAATGTCTAATCTGCGGGCGTGATCGGCAAAAGCCTCCTCGCGGTGATCGCGCTGCTCGCCCCCGCGGGCGTGACGGCCAACGTGCCCCTGCCCGGCACCGGCGTGACCGTCCAGGAACAGGCCAGTGATCCGGTACGGCTCGCCTCCTACGGGTTCGGCACCAAGCGCACCTACCTGAGAGGCGTGACCGGCGACACCTTCGTCCGGCAGAAGGGCTTCTCCGAGGCGGCGCTGTCACCCGACGGCCGCAGGGTCGCCGCCGTGCCCGACTCCTACCATTCGGGCTGGGACTCGGTGGTCGTCACCGACCGGCTCGTCGGCAAGCCCGCCCGCGTCCGCACGGTCAGGAAGCCCCTCACCGCCTCCTATGCCTCCTGGTCGCGCGACGGCACCAAGGTCGTGCTGACCGTGGAGAAGAAGGTGGGCGGCAAGTGGCGGACGAGCGGGTTCACCGTCGTCGACGCCCTCGCCTCCACCGCCCGCACCGTCACCGTGACCGGGGCCGCGACGGGCGCGGGCTTCTGGTTCGCCCCGGACGGCAACCTCGTCGCCGAGTACGGCAAGGGGCTGCGCGTCTACAACCCGGCCGACGGCAAAGTGGTGCGGACGTTCCCCTCGATCGGGCTGCCGACCGGCCCCGAGGACGCGTTCTCGCCGTCCGGCAGGCAACTGGCCCTGTGGTGCCCGGCGTCGGTCGCCGAGGACCTGTGCGTCGCGGACCCGGCCACCGGGAAGATCGTCAGGCGGGTGCCCGTGGAGCCTGAGGCGCTGTTCGGGTGGTGGGACGAGAGCCACGTGATCGCGGTTGCCGCGTGGAAGGGCGCGTACCGGCTGGTGGTCCTGGATCTCACGGGCAAGACGAAGCGCGTGCTCGCCGGGGTTCCGGCCAAGGCGTGGAAATCGGGCCTCTGGCTGCACTTCGTGCGCGAGCGGTGAGCGGCGGCGCGCTGTGCGCCGGCGCTCACCGGCGGCCCTCTGCGGGCGGGCGGTGAGTGGTCGGCTACAGGTAGAGGCCGGTGCCGTGGTCGGTCTCGGTGGTGGCCACGGCGTGCAGGTCGCGCTCGCGCATGACCAGGTAGGTCTGGGCGTGCAGTTCGACCTCGAACTGCTCCTCCGGGTTGAGCAGGACCTTGTCGCCGACCTTGACCGTGCGCGCGCTCGCGCCCACGCCGCAGACCTGGCCCCAGGCCAGCCGGTTGGCCATCTTGACCGTCGCCGGGATGACGATCCCCGCGCCGCTGCGCCGTTCCTCGGCCTCGTGCTCCAGCCGGATCAGCACCCGGTCGTGGAGCATCTGGATCTCGAACTTCGGTTCTGCCACATCCGCAGTTTACGTCCAACGGGAACCGCCGCCCGCCCGCTTGCCGTGTCCTGGCCGAGGCTGTGGGCGCGGGAAGGGCGGCCCGACATAAACGCCGACGGGCCATTTGTGCGAGATTTGCGGAAATATCGGTGGATGGTGTTAGCGCAGGTCAGGGGGCGGTTTGACGGAACTCCCGGCGGGCTCCGTAAGGCTCGGCTATAAATTGCTCAGCCGCGTGTCAAGGGGGGCGCCCGGCTGGGCGGGGTTGTGGTGACAGGGGGAGCGGCTCGCGGTGATCGTGATGTTCGGCGCCGCCGGCTTCATCGGTCGGCACGTGCGGGCCGCGCTGGGGGAGCGTGACGTCGTCGCCGTCCCTCGCGGCCGCATCGATCTGGCCGCCTCGGGTCACGCCGAGCTCACCGGGCTCATGTACGAGGTCGCCCCCGACGTCGTGATCAACTGCGCCGGCGCCACCGGCGGCGACCCCGTCACCCTGGCCAGGGACAACGTCGTCGCCGTCGCCCGCCTGCTGGCCACGCTGGCCGTCGCCGCCCCACGCGCCAAGTACGTGCAGATCGGCAGCAGCGCCGAGTACGGCAGGGTGCCCATGGGCCCGCCCATCACCGAGGACGCCGCGTGCGACCCCCTCGGCGCGTACGGCCTGGCCAAGCTGGCCGGCACCGAACTCGTCCGCGCGGCCGCCGCCGACGGCCTCGACGCCTCGGTCCTGCGCGTCTTCAACGTCATCGGCCCCGGGGCGCCGCCCGACTCGCTGCCCGCCAAGCTCGCCCTTGCCCTGCGCGACGGCGGCGACCTGGTCGTCGGCGGGCAGGACGGCTACCGCGACTTCGTGGACGTACGCGACGTCGCCGAGGCGGTGGCGAGCGCCGCCGTGGCGGACGGCCCGCTGCCGCCGGTCCTCAACATCGGCAGCGGACGCGCCACCCCGGTCCGCGAACTCGTCTCCACCCTCGTGGAGGTCGCCCGTCCGGGGGCACGCGTGCTACCGGGCGCGGGGCCCTCGCCCGCCGTCCCCTGGCAGTGCGCCGACATCACCCGGGCGGCGGGCTCGCTGTCCTGGCGCCCGCGCACCACGCTGCGCGAGTCGCTGGAGGCCCTGTGGTCATCCATGAACGCGCCGGCGTCGGCCGGCGGAGAGAACACGACCAGAGGGCGGGGATGACCGGAAACGCGGCACACGACTGGACCCCGTCCACCCCACACCCCGGCAACCCGTACGAGCAGCCGCCTCTCCCCACCGTCCAGAGGCCGTCCGGGGCGACCCTCCCGGCCGTCCAGGGAGTGCCAGGTGACTCGGAGGCTCCCGTCAGGCCGGGCAGTGGCGACGTGTTCTCCAGCAGGTCCGGTGGCATTCCCGGTTGGGCGGGTGGGGGCCAGGGCGCTTCTGGTGGGCGGGGGCGGAGTGGGGCGCGGAGGGGTGAGGTTGTGCTGGGGAGGGGTGCGCGGGTGACGGAGCAGGTGGAGACGCGGCTGCTGGAGGTGGGGGAGGCGCTGGTCGGGGCCTGTGTGCCCGCCTACTTCCACCCGGCGCGGGCGGCCGACACGTGGCGGCGGCTGCTGGCCGTACCGCCGAGACTGGTGGTGCTGGATCTCGGCGAGGAACGCGAGAGCGCCTACGCGCCCATCGTGGCCAGGCTCGTCGCGGCGGGCACCGAGGTGCTGGCGCGGGTGGACACCGACTTCGGGCTGCGCACCGCCACCGACGTCCGCGCCGACCTGCGCAGGATCAGGTCCTGGTACGGCCTGCGGGGCGTCTTCCTCGACCAGGTCGCCGCCGGCGCCGACCGGCTGGAGCACTACCGGGAGATCGTCGACGGCGTCCGCGGCACCATCGTCCTGAACCCGGGCGTCTACCCCGACCAGGGCTACGCGGCGCTCGCGGACATCCTGGTGACGTTCGAGGGCCCGCTGCCCGCCTACCGCGCGATCAGGGAGCCCGCCTGGGCCAGGACTCTGGCGCGCGGCCGCTTCTGCCACCTGATCCACGGGGTCGGCGAGCGGGTGCGCGAGGCGACGCTGCGCAAGGCGGCCAGGCTGGCGGGAACGGTCCACCTCAGCGACGGCCCCGGCTGGACGGACCTGCCCGCTTACTACGGCAGAAGGATCGTGGCAGGATAAATCCATGATCATGGCCTTCGGCGCCACGGGCTGGCAGTGGCTGAACCCTCCCCGCGAGTGGACCGCCGACGACGGCCTGACGTTGTTCTGCGACGGCGGCACCGATCTGTGGCGGCGTACCCGCTACGGCTACACCTTCGACAACGCCCACCTGTTCTGCCGCCCCCAGAGCGGCGACCTGCGGCTGTCGGTGACCTTCACCGGCGAGTACACCGAGCAGCACGACCAGGCCGGCGCCATCCTGCGGATCGACGAGAGCACCTGGATCAAGGCGGGGGTGGAGTTCAACGACGGCGCGTTCTCGCTGGCCACGGTGGTGACGCGGGACTACTCCGACGCCTCGGTGCTCCCGCTGCACGAGAGCCCCGACGGGGTCACCTTCGAGCTGGACCGGGTGGGTGACGCGGTCACCGTCCGCTACGGCCTGGCCGGCGAGCCGCCGGAACACCTGCTGCGCGTCGCGTACTTCCCGCCCGAGGCCCCGGTCCTGGCCGGCGCGATGGCCGCCGCCCCGGTCGGCAAGGGTTTCCCGCTGCGCTTCACCAACATCCAGGCGGCCACGCCCTGAGATCGCTTCACGGGAGCCGGAGGGTGGCGGAGACGGCGCGGTGGTCGGTGCCGGGAAGGTCGTGGACGGCGAACTCGGTCACCGCGATCTCCCGTGAGGCGAGCACGTGGTCGATCTGCACTCCTGGCAGGCCCGTCCAGTCCATCACCGGCCAGGTGGCCGTGAGGCCCTGCCCGGTCACGTCGGCCGCGTCGCGGTAGCCGGATCGCAGCAGCGCGCGCATGGGCGGGTGGTCGAGGGTGGCGTTGAAGTCGCCGGCCAGCACGCGCAGCGCGCCGCCGCCCCGGGGAAGGGCGTCCAGGCCCTGCCGCCAGCAGGGGACGCGCCCGTCGTACCGGGGTGCGCACGGATGTACGGAGACCACCTCGACCGCGGTCCCCGAGACGGTCAGCGTCGCCCTGACCTGCCGGAAGTACCCGTGCGCGAGCATCGGCAGCTCGGTCATCGGGTAACGGGCGTAGATCGCCGACCCGCTCGCCCCCGGCGCGGGGCGGTCCACCCGGTGCGGGAACAGTTGCCGCAGCCCCAGCTCGTCCATCCGTCCGCGGGCCGGCACGGTCAGCTCCTGGAAGGTGAGGACGTCGGGCCGCAGCCGGCGTACCAGCGCGACGAGGGCCGCCGGGTCGGCCTGGCCGACGCGGAGGTTGACCGACAGCACCCGCAGCCGCGCCCCCGCGGCGGGCGGGTTGGCCTCCGGAACCTGGCGGGGGAGCACGGAGCAGGCGAGGGCCAGGCAGCTCACCGCGGCGAGCCCGGCCGCGGCCCAGCGCCGCCGGGCGGCGGCCAGGGCCAGGGGCAGCACCGACGCGAGCGCCACGTACGGCGTGAACGCCACCAGCGGCACCCACGGCCAGGCGGGTACCACCCCGGCCACTCGCAGCACGGCCCACGCCGCGCAGGGAATCACGACAATCCACATCACATCGCTGTATTGCCGGATATGGCGGATACGGTTCGTGTATGCGCGATGTGGAAGCCCGCGTCCTCGATGCGATCGACGACGCGGACACCGTGAACCTGCTGGCCGAGGCGGTCAGAATCCCCAGCGTGACCGGCACCGACGCCGAGTCCGACCTGCAGCACCGCTTCGCCCGGCTGCTCACAGAAGCCGACCTCGACGTCGACGTCTGGAAGCTCGACCTGGACGACCTGCGCTCCCGCGAGGGCTTCCCCGGCGCCGAGGCCCCGCGCGCCGAGGGCTACGGCGTCGTCGGCACCACCTCCGGCGAGGGCCCGCCCGCCCTGATCCTCCAGGGCCACGCGGACGTGGTCCCCACCGGCGACCTGGCCAAATGGGCGGGCAGCGACCCCTTCGCCGCCCGCATCACCGGCGACACCCTGCACGGCCGAGGCGCCTGCGACATGAAGGCGGGCGTCGCCGCCAACCTGGCCGTGGTGCGCGCGCTCCACCGCTCAGGGGTACGGCTGGCCCGGCCGCTGGCCGTCCACTGCGTGGTCAGCGAGGAGGACGGCGGCCTGGGCGCCTTCGCCACCCTGGCCCGCGGCCACACCGGCGAGGCCGCGGTGATCACCGAGCCGACCGGTGGCGCGGTGATCACGGCCAACGCCGGCGCCCTCACCTTCCGGCTGGAGCTCGCCGGCCGTGCCGCCCACGGGGCCACCCGGTACGAGGGGGTCAGCGCGATCGAGGTGTTCTGGCCGGTGTTCCAGGCGATCCGGCGCCTGGAGGCCGAGCGGAACCGGAACCTGCCGGTCATCTTCGACGGCAACCGCATGCCGTACCCGATCGAGGTGGGGACGGTGCGGGCCGGCGACTGGGCCAGCAGCGTGCCGGACCTGCTGGTGGCCGAGGGCAGGATGGGCGTGCGGCTGGACGAGGATCCGGCCGAGGCGCGCGAGGCGCTGGAGGAGGCGGTGCTGGCCGCCGCCGACCCTCGGCTGCGTGACCATCCGCCCGTGGTCACCTGGCCGGGCGGGCAGTTCGCGAGCGGGCGGCTGCCCGCGGGCCACCCCCTGCTGGCCGAGGTCGGCTCGGCCGTGGCCGCCGTCCGCGGAGCCGGGCCGGTGGAGACGGCGGCGCCGTACGGGAGCGATCTGCGTCTGTACAACGGCGGCGGGATCCCCTCGCTCCACTACGGGCCGGGCGACGTGGCCTTCGCGCACGCCCCGAGGGAGCAGGTGGAGCTGGCCGAGGTGCGCGAGGTGACCCGGGCGCTGGCCCTGCTCGCGCTGCGCCGCTGCGGGACGCTCTAGGCGGGCACCCCGGTCTCGACCGGGAGCCCGGCCTCGACCCAGTCCTGGATGCCCTCGCGGTACTTGCGGACGTTGGTGTAGCCGAGGGCCTCCAGCCGGGTGGCGACGGCCTGGCTGTTGGGGCAGGCCGGGTTGGAGCAGTAGGTGACGATCGCGGCCTCGCGGTCGGGCAGCAGCCCGGCCGCGCGCTCGTTCACCTCGCTCTCGACCAGCGCGATCGCGCCGGGCAGGTGCTGCTGCTCGTAGTACTGCCCGCCGAGCGCGTCGAGCACGGTCACGGAGCCGTCCGCGATCGCGGCCTGAAGCTCCTCGCGGGAGATGAGCGCGGTCATTGCGACCTCCAAGGTAAATGGACTACAGTCCGTTTCGTGGATGGCTCGAAAACTAGCGGACCGCAGTCCGCTTCGTCAAGTGAGGCGCTGGAGATCCTGCGCGCCCGCCCGGTCGAGGAACGCGCCGACGCGGCCAGGAACAGGGAGAAGGTCCTCAAGGCGGCGGCCCGCCTGTTCGCGGACAAGGGCGTCGAAGCGGTCTCCATGGACGCGATCGCGGCCGAGGCGGGCGTGGGGAAGGGCACGCTGTTCCGCCGGTTCGGCGACAAGTCGGGCCTGGCCGTGGCGCTGCTCGACCGCCGGGAGCAGGAGCTCCAGGAGCACATCCTGTCGGGCCCGCCCCCGCTCGGCCCCGGCGCGCCCGCCGCCGAGCGCCTGGCCGCCTTCACCGCCGCCTACCTGGACTACCTGTTCGCCCACCTCGACCTGGTGCGCATGTCGGAGACCGCCAGCCCCGGCGCCCGCTACCGCATCGGCGCCTACCGCTTCTGGCACCGCCACGTCGCCATCCTGCTGGCCGAGGCCCGTCCGGGCGCCGACGCGGACGCGCTGTCACACCTCCTGCTCGCGGCCGTCGGCGGCGAGCTGGCGAGCGTCCTCAAGCAGGAGTACGGCGAGGCCCGCGCCCGCCAGGCGGCCCTGGACCTGGCCGGATCCTTCGCTAGTACGTCGCCCTGACCTCGACGATCTCGGCCAGCGGGAACTCCAGGTAGTCGCCGGCCTCCTCGCACCAGGCGTCGAGCGCGCTGCCGCGCAGTTCCCCGTGGCTGATCGTGGCGGTCAGACCGTCGGTGAGCGTGATCCCGGCCCGCACCCCGCGATCGACCACGAACCCGAGCAGCGACTGCTGCGCGGTGGGCAGCCGCGAGGCCATCCGGCCGATGACCGCCCACGTCCGCCCGGCCTGGCTGCCCTGCCCGGAGGAGGCGACCAGCCGCCTGGCGTGCTCGTGGGGGTCGGGACCCGGCTCGGGGATGAGGTGGGCGGGGTCGTCCATCTCCGACAGCTCGGCGACCTGGCCGCCGGGCAGCAGGATGAGCTTGCCGCCCTGGCGGTCCTCGACGCGGGTGCGGCGGATGGCGATCTCGCCGGTGTCGGCCACCGGCACGGGGGAGTAGCCGTGCTCGCGCAGCACGGCCAGGGTGCGCTCGGCGGGCTCCGAGCTGACCAGCACGGTGGGCGCGAGCAGCCGCAGCCCGAGCCGCGCCAGGCGGCGGTGCCCGGCGATCTCGGCCAGCAGCGCTGGATCGCCGGCCTGTACGACGCAGCCGACCGTGGTCACCGTCACCTCGCCGTGGCGTCTGGCCACGTCGCGGACCATGTACTCCAGCGGCTGCGGGATCGAGCCCACGCCGGACAGCTCCTCCAGCAGTTCGTCGGCCTCATAGCCGTTGTCGAGGGCGCGGCGCACGCTCTCGGTGGTGAAGCGCCACACCGAGGCCGCGCCGCGCGACTCCCGCTCGGCGACCCGGTCGAGCAGCGCGGCCAGTTCGGAGGAGGGCGGCCCGGTCACCACCGCGGTCAGGTCGGGGCCGAACAGCGCGCTCCTGCGCACGCTGGCCAGGGCCCGCGTGGACGCGCCGACCAGCACCGGGTCGTGCTCCACCATCGGGACGGCGTCGTCGTTCTCGTCACCGGCGTGGGCCGCGAGGCCCGCCAGCGCCCGGCCGAGGTCGGTCAGGCTGTCGTTGGCCAGCAGGCCGAGCAGCCGCGCCTCGTCGACCACCCCGGCCGCGCACTCGGCCAGCAGCGCCTGGTCGAGCAGTGGCGCGTGCCAGTGCACGTTGCGCACCAGGCTGCCCCGGTCGGCGAAGGCGGTACCCGAGGGCAGGTGGGCCAGGCCGGTCAGCACGGCCCTGCGGACCCTGGCCACCGAGGAGCCGGACTGGTCGTCGCCGAGCACCGTGCCGTACTTGCCGTCGACCTTCCGCAGCGACGAGCGCTCCATCCGCCACCAGGCCGACAGCAGCACCCGCAGCCTCGCCGAGCCCTCGTCGAGCCGCCAGCGGTCGAACCGGTCGGTGGGCACCATGCCGCCCGACTGCTCGTCCCAGGCCAGGAGCCTGGCGACCGCGCAGACCTCCAGCAGCAGCCGGGTCTCGTCCTCGTCGCAGCCGGTCTCCTTGGCCACCCTGCGCACCTCGCGCACGCCGACCCCGCCGGTCTTCAGCAGCGGCAGGGGCGTCTTGGAGGTGTTGTCGAGGATGGCGGCGCAGCGCTCGACCACGTGGGGCGCGGCCAGCGTCATCAGGTGGTCGACCTCGGCCGGGTCGATCGGGATCGTGGCCACCTCGGGCGGGTGCGGGGTGAACGGCGGGTGGTAGCCGGGGCCGCGCAGGCACAGGGCCACCTCGCGCGGCATCTCGGCCAGGTCCCAGCGGGGCCGGTAGAGCAGGCCGTGGTCGGCGGCCCACTTCTCGGGCGTGCCGGGCAGCACGAACCGGCCGCCCTCGACGCCGCGGACCGGGCCGTCCCAGGCGAAGGACTCCAGCAGGTGCCTGGTGCCCTCGGGGGCGTTGGCCAGCATGGCCTCCATGCGGGCCGGGTCGCCCAGGACCTCGGTGACGCGCACGATCGTGCGGCGCTTGTTGCCGTGGGGCGGCACGCCCAGGCTGCGGGCCATGGCGCGCAGCGCGTCGTTGCTGATCGTCCAGGAGTTGAGGTAGTGGTCGAGCGGTTCGCCGAGGCCGAGCGGGGCGGCCCACCAGCGCGAGACCGCCTCCGACAGGTGGATGACGCCGTCGGCGTCCGGCCAGGCCAGCGCGTGGTCGTAGAGGCAGTCGAGCCAGGGCGCGGTCTCCTCGACGGGCGCGCCGAGCAGGGCGGAGACGGTGGCGGGGGTGGGCGCGTTGATCACCAGGCAGGCCTGGGCGAGTTCGAGGCAGGGAAGGGGCAGGCCGCGCATCGACTCCATGACGGCGAAGCCGTTGCCGAGGCGCTGGGCCAGCATGTCGAGGCGGCGCGGCCACGGAGGCGCGATGGCGTCGGGCCGGTTGGCCAGCACGCGGCCGAGCCTGTCTTCGTCGAGTGTTCGCAGCCAGCCGAGCAGGTGATCATCCATCGGTCAGCACTCTCATGGGGGTCGCGCGGGACTCACCGTGAGCCATGACCAACCACGGTAGTGCAGATGACCCGCCCAGATGGGGCTGTCAGGACAGGACTGCCCAGACGATCTTCCCGTGCGGGGCCAGCGCGGACCATCCCCAGCGCATGCTGAGCGAGTCGACGATGTGCAGGCCCAGTCCGCCGGCGTCGAGGGGGCCCGGGTAGCGCAGCACCGGGACCGACGAGCCCGGATCGGTGAAGGCGCAGGTGACCAGGGGGCCGCGCCGTACCAGCGACATGTGGACGGGGCGCCGGTCGTGGGGCTCGTTGAGGCGCAGGCCGTGGCGCAGGGCGTTGGTCGCCAGCTCGGAGACGACCAGCTCCATGTTCTCGGTCAGCTCCGGCAGGCCCCATCCGGCCAGCGTGCCGGAGGTGAAGACGCGGGCGGCGTGCACGGAGGGGGCGGCGGCCGGGAGTACGAACGTGGCGCTCGCGTGGGAACCGGACACCAGCAGATCACGCGCCGCCTCTGGCCACCAGCCGACCGGGGGCCACCAGTCGAACGTGGTCCATTGGCCGTGCGCCAAGGTGGATTGCACGTTGATCATTCTGGGGCAAACTATCGTGCAGGTGCAAGAGCGAATGCACGTGCAGAAGCACGCGCTCCGCGCTACGGTTGGCCATCAAATGGTCAATCGGCGGGAAAGGGGATCTTGTCCGCGGCCCATGATCTTTCGGCCGTGAAGTGACAGACTGTGTGACAAGGAATCGACCAAGGAGCAGCACGTGTCCATCGATCCGCCGGGTTCAGCCTCGACAGTTCGGCGCATCATGCTCGGGGCCAGCCTGAGGCGCCTGCGCGAGGATTGCGGGCTTGACCGCGGCCAGGCCGGCTTCCACATCCGGGCGTCCGAGTCCAAGATCAGCCGGATGGAGCTCGGCCGCGTCGGGTTCAAGACACGTGACGTCGAAGACCTGCTCACGCTCTACGGCGTCAGCGACGACGCCGAGCGGCGAGCGCTGCTGGAGATGGTCCGCGAGGCCAACACCCCGGGATGGTGGCACAAGTACTCGTCCGTCCTGCCCGGTTGGTTCACCACGTATGTGGGGCTGGAGGAGGCCGCGAGCGTGATCCGCACCTACGAGGTGCAGCACGTGCCCGGTCTGCTGCAGACGGCCAACTACGCGCGGTCCGTCTACCGGCTCGGCAACCCCGATGCAACCCCAGAAGAGATAGAAAGCCGCGTGCATCTGCGCTTACAGCGGCAGGAGCGCTTCACCCAGAAGGACGGCCCGCGCCTGTGGGCGGTCATCGACGAGGCGACGCTCATGAGGACCATCGGCGGGAGAGAGATCATGGCCGAGCAGCTCCAGCACCTGCTGGAGGTCGCCGCCCTCCCCAACATCACCATTCAGGTGATGCCCTTCAGGTACGGCATGCACGCCGCTGAAGGTGGCGCGTTCAGCATCTTGCGGTTTCCCGAGTCCGATTTGTCGGACGTCGTATACGTCGAACAGCTCTGGGGTGCCCTGTACCTCGACAAGCGTGAGGACGTCGACCCGTACCTCACCGCCATGGAGCAGTTGTGCGTGGAGAGCACCACGCCAGGGGGCACCGTGGAGCTCATCGGCGGTCTTCTCAGAAAGATCTAGATGAAGCACACGTATAACGGCATGCCCGCGGCCGACCTCAAGCAGGTGGCCTGGCGCAAGAGCCGCTACAGCAACTCGCAGGGCAACTGCGTGGAGCTCGCCGAGCTCCCCGACGGGGGTATCGCCATGCGCAACTCGCGTTTCCCCGACGGGCCGGCCCTGATCTACACCCGCGACGAGATCCGGGCGCTGATGCTCGGGGTGAAGGACGGAGAGTTCGACGGCCTCCTCGTTTAACGCCATTTTTACCTCCGGCGCGGCCGCGTAACGGCGGCGCGCCGGGGGTGTAATGGGCCGGACCTCGCGCGCTGTGAGGATCGCTCCATGCTCGATCAGCTCACTCTTTACCCGATCGCCGACGACGTGCTCTTCGCGCCCGGCGGCAAGGTCGTCGTCCGCACCTACGGCGTGGCCCCGGCCCGGGGCTCGGTCTCCTATCGCACCTGGGTGACCGGAATCCGGGACCAGCCGCGCTACTGGCACTGGGGGCACTTCGAGGACGCGGCCTCGGGTCACCGGCGCGTCCTGGAATGGCTCACCGGGCGCGGCCCGCAACCGGTCCCGGCCTGATAGCGTGTCTGCCAAGCAAACGCTTGGCAGAGGCGAGGTGGCGTGGTGCGGCGAGGCATCTACCTGCTCGAAGAGGTCGACTTCCGGCCCATGAACTCCCGCAGGCCGATGGAGTACCTCACCTGGCTCACCCGCTACAAGCGCGAGGACCAAGAGCGGCGCGAGCCCGCCCTCACCGCGGGCATGTCGATCAGGTCGCGCGAGATCGACCTGGTCGGCGCGTTCTACGCGGTCGGCATCACCGGCCACCCGCAGTTCAAGGCCGTCACGCTCTGGGACTGCCACGGCGGCTGGGACGGCGGCTGGCGGCAGATGATGGAGATCTACCAGGGCGTCGACGACCGCCTCTTCCTGTCCGACATCGACGACCTGCGCTTCTCCGCCTTCTCCCGCCCCCTCGGCGCCGCGCCCGGCTCGCCCGCGCTGGCCGACCTGGTCGCCGAGGGGTACGGGGCGGAGTTCTACCTGTTCGAGAGCGCCCGCGTTCGCCCCGGCGCCGCCCTCGACTACCTGGAGGCGGTGCGCACCGAGCGCGCCCCGATCCTCGCCGACCACGGCCACCGGCTGGTCGGGCTCTACGAGGTGCTGTTCTGCGACACCGAGGCGGTCACCGTCTGGGGCATGTCGCTCGACGCCCACCTTTCCGCGCAGCGCGCCCACGACGCCGCGCTCGGCCTGGACGACGAGGCGCGGGCCGACGAGCGGCTGCCCGGCTGGCGCGAGCGGGCCCGCGACTTCCTGGAGGGGCCCTGGCGGGAGACCGTGCTCTCGCCCTTCCCGGGTAGCAAGCTGGCACTCGACGCGGGGCGCGCGCGGACGTAGCGTCGGGCTGCGGAGGTGTCCCCATGACGGACCCGTACCTCTTCAACGGGCGCAGCCCCGACGAGCACGTGGCCGAGTGCGCCGAGTGCACGGCGGCGATCGCGCTGCTGGAACGGCCCGGCCACGCGCAGGAGCCGCCGGCCCGGCTGCGCGAGCGTGTGCTGGCCAGGGCGCGCGGGCGCAGGCAGCCGGCCACGGCGGAGGTGGCGGCGGTAGCCGTACCGTATGCGACGCAGGTGGCGCTCATGGACGAGTTGCTCGCCGAGCTGAGCGTGCCCGAGTGGGACGCGCCGGTGGTCAAGCACGGCACCGTGCGCGCGATGGTCGAGCACCTGGCCGCCAACGACGCGCGGGTGGCGCAGTTCATGGGCGTGCGGGCGCGGGAGGCGCCGGTGCACAGGCGCTGGCGCGAGCAGGCCGGCGCGCTGCTCGAACGGGTCTCCGGCGGCGCCCATGCCCTGCTCGGCGTCGAGGTCGCGCTGGCCGGCCCGCGTCCGGCGCGCGGGTCGCTGCGGCAGGCCATGGTGCAGCGGGCGTTCGAGACCTGGACGCACGCGGAGGACATCAGGGCCGCGGTCGGCCGCCCGCGTGGCACGCCGCCCGTCGATCAGCATCTGCGGCAGATCGTGGAGTTCGGGCTCGGCATGCTGCCCCGGGCGCTGGCGGGTCCGCGCAGGCACGTCTCGGCGACGTTCGTGCTGACCGGTCCCGGCGGCGGCACCTGGACGGTGCCGCTGGCCGAGCCGTCCGAGCGGGTCGCGGTCCTGCTGTCGGCCGAGGCGGCCGGGTTCTGCACGCTGCTGGCGGGGCGGGCGCGCGAGTTCCCCTACGCCGCGGAGGGCGACCCCGGGCTCGCCCGCGACCTGGTCGCCGCCGCGGCCACGCTGGGCTGCGACTGATGGCCGCCGACGAGGAGCTGCGGGCCAGGCTCCTGTGCGGGGAGCTGGGCGCGCTGGAGGACGCCTACGACGAGCACGCCCCTTCCGTGTACGGCCTCGCCCTCAGGGTCACCGGCAGCCCGGCCATCGCGGAGGAGATCACCGAGGAGGTGTTCACCGCGTTGTGGGAGCGGCCGGGCGCCTACGACCCCCGGCACGGCACGCTGCGCGCCTGGCTGGTCACCCGCGGCCTGCACGAGTCGGCCCTGCGCAGCAAGGTCGGCTGAGCGGCCGCGCGTTCCAAGCCCGCACGCTCCCTGCTCACGCCTTCCCTCTCCGCGCGTTCCCTGTCTGTGCGTTCCCTTTCCGCGCCCTCCGTCCCCGCGCCTTCCCTGTCCGCGTGTTCCTGCTCGCGCCTTCCCTGTCCGCGTGTTCCTGCTCGCGCGGTCCGTGACCGTCTGTGGGTTCAGGCGAGGACCGGGGCGTTCCAGTTGAGGACCACCGGTTCCGCGTGTTCGAAGCCGAGCTTGGAGTAGGTCCCGGTGTCGAGGCGGAACAGGCGTCCGTCCTGTGGCGGCAGCCCGAGCCAGCGCGCCGCCAGCACCCGCAGGAAGTGCCCGTGCGCCACCAGGGCCACCTCGCCGTCGGCCGCCTTGGCACGGGCGATCACCCGGTCGGCACGGGCGCCCACCTGGGCGGCGCTCTCGCCGGGATGCTCGGCGTCGCCGGGGATCACGCCGTCACGCCACAGGTACCAGCCGGGCCGGGTCTCGCGGATCGTGGCCGTGGTGATGCCCTCGTAGCCGCCGTAGTCCCACTCCCACAGGTCCGGATCCACCTCGTAGTCGGTCAGCCCGGCCAGCTCCGCCGTACGTCTGGCCCGTCGCGCGGGGCTCACCAGCACCAGGTCGAACGCACCGCCCTTCACCAGCGGCGCCAGCGCCGCGGCCTGGCCCTCGCCGTGCGTGGTCAGCGGCAGGTCGGTGCGGCCGGTGTGCCTGCCGTTCTTGCTCCACTCGGTCTCGCCATGTCTGAGCAGCAGCAGTTCCCTCATGCACCCATCAAACCAGGAGGCCATCGGCTGACTTCCCGCCAGGTCAGGCCAGGTCTTCCACCACGGGGGCGAACGCGTCGAGGTCCCGCTCGTGGTGGAGGACGAAATAGGTCAGGCCGTGCTCGTCGCGCCAGTGGCGCAGCTTGTCGCGGATGTCGTGCCGGGTCCCGCGCAGGACCTGCGGGGTCTCGGCCATGGCCGAGGTGTCGGCGTGGCTCCACGCCTCGGGACCGCCCTCGCCGAGCTCCAGGATGCTGGTGCCCAGCTCGACGGTACGCCCGGCGGCGGCCTCCCGGACCAGCGCGATCTTGGCGAGGAAGGCGTCCAGGCCGCCGTCGGCCGGGTCGGGCCCCGATCCGTCGGCGCGTACCCGGGAGGCGAGGTTGACCGAGTCCGCCTCGCGGGCGGCCAGGCGCAGCAGGCGCGGCCCGCCCCCGGCCAGCAGCAGCGGCGGGTGCGGGCGCTGGACGGGCTTCGGGCGCAGGTCGAGGCGGTCCACGCGGTAGTGGTCGCCGGCGTGGCTGAAGGGCCCCGCACCCCACAGCCCCTTCAGTACGGCCAGCGCCTCCGCCAGCCGCTCCACCCGCGTCCCCGGCCGGTCCAGGGGCAGCCCGGCGGCGGCGTAGTCGGCGGCCAGCCAGCCCGTCCCGATGCCCGGCTCGGCGCGGCCGTCGGAGAGCACGTCGAGCGTGGCCAGTTCCTTGGCCAGCGCCGCCGGGTGGCGGAAGTCGTTGGCCAGCACCATCGTGCCGAGCCGCAGCCGGGTGGTGGCCGTGGCCGCGGCGGCCAGCGCGGGCAGCGGGGCGAAGCGGGCGCCGACGAGGTGGTCAGGCACGAGCATCACGTCGAAGCCCGCGGCCTCAAGCCTCCTGGCCTGCTCGGCCCATGCCTTGGCCGAGTCCGCGTGCCGTACGACCGCACCGAACCTGAAGGGACGCATGGGGCAATCCAAACAAGCGCTTGGCTGAGACGCAAGCACGACTAGACTTACCAAGCGCTTGCTACCACTATCGGGTACATGGACATCCAGGCACGGCGGGCGAACGCCGACGAGATCGCCGCCTTCCAGGACCAGGGATGGGTACGGCTGGCCCGCCTGGTGGACCCCGCCGGCATCGCCGAACTGCGCGAACGTGCCCAGGCACACCTGGCCGCCCGCCCGAGGGCCGGCAGCACCGCCGTCGACCAGGCCTTCGGCCAGTCCCGCGACATCGCCGAGCGCGACCCGGCCTTCGGCGCGCTGGCCAGGAGCCCCGCCGTCGCGGCCAGTGCCGCCGCCATGCTCCACGGCGTCGCCGCCGTGCGCGTGCAGGTCACGAACCTGCTGGTCAAGGAGCCGGGCGAGCACGGCTCCACCGTGTTCCACCAGGACTTCCCGTGGATGCCGATGGACCGCTCGGCCATGCTCACCGTCTGGCTCGCGCTCGTGGACGTGCCCGCCGACATGGGCGCACTGCGCTTCTACACCGGCTCGCACCGGCACGGCCTGCTCGGGCGCAGCTTCGTCGGCGCGGGAGACGACCAGCTCAGCCAGCACCCCTGGCTGAAGGAACTGGAGCTGTCGCCGCCGCTCGACCTCAAGGCCGGCGACGCGACCGTGCACCACGCGCTGACCGTGCACGGCGCGCCGGCCAACCGGCGCGAGACGCCGCGCCTGTCGTTCACCGCCACCTACTTCGACGCCGACGCCCTCTACACCGGCGCGCCGTACGGGCAGACCGACGGGCTCGGGCTGACCGTCAACCGGCCCTTCGACCACCCGAGGTTCCCGTGCCTGAGACCATGAGAGGACCGGTCGCCGACCTCGGGGCCACACTGATGCACGAGCACGTCTTCGGCCTCAGCCCGGAGATCCTCTGGAACTGGCCGGACATCCCCGAGGGCTGGGACCTGGAGGCCCGCGCCCAGGAGGCGGCGGCCAAGCTGGAGGCGCTGAAGGCCGAGGGCATCGACTCCATCGTCGACCTGACCGTGCTCGGGCTGGGCCGCTACGTGCCCGCCGTCCAGCGGGTGGCCGAGCTGACCTCGGTCAACATCGTGGCCGCCACCGGGCTCTACACCTACGACGCGCTGCCGCCGTACTTCGGCAACAGGGGGCCGGGGTCGCTGTTCGGCGGGCCCGACCGGCTGGCGGAGTTCTTCGTGCGCGACATCGTGGAGGGCATCGGGCGTACCGGGGTGAAGGCCGCGATGCTCAAGTGCGCCACCGACCGGCCCGGCATGACCGCAGGGTGCGAGCGCGTCTTCCGCGCGGTCGCCGAGGCGCACGTCCGGACGGGCGTGCCCATCACCACCCACAGCCACGAGCCGGGCGGGCTCGACCAGCAGCGCCTGCTGGCCGCCTGCGGCGTGGACCTCACCCGCGTGGTCATCGGGCACGCCGGCGACTCCACCGACCTGCACTACCTCGAAGAACTGCTGGCCGCGGGCTCCTACCTGGGCATGGACCGCTTCGGCATCGCGACCATCAGCACGTTCGAGGACCGGGTGGCCGTCGTGGCCGCGCTCTGCGAGCGGGGCCACGCCGGGCGGATGGTCCTGTCGCACGACTCCTACTGCTTCAACGACCGCTTCGACGCCGAGGTCGTACGGCGCCGCCACCCCGACTACCACCTCCTGCACATCTCCCGCGACGTCCTGCCCGAGCTGCGCAAGCGCGGCGTCACCGAGGACCAGATCCGCCAGATGCTGGTCGACAACCCGCGAAGGATCTTTGGATGGACTTCGACGTCAGCTCCGACTGGCACGTCGCCGACCCCTACGCCTTCCTGAGGCGGCTGCGGCGCGAGCACCCGGTCTTCCACAGCGCGCACCTGGGCGCGTACGTGCTGACCAGGCACGCCGACGTGCGCGCCGCCTACGGAGACCCCAGGCGCTTCTCCTCCGAGGGGTCGCTGACGATCTCGCGCAGCCTGACCGGGGCCACGCGCGAGAAGCTGGGCGAGCACGGCTCGTTCCTGTCCAGCTTCGTGGCCAACGTGGACCCGCCCGACCACACGCGGCTGCGCAGGTCGGTGTCGCGGGCGTTCACGCCGCGCGCGGTCGCCGCGCTGGAGCAGCGCTTCCGCGCGCTCAACGAGGACCTCCTGGACCGGATCGAAGCCAGGGGCGAGGCGGACTTCGTGCGCGACCTCGGCCACGAGCCGTCGGTCAAGCTGACCGCCCGCTTCATCGGGGTGCCCGAGGCGGACGAGGAGTTCGTGCGGGCGCGGGTCAAGGACTGGTTCCAGCTCTTCCTGTCGCCGCAGCCGCCGGAGCGGCAGCTCGTGCTGGCCGACAGCTTCCTGGAGTACCTGGACTACGTGGACCGCCTGGTCGCCGCCCGCGCCCGCGAGCCGCGCGACGACTTCACCTCGCTGATGACCGGGCTCATCGGCGGGGAGCTGTCGCACCGCGAGGTGGTCGAGCTGATCTCCACCATCCTGCTCGGCGGCAACGACACCGTCCCCAACCAGCTCGGCAACAGCGTGCTGCGGCTGCTGCGTGAGGGGATCTGGCCGGTGCCGGGGGAGCGGCTCCCGGCGGCGGTCGAGGAGTGCATGCGCATCGACGGGGCCTCGCTGGGCTCCTTCCGCCACGCCACCACCGATCTGACCCTGCACGGGACGACGATCCCGGCGGGCTCGCTCGTGCTGCTGTCCACCGACTCCGCCGCCCACGACGAGGCGGTCTTCGCCGATCCCGAGACCTTCGACCTCGACCGGCCCAACGCCGACGCCCACATGGTCTTCGGCTACGGCATCCACTTCTGCGTGGGGGCGGCGCTGGGGCGGCTGCAACTGCGTACCGCGCTGGAGGTGCTGGGGCGGCGGCTGCCGGGTCTGCGCCTCGTGCCGGGGCCCGTGGTCTACCGCAAGTCGATCGTCGGTCGAGGGCTGACCGAATTGCCGGTTAAATGGTGACATGAAGCCGGTGAAGGTGGGATTGGTCGGGGCGGGTCCGTGGGCGGAGATGGCGCACGCGCCGATGCTGGCCAAGAGCCCGGACATCGAGTTCGCCGGGGTCTGGGCCCGCAGGCCCGAGGCCGCCGCCCGGCTCGGGGCGCCGGTGTTCGAGCGGATCGAGGAGCTTTTCGACGCGTGTGAGGCGGTGTGCTTCTGCGTGCCGCCGGCCGTACAGGCCGAGCTGGGGGTGAAGGCGGCTCGGGCGGGCAAGGCGCTGCTGCTGGAGAAGCCCCTCGCCGACTCCCTCGACGGCGCCCAGCGCCTGGCCGACGCGGTCGCCGAGACGGGCGTGGCGTCGCAGATGCTGCTCACCCTGCGGTACGCCCCGCAGACCCGCGCCTTCCTGAGCCGGTGCGCCGAGATCGAGCCCTTCGGCGGGCACGCACTCAACGTCAGCGACGTGCTGACCGGCGAGCACCCGTTCGGCACCCCGTGGCGGCTCCAGCGCGGCGCGCTGCTCGACGTCGGCCCGCACGTCATCGACCTGCTCGACGCCGCGCTCGGCCGGGTGACCGGCGTGCGCGCGCACGGCGACCCGCTCGGCTGGGTCGGGCTGCTGCTCGACCACGAGGGCGGTGCCGTGAGCGAGGTCTCCCTGTGCATGGCCGGCGCCGGCGACCTGCCGCCCTCGACGTTCGCCGTCTACGGCCGCAAGGGCAACGTGACGCTGCCCGGCTTCGACGACGACCCGCTCGACGTGGTGGCCGCCGAGTTCGCCCAGACCGTACGGCAGGGCGGCGGGCACCCGCTCGACGCCGCCCACGGACTGCGGCTGCAGCGCATCATCTCCGAGGCGGAGAATCAAGTCACCACCCCTTGACTCCGGCCCGCTTCGGAGAATTGATAGCGTTTGTCCGACGCGCAGTGTCGCAGCGAAGTCCGGTGTGAGTCCGGCGCTGTCCCGCAACTGTCATAGCCAGGTCGCCTGCCGCTGCGCCGACGTCATCAACCCTCGTGGAAAAGGGTGATCCGTCGCTTACCCGCGGGTCTCTCGGTTCCGACAGTGTGAAAGGACTTCTCGTGAGGCCCGTACGCACGGCCTTCGCGGGCGCGCTGCTGGGAACGCTCGTTCTGACCGCCTGCGGTCAGAACGGCACGACCACCACCACGTCCGCCGCGCCCTCCACCTCCGCCCCCGCCGCCGCGGCGGGCTTCCCCGTGACGGTCGAGGCGGGCAACGGCCCGGTCACGCTGGCGAAGAAGCCCGAGCGGATCATCTCCCTGTCCGCCGCCCACACCGAGACGCTCTTCGCGATCGGCGCGGGCCCGCAGGTGATCGCCGTCGACGACCAGTCCAACTACCCGGCCGAGGCGCCCAAGAGCGATCTGTCCGGGTTCAAGCCCAACGTCGAGGCCATCGTCGCCCAGAAGCCCGACCTCGTCGTCCTGTCCAACGACCAGGACAAGATCGTCGCCGAGCTGGGCAAGCTGAACGTGCCCGTCCTGCTCGAACCGGCCCCGGCCAAGCTCGACGAGGCGTACGACGAGATCACCGACCTCGGCGCCGCCACCGGCAACAAGGACAAGGCCGAGCAGGTCGTCACCGGCATGAAGGCCGAGATGGACAAGCTCGCCGCCGCCGCGCCCAAGGACAAGAAGCTCACGTACTACCACGAGCTCGACCAGACCCCCTACGCCGCGACGTCCAGCACCTTCATCGGCCAGATCTACTCGATCTTCGGCATGACCAACATCGCCGACAAGGCCCCCGGCGCCGCCGGCGGCTACCCCAAGCTGTCGGCCGAGTTCGTCGCCCAGTCCGACCCCGACCTGATCTTCCTGGCCGACGTCAAATGCTGCCAGCAGGACAAGAACACGCTGGCCAAGCGGCCCGGCTGGAAGGGCCTGTCGGCGATCAAGAACGACCAGGTCGTCCTGCTCGACGACGACATCGCCTCCCGCTGGGGCCCGCGCGTCGTCGACCTGGCCAAGGCCATCGGCGCCGCGGTGGACAAGGCGGCCGCGAAGTAGTGCTCGAAACGCAGCTCAAGCCGGCCAGGGCGCGGCCGCTGTGGGTGGCGGGCGCGCTCGTCGTGCTCGCCGCCAGCATGGTCGCGGGCCTGCTCGGCGGCGCCGCCGGCATCTCCCCGTGGCAGGTCGTGCTCCAGGCGCTGGACTGGCTGCCGTTCGTCGCGATCGATTCCGGCCTCGCGCCGATCGAGAAGGGCCTGCTGTACGAGCTGCGCCTGCCCAGAGTCCTGGTCGCGGCCGTGGTCGGCGGCCTGCTCGCCATGGCGGGCGCCGGCTACCAGGGCGTCTTCCGCAACCCGCTGGCCGACCCGTACCTGCTCGGCGCCGCCGCGGGCGCCGGGCTCACCACGACGCTGGTGATCGTCATGGTGCCCGCGCCGGTGCTGACCATCCCGGTCGCCGCGTTCGCCGGCGCGATCGGCGGCGTCATGCTGGCCTTCGCGCTCGGCAACGCCGCCGGGCGCGCCGGCGGCACCGCCACCCTGGTGCTGGCCGGGGTGGCCGTCACCTCCTTCCTCACCGCCATCCAGACGTTCGTGCAGCAGTTCAAGGTCGAGGAGCTGCAGCGCATCTACTCCTGGATCCTCGGCGACGTCGGCGGCGGCTGGGACCAGTTCTGGCTCGTCCTGCCCTACGCCGCCGTCTCCTCGGCCGCGCTGCTCGTGCACGGGCGCATGCTCGACGTGCTGTCCGTGGGCGACGAGGAGGCGAGCGCGCTCGGGCTGCGCGCCTCCCGCGTACGGCTGGCCGTCCTGCTGGCCGCCTCCCTCGCCACCGCCGCCGCCGTCGCGGTCAGCGGCCTGATCGGCTTCGTCGGCATCGTCGTCCCGCACGTGGTGCGCAGGCTCGCCGGCGGCTCCTACCGGATCGTGCTGCCGCTCTCGCTCATCGGCGGCGCCGCCTTCCTCGTCCTGGCCGACCTGCTCGCCCGCACCGTCATCGCCCCCGCCGAACTGCCCATCGGCGTGGTCACCATGTTCGTCGGCGCCCCCTTCTTCGTGGCCGTGCTCCGCATGACCCGCAGGACCTCCACATGATCGGCACCAGCGGCCTGTCCGTCACGCTCGGCGAGCGCGAGGTCCTGTCCGACGTCACCCTCCAGGTACGGCGCGGCGAATGGCTGGCCGTCATCGGCCCCAACGGCGCCGGCAAGTCCACGCTGCTGAAGGCCGTCATGGGCGTCGTCGGCCACCGCGGCGAGGTGAGCATCGACGGGCGGCCCGCCGCCTCGCTCAAGCCCAGGGCCAGGGCCCGCCTGCTCGCCTACGCGCCCCAGACCCCGGCCCTGCCGCCCGACATGACCGTGGCGGAGTACGCGTTGCTGGGCCGCACGCCGTACATCCCCTATCTGGGGCGGGAGAGCCGCCACGACCGCGAGGTCACCGCGTCCGTCCTGGAACGCCTCGACCTGGGCGCCTTCGCCGCCCGCCGGCTCGGCGAGCTGTCCGGCGGCGAACGCCAGCGCGTCGTGCTCGCCAGGGCCCTGGCCCAGCAGGCGCCCGTCCTGCTGCTCGACGAGCCGACCACCGCCCTCGACCTCGGCCACCAGCAGCAGGTGCTCGAACTCGTCGACCGCCTGCGCCTGGCCGACGGCCTCACCGTCGTCTCCACGCTGCACGACCTCACCGTGGCCGGGCAGTACGCCGACACCCTCCTCCTGCTCGCCCACGGCCGCGCGGCCGCGCACGGCAAGCCCGCGCGGGTGCTCACCGAGGCGCTCGTGGGCAGGCACTTCGACGCCCAGGTCAAGATAGAGCCGGGTCCCGACGGGCGGCCCGTCGTGCACCTGATCAGAGGAGGACCGTGAACCTCTCCTACCGCGCCGAGGACGGCGTCCGGCTCGGGGCGTTGCTGTGGGAGCTGGGTCCCGGCTGGCGGACGATCTCCTCGGCCATGCTCGGCGGCGGCATCGGCCCCCGCTCCTGGATCCTGAACGCCCAGGTGGTGGCCGGATACAGCCGCATGGACCCGGTGGACCACCTTGCCGAGTTGGGTCCCGGAGGCAGCGGCGTCGGCATGATGACGGCCGCGTCCGTGGACCGCGTGGAGTCGGCCACCGACGGCGAGGTGACCGCCTGGGCCACGGTCGGCCTGCGCGTCCCCACCTGGGCCGCCGCGCCCCCCGGAGTCCCGGACCCGGAACAGGCCCCCATCCGCGTGGGCACGATCAACATCGTGGTGGTGGCACCGGTGGCGATGACCGACGCCGCCCTGGTCAACACCGTGATGACGGTGACTGAGGCCAAGGCGCAGGCATTGGCGGAGCTGGGCCTGCCCTGCACGGGCACCGCCTCCGACGCGGTCTGCGTAGCCGTCCGCGCCTCAGGCCCCGAGGAACTGTTCGCCGGCCCCCGCTCCGACTGGGGCTCCCGCATGGCCCGCGCCGTCCACACCTCAGTCCGAACCGGCGCCGAAAGGTGGCGCTCCCACCACGGAAAGTGACCAAGGGGTTGCCCGGCTGTCGCGATACTCGATGGGTGACAGCGATCGAACCCATCGGGACGAGCACGGTCCTTCCGGGGAAACCGCCGTTCACCGTCGATGGCCTGCTCCGGTTTCCCGACGACGGGAACCGCTACGAGCTCTTCAACGGGAGCCTTCTGGTGAGCCCTGCCCCTCTCCTCATGCACCAGCGTGCGATCCGACGGCTGGAGCGGATCCTCGACGAGGCCGCGCCGCCGACGCTGGAGCCGTTGTCGGCGGTGAACGTCAAGGTGAGCGAGGAGGATGTCTTCATCCCCGATCTGGTGGTCGTGCCGACGGCGGATGTGGAAGCCAACGAACGGATGGTCGCCCCGGCCACCATCCTGCTCGCCGCAGAGGTCGTCAGCCCCTGCACGAAAGTCCGGGACCGCTTCGTCAAGACCGCTGTCTACGCCGAGGCGGGCATCCCCGCCTACTGGCGGATCGAGCCGGAAGCCCTCTACGTGTACACCCTCGACGAGGGCAGCTACGCGGGCCCGGAGGTCTACAAGGCGGGCGAGATCGCACGGCTCAGCGTGCCCTACGAGGTCGCGTTCGATCCCGGAGCGCTGGTCAGGCCGCGCGGGGCGTAATCCTCGCGGGCGCCGTGTTCGGTGATGTGGCCGGAGCGGAGGTCGGACTCGACTTCCGCGCGGGGGCGGGCGGAGGGCGGGCCCAGGCCGCCGCCGCCCGTGGTCTCGACGATGAAGGCTTCGCCTGCCGTGAAGAGGACGTTGTTGACCTTCGAGGCCAGACGCTCGGTCGTTCCGTCCGGCATACGTTTGAAGAAGCCGCCCAGGCGCCCTGGCAGGCCGCCGTCGCGGCCGGGGGGCGGGATGCGCAGGCGGTCGCCGCGGGTCGTGACGTGGCAGTCGGCCAGGAAGCGGTAGACGGTGCGGGTGCCCAGTCCGCCGCGCCAGCGGCCCGGGCCGCCGGAGTCCGGGATGGTCTCCACCGACTCCACCACCAGCGGGCACCGGCTCTCCACCGGCTCGGCCTGCGGCACCGAGTTGCGGCCGATGCCGAAGTGCACGCCGGTCGCGTCGGGGCCGTCCAGGCCGCGCCGCGCGCCCACGCCGCCGAAATCGTAGGAAAGGTGGATCCAGTACGGCGCGCCCACCGCCGCGATCGAGAACGGCTGCAGGATCCCGCTGGCCGCCATCGCACGTTCCGGCACCGCCTCGGACAACGCCTGGATGACCGCCTCCATCGCCGCATAGATCGGGACGAACCGGCCGCCGCACGGGTAGGGGGAGCGGGCGTTCAGCAGGGAGCCCTCGGGCAGGCGGATGTCGAGGGCGCGCAGGCAGCCCTCGTTCATGGGGATCGACGGGTCCAGGAAGCAGCGCAGCGCGAACACCGCCGCGGCCAGCGACTGCGACGCCGAGGCGTTGATGGCCGCGGGGACCTGCGGGCCGGTGCCGGCGAAGTCGAGGACGGCGCTCCGGCCGGTCAGCGTGACCGCGACCCTGACGTGGTGCGGGGTGCCGGGGTCCAGGCCGTCGTCGTCGATCGGGTAGGCGGCGGTGAACCGGCCGCGGGGCAGCTCGGCCAGGGCCGACCTGGTCCTCTCCTCGGTGTAGTCGAGGTAGCGGGCGATGCCGCCGGCCAGGCCGGCCTCGCCGTACTCCTCGATGAGGGCGCGCAGGCGGGTCGCGGCGACGGCGGTGCCGGCCACGAGCGCGCGCACGTCGCCCATGACCTTGTCCGGTGTACGGCTGTTCGCGCGCAGGATCGCCTCCACCGACGGGAGCACGCCGTCGCCGGTGGCGAGCAGCATCGGCGGGAGCTGGAGCCCCTCCAGGAAGATGTCGGTGGCCAGCGGCGCCATGCCGCCCGCGGACAGGCCGCCCAGATCCGAGACATGGATCATGGTGGCGGTGAAGTAGCGCGGGACGCCGCCGGCGAAGACGGGGCGGAAGACGAGCAGGTCGTTGGTGTGGACGCCGCCCCGGTAGGCGTCGTTGGTGACGTAGACCTCGCCGTCGCGCATGACCGGGTGGTCCTTGCGCACCTCGGGGAGGGCGACCTTGAGCGCCATGCTGTTCATGAGCGTGGTGGCCATGGAGTGGGCGATCAGCGCGCCGTCGGCGTCGAGGATCGCGGCCGAGGCGTCGGAGCCCTCGACGATGAACGTGGAGTAGGCCGAGCGCACGACGACGATGCTCGCCTCTTCGGCGGCCACGACCAGCGCGTGGCGCAGCACTTCGGCGGTCAGGTCCATTCCGCGCGCTCCAGGTGTACGGCTCCCGCCCCGCCCAGGCGCGCCCGCCAGCCGGGCGGGACGACGATGGTGGCCTCCGGGTCCTCGACGATCGCGGGACCGTCCAGGGTGGTGAAGGTGGCGCGGGTGTGCACCGGGACCTCGACGGGGCCGCCCAGGTAGACCGTCCTGCTCGTCACGCGGGCCTCCGCCGGCTCCGGCGGGCCCTCCTCCCAGGCGGGGGCGGCGCTCTCGTGGGTCACCCGGACCCGGTAGCTCACGTGCTCGGTCGCGCCCCGCTGGGCGATGCCGTACACCTGCGTGTATCGGGCGAAGAAGCGGGCGGACAGCGTGCCGGGGTCGTCGCTCCACTCCACGGTCAGGTCGTGCGCCTGCCCGCGGAAGCGCACGTCGGCCAGCCGGGTCACCCGCAGTTCCGGCAGCGGCAGGCCGAGGTCGGCGGCCGCCTCCTGGGCCAGTTCCGCGAAGACGCGGCCGGGGTCGGGCGCGCCCAGGGCCGAGCGGACCCGTTCCGTCGCCGGCACCGCCGCCAGCAGGCCCGCCGCCGAGGCCACGCCGCAGTGGGCGGGCACCAGGACGGCCGTGATGCCGAAGCGCTCGGCCACCCGGCAGGCGTGCATCGGCCCCGCCCCGCCGAAGGCCACGAGCGTGAAGCCGCGCGGGTCGATGCCGCGCTGCACGGTGACGACGTGCACCGCCGACGCCATCGACGCGCACACGATCTCGTGTACGGCCTGCGCCGCCTCCTCCGCCGACACCCCGAGCGGCACGGCCAGCCGTTCCACGGCCTTCACCGCCGCCGCCCGCGACAGCGGGATCGACGCCGACGACAGCAGCCCGAGCACGAGGTTGGCGTCGGTGACCGTGGGCTCGGACCCGCCCAGGCCGTAGCAGGCCGGACCGGGGGAGGAGCCGGCCGAGCGCGGCCCCACGCGCAGCGCGCCCGCCTCGTCCACCCACGCGACGCTGCCGCCGCCGGCGCCGACCTCGGCCAGGTCGATGGCGGGCGTCTTGATGGGCACGCCGGTGCCCGCCCGTCGCCCGCCGAAGCTGCCCTTCCCGCCCACGTGGAACTCGCGGGTCAGTTCCGGCACGCCGTCGCGCACCAGGCAGGCCTTGGCGGTGGTGCCGCCCATGTCGAAGGAGACGACCGCGGGCAGCCCGGTCGCCGCGGCGGCCAGCACCCCGGCGGCGGGGCCCGACTCGATCGTGGCCACCGCGCGGCGGGCGGCGAGTTCGGCCGAGATGACGCCGCCCGCCGAGTCCATGACGTGGACGGGGGCGTCGATGCCCAGCTCGCGCAGGCTGCCGCGCAGGCGGCTCAGGTAGTCGGACATGAGCGGGCCGACGTAGGCGGACATGATCGTGGTCGTGGCGCGCTCGTACTCGCGGATCTCCGGCCACACCTCGCTGGAGACGGCCACGTTGGAAATGCTCTCGCGCAGGATCGCGGCCACCTGGCGCTCGTGCTCGGGGTTGGCGTAGGAGTGGAGCAGGCAGACGGCGGCCGAGGTGATGCCGCGGGCCACGATGGCTTGGGCGGCCTGCCGTACCGTGTCGAGGTCCAGGGGAGTGAGGACGGCGCCGCGGCTGGAGACGCGCTCGGCCACCTCGAAGCAGTCCTCGGCGGCGACCGGCGGCGGGGGCGGGGTGAAGCGCAGGTCGTAGCGGTCCTCCTCGACGCGGGCGTAGCGGCCGAGCGGGATGACCGAGCGGAAGCCCCGGGTGGTGACGAAGGCGACGCGCACGCCCGTGCGCTCCAGGACGGCGTTGGTGGCCAGCGTGGTGGCGTGGACGACCCTGCTCACCTGGGACGGGTCGGTGAGCACGCGGCGGATGGCGGTCGTTACGCCTGATACCGGATCGTCATGGGTGCTGAGGACCTTGGCCACGGCGGTCCTGCCGCCGGGTCCGCGCCGCACCACGTCGGTGAAGGTGCCGCCCACGTCGACGGCGATCACGTAGCTCATCGGGTTCACCGTAGGCGGCCTAGCAAGCGCTTGTCTATGTGGCGGGACCTTGACTTATGCCGGGTGGTTGGGACGCTGTTCCTATCCTTTTGCGAGGGAGCGGAAATGGCGCGTCTCACAGCTCTGGCGGGCGCCGCGGCGATGACCGTGGTCGTGCTCGGCCTGCCCGCGCTGGCCCACGAGCACCCGAGCGGCATCACCGACCTGGTGACGCCCGCGGTGGTCCGGGTCGAGGCGACGGCGCACGTGGAGATCACCCTGCTGGACCACATCGGCGACCTCGTCCACGTGGAACGTGCCTACGACCTGCCGATCGGCAAGGGCACCGGCATCGTGGTCAACCCCGAGGGCGCCATCGTGACGCTCACCGGGATCGTCCAGAGCGCCGACGACGTGCGCGTCTACGCGGCGAACAAGGTCTTCTCCGAGCACCACAAGGTGAAGGTCCCGCTCGACTTCAAGCGGCACAAGCTCGACGACCCGCAACTCGACCGGCACCTGCGCGACTGCTACCCGCCGAAGCGCCCCACCGCGACCTGCATCATCAACGCCACCACCAACATCACGATATTTCCCAACATCTCGCCGCCCGACCCCAAGGGCTTCACCGCCGAGGTCGTGAAGGCGGGCGCCGGCCCCGACACCCCCGCCGTGCTCGTGCCCACCGGCCGCGCCGACGGCGGCGTCGGCATGCCCACCGCGCCCCTGGCCGACAAGGTGCCCGACAAGGCCGGCTCGCCCACCAACGTCGCCGGCTTCCTCGGCCGCCCCGCCGCCAAGCTCCAGCACACCGTCGAGATCGCCCACCTCGGCCAGGGCGGCGCGGGACAGGGCGGCCGGCCGTTCGCCGACCCGGACAAGAAGGTCGACGAGCCGGTCAAGCTCGGCGGCCTCGCCGACCGCGGCATGGTCGGCGCCCCGGTCATCGGCGACAAGGACGGCCACGTCATCGGCATGCTCGTCGGCGGCGGCAAGGACGCCAGGATGATCGGCGTCAGGGAGATCACCGCCGCGCTCACCGCGGCCGGCGTCCCGCCCAGGCGCGGCGTGGTCGACTCCGCCTTCGAGGCCGCGCTCACCCGCTTCCACACCAAGTACTACACCGAGTCCGCGCCCGGCTTCCAGCGCGTGATGGAGCTCTACCCCGGCCACGTCGTCGCCGGAGCCCACCTCAAGACCTCGCTGGCCAAGCGCGGCACCTCCGAGGACGCCGGCACCAAGAAGGCGCCCGTGCGCCAGGCCGGCGCGATGCCGCTGTGGCCGTTCATCGCCGCCGCCGGGGTGCTGTTCGTGGGGGCGCTGCTCGGCGCGTTCCTCCTGTGGCGCCGAGGTCGCGGGCCCACGCCCGCGCCCCGCCCACCCGACGGCCTGGCAGCGGTACGGCCCCGCCTCGACGAAGGCTCCACCGAGACCGTCGTCGTCCGGCGTGACCAGGCGCTCCAGCAGGTGCCCAACCCGGTGCTGACCGCCCAGGAACAGCGCTACTGCACCGGCTGCGGCATGAGGCTCGGACAGGGACACCGGTTCTGCGGCTACTGCGGGCTGCCGACGTGAACGACAGGTCGTTGATCGGGCAGGAGGTCGCCGGGTACCTCATCGAGAACATCGTCGGCAAGGGCGGCATGGCCGTCGTCTACCTGGCACTCGACCCGCGCCTGAGCCGGCGCGTGGCCCTGAAGATCCTCAACCCGGTCCTCAGCGTCGACGACCGCTTCCGCCAGCGCTTCATCCTCGAGTCGCGCACCGTGGCCAGCATCGAGCACCCCAACATCATCCCGATCTACGAGGCCAACGCCGACCCCTCCGGCGTCCTCTACATCGCCATGCGCTACGTCGACGGCTCCGACCTGCGCCGCCTCATCTACGACCGCGGCCCGCTCCCCATCGCCCAGGCCAACACCATCTTCGCCCAGGTCGCCGCCGCCCTCGACGCCGCCCACGCCCACGACCTGATCCACCGCGACGTCAAACCCGCCAACATCCTGCTGGCGGGCGACCACGTGTACCTCACCGACTTCGGCATCACCAAGCACCGCACGTCGATCTCCGGGCTGACGCAGACCGACCAGTTCATCGGCACGCCCCGCTACATGTCGCCCGAGCAGATCAACAAGGAGACCGTGGACGGGCGGTGCGACCAGTACGCCCTCGCCTGCGTGGTCTACGAGGCGCTGGCGGGGCGGCTGCCGTTCCAGCGGGACAACGACATCGCGCTGCTGTGGGCCCACCTGGCCGAGCAGCCCGCGCCGCTGTCCCGGGTACGGCCGGACCTGCCGCTCGAGGTGGACGGCGTGATGATGCGGGCCCTGGCCAAGGCGCCCGAGCAGCGCTACCCGAGCTGCACGGCTTTCGTGGCCGCGCTGCGCGACGCGATCAGCGGCCACGTCTCGGAGACCGCCCCGAGACAGTCCCTGAGATCATCAGCACCCTCGGCGCCGGCGCCCGGGGTGGGACGGCGGAACGGCAAGCTGCCCATCGTCCTGGCGGCTCTGACCGCGGCGGTGGCCGCGCTGGTCCTGGTGGTCCTGCTGCTGATGAACCAGCAGACCGACGCGTGGACCAGCTACAGCCAGACCGCCGCCGCGCCCGTGACCTTCGAGCACCCGTCAAGCTGGACCGCCACCACGCACGGCGACCTGTTCGCCGTGGTGTCGCCAAGGGCGGCGGAGTTCGAGTCGCTGTTCGTGTCCGGAGCCGGAGCGGACTGGTCCCGAGTGGCCCCGATCATCGCCGAGGACCCGGAGTCGGCGTCAGGCGTGTACGTCCAGTTGTCCGACACCCTGGACGGCACGGCGACGGCCGACCAGATGAAGTCGACGTTGGAGGGCCTGCTGCCGGGCGAGGTGACCATCCCGAGAAACCCGGTTCAGGACCAGGCGGGCAGCAGCCAGGCCAGAAGCTTCCAGGGCACCCTCCAAGACCCAAGAGGCGCGTCCAGGCTGGGCTTCGTAGGCTACGTGGTGGACCGCCCGGCGAAGCCGATGCTGCTCCTGTACTTCTGCGCCGGCGCCACCTGCGACGACGCCACCCAGGTCCGGGTACGGCAGAGCGTACGGGTCGGCTGAACGGCACGGTCCTCACGCTCCGCGCTCGGGCTCCCTTGACGAGGGCGCCCAGTTCCCCGGCCCCCTCGCCGGTGGCCTACGGCCCCCAGTCCCCCGAGCGCCGGCACGCGGCGTGGCCAAAAGCATGGAGCTCGCGCGCTCTCCCATGAACCCCATCCGGTGCCCCGATCTTTCCCTTGGCCGTCACCATGCTCGATCGGGTCACGGGAGGGTCGAACGTCGGCGGACTGTAGGTTCGCAGCAGCCGCACCGCCTGATCGCTCGGAGATGTACATGCCGTTCCGTTTGGAGCGAGGCTCAACGGGATTTCGTCACCACGGCCTCCTGAGGGGCTGGCCGGCCGGGACGTATGGGGCGCGTTGGGGGGTGTAGGCCCTTGAGGAGCGTCGATGGGTTCGATGGCGGTCGTCTAGATTGTGGAGGGACTAGCGTTGCATGCCCTGTCTGCGTGTATATTTTCCGTCAATAGGTGACTTTGGCAGGAGATATTTCATGAAGTCCTTCCCCAAGGTGCTCTTCGACGAGGCCCACAGCGAGTCGTGGACCATCCGGCGTGACGTGGCCGAGGCGATGAACCCCGGCCACCCCGACGACAACAGCTACGCGCGTGCCGCCGGTCAGTTGCGGCACCTTGGGCACACGGTCGGCGCCCACACCACCGGCCCGCTTGACGCGGGAACGCTCCAGGGCCAGGACGTGCTGGTCATCGCGCATCCTTCGGGGGAGCGGTGGGAGCGCACCACCGGGCAGGGCAGCCCCGTGTTCTCGGCTGCCGAGCTCGACGCCATCACCGCCTATGTCGCGGACGGTGGCGGGCTGGTCGTGCTGGCCGAGGAGGAGCAGGACAAGTACGGCAACAACCTCAACGACCTGCTGGGCCGCTTCGGGGTGAAGGTCGAGCACACCACCGTGCGCGACCTCGGGCACGCCCATCGGGACGTCGCCACCTGGGTCCTGGCCGAGAAGAACACCTCTGACGGGCTGCTCGCGGGTGTCGGGCGGGCCTGCTTCTACCGGTCCGGCGTCCTGACCCTCGCCTCCGTCCAGGAAAGCGAGGGTCCGGACAGCAAGCAGGCCACCGTCCTGTTCGCGTCCTCGCCGTCCGCCACCCCCGCCACCACCCCCCTGGCCGTGGCCCTCGAGTACGGCAAGGGCAGGGTGGTCGTGTTCGCCGACTCCGACCTGTTCGGCGACGACTCCATCGAGGACTACGACCACCGCCGCCTCTGGGGCAACGTGGTCACCTGGGCCGCCCGCCTCCCCTCCGACGAACGAAGCAGGACGGACCAGGACAAGACCAAGGCAGAAGGCTTCGCCAGGCTCAAGGCCACGGTCGAGGAGCTGCGGCCGCTGCAGGTCAAGGACGGGTCGGTGCGGGAGGAGGAGAAGGAGCGGGCCAAGGAACTGGTCGGCTCGATCGCCCGCCAGGTGGCCGAGATGTCCGCGCACTTCCCGCACGACGCCGCCTACCTCCAGGCCGTGCAGGACGACCTGCGCGCCTGGTCGGAGCAGGACCTCGGCGTCCCCGACTTCCTCGCCTCGCTGGAGCTCTTCCACCCCGACACCCAGCGCGTGGACGGCCTGGAGCACCTGGTGGTGTTCCCGATGTACACGCAGAACGGCAACCCCAACCGCAACGTCGAGGCCGTCTGGATCCGTACGATCTGGCCCGACTGGCTGGCCGCGCTGGAGGCCGGGGGCTACGACAACCCGATGTTCGTCCCGATCGCCTTCGAGGACTTCACCTCGGGCTACGACACCCACTCGGCCGTGCTGTTCCCCGAGACCGTCGCGGTCAGGCAGGCGCCGCAGCGCTTCACCTGGGGCGGCATCTTCGCCGACCGGGAGGCGGCCAGGTTCCGGGCGGTCTCCGGCGCCGCCGCCGCCACGCTCAAGCTGGACCTGCCGCCGGACGCCGCCCGGCTGCTGGCCTCGCAGCAGCTCGCCCGGGACACGTTCGTCATGTGGGACCTGATCCACGACCGTACGCACAGCCATGGTGACCTGCCGTTCGACCCGTTCATGATCAAGCAGCGCATGCCGTACTGGCTCTACTCGCTGGAGGAACTGCGCTGTGACCTGACCGCGTTCGGCGAGGCGGTGAAGCTGGAGAAGGACGGGGTGCCGCACGCGCGTTACGTGCAGATCGCGATCCTGTTCGACCGGCTCTTCCGTTTCCCGATCACCGGCGAGCGGGTGCGCAACTACGACGGGCTCGGCGGGCAGCTCCTGTTCGCTTACCTGCACCGCAACGACATCGTGCGCTGGACCGACAACCGGCTCACGATCGACTGGGAGCGGGTCGCGGACGGCGTGGCCGACCTGCGCGGGGAGGTGGAGAAGCTCTACCGCGACAGCATCGACCGGTCCAAGATCGCGCACTGGCTGGCGGCGTATGACCTGGTCAGCGCCTACGTGGCGGCGAACCCGGGTTCGACCTGGGCCAAGGGCATCCAGGCGCTGCCGGAGGAGCAGAAGGCCAAGGTGGACGCGGTGCTGCCGGACGAGTTCCCCCTGAGCATGTTCTACGAGGCGCTGCGCCGTAAGCTCGCAGACGTCGTCGAGAGCACCAAGGGGATCCGCGCATGATCATCCTCATCACCGGCGCCGCCGGGCCCACGGGCCAGGCGGTCACCGCGTACTTCGAGAAGCAGGGCCACACCGTCGTCGGCGTGGACAAGGACGAGGTCGACCTGCTGGACCGCGCCGCCGTACAGGCGCTGGCCGAGCGCATCGACGTCGAGCACGGCCGCGTCGACGGGGTGGTGCACCTCGTGGGCGGCTGGCGCGGCGGTAGGACGTTCGCCGACACCGACCTCGACGAGTGGAACGTGCTGCACGACCTGCTCGTGCGCACCCTGCAGCACGTCACGCTGGCCTTCGAGCCGCTGCTGCGCAAGAGCGACAACGGCCGGTTCGTGATCGTCTCGGCCAAGGCGGCCGAGAACCCCACCGCGGGCGGCGCCTGCTACGCCGCGGCCAAGGCCGCCTCGGAGGCGTGGACCAGGTCGCTGGCCGACGCGCTGAAGGACACCGGCTCCGCCGCCGTCATCCTGGTGGTGAAGGCGCTGGTCAACGACGCCATGCGGGCGGCCAAGCCGGAGGCGCGGTTCGAGGGGTTCACCGACGTGCGTACCCTCGCCGAAGCCATCGGCGGCCTCTACGAGCGTCCGGCGGCACAGATCAACGGCACCCGATTGGACCTCACCGCGTGATTCCCCGGCACGACCCAGAGCTGAAGGCGTTCGCGAGCGACAACTACGCGGGCGTCCACCCGGAGATCCTGGAGGCCATCGTCCGCGCGAACGGCGGCCACCAGATCTCCTACGGCGAGGACGTCTACACCGAGGCCCTGCACGGCGTCTTCCAGCGGCACTTCGGCGAGCGGGCGCAGACCTACCCGGTCTTCAACGGCACCGCCGCCAACGTGGTCTCGCTGCGCTCCATGCTCGACCCCTGGCAGGCGGTCATCTGCGCCGACACCGCCCACATCCACACCGACGAGGGCGGGGCGCCGGAGGTGGCGGGCGGCATCAAGCTGTTCACGGTCGCCACGCCCGACGGCAAGCTCACCCCGGAGCTGATCGACACGCAGGCGTGGGGGTTCGGCGACGTGCACCGCGCCCAGCCCGGCGTCGTGTCGATCTCCAACACCACCGAGCTCGGCACCGTCTACACCCCCGGCGAGATCACCGCGATCTGCGCGCACGCCCACGAACGGGGCCTTAAGGTCCACCTCGACGGCTCCCGCCTCACCAACGCCGCCGCCGCCCTGGGCGTGCCCCTGCGCGCGCTCACCACCGACGCGGGCGTGGACGTCCTCTCCTTCGGCGGCACGAAGATTGGGCTGCTGTACGGCGAGGCCGTCGTGGTGCTCAACCCCGCCGCCGCCCGCGGAGTCGACTACCTGCGCAAGACGTACATGCAGTTGTCGTCCAAGATGCGCTTCGTCTCGGCCCAGTTCGAGGCGCTGCTCGGCGGCGACCTGTGGCTGCGCAACGCCCGCCAGGCCAACGCGATGGGCCGCCGCCTGGCCGAGGCCGTGCGCGACATCCCCGGCGTCGAGGTGCCGAGGCCCGTCGAGGCCAACGCCGTCTTCGCCATCCTGCCGCCGGAGGTGACGGAGCGGCTGCAGAAGCGCTTCCGCTTCTACACCTGGAACCCGGCGACCGGCGAGGTGCGCTGGATGTGCTCCTTCGACACCACCGAGGCCGACGTGGACGCCTTCGCCGCCGCCGTACGCGAGGAGATGGCGGCCTGAGCCGTCAGGGGTGCTCGCGCAGCGCCAGCCGGGCGGCGTGGTAGCCGCCCATGCCGTGGGCCCCGCCGCCGGGCGGGGTCGAGGAGGAGCACAGGTACACGCCGGGCAGCGGCGTGCGCCAGGGCGCCGGTGACCAGACGGGCCGCTTGACGAACTGCCCGAGCGAGCCGGCGCCGCCGTTGATGTCGCCGCCGACCAGGTTCTGGTCGAACCGCTCCAGGTCGGCGGTGTTCATCGTATGCCTGGCCAGGACCCGGTCGCGGAAGCCCGGCGCGTACCGCTCGATCTGCGCCTCGATCGCGGCGCTCATGTCGGCCGTCGAGCCGCGCGGGACGTGGCAGTAGGCCCACAGCGTGTGGCCGCCGCGCGTGGGGTCGGCCGCGTACGGCTGCACGAGCAGCACGTACGGCCGGGGCGAGTGGCGGCCCGCCGACACCTCGGCCTCGCTCAGCGCGATCTCCTCCAGCGTGCCGCCCAGGTGGACCGTGCCCGCCGGCGCCACCTGCGGATCGCGCCAGGGCACCGGGCCGTCGAGCGCCCAGTCCATCTTGAACACGCCCGGCCCGTAACGGAAGCGGCGCAGCCGGTCGCGGTAGCCCTTGGGCAGCTCGGCCATCCGCAGGAACTGCCGCGGCGTCACGTCCAGCATGACGACCGGCGCGTCCAGCTCGCGCAGGTCGCGTACCCGGTGGCCGCTCACCGTGACGCCGCCCAGCCTCCTCAGCCGCTCCACCAGCGCGTCGGCCAGCACCTGCGAACCGCCCCTGACCAGCGGCCAGCCGACCATGTGCGCGCTGGCCGCGAGCAGCATGCCGTACCCGCTCGTGATCGGCGCGCGCAGGTCGAGCATCGAGTGCGCGGCCATGCCCGCCAGCAGCGCCCGCCCCTCGGCGGTCCTGAACAGCGCGCGCCCGAGCACGGTCACGGGCAGCGCGCCGAGCATCCCGAACCGCGCCGCCGCCACCGGCGCCCTGGGCGGCGAGAGCGGCGACAGCAGCGTCTCCACCAGCGGCGCGCCCGCGCGCGCCGCGGCGCCGACCGACGCGCGCCACGCCGCCGCGTCCCGCCCCAGCCCCTCAGCGGTACGGCCGGCGTCGCGATGGACCAGCGCGGCGGGCCGGTCGTCCAGCGGATGGGCCACGGCGATCCTGGGCTGCGCGAACGGCACGAGCGTGCTCAGCCCGAGCGCGCGGAAGGCGGGGGAGACCAGCGCCATCGCCAGCACCGTGGCGCCCACGTCGTGGACGTGGCCGGGCAGCGTCAGCTCGGCCGAACGCAGCGCGCCGCCGAACCGGTCGGCCGCCTCCAGCAGCAGCACCCGGCGTCCCGCCGCGGCGAGCGTGATCGCGGCCACGAGCCCGTTGGGGCCCGAGCCGACCACCGCGGCGTCGTAGATCACAAGATGGACGGCAGCGGCTGCGCCCCGCGGTGCTTGAGCATCTCGGTCATCAGCTTGATCTCGCCGTTCTGGCCGTCGATGATCTTCTGCGCCATGCCGGTCACCTCGTCGCGCTCCGACAGCGGCAGCAGTCCCCTGGCCATCTGCACGCCGCCCTCGTGGTGGCGGATCATGAGCTGCAGGAAGAGCACCTCGGCGTCCTTGCCCCGCGCCGCCTTGAGCCTGTCCAGCTCCTCGCGCGAGGCCATGCCGGGCATCACGCCCGCCTTCACCGGCTGCCCGCCGTGCCCGTGGCCGCTCATCCACGCCATCGGCCGCAGGTCGGTCGTCTGGCCGAGGTCCCACTGCTGCAGCCAGCCGAGGAACATGCCGCGCTGGTTCGCCTGGGTGTTGATGATGTCGAAGGCGAGGTTGCGCACCTCGGGGGCGGGGCCCTTGTCCCTGATCGTGAACGACATGTCCACCGCCTGCGCGTGATGGGTGGCCATGTCGCGGGCGAACCCGGCCTCCGCGGAGGTCTCTGACGGCGTGCCTCCCCTGCCGAACAGCAGGAAGGCGGCGATGGCCGCCATGGCGACCGCGGCGACGGCGATGAGCTTGTTCATGTCGTTTCCAGCCTACCCAGGCATGGCGTGAGCTCGTCGTTAAGCTTCTTATTCTCCATATACGCCCGGAGGGCATAGGGTGACCCGCAGTTGGCATGCCGATGGAGGAAAATCGCGATGACGAAGGAGAAAGCGCAGGCGCGGCGCGAGCATCTGGAGAAGATGCGGGCCACGCAAAGGCGTAAGGAGCGCCGCACCGCGCTCCTCATGTGGGGAGCGGGTGGCGCGGTCATCGTGCTGCTCGTCGGCGTGGTCGGCTTCTACATGATCAACCAGTCGAGGGCCAGCTCGCTCGACGCCGTCACCAGCGTCAAGTACGAGGCCGGGCAGCACGTGTGGAACAAGGTCTCCTACAAGGAGAACCCGCCGGTGGGTGGCGAGCACAACAACTACTGGCAGCAGTGCGACATCTACGACAAGCCCATCCACTCCGAGCACGCGGTCCACTCGCTGGAGCACGGCGCGGTCTGGATCACCTACCGGCCGGACCTGCCCAAGGCCGAGGTCGACGCGCTGAAGAAGGTCGCCGGTGAGACCGGCAGCATCGAGTACATGCTGGTCAGCCCGTTCCCGAACCTGCCCGCTCCGATCGTGGCCTCCTCCTGGGGCCACCAGTTGAAGCTGGACAAGGCCACCGACGAGAAGCTGCCCGCGTTCATCAAGAAGTACCAGAACGGCAAGGACACCCCCGAGCCCGGCGCGACCTGCGGTGGCGAGCAGGCGGTCACCACGACCGCCGACCAGGCCCCGCTGCCGCCCGAGCCGCAGCAGCAGCAGCCGTCCGGCAGCCCGTCGCCGGTGCCGTCGCAGTCGCAGCAGTGACCCGGCGCTAGCCTCAGCCGAGCACGTCCTCGATGGGCACCCACTCCAGCCCGTGCGCCTCCGCCACGGGCCGGCTGGTGAGGTGCCCTTCGTGTGTGCTGAGCCCGTGCTCCAGCGCCGGGTCGCCGCGCAGCGCCCGCGCCCAGCCCTGGTCGGCGATGGCCAGGGCGTAGGGGAGGGTCACGTTCGTCAGCGCGTACGTCGAGGTGTGCGGCACCGCGCCCGGCATGTTGGCCACGCAGTAGAAGATCGAGTCGTGGACCCGGTAGGTCGGCTCGGCGTGCGTGGTCGGGCGCGAGTCCTCGAAGCAGCCGCCCTGGTCGATGGAGATGTCCACGAGCACCGAGCCTGGCTTCATCCGGCGTACGAGGTCGTTGGAGACCAGCTTCGGCGCCCTCGCGCCCGGCACCAGCACGGCCCCGATGACCAGGTCGGCCTCCAGCACGGCGAGCTCGATCTCCAGCGTGTTCGAGGCGACCGTCTGGCAGTGACCCTGGTAGATGGCGTCGGCCTGGCGCAGCTTGTCGATGTTGCGGTCCAGCAGCAGCACCTCGGCCTGCATGCCGAGCGCGATGGCGGCCGCGTTCATGCCGGACACGCCCGCGCCGATGACGACGACGTTGGCCGCCCGCACGCCGGGCACGCCGCCCATGAGCACGCCCCTGCCGCCCTCCGAGCGCATCAAATGGTAGGCGCCGACCTGGGGCGCGAGCCGTCCCGCCACCTCCGACATCGGCGCCAGCAGCGGCAGCGCGCCGTTCGCGTCCTGCACGGTCTCGTACGCGATGCCGGTCACCCCCGACTCCAGCATCGCGCGCGTACACGCCTCGGAGGCCGCCAGGTGCAGGTACGTGAACAGCACCTGACCCTTGCGCATCCGGTGATACTCCTCGGCCACGGGCTCCTTGACCTTCATAACCAGATCGGCCTCGGCCCAGACGGCGTCGGCCGAGTCCAGGACGAGTGCTCCTGCGGCGGCGAAGTCGGCGTCCGGGATGGCCGAGCCGGCGCCGGCGTCCTTCTCCAGCAGGACCTGATGGCCGTGCCGGACGAACTCGTGGACGCCCGCGGGGGTGAGAGCCACGCGGAACTCGTTGTTCTTGATCTCGCGGGGTACTCCGACCTTCATGAGACCACTCTCGGCTCGACGGCCAAACAGAACTATCGACAATCTGTAATTGTTCTTCCATTCTTCCTCACACCATGGTGGAAAGTTGAGAAATTCCGGCTGATTACCCCGGTCCGGCTTGTCCTCGATAAGCTCACCGGCAGCCCGCGAACGCCAGGATGGGGTCGTCGTCCATGTCGATGGAGAATCCACCGGTCTCCGACACACCGCGGCCTGAACAGCCGCAGGCCAGCAAGCTCACCACGATCGTCCTGATCGTCTCGCTCGTCCTGGTGATCGTGATCGCCGGAGTGCTGGGGGCGGTCGCCGTCCTCATGACCAGGAGCCCCGACGCCCCGCTGCTGGGCGCGGTGCCGCCGATGCGGCTGGCCACCCCGATCCACTTCGCGCCGGTGCGCGAGTCCAAGGAGGCGCCCTGCCCCGGCGAGGAGGCCGTCCTGGACGAGAAGCAGACCACCTGCTTCCTCATCGGCAGGGGCGTCACGGTCGACTCCGTGCAGCAGATCGAGACCGTGGCCGAGGACGACGGCACGTACTCGGTCCGCATCGCCATGGCGCCCGCGTTCAAGGCGAGGGTGGCCACGATCATCCAGGAGCTGGTCAAGGACCAGCGGCCGCTGGCCGTGGTGCTCACGCCGCCCAACGTCGTCGTGGCCGCCCCGAACGTCACCCAGGCGATGGACGGCGACAGCGTCAGCATCGGCCCCCTGATGAAGACCGACGCCGAGGCCCTCGCCGTACGCCTGGGCGCCGACCCCGGCGCCACCGGCCTGCCGACCACGGGCCAGCCGACCGACCCGGGCACCGGCCCGCCCGACACCGGCCTGCCGAACACGGGTGCGCCGACCACGGGGCTGCCGAACACCGGCACCCCGGTCGCGCCGCCCGGCACCGGCGCTCCCACCGCGACCACGCCTCCCGGCACCGGCGCCCCCAGCACGACCGCCCCGGCCGCCAACACCCCGGTCGGCGCGAACCCGACCGGCGGCTCGCGGCTGCCCGCCGACGACCGGCGGTTCGCCGGCTGCAAGGAGGTCGTGGCCGCGGGCAAGGGCCCCTACTTCAAGGACCGCGACGCGGAGTACTTCTGGTACACCGACAAGGACAAGAACGGCGCCGCCTGCAACTCGGGCGATCTCTGAGCCGGCTTTTTCGTCGGGGGCGCTGGCTAGGTTCGCCGGTGAGTCGGGTCTTCGGAGGGTGACCAGGTGCGGGTTCTGTTGTTCGGGCCGGTGGGCTTGCTCACGCCCGCGGGGGAGTTCGTCACGGGCCCGCCCCGCCGGCAGGCCGTCCTGGCGATGCTGGCGGTGCACGCGCCCCAGCCGGTCGCGATGGCCGCGCTGATCGAGGGGCTGTGGGGCGCGCGGGCGCCGCGCTCGGCCGGGCAGAGCATCTACACCTACGTGGCGGGTCTGCGCGGGGTGCCGGAGACCGGGGAGTCCGCGGTGCCGCGTCCTGGTCATCCTCGACGACGCCGCGGGCCTCGCCCACGTGCGGCCGCTCCTGTCACCCCCGCCGGGCGTGGTGCTCATCGTGACCAGCAGGGAGACGCTGGCCGCGGGCGACGACTGCGCACAGGTCCGACTTGTGGGGCTGGGGCCGGAGGAGGCGGAGGAGCCGGCCGGGCGGGCGGCGGACCTCGCCGCCGCGCTGAAGAACCCGCGCTGGGAGGCGCGCGTCCGCACCGAACGGCAGGCCCTCGACCTGGCCCTGGCCCGTCAGCCGAACAGCCCCTCGAACCCGGAGATCCCGAAATAGGCCAGGAAGATCACCGAAACCACCCAGAGCAGCCACGGGATCTCCTGGAACCTCCCGCGCACCGCCTTGATCAGCGTGTAGGCGATCACCCCGGCCCCGACGCCGTTGGTGATCGAGTACGTGAACGGCATCAGCGCGATCGTCAGGAACGCCGGGATGGCCAGGTCCAGATCCTCCCAGTTGATCTTGCGTGCCTGCGTCATCATCAGCGCCCCGACCAGCACGAGCGCGGGCGTGGCCGCGGCCGGCGGCACCACCGCCGCCAGCGGCGTGAACAGCAGGGTCAAACCCAGCAGCGCCCCCGTCGCCACGCTGGCCAGACCGGTACGCGCCCCCTCCCCGACCCCGGCCGCCGACTCCACGAACACGGTGTTGGCCGAGGCGCTCATGGAGCCGCCCACGACGCCGGCGACACCGTCCACGGTGAGGATGGCGCCCAGCCGAGGCACCCGGCCCTTCTCGTCGACCAGACCGGCCTCGTCGCTGACCCCGATGATCGTGCCCATCGCGTCGAAGAACCCGGACAGCACCAGCGTGAACAGCACCACGGTCGCGGTCACCACGCCCGCCCGCGCGAAGCCGCCGAACACGTCCACCTGCCCGACCAGCCCGAAGTCGGGCGCCGCGACCAGCGACTCGGGCAGTCGCGGCACCACGATGCCCCAGGTCTTGGGGTCGATGACGGCGAGGGAGTTCACGACGACGGCCACGATCGTGGTGACGACGATGCTGATGAGGATGGCGCCCGGCGTCCTGCGGACGTACAGGACGATCATGAGGAGCAGGCCGAAGCAGAACACCGTCACCGGCCACCCGGCCAGGTGGCCGGTCGCGCCGAGCTGCACTGGCGTGCCGGTGCCGCGACCGACGAAGCTGGCGTCCACGAGGCCGATCAGGGCGATGAACATGCCGATGCCGACGCTGATCGCGTGCTTGAGCGCCAGCGGGATCGCGTTCATGATCAGCGTGCGCAGCCCGGTCACGGCCAGGATGATGATCACGATGCCTTCGAGGACCACCAGGCCCATCGCCTGCGCCCAGGTCATGAACGGCGCCGCCTGGTAGGCCACCACGGCGTTCAGCCCGAGCCCGGCCGCCAGTCCGAACGGCGCGTTGCCCGCGACGGCCATGAGCAGGGTGCAGATCGCGGCGGCCAGCGCCGTGGAGGTGGTGAGCTGGGCGATGGTGAGCTGCGCGCCGGTGACATCCTTGGCACCGCCCAGGATGATCGGGTTGAGCAGGATGATGTAGGCCATGGCCATGAACGTGGTGATGCCACCGCGTACCTCACGGCCGACGGTCGTCCCCCGCCCGGACAGCTCGAAGAAGCGGTCGAGCACAGCGGTCCCCCCTAGCGATCAAGGGGGAGTGCCGGTTGCCTACCCGGCGGGGGAGCCGGTCATGCCTTCTCGTGCCGCCCGCCGCCGACCATGGCGACGAACTCCTCCAGTCCGATGCGCCCGTCCCCGTCCTTGTCCGCCGATCTGATGAACAGCTCGATCTCGGTGCGGTCGAGGCCGTGCGTCCCCAGTGCCTCGTTGACCTTCCGGATCTCCTCGACGGTGATGACGCCATCGCCGTCGGTGTCGAACCTGGCGAATTCTTCTCTCGCCTCATCCTCGATGTTGCTCATCCGCACAACCTATAGGAGCGCTATCTCCTCGGGTCTGATCGGCACCCGCGAAAGCTCCAGCCCGGTCGCGTCGCGCACCGCCGCCGCGATCGCGGGCGTCGAGGACAGCGTGGGCGGCTCACCGGCCCCCCTCAGTCCGTACGGTGCGGCCGGGTCGGCGTTCTCCAGGATCTCCAGCCGCATCGGCGGCATGTCGAGGATGGTCGGGATCAGGTAGTCGGTGAACGACGGGTTCACCACGCGCCCGTCCCTGACCTGGATCTCCTCCATCAGCGCCAGCCCGAGCCCCTGCGCGGTGCCACCGTGGATCTGACCCTCCAGCGCCACCGGATTGAGCACCCGCCCCACGTCCTGCACCGCCGCCAGCTCCACCACCTTGACCAGCCCGAGCTCGACGTCCACGTCCACGACCGCCCGGTGCACGCACAGGGCGAGCTGGGTGTGCGAGTCGCCCTGCCCGGTCACCGGGTCCAGCGGGTACGTCGGCCGGTGCCGGTACTCCCGCGTCTCCTCGATCGGCCCGAACTTCTCCAGCGCCGCCCGCGCCTCCAGCCCCTGGAACCGCGCCCGCACCGCCTCGCAGGCCGCCTTCACCGCGCCGCCGGTGACGTACGACTGCCGGGAGGCCGACGACGAGCCCGCGGAGCCGACCGCCGTGTCCGCCGTGGCCACGGTGACGTCGTCCACGCCCAGCTCGGTCCTGGCGATCTGCGCCTGTACGGTCACCAGCCCCTGGCCCACCTCCGCGGCGGCGGTGTGCACGGTGACGTGCGGCTCGCCGTTGACCAGTTCGGCGCGGACCCTGGCCGTGGAGTAGTCGTCGAAGCCCTCGGAGAAGCAGATGTTCTTGATGCCGACGCCGTAGCCGACGCCCCGCCGTACCGACTCCCCGTGGGTCGTCTGCGAGACGCCGCCCGGCAGGTCGAGCAGGTCGGGACGGCCGGCGGCGGCGGGCGGCAGCGGCATCGACTCCAGCGTGCGCAGCATGCCGGCCAGCGGCGCGGGCGCGTCGATGAGCTGGCCGGTGATGAGCCGCGAGCCCTGCGCGACGGCGTTGCGCACGCGGACCTCGACCGGCGACAGCCCGCAGGCCGCGGCGAGCTTGTCCATCTGCGACTCGTAGGCGTAGCACGCCTGCACGGCGCCGAAGCCGCGCATCGCGCCGCAGGGCGGATTGTTGGTGTAGACGCCGGTGGCGACGACCCGCACGTTCGGCACCTCGTACGGGCCGACGCCGAGCGAGGCCGCGTTGCCGACGACGGCGGGCGAGGAGGAGCAGTAGGCGCCGCCGTCCAGGAGGATGTCGGCCTTGACGTAGACGAGCCGGCCGTCGCGGGTGGCGCCGTGCTCGTAGCGCATCCAGGCCGGGTGGCGGTGGACGTGGCCGAAGAACGACTCCTCGCGCCCGTAGGACATCTTGACCGGCCGGTTCAGGCGCAGCGCCAGCATGCAGGCGTGGACCTGCATCGACAGGTCCTCCCTCGCGCCGAACGCGCCGCCGACGCCCGACAGCGTGAGCCGTACCTTCTCCGGCGGCAGGCCCAGGCACGGGGCTAGCTGGTCGCGGTCGACGTGCAGCCACTGGGTGGCGATGTACAGGTCGACGCCGCCCTCGCCGTCGGGCACCGCCAGCCCGGACTCCGGGCCGAGAAATGCCTGGTCCTGCATGCCGACCTCGTACTCGCCGCGCACGACCACCTCGGCCTCGAACGTGTCGCCGACCGTGACCGGCTGCCTGCGCAGCACGTTGCCGCCCGGCTGCACCTTCGGCTGGCCCGGGTCGTCGGCCGCCGCCCTGGGGTCGGTGACGGCGGGGCGCGGCTCGTACTCCACGACGATCGCCGCCGCCGCGCGGCGTGCCGTCTCCGGATGGTCGGCGGCCACCAGCGCCACCGGCTCGCCCTGGTAGCGCACCTGGTCGATGGCGAGCACCGGCTGGTCGCGGTGCTCCAGGCCGTAGAACTTCTCGCCGGGCACGTCCTCGTGCGTCAGCACCGCGCGTACGCCGTCCATCAGCAGCGCCGGGCCCACGTCGATCGACCGGATCCAGGCCGAGGCGTGCGGGCTGCGCAGCGTCACGCCCCAGACCATGCCGTCCAGCCACAGATCGGACGCGTACGCGAACTCGCCCGTCACCTTCAGCGCCGCGTCGGGCCGGCGTGCGCTCTCGCCCACGCCCTGCCGCGTCGTGCCGACCGTCTCCGTCATCTTCCGAGTACAGCACCGGCCCGCGCGGCCCTCCTACGCGCGACAGGTGAAATCGCGGTCAGCGGTTGGCGGGCCGACTTGTATATTCCTCCAAGTGCGCATCAGTGACCTGCTGGCGATCCCGGAGCTGCGCCTCAACCTGCTCACGGGCGATCCCTCCGCGGCGTTCACCTCCGTGTACATCACCGACCTGCCCGAGCCCGGCCGCTACCTGTCCGGCGGCGAACTGGTGCTCACCGGCCTGCTGTGGCGCCAGGGTCCCGGCGACTCGCCGCGGTTCGTCGCGGCGCTGCGCGAGGCGGGCGTGGCCGCGCTCGGGGCCGGGCACGCGTGGCTCGGGCACGTCCCCGACGACCTGGTCGCCGCCTGCGCCGACGCGGGCCTGCCCCTGATCGAGGTTCCGACCGCGGTCTCCTTCCGCACGCTCAGCGAGATCGTCGTGCCCCGGCTGTCGGGCGACGTGCGCGAGGCGCTCGGCCGCCACCGGCGCATCGTCGCGGCGGTGGCGGAGGGCGCCGACCTGCCCGAGCTCGTCGCCCTGACGGCCGCGGAGCTCGGCGTGACGGGCGCGGTCGTCTCCGCCTCCGGCGAACTGATCGCCGGCACCCTCCCCGACCCCCCAACCCCCGACAACACTGACGACGTCACCCCACCCTCTGAAGACGTGGCCTCGGCCTCCGAAGGCGGCCCGGCTGCGGGTTCCGTGGTGGGAGTTCCCGCCGACGTGGGTGAGGAGCCGGTCAGGGTACGGCTGGCCCGCGCCTACCTGGCCGCGCCCCGGTTGCCGTGCCGGGCGGGCGAGTACACCGTCTTCGCCGTCGGCCGCGGCCACCGGGCCGCCGGATGGGCCCTGGCCTGCGACGGCGACCTGCTCGACCGGGCCGACCTCGGCTACGAGCTGGCCGCCTGCGTCGCGCTGGAGCGCATCCGCGTGGACGCGGCCCGCCGGGTGGAGCGCCGCCTGGTCGAGCAACTGGTCGCCGCCGCCCTGGCCGACGGCGACGCCGCCGAGCTCAACGCCGGGCTGCGGACCTGCGGGATCGACGCGGCGGAGCCGTACACGGTGGTGAACGCCACGGCGACGGGCGCGCGGGCGGGCGACCCCGACCCCGTGACGCTCGGCGGCCAGGTGCTGGAGGAACTGCTGGGACGCGAGGCCGTGGCGGCGGCGGGCGAGGACGGCGCGATCGCCGTCGTGCCCCTGCGCGGCCGGACCGTGAACGACCTGGCCGACCGGCTGCGCGCCGGCATGGACGTGCTGTCGTCGCTGCCCGGCACCAGCGTCCGGGCCGGGCTCAGCAGCGCCCTGTCCGGGGCCGCCGCGCTGCGCGGCGGCGTCGCGGAGTCCGGCCATGCCCGCCGGCTCGCGGAGAGCCGCGGCGGCGGCGTCGTCACCAGCGCCGAGATCTACACGCACGGCCTGCTGCTGGCCACGGTGCCCGCCGACATCAGCAGGTCGTTCGCCGCCAGCCTGCTGGGACCGCTGCTCGACTACGACAGCCGGCACCAGTCGGAGCTGATGCTGACCCTGCGGACGTTCCTCGACACGGCGGGGTCGTGGCAGGTGTGCGCCGAGCATCTGCACGTGCACGTGAACACGGTCCGTTACCGGATCAAGCGCATCGAGGACCTCACCGGACGCGACCTGTCGACCATGGGCGACCGCGTGGACTTCTACCTGGCCCTGCGCGCTCCCTGATCAGGCCGGGTCCACCGGCGGCACGCCGAGCTCACGGTAGACGGCGGCGTGCTCCTGGCGTGCCTGGCCCTGCCACTCGGACCTGTCGAGCGTGCGGGACAGGAGCAGCGCCTGTTCGACGTGCTCCAGGGCGAGGGCCGGCTGGCCGAGCTGACGGTGCGCCTGAGAGATGCGGACGAGCACGCGGACCTCGGCCACGCGGTAGATCACCTTGCGGTTGAGTTCCAGGGAGCGGTGGAGGCTGCCCAAGGCGTCCGCCGGACGCCGCTCCTCCAGGCAGATCTCTCCGAGGATCATGTGGAGGGCCGCCTCGTGGTGGGCGTCGTCGTCGGCGACGGCACTGGCCATCGCCTCGTCCAGGGCGCTGACGGCCTCCTCGCGCCTGCCGAGGTAGCGGAGGGCGTCGCCCCGCATCATCTGGGCGTAGCGCATGCCGAGCCGCGAGCCGAGTTCGCGGGCGATCTCGTACTGCCGCGCGGCGTACTCCAGGGCCAGCTCGCAGTCGCCCCGCTTGACGTGGATGTTGGCGAGGTTGCCGAGGGACCGCTGCTCGCTGAAGGTGTCGCCGCTCCGCCGTGCCAGGTCGAGCTCCAGCTCACGGTGCCGCAGGGCCTCGGCGAGCTGGCCGCGATGCAACGCCACGAAGGCGAGGTGGTTGTGGGCGTGGCAGGCGAGGGAGCCGTCGTCCAGGCGAGCGGCCACCTCCAGGGCCTGTTCGTTGCAGGCCGACATCTCCGTCAGGCGGTACGTGCCGTGCTGGAACCACATGAGGGCGAACGTGAGCGCGACCCCGAGCCTGGCGATCTCCTCGTCGTCGTCCGACATCGCCTGTTTCGTGGCGGCCAGGAGGTTGGCCTCCTCGTCGAGCAGCCACCGCCGGGCCTGACCGGCGTCGCGCAGGGGCGCGGGAGGCGCGTCCAGCTCCGGCAGGGGCGCCAGCACCCGCTGGGGATCGGTCAGGTTGACCGCCCGGCGCGTCGTGGCGATCAGGCACGTCAGGACCCGCACGACCGTCTCGCGCGCTCCCTCCGGCCGCAAGGTGGTCGCGAAGAGCCGGACGAGGTCGTGCATCTGGAAGCGGTCGTCCTGGACCGGCTCCAGCAGGTGAACCTCGACCAGCCGGTCGAGCGCCCCGCGAGCCGCGGCCGCCGGCCCGCCGAGCAGGGCGCCCGCGATCTCGGCGGTCACGTCGGGGAGGTGAAGCACGCCGAGCAGCGCCAGCAGGCGGGCGGCGGCGCTGTCGCGCGCCCGCCCGGCGTCACGCAGCGCGGTCCAGCTCGACGCCATGCTGGGCTGGACCGCCAGCGTCCCGATCTGGAGCTCGTCCAGCCGGGTCCGCTCGTCGCTCAGCCGCGCGGCCAGCGCGGACAGGCTCCACTCCGGCCGCTCCGCCAGCCGCGCCCCGGCGATGCGCAGGGCCAGCGGCAGGCCGCCGCACATGTGCGCCACCCGCGCGGCGTCGGCGGGCTGCGCCGCCACCCGCTCGGATCCGGCGAGCTTCGCCAGCATCTCCGCCGACTCCGCCGAGGAGAGGCCGGAGAGCACGAGCTGCTCGCAGTCGTCGCCGCCCGACAGCGTCTCGCGGCCGGTCACCAGAACCGACGTGCCGAGGGGCACGCCGAGCAGGGGCAGGATCTGCCGCAGGCCGGCCGCGTCGTCGAGGACGATCAGCAGCCGCCTGCCGTCGATGTGGGTACGCCACAGCGCGGCCGCCTCGTCGGCATCGGCCGGGACGACCTGCCCGGCGACGCCCAGCGCCCGCAGGAAGCGGCCGAACACGTCCACCGGCGACAGCGGCGCGAGCTCCGGAGTCGCCCCGCGAAGGTTGACGAACAGCTGCCCGTCGGGGAAGCGGTCCTTGACGGCGTCGGCCAGGAGGACGGCCAGGGCCGACTTCCCCACCCCGGGCGGGCCGCAGATCGCGACGAACGGGTGGGGCGTCCCGCCGCCCTCGGGATCGAGCAGAGACCGCAGCCGGACGATCTCCGCGTCCCTGCCGACGAAGCCGGACAGCGGGCGGGGCAGCTCGCGCGGCACACCGGGGCGGGGCGCCGCCACCCCGCGCAGAACGAGCTCGTGCGCGGCACGCAGACCCTCTCCGGGGTCGACGCCCAGCTCTTCGGCGAGGACCCGGCGCCCTTCGGCGAAGACCGCCAGCGCCTCCGCCTGCCTGCCGTCCTGGAAGAGCGCCAGCATGAGCAGTTCGCGCAGCCGTTCGTGGGAAGGGTGGCGCGCCACCGACTCCTGGAGCGCGGGGAGCGCGTCGCCGGCTCGGCCCAGCCGCAGCAGCGACTCGGCCCGGCGCTCGACCGCGGAGAGGTGGAGCTCGCGCAGCCGGGCCCGCTCGGCGTCGGCGAAGGGGCCGGGCACGCCGCTGAGCGGCGGTCCCTGCGCGAGTCCGAGGGCGCGCTCCAGCAGCGGGAGCGCCTCCGAGTGGCGGTCACCGCCCTGCAGCAGGCGTGCTTCCTCGAGATGGAGGGCGAACAGGCGGGCGTCGATCTGCCTCGGGTCGAGCAGGAGCTGGTAGCCGCGTCCGGCGGCGAGAATGACGGACCCTTGCGCCCGGGGTGCGCGGGAGTCGTCGAGGACCCGGCGCAGGCCGGCGATGTAGGTGTAGATACTCTGCTGGGCGGTACGCGGCGGGTCGCCGCTCCACAGTCCGTCGACCAGGTCGGAGATGCCGACCGGCTGGGGCGCGTGGCAGGCCAGCATCGCCAGGACCGCCTGCTGCCGAGGTGGCCCCAGGTCGATGGCACCACGTGTCGTCGACCCGCCTACCACGCCGAGAAGGCGGATGCGAACGTCGGACGTCACTCGGATCCCCCACCACGTCGGAGCCAGGCTCCGAATGTAGGTGAAATGTAGACGCGCGATCTAGCCTGTTTGCACGGGGTGCGCGTGGGGCGCATCAACAGGACGGGGACAACGCCGCCCACTCGCACAGAGTGCGGCTGAGCAAGTGGGTGGCGCGAACTGCCGATGCGGTCAGCAGCAGGAAGGAATGTCGAACGAGGCGCTGACTTGAGGGATGGATGGCGATTCGGCATGTGCCGCCGTAGCATTGCCTCCAGCGACCGAAATGGTCGCAATCACTACAGCTAGTGCGGACATGGCAAGTCGCGTGCGCATGGGGGTTCTCCCTCGCCTGTGGGTGATACTGGGATCTATCATTTCAGGGAGCGTCAGCGGTGACCACATCTGACCTGGTCGGCTTGCGGATTAAAACCGTCAGGCGACAGCGGGGGCTGTCGCAGGCCCAACTGGCGCATCCCGAACTGTCCGACAGCTACGTCTCCTTGATCGAGAGTGGCAAGCGTACCCCGACTCCTGCGGTCCTTGAGCTCCTCGCCCAGAAGCTCGACTGCTCACTCTCCTATCTGGTCAACGGTGTAACCGCCGAGCAGATGGAGGACATCGAGCTCGCACTCGGCTACGCCCGTCTGGCGCTGGAAAACGGTGAGGTCACCGAGGCCAGAACCCGGTTCGCCGAGCTGCTGGCCGACAATAACCTGACAGGTCTCGCTTCACTGCGTCAAGACGTACAATTCGGACTTGCTCTGGCCACGGAGGCGTCCGGCGACCTGGAGGGCGCCGCGCAGATCCTCTGCAGGCTGCGCGAGGACGAGCTCCCGCCCGAGCGTCAGATCGAGGTCGCCAGCGCGCTGGTGCGCGTCTACAAGGTCAGCGACCGCCTCACCGAGGCGGTCGAGGTCGGGGAGGCCGTCCTCGGTTCCCCGAGCCGCCCCTCCTGGTCCGACCCCCTCATCGAGCTGGGCGCGAACCTGCTGGCGGCCTACCTCTACCGCGGCGACCTGCTGCGCGCCCGCCAGTACGCCGCCGAGCTCCTCAACGCCTCCGACGCCCTCGGCACCCCGCGCTCCGTCGTCGCCGCCAACTGGAACGCCTCCCTCGTCGCGCTGGCCATGGGCCAGGGCGAGGAGGCCATGTCGCTGGCCGAGCGCGCGCTCGCGGTGCAGTCCGAGACCGGGCAGCCGCGTAACCTCGCCCGGATGCGGCTGGCCTACGCGGCCCTGCTGCTGCGGGTGCGCCCGCAGGCCAGCGGCGAGGCGCGCGAGATCGTGCTGCGTGCCAACCAGGAGCTTTCGGAGACCTCCGCGAGCACCTTCGACAAGGCCCACGGACTGATGGAGCTGGCACGCAGCGAGATCGTCGGCGGTCGTCTGGAGGAGGCGCTCACGCACGCGGCGATGGGCCGCGACGCGGCTCCCGGCACCGCGCGGGCGGCGGGCGCGGAGTCCCACCTGCTGATGAGCCGCGCCTACATCGGGCTGGGCAGGTTCGACGACGCCTCTGGCGAGATCGACGCGGTGCGCGCGTGGCTGAGCCCGATGCCCGACTCCAGCAAGGTCGCCAGCACCTGGTACGCCGCGGCCGAGGGCATGGAGGAGCTCGGAGACGTCGAGGGCGCCGTCGGGGCGTATCAGCGGGCGCTGGCCTCGGCCGGTCTGTAGCCACCGGCGCGGCGGCGGGACCGGGCGGCGGCGTGGGTAGCCTTGGGGATGCCATGAACAGATCCCCGCTCGCGGCACTCACCGCGATCCTCGCCGCCCTGATCCTCCTCGGCACCGCCGCCCCCGCCCTGGCCCACGACGCGCTGCGGACCAGCGACCCGGCCAAGGGCAGCACGGTCGAGTCCGTGGACCAGGTGAAGCTGGAGTTCACCGCCAAGGTGCGCATGCCGTTCGTCATCGTGAGGGGTGACGGCGGCGAGTTCCACGAGGGCAAGCCGGCGCTCGACGGCAAGGTGGTGACGCAGGCGCTCAAGGGCACGCTGCGGGACGGGAAGTACACGATCGCCTACCGGGTGGTCTCCTCCGACGGGCACCCGATCGAGGGTGAGATCCCGTTCACCGTGAAGGGCGCCCCCACGCCGGAGGCGACGCCGTCGCAGAGCGCGAGCGCCGCCCCGCCGCCCTCGCCGGCGGAGCAGGTGCAGACGCCGGAGCAGACCCCGGTCGGCGCCGAGCGGGAGGGACAGGCCACGTTCCCGATCTGGCTGATCATCGTGGTCGGCGGCCTGGTCGGCATCGGCATCGGATTCCTGTTGAGCATGCGGAGAAAGAAGCCGTGAGCAGAACCGCCCGGGTGGCGCTCGGATCCGTCGCCGCCGCCGTAGCCGGGCTGGTCGTGGCGCTGATCGTGGGCGGCGCGGCCTTCCCCCGGATCATCCCCGGCATCCCGGTGGCAGGGCCGCTGACGCGCTGGGGGCTGCCGCTGTCCAAGCTCGGCATGGACGCCGCCGCCGTGGCCACCGTCGGACTGCTGCTCGTGGCCGCGCTGCTGCTGCCCAGCGACAAGGGGATGCTCGGCAAGAGCGCGCTCGGCTACGTCAAGGCCGCCTCGTGGACGGCGCTGTCGTGGGCGGGCTTCGCGTTCCTGCTGATGCTCTTCCAGCTCTCCGACCTCTACACCGACTCGGTGGCGAACGTCGTTCTCAAGAACTACATCCCGAGCTACGCCACGCAGGTCGGCAACGGCATCGCGCTGACGCTGGTGATCCTGTTCGGGGTGGCCATCGCGCTGTTCTCGCGCGGGGCCATCACCGCGGGGGCCGCCGCGGGGCTGCTCGTGCTCGGGCTGGTCGCGCTGCTGCCGCCCGCGCTGACCGGGCACGCCTCCTCCTCGCCCAACCACGACCTGGCCACGGCCGGGCTGTCGCTGCACCTGACCGGCCTCGCGCTGTGGGTGGGCGGGCTGGTCGTGCTCGTGGTCCACGCGGTGCGCAAGGCGCCGCAACTGGAGCAGGCGGCCGCCCGCTTCTCCCGGGCCGCGCTGTGGTTCTACGTGGTCGTCGGCGCCTCCGGCCTGCTCAGCGTCGTGGCGCGGCTGACCGCCGTCTCCGACCTGTGGACCTCCAGCTACGGCGTGCTCATCGTCGCCAAGACCGTGGGCTTCGTGCTGCTCGGCTACATCGGCTGGTACCACCGCCAGCGCACCCTGGTCAGCCTGGAGGCGGGCAAGCCGAGGGCGTTCACCAGGCTGGCGGCGGGCGAGGCGCTGCTGATGTTCGCCACCGTCGGCCTCGCGGTGGCACTCTCGCGCACCCCGCCGCCGGTGGTGAGCCTGCCCGCCGACCGCGCCTTCGAGCTGCTGGGCTTCGCGATGCCGCCGCCGATGACGCTGTCCACGCTGGCCTCGATGTGGTGGTTCGATCTGTTCTTCGCCGCCATCGCCGCCGCCCTCGCCATCCTGTACGGCGCCGCCGTCCACCGCCTGCTGAAGCGAGGCGACAAGTGGCCCTGGGGCCGCACGGTGTCGTGGTTCGCCGGCGTGGCCGTCCTGGTGATCGCCACCCAGAGCGGCGTGGCCCGCTACGCCAAGGTCATGTTCAGCGTGCACATGGTCGAGCACATGACGCTGTCCATGATCGTCCCGATCTTCCTGGTGCTGGGCGCCCCGGTGACGCTGGCGCTGCGCGCGCTCAAGCCCGCCGCCCGCCGCGGCGACAGGGGCCCGCGCGAGTGGCTGACGACGATCCTGCACAGCAGGGCGGTGAAGGTCATCGCCCACCCGGCGATCGCCACCGCGATCTTCATCGCCTCGACCTACGCGCTCTACTTCACCCCGCTGTTCGCCGGCGCGATGGAGGAGCACCTGGGCCACATCGCGATGACGCTGCACTTCCTGCTGAGCGGCAGCCTGTTCTTCTGGGTGATCATCGGCGTGGACCCGTCGCCGCACAAGCTGCCGTACGTGGGACGGCTGCTGCTGCTGTTCGTGACCATGCCGTTCCACGCGTTCTTCGGCATCGCGCTGATGATGATGGGCACGGTGCTGGCCGCCGACTGGTACGAGCAGCTCGGGCGCACGTGGGGCGGGCCGCTGCTGGCCGACCAGAGCAACGGCGGAGCCATCGCCTGGGGGTTCGGGGAGATCCCGACCTTGATCGTTCTGCTGGCGATAGCCGTACAGTGGTATCGCGACGAGGATCGCACGGCGCGGCGGGAGGATCGGCGCGCGGACCGCAACCCGGGCGGGGACACCGAGCTCAACCGGTACAACGACTATCTCGCGCGGCTGAACAAGGCGGACAAGGCGGACAAGGGAGAGTAACCCCCGCGCCATAGAACCTTGTCACCCCCACGCGCGGCACCTGCCCTAGTAGGCTTTTCAGCGGGGGAGCCGGGCAGTCCCACGGCCGCATCGCCGTGGTCGGGGAAGGCCGGAGTCAGGTCCGGTGCGTTGCCCGCTTGTCGGAAGGGCGAGATCACTTGGCGGAAGAGACGCGCATGCGCGGGGGGCGGGGCCTGGCCGAGGAGCTGGAGGGCTTTCTCGGCGACTGGGGCGAACGCACCGGGATCACCGTGGAGACCTGGGCGCTGCCGGCGACCGAGGTCCCGCAGCCCATCGCGCGGGCGGTGCTCGCGGCGATCGAGGAGGCCCTGGCCAACGTCGAGCGGCACAGCGGAGCACGGGTGGTCTCCGTCGCCGTGACCGTCGGCAGGAGCGGCCTGCGGATGACGGTCAGCGACGACGGCGATGGGTTCCACGCGGCCAACGCGGGCCGGGGCATCACCCGGATGCGGGCCCGCTTCGCCGAGATCGGCGGCAGCCTGTCGGTCAACAGCGTCCGCGGCGAGGGCACGACGGTGACCGGCGTGGTGCCTAAGCGAGGGTGAGGATCTCGCTGCCGGTGTCGGTGACCAGGATGGTGTGCTCGAACTGGGCGGTGCGCTTGCGGTCCTTGGTCACCGCGGTCCAGCCGTCGGCCCAGATGTCGTAGTCGATGGTGCCGAGCGTGAGCATCGGCTCGATCGTGAACGTCATGCCGGGGCGCAGCTCCACGCGCAGCGACGGGTCCTCGTAGTGGGGGACCATCAGGCCGGAGTGGAAGCTCGTGCCGATGCCGTGGCCGGTGAAGTCGCGCACGACACCGTAGCCGAAGCGCTTGGCGTAGGACTCGATGACGCGGCCGACGATGTTGAGCTGGCGGCCGGGGGCGACCGCCTTGATGGCCCGCATCATGGCCTCGCGGGTGCGCTCGACCAGCAGCCTGGACTCCTCGTCCACCTCGCCGACCAGGTAGGTGGCGTCGGTGTCGCCGTGGACGCCGCCGATGAAAGCGGTGATGTCGACGTTGACGATGTCGCCGTCGCGCAGCACGGTGTCGTCGGGGATGCCGTGGCAGATGACCTCGTTGATCGAGGTGCACAGCGACTTGGGGTAGCCCTTGTAGCCGAGCGTGCTCGGGTAGGCGTCGTGGTCGAGCAGGAACTCGTGGCCGACCCGGTCGAGCTCGTCGGTGGTGACGCCCGGCCGTACGTGCTTGCCGACCTCGTCGAGGGCTTGGGCGGCGAGCCTGCCGGCGATCCGCATGCGCTCGATGACCTCCGGCGTCTTCACGTCGGACTCTCCGGTCTTGGGGCGCTTCTTGCCGACGTACTCCGGCCGCTCGATGTGGGCGGGGACCTTGCGCATGGGCGAGATCCGCCCGGGCTGGAGCAGTGTCGTCATGGGACACGAGTCTACCGAGCCCCAGTCGGTTGACAGATGCTGCGTCCGGGGGGCGGCTCCTACCGTCTACACCATGATTCTTGTTACGGGAGCCACGGGAAAAGTCGGCGGCCAGGTTGTCGCCCAGTTGCGTGAAGAGGGTGTCGAGGCGCGGGAGCTGACCCGCGATCCGCGGCGTCCTGGGCAGGTGTACGGCGACCTCGCCGACCCCGCCACTTTGGACGCCGCGCTCGACGGCGTGGACCGCGTGTTCCTCGTCTGGCCGACGCTGGCCGCCGACGAGCGGGCCACCGAGGTGCTGAAGCTGATCACCGGGCGGGTACGCAGGGTGGTCTACCTGTCGTCGGCGGGGGCGGAGGAGGGCACCGACCCGGTGAACACCTCCCACCGGATGATCGAGGGCCTGATCAGGGAGTCGGGCGTCGAGTGGACGTTCGTGCGGGGCGGCGGCTTCGCGAGCAACGACCTGGGCTGGGCGGCCGACATCCGGGGCGGCGGGGTGGTGCGGGAGCCGTTCGGCGGGTGGGCCAGGTCGCTGGTGCACGAGGCCGACCTGGCCGCCGTCGGGGTCCGGGCGCTGCTGGACGACGGGCACGCCGGTGCGGCGTACGACGTGACCGGGCCCGAGTCGCTGACCCAGGAGGAACGGGTGGCGATCATCGGCGAGGTGATCGGGCGGCCGCTGCGCTTCGAGGAGCTGTCGGAGGAGGAGGCCAGGCCCCGCTTCGCGGCGTGGCTGCCGCCCGAGGCGGTCGAGGACACGCTCAGGATGCTGCGGGAGGTCACCTCGCGGCCCGAGGGCGTCTCGGCGGCGGTCGAGGAGGTCACCGGGCGGCCCGCCCGCCCCTACCGGGAGTGGGTGGCCGACCACCGCGCCGACTTCGCCGGTAGCCTCTGAGACATGCTGCACGGGCGGACGGACGAGACGGCCATGATCGAGCGGCTGCTGTCCGGAGCCCGGGAGGGCGCCAGCGCGGCGCTGGTCGTCAGGGGCCCGGCGGGCATCGGCAAGACCGCGCTCCTGGAGGCCGCCGCCGCCCGCGCCGAGGGGCTGACGGTGCTGCGCGGCGCGGGGATCGAGTCGGAGCACGAGCTGCCCTACGCCGGTCTCAGTCTGCTGCTGGGCCGTACCGCCGAGCGGCTGGACGGGCTGCCGGAGGGACAGGCCAGGGCGCTGGCCGCGGCGCTCGGCACCGGGCCCGCGGGGGAGGGCGACCCGTTCCTGGTGGGGCTGGCCGTGCTGACGCTGCTGGCCGAGTCGGGGCCGCTGCTCTGCCTGGTCGACGACGCGCAGTGGCTCGACCAGGCCTCCGCCGCGGCGCTGCTGTTCGCCGCGCGGCGGCTGGCGGCCGAGGGGGTGGTCATGCTGCTGGCAGTACGCGAGCCGCACGCCCCCGGCTTCCCCGCGGCGGGCCTGGACGAGCTGCGCCTGGACGGCCTGGCCGACGACAGCGCCCAGGCGCTGCTGGCCGAGCGCGCGGGCGGGCTGTCGGCCCGGGAGCGTGTTGAGGTGCTGGCCCAGTCGGCGGGCAACCCGCTGGCCCTGCTGGAGCTGTCGGCCGCGCGGCGGAGGCCGGGGCCGTACTCGATGGGGGCGGCACCGGTGCAGAGCAGGATCCAGCAGGGGTTCGCCGAACGGGTGTCCGCCCTGCCCGCCGCCACCCGCACGCTGATGCTGGTGGCCGCCGCCGACGACACCGGCGAGGCGGCCACCGTGCTCGCCGCCGCCGCGCAGCTCGGCGCCGGGCCCGCCGACCTCGAACCGGCCGAGGACGCCCACCTGCTCACCGCCACCGGCGCCCGCCTGGCCTTCGGCCATCCGCTGATCAGGAGCGCCGTCTACCAACGCGCGCCGCTGGCCAGGCGGATGGCCGCGCACCGGGCGCTGGCCGGCGTACTCGGCGGCGACCGCGGTGTCTGGCACCTGGCCGCCGCCACCCCAGAACCCGACGAGGAGGTCGCCGCCGCGCTGGCGGCCACCGCCGAGCGGGCCAGGGCCCGCGGCGGCTACGCGGCCGTCGCCACCGCCTACGCGCGGGCCGCCGAGCTCACCCCCGACCCGGCCGTACGCTCGCGCCGCCACGTCGCCGCCGCCCGCGCGGCCACCGACGCGGGGCAGTTCGAGCGGGCCGGGGAACTGCTGCGGCTGACCGGCATGGAGCAGCGGGTCAGCGCCGCCAAGCTGCGCGCCGTGCTGGCCGAGTCCCGCGACGACGCCCAGGACGCCTACCGCATCCTGCTGCACGAGACCGACGCGTCGGCCCCCGGCGACTCCGTGGTCCTGCTGCGCGACGCGGTCGCGGCGGCCTGGCGCAACAACGACTTCGCGTGCGTGGAGATGATGGGCGGCTTCGCCGGCACGCTGGCCGGTGGCGCCCCGGTCACCACGCTGGCCGCCGCCGCCCTGGCCACCGACCGGATCGAGCGCGGCGAGGTCGCGGCCGGCATGGCCGCGCTGCGCGACCTGCTCGCCGGAGCGCCGGGCGAGGACGCCGACGTGCGCGACCGGCTGCTGTTCGCCAGGATGCGGCTGATCGCCGGTGACGTCGCTGGCGCCTACGGCGAGGTCTCCTGGCTCGAACGCGACTGCCGCGAGCACGGCGCGCTCGGCACGCTGCCCGCCGTCCAGGTGGTCCTGGCCCGCTGCCAGCTCCTGACCGGCGCGCACCGTGACGCCCGCCTCACCGCCGAGGACGGGCTGCGCATCGCCGCCGACACCGGCCACACCAGGCCCGTGCAGGAGCTGCGCGCGATCCTCGCCGAGCTGGCCGCCGTCGAGGGCGACGAGGAAGGCTGCCGCGAGCTGTCGGCCGAGGCGCCCGAGCACGGCGCCGCTCCCGGCTCCATGCCCGCCGCCGCCGCGCTCAGCCTGCTCGACCTCGGGCTCGGCCGCCACGAGCCGGCCTTCGACCGCCTGGCCGCCGTCCTCGCGGGCGCGCGGCCCGCGGGGACGCTCGCCGCGCTGCCCATCCTGGTCGAAGCCGCCGTACGGCTCGGCCGTCACACCGACGCCGCCGACCCGGCCACGACCTACGAGCAGTGGGCCCGCGAGAGCGGCCAGCCCTGGGCCGAGGCGGTGGCCCTGCGCAACCGGGCGCTGCTGAGCGACGACCTGGCCCTGTACGCGCGGGCCGTACACCACGAGTCCTTGCCCATGGATCGGGCCCGAGCCGCGCTCCTGTACGGCGAGCGGCTGCGGCGCGAGCGCAGGATGAGCGAGTCCCGCACGTGGCTGCGGACCGCGGCCGAGGCGTTCGAGACCCTGGGCGCGCGGCCGTGGGCCGAGCGGGCGCGGGGCGAGCTGCGCGCCACGGGCGAGCACCGCGCGGTGCGCACCCACGCGCCCGGCCTGGCGGAACGGCTCACCGCCCAGGAGCTCCAGGCGGTACGCCTGGCCGCCCAGGGACTCAGCAACCGGGAGATCGGCGCCCGGCTGTTCCTGAGCCCGCGGACGGTCGGCTACCACCTGTACAACGCCTTCCCCAAGCTGGGCGTGGCCTCGCGCGGGGAACTGGCCGGGCTCGGCCTGTGATGTTCATGCTTGGGAAGGGATCAAAGGGGCATCATTGCTCACGTGAGCGAAGGCCAGTGGTGGTTCTGCCTCAAGCACATGAGGGTGGAACCCGACCAGGGATGTCCCAACAAGGACCGGATGGGTCCCTACGCCACCGAGCAGGAGGCCGCGGGCGCGCTTGAGCGGGCCGCGGCGCGCAACAAGGCGTGGGACGAGGCCGACCAGGACGAGGACGACTGAGCTACGGGATGACGGCGTAGGCGCGCACCGGGAAGGTGCCCATGCCGGAGACCATGGGCGGCGCGGCGTGGAAGCGGAAGCCGCCGGTCGGCAGCGCGGACAGGCCGGTCAGGTGCTCGACGACGGGGATGCCGGCGCCGAGCAGGATCGTGTGCGCGGGGCGTTCGCCGCGTGGCGGGGTGTCGTCGATGTTGAGCGAGTCGATGCCGACCAGCGCGGCGCCCTGCTCGGCGAGCCACGCGGCGGCCTCGGGCGCCAGGAACGGATGGCCGCTGGCGTACGTCTCGGTGCCGAAGTGCGCGTCCCATCCGGTACGCACGAGGACGGCGCGGCCACGCACGTAGAGGCCGTCGAAGGCGTCCACGCCGATCGAGCGGCGGCCCTCGGCGGGGACGACCAGTCCGGGCAGGTCGGCGAGCTTCTCGATCGGGACCCGCGCCAGGTCGGCGCCGTCGGCGTAGCGGTGGTGCGGGGTGTCGAGGTAGGTGCCGGTGTTGGCGGCCATCGTGATCACCCCGATCTCGAACTCCGTGCCAGGCGCGTAGACCTCGCGGGAGTCCTCCCTGCTCAGGTGGAGGCCGAGCACGGGTCCCGGCACCCCGGGGTAGGTGGTCATGCCCTCGACGATGCGGTGGCTCAGCTCGACGATCATCGTGCTACTCCCAACCGGTAGATCTTGACGAGGGCGACGATACCGATCCCCGCCCAGATGAGGTTCAGCGCCGCCGACGGCCATGCCGCCTTGTACCCACTGTTGGCCATCAGGCTCACCGAGCCGAACAGATTGATCACCTGGTACGGCAGGCCCTCCCCGGACATCCTGCCCGTTGAGATCATGGCGTAGCCGTACAGGAGGGCGGCCGCGCCGAACCAGCCGAGGGCGTCAAGGAGGAGCTCCATGGCGGACATTGTCCGGATTTGTTGAGCTAAAGCACAATTAAAGAAATCTAAATCTGCGCGTAAGCTGAGCTGCATGGACATCGACCCTCGGCGCCTGCGTGTCCTGCACGAGGTGGCCCGCCGCGGCGGCGTCATGCGCGCGGCCGAGGCGCTCTTCCTCACCCCCTCCGCGGTCTCTCAGCAACTGTCCCATCTGGAGCGCGAGGTCGGCCTGGCGCTCATCGACCGATCCCAGCGCCGCGTGTCGCTCACGCCCGCCGGGCGCGTGCTGGCAGGATACGCCGAACGCGTCGAGGACGAGCTCGCCGAGGCGCGCAGAGAGCTCACCCGCTTCACCGAGCGGCTGGCCGGGCCGGTGCGGATCGCCGCCTTCCCGACCGTGATCAAGCACATCCTGGTGCCGGCGATGCGGCGGCTGGCCGTACACCATCCGAAGATCATTCCGATCATCCACGAGGTGTACGGCCCGCCCGCCCTCCAGGAGCTCAGGCTCGGCCAGGTCGACGTGCTGATCACCGAGCAGGACATGAGCCTGCCCGGACTGTCCCAGCCGTCGCTGAACACGCGCACCCTCTACGTCGACGAGTACCGCATCGTCGCCCCGCCCGGCTGGCCCGAGGCGCCGCGTACGATCGGCGAGCTCACCGAGCTGCCCTGGGTGGCCGGCGAGCCCTCGCAGGCGTGCGGGCAGGCGCTCGACCGGCTGGCCGCGATCCACGGGTTCGAGCCGCGCAAGGTGCACGTCATCACCGAGTTCGGCCCGACGCTGGCGCTGGTCGTGGCGGGGCACGGGGTCGCCATCGTGCCCGAGCTGGCGCTGCTCGACGTGCCCGAGGGCGAGGTGCGGGTCAGCTACATCAAGGACGTCGGGGCCCGGCGGCTGGACGCGGTGACGCGCGTCAGCCGTACCCGGTCGGGGGAGCCCGACCCCGTGCAGGCCGTCGTGATCGGCGCGATCGAGGACGCGACGCGGGAGCTAGTCGGCCACCTGCGGTCCGCTCACGCGGTCGAGGAGCCTGGCGAGCCTGTCGCGTAGGCTCGGCCGCTGCGGGATCTCGCCCGCGGCGGTGCTGACCAGGTGCTGCGCGCCGTCGAAGGTGATCAGCCCGTGCTGCGGGATCGCCAGCGCGTCGTGCGCGAGCCCGGTCAGCTCGGGGTCGCCGCTCTCCAGCGCGAGGATCGTCGCCCCGGTACGGCGGGCGTCGTCCACCCGCTCCAGCAGCGGCACCGGCGCCCGCTGCCCGGCCACCACGAATAGCGTCTCGCCGCGCCGCGCCGCCTCGATGCGCTCCAGCCCGATCCGCAGGTGGGCGGGGGCGTCGGCGGGCGGCTGCCAGCGCACCAGCGTGGGCGCGAGCTGCGGCAGGCCCGACAGCCGCGCCTCGTCGCCCAGGTGCGCGGTCAGATGCCACGGCTCGTCGTCGGGGGTGCCGACCAGGAGCAGGCCGCCGGGGGAGCGGGTCGCCCGCAGGGCCATGCCCAGCTCGCGGGTGCGCTCGATCCAGCCCGTGTCGGAGAGGAGCTCGCGGAGGAAGGCCACAGACCCTGAGTCCATCCGACCATACTGCCGGACGGATGTCCTGACCGGCGTTATTTCGGGCCTTGACAGAAGGTTACCGCCGGGTAACGATCGGCGTGGTTTCCACGCGGTCAGCGTGGTCTTCGCGCGGGAGGACGGCGCCATGAGACTGTCCGTGATCTTATCCCTGGTCATCTCGCTCATCCTGCTCCCGGTACCCGCCCAGGCGGCCTCGGCCGGAGACGTGATCTCCGCCCAGCCGACCACGGTGTACCTGCTGCCGGGCAAGCTCCTCGAAGTCCCGGTCAACGCCTGGAATGTGCTCTACCGCTCCACCTCGGCGACCGGCGCGCCCAACGCCGTCTCCGCGACCGTGCTCGTGCCCAAAGCCTCCTACCCGCTGGGCCGCCGTCCCGTCATCGGCTACGCCGTCGGCACCCACGGCCTCGGCGACCAGTGCGCCCCGTCCCTCGCCATGCGGGAGGGCAGGGAGGCCGAACTGGCCCTGGTCAGCCTGTTCCTGCTCAAGGGCTTCGCCGTGGCCATAACCGACTACGAGGGGCTCGGCACGCCCGGCCAGCACACGTACATGGCGGGCATCTCGCAGGGACACGCCGTCCTCGACTCCGTGCGCGCCGCCATCCGCCTGCCCGGCTCCGGCCTGTCCACCGGCGCGCCCGTCGGCGTCATGGGTTACTCGCAGGGCGGCGCCTCCGCCGGGTGGGCCGGGCAGCTCCAGCCCTCCTACGCCCCCGACCTGCGGCTGAAGGGCGTCGCCGCGGGCGGCGTGCCCGCCGACCTCAGGGCCGTCGCGCAGAGCCTCGACGGCGGGCCCAACTTCGGCCTCGCCGCCGCGGCCGGTGTCGGCTTCGACGCCGCCTACGACGAGCTCGACCTCTTCAACGACCTCAACGACCGCGGCAGAGCCCTGATGACCGACGCCGCCGACGACTGCGTGGGCGACCTCGGCAAGCTCGCCGGCCTGCGCTTCTCCGACCTGTCGCCCATCGACCTCATGAACCAGCCCAAGTGGCAGGCCCGCCTGGCCGAGAACCGCCTGGGCGCCCGGACCCCGCGCGTGCCCGTCTTCCTCTACCACGCCCGCGGCGACGAGATCATCCCGCACGCCGTCGGCGCCACGCTGCGCTCGGAGTACTGCCGGGCGGGCGTGAACGCGCGCTGGCTGTCGATCCCCGGCGGCACGCACGTGCTGGGCGCCGTCGAGGGCGGACCCGTGGCGATCGAGTGGCTGGCCCTGCGCATGTACGGCCTGCCCGCCTTCGGCAACTGCTGAACCGGCGAACCAAGGGGCCGCGCTCCCACACCCCCCAAGCGCGGCCCCTTCCCCGGGTCCTCTCCCCGGTCCGCCTTTCCCGTTCCCTTCCTCGGTCCGCCTTTCCGGTTTCCGGCTCCCCGAGGCCGGTTCTCCCTTGGCGGAGTTCTCCCGTTGCCGGTTCCGTTGGCAGGGTTTTCGCCTTGGCTGATTTCCCTGGCTGGTTCCGCCTTGGGGGTTCCCTCTTCTGCCTTGCGGGGTTTCAGGTGGTCAGGGTGGCGGGGTCGGTGTTGGAGCCGCAGACCACCACGGCCACGCGTTCCCCGTCCCGCGGCCGGTAGGCGCCGCTGAGCAGTGCCGCGTAGGCGGCGGCGCCGGCGTGCTCGACGGCCAGCCGGTGCTCCGACCACAGCAGGCGGCGGGCCTCGATGATCGCCTCGTCCGACACCAGCACGCTCTCGACGCCCGCACCCGACAGCACCTCGAAGGCCAGCCCGCCCACCTGGGTGGCGCCCAGCGCGTCCGCGCCCACCCCGCTCACCTCGACGGGCACGGGACGGCCCGCCGCCAGCGCCCGGTGCAGGGCCGGGATCAGCGCGGGCTCCACGACGACCAGCCTCACGCCTTCGCGCAGGCCGAGCGCCACCCCCGCGGCCAGCCCGCCCCCGCCCACCGCTACCAGGACCGTGTCGAGGTCCGGCGCCTGCTCCGACAGTTCGCGGGCCAGCGTGCCCTGACCGGCGATCACCTCGGCCTGGTCGTAGGCGTGCACGGGCAGGGCGCCGGTCTCGGCGGCGCGCTTGGCGGCGGCCTCCGCGGCCGCGGAGTAGATGGCGCCGGTCTGGGTGATCTCGGCGCCCAGGGCGCGCAGCCCGGCCAGCTTCACCGGGCTGGTCACCGTGGGCACGAAGATCTCGGCGCGCACGCCCAGCGCGCGGGCGGCGTAGGCCACGGCCAGGCCGTGGTTGCCGCCGCTGGCCGCGATGACGCCCGCGGCCGGCAGCGTACCCGCCGACAGGATGCGGTTGAACGCCCCGCGCACCTTGAACGAGCCGGACCGCTGCACCTGCTCCAGCTTGAAGAACAGCCCGGGGGAGACCTCCAGGACGGGGGTGCGCAGCACGTGTCCCGCGATGCGTTCCCCCGCCGCCTGCACCTCGGCCCGCGTCACCGTCATCGTCGTCTCCTGCCGTCGTCGTGCGGTCGTCGTCCCATCGACCCTAGGACAGCGCCTGTTCGAGGTCGGCCCAGAGGTCCTCGGGGTGCTCGATGCCGACGGCCACGCGGATGGTGCCCTCGCCGATGCCGTGGCGGGTCAGCTCCTCCGGGCTGAGCGAGCGGTGGGAGGTGGTGGCCGGGTGCATGATCAGGGTCTCGACGCCGCCCAGGGAGGGGGCGAGGAGGGCCAGCCGTACCGCGCTCATGAACTTCTCGCCCGCGGGGCGGCCGCCGGCCAGCTCGAAGGAGAAGACGCCGCCGAAGTCGGGCAGCAGCTTGCCGGCCAGCTCGTAGGAGCGGTGGGAGGGCAGGCCGGGCCAGTTGACCGTGGACACGGCCGGGTGGGCGGCCAGGCGGGAGACGAGGAAGCGGGCGTTGGAGCAGTGCCGTTCCATGCGCAGGTGCAGGGTCTGCAGCCCGCGCAGCGTCAGCCACGCGGCGAACGGGTCGGGCGTCGCGCCCAGCTCCACCGAGAAGTGCCAGACCTTGCGGTAGAGGGCGTCGTCGGCGAAGACCGCGAGGCCGCCCACGACGTCGGTGTGGCCGGACAGGTACTTGGTGGTGGAGTGGACGACGATGTCCGCGCCGTGCTCGATCGGGCGGCAGAGCAGGGGCGTGGCGAAGGTGTTGTCCACGACCGAGACGATGCCGAGCTCGCGGGCCACCGCGCACATGCCGGGCAGATCGGCCACCTGGAGGGCGGGGTTGGCCAGCGTCTCCAGGTAGACGAGCTTGGTCTCCGGGCGTACGGCGGCGCGCAACGCCTCCGGGTCGTCCTCGGGGACGTAGGTGACGGTGATGCCGAAGCGGTGGACGAGCTCGTTGAGCATGGCGGCGGTGCCGCCGTAGATGGCCTTCTGGGAGACGACGTGGTCGCCGGGGCCGACCAGGCCGAGCAGCACGCTGTTGATGGCGCCCATCCCCGAGCCGGTGGCCAGGCCCGCGACGCCGCCTTCCAGGCCGGACACCGCGTCCTCCAGGGCGCGGACCGTGGGGTTGGCGAGCCGGCCGTACACGAAGGCCCCGTCGGGGCGGCCCATCCCGTCGGCGAACACCGCGGGATCCTCGAACACGAATCCGGACGTCTGGTAGATCGGCATGGTGATGGGCCGGCTGCCGGTGACTTCCGGATGGGGCGGGTGTACGGCACGCGTTTCTGGACGAAGTTCCATGTCAACAGCATCTCCAGAAATGTCCGGCAATGTCAGATCCAATGGTGGAGAATTGGTCTATGGATGGAGCCAATCTGGTGGACCTGCTCGGCCGGTGGGCGACCGGGCGCGGGCCGCTGTACCTGCTGCTCACAGCCCGGCTGCGGGCGCTCATCGACGACGGCGTGCTGCCGCCCGGCCACCTGCTCCCGCCCGACCGCGTGCTGGCCAGGCTCCTGGCCGTCGGGCGAGGCACCGTCGTGGCCGCCTACGACCTGCTCCAGCAGGAAGGACGCGTCGTACGCCGCCAGGGCAGCGGCACCCGCGTCGCCGCCGCCCAGTCCGCGGCCGCCCGCGTCGTCGACGGCGTCCCCGCCAACCCGCTGATCCAGCACATGCTCCACCCGCCGGACGGGGTCCAGCTCCTGACCTGCGCCGCGCCCGACGTGCCGCCGCCGTTCATGGTCGAGGCCTACTCCGAGGCGGCGGAACGGCTCGCCGCCCGCCCCCACGACCTCGGCTACTACCCGGCGGGCCAGCCCGCGCTGCGCGAGGCCGTCGCCGCCTACTACCGCGCCCGCGGCCTGCCCACCACCGCCGACGAGATCGTCGTCACCACCGGCGCCCAGCAGGCGCTCTCCCTGCTGACCGCGCTGCTGGTGCGGCCCGGCGACACCGTGCTCACCGAGTCGCCCACCTACCCGGGCGCGCTGGAGGTCTTCCGCCACGGCGCCGCGGTCGTGCGCGGGGCCGAGCACGGGGTGGCCGGGGCGCTGCACTCGCGGCCCGCCCTCGCCTACACCGTCCCCACCGCCAGCAACCCCTCGGGCGCGGTCATGGACGTGCCCGCCCGCCGCCGCCTGGCCACGCTCGCCGCCGAGCACGACGTGCCGCTCATCGACGACGAGGTCTGCGCCGAGCTGTGCTTCTCCGGCGAGACCCCGCCGCCGCTGGCCTCGTTCACCTCGGGCGAGCAGATCGTCACCGTCGCCTCGCTGAGCAAGGTCGTGTGGGGCGGGCTGCGGATCGGCTGGATCCGCGCCGCCGCGCCGCTGGCCACCCGCCTGGCCCGGCTGCGCGCCATCCACGACCTCGCGGGCGAGGCCGTCTCGCAACTGGCCGCCGTCGCCCTGCTGCGCCGCCTGCCGGAGATCCGCCGCGAGCGCACCGCCGTCCTGCGCGAGCGTCACGACCATCTGTGCGCGGAGCTGCGCGAGCGGCTGCCGTCGTGGTCGTTCGAGCCCGCGCTGGGCGGCCAGACGCTCTGGGTACGGCTGCCGCACGGCGACACCGACGCCTTCGCCCAGCTCGCCCTGCGGCACGGGGTGGCCATCCCGCCGGGGCGCGCCTTCGACCCGGTGGGCGGGCTGGGCGCCTACACGCGGCTGCACTTTTTGTTCACGCCCCGCGAGCTCAGCCGGGCGGTCTCGGGGCTGGCGGCCGCCTGGCACTCCTACGACGGCACCCACCACCCCACCACCACCCACGCCCTGATCGTCTGACCCCTCCTGGGCCCTCCTCCGGGCGATCTCGGGTGGTCCGCCGTGGGGCCGCGGCCCTGTGCCGGGATTGGCGCACTCAGGGGTGGCGGTTTCAGCGTGCCGGGTTCCGGGCCGTGCCGTGTTCCGGGCTGGGCCGTGTTCCGGGCTGTGCCGGGTTCCGGGCTGTGCGGGTGGGCACGCCGGGAGCGATATGCGGGGCGGGACGGGGTGGGGGCGTGGGAGGGTGGCGGGCATGCAGGCGATCTTCGTGCTCGTGCACAGCCCCTCGGTAGGCCCCTCGACCTGGCAGCCCGTGGCGGAGGCGCTGGCCAGACGGGGCCGGCGGGCCGTGGTGCCCGATCTGACCAAGGTGACCGAGGGCGGCCCGCCGTACTGGCCGAGGGTGGTCGAGGAGGTGCGGGCGGCGGTGCCGGTGGAAGGGCCGTTCGTGCTGGCCGGGCACAGCAACGCGGGCCTGTTCCTGCCCGTGGTCAAGGAGGGGCTGGGGGAGCGGGTGGTGGCCTGCGTGTTCGCCGACGCGCACCTGCCGCCCCGCGACGGGCTGGTCAGGGTGGCGGAGGAGGCGTTCCTGCCGTTCCTGCGCGACCTGGCCGGCGCGGACGGCCGGCTGCCGCGCTGGACCGACTGGTGGAGCGAGGAGGACGTCGCGCCGATGCTGCCCGACCCCGAGGTCAGGCGGCGCGTGGCCGACGAGCAGCCGCGGCTGCCGCTCGACTACTACACCCAGCTCGTCCCGGTCCCGTCCGGCTGGGACGCGGTTCCGTGCGGCTGTCTCTGGTACGGCCCGCCGTACGACAAGGTGGCCGAGCAGGCGGCGGCGCGCGGCTGGCCGGTGGCCCGGATCCCCGGCGCCCACCTCCACCAGGTCGTCGACCCGGACGCCGTGGCCGGCGCGCTGCTGCGGATCGTGAATTCTTCACTGTTCCCGCAACGCTGACCCCACGACGATCGGAGGCATGACAGCCATCCAGGTATCCGGCCTCGTCAAGCGCCACGGCGCGTTCGAGGCCGTCAAGGGCGTCTCCTTCGAGGTCGCGGAGGGGGAGATCTTCGCGCTGCTCGGCCGCAACGGCGCGGGCAAGACGACGACGGTCGAGGTGCTGGCCGGGTTCCAGCGGCCGGACGCGGGCACGGTGCGGGTGCTCGGGCTCGACCCGGTCGGGCAGCGGGGGGAGGCGCGGCGCCGTACCGGCGTGATGTTGCAGGAGGCGGGGTTCTTCCCCGACCTGACGGTGGCGCGCACGGTCGACACGTGGCGTGACTTCACCGCCGCGGCCCGCCCACGCGACGAGGCGCTGCGGCTGGCGGGGCTCGAAGGCAAGGCGGGCACCAAGGTGCGGCAGCTCTCCGGCGGCGAGAAGCGGCGGCTGGACCTGGCGCTGGCCACGCTGGGACGTCCGGAGGTGCTGTTCCTCGACGAGCCGACGACCGGCATGGACCCGCAGGCCCGCCGCGACACCTGGGGCCTGGTCAGGAGCCTGGCCGCCGAGGGCACCACGGTGCTGCTGACCACCCACTACCTGGAGGAGGCGCAGCGGCTGGCCGCGTCGCTGGCGATCCTGGACGGCGGCGCCATCGTCGCCGCGGGCGGGATGGCCGAGACGCTGGCCGCCCAGAGCGGCCGGGTGGCCTTCCGGATGCCGCCCGGCGTCGCCCCCGGCGAGCTGCCGCTGCCGGTCACGCTCGACGGCGACCTGGCCGTCTGCCGGGCCGACGACCCCGACCTGGCCGCGCAGACGCTGCTGAGCTGGGCGGCCGGGCGCGGGCTGCGCCTGACCGGGCTGGACGTGCGCGCCGCCACCCTCGAAGACCTCTTCCTCGACAGGAGCACCTCATGAGCCTCGCCGCCACCTACAAGCTCGGCGCCCGGCTGTTCTGGCGGGACAAGTCCATGCTGGCCGGGTCGGTGATCACACCGGTCGGCCTGACCGTGGGGATGCCGCTGCTCATGCGGCACGTCCAGCCCGACGGGGTCGCCGCGGCCACCCAGATCTTCTACGGCTCGACCGCGATCGTGCTGTCGATCACCGCGTTCATGAACATCGCCGTGGCGCTGTCCATGCGGCGCGACCAGCTCGTGCTCAAGCGGCTGCGCTCGACCATGCTCACCGACGCGCGCATCCTCGCCGGGGAGATCGCCAGCACGGTCACGCAGACCGTGGCGATCGTGGTGGGCTGCCTGCTGGTGGTGCGGTTCGTGGCCGACGTGCCGTTTCCCGAGAATCCGGTGGTGTTCTTCGCGGCGGCGCTCGGCGGAGCGGTGTGCGCGGCGGTGCTGGGCGCCGCCTACACCGCGGCGATCCCGCGAGCGGAGCTGGCGGCGGCGATGACGGTGCCGGTGTTCCTGGTGTGCGGGGTTGGGGCGGGCGCGATGGGGCCGCTGCTCGACCTGCTGCCGTCCTGGGTGCGCGCGGCCTTCGACCTGCTGCCGACGAGCGCCGCCGTACACGCGATGCGGACCGGGGAGTTCGCCGCGCCCGCCCTGAACCTGGCGCTCTGGACGCTCGCCGGGCTGGTCGCGATCCGGCTCTGGTTTCGCTGGGAGCCGCGGCGCTCATAGATTTGTCGGACCATGACCGCTTCCTCCGCTCAACGCCTCGCCACCTGGCTGATCGCGGTGATCTCCGTCGGCTATCCGATGCTCGGCCTGATCTACCTGACCTCGGGCCGCCTGGACGTCACCGCCGTCGTGCTCGCCGCGCTCGCCGGGTGCTGGATACCCCAGTTCCTCAACATGCGGGCCGCGCTGCGGGGCGTGCGGCCCCCGCTGTTCCCGCTCACGGTGGTGGTGCAGGCCGTGGCGACCTACCTGCCCGACCCGTTCCTGCCGAGCGGCTGGTCGGGGGTGACGGCGCAGTTGCTCGCGGGCACGCTCCTGCTCTACCTGCCGCTCTGGGCGGCCGCCCCGCTGCTCGCGCTCATGACGCTGGTGCAGGCGGGCGGCATCATGGTCACGCTGAACATCCCCGTCGTCGCCGCCCTCTACGCGGTGACGATCCCGATCAGCGGCATCATCGTGTACGTGGTGGTCCGCCTGGTCGCCGTCAGCCGCGACCTGGAGTCTGCCCGCGCCGAACTGGCCGAGGCGGCCGTGCTGAAGGAGCGGCTGCGCATCTCACGCGACCTGCACGACGGTCTCGGCCGCAGCCTCACCGCGATCGCACTGAAGGGCGACCTGGCCGCCCGTCTCATGGACCGCGATCCGGGTACGGCTCGCGCCGAGGTCGGCGACCTGGTCAAGGTGGCCAGGGAGGCGGCCCAGGACGTGCGGCAGGTGGCCCGGGGCTACCGGGAGCTGACGCTGCGGGGCGAGACGCAACGGGCCGCCTCGCTGCTGGAGGCGTCGGGGGTGAGCGTGCAGGTCAACCTCGCCGATCTCACGCCGCCCCGGGCTTCGGAGGAGGCGCTGGCCTGGGCCGTACGCGAGGGAGTCACCAACGTCCTGCGCCACAGCGCCGCCACGACCTGCACCATCACCACGGCGGTCCACGCGGGCCGGCTCCGCCTGGAGATCGTCAACGACGGCGCGGCCGAGCGGCCCCGCGAGCCCGGCGGCGGACTGACGGGCCTGGCGGAACGAGCCGGCCAGGCAGGCGGCACCACCGGGACACACGCGGACGGCGGCGCGTTCCGGCTGGTCGTGGAGGTCCCGGCGTGATCAGGGTGCTGCTGGCCGAGGACATGCTGATGATCCGCGCCGCGCTGTCCGCGCTGCTGCGGCTGGAGACCGACCTCACGGTGGTGTCCGAGGTGACGCGCGGCGACGAGATCGTGCCCGCCGCGCTGGAGCACCGGCCCGACGTCGCGATCGTGGACATCGACCTGCCGGTCGTGGACGGCATCACCGCCGCCGCCGAACTGCGCGAACGGCTGCCGGAGTGCCGCGTGCTGGTGCTGACCGCGCTCGGCCGCCCAGGCCAGGTACGCCGGGCGCTGGCCGCGGGCATCACGGCCTTCCTGGTCAAGGACGCGCCGGGGGAACGGCTGGCCGACGCGGTCCGCAGAACCCACGCGGGGTTGCGCGTGCTGGACCCCGAACTGGTGAGCTCGGCCATGGAGTACGGCGAGAGCCCCCTGACCCAGCGCGAGACCACGGTCCTGCGGGAGGCGGCCAAGGGGGTGAGCGCGGAGGAGACGGCCGGGCGGCTGCATCTGTCAGCGGGCACGGTACGCAACTATCTGACCTCGGCCATCACCAAGACCGGGGCGCGGAACAAGATCGACGCCGTGCGGATCGCGGAGGATGCCGGGTGGTTGTGAACCACCCGGCCGCGGCGCGCGGGATCAGACGTCGGTGATGCGCAGGCCGGCGTGGGCCTTGTAGCGGCGGTTGATGGAGATCAGGTTCGCGGTGAACGCCTCGACCTGGTGGGCGTTGCGCAGGCGGCCGCCGTAGATGCCGCGGACGCCCGGGATGACCGCCGCCAGCGCCTGCACGGTGTCGGTGGCCTCGCGGTCGTCGCCGAGGACCAGCACGTCCAGGTCGACCTTCTCCACGCTCTCGTCCAGCAGGAGCACGGCCGAGACGTGGTGGAAGGCCGCCACCACGCGGCTGCCGGGCAGCACGGCGGCGGCCTGCTGGGCGGCGCTGCCCTCCTCGACCGGCAGCGCGTAGGCGCCCTGCTTGTCGAAGCCCAGCGGGTTGACGCAATCAATCACGATTTTTCCGGACAGCTCGCTGCGGAGGGATTCCAGCAGCTCCTTGTGGCCGTCCCAGGGGACGGCCACGATCACCACGTCCGCCTGGGCGGCCACCTCGGCGTTGCCCGCGCCGCGCGCCCCGAGGGGCTCGGCCGCCTGCTGTGCCCGTTCCGCGCTGCGCGACCCGATGAGCACGGTATGCCCGGCCAGCGCGAACCGCCGCGCCAGCCCCTTGCCCTGGTCTCCGGTGCCGCCCAGAATGCCGATCGAAAGCCCGCTCACGTCTGTCATGGCTCAGATCATGCCAGTCCGGCCGCCGGGAGCCGCCTCCAGGTACCGCCCTGCGGAACCGCCGCCGTCAGGTGTAGGTGTGCTCGGCGGACGGGAACGCGCCCGACACGACCTCGTCGGAGAACGCCCTGGCGGCCCGGTCGAGGTCGGCGGCCAGCGTGCCGTACGCCTTGACGAACTTGGCAGGACGCTCGGTGAGTCCCATCATGTCCTGCCATACCAGGACCTGGGCGTCGGTGGCGGATCCCGCGCCGATCCCGACCGTCGGGATGGACAGCGACGTGGTGACCCGCTCGGCCAGCTCGGCCGGCACGCATTCGAGCACCACCGCGAACGCCCCGGCCCGTTCGAGATCCTTGGCGTCGGCCATGAGCTCGTCGCCCGACTGGCCGCGCCCCTGGACGCGGTAGCCGCCGAGCGCGTTGACCGACTGCGGCGTCAGCCCCAGGTGCCCCATCACCGGAACCCCGGCCGACACCAGCAGCTCCACCTGCGGCAGCACGCGGCGCCCGCCCTCCAGCTTGATCGCGTGCGCCCCCGCCTCCTTCATGAAGCGGGCCGAGGACTCCAGCGCCTGCGCGGGCGAGGCCTGGTAGGAGCCGAACGGCAGGTCCGCGACGACCAGCGCGCGCGTGGACCCGCGCACCACCGCCGCCGTCAGCGGCAGCAGGTCGTCGACCGTGACCGGCAGGGTGGAGTCGTAGCCGTAGACGACCATGGCCGCCGAGTCGCCGACCAGCAGCACCGGCACCCCGGCCCGGTCGAACGCGCGGGCCGTCATCGCGTCGTACGCGGTGAGCATGGGCCACTTCTCGCCCCGCTCCTTCGCCTGGGCCAGGTCGCGGACGGTGACGCGGCGGCCCGTGACGCCGCCATACAGAGAGGACATGGACAACCCTCCTGAACAAAGCCTCGAGTCGCCCCAGTGGCGTACCCGGACACCATCGATGATGCCTCACCCGGCGCGGAAAGTGTCAGCCCGGCCCGTCACAATAGGGGTCGGAGGTAAGCAATCATCATGGCGATCGAGCCTTACCGGCGCCTGCTCCGGCTGCCCGGTGTCCGTACCCTGCTGCTGATCGGGCTGCTGGCCCGCATCCCGTCCACGGCCACAGGCATGGCCCTGACCCTGCACGTGGCCTACACCCTCGACCTCGGATTCACCTGGGCCGGGCTGGTCACGATGGCCAGCACGATCGGCATGGCGGTGGGCTCGCCGCTGTCCGGGCGCTTCGTCGACAAGTACGGCCTGCGCCCCGTCCTCATCACCACCACCCTCGCCCAGGCGGTGTTCTGGGCCACGGCGTGGGCGCTGCCGTACCCCGTGCTGGTGGTCGCGGCGGCGGTGGCGGGGCTGCTCGCGCTGCCGGTGTTCAGCGTGATCAGGCAGTGCCTGGCCGCCATGGTGCCGCCGGAGCAGCGCCGGATGGGCTTCTCGCTCGACTCGATGCTGGTCGAGCTGGCGTACATGGCGGGGCCCGCGCTCGCCGTCGCGGGCGTCACCACGCTCGGCAGCACGTGGACGATGACCGTCGTCGCCGTCGGCCTGGTCGGCTCGGGCACCGCGCTGACCCTGCTCAACCCGCCCACCCGCTCGGCCGAGGAACTGCTCGCCGAGCAGGTCAAGGTGCCCAGGCGCCGGTGGCTGACGCCCGCGTTCGTGGCGTTGCTGGGCACGACCGCGGCGGCGACGTTCATCCTGACCGCCTCCGAGCTCGCACTCGTGGCCACGATGAAGAACGCCGAGCAGGTGAGCTGGGTCGGCCTCGCCGTGGCGATCTGGTGCCTCTACTCACTGGCCGGAGGCTTCGTCTACGGCGGCCTGTCGCGGGGCTTCTCGCCGCTGCTGCTGATCGCTTTGATGGGCGCGCTGACGATCCCGGTCGGGCTGGCGGGCGGCGACTGGCGCCTGCTGCTGCTCGCCCTGGTCCCCGCGGGCGTGCTGTGCGCGCCCGCCCTGTCCAGCACCGTCGACACGGTCAGCCGCTGGGTCCCGGCCGCGGCCAGGGGCGAGGCGATGGGCTTCCACGGCACCGCGCTGCTGATCGGGGGCGCGTCGTCCGCGCCGATCGCCGGCGCCCTCATCGACGGGTACGGCCCGGCCTGGGCGTTCGTCGCGGCTGGCCTGGTGGGCGTGGTCATGGTGCTGATCGCGCTGCCGCTGTGGCGGCGCCGTCCCGCGACCTTCGCCCCCGCGCCGGTCCGCGAGGAGGCGGTCACCACGACCTGAGCGTCACCCGGCCTGAACGTCATACGGCCTGGTCGGGCGCGTCCAGCCAGCGCAGGTACGCGGGGCTGCCCGCCACGATCTCGGTGGCCACGATCTCCGGGGTGGTGTAGCTGTGCCCGGCGGTGAGGTGGGCTTCGAGGGCGGGGTAGTCGGCGGCGGGCGTCTTGATGACCAGTTGCCATTCCTGGGCGGCGTCCAGCACCCCCTCCCACCAGTACAGGGACCGGACCGGCCCGATGATCTGGACACAGGCGGCCAGCCGCGCCCCCAGGATGCTCCGGGCCAGGCTCTCCGCCGCATCGGCGCTGTCCACTGTCGTGTACACGTGCAGATAGCCGGTCATGCACCCAGTTTTCCGGATTTATCCCCATATGAAAGGCCTGTTGTGGTGGCCTGCTCCGGCCATCTCGGGGGAGCGTCTACCGTAGAGCCTGGATCTCGCGAAAGGGGGTACGGCGGTGCGGCTCGGCAACCTGGAGCGCTCGGTCATGGAGGCGCTCTGGGAACATCCGGAGGGGATGCTGGCCCAGGACCTCGCCGCCGCGCTGCCCTCCTCCCCGGCGGTGACGACCGTGCTGACCGTGCTGGTCCGGCTGTCCCGCAAGGGCCTGGCGACCAGGGAACGGGCCGGTCGGGCGCACCTGTACCGGGCGGCGGCGGGCAAGGACGCCTTCGTGGCCGAGGCCATGCGGGAGGCGCTGGACGAGGCCGGTGACGTGGAGGCGGCGGTGAACCGGTTCGTGGGCGCGGTGTCCCCCGAGGTGGCCGCAGCCCTGCGCGCCGCCCTGACCGACCGCCCCGACCAACCCACGACACCATGACACCCCACTCCAGAACGGAACACCCCACCGGACCCGAGCCTCCTGCCGGGCCCGAGCGTCCTGCCGGGCCCGAGCGTCCTGCCGGGCCCGAGCGTCCTGCCGGGCCCGAGCGTCAGGACGCAGTGGCATCCCAGGGCGGGACGGCGCGTCCGGGCGGGGGTGGAGAGTTGTGACGGTCTGGCTGGTTGTGGCCGGGGTGGCGCTGGTGCCCGTGGTGTTCGGCGGGCGGGTGGCCGCGATGCTGGCGGAGGCGGAGTGGGTGCGGCGGCATCCCCGGGCGGCGCTGGTGCTCTGGCAGGCGATCGGGCTGGCCGGTGGGCTCGGGGCCGTCGGGGTGGGGCTGGTCGCGGCGGTCGCCCCGCTGGCGGCGGCCTTTCCGCATGGGATGCACACGTTCGGGCACCAGGTGGCCGACGGGCGCGGCCTGGCCGGGCTCGGTCCCGTGCACAGCCTGGCCCTGGCCTGGTCGGCGGCGCTGATCGCCTGGCTGGTGGCCCACACGGCCCGCACCGCCCTCCGCACCGTGGCCAGGCAGCGCCGCCAGCGCACCCTCGTGGACGTCCTGGCCGACCGGATCGACGAGCACGAGATGGGTCTCCTGCCCGACCGCGAGTCGGCTCTGCCTCCCGAGCGCGGTGGCGACCGGGCGAGAGGGGTTGCGCGGGATCGTGGTGAGGGGGTGTACGTGCTGCCGGGCGCCGAGCCCGTGGCGTATTGCGTGCCCGGTTGGCGCTCGCGGGTGGTGCTGAGCCGGGGGGCGCTCGAACTGCTGGACCCCGCCGAACTCCGGGCGGTGCTCGCCCACGAGCGGGCCCACGCGCGGGGCAGGCATGACCTGTTCCTGATGCCGTTCCAGGGGCTGGCCGCCGCCTTTCCGTGGCTGCCGGTGGTGAAGGCGGCGCGGCGGGCCGTACCGGTGCTGCTGGAGATGCTCGCCGACGACCGGGCACGGCAGGTGAGCGGCGATCGCACGCTGGCCCGCGCGATCGTGCTCATGGCCGCGCCGAAGGGCCCGGGGTTCGGGCTGGCCGACGAGGGCGCGGTGCAGCGGGTCGAACGGCTGCTCGGCACGTCGCGGGGCGGGAGGTGGGTCCCGGCCGCCGTGTACGCCGCCGCGCTGGCTCTGATGAGCGGCCCCGTGGCCATCATGATCGCCCCGGTCGTCTGCGGCGTCATGGTCGCCCCGGTCTGCGGCGCCGTCTGACTCCGAACGACCCCGAACGACCCCGAACGACCCCGAACGAGCCCCCGGTGACCCCATCAAGCCCCAGGACGACCGGGGGACCGACCACTGCCCTCATCTTCTACGCTATGTAGAAATCCAATGTTCTACGTGACGTAGAAACTCCAGGGAGGCCCCGTGTCGGACCAGCAGGATCGGGCCCAGGCGCGTCGCGCCAAGGTCGAGGCCATGCGCGAGGAAGACGACCGCCTGCGTGCCAGAAAGCGCAACCTCGCCTTCGTCCTGTCCGCCATCGCCGTCTTCGCGGTCGTCGTCGCCGCGGTCCTGGTGGTCAGCAGGACCGGAGGCGAACCCGCCGGACAGGCCCAGGTGGTACGCCCCGACAGCCACCGCCTCCAGACCGCCCAGGACGGCAAGGTCACGCTGGTGGAGTTCCTGGACTTCGAGTGCGAGGCGTGCGCCGCCGCGTTCCCGGTGATCGAGCAGTTGCGCAAGCAGTACCAGGGCAAGGTCACCTTCGTCGCCCGCTACTTCCCGATCGCCAGCCACTTCAACGCCGAGCGCGCCGCGCGGGCGGTCGAGGCGGCGGCGGGGCAGGGCCGCTTCGACCAGATGTACCAGCGCATGTACCAGACGCAGAAGCAGTGGGGCGAGCAGCAGGTCCCGGCGGACAGGCTGTTCAGGGAGTTCGCGCAGAGCATGGGCCTGGACATGGCCGCCTGGGACAAGGCCTACGCCGCCGACGAGACGCTGGCCCGCATCAAGAAGGACGTCGCCGACGGGCAGGCGCTCGGCGTCGAGGGCACCCCGACGTTCTTCCTGAACGGCCAGAAGCTCCAGCCCAAGTCCACCGACGACATCAAGGCGGCCATCGATGCGGCTCTCGCCAAGTGAACGGGCGGGGGAGCCGTTCCCGCGGCTGCTGCCGTACCTGCTGCTGATCGGCGGCGGGATCGGGCTGGTCGCCGCGTTCGTGCTGGCGGTGGAGAAGATCGCGCTGCTCAAGAACCCGGCGTACGTGCCGAGTTGCAGCATCAACCCGGTGCTGTCGTGCGGTTCGATCATGTCCACGCCGCAGGCGGAGCTGTTCGGCTTCCCGAACCCGCTGCTGGGCGTGGCCGGGTTCGCGATCGTCACGACCACCGGCGCCGCGCTGCTGGCCGGAGCGGTGCTCAAGCGCTGGTTCTGGGCGGGGCTGCAGGCCGGGGTCACCGCGGGCGTGGTGTTCGTCCACTGGCTGATCTACCAGAGCCTCTACGTGATCGGCGCGCTGTGCCCGTACTGCATGGTGGTGTGGGCGGTGATGATCCCGATCTTCCTCTACGTCACGCTCAGGAACCTCGCCCGCCCCTTCGCCCGTCAGCACGTGATCGTGCTGACGCTCTGGTACCTAGCCGTCCTCGCGCTCATCACCGCCCGTTTCTGGACGTACTGGAGCAGCCTGGTCTAGCCGGAGCGCCAGGTAGGCGCACAGCATCACCTTGGTCTCGGCGACCAGGCGCGGCTCGTCGTGGTGGGCGCGCAGCAGCGCGTCCGCCGCCTCGACCGCGACGAGCAGCACGCCGCTGTCACAAACCAGCCCAGCCTGTACGGCCAGCACCTCCGCCAGCGCCTCGGCCACCTCCGCGTTCGCCCCGAAGTCGACCACCGCGAACCCCGGCACGGTCCGCTTCATCTCCAGGTACTCGTCGACCACCGCCTCCACCAGCGGCTCCCAGTGGGTGATCCCGCGCCCGCGCACCCGGCCCACGAACGCGGCCAGGTTGCGCGCCGCCAGCGCGTCGGCCAGTTCGCGCTTGTCGCGGAAGTACCGGTACACGGAGCCGATCGGCAGCCCGGTCACCGCCGCCACCCGCCGCGTGCTGAGCCCCTCGTAGCCGCTCTCGTCGAGCAGTCGCGCGGCGGCGTCGAGGATGCGCTCGACCCGCTCGGCGCTGCGCCGCTGAACCGGTGCCCGCCTCATGCGGCCAGCAGCAGGGTCAGGCCGCCGAGCGTGTAGCAGATCATGAGCACGAACATCGGGATCTGACCGGCGACCGCCCGCGCGGGTGGCAGCAGGCGTACCGAACGGTCGTGCGCGGCCACCACCCCCGCCACGTGCCCGATGACGATGGCCAGCACCTGCACCGCGGCGATCGTCCCCGGCCCTACCGCCTCCATGTCCACCTCGGCGCTCAGCCCCAGCGCCAGCACGAACGCGCGCTGCCCCTCGATGACCAGCAGCGAGAAATAGTGGGCGACCAGATACCCGACGGCGATGGGCACCAGCGAGTGCGCGAACCCCGGCGCCAGCCCGCGCGTGCCGCCGATGCGGCCCGCCAGCCACAGGCAGCCCGCGTACAGCGCCGCCACCAGCACGATCGCCCCCACGAGCCCGGCGGTGCCGAGCACGACCCGGCCCGCCCCGGACTGCAGCGCGTCCACCCAGACCGGCGCGCTGGAGAACCCGTCGTAACCGGTGCTGCCCAGCAGCACGCACACGGTCGCGACGAGCCCCGGCTCCGGCCGGACGGCGTCCAGGCCGTCGAAGGGGTTGCGCAGCACGAGCCGCCCGTCCGCCCTCCGGCCGAACGGGGCGAGGTGCCCGATCAGCGTCGAATACACCTCGAACGCCTCGCCTCGGGCCAGCCAGGCGTGGCCGTACCGGAGGGTGGCGAGGATCTGCGCGCCGCCGTAGAGGAGCAGAAAGACCAGCAGCGTGTACGGCGCGGCCGGTTCCGGCGAGACGAGCTCCACCCACGTGAACGCCAGCAGCCCCGCGGCGGCGGGCCAGTACCCGAGCCGGGGCGGCAGCGGCCGCCGCGCCCGATCCGGCAGAAGCCGCAGAGGGCTCAGCGCCCGCCACACCGGCCCGAACACCAGCGAAGCGGGCACCAGCCCCACCCAGAAGATCACGTAGACCAGATGCGGCCCCGCGTTGCCCTCCTCGGGCCCGAGGACAAGCCACCCCACCGTGTACGCGACCACCACAAGCGTGAGCACGCGCACCAGCCGCGACATCGCGGGCAGGCGCACCGACAGCACCCGTCCCGCGATATCCCCCCGGAACCGGGAGTCCGGCCACAGGAGCCCCAGCGCCAGAAACGACACCACCAGCGCCGCGAACGCCCCCGCATACGCGTAGAACACCGGGATCGGCAGGTCACCGCGGCTGCCGACCCCGTGCGCCAGGATGCCGCTCACTTCACCGCCAACTGGGTGAGCACCAGCTTGTTCTCGTGGGTCTCGACCTGGAACACCCCGGCCACGTCCGCCGTGAACCGCACCGTGACCGCCTTCCCGGCCAGCAGGTCGGCCTCGACGTCGTAGCCGTGCACGTGGAGCTCGTCGGCGACGTCGCTGGTCACGGTGATGGCGACCGGCTGCCCCTTCCTGATCTCCACCCAGCCCGACGGCGGGCTGACCTGCCCGCGCGCGATCGTGATCGGCACCGCCACCTCGCCGCTGACCGCGCGGGGCGGCGCGGTGGCCACCTCATGGCTGTTACCGGGCCGATGGTGCGTATCAGACAACTGCCCACACCCCGCCACCAGCACCGCCACCACCAGCAGCCCCCGCACGCCCCTCACCCGGCCACCACCCCTTCTCCACCAGCGGTAGCGGCCTTTCCCGGAGCGCCTTCTTCGCGAGCACCTTCTTCGGTACGGCGGCGCGGCGCCAGCACCACCACCGCCCACAACACCCACACCCCGGTGAGCAGCCCCCGCACCCAGCCCGGCCCCAGCGGCACGAACGGAATGAGGTGAACCGCCCGGTCGAAGGCGTCGGCCGCGGTCAGCACCCCGAGCAGCACCGTGAACCACCCGAACACCGGCCTGACCCGCCGCGCCACCACACCCAGGCAAAGCAGCCAGGCGGCGACCAGGGCGAGGGCGACGGCGGTCAGAAGGGGCGAGTCGAGGGCGGCGGCCACCACGTCGAGCACCAGCCCGCCAACCCCGGCCACCGTCCCCACAACCACCAAAACCCCACGCCCCCCACCCACGACCGGCCCGCCACGACCCGCAGCCTCCACCACGACCGGCCCGCCGTGGCCTCCGGTCTCCACCGCTACCGGCCCGCCGTGGCCTCCGGTCTCCACCGCTACCGGCCCGCCGTGGCCTGCGGCCTCCACCGCTACCGGCCCGCCGTGGCCTGCGGCCTCCACCGCTACCGGCCCGCCGTGGCCTGCGGCCTCCACCGCTACCGGCCCGTCATGGCCTGCGGCCTCCACCGCTACCGGCCCGTCTGCACCCGGGACCGCCGCCGCCGGGCCGTCGGTCGCCGGGACAGTGCTCTCCTCGGGGCTCGGTGCGTCGGGCGGTGGCATGTGCAGAGCCTGTGTTTCCGGTTTCCCGGAGGAAGGGTGTTTCGGGGTGGAAGGGGCGGCGGGTGGCCGGGCGGGGCCGCGTAGCCAGAACAGCAGCGCCAGCAACCCCAGCACCAGCGACCCGCCCAGCGCGAGCTGCGTCTCGACCTTGGCCAGCCCCGCCGCCCCGAACCAGTCGCACCCCGCGGGCAGCCGCGCGTCCTGGGCCGAGAAGTCCGCGCACAGATACAGCTTGAGCACCTTGACCGGCTCCGCCACCATCCGGTGCGATCCGCCCGACACCCCGGGCGCCGAGGCCGCGCACACCGGCAGCACCTGCGGCGAGGACGCCCCGGTGTCGCTCTGGAAGCAGTTGCCCGTGCCCTGCCCGTCCCACCACACGTTCCGCCCGTTGGGACGCCGCTCGCCGGTCGGGCTGACGCCGAACACGTTGCCCTCGTAGCGGTTGTAGTTGGACGTGTCGGCCTGCTTGGCGAGCGACTCCTCGCCCCTGATGAACGCCGGAACCCCGAACAGGTGGAACGCGCTGTTGTCGTTGCCCCAGATCCGGTTGTTCCTGAAGACGTTGTAGTTGCCGCCCGCGACCAGGATGCCGGTGCCCGGTGGCACGCCGACCTGGGGGCAAACCACGCCCTTCTCGTAACCGCGTTCGGCGGGCGGCTTCGCGCAGGTGCCGTCGCGCGTGTACCGGTAGTAGTCGCGGTTGTTGTTGTAGATCTTGTTGTTCTCGAACTTCGCGTGATTCTGCGGGAGTCCGGGGTGGTCGGGCCAGAGGCTGTCCATCGTGGCGCCGACCATGTTGTCGTAGAACTCGTTGTCGTGCACCCACATCGAGTCGCCCGCGGTGCCCGAGTAGCCGAGCGCGTTGTGGTGGCTCTTGCAGCGGCGGATCTCGATGGCGTAGCGGGGCACGTCGTGGCCCCGGCCGTCGTTGATGTTGGAGGCGCTGCCGGGGTAGAGGCCGCCGTCGCCGTTGCCGTAGGACTCGCAGTCGGTGTAGAGGCCGTGGTCGCTGGCGAAGGTGAGGAAGCCGTACTCGTCGTTCCAGCGGGTCAGCACCCTGTCGATGACGAAGCCGTCGGTCTCCAGGACGTACAGGGAGTTGAAGGTGGTGCGCTGGGCGGTGAAGTTGCGGAAGTAGATACCGTTCGCGCGGTCGGCCCGGATCGCGTTGAGCTTGCGGTACTCCGCGTCGATGACCACGTCCAGCGGCCCGGCGCCGGTGCCCTCGATCTGCAGGTCCTTCTTGCCGAGGATCGCGACGAGGTTCTGGTTGTGCGGGCAGGCCTGCTGTTGTTCGAAGGAGAGGATCTGGTAGCCCCAACTGGACCAGCGGGCGGGGAGGTTCGCGCACGCGCCGGAGGGGGCGGCCCTGCTGGGCTCTTCCAGGTAGAGCCCGGGGAGGATGGCGATTGCCATGCCCGGTCTGTCGACCTTGTCCACGGCTTCCTGGAGGTTCCTGAAGCCCTTCTGCTGACATAACTCATACAGCTGGATATTTCGCTGTTTGAGGGCTTGCGGGAAGTTCTCGATGCGGCGCTCGAAGTCGGGCCGGTCGTTCTTGCAGACCAGCAGATCGGGCTCGGCCTGGCGGTAGGCCGGGACACTGCCGCTGCCGTCGGGGAGCGTGACCTTCCGCTCCTCGTGGGCCAGTGCGGCGGTGGCGGGTAACAGGAGCCCGGCGGTCAGGGCGCCTAAGGCCACGATCCTGCGCATGGGGGGCATGGCCGCGAGACTAGAACATTGCTCACGTTCTGCCCACCCCCAACCCGCCCACCGTCCGGTCCCACCCCTCCACCGCCAACCCCAACGCCGTCGCCAACCGCCCAAGATCCCCCAGGCTGCACACGCAAGACCAGTCGCTTGCCCGATGGGCTACGCACCGGCACCGCTCCCGTGACCCGCCCTCCAGACGCCTGGGTGCGGGGGCACTCCATCCGGGATCCCCTTGGCAACGAGGCCGCGAGCGCCGCTCCGCGCGGTTCGCGCAGGAGGTTGCGGGTTGCCGACCTGCGTGCCGTGCCGTGCCGAATAGGCCGGGCCGGGGGTTGGGGCGGGGTTAGGGGGCGATTCCGGCTAGGACCTGGTCGACGATGCTTTCGGCCAGGTCGGGGCCGCGGTCGGCGGTGTCGCCCCACTTGGTGAACCAGACCATCGTCCCGGTCAGGATGGCCATCGCCAGCTCGACCTCCAGCGTGGACCGGAGCTCGCCGCTCGCCACGCCGCGTTCGAGCACCTCGCGCATCGCCCTCCGGCGCGGCTCGATCGCGATCTTCCTGAACTTCTCGAACAGGTGCGGATACCGGTCCGACTCGCTCAGCGCGATGTTCATCACGCACTTGGTCCGGACGTGTCCGGACTCGTTGCGCATCTGGTCGAGCAGCGTCACCAGGTCGTCGCGTACCGACTCGCCCGCCAGCGGTGGCACCGGCGCCTTCAGCGTGGCCAGCGCGTCGACCACGAGGTCCTCCTTGTTGGACCAGCGCCGGTAGATCGTCGTCTTGCCGACCCCGGCCCTGGCCGCGATCGCCTCGATCGACAGCTCGGAGATGCCCATGCCCTCGCCGATGAGGTCGAGGGTGGCCTCGAGAATGGCCTTCTCGGCCTTTTCGCTACGCGGCCGGCCCGCTGGACGGGCCGTCGCTGCATCCTGAATCGTCATCGCGGCCTCACACTACCGCTGGTTCCTTGTCTTCCACGGGCAGGACCGGCTGCGCCTTGCCCGGCATCCACTTGGCGACCACCACGACGCCCGCGAGGGCGATGGCGGCCGAGACCAGGGCAGTCACGTGCATGCCGTCGATGAAGGCGTTGAAGGCCGGTCCGAGGATCGCCGGGTTGCCCTGGGCCGCGGCGACGGTGTTGGTGATGGATTCGCCAGCCGCGTGCCGTACCGCCTCGGGAAGGGCGATGAGAGCGGGGGCCACCTCGCTGCGGTAGGCCGACGACAGGACGGCCCCCAGGACGGCGACGCCGAGCGCGCCGGCCACCTGGCGGACGGTGTTGCTCATCGCGGAGCCGACGCCCGCCTTCTCCCTGGGCAGCGCCTCCATGATCGCGGTCGTGGCGGGCGGCATGATGTTGGCCATGGCGGCACCCTGGACGAAGAAGACGATCTCGATGAGCACGATCGGGGTGTTCTGGTCGAACAGCGCGTAGCTGGCCAGGATCACCGCGATGATCACCATGGCGACGGTCGAGGAGAGCTTGGCGCCGAAGCGTTCGTTGATCCGCTGGCTGAGCGGGGCGAAGATGAGCTGCGCGGCGGCGAACGGGATCATCATGGCCCCCGCCTGCAGCGCGCTGAACCCGAGCACGATCTGCAGGTAGAAGGTCAGGAAGAACATCCCGCCCATCATCGCGAAGAAGACGATGCCCATCATGCCGATGGCCGAGCTGAAGCGGACGTTGGCGAAGTTGCGGACGTCGAAGGCGGGGTGCTCGACGCGGCGCTCCCACCAGACGAAGGCGCCCAGCACCAGCACGCCGAACAGGGTCGGCAGCAGCACCTCGGCGTGGGCGACGGAGCCGAGCTCGCCGCCGCGGATGATGCCGTAGACGATCGCGACCAGACCGATGATCGACAGGATCACGCCCACCGGGTCGAGCCTGGAGGGCTTGGGGTCGCGCGACTCGGGCACGATCGTGGCGATGAGGACCATGCTGACGATCACGATGGGCACGTTGATCAGGAAGACCGAGCCCCACCAGAAGTGCTCGATCAGCAGGCCGCCGGTGATGGGGCCGATCGCCACCGCCAGGCCGACGCCGCCGGCCCACACGCCGATGGCCTTGCCGCGCTCGTGGGGCGGGAACACGTTGGAGATGATGGCCAGCGTGGCCGGCATGATCGCCGCACCGCCGATGCCCATCGCCGCCCTGGCCAGGATCAACTGCATCGGATCCTGGCTGTAGGCGGAGGCCAGGGAGGCCAGCCCGAACAGCAGCATGCCGATGAACAGCATCCTCTTGCGCCCGGTACGGTCACCGATGACGCCGAAGGTGAACAGGAGGCCGGCGAACACGAGCGTGTAGGAGTTGATCGCCCACTCCAGCTCGCTCTGTGTCGCCCCCAGTCCGTGGACCGGATCGGCGATCGTCTTCATCGCCACGTTCAAGATGGTGTTGTCGAGCACGACCGCCAGCAGGCTGAACACGAGAACGCTGAGGATCGCCCATCTGCGGGGGTGTCCGTTCGTGGTTTCCATGGGGGAATGGTCCTCAATTTCGATACGGGAAAGTTTCGCAACGTCACCGTATCGCAAGAGGTTCCGATACGCAACGGTGTCGTTTCGTAAGGGAAAATCTCATGTGCCCCCCATGCGAGGTTGAGGATCGGGGCGCAGTGTTCATGGCATGCAACGTTCGCACCCCACTCGCAGGACGGCGCTGGCCGTACTCGCCGCGTCGGGCCTCGGCGCCTGCGCCCCGGCCACCTCGGACAGCCTGGCCACGGGCAGTGCGAGCCCAGGCGGCACGGCCTCGGGCGGCGCGGCCGCCGCCCCGGTCTGCGTGACGACCCCCGAGGTCACGGAAGGGCCCTACTACCTGGCCAACCAGCTCGTCCGCCGCGACATCAGGGAGGGCAAGCCCGGCCTCGTCCTCGACATGGCGCTGACCGTGGTCGACGTGGACGCGGGCTGCGCGCCCCAGCCCGGCACCCCGGTCGAGATCTGGCACTGCGACGCGATCGGCTACTACTCGGGCTTCGTGGACCGCTCACCCGGCGGAACGGTCCCGCCCGAGGACGGCGTGGGCGACGACCGCACGTTCCTGCGCGGCGTCCAGGTGACCGGCGCCGACGGCGTGGCCCGCTTCACCACGATCCTGCCCGGCTGGTACGGCGACCGCGTCATCCACATCCACGTGAAGGTCCACAAGGGCGGCCAGGTCGGCAAGACCTACGAGGGCGGCACGACGGTCCAGACCACCCAGATCCTGTTCCCCGACGACGTCATGGCCGCCGTGCGGACCCGCGAGCCGTACACCCGCCACCAGTTGGAGCCCGCCAAGCTGGCCGACGACATGGTCTACTCCAGGGCCGACGAGCCCGACACGATGGTCCCCGCCATGACCGCCACCCCGGACGGCTACAGCCTGACCATGACCTTGGGCGTCTGAAAGGCTAAAGCACGGGCAGGTAGCGGCCCAGCTCGAACTCGGTGACCTGGCGGCGGTACTCGCGCCACTCCGTCCGCTTGTTGCGCAGGAAGAAGTCGAAGACGTGCTCGCCGAGCGTCTCGGCCACCAGTTCGCTCTGCTCCATGACCCCGATGGCCTCGTCCAGCGACTGGGGGAGCGGCCTGATGCCGAGGGCGCGGCGTTCGGCGCTGGTCAGGGTCCAGACGTTGTCCTCGGCGGCGGCCGGCAGCTCGTACTCCTGCTCGATGCCCTTCAGTCCGGCGGCGAGGATGAGGGCGAAGGCGAGGTAGGGGTTGCAGGCGGAGTCCAGCGAGCGGAACTCGACGCGGGCCGAGCCGGGCTTGAGCGGCTTGTACATGGGGACGCGGACCAGAGCCGAGCGGTTGTTGTGGCCCCAGCAGATGTAGGAGGGGGCCTCGCCGCCCTGTCCGGCGATGGCCTCGGCGCCGCCCCAGAGCCGCTTGTAGGAGTTGACCCACTGGTTGGTGATCGCGGTGATCTCGGCGGCGTGGCGCAGCAGGCCGGCGATGAAGGCGCGGCCGGTCTTGGAGAGCTGGTACTCCGAGCCGGCCTCGTAGAAGGCGTTGCGGTCGCCCTCGAACAGCGACATGTGGGTGTGCATGCCGGAGCCCGGGTGCTCGGTGAACGGCTTGGGCATGAACGAGGCCCAGATGCCCTGCTCCAGCGCGACCTCCTTCATGACCAGGCGGAAGGTCATGATGTTGTCGGCGGTGGTGAGGGCGTCGGCGTAGCGCAGGTCGATCTCCTGCTGGCCGGGCGCGCCCTCGTGGTGGCTGAACTCCACCGAGATGCCCATCGACTCCAGCATCATGATCGCCTGGCGGCGGAAGTCGTGGCCGGAGCTGTGCGGGGTGTGGTCGAAGTAGCCGCCGGCGTCGATCGGCTCCGGCTTCTCCCCGGCCACCGGGCGGTTCTTCAGCAGGAAGAACTCGATCTCGGGGTGGGTGTAGAAGGTGAAGCCCATGTCGGCGCACTTGGCGAGCGTGCGCTTCAGCACCCAGCGCGGGTCGGCGTGGGAGGGCGAGCCGTCCGGCATCAGGATGTCGCAGAAGATCCGGCCGGCGCCCGGGTTCTCGCTGCGCCAGGGCAGGATCTGGAACGTCGAGGGGTCGGGCTTGGCCAGCATGTCCGACTCGTAGACGCGGGCGAAGCCCTCGATGGCCGAGCCGTCGAAGCCGATGCCCTCGGCGAAGGCGCCTTCGAGCTCGGCGGGGGCGATGGCGACCGACTTGAGGAAGCCGAGGACGTCGGTGAACCACAGCCGGATGAACCGGATGTCGCGTTCCTCAAGCGTACGGAGCACGAACTCCTGCTGGCGGTCCAAGGCAGCCCCTTGTGAAGACTTCGGTGGTCGCATACAGGATGCCGTGTCCGTGTTTCGCACACGTTACGTGCCCCTCCGGTGCGTGGCTCACTGACAAACCACCCGCGCCGACCTAATGTGAGCACGCAGATCAGTCTCGGGGGAGGCATTTCGTGGCTATCGACCTGCGCAATCACAAACTCGACCGCGCCTTCGACCACATCGACGTGAGCGGCGGCGGCGAGATCGAGCGCGCGGACCTGCTGGGTCTGGGCGCGCGCATCCTGGTGGGGTTCGGCGAGTCGCCCACCTCGGCGACCGGCACCAAGCTCGTCGACAGCTTCGACGGGATCTGGGCCGCTCTGTCCGGAGTGCTGGGCCGCGACGTGGACGCGCGCATGACCCGCGAGGACTTCCACAAGGCGATGGCGGCGGCCTTCATCGACGGGGAGCGCTACGAGCCGGTCTTCCGCCCCGCGATCCAGGCGGTGGCCGAGCTGTGCGACGCCGACGGCGACGGGTTCGTCGGGCCGGGCGAGTTCCGCACGATGCTGAGCGCGTTCGGCACCGCCTACGACGACGTGGACGAGGCCTTCGACCGCCTCGACCGCGCCGGGCGCGGGGTGCTGTCGGTGGACGAGCTGGTCGAGGCGGCCAGGGAGTACTACACCGGCGAGGACCCGCACGCCTGCGGCAACTGGCTCTTCGGGCCCCTGTGATGGTGATCGCCTCCATGAGGGACGCGCTGCGTTCCGTGCTCGCGAGGAAGCCGGTGCTTCCCGCGCCGCGCCGCGGCGGCGTCCCCGCCGAGGCGCTGCTGCCGCTGGTCGAGCGGGTGCCGGCGATGGCCGAGCCGTGCCGCATGCACCCGTCGGTGTATGCGATCGAGGCCGCCGTGCTCGACTGGGCCAGGCGGACCGGGCTGCGCGCCGATCCGGGCGTCGGCTTCCACCGGATGGCCGGGCGGGCGTTCGCGGAGTTCGACGCGGCCGCGGCGGCGTTGTTCGCGCAGTGGCTGACGTGGCTGTTCCACTTCGACGACGAGCTCGACGAGGGTCCGTGCCCGCTGGAGATCTTCCAGGGCCTGCTCCAGGGTACGGCGCAGCATCCGCTGGAGTCGGCGTTCGCCGATCTGTGGCGGGTGACCAGTGCCAGGATGAGCGACCGGTGGCGGGCCAGGTTCGCGATGGGGCTGCAGCGCCAGCACGACGCCTGCCGTACCGAGGCGAGGAACCGGGCGACGGGCCGGATACCGACGATCGAGGAGTACCCGGCGCTGCGCAGGGGCACCGTCGGCCCCTACCTGTACGACCTGGTCGAGCCGTGCCTGCGCGTGGAGGTGCCGGACTGGGTGCACGCCTGCGACGCCTGGCGCGGCCTGGTGGAGGCGTGCAGCGACACGATCGCCTGGTGCAACGACGTGGCCTCGCGCCCGAAGGAGCAGGGCGACGCGCACAACCTGGTCGTCATCGCCATGCACGAGATGGACCTGGACGAGCGGGCGGCGACCGCGTGGGTGCTCGACCGCGTCGAGGAGCGCTGCGCGGACATGCGCGCGGCGGCCCGCATGCTGCCGCTCGACGAGCTGGAGCCCAAGGAGGCCCGGGACGCCAGCAAGGTGGCCTGCGCCTACCTGGCCGCGCCGCGGGCCCACCTGGACTGGTTGCTGGAGTCGGCGCGCTATACGTAACGTGACGGCTCGATTTCCCTATGTATTCATATGGCGCGGCACAGACGGCGTAGGCGCAGGCGGGGGCTCAGCGCGATCTCGGCGCTGTGCGCGGCGGGCGTGGTGTTGTGGACGGTCAACCTGCTGAACGGGCCCGCGTGCGCGGCGCCGCGGGCCGATCCGAGTTCGGAGCGGCCGCTGGGCTTCGTGGTGAAGCCGGGCTCGGACGAGGAGTGGCTGGCCGTACGGGTGCTCGATCACGGCGGGCCGCTGCGCAGCGTCGAGGTCCGCGTGGACGGGCGCTGGCGGGACCTGCGGCGGCGCGCGGACGGCTACTGGGTGGCGCGCGACGGCGCGGGCGACGGCCCGTTCGCGTTCCGGGTGACCGACGTGCGCGCGCACCGCAGGACCGTCGACGATCTCGACCTCGCCCCCGGCGAGGTCCAGCGCACCGGCGTCTTCCTGTACGGCCCCGCCCGCCCCTCACCCACTCCCACGCCGGCTCCCGCCGCTGCCGACAGCCAGCGCGTCGCCTGTTGAGGTGCGCCGGTAGACGACCTGCTTGCCGACCCGCATCCCGACCGCGAGTCCGCCGTCGCTGAGCACGCCGAGGTGCTGGCTGACCGCGCCCGGGGTGAGCGCCATGCGGCGGGCCAGCGCCGAGGTCGTGGCGGGCTCGGCCAGCGCGAGCAGGATCTGCGCCCTGCTCCTGCCGATGAGGGCGGCCAGCGCGCCGGGTGCGGGCGGCGGCCCGTCCTCCCACAGGGTGCCGACGCCCAGGACGGGGTAGATGAGCGCCGACTGGTCGGGCGCGGTCATGACGGCCACCGACGGCCAGTAGAAGGCGCTGGGCACCAGGACCAGGCCGTCGCCGTGCAGGCCGCCGCCCTCGTTGCACCACGGGCGGTCGACGAGCAGCCGCTCGCCGGTCCAGACGACGGCGGGGTCCAGGGAGGCGAACAGCTCGCGGGCACCGCCGGTGGCCAGTTGCCGCGAGCGGCGAAGGACGTCGCGTTCGAGCAGGCCGTAGACGCGCGGCCAGTACTCGGCGAAGCAGGACTCCCAGTACGCGTGGAGCGCCTCGGTCACCCTCCGCAGGCCGGCGGCGGGGTCGGCGCGGAAGCGGGCGTTGACCGCCCTGTCGACGTTCCTGACCTTCTCCGCCTCGGCGGCGGCGGTCTCGGGCGGCGTGCGCCGTACCCGGTCGAGTTCCTGCGCGAAGTCGGGCAGCGGCGTGTCCGGCGGCGGCGTGAGGAAGTCGGCGAGGTAGCCGTCGGCGGGGATCAGCGCGAACACCTCGGCCAGGTCGAGCTCGGCCAGGCGTGGGCGGACGGCTTTGATCCAGGGCAGGTGGACCGACTGGCGGGCGGGGTCCTGGAGCGTGCGCAGGCTGGCCACGAGCTCCCACAGCGGCGAGAAGCCGAAGCGGATCCTGGCCATGTCCTCGCTCTTCAGCGTCCAGGCCACTCCCATAGGTTTTAGTCTGCCCTAAATCGTTGGAGCCCCAAAACCGGATATTTCATGCTCTGGGGGTGAGTAACGCACTTGCTGAGAAGCCGTCCTTTCTGCGGTCACAGGTCGGCGGGCTGCCCAGGCCGTTCTGGGCGCTCTGGAGCGGCACGCTCGTCAACCGCCTCGGCACGATGGTGCTGCCCTTCACCGGCGTCTACCTGACGCAGGCGCGCGGGCTGTCGCTGGCCGCCGCCGGACTCGTGATGGCCGTCTTCGGCGCGGGCTCGCTGATCTCCCAGGTCTTGGCCGGGGTGCTCACCGACCGGATCGGCCGGCGCGCCACGCTGACCGGCGGCATGCTGGCCACCGCCGCCGCCATGATGTGGCTCGGCTACAGCACGTCGATGCCGTCGATCCTGGCCGCCATGTTCGTGCTCGGCGTCGTCATCGACGCCTACCGGCCCGCCTCCAACGCGCTCGTGGCCGACCTGGTCTCGCCCGCGGAGCGGCCCCGGGCCTACGGGCTGCTGTTCTGGGCGATCAACCTCGGCTACGCGGTCGGCATGACGGCCGGCGGCTGGCTGGCCGAGCTGGGGTTCGTCTGGCTGTTCTGGATCAACGCCGCCACCAGCGTGGGCTTCGCCGTCCTGGTGTGGCGGGCGGTGCCGGAGACCGCGCCGCCCCCGGCGGAGGGCCCGGCCGGCGGGGGCGGGTTCGGGACCGTGCTGCGCGACCGCGTCATGCTCGGCTTCACGCTCGTCGTGCTCGGCCAGGCGCTCATGTACTCCCAGACGGTCACCATGCTCCCCGTCGCCATGACGAAGGTCGTCGGGCTCAGCACCGGCGAGTACGGGCTGGCCATGGCGCTCAACGGCGTGCTCATCGTCGTGGTGCAGCCACTGGTGTCCAACTGGCTCGGCCGCCTGGACGCGCCGATCACGCTGGCCGCCGGGCTGGCGGTCATGGGCGCGGGCTTCGCCCTCACCGCGTACGTCACCAACGTGGGCATGCTCGCGCTCACCATCGCCGTGTGGACCGCGGGCGAGATCGTGACCGCGGGCATCGTCGGCACGATCGTCGCCGCCCTCGCCCCGGCGCACCTGCGCGGACGCTACTCCGGGCTGTTCGGCTTCGCCTGGTCGGCCTCGGCCGTGCTCGCGCCCCTGCTCGGCAGCGCGCTGCTCGGCGTGAGCGCGGCGGCCCTGTGGTTCACGCTCGGCGGCGTCGGCGTCCTGTCGGCGGCCGGGATGATCGCGCTCGGCCCCGCCGTCCGGCGCAGGAGCGCGCTGGCGGAGTAGGGGCTCGGGACATCCCGGGACGGCAAGGCTTCCGCAGGTACGAATGCGACGCAGACTAGGCTGGTCGCGTGGCTCAACTGCGCATCGCGCTCGTCCAGACGAACCCGACGGTCGGCGACCTGGCCGCCAACGCCGACAAGCTGCTCGCGTGGACCCGCGAGGCTGCCGGGCGTGGCGCCCACCTCGCGGTCTTCACCGAGATGTTCCTCACCGGCTACCCGGTCGAGGACCTGGTGCTGCGCACCTCCTTCGTGGAGGCCAGCATCCGCACGCTGGAGGAGTCCGCCGTCCGGCTGGCCGAGGAGGGCCTGGGCGAGCTGCCGGTGCTCGTCGGCTACGTCGACCGCGCGGGGCTCGCGCCGCGCGCCGGCCAGCCGAAGGGCGCGCCGCTGGACGCCGCCGCGCTGCTGCACCGCGGGAAGGTCGTCTTCCGTACGGCCAAGCACCACCTGCCCAACTACGGCGTCTTCGACGAGTACCGCTACTTCGTCCGCGGCGACCGGCTGCCGATCTTCCGGCTGCACGGCGTGGACGTGGCCGTCGCGGTCTGCGAGGACCTCTGGCAGGACGGGGGTCCCGTGGCCGTCGTCGGGCAGGCGGGGGCCGGGCTGCTGGTCGCGCCGAACGCCTCGCCGTACGAGAAGGACAAGGACGACGTGCGGCTGGAGCTGTGCGCGCGGCGCGCCCGTGAGGCCGGCTGCCCGCTCGTCTACGTCAACCAGGTCGGCGGGCAGGACGAGCTGGTCTTCGACGGCGACTCGCTGGTCGTCGACGCGAGCGGCGCGCTGGTGGCGCGGGCCACGCAGTTCCAGGAGGACCTGCTCGTGGTGGACCTGGAGCTGGCCGCGTCCGACGCGCCGCCGGCGCGGGTCGCCTACGACGCCGGCGACGGCTCCACAATCACCGTCGACCGGTTCGTGCTGTCGGAGGAGCCCGTCGCGCCCTACGAGCCCGCGCCCGCCCCGCTGGCCGCGCCGCTCGACGCGCCCGCCGAGGTCTACCACGCCCTGGTCCTGGCGGTACGCGACTACGTGGCCAAGAACGGCTTCCAGTCCGTCATCCTGGGCCTGTCGGGCGGCATCGACTCGGCCCTGACCGCCGCCATCGCCTCGGACGCCGTCGGCCCCTCGCGGGTCCACGTCGTGCTCATGCCCTCGCGCTACAGCTCCGAGCACTCCATCGGCGACGCGGAGGAGCTGGTGCGGCGCCAGGGCGTCCACGCGCAGGTGGTCCCCATCGGCGACATCGTGAGCGCCTTCGAGAAGGAGATCGAGCTGTCGGGGCTGGCCGCGGAGAACCTCCAGGCCAGGGTACGCGGCATGATCCTCATGGGGCTGTCCAACGAGCACGGCCACCTGGTGCTGACCACCGGCAACAAGAGCGAGCTGGCCACCGGCTACTCCACCCTCTACGGCGACTCGGCGGGCGGGTTCGCGCCCATCAAGGACGTGCCGAAGACGATGGTGTGGGAGCTTGCCCGCTGGCGCAACGCCCACCGCAGCCCGCTGTTCGCGATGGACGCCGCCGCCCCGATCCCGGAGAACTCCATCACCAAGGAGCCGAGCGCCGAGCTCCGCCCCGACCAGCGCGACACCGACTCGCTGCCGCCGTACGAGGTGCTGGACCGGCTGCTGGACGACTACGTGGAGAAGGACATGGGCTCGGCCGAGCTGATCGCCGCCGGGCACGACCCCGCCCTGGTCACCAGGATCATCCGGCTGGTGGACCTGGCCGAGTACAAGCGCCGCCAGTACCCGCCGGGCCCCAAGATCACCCCGAAGAACTTCGGCCGCGACCGCCGCCTGCCCATCACCAGCCGCTGGCGCGAGGAGGCCTAACCCGCGGCCAGGACGGCCCGGCAGGCCGTCACGATGAGGGTGTCCAGCTCCGGGGGAGGGGTACGCCCCGCCAGGAGATGGCGGCGCACGGCGCCATAGGGCACGTCGGCCAGCACGAACATCAGCCGCTCCCGGTCCGCGCCCGGGTGGCGCCGCAGGTAGGCGTCGAGGGCGGCGGCCAGCCGCCCGTTGACCTCCGCCAGCTCGGCTCCCAGCGGGCCGGGCCACTCGGCGGCCAGATCCTCCCTGCGGTGCAGGAGCAGGGCGGCCGCCGCCGCGGGGTGGGCGCGGCACCAGCGCGGCGTGTGCAGGACGGCCGCCTCGACGTCGTCGGCGGCCATCGCGGCGAGCAGGCCCTCCTGGAAGCTCTCCACGCACCGCAGCCACAGCCGCGCCAGCAGCAGGTCGCGCGAGGCGAAGCGGTGGTAGAGCGACCCGATCGGGGCGCCGGTGCGCGCCGAGACGGCCGCCATCGTGACGGCGGCGGGGCCGTCGGCGCCGAGGATGTCCAGGGCGGCGTCCAGCATCTGCTCCTGGGTGAACTTGGCCGGTCTTCCCACGGTCGCCCTTCGATGATATTAGTGGAAGAGTTCTAGAATCTATCATCTAATTGAAGGATGCGACATGTCCGAGGCCAGCCACGTCGTCCAGGGTTTCTACAGCGCCGCGCAGGCCGCCGACGGGGGCGCGATCCTGGCGTTGCTGCATCCGGACTTCGAGGCGCGCACCGCGCCGGGCATGCCGTGCGGCGCGGGCGGCGCCTTCAGCGGGCCGCTGGAGGTGCTGACCCGGGTGTGGGGCGCGGTGTTCGCCGTCTACGACACCGCGCCCTACGACGAGACCTGGCAGGAGACCGCCGACGGGACGGTCGTGGTCACCGGCCGCTACCGGGGCCGCGCCCGCGCCACGGGCCGCGCGTACGAGGCCGAGTTCGTCCACCTGTGGCGGGTGGCCGACGGCCGGATCTCCTGGCTGCACCAGTACACCGACACGGCCCGCTGGCGCGAGGCGCTGGCCGCCTAGATCCCGGCCTGCGCCACGATGTCGGCCACCACCGGGTCCGAATCCAGCGCGCCCTCACCGAGCACGGTGTTGTCCGACAGCGTCACGCCCTTCGGGGGCTCGCCCGGGTCGGCGTCCCAGAAGTTGCCGACGAACGCCACGTGCTCCAGTGGCGGCGACACCTGCAGCACCACCGGGTTGTCGGCCCTGGTCACCAGGTTGCCCTGCACGGTGACCCAGGCGGCGCCGTAGTCGGTGTAGAGGCCGTAGTTGTACGGCGTCCGCGTGTCCTTGATCACGTTGCCCCTGATCTGGGCGCCGCTGGCGTAGGAGGAGCCCTGGGGGCCGGAGACGTACAGGCCGCCGCCGTCGGCCAGCACCAGCATCGTGTCGTGGATCAGGTTGCCGACGACCTGGGTGCCGCGGCCCGCGTTGACGACGACGCCGTTGTGCGGCGTCTCGGCGACGACGTTGCGCGCCACGACCGCCGACTCGGTCCCGGCGATGAGGATCGCCGGTGAGCCGTGGTAGTCGAGGCCGACGCGGCGCACGCGGTTGCGCTCGATCCGGTGGTCGCGGGCGCCGTCGCGGATGACCACGCCGCCCGCCGCCACCTCGGCGATCTCGCTGTCGCGCAGCACGTTGCCGGCGCCGCCGCCGCGGAACTCCAGCGCGACGCCGCCCAGCCGGGTGAACGCGCAGCCCTCCACGAGCACGTCGGAGCACCCGTCGACGACCACGTTGCCGGGGATCTCGACCGCCGCGCCCGGCACGGTGACCTGGCCGCCGTCGAACCTGACGACCTGCAGGTCGCCTCCGGCGTAGTAGCCGTTGCCGTGGTAGTGGAGGAAGCCCTCCGGCCCGCTCGGCCCGGTCCACGCCGCCTCGGCGAAGGTGATGCCGCGCAGGGCCGCGCCGCGTACGCCCTCGGCCCGCACGAGCGTCTCCAGGACCGGCGCCACCACCTCGTCCAGGGTCTCGCCCGGCAGCGGCAAATAGTGCAGCACGCCCTCGCTCACCGCGAACGTGCCGGGGGTCAGGAAGGCCGGGCTGTTCTCGGCCGAGGTCGGCGCGTCCACGGCGTAGTGCTCGCCGCCGCCCTCCCAGGTGATGATCGAGTGATAGAGCCGCCGCGCCCGTCCGAAGGCGGGCTCGGCCATGGTGACGGTCGTGCCGGAGATCGAGGCCACCGGGATGCGCGCCTCCGACCAGGGGTAGGCGCCGCGGTAGACGAACTCGACCGCGCCCGGCCAGTCCACGGCCTCCTCCAGGACGTAGCCGGTCTCCGTGGCGGTGATCGCGGTCTCGGCGAGCGAGATCGAGGCCCGTTCGGCGCGGCGTCCGCCCACGTAGAGCTGGCGCACGGGTGTGGCGGGCGCCGCCGCCCGCCACACGCCGTCCGCGCCCTCCCGCCAGCCGGTGATCGGCGTGCCGCCGCTGACGACCACCTTCTCCGGTACGGCGGTGCCGTACCCGTGGGCCTGGATCACGATCCCCGAGTCGGCCTCGGTGAGCCGGAGGGTCTCCGTCAGCCGGTGGACGCCGGCCCTGAGGGTGATCACGCCACCCGCGGCGCGGGCGCGCTCCAGGGTGGCGAAGGGGCGCTCGATCGTGCCGGGTCCCGAGTCGTCGCCGGAGGGGTCGACGAAGATCATGTGTAGTCCCTTCGAGGTATGCGGTGTACACATCTGGTATACAGCATATACAGGGAAGGGAGTCAAGAGGTGGCCGATCCAGAACGCAGTACGAGACTGCTGTGGGGCGCCCAGGGGCGCGGCGGACTCAACCTGGAGCGCATCGTGCGCGCCGGGATCGAGCTGGCCGACGCCGAAGGGCTGGCGGCGGTGTCGATGCGGCGGGTGGCCGAGCGGCTCGGCTACACCACGATGTCGCTCTATCGTCACGTTCCCGGCAAGGCCGAGCTCGTGGACCTGATGCGCGACGCCGTGATGGGGGACGAGCCGGACCTCGGGCCGCCGCGCGGGTGGCGGGCGGACACCGAGGCATGGGCGCGCGCCGGACTGGAGTTCTACCGGCGTCACCCGTGGCTGCTGGAGTCGGCGGGGGTGCGGCACGTGCCGGGGCCGAACTCCGTCGCGTCGTACGAGCGGGCGCTGGCGGTCATCGCGCCGACCGGGCTGGCGCCGGCCCAGGTGGCCGCGGTGGTCGAACTGGTCGGCGCCTTCGTGGAGAGCGCGGCCCGCCAGGTGGTCGAGACGGCCAGGATCGAGCGGCGCACCGGTGTCGGCCACGACGAGTGGTGGGGCGCGCGCGACTCGCTCTACGAGCACCTGGACCGCTATCCCACGCTCACGCGCATCTATGAGCAGGGCGGCTACGACGCGCCGCTGGATCCCTTCGAGTTCGGGCTGCAGCGGGTGCTCGACGGGATCGAGGTCCTGATCCGTGATGAATTGCGTGACGAAACTCGATGTCCGGTGTGCGGGAAGGCGATCGAAGCCGGCGCCACCGGCCGGCCCCGCGCATACTGCTCGCGGGCCTGCCAGCAGAAGGCCTATCGTCGCCGCAAAGTGTGACACGCTGTCACATGTCATGATCCGCACGCACACCGTCATCGAGAGCCCCGTCGGGCCGCTCACGCTGGTCGCCCTCGACGGGCTGCTGACCGGCCTCTACATGCGCGAGCAGCGCTACCGGCCGCCCCAGGAGTTCTTCGGCCATCCCGACCCCGAACCCTTCGGCGAGGTGACCGCCCAGCTCGGGGCGTACTTCGCCGGTGAGCTGAAGGAGTTCGACCTGCCGATGAACCTGGTCGGCACGCCGTTCCAGAAGGAGGTCTGGACGGCGCTCACGCGGATCCCCTACGGCGAGACCCTCACCTACGGCGGGCTGGCCGGCCGGCTCGGCCGGCCGCCCTCCGCCGCCCGCGCGGTCGGGCTGGCCAACGGCCACAACCCGGTCGGCGTCATCATCCCCTGCCACCGGCTCGTGGGCGCCGACGGCGGCCTGACCGGCTACGGCGGCGGGCTGCCCGTCAAGCGCTACCTGCTCGACTTGGAGCGGGGGACGCTCTTCTGAGCCGCGTCGACAGTGTGATCTCGCGCAGTTCCCCGCGCGTGGCGGCGCAGTCCACCAGGCGGAGCTGCTCCATGACACGGGCGGCCTGCGGGTTGTAGGCGAGCTCCTCGGGACAGGTGTCCAGCACCCGGCGCAGCATCGCAGTGGCGCTGGCCGCGTCGCGCTCCATCGAGTGGGCCCTGGCCAGCGACAGGAAGTAGCGCGCCTGCCGGTCCCTGGCGCGCAGGCGGGCCGCGTCGATCTCCCCGGACAGGCGGATGGCCTGCCGGTGGCGCCCCAGCCGCACCGCCACGGTCACCGCCTGCGCCTCCACCTCGGCCGCGCCGAACGGGGCGTGCAGGTCGTCGCGGTCCTCGCCCAGCGACTCGCCGATCTTCCTGGCGCGGTGCAGGAACTCCTCGGTGTGCGGGACGTCGTTCTCCTCCGCCGCGGCCTGCGCCGCGGTCAGGTAGCAGCCGCCCGCCACGGCGATCGCGGACGGCTCCGCCGCCTCCACACCGTCGATCGCGGCCAGGCAGAGCTCGCGGGCGTCGCCGTACCTGCGCAGGTGGATGAGGACCTCGGCCTGCTCGCCGCGCGCCACCGCCGACAGCAGGGGATCGCCCGCGCGCCCGGCGGCGGCCACGCCACGGTCGGCGGCCAGCAACGCCAGCGCGTACTGGCCGCAGCCGCGCAAGAACGTGGAGAAGAGCCGGTAGACCTGCGTGAGCCCGGCCGCCGCCGGCTCCTCGTCGAGCGGCGCGCTCTCGGCCATCACCAGCAGTTCGGGCAGGCGCCTGCGCACCTCGGAGTAGCGGCGCGGGGAACGCTGCCAGACGTCCCACGCGGCCGAGACGTGCCGGGCGATCCGGTGCGCGCTCTCCCTCGGCTCGCCCGACAACCGCCTGGGGTAGAGCAGCGCGTGGCCGATCTCGTCGTACTCGCCCTGCCCGCCCATCGACGGCAGCGCCACCTCGCCGCCGACCAGCTCCGACAGGTCGCTGATGCGCAGGACGTCGGCGATGCGCAGGATGGTGGACAGCCGGTCCAGCGGCCGGGCGCCGTTCTCGATGAGGCGCAGCCACTCCTCGCTGCAGCCCACGAGGTTCGCCAGGATCCGCCGCGAGATGCCGCGCGAGCGGCGTACGGCCATGATCCTGGCTCCGTCGACCATGAAGTCGCTGGTCATGATTTCACCGTAGGCCGAGGATCGGGCGGCGCCCTTCGGCTCCCATCGGCCAGGAAAGGCGGCCACTTGCTGCCGGTTCGGCCGGGGCGGATCCGGGTTACCGTGGAAAGGATCGCCTGCCGTACAACAGCAGTTGGATCTAGCCCGATCTCCCACGCCCAGACTGCCCCTACACCTTTCGGCAGAAGGAGATCACGATGGGGCTACTGGACGTCGAAACGATTCGGAAGTCGTTCCCCTTCTTCGACCCGGCCGCTGACGGCTCCCGCCCACCGGTCTACCTGGACAGCGCGGCGACCACGCAGAAACCGGCGGCGGTGCTGGACCAGCTCAACGCCTACTACACACGATCCAACGCCAACGTCCACCGCGGCGTCTACCGCCTCGCGGTCGAGGCCACCGAGCTGTACGAGGGCGCGCGCTCCAAGGTCGCCGCCTTCGTCGGCGCGCGGCGCAGCGAGGAGATCGTGTTCACCAAGAACGCGACGGAAGCCGTCAACCTGCTGTCCAACTCGCTCATGTGGGCCACCGACGAGCACCGCATCGGCCCCGGCGACGAGATCGTCGTCACCGAGATGGAACACCACTCCAACCTCATCCCGTGGCGGCTGCTCGCCGAGCGGGCCGGCGCGAAGATCAGCTACCTGGGCATCACCAACGACGGCCGGCTCGACCTGTCCGCCCTCGAGGAGCGGGTCACCGAGCGCACCAAGCTCGTCGCCGTCGTCCACGCCTCCAACATCCTCGGCACCGTCAACCCGATCGCGCCCATCGCCGCCCGCGCCGCCGAGGTGGGCGCGCTGCTCGTGGTCGACGCCGCCCAGTCGGTGCCGCACATGAGCGTCGACGTGAACGCGCTCGGGGCCGACTTCGTGACGTTCTCCGGGCACAAGATGTGCGGGCCCACCGGCATCGGCGTCCTGTGGGGCAAGTACGACCTGCTCGCCGAGCTGCCGCCCTTCCTCGGCGGCGGCGAGATGATCGAGACCGTCACCCTGGACGCCATGGCCTACGCGCCGCCGCCGCTGCGCTTCGAGGCCGGCACGCCGCCGGTCGCCCAGGCCGTCGGGCTCGGCGCCGCCTGCGACTTCCTCGACTCCATCGGCATGGACGCCATCGCCGCCCACGACCAGGCCCTCATCGAGTACGCGCTCGACCGGCTCGCCCAGGTGCCCGGCATCCGCTTCATCGGCCCAGAGAACACCGCCGACCGGCTGCCGCTCATGTCCTTCGTCCTGGACGGCGTGCCGCTCCAGCAGGTCAGGACCGCCCTCGACCAGGCCGGCATCGCCGTACGCTCCGGGCACCACTGCGCCCAGCTCGCCTGCAGCCGGTTCGGCATCCCCGCCGCCGTGCGCGCCTCGTTCTACCTCTACAACACCCCCGCCGAGGTCGACCACCTGGCCGACACGCTGGAGCGCACCCGCTCCACCACCACCGTCTACGCCACCCCGCCCGAGCTGACCGACACGCGGCCGGTCCGCCCGTACAAGGAGATCCTCATGCCGGGGATCTTCGAGCCGTGGGGCCACGCGCTCGTCGGCGCGCTCGCTCCCGCGCCCGGCTCGCGGGCCCTCGACGTCGGCACCGGCCCCGGTACGGTCGCCCGTCTCCTGGCCGCCGCCGTCGGCTCCACCGGAGCCGTGGTCGGCACCGACATCAGCCCCGCCATGCTCGCCCTCGCCAAGGAGGAGCCGCCTGCCGAGGGGAGCGCGGCCATCCAGTACGTCGAGTGCGGGGCCGCGCCGCTGCACGTCTCCGACGAGGCGTTCGACCTGGTCACCATGCAGCAGGTGCTCCAGTACGTCCCCGACCGCCGGGCCGCCGTCGCCGAACTCCGCCGTGCGGTGCGGCCGGGGGCGCGGATCGCGATCGCCACCTGGCTTCCGCTCGACCGCAACCCGCTCTTCCAGGCCCTGCACGCGGCGCTGGCCTCCGTACTGGGGGAGGAGGCGGCGGCGCTGTTCGAGGAGCCGTGGTCGCTGCCGGGTGAGGAGGTGGCGGATCTGGTGGCGTTCGCCGGGTTCGGGCAGGTACGGCTGGACCAGTGGACCGTGCCCGTGACCGTCGCGGGTGGGGCCGAGGCGCTGTCGTGCCTGTTCTCGTTCTCGGCGGTGGGGGCTGAGGTGGCGGGGCTGGGGGGTGAACGGCGTGCCGCCCTGCTGGACACGGTCCGCGCCAACCTCGCCGACCGCACCGACGAGGACGGGGTGCACGCGCTGACGGCGTCGAGCGTGGTGACGGCCACGGCGGTGTAGCGGGCCTTGGTGCTGACGGCCACGGCCGTCTGGCGGCCTTCGCGCTGACGGCCACAGCGGTGTAGCGGGCCTTTGTGGTGACGGCCACGGCCGTCTGGCGGCCTTCGCGCTGACGGCCACGGCCGTCCACCGCGGGCCTTGCGGACGGCCGCCCAACACGGGCCTTGGTGGTGATGGCCAAGGCCGTGCAGCGCGGACCTCAGCGGCCGGAGGGGAGCGCCGCCGTGGCGCCTCCTCGGCCGTGGCCTGGGAGGATCGGGTCGTGGAATATGACGAACTGATCGCACAGGGCCTGACCACGCCGTTCGAGGGGTGGGACTTCGGGGTGTTCCAGGGGCGGATGACCGAGAAGGCGCTGCCCTGGGATTACGGGGAGCTGGTGAGGGAGCGCCTGCCGTACACGGGATCGCTGCTGGACCTCGGGACGGGCGGGGGCGAGTTCCTGGCCGCGCTCGGGCCGCTGCCCGCTCGGACGGCGGCCACCGAGGGATACGCGCCGAACGTCCCGGTGGCCAGGAAGCGGCTGGAGCCGCTGGGCGTGGAGGTAGTGGAGGTGGGCGACGATGATCGGCTGCCGCTGACCGACGCGTCGTTCGAGCTGATCGTCAGCCGGCACGAGTCCTACGATCCGGCCGAGCTGCGGCGCGTGCTCAAGCCCGGAGGGACGTTCATCACGCAACAGGTCGGCGGGCAGGACCTGGCCGACGTCAACCGCGTCCTGGGCGCGCCCGCACACGAGTACACCGAGTGGAACCTCGCCGCGGCGGTGGAGGAACTGACCGAGGCCGGGTTCGAGATCTCGTGGCAGACCGAGACGTTGGTGGAGTCCACGTTCCTTGACGTGGGGGCGCTGGTCCTGTTCCTGCGCATCACGCCGTGGCACGTTCCCGACTTCGACGTCATCCGGTACGGCGACCGCCTCCGCGCCCTGCACGACCAGATGCGCACCGGCCACCCCCTGACCACCACCGCCCACCGCTTCGCCCTAACCGCCCAAATTCCCACCTAACTTGGCGGGGGACCGGGGTGGCTGGGAGGTGGTCGGGGGCGGGTACTGGGGTGGGTGGGACGGGCGGTGGGGTGGGGTGGGGTTGGGCGGCTTGGGAGGGGGCCGGGGAGCGGGGCGGATTTTTCCGTGGGATTGGGCCTTGATTCAGTTGCGCGCCATGTGAAATTTTACATATCACATTACCCACCCCCCATCCCAGGAGTATGCGATGCGAGTCGCAGGATCCTTACTCGTGGCGGCCGGGCTGGTGCTCGGCGGCCTCGCCGTACCAGCGAGCGCTCAGACGGCCACCCCCCAGGCCGTCACCCAGCGCACGGACCCCCGCCCCGCCCCCCAACCCGCCACTCAGGCCACCGAAGCCCGGCACCAGCAGGACGAACCTCTCAAGGCCGACGCCCGCCCACCCCTCCCCGCCACCGACGACCACCTCAAGCAGGACTACGACGAACCCGCCCCCCAGCAGAACCGCACGCTGGCCGCCTGTGACGTCGAGGGCCGTACCGGAGCTGCCCTCGTCGCCGCCGTCAAGGCCGCCGACCTGAACTGTCTCAACGGGCTGTTCTCGCTCACCGGCTCCCGGGCCCGCGCGGCCTTCCAGGAGTCGCAGATGGCGACCATCGCCCACGCCCTGCGCGACAACTCCGCCGCCTACCCCGGCGACAACAGCACCAAGACGCTCCAACTGGTCCTGTACCTGCGCGCCGGCTACTACGTGCAGTGGTACTACCCGCAGGACGTCGGCCAGTACGGGACGACGCTCAGGACCGCGATCCGCGCCGGGCTCGACGCCTTCCACGGCAGCCCCCGCTCCGGCACCGTCAGCGACGCCAACGGCGAGGTGCTGGGCGAGGCGGTCATCCTGATCGACAGTGCCCAGGAGAACGCCCGCTACCTGTCCGTCGTACGCCGCCTGCTGACCGCCTACAACAGTTCCTACGACGCCTCGTGGTACATGGTGAACGCGGTCAACAGCGTCTACACCGTCCTGTTCCGCGGCCACCAGCTCCCCGAGTTCGTCACCGCCGTCCAGAACGACCCCGCCACCCTGACCACGCTGCGCGACTTCGCCGTCAACCACCTGGACCTGCTGAGCACCGACCGCGCCTACCTGACCGGCAACGCCGGAAGGGAACTGGCCCGCTTCGTGCAGCACGCCCAGCTCAGGGCGACGGTCCGCCCGATGCTGCGCGACCTGCTGCAGCGCTCGCGGATCACCGGCCCGACCGCCAAGCTCTGGGTGGGCGTGGCCGAGATGGCCGACTTCTACGACCGCGCCAACTGCGCCTACTACGACACCTGCGACCTGCAGAACCGCCTGACCGCCGCGGCCCTGCCCGTGCGCCACACCTGCGGCCCCACGCTGCGGATCCGCGCCCAGCAGATGACCTCGGCCGAGCTGAGCAGCACGTGCGCCAGCCTCAGCGGCCAGGACGCCTACTTCCACAACCTCGCCGCCGACCGCGGCCCGGTCGCCGGCGACAACAACACGACGCTGGAGGTCAACGCGTTCGACTCCAGCGACGACTACCAGACCTACGCCGGCGCCATTTTCGGCATCGACACCAACAACGGCGGCATGTACCTGGAGGGCGACCCGTCGGCCGCGGGCAACCTGCCCAGGTTCATCGCCTACGAGGCCGAGTGGCTGCGCCCGGCGTTCCACATCTGGAACCTCAACCACGAGTACACGCACTACCTCGACGGCCGCTTCAACATGCACGGCGACTTCGAGGCGGGCGTGAGCACGCCGACGATCTGGTGGATCGAGGGCTTCGCCGAGTTCGTCTCCTACGGCTACCGCCGCCTGGCCTACGACGCGGCGATCGCGGAGGCGGCCAAGCACACGTACTCGCTGAGCACGGTCTTCGACACCACCTACGACCACGACACCCAGCGCGTCTACCGGTGGGGCTACCTCGCGGTGCGCTACATGTTCGAAAAGCGCCGCGCGGACGTCAACACCGTCCTCGGTCACTACCGCACGGGCAACTGGAACGCCGCCCGCGCCCACCTGAGGTCCCTGAACTACAACGCCGACTTCGACACCTGGCTGACCGCCTGCGCGGCCGGCGCCTGCGGCGGCGACACCGGTGAGCCGCCGGCGCCGGAGTGCGCGGGCTCCGACACCCGGGCGCTCGGCCAGAACTGCCGCCGCAGCGGCCTGTCGGCCACCCAGGGCAACTACGCCTACCTGTACATCCTCGTCCCGGCCGGTACGGCGAAGCTGACCATCAAGAGCGAGGGCGGCACCGGTGACGCAGACCTCTACTACAGCTCATCGTCGTGGGCCACGACCGGTTCCTACACCCAGCGGGCGACCGGCGCCGGCAACGCGCACACGCTCACCGTCACCAACCCGCCCGCGGGCTACCACTACGTCAGCCTGTACGGCACCGCCGCCTTCACCGGAGCGGCGGTGACGACGAGCTTCTAGAAGTAGCGCGAGGTGAGGTCCCCGGTGGGCCACGAGCTCACCGGGACCTTGTTCATCTGCTCGGAGAACCCGTCGAAGTCGGGCGAGCCCTGCTCCTCGCGGCGGTTGAAGCAGGCGGCGTAGCTGAAGCCGTTCTGCAGCCTGCACAGGTAGGTGTAGGTGCCGGGCATCGACCCGTTGTGCCAGGTGTTGACGTGCCCGGTCACCTGGCGGACCCAGATGCCGCCGCCGTACCAGGAGCCGTACTCGTTGACGCCGGTCTCCGGCTTGGCGATGAGCCTGGCGATCGACGCCGAGCTGAGCACCTTGCCGGGCCGGTCCATGGCCAGCGTCCAGCGCACGAGGTCGACGGCGGAGGCCAGCCAGCCGCCGTTGGCGTCCTGGTTGGGCATGTTGAACCCGCCGTAGGGGTAGGGCAGGACCTTGCCGGAGCCGTCCACGACGCTCTTGTTGGTGTACTTCGACTCGTAGATCGCCTCGCCGGGGAACGCCTCGGCGCGCAGGCTGCGTCCGAGCCGCATCCGGGTGATGCCGAGCGGCGCGAGAAGCTTGGAGCGCACGTACGACTCGTAGGACTGGCCGGAGACCTTGGCGACGATCCGGCCCAGGAGCATGTAGCCGTAGTTGTTGTAGACCATCTTGGTGCCGGGGTCGTGGTCGAGGCGGCGCTGCGAGCCGTACTTCATGATCTCGGCGTGCCCGATCGGGAGCGGCACGTCGAGCGCGGCGGCGATGGTGTGGTCGAGCCAGAGCAGGTCCTTGGAGACGTCGCGGTCCCAGCCGCCCAGGTGGTGGATGAGCCGCAGCACGGTGACCTGGGCCAGGCGCGGGTCGGTGGCGGTGGACAGGCCCAGCAGCGGCGCGACCTTGGCGCTCAGGCTGAGCCTGCCGTCCTGGACCAGCCGCATGATGGCGGCGGCGGTGATGTTCTTGCTGAGGCTGGCCACGCGCATCAGCGACGTCGGGGTGATCGCGGGCACCGCGCGGGAGCCGTCGTTGTAGCGGTAGGCCCGCGCCAGGACGATCCTGCCGTTCTTCATGATCGCCAACTGGGACTGCGAGATGTTGCGGTCCTTGACGAACTTCTTCATCAGGTTGTCGAACCCGGTGAGCTGCGTCGGCACCGCGCCGTTCGCCTCGACGACGGGGACGGGCGCGGCCTGCGCGGGTCGGGTGGCGAGCGCGGCGGCGGGCAGCAGTCCCGCGCCGGTCTTGAGCAGGTTCCGGCGGCTGACGGTCATCGGGTGGGATCTCCTAGGGGTACGACGGGTCAGCCGTGACCCGGCCGCGGCCGGTAGTGTCACGGGTGACCCCCGAGTCACATCCGTCTCAATGAGGACCGTATATTACGGACCTTTCCGGATGTTCCGCACGCCTGGGGTGCAGGGTCGGCGTAACGGCCCAGGCAAGGCCCCCTAAAATAGGCCTGTTTGAAATGAACTTTCTGGCGTGGGCGTTATATCGCGACGAAGGAGGATGACGCATGACGACGGCTGCTCTGCAGACTGTGCTGACCGTTCCCGAGCGCTTCCAGGGTCCCCAGGGGATCGTCAACGGAGGCTGGCTGGCCGGTACGGTCGCCGAAGCTCTGGGAGGGCGAGGCAACGCCGTCGAGGTCACCCTCCACGCCCCCACACCCGTCGAGACCGAGCTGCGCCTGGAGCACGTGGCCAACACCGCCTCGCTCTTCCACGGCGACAAGCTGCTGGTCGAGGCCATCCCCGTGCACGAGGACCTGAAGGCCCCCGAGTACGTGCGCTTCGCCGACGCCGCCCGCGCCGAGGCCGCCTTCACCGGCTGGCAGGGCCACGCCTTCCCCGAGTGCTTCGTCTGCGGCCTGCGCGCCCCCGGCGACGGCCTGCGGATCTTCCCCGGCCGGGTCGAGGGCGCCGATCTCGTGGCGGCCGGGTGGCGGGTGCCGTACAACCTCGCCGGCCCGGACGGCGTGCCCGACGCCGTCGTCGGCGCCGCGCTCGACTGCGTCACCGGCTGGGCGCACTTCGCGCCCGGCGAGTCGGCCCTGCTCGGCCGCCTGGCCGTGCAGATCCACCGCCGCGTCTACCCCGACGGCACCTACTCGGTCGTCGGCCGCGCCACCGGCCGCGAGGGCCGCAAGCTGTTCGGCGAGAGCGCCATCTACGACGGCGACGGCACCCTGGTCGCCGCCGCGCGCGCCACCTGGATCGCTCCACGCTGACCCCTCACGGGGTACGGCCTCATGGGGTACGGCCCGGCCGTACCCCTGACAGGTGGTCTGCCACCAGCGCCGCGCACCTCGGGTCGAACATGATCGTGTAGTGGTTGCAGCCCGGCACCAGCTCGTCGCGCAGTCCCGGCACCCGCCCGGTCCAGTGCGCGGCCAGCGCGTCGGGCAGCATCCCGACCTCCTGGTCGAGCAGCCCGCGCGGCGCCCGCAGCAACGTCACCGGCGCCTCGATCGCGCCCAGCGCCGTCCCGATCTCCGCGCTCCTGAGCCGCATCCACCGGCCGTCCTCGCGCACCGCCGTACCGGCGACGCGCGAGCGCAGCGCCCCGTCCGGCCCGGTCAGGTCGTAGCGCACGTACTCCTCGGCCGCCGGAGTCCAGCGGCCGGCGAAGGCCGGATGGGCCTGGAAGAAGGCCACGTACTCCTCCGGCGCGGCGAACGTCATGTCCAGCCGGGCGATCGCCGGGCCGAGCGTGGCCTCGATCTCGGCGTCCACGTCCGCCCCCGGCGGCAGGGGCGGGAACGGCAGCCCGCCGTCCACCAGCACCACCCGCTCGAACGCGCGCCGCGCCCCGGCCAGCACCGCCACGTACGCGCCCATCGAGTGCCCGGTCAGCACCGCACCGGGATCGGCGCCCACGTGCTCGGCTACCCGCAGCACGTCCTCGGCGTGCCGCGCCAGCCCGTAGGGGCCGGGCAGGTCGGCGCTGTGGCCGCGCCCGCGCAGGTCCATGGCCACCAGCGACCACTCGGGCGGCAGATGGGCGGCCACCGCGTTCCACGCCATCAGCGAGGCGGTGATCCCGTGCACCGCGACGATCAGCCTCGGCCCGGTGCCGAAGACCGCGAACCGCATGCCGTCCAGGTCGTCGTACCTCATGCCGCGATCCTAGGAGCAGATCTTCGTGTAGGGGAGCTCGGGACTGACGTTGGCCCGCCACTCCGCCTCGCTCAGCGAGCGGCCGGCCCGCGCGCAGACGGCGGCGGCGACGCCGGCGGGCGCCACCGGATGCCTGTTCAGGCGGCCGTCGCGGCCCAGTGCCAGCAAGGTGGCGCCGTCGGCGCTGAAGGCCAGCGAGAGCACCTCGCGCACCTGCGGGTCCATGGAACCGCCGGTGTCACGCAGCGTCGCGAGCGTGGTGCCGCTGACCGGCTCGTACAGGCGGATCCTGCCGTCGGCGGCGTTCCAGGCGGCGACCACGTCCTCGCGCGGCGAGCGCGCGCTGATCTCGCCGACCCCGCCCGCGACCGCGCCGGTACGCCGGAAGGCGGTCAGGTCCCAGCCGGTCATGCGCTCGCGGGTGTCGATGACGAAGAGGGTGCCGCCCGCGCGGTCGAAGTGCAGGCCGGCGACCGCGCCGTCCGTGCCGCTGCCGCCGAACGCCGGGCCCGCCGGCCGGCCGGTGGCGGCGTCGACCACGCTCACCTGCCGCCCGCCCACGGCCAGCCGCCGGCCGTCGGGGGAGAAGACGGTGAGCTGCCCATCGTCGTGGCTGGACTGCCACAGCATCCGGCGTGCCCGCCAGTCCCAGACCTGGACCCGGTGCTCCCGCTGGCCGGTCAGCGACAGCGCGAGCAGGGCGCCGTCCGGGCTGACGGAGACCCGCGCGGGCCCGAGCCTCTGGTCCGGGGTGAACGTGTGGACGGCGCCGTCCTCCACCACCGTCACCAGGCGCCGGTCCTCGTCGGTGCTGACCATGAGGCGGCCGTCCGGGCTGAAGTGGGCCGTCTCCAGCTCCAGCGCCGGGCCCTCCGGCCTGCCGTCGGCGACCCGCCGGATCCGCACGCCGTCGTCGAGCCCGCCGGTGGCCATCCGCACGCCGCCGGGCGCGAGCTGGCCCACCTCCAGCGGGCCGGCCCGCCCGCCGCGCAGGTCGGCGACGTCGAGCGAGAAGACCTGGTCGGCCCGCAGGTAGCGGAAGGTGGTGCCGTCGAAGCCGCCCGCCGGCCGCGTCGCGTCCTCCGCCTGGCCCCTGACCGGCACCGAGGCGAGCAACTGGGTGTCCGACATCCGCCAGAACTGGATCGAGTCCTCCGCCATGGTGGCCACCAGCCGGCCGTCGCCGGCGAAGACGGGCGCGCCCTTGTTCCAGACGCCCTGCGTGCCGGCGCCGTCGAGGTCGCCGAGCTCCTCCACGCGCCCGCGCCCGGTCAGGCGCACCCGCTCCGGGTCGGGGGAGCCGACCTCCTCGGCCAGCCAGCGCCCGTCCTGGCTGAAGACCATGCCGTCGCGCACCCGGGAGGGCCCGCTCGCGCCCGTGCGCAGGTCCCACCGGACGCCCAGGTCCGGCCCGACGACCACGGGCGCGTCCTCCGCCGGGAAGACTACCCCGACCCACTCGTCGACCAGGTCGAACGGCTTGGCGAACTCCAGTGTCCCGAGCGGCCGGCCGGAGTCCGCCGCCCAGGCGAGGGCGCGCCGGGCCGTCGCGACCACGAGCGTGCGTCCGGACGGCGACAACGCCACCGCGCCCACCGGCTCGTCCCCGAGCCCCAGCGCGCGCACCCCGCCCGCGCGCCGGCCCGTCCGCAGGTCCCACAGGCGGGCCTCGCCGTCGCCGACGCTCACCAGCAGGCGGCCGTTCGCGCTGATGGCCCGCATCGTGTCCGGGCCGGTAGCCGGGTCGCGGAACATGCCGCTCTCGCGCTGGTTGGCGGAGACCGTCAGCTCCGCCCGGGTGCGCGGCGTCCGGTCGAGCCTCCACGCCGCCACGCTGAACAGCGCTGCCAGCACGGGATCGGTGCCCCGCGTCGAGGCGGCCAGCGTCGCCAGCCGGTCGGCCTCCGACCTGCGCAACTGCCCGGCGATCTGCTCGGCCCGCCGGTCGGCCAGCCGTCCCTGGTAGACGGCCAGCCCGCCGGCCACCAGCGCGATGACCAGCAGCCCCGCCAGGCTCAGCGCGGCCAGCCGCGAGCGTCTGGCCCGCTCGCGCGACAGCCGCGCCGCCGCCTGGAGGAAGTCGCGCTCGGCCGTGGACAGCGTGATGTTCCTGCGCGCGGTGGCCGCCCATCGCAACGCGCCCTCCAGGCTGCTGCCCTGGAACAGGTCGCCGTCCCTGCGCCCCGCCGCCTCCCACCGGCTCGCCGCGGCCTGGATCTCCCGGTGTACGGCCAGGCCGTCGCGGTTTGCCTCGATCCAGCGCCGGTACCTGGGCCAGGCGTGGGGGAGCGCCGGCCGGGCCAGCGACACCTCCCCCTCCGAGGTGGTCAGGAGGTAGCCGAAGACCTCCAGCAGGCGTCGCGCCGCCGCGGCCTCGGGCGGGGGGCGGCCGTCGAGGATCTCGGCCAGGGCGGCCTGCCGTACCGTGAGCTCGCCGCGCGCGCCGACCGTGACCAGCCGCAGGAACACCTCCGGGGCCAGCTCCCGGCCCGCCGGGTCGAGCAGGGCGTAGGTCTCCTCGGCCAGCGCGCCCAGGGCCGGGTCGTGCGCCTCGGAGCCGATCCTCGCCGCCGCGCGCCCGCCCGCCGCCAGCAGCCGCCCGATGTCGCCATCGCCATCGCCGCTGTCGTCGCCGCCGACGCGGCTCAGCCGGGCGGCGTCGAGCCGGGTGTCGCCGCTGACGAGCGCGAGCAGCAGCTCACGGGCGCTCGGACGGTCGGCGGGGTCCTTGGCCAGCGCCGCCTCGGCCAGTGGGCGCAGCGAGCCGGGCAGCACGCTCAGGTCGGGCGTGGACGACAGCACGCGGTGCATGGTCGCGCCCAGGTTGCCGGCCTCGTACGGGTCGGATCCGGTGGCGGCGAAGACCAGGACGCCCGCCCACGCGAACACGTCGGCCGCCGCCCCCGCCCGCTGCCCCGTGAACACCTCGGGCGCCATGTACGCGGGCGTCCCGGTCACCAGCCCCGTCGTCGTGAGCGACATCTCGGCGGTCCTGGCGATGCCGAAGTCGATCAGCCGGGGCCCGTCGGGCCCGAGCAGCACGTTGTCCGGCTTGAGGTCGCGGTGCACCACCCCCGCGTCGTGGATCGCGGTCAGCGCCGTGGCGACCGCCGTGGCCAGCCGGACCAGCTCGCCGCCCGCGAAGCGCCGCCCCGCCGCCCGCAGGCTCGGCCCCTCGACGTACTCGCTCACGATGTACGGCCGCGGCCCCTCCAGATCGGCCTCGACCACCTCGGCGATGCAGAACGAGGCCACCCGCCGGGCCGCCCGCACCTCCCTGGCCAGCTGGGCGGTCTGGTCGCCGTGCAGCACCTTGACCGCGACCCGGCGGCCGTCCTCGCCGTACCCCTCGTAGACGACGCCCTGCCCGCCCGCGCCCAGCCGCCCCGCCAGCCAGTACGCGCCGAGCCGCCGAGGGTCTCCGTCGATCAACTTCCCCATGGCGTCTTGGATGCGGCTGAACAGGGGAAAGTTGCCGGTAAATTACGCGATATGCGGATCACCGTCATCGAACACGAGGCCGACGCCCCCCTCGGCCACTTCGCCGGCTGGCTCGGCCTGCCCTGCGACGTCGTCCGCCCCTACCTCGGTGACCCGATCCCCGACCGCGCCGAGAACGGCCTCATCGTGCTCGGCGGCGAGATGGCCGCGTGGGAGGACGAGGCGTACCCCTGGCTGCCCGCCACCCGCGCACTGATCGGCAGGTCGGTCGAGGAGCGCACGCCCGTGCTCGGCATCTGCCTGGGCGCCCAGCTCATGACGCTGGCCTGCGGCGGAACCGTCGAACGCGGCGCCGCCGGGCTGGAGATCGGCGCCTGCCCGGTGACGTTCGCGCCGGTCGCCGACCCCCTCTTCTCCGCCTCCGGCCTGGCGGGGACGGTCCGCGCCGCGCAGTACCACCGCGACGCCATGACCGTCCTGCCCGAGGGCGCGACGCTCCTCATGACCGGGGAGCGCTATCCCCACCAGGCGTACCGGCTGGGCGAGAGCGCGTGGGCGGTGCAGTTCCACCCCGAGGTGACCCCGGAGATCTTCGACCGGTGGATCGCCGCCTCGGGGCAGGACCCCGTCCTGGCCGGCGAGGTGCGCGCCGCCGACGCGGCCATGGCCGCCACCTGGCGTCCCCTCGCCGAGGGCTTCGCCGCCGTCGTCAGAACCAGCGGTCGTTCTCCCGAGGCCGCCGCGGCCGGGTGATCAGGTGGGCCAGCGCGTGGACCCCGCCCAGCACCACGGGGAACCACAGCAGCCCCGCCGCGCTCCCGCGCACCGGCACGCCCTCGGCCTTCAGCCGCCGCCACGCCCAGGCGGCGAACGGCAGCACCACCAGCGGTGAGGTCACCAGCCCGGGTGTGTAGCCGCGGGTGAGCGCGGCCTGGGCCAGGTGGACCAGCCCGTGCAGCCCGAACCCGGCCAGCACCGTCTGGAACACCGGGCTGCGCCCGCCGGTGCGCGCCCCGTCCGCCGCGGCGCCGGCGATCACCCCGGCCATGAGCCCGATCGCCACGTTCACGTGCCGCTGCGAGACCTCCAGCCGCGCCCAGGGCACCTGCGGGAAGCGCTCCTCCAGCCGCTCCCGGTTGTCGCGCACCCACCCGGCCATCGTCACCAGCTCCTCGGCGTCGTGCACCGCCCACGCGGCCAGCAATCCCCACGTCACCGTCTTCGGAACCATGAGCCCTCCCTAAAACACAACGCAACGTTGCGTTTTACTTTAGGTGCTGTCCGAGCCCACCTGTCAAGATGGAGGGGTGCCCAGGATCGAGTCCACCGCAGCCCGCCTGGCCAAGCTCGGCTTCGCCGACGGCGCCCGCGCCGCCCGCCTGGCGGAGGGGCTCCCCGCCGCTCCGGCCGTCGTGGAGGAGCTGATCGAGGACCTGGTCCGGGTGGCCGACCCCGATCTGGCGCTGACCTCGCTCACCCGGCTCGCCGAACGCGACGCCACCGTCCTGGCCGCCCTGCGCGCCGACCGGCCGCTGCGCGAGCGCCTGTTCGCCGTCCTCGGCGTGAGCGATGCGCTCGGGGAACACCTGGTGCGCCATCCCGGGCAGGTGGGGCTGCTGGCCGTACCCGAGCTGGGAGAACCGCGCGCCGAGCTGCTGCGCGCGGTCGGCGCAGAGCCCGACGCGCGGGAGCCACGCGCGAGCACCGCGGGCGACACGCTGGTGGCGCTGCGCGTCGCCTACCGCGCCCGGCTGCTCCACCTGGCCGCGCGGGACCTGACCGGGCAGGCCGCACCGGCCGAGGTCACCGCGGAGCTGTCCGACCTCGCGGGCGCGGCGCTGGAGGCGGGGCTCGCCATCGCCCGCGCCGATACCCCCGACGGCCTGGACACGGTACGGCTGGCCGTCATCGGCATGGGCAAGTGCGGCGCCCGCGAGCTCAACTACATCAGCGACGTCGACGTCGTCTTCGTGGCCGAGCCGCGCGAGGGCGCCGACGAGACCAAGGCGCTGCGCACCGCCACCCGCCTGGCCCAGGCGATGATGCGGGCCTGCTCGGCCGCCACCTCGGAAGGCGCTCTGTGGGAGGTCGACGCGGGACTGCGCCCCGAGGGCCGGTCGGGACCGCTGGTGCGCACGCTCGCCAGCCACCTGGCCTACTACCGGCGCTGGGCCAAGACGTGGGAGTTCCAGGCGCTGCTCAAGGCCCGCCCGGTGGCCGGCGACCTGGAGCTGGGCGGCGCCTACGTCGCCGCCGTGAACGACCTGGTCTGGTCGGCCGCCACCCGCGACAACTTCGTGGAGGACGTCCAGGCGATGCGCCGCCGCGTCGAGGAGCACGTGCGGGCCGAGGGCGAGCGGCAGATCAAGCTGGGACCCGGCGGGCTGCGCGACATCGAGTTCGCGGTCCAACTGCTGCAGCTCGTGCACGGCCGCCTCGACCCGCTGCTGCGCCGCAGGGCCACGCTGCCCGCCCTCGCGGCCCTGTCCAGAGGCGGGTACGTCGGCCGCGAGGACGCCCGGCAGCTCGCCGAGGCGTACACGTTCCTGCGCCAGGTCGAGCACCTGCTGCAACTGCACCGGCTGCGCCGTACCCACGTCCTGCCGAGCGCCGAGGAGGACCTGCGCCGGCTCGGCCGCGCGCTCGGCACGCAGGTGGACCCGGTGGGCGAGTTCACCACGCGCTGGCGCCGCCACGCCATGGAGGCCAGGCGCCTGCACGAGAAGCTGTTCTACCGGCCACTGCTGCAGGCCGTCGCCCGGCTGCCCGAGACCGAGGCGCGTCTGTCCACCTCCGCCGCCGTCGCCAGGCTGGAGGCGCTCGGATACGTCGACCCCGCCGGCGCGCTGCGCCACATCGCCGCGCTGACCAGCGGCGTCTCGCGCCGCGCCGCCATCCAGCGCACGCTGCTGCCGGTGATGCTGGGCTGGTTCGCCGGCACCCCCGACCCCGACGCGGGCCTGCTGGGCTTCCGCCAGGTGAGCGACCGGCTCGGCTCGACGCCGTGGTACCTGCGGCTGCTGCGCGACGAGACCGCCGTGGCCGCGCGGATGGCCCGCGTGCTGGGCACCAGCCGCTACGCCACCGGCCTGCTCACCAACGCCCCCGACGCCGTCGCGCTGCTGGGCTCCGACGAGGAGCTCGCCACCCGCCCCGCCGCCGCGCTGCGCGCCGAGGCCGCCGCGGCTGTCTCCCGGCACGACCACGCCGAGGCCGCCGTCGCCGCCGTGCGCGCGCTGCGCCGCAAGGAGCTCTTCCGTACGGCTGTCGCCGACATCTCCGGCCTCGTCGGCATCGAGCAGGTGGGCGTGGCCCTGTCGGAGCTCAACGACGTCACCATCCAGGCGGCGCTCGACGCGGCCCTGGCCAAGGTCACCCTGGAACGCCGGGCCCCGCTGCCGACCCGCTTCGCGGTGATCGCGATGGGCCGGCTGGGCGGGATGGAGTGCTCGTACGCCAGCGACGCCGACGTCATGTTCGTCCACTCGCCGCACGCGGGCGCGGACGAGCGGGAGGCGTCGGAGGCCGCGTTCGCGGTGGCCAACGAGCTGCGCAGGCTGCTGTCCCTGCCCGCGCCCGACCCGCCGCTGCTGATCGACCCCGACCTGCGGCCCGAGGGCAGGCAGGGCCCGCTGGTGCGCACGCTCGCCTCCTACGCCGCCTACTACGCCCGATGGTCCTCGCCCTGGGAGTCGCAGGCTCTGCTGCGTGCCCGCTTCTCGGCGGGGGAGGCGGAGCTGGGGGCGGAGTTCACCGCGATCGCCGACGGGCTGCGCTATCCCGAGGGCGGCGTGGGGGAGGACGCGGTCAGGGAGATCCGCCGGCTCAAGGCCAGGATGGAGGCCGAGCGGCTGCCCCGGGGCGCCGATCCGGCCCTGCACACGAAGCTGGGCCGAGGCGGGCTGTCCGACGTGGAGTGGGTGGCCCAGTTGCTGCAGCTCCAGCATGCCCACGAGCACCCGGGCCTGCGTACCACCCGGACGCTGGCGACGCTGCGCGCGGCGGTGGCGGCCGGGCTGCTCGATCCGGCCGACGAGGCGGTGCTGGCCGAGGCGTGGCGGGCCGCCTCCCGCATCAGGGACGCCATCATGCTGGCCAAGGGCCGTCCCGGCGACAGCCTGCCCGCCGGGGCGCCGGAACGCCGCCTCATCGCCCGCACCCTCGGCTACCCGGCCGACGGCTCCGAGGACCTCCTCGACGACTACCGCCGCGTCACCCGCCGCGCCCGCCAGGTGGTCGAACGCGTCTTCTACGGCTCATGACGTTTGTCAGCCGGGACCGGTGACGGGCGCGTCTGCACCTGCCCCTGGGGCAGGGTGCACACTCGGGGCATGACGTTGAGCATCGCCGAGGAGTTCGTGCTCCTCGCACACGGGGACGAGGACGGCCGGCCGCTGGTCAAGGAGGAGCGGGTCAAGCTCGTCCTCGTCGCCGCGCTGATGTCGGAGCTCGCGCTCAGGCAGCGGATCGGGCTCGACGAGGACGGCGGCGTCCTGCTGCTGGACGGCGAGCCGACCGGGGACGCCGCGCTGGACGCGGTGCTGGCCAGGATCGGCGAGATCGAGACCACGCTCCTGCCGCGCACGTGGTTCGCCAGGCTGCACGCCGAGCAGGACCCGGCACCGATCCTGGCCGGGCTGGCCGAGGCGGGAGCGCTCCGGGCCGACCGGCGCAGGACCTTCGGCGTGTTCACCAGCACCCGCTACCCGCAGGGCGACCCCGCCTTCGAGCAGGAGGTGCGGGCGCGGATCCAGGCCGGGCTCGACGGCGCGGAGATCACCCCGCGCACCGCCGCGATCCTCGCGCTGGTGCACGCCGCCCGGTTGCTGCCCCAGCTCTTCCCCGGGGCCGACGCCGACCGGGCCGGGGAACTGGTGGCCGGCGACTGGGTCGGCCAGGAGCTCCTCGGCTACTACCGGGGCGGCACCAGAGGCGACGTGGCCACGATGGCCTTCAACACCGTGTTCGGCGACGGCGCGCCCTAAGCCCCCGCGCTCTGAGCCCGGCCGCGCGCATGGCCAGGCCGTGCGCTGAGGCCGGCTGACTAGGGGCGGCTCAGGCGGTAGAGGACGGTACGGCGGACCGGGCTGCCCTCGGGCACGTTCGGATGGTCGAAGTCGTCGGCGGGATCGCGGGTCATGCCGAGGCGTTCCATGACCGCCCGCGAACGCACGTTGGCCACCGCGGTCATCGAGACGATCTCCTTCAGGCCCAGCGTGCCGAAGCCGAAGGCCAGCGCGGCCCTGGCCGCCTCGGTCGCGTAGCCATGACCCCAGGCGTCCCGGGTCAGCCGCCAGCCGATCTCGACGGCGGGGGTGAAATGGGCGGGGAAGTCCCAGTAGATCAGGCCGGTGAATCCAACGAACCGCCCGGTCTCCCGGACCTCCAGCGCCCACAGCCCGTACCCGTCGCGTTCGAACCCCAGCTCCATACGGTCGATCATCATGTCGCTGCGCGCCCGGGTCAGCACGGCCGGGAAGTGTTCCATGACCTCCGGGTCGGCGTTCATGGCGGCGAACGGCTCGCGGTCCTCCGCACGCCACCGGCGCATGATCAGTCGCTCAGTGTCCATCCTCTCAACGATAGGACGAAAGCCCCGCCTCCACAGCCTCCGGCTCCTCGTGCAGGAGGCCGTGCACGGCCTCCTGGAGGGCGAAGGTCGCAGCGTAGATCGTCGCGCGCCCGGCGAGATCGGGGAAACGTATGGCCAGCGCCCGCCTGACCGGCTCGGGCGAGGAGACCGCCAGCGCCGCGAAGTCGACCGCCGGATCGCCTGCCCCGGCCTCGTCCCAGTCGAGGACGCCGCTCACCCGTCCCTGGTCGATCAGGACGTTGGCGCCGCCCAGGTCGCCGTGGACGAACCCGGCCGGCGCGCTCGCCGCCGTCTCCACGGCCGCCTCGACCTCGGCCAGCGCTCTGCGGCGCGGCCCGGGGGACAGGAGGGGGGCGACGCGGCGCCGTACCTCGTCGGCCAGGGCCGGCCACTGCGCGCGCCAGGTCGCGGCACCGTCGTGCGGGACGGCGGCGAGGCGCAGCAGAAGTGCCGCCAGCGCGCCGGGGTCCACGGGCGTCCGCTCGGACAGGGGCACGCCCGGCAGCAGGCGGGTCACCAGGCAGTCGGCGCGCACCTCCACCACCTCGGGGGCGGGCAGGCCGTGCGCGCGCACCAGGCGCACCCGCTCGGCCAGCGGCTCCACCGGGGCGCCGTAGCGGGGGAAGCGCCAGGCCAGCCCGGCCTCGTCGTCGAGCACCACGTCGGCGTGCTCGCCGCGCACCAGCCGCAGGGCGGCGGGCGGGCGGCCCATCGTGCGGGCGTAGTCGTCGATCAAGGGCGCAGTCCTCACGGCGGAAACGAGGACGATCCTATCGGCGGCCCTTGATCCCGGTGACGCGGCGGAACAGGTCCCACCAGAACGGCGCGCCGAACAGCAGCGCCACGTAGGTCAGCAGGAACCCCGGCCAGTGGCTCGGCGTGGTGAGGCGGTCCCACCACACGCCGCCGTTCCAGTGGACGCTGGGATCGCCCTCGGCCGGGATGCTCACGCTCATGATCGCGTTGTCGAAGATCTTGACCAGCGCGGGCGAGCTGAGCGTCTCGGTGAGGCAGTCGGTGAGCCGGATGTTCTCGGTGCACTTGGCCTTGAGCTCGTTGACGGTGGCCGGGTCGCCCGCCGCCACCGCGGCCACGCCCGCGCGCAGGGCGTTGTCGCGCAGCAGCGTCTTGGCGTACTCCAGGCCGTCCATGCTGAACATCAGCGTCACCACGAGCCCGAGCGCGGCCATGACCCACTTCACGTAGCGCTTGTACAGCATCGACAGGCGCTGCATCTCGCCGTCGAACCACGTCTCGACGCCCTGCCGGAAGCGGTCGAGGTCGCGCTGGGCGCCCTCCCAGACGCCCATGAGGTGACCGTACAGCGGACTCTTCATGGCCTTGAGCTTGGCCAGCCAGCCCTCGACGCCGTTGGGGTCGGTCGCGGCCAGCTCCATCAGCGCCATGGCGAAGCGGGCGGGCGGGATGTTGGAGATGCTGGTCTTGCCGGACTTGGGGTGGTCGATCTCGCGCACCCGCTCGTACAGGACCTTCGTGATCGCGTCGTCGCCCGCCGACTCGTGGGCCGGCATCGTGGACTCCACCGGCGCGGGCTGGTCGCTGTGCTTGGGCCTCGGGTCGCGCAGGAACGGCAGCGCCGTGAAGACGTCCCGGATCCTTGCGGGCAGCCACGCCCTGCCGCCGGCCGAGCCGTCCAAGGTGTCGCGCAGGTACGCCCACAGGAACTTGCTGCGGATCGCCAGCAGCCGCACCATCCCCTCGTTGATGCCGCTGACCAGCAACGACAGCAGCAGGAACGACAGGATCAACCCGATCGCGAGATCAACGTAAAGAGACAGCAAAATGGATCACCCCGCGCCTTGATACACCCAGCGCGCCGGGCCCGCAATGCGATGCGCGGAACGGGCCTGCGACAGACCCGCAGAATGTCCATACTGGGCTATGACCCAGGACGCGGCGGGCGATCGGGCCGTGGCCGCCGGCTCCGTCGGCGAGCGCGCCGTGGTCATCACCGGCGACCACAACACCGTGCACCTCGGGGCGTCCGCGCCGCTCGCCGGGCCGCTCGTCGTGGGCGACATCCCGCAGCCCCCCGCCGCCTTCCAGGAGCGTCCCGCCATCATGGACGGCCTGCGTGGCGAGGACCGGGTGAGCGTGGTCCGCTCGATGAGCGGGGCGCCGGGCGTCGGCAAGACGACCATGGCCGCCGCGTACGCCCGCGAGTGCCAGGCCGCCGCCTTCGCCGTCGTCGCCTGGGTCCACGCCGACACCCACGACCAGATCGTCGCCGGGCTCGGCCGCCTCGCCGACCGGCTGGGCCTGCGCGCCGACCGCGACTCCTGGGAGGAGGCCGCGGAGAAGGCCCGCGACTGGCTGGCCGCCGCCCGCGAGCCCTGCCTCGTGGTCTTCGACAACGCGACCGGCGTACGCGAGCTGCGCCGCTGGGTGCCCGCGACCGGATCCACGCGGACGGTGATCACCACCAGGGACCGCGCGTTCGACCGGATGGGCACGCGGGTGCCGGTGGAGGTGTTCACCGAGGACGAGGCGGTCGCCTTCCTGGAGCGGGCGACCGGGCTGGGCGATCCCGCGGGCGCCGCCGTCCTGGCCCGCGAACTGGGCCACCTGGCCCTGGCCCTCGCGCAGGCGGCCGCCCTCATCGACGAACGCGGCTCCACCTACGCCGCCTACCTGGCCACGTTGCGCCGCGTGCCGCTGGCCAGGAGCCTGCGCGGCGTCGCGGGCGACGCCTACCCTGACAGCGCGGTGCAGGCGGTGATCCTGGCGGTGGAGGCGGCCGAGGCCGAGATCGGCGGCGCCGGGGACGTGCTCGACGCGCTGTCCGTGCTCTCGCCCGACGGCGTCGCGCGCGATCTGCTCTGCCCGGAGGCCGACGACGCCGCGCTGGACCTCCTGGCCGCCCTGGTCCGCAGGTCGCTGCTGGCCTGGAGCCAGGACCGCCGGTCCGTGGTGGTGCACCGGGTGACGCAGCGCGTCCTGAGGGAACGCGACCCGGAGGCCGCCGGCCGCGCCCTCGACCGCGCCACCGGCCTCCTGGAGGCGTACCGGCCACGGGACATCGGGGTGAGCCGCGGAAGATGGGAGTCGTTCGTCGCCCAGACGGAGGCCGTGTACGCCCACGTGGGCGAGCGGCGCAAGCCGATCCTGGCCCTGCTGCGGCACCTGGGCGTGAGCCACCGGGCCCGCCACTCCAGCAACGCCGACGCGGTCGCCCTCTACGAGCAGTGCGTCGCCGACTTCGAACGCGACTTCGGCCCCGACCACGAGATCACCCTGAACGCCCGCGCCGACCTGGCCTTCTCCTACAGCCACCTGGGCCGCGCCGAGCGGGCGGCGGAGCTGTTCGAGCAGACCATCGCCGACTCCGTGCGCGTCCTGGGCCCCGACCACCCCGGCACCCTCAGGTCGTACGCGGGCCTGGCCGACGTCCACAGCCTGAACCACGCCCCGGCCGAGGCCCTGCCCCTGCACGAGCACGCGGTGGCCGAACACGCGCGCGTCCTCGGCGCCGCGCACCGGACAACGCTGGGCAGGCGCGCCCTGCTCGCCCTGACGACCGGCCACGCCGGCCAGTATGAGCGGGCGATCACGCTCATGGAGTCGGTCCTCGCGGACAGCGCGAGGGCACTCGGCCAGGACGACCCCGACACGCTGATGGTCCTGCGCGGACTGGCGATGGTGGTCGGAAACTCCAGAGACGACGAGCGGGCGAGGGATCTGTACCGATCCTGCGTCACGGCCTACGAGCGCGTCCTGGGCGCCGACAACGTCTTCACGCTGCAGACCAAGCTGGCCTTCGCCGACTTTCTATCATTGACCGGCGACCCCGCCGCCGCCCGCGCCCTGTGCGCGGAGGTCCTGACGACCGCGGAAACGGTCCTCGGCGCCGGCCACCTGGTGATCGAACAGGCCCGAGCCCGCCTGACCACCGCGGCCGACGCCGAGTGACCGATCACTTACACATCGTAATAAAGCTCGAACTCGTGCGGGTGGGGGCGCAGGCGGATCGGGTCGACCTCGTTCTCGCGCTTGTAGGCGATCCACGTCTCGATCAGGTCGGGCGTGAAGACGCCGCCCTCCAGGAGGTAGTCGTGGTCGGCCTCAAGAGCGTTCAGGACGTCGGTGAGCGAGCCGGGGACCTGCGGGATGTTGCGGGCCTCCTCCGGCGGGAGCTCGTAGAGGTCCTTGTCGACCGGCTCCGGCGGCTCGATCTTGTTGCGGATGCCGTCGATGCCGGCCATGAGCATGGCGGCGAAGGCGAAGTACGGGTTGCACGACGGGTCCGGCACCCGGAACTCGATGCGCTTGGCCTTCGGGTTGGAGCCGGTGATCGGGATGCGCACGCACGCCGAGCGGTTGCGCTGGCTGTAGACCAGGTTGACCGGGGCCTCGTAGCCGGGCACCAGGCGGTGGTAGGAGTTCACCGTCGGGTTGGTGAAGGCCAGCAGCGAGGGCGCGTGCTTCAGCAGGCCGCCGATGTAGTAGCGGGCGGTGTCGGACAGGCCCGCGTAGCCCACCTCGTCGTAGAAGAGGGGCGAGCCGTCCTTCCACAGCGACTGGTGGCAGTGCATGCCGGAGCCGTTGTCACCGAAGATCGGCTTGGGCATGAAGGTGACCGTGTGGCCGTACTCCAGGGCGGTGCTCTTGATGATGTACTTGTAGAGCATCAGGTTGTCGGCGGTCTTGAGCAGGGTGCCGAACCTGAAGTCGATCTCGGCCTGGCCCGCGGTGCCGACCTCGTGGTGCTGCATCTCGACGTCGATGCCGGACTCGATGAGGTTGCGGACCATCTCCGAGCGCAGGTCGGTGAAGTGGTCCATCGGCGGGACCGGGAAGTAGCCGCCCTTGTAGCGCGGCTTGTACCCCAGGTTGCCGCCCTCGGTGGCCTTGCCGGTGTTCCAGGCGCCCTCGATGGAGTCGATGTAGTAGTAGCCGGCGTTCGCGCTCGTCTCGAAGCGGACGTCGTCGAAGATGTAGAACTCCGCCTCGGGGCCGAAGTAGACCGTGTCGGCGATGCCGGTGCCCTTGAGGTACTCCTCCGCCTTGCGGGCCACGTTGCGCGGGTCGCGGCTGTAGGCCTCGCCGGTCAGCGGGTCGTGCACGAAGAAGTTGATGTTGAGCGTCTTGTGCTGGCGGAACGGGTCCACGACCGCGCTCGTCGGGTCGGGCAGGAGCAGCATGTCCGACTCGTGGATGGCCTGGAACCCGCGGATCGACGAGCCGTCGAACATGAGGCCGTCGGTGAAGACGTTCGCGTCGAAGTTCTCGACCGGGAAGGTGAAATGGTGCGTCGTCCCCGGCAGGTCGGTGAACCTGACATCGACGAACTGCACCCCTTCGTCCCTGATGAACTTCAGGACGTCGTCGGCGGAGCTGAACACTCTCGAACCTCCCTGGGGACGGGTATCAGCCCGACGGTAGGGGGAGGCGATTTCCAGGCCGTGTCTCGTTTGTTTCGCGAGTGTTAAGGGGCCTGCCGCGCGGGCTGGATCCGCTGTTCCGCGGGCTCGGGCGTCAGCAGTTCGGGACGGAAGACCAGCACGCTGCCCGCGGCGACCAGCACGGCCAGGACCAGGACGAGGGCCAGCGCCCAGCGCCGGGAACGGGACGGCCGCCGGGACCCTCGCGGCGCCGCCTGGCGGGCGTCCCGGGTGGCGGACTCGCGCATCCTGCGCTGCTCGTCCTTCCCGATCTGGGACACCAGCTCCTGGAAGCGTGCGTCGAGGTCGTCCATGAGGAGACATCATGCGGCCGGGAACGCCCAGGCAGAAGCGCGATTGGGTCACAATCGCGACCGGCGCCCCCGCCGGATACCGTGGTGGCATGAGTGAGAAGCAGCCGCGCTGGACGCAGACCTGGCTCGGTGGCGTGCGCGCCGCCGGGGTCGACCTCGGGTACCCGGGTCAGCGGCTGGGGCTGCCCGAGCGCGGCAGCGGGTCCGTGGCCGGGTGGGGACGCCGGATCGCGGCGCTGGTCATCGACTGGATGATCTGCACGTGGGCCGTCGCGCAGCTCATCCTGGGCATCAGCCCCACCGGGTCGCCGTGGGCGCCGGTGCTCATCTTCGCCCTGCAGTACCTGCTGCTCGTGAGCTTCCTCGGCCAGACCTTCGGGCACCGGCTGATGAAGATCAAGGTCGTCGCCATGGACGGCGGCATCCCGCGGCTGCTGCCGGTGTTCGTGCGGACCGTGCTGCTGTGCATGGCCGTGCCCGCGGTGATCTACGACCGCGACAACCGCGGCATGCACGACCGCGCGTCCAACACGATCACCGTCAACATGTAGCTCAGAAGTAGTCCGCGGGCCAGTGCGCCGCGTTCGGCGCGCGCACCACGGGGTCCGGGTCGGCCAGCAGCGCGCGGGCCATGCCCGTCCCGTCCACGCCCCGCCGCACCCTCTCCAGCAGGTACGGCACCGCCGGATCGGCCCACCCGAGCCGGGCCCTGGCGGTGCCGACCCCGCGCCGCAGCGCCTCCCCGGCCAGGGCGGGCAGCAGGGTCTCCAGGTCACCGGCGACCTCGAGGATCTCCAGTTCGTCCGCGTGCCAGCGCACGGCGGCGTAGGCGTGGTCGGTGCGCAGGAGCTCGCCGTACCAGAGGGGCACCCTGACCCGCCAGTGCGCGGCGTCGCGGACGGTGGTCAGCGGGCGGCGGCGGTTGTGCGCCTCGTGCAGCGGGGCCAGTTCCTCCGGGACGGCGGCCCGCAACGGCGCGCACCGCCCGCGCGGCACGGCCAGGGGCCCGCTGACCAGCGGCAGCTCGAACGCCCGCCAGCCGGAGTAGACCGCGGGGGTGCCGGTGAACAGCAGCGACCAGGCGCAGCCGTCAGCGGTCATCGCCGCCACCGCGGCCGCCAGCAGCCGCCTGACGTGGCCCTGGCCGCGGGCGTCGGGGCGGGTTGCGACGTTGGCCAGGCCGCCAACGCGCAGCACCCCGCCGCGGCCGTCGCGCACGCGCCGCGGCAGGTAGTACACGCAGGCCAGCAGCCCGTCCTGGCCGGGCACGACGAAGGTGCGCCCGTAACGGCCGGGGTCGCTCTCGTACAGCGGCACGAGGTGCGGCGCGTCGAAGCACGCGGCCCACAGCGCGTGGAGGGCCGCGCGGTCGCCGGGGACCGCGGTCCTGATCATCAGCCCTTGATCCCGGACATCGTCACGCCCTCCGTGAAGTAGCGCTGCCCGACCAGGTACGCGGCGAAGATGGGCACGAACGCCACGGTGGCGCCGGCGAGCACCACGCTGAGCGGCACGTTCTCCTGGTGCAGCGAGGCGATGCCGACGGTCAGCGTGCGCATGTCCGCGCTGCCTCCCACGATCAGCGGCCACAGCAGGTCGTTCCAGTGCCACAGGAAGACGAAGACCCCGAGCGTGGCCAGGATCGGCTTGCACAGCGGCAGCACGATCCTGGTGAAGATCCGCCACTCGGAGGCGCCGTCGAGCCGGGCCGCCTCGAACAGCTCGTCCGGCAGCCCCATGATGAACTGCCGCATCAGGAACACCGCCTGCGCGTTGGCGAGCGTGGGCAGGATCAGCCCCCAGTAGGTGTCCACGCCGCCGAGCTGGGCGATCAGGACGAACGTCGGGATCAGCGTGACGTGGTAGGGCACCATGACCATGGCCAGGAACGACCAGAACATCGGCTCGCGCCCCGGGAAGCGCTTCTTGGCGAAGGCGTAGCCGGCCAGCGAGGCCAGCAGCAGCACGGCCACCACGCTCACCACGGAGTAGACCAGCGTGTTGAACGTCCACTTCAGCAGGTCACGCCCGCCGAGCACCTCGCCGTAGGCGCTGAAGTCGACCGGCCAGGGCAGCATGCTCTGCGGGAAGGTGACGGCCGCCCCGGGCTTCAGCGACAGCACGACCATCGCGTAGAAGGGGAAGAGCGTCACCGGCGTCGCGATCGCCAGCAGGACGATCCTGGCGATCTTCCCGCCGCGCGTGGGCTCCAGGGCCTTGTAGGACGGATGCTTCGGGCGTACGGCGGGCGGCCGCGTGGCCGGCATGGTCGCTGTCACTTGCTCCTCCCGATGATCAGGCGCTGGATCAGCGCCACCACGAGGGTCATGACGAACAGGGCGACGCCGATCGCGCTGGCGTAGCCGAACTCGAAGTTCTTGAACCCCTGCTCGTACAGCGCCATGACGAGGGTGAAGCTGCCGTGCGCGGGCCCGCCGCCGGTCATCACGTAGACGAGGTCGAAGACCTGGAAGGAGTTCGTCGTCTCGATGACGGCCACGAAGAACAGCGCGGGGCGTAGCTGGGGCAGGACGATGTGGCGGAAGCGCTGCCAGGTCGAGGCGCCGTCGGACAGCGCCGCCTCCTCCAACTCGCGGGGGAGATCCTGCAGGCGGGCCAGGACGATGAGCATGCCGTACCCGAATCTGGACCACGCCGAGACGATCACCAGCGCGGGCAGGACCAGCGTCGGCGAGGCCAGCCAGGACAGGCCCGTCAGCTTGGTGATCGGCCCTTCGGAGGAGAACAGCCAGGTGAAGACGGTTCCGGCGAGCACGAGGCTGGTGACGACCGGCAGGAAGAAGACCGAGCGGAAGAAGCGCGCGCCGCGGAAGGAGCGGCGCACGAGCAACGCCATGCCGACCGAGGCGGCCATGGAGACGGGCACGTAGAGCACGGTGTAGATCAGCGTGACCCGCAGCGAGTCCCAGAAGACCGGGTCGCCGGCCATGCGGCGGAAGTTGTCGAGGCCGGTGAACGCGGGGCTCTCGCCGATGCCGAACTCGAAGAAGCCGAGCAGCACGCCCGCGATCGACGGGCCGAAGCGGAAGGCCAGGAAGAGCAGGAGGCACGGCAGGACGAACAGCAGTCCGGTCCGCGCCTCCCAGCGCAGTGCGAACCTCATCGGCCCAGCAGGGCGTCGGCGGCCTTGGTCGCGTCGGCCAGCGCCTGCTCGGGCGTCTTCTTGCCGATGAGCGCGGCCTGGATCTCCGGCGCGAGCACGCCCATGACGTCACGGGCCTTCTCGTGCAGCGGCCCGGCCGTGGTCAGGTCGAGCGTCTTCTCCACCCCGGACTGGACCGGGTCGGCGGCGTACAGGGCGCCGGTGGTGGTGCGCGGGGAGAAGAAGCCGGAGGCCAGGTTGAACGCCTTGCTCGGCTCGGCGCCGGTGGCGAAGGCGATCCACTTGCCCGCCGCCTCCTTATTCTCGCTCGCCCTGAGCATGCTGAGCGAGCCGACCGTGCCGTAGGCGACCTGCTTGGCGCCGGTCAGCGGGGGCGCCACCCTGATGTTCTCCTTGCCCCAGAACGACTCGACGTCGGCGGGCAACTGCTGCCAGGTGCAGGCCACCTTGTTCTGGGCGGTGCGCGTCTGCTCGAACTTGGGCAGGCCGGTCAGCAGGTCCTTCTCCACGAAGCCGCCGTCGGCGAGCTGCTTGAGGAAGGTCAGGGCCCTGACGCCCTCGGGGCCGCCGAACGCGCTGGCCTTGCCGTCGGCGGTGAAGACGTCGCCGCCCGCCTGCCACAGCAGCGGGTAGAACGACTGGTTGAGCGTCGCGGCCGGGTCGGCCCAGTAGTTGGTGACGTCCACGCCCTTGGCCTTGAACCGCGGGGCCAGGCGCAGCACGTCCTCCCACGTCTTGGGCACGTCCTTCACCCCGGCGGCGTCGAACGCCTTCTGGTTGCACACCAGCGGGTTGGCCGACATGAGGATGGGCGCGCCCATGGCCTTGCCGCCGACGGTGACCGCCGTCAGGGCGTTGGGCCGGTAGCCGGCCTTGTCGGCGAGGTAGGGGTCGACGGGCTCCAGCGTCTTGACGTACTTGGGGAGCTGGTCGGGGATGAGGTAGACCACGTCGGGCGCCTTGTTGCCGGCGATCGCCGTGGACAGCGCCTCGTCCCGCTTGGCCCACGGGTAGATCTCGACCTTGACGTCCACGTTCGGGTTGGCCGACTCGAACGCCTTGACCTGGCCGTCCCAGAACGCCTGGTGCTTGGCCTGGTCGGCGATGATGGGGTAGATCCACATGGTCACGGTCTGCTTGCCGTCACCGCCGGACCCGCCGCAGGCGGCGAGCGTTCCGACGGCGAGCAGCGCGGCTGCCAGTGCGCGAGGTCGCATGATCGTTTCCTCTTCTATGAACGGGGCACGGTGACGACCGTGCCGGTGTGACGGGCCCGCTCGGCGGCGAAGACCGCGAGATGGCTGTGGAGCGACTCGGTGTGGTCCGAGCGCACGTACGAGCGCTCGCCGGTGGCCAGCGCGCGCACGAAGGCGTCCATGACGCCGGCGTCGCCGCCGCCGTGGCCGTCGCCGGCGTTCGACCCGGTGCTCGCGCTCTCCCACCCGGTGTTACGGCCGTCGCGGAAGTCGAGCACCTGGACCGACTCGCCGTCGCCGACGAGCCGTCCGTGGGTGCCGAAGATCTTCGTCTGCCGGTGGGTCTGCTCGGTGAAGGCGGTCATCGTGAACGTGGCGGTGGCCCCGCCCTCCAGCTCCATGGCCAGCACCTGGTGGTCGACCACGTCGTTGTCGCAGGCGTAGACGCACCTGCCGTACGGGCCGGAGCGCAGCGCGGCCATGACCTCTGCCTCGGTGCCGCCGAGCACGCTGGTCGGCCAGTCGTAGCCGCGGTCCAGGTAGAGCTTGGGCGCCGAGTACGGGCAGGCCGGCTCGATCGGGCAGTCGAGGCACCGGTCGGCCGCCCCGGCCGGGCGCCGGTCGGGGCGGAAGTGGCCGAGCGAGCCGAAGCTGGAGACCCGCTCGATCCTGCGGCCGGTGACGTAGGTGAGCCAGTCGAGGTCGTGCGTGGACTTGGCGAGCAGCATCGGGCTGGCCAGCCGTTCGCTGCGCCAGGGGCCGCGCACGTAGGAGTGGGCGTGGTGCCACCAGCCGACCGGCTCCAGGTGCTCGACGCTCATGATCTCGCCCAGCACGCCGCTGCCGGCGATCCGCTTCACCAACTCGGTGTAGGGCGTGTAGCGCAGCACGTGGCAGACCGCGAACAGCACCCCCGACGCCGACACCGCGCGCACGATGCGCCGGCACTCCTCCTCGGTCGGGGCCAGCGGCTTCTCCATGAGCAGCGCGTAGCCGGCGTCCGCGAGCGCGATGGCCGGCTCGACGTGCATGCGGTCCTGGGTGGACAGGATGACCGCGTCGGCCACCCGCTCCGTGAGCAGGTCCCGCCAGTCGCCGAACTCCCTGACGCCGGGGTGGCCCGCGCCGATCGCGCGGCGCCTGGCCGGGTCGGGGTCGGCGACCGCGACGAGTTCGGCACGGCCGGGGTGCGCCGCGACCCAGGCGGCGTAGGTCTGCCCCCGGTTGCCGGCGCCCGCGACGGCCAGTGTGACTTTCCGCACCTAGATCACCAAATTTCCGGAAGTGAGGACCTTCGGGCCGTCCGCAGGCAGCTCCCTGGTCACCGCCTCCTCGACGTTGCCCGTGTGCTGGACCAGCTCGAACTGCTTGATCGTGAGCCGGCCGCCGCTGAACTGGCAGCCGGTCGCGGTGTAGCGGTTGCGCCCCGCCTCCAGGTGGACGTGGGCTCCGGTGGTACGGCTGCGCATGCCGTACAGCTCCCAGGACACGAGGCCGGCCGGCTCCGCGCGCGACAGCAGCGCGCCCTCCCCGGACAGATCGGTGCCGCCGTCGAGCCGGAGGCGCTGGTCGGCCTTGCCCGCGGCGCGCACGCCGAGGCCGCTGAGCGTGCAGCCGGTGAGCGTGGCCGAGCCGGCGAAGGTCAGCGGCGCGGCGTTCTGGGCGGCGTTGAAGACGACGTGGGTGAAGACCGTCTGCGCGCCGTTGAAGGTGTTGCCGTCCAGGCCGTTCAGGACCGATCGGCTGATGTGCACCGGGCTGGTGACGCCGGCCTGCGTGATCTCACTCTTGGCGGGCAGCGTGAACGTGCAGCCCTCGATGAGGTTGGGGCGGGCCGACAGCTTCGACTGCTGCGAGACGATCAGCGTGTGGCTGGCCGAGCAGCCGCGCATCTGCACGCCGTCGGCGTTGACCCAGATCATGCCCGAGCCGTTGAGCGTGGGCTTGCCGATGACCTGGACGTCCTCCAGCGTCAGGTCGGTGATCTTCACCCGGGCCACGAACCACGAGCACACGTGCTTGCGCACGGTGATGCGCTTGGCCGCCGAGCCCCAGGCGGCGCCGGAGTTGGCGAAGGTCATCAGGCCGGAGTTGCCGGTGTAGGTGAGGTCGTGCTCGTACTGGCCGTGGGTGACGAAGGGGCCCTGGTCGTCGCCGTCGCCGTGGCAGTTCTCGACCAGGCAGTACGCGCTGGCGGTGAAGTCGTTGAGGTGGCGGGAGTTGGCCACGTGGCAGTCGGAGACGTGCCCGTACAGGCAGTAGATCTGCTGGGTGAGGTAGCCGGCGCCGCCCCACGTCACGCTGGCCGGGTTCTTCAGCGTGCAGCGGTCGGTGCGGAAGTGCGTGGCCCAGCGGCGCATGATCACCGGCCAGAAGCTGCCCTCGGCGTGGATGGACTCCACGTCGCAGTGGACGGCGTACTCGTAGGCGAGCGGGTGCGAGCCGGTGTACTGGTCGCCGGGCGTGACGCCGCGGAAGCGCAGGTTGCGGACGTGGACCCGGGCGACGGGCTCGACCAGCGTCCAGGTGACGCTCCGGCCGGCCTTCAGCTCCCAGCCGTTCTTGTAGTTGACCCGGATCTGCGTCGGGCTGACGATCTGCGTGACCTCGACGAGCTTCTGCAGCTCCTTCTCCCAGCGGCCGGCGCCCTGGTCGACCTCGGCCGCCCACCACTGGCCGACCTTGAACCTGCCGGAGTCGCCGATCTCGAAGACGTCGGACAGGTCGGGCATGACCTGGGTGAGCCTGTGCGTGACCTTGGTCTCGGTGACCTTGCCGCGGAACAGGAGCACGGCCGCGAACGGGTCGTCGGCGCCCGCCTTCTCGATGCCTTCGGTGGTCATGAGGTGGCCGCCGAAGTCGAGCACGAGGCCGGAGCGGGAGAAGGTGTGGCGTTTGGTGAAGTTCAGGTCGGTGTGGGCTTCGATGCGGGTGACGCTGGGGTCGGTGACCATGGCGTCGAGGGCGGCGTCTGCGGGGGTTTTGGCGTCGAAGATGCCAAATTTCCGGAAATCTAGGCATCCGTCGTGGATCTGCAGCCAGCGGCCCTTCGCCGCGGTGCCGAGGACGGTGCCGCCGTTGGCGGCGGCGGTGGAGTTCGCGTCCCAGCGGACGAGCATGCCGCCGCCGTCGCCGGGGGAGCGGTAGCCGGCGACCTGGGCCAGCGTCCCGTCGGCCGGCTTGGACGCCTCGAAGGCGAGCAGTTCGGCGACGGTGGCGGCAGCGCGTACCTCCTCCTTGGGCTTCTTGCCGGGGTCGGCGTGCGCGGGCTGGGCGAGCAGGAGGGTGCCCGCGGCGGCCAGGCCGGAGGCGCGCAGGATGTCACGACGTTCCATGGGTGGTTCCTTGCTAGGAGTGGGGGTGATCGGCTCAGAGCGTGATGGTGTGGCTGACCAGCACGCGCGGGCCCGGCGGAGGTAGGCGGCGCTCGACGCCGTCCTCGGCGCAGCCGGTGTGCAGGACCTCCGCGGCTCCGGTCAGGCTGAGTGTGCCGCCGGTGAAGGCGGAGCCGGTGGCCAGGTAGCGGTTCCGGCCGCCGGTCAGCTCCAGGTGGGCCCGCTCGGCGCGGCTGCGCACGCCGGACAGCACCCAGGTGACGGCGCCGGGCCCGTCCGCCCTGGTCAGCGGGGAGTTCTCCAGCTCGACGCCCTCCAGCGTGAGCACCTGGTCGCGCAGCGCGGTGAGCTGGATCGGGGTGCCGCGCACCCGCCCGCCCCTGACCGTGACGCTCGCCGAGCCCAGGTGGACGGGGCCGGCGCCGTCCAGGACGCAGCCGGTGAACGTGAGCGGGCCGGGGCCGCGCAGGGTCGCGCCGTCGACGCCGGTGAAGACGCAGTCCTTGAAGTGCACCGCGTTCGTGACCGGGGTCTGCACGACCACCTGGCCCTTGGGCAGCTCGAACGAGCAGCCCTCGATCACGTTGGGCCGGGTGGAGCGGCTGGAGCGCTGGCCGATCGCGAACGTCCTGGCCGAGCAGCCGCTCATCCGCAGGCCGTCGGCGTTCACCTGGAGCGTTCCCGCCGGGTCGAAGGTGGAGCGCGGGATGACCCTGACGTCCTCCAGCGTCAGGTCCGTGATCTTGGTTCCGGCCACGAACCACGAGCACAGATGCTTCCTGACCGTGATCCGCTTGGCGCTCGTGCCCCACAGGGCGCCGCTGTTGGCCAGGTCCATGAGGCCGGAGTTGCCGGTGAAGACCAGGTCGTGCTCGTACTGGCCGTGGGTGGTGAACGGGTTGCCGCCCTCGTCGTCGCCGTCGCCGTGGCAGTTCTCGACCGTGCAGTACGCGCTGGCGGTGAAGTCGTTGAGGTGGCGGACGTTGGAGGTGGTGCAGTCGGCCACGTGGCCGTAGAGGCAGTAGATCTGCTGGGTGAGGTAGCCGGCGCCGCCGTACATGACGGTGGGCGGGTTCTTGAGGCTGCAGCGCTCGGTACGGAAGAACGTGCACCAGCGGCGCATGATCACCGGCCAGAAGGAGCCCTCGGCGTGGACGTCGGCGACGTCGCAGTGGACGGCGTACTCGAAGGCGAGCGGGTGGGAACCGGTGTACTGGTCGCCGCCCGGGACGCCGGTGAAGCGGAGGCCGCTCACCTGGACGCGTTCGACCGGTATTACGCGCGTCCAGGTGAGCGTCCGGCCGGGAGCCAGCTCCCAGCCGTTCTTGTAGTTCACGCGGACGTGGGTGCTGTCCACGACCTGCGTGACCTGCACCAGGCGCTGGAGCTCGCGCTCGTACGTCCCGGCGAGGGCGTCCACCTCGACCGCCCACCACTGGCCGACCGCGAACCCGGCGGAGTCGCCGACCTCGAAGACGTCGGACAGGTCGGGCATGACCTGGGTGAGCTTGTGGACGTGGGTGGTCTTCGTCCGCTCGCCCTGGAAGAACAGGACGGCGCCGAAGGGGTTGTCGTGGGAGTTCTTCTCGATGCCCTCGGTGGTCATCAGGTGGCCGCCGAAGTCGAGCACGAGGTCCGAGCGGCGGAGGGTGTGGCGTTTGGTGAAGTTCAGGTCGGTGTGGGCTTCGATGCGGGTGACGCTGGGGTCGTTGACCATGGCGTCGAGGGCGGCGTCTGCGGGGGTTTTGGCGTCGAAGATGCCAAATTTCCGGAAATCTAGGCATCCGTCGTGGATCTGCAGCCAGCGGCCCCTGCGGGCGCGGCCCAGTACGGTGCCGCCGTTCACCTCGGCGGTCGAGCGCGCGTCCCAGCGGACGAGCATGCCGCCGCCGTCGCCCGCGGCGCGGTGGCCGGCGACACGGAGCACCGTGCCGTCGGCGAGTTTGGAAGCGTCGAGCGTGAGAAGGCGCGCGACGCTGGCCACCTGTTTCATGGTTCTGGCCTCAAAGGGGGTGGAAGGCCGGGCGACACGCAATGAGGCGTGCAGGCGGCGGTGCTGCTGGCCGTACATCCCGGCGCCGGGGCTGCGGCGGCGGGAGCCAGTGATGCGCCCGAAACGATTAGCCGTGGACGCTAGACAGCGTCCGTGGGTTCTGTCAAGCGCCGAGCTCCCGTGAGATCTGCTCGGCGGTGGCCCTGACCTGGCGGCCGAGCTCCTGATAACGCCAGGCGGGCAGGTCGCGCTTGAGCGAGGTGATGCTGATCGCGCCGACGCAGGCGCCGGTGTGGTCGCGCAGCGCGCTGCCGATGCAGAAGATCCCGTCGGCGTCCTCCTCGTCGTCGACCGCGTAGCCGAGCTCCCTGACCGTCTTGAGGTGCGCGAGCAGCACCGGCAGCTCGGTGATCGTGTGATTCGTCCGGTACGGCAGGCCGACCCGCCTTACCAGCGCCGCCACCTGCTCGTCGTCCATCTCGGCCAGCAGCGCCTTGCCCAGCCCGGTGCAGTGGGGCAGCTCGCGGGTGCCCATGCGCAGGTCGACCTGGATGCGCTCGCCGTTGCTGACCTGGTCGACGACGACCGCCTGGCCCTCGTCGGGCACCGCGAGGCGGGAGTTCATCCCGGTCTGCCGGGTCAGCTCGACCAGCGCGGGCCTGGCCACGTCCCGCAGGCTGAGCTGGTCCTGGGCGCGCGAGCCGAGCCTGGCCAGCGCCATGCCGAGCCGGTAACGCCGGTTCATGCCCTCGCCGTCGTCGGCCACCAGGCCGTACTGGCGCAGCGTGTAGAGGGTCGCGAAGGCGGCGCTCTTGCTCAGCCCGCAGGCGGCGGCCAGATCGGTCACGCTCACGCCGCCGTCGCTCTTGCCCAGAGCCTCCAGAACCTCGGCGGCACGGGCCACGCTCCGCACCCAATATCGCGAATCCTCAGCAGGAGTGTTCGTCACGGCCGAACAGCTTAGCGGATTTTGTCATTGACACCCAGGGCTTGGCCTGTTTATCGTCCTTCCAAGCTGTTCGGTTATGCCAAACAGTGTTCGGCAAATGCACATCAGCGGTGGATCGTCAGTGCTCGCCGCGGCCGGGCTGGGCCGCGACGCGCGCGCTTCGAGGAGAGATCTTGAATCAGCGTGTCCTTTCCGAGCGCGCCCGCCGGGTCATCCCCGGCGGCGTCAACAGCGGGCAGCGCAACGTCCCCGGACTCGGCGACCTCGTCATCGCCAAGGCCAGTGGCGCCCGCTTCCGCGACCGGGACGGCCGGGAGTACGTCGACTACCACGCGGCCTTCGGCCCGCCCCTGCTCGGCCACAACGACCCCGACGTCTCGGCGGCGGTCGCCGAGGCCGGCCGTACCGTGGACCTGTGCGGGGTCGGCGTCACCGAGGACGAGGTCGAGCTCGCCGAGGCGCTCACCGAGCTCGTCCCGAGCGTCGAGCAAGTACTGCTGACCAGCACCGGCAGCGAGGCCACCTTCCACGCGCTGCGCGTGGCCAGAGCGGCCACCGGCCGGCGGCTCGTGGTCAAGTTCCAGGGCTGTTACCACGGCTGGCACGACGCGGTCAGCCTCAACGTGATCTCCGCCCCCGACCGCGTGGGCGGCAAGGACCCCATCTCCACCGGCATCCTGCCCGAGGTCCTCGACGCGACGCTCGTGCTGCCCTTCAACTCCCCCGAGGCGGTACGGCGGGCTTTCGCCGAGCACGGCCCCGACATCGCCGCGGTCATCGTCGAGCCGGTGCCGCACAACGTCGGCTGCCTGCTGCCCGAGCAGGAGTTCCTGAGCACGCTGCGCGAGGAGTGCACCCGCGCGGGCAGCGTGCTGGTCTTCGACGAGGTGATCACCGGCTTCCGCCACCACCTCGGCGGCTGGCAGGCGATCAGCGGGATCACGCCCGACCTGACCACCATGGGCAAGGCCATCGCCAACGGCTACCCGGTGGGCGCGCTCGGCGGCCGCGCCGACCTCATGGACCTGTTCAGCTCCCGGCCGGGCGGGCCCGCCTTCTTCGCCGGCACCTACAACGGGCACCCGGCCGTAGTCGCCGCCGCGCTGGCGACCCTGCGCAAGCTGCGCACCGAGCCGGTGCACGAGCACGTCTTCCGGCTCGGCGAGCGCATCCGCACCGGCCTGTCGGAGGTCTTCTCCGCGCTGGGCGTCGACGCCCTGGTGACCGGATACGGCTCGGTCTTCGTCGCGTACTTCATGGACGGACCCGCCCGCACCTACGACGACCTGCTGCGCAATGATGCCAGCATGTTCATCGGCTACCGGCGCAGGCTGCTCGAGCACGGCATCTTCGAGCTGCCGCTGAACCTCAAGCGCAGCCACGTCTCCTACGCCCACACCGACGCCGACGTCGACCACCTGCTGGAGGCCGCGGCCCTGGCCGCCAGTGCGCAGCTCGCCGCCGGCGCCGCCCTCGACCTCAGCGGCGCCAGCACGATGGGCGGGGCCCGCTGATGCTCACCGTCGACAAGAACCGTCCCACCGGGCCGGCCGGGCGCATCAGCCGCGTGGAGACCCTCTCCCTCGGCACGGCGTGGCGCGACTTCTCCTACGTCCGCGTCCACACCGACGAGGGGCTGACCGGCGTCGGCGAGATCACCCACCCCTACCGGGGCCGCGAGACCTGCTCGCTGGCCGAGTCGATGGCCGAACGCCACCTGATCGGCGCCGATCCCTTCGACGTGGAGGAGATCTGGCTGCGCATGTACCAGGGCGACTTCCTGCGCGGCGGCGACGTGGGCGGGATCGTGGTCTCCGGCGTCGACCAGGCTCTCTACGACATCATGGGCAAGGCGCTCGGCGTGCCCGCCTACCGGCTGACCGGCGGCGCCTGCCGCGAGCGCGTCCGGGTCTACGCCAACGGCTGGTACACCGGCGAGCGCGACCCCGAGACCTTCGCCGCCAAGGCGCGCGAGGTCGCCGCCCGCGGCTACACCGCGCTCAAGTTCGACCCGTTCGGGGCCGGGCTGGGCACCCTGTCCAGGCAGGAGCTGCGGCTGTCGGTGGAGATCGTGGCGGCCGTGCGCGCGGCCGTACCGGACGCGGACCTGTTCGTGGAGGGGCACGCGCGCTTCGCCATGCCCACCGCGCAGCAATTGGTGCGGGAGCTGGAGCCGTTCGACCTCGGCTGGTTCGAGGAGCCCCTGCCCTGGACCCACATCGAGCGGTACGCCGAGCTGCGGCAGCGGGCCACGATGCCGATCTCGGGCGGGGAGCACTTCCACAACCGCTACGAGTACGCCCGGCTGTTCGCCACCGGCGCGGTGGACGTCATCCAGCCGGACCTGTCGATGGCCGGCGGGTTCACCGAGGTCAGGAAGCTGGCGGCGCAGGCCGACGTGCACGCGATGCTGGTCGCGCCGCACAACTCCAACTCGCCGGTCTGCACCACGGCCAGCGTGCACGCGGTGCTCGGGATGCCGAACTTCCTGATCCTGGAGACGTTCGACGGCATGGTGGACCCGCACGTCTTCGACGCGGTGCGCGGCGCCCTGCCCGTCGAGTCCGGATATATCGGCATTCCTGAGGGGCCGGGGCTCGGGATCGAGCTGGTCGACGAGGTCTTCGCCGAGCACCCGCCGTCCCACCGCTTCTGGAACATGTTCGCCGAGGGCTGGGAAAAGCGTGATCGTTGACGTCCACTCGCACCTGTTCTCCTGCCCCGGTGACCTGGGCGACCCCTTCGCCGCCGAGTCCGCCAGGGCGCACGGGGGAGCGGTCGACCTGACCGTGCGCTGGGCCGACTACACCGCCGCCGCGCCCGAGGACACGACGACCATCGTCGTCGGCGGCAAGGCGCGCCGCTCCGGCCTGTGGGTGGACGACGCCGAGGTGGCCGCCTACGCCGCGGCCCACCCCGGCCGCCTCATCGGCTACCTCGCGCTCGACCCCACCCAGCCCGGCTGGCGCGAGGAGCTCGTCCACGGCCACCAGGACCTGGGGCTGCGCGGGATCAAGCTCATGCCGATGTACGCCGGGTTCGACCCCGCCGATCCCGAGCTTGACGACCTCTACGCGTACGCGGAGACCCACGGACTTCCGCTGCTCGTGCACACCGGCACCACGTTCGTCTCGGCCGCACCGCTGAGGTACGCGCTGCCCGTCCACCTGGACGAGGTCGCGATCCGCCATCCGGAGCTGCGGATGGTCCTGGCCCACCTCGGCCACCCGTACGAGGGGGAGTGCATCGCGGTCATCCGCAAGCACCGCCACGTCTACGCCGACGTCTCCGCCCTGCACTACCGGCCCTTCCAGCTCTGGCACAGCCTGCGGCTGGTCCAGGACTACGGCGTGTGGGACAAGCTGCTGTTCGGCAGCGACTACCCCTTCACCACCGTGAACGCCTCCGTTGACGGCCTGCGCGCGGTGGGCGCGGTGCCCGGCATCCCCGGCCTGCCGCCGCTGGACCGCGAGGAGATCGAGAGGCTCATCCACCGCCCGTCGCTCGACCTGCTGGGCCTGTCGTGACGGCCGGGCTGGCCGTGGTCACCGGCGCCGCCCGCGGGCTGGGCCGGGCGATCGCCGCCGAGCTGAGCGATGCGGGCCACCGCGTGGTGGCCGTCGACCTGCCGGGCACCGAGCCCGCGACCGAGCACTTCCACGCCTTCGACCTGGCCGAGACCGAGGCGATCCCGGGCCTCGTGGACCGGATCAGACGCGCGCACGGCCCGATCGGGGTGCTGGTCAACAACGCGGGCATCGCCGCCCTGCGCCACTTCAACGAGATCACCGTGGGGGAGTGGCGCCGGGTCATGCGGGTCAACAGCGAGGCGCCCTTCTTCCTGGCGCAGCGCGTGGCCGAGCACATGATCGCCGACGGCGTGCGCGGCCGGATCGTCAACGTCTCCTCCAAGAACGGCCTGACCGCCGAGGCCGGGCTGGCCCACTACAACGCCTCCAAGGGCGCCCTGGAGCTGATCACCAAGTCGCTCGCGGCCGAGCTGGGCCCGCACGGCATCACGGTCAACGCGGTGGCCCCCGGCATGATCGCCACCCCGATCGACGAGGACTTCCCCCTCGACCGCGCCGCCTTCGAGCGCGCCTGGGAGGAACGCATCCCCCTGCACGGCGGGTACGGCACGCCGCAGGACGTGGCAGGGGCGGTCCGCTACCTGGTCTCCGAGCAGGCCCGATACGTCACCGGGGCCACGCTCGTGGTGGACGGCGGCGTGCTGGCCGACCAGATGCCCCGGCTGCGCTTCATGCCGCCTTACCGCAACTCCCTGTGAGGTGGTGCGGGCGGGGACGTCCCGCCCGCACCGGGCTTCAACCGCCGATGCCGGACCGCGCCGTCCGCCTTGAAGCCGTCCGCCGTGAAGCCTTCTGCCGTGGAGCCTTCTGGCCTGAAGCCTTCTGGCCTGAAGCCTTCTGGCCTGAAGGCGTCAGGGCGTCCTGCACTGGCCCGTGACCGGCCCGCCCACGGTGCTGGGCAGGCCGTTGGTGGTCGGCGGTGGCCGGTTGCCCGTGCAGGTCAGCGGGCCGCGTACCGCCGAGGCGGCGATCAGCGGCCCCGCGTTGCCGGTCAGCGTGGCGGGCCCGCCGACGCTCACCCCCTCCAGGGACAGCGCCGCGACCCCGGTGGCGGTGAGCGGGCCGCCGATCGACGTGCCGAGCAGCGCCACGGTCTCGGCGTGCGCCGCGGTGAGCGGGCCGCCGATCGTGGCCGAGTCCAGCGCGTACAGACTCGCGCCCTTGCGGACCACCACCGGCCCCGTCACCTTCGCCCCCGCGGCCAGGCACGTGACCCCGGAGCTCACGGTGAGCGGGCCGGACCTGGTGCCGGTGACGGTCTGGGTGCAGGCGGGATCAGGCCGGGCCAGGAGTTCCAGCTCGGCCAGGGTTCCCGTGGTGGTCAGGCGGTAGTGGGCGTATCGGCCCGGGTTGGCGATCTTGAACGGGCGGGTCTGGCGGGACCAGGTGAACGCCTCGTTCTCGCGCCGGTCGGCGACCGTCCAGGTGGCGCCGTCCAGGGAGCCCTCCAGCGTCCAGGACGACGGCCCGGTCTGCGCCGAGGTGAGCGTGTAGAAGGTGACCTTCTCCCGCGTCCCGGCACGCAGCGTGACCGGCTCCGGCACCTGCGCGGTCGTGGCCGAGGTGTCGTCGGACAGCGCGGCGGGCCCGCCGCTGACGGGGATGTCGCGCAGCGGCCGCGGCTTCTCGCCGTCCGGGGTGATCGACTTCAGCGGCTCTCCCCACGTGGAAGGCTCCGGTCCCATCGCGAAGTCCAGTACGGCGCCGCGGGCCAGCACGTCGTGCGGCAGCGAGGTCGAGGTCCACGCCCTGCCGTTGACCTTGAGCCCCTGGACGTAGACGTTCTTCGCGCTGTTGGCCGGTGCGTTGATCACCAGGTCCTCGCCCGAGGGCAGGTGGACCGTGGCCTTGGTGAACAGCGGCGAGCCGACCGTGTAGTGCGGGCTGCCGATCTGGAGCGGGTAGAAGCCGAGCGCGCTGAACAGGTACCACGCCGACATCTCGCCGTTGTCCTCGTCACCGGCGTAGCCCTGGCCGATCTCGCTGCCGAGGTACAGGCGGGACAGGGCCTCGCGGACCTTCGCCTGCGTCTTCCACGGCTGCCCGGCGTAGTTGTACATGTAGGGGATGTGGTGGCTGGGCTGGTTGCTGTGGCCGTACTGGCCCATGCGCACGTCCCTGGCCTCGCGCATCTCGTGGATGACGCCGTTGTAGGAGCCGGGGAAGGTGGCGGTCTCCGGGGTGGCGAAGAAGTCGTCGAGCTTCTTGGCCAGGGCCGGGCGGCCGCCGTACAGGCCGGCGAGCCCGACGCCGTCCTGCGGGGCGTGGAAGGCCATGTTCCAGCCGTTGGTCTCGGTGTAGTCGAAGCCCCAGACGCGGGGGTCGTAGGTGTCCTTGGTGTGGCGCCACTTGCCGGTGGAGTCGCGGCCCTGGAAGAAGCCGGTGGCGGGGTCCCACATGTTCAGGTAGTTGAGCGCCCTGTTGCCGAAGTACTCCGCTTCTTCCAGATATTTCGTCTTTTCAGGGCCGGTGGTGGACTTGGCCAGTTCCTTCGCCATCTCGGCGATGCCGAAGTCGTTGATGTAGCCGTCCACCGCCCACGACAGGCCCTCGCCGACCTCGTTCAGTGCCGTGTAGCCACGGAAGACCGAGGTCGCCATGCCCTTACGGCCCACCGCGGCGTTCGGCGGCACCGTGGTCGCGTTGCGCAGCGCCGCCGCGTAGGCCGCCTTGACGTCGAACCCGCGCACGCCCTTGGTGTAGGCGTCGGCGAAGGCCACGTCGGAGCTGGTGCCCACCATCAGGTCGGCGTAGCCGGGCGAGGACCAGCGCGCGATCCAGCCGCCGTCGCGGTACTGCTGGACGAAGCCGTCCACCAGTTCGCCCGCCTGCGGGGACAGCAGCGCGTACGCGGGCCAGGTGGTGCGGTAGGTGTCCCAGAACCCGTTGTTGACGTAGATCTTGCCGTCCACGACCTTCGCCCCGGTCTGCGTGGGCGTGTTCTGCCCGGCCGGGGGCGAGACCGGGCTGGCGTACCGGGGTCCCTGCGGCGTGTTCTCGAAGCCCGAGTTCGGATAAAGGAAGAGCCGGTACAGGTTGGAGTACAGCGTCGTGAGCTGGTCCTGCGAGGCGCCCTCCACCTCGATCACGCGCAGCTTCTCCTCCCACGCCCGCTTGGCCCGCGCCTTCACCGGCTCGAACCCGTCGGCGACCTCGGCCAGGTTCAGCCGCGCCTGCTCGACGCCGATGAACGAGGTGGCGATGCGCATGGTCACCTGCTTGGCGCCGAAGGCGGTGTAGCCGGTGACGTTGTCGCGCCCCGCGCCGGTCAGCTTGCCTCCGGCGGTGACGGGCTGGTCGAACGTGGCGTACACGAACATCCGCGTCGCCCCCGCCGACAGACCGCTGCGCGCGTCCGTGAAGCCGGTGACCACGCCGTCGGCGCCGACGGTGAGCCCGCCGTCGTTGTTGTAGTTGTCGAAGATGAGGCTGCCGCCGTCGCCGGGGAAGGTGAAGCGGAAGACCGCCGCGTGGTCGGCGGGCGCGATCTCCGTGCGGATCCCGTTCAGGAGATCCACCCCGTAGTAGTACGGCCGCGCCGTCTCCTTCTCGTGCGAGAACGGCGTCGCCCTGGCCACCCGGTCCGCGTTCGGCCTGGGCAGCAGCGACGGCATCACCTGGAACGACTGCCGGTCGCCCATCCACGGGCTCGGCTGGTGCGAGGCGGCGAACGCCTGGATGGTCGGCACGTTGTCGGCGTTGCCGTTGCGGTGGTACTCATACAGCCACGAGTTCGACCCCGCCCCCGTCATCGGCGTCCAGAAGTTGAACCCGTGCGGCACCGCCGTCGCCGGGAAGTTGTTGCCTCGCGAGAAGCCGCCGGTCGAGTGGGTGCCGCGCGTGGTCAGCGCGTAGTCGGCCACGCTGTCCGGCCTGTTGCCGTCGGCCGGGGCGATCGTCACGTCGTCCAGCCAGCCGCGGAACGACAGCGGCCCCACCGGCGCGTCGAAGCCCACGAGGATGCGCTTGATCCGCTTGCCCTTGGCCACGTCCCCGACGCGGACCTTCTTGTGGTTCCACTGGTCGGCGTACAGGGTCTTGGAGGCCCCCTGGGCCCGCGGGCCGAATCCGGCGCCGTGATGGTCGGCCGCCTTGAGGTCGCTGAGATAGGTCCCGTCGTCGAAGGCCAGGTCCACGGCCCCGTAGGTGCTCGGATAGGCCATCGACGCCCCCGTGAACTCGGGGAAGATCTTGTAGGACAGCTCGGTGTCGGCGGCCACCCCGACGTCGGTCTCGAACACCTTGTTCGTGGCCCGGCCGCCCTGCTCGCGCGTGGTGCTGCCCGAGTAGCGGAAGGCCGCCACGCCCGTGTACCCGACGCGCAGCTTCGCCGCGAACCCGCTGCCCGGCCCCGGCCCGACCACGCTGCGCATCGGCGAGGGCGGCTTCGGCGTCGTGTCCCCGTCGGACAATTGCAGCTCGGCGAGTTGCACGATCCCGCCGGACCCGTTGCGGGTCACGTTCAACCGATAGTGCTCGTACGGCGCGGCGTTCGCCACGTCGAACTCCCGCGTCGTCAGCCGGTCGGCGAACACCTCGCCCGTCCGGGTGTCGACGGCCGTCCAGGTCCGCCCGTCGTGGGAGCCCTCCAGCGCCCAGTCGCGCGGATCCCGCTCGGCCGCGTCGTTGGCGCTGGCCAGCGCGTACCGGACGACCTTGATCGGCCTGGCCAGCCTGACCGAGACCCAGCCGGTGGAGGTGAACACGAGCCACTTGGTGTTGACGTCCCCGTCGAGCAGGTTCTCCTTGACCTCGCCCGCCTGGGCGTACTCGCCGCTGGCCGCCACCTCGACGATCTCATCGGTGATGTTGCCCGGAATCCCGCCTGTGGTGCTTCCCGTCACGCCCTCGTTCGGCCTGCCCTCCTCGGGCGTGTTGACCCAGTCGGGCTGGGGTTGTCCCGTCTCAAAGGAGGAGTGGAACAGCGCTCCCGGCGGCGCCGCGCCGGTTCGGCTCCGGGCCGCGGGCTGTCGTGCCGCCGGCTGCTCCTCGATCGGAACCGGATGGGTGGGGGCCGCGGACGGGGCGTCCGACGGCAGCGGTGACGGCGGTGGATCGGCCGCCGCCACCCCGGATAAACCCGCGAACACCGTCACGGCGACGGCCGCGACGACCGCCAGCTTGGTCCTACGCATTTGGAGCCCTCCTGACAACGTTGTCACCAGAAGAAACCGAAAAGACAACGTTGTCAATGCCTCTCCATCCCACTCCCGCCACCACGCCGGGCCCTAAAGGCGGGGTTGAAAAGAAGCGTACCGGGTTTACTTTTGAACCCGGTAAGCATTATCGTCAAGCCATGGTAGGGGTGAGCAAGGAAAAGAAGGCGCAGCGGCGTAAGCACATCGGCGACACCGCCCTGCGCCTGTTCGCCGAGCGGGGCTTCGAGTCCGTCACGGTCAACGAGGTCGCCGAGGCCGCGGGCGTGGCCAAGGTGACGTTGTTCAACTACTTCCCCAGCAAGGAGGCCCTGGTCCTCGACGGCGTGGAGGAGGACGTCGCCGGCGTCGTCAACTGCCGAGGCCGGGGCCAGACCCCCCTGCGTGCCCTGCGCGAGCACTACCTGCGCTTCGCCGAGCACCTGGAGGCGGAGGTGGACATCCCCGAGCTCATGACCAGGATGAAGGTGATCATCGCCAGCCCCACGCTGACCGCCGCCATGCAGGAGATCCAGTACGGCCAGCGCGCCGCCCTGGCCATGGCGCTCAGCGGCCGGGACACCTGGCACCTGCCCGCCGACGACCTCACCGCCGACCTGATGGCGGCCCAGATCACCGCGACGATCCTGCTGCTGCAGGAGGCGTTCTTCGACCGCCTGGCCGGCGGCATGAGCCTGCGCGAGGCGGGGGAGTCGCTGCGGCCCGACGTGGATCGGGCCTTCGACCTACTGGAAAGAGGACATGGGACATGAAGAAGGGCATCAACTACGACACCGGCTTCCTGCCGGCGCCCGGCACCCGGGCGGTGTTCGACCGGGAGACCGTCAGGCACGACATGCGGGCCATCGCCGGTGACCTGCACTGCGCCGCCGTACGCGTGTCGGGCGGGGACCCCGTTCGGCTCACCGTCGCGGCGGAGGAGGCCGCGGCGGCCGGGCTGGAGGTGTACTTCGCCCCGTTCCCCGTGGACCTGTCCACCTCCGAGATGCTCGACCTGTACGCCGAGTGCGCCCGCCGCGCCCAGGCGCTCGACGGCCGGACGATCCTGGTGACGGGCTGCGAGACCAGCGCCTTCGGCCAGGGATTCATGCCGGGCGCCACCTACTCCGAACGGCTGGAGGTGATGGCCGACGCCGACACCGCCTGGTGGGAGAACCTCGGCCCGATCATCCGGCGCCTCGACGCTTTCCTGGCCGAAGCCGTCCAGACAGTGCGCAAGCACTTCGACGGCCCGGTCACCTATGCCAGCGCCCCGTGGGAGCCGGTCGACTGGACGCCGTTCGACCTGGTGGGCGTGGACGCCTACCGCGCGGCGTACAACAGGGAGACCTTCCCCGAGGAGATCCGCGCCCACGCCCGCCACGGCAAGCCGGTCGTGGTGACCGAGTTCGGCACCTGCGCCTACCAGGGCGCCGGTCTGCTCGGCGGGATGGCCTGGCAGCCGCCCGCGGACGCCGTACCCGATGAGCAGGAGCAGGTCCGCTACCTGGAGGACCTCATGGACGTGTTCGAGCGCGAGGGCGTGGACACCGCGCTGTGGTTCACCTTCGCCGGATACTCGCGCCAGGGCGAGGACGACCTCGGCTCCTACGGCGTGGTCAGGATGCTCGACGACACCCGCTGGGAGCCCAAGGCCGCCTTCCACGCCATGGCTAGGCGCTACAGCTGAAGATCGCGGTGCCGGGCAGGTTGCGCCCGCGCAGCGGGCTCCACCCGCCCCACACCCGCTCGTGCCCGGCCGGCCACTCGGGCTCGACCAGGCCGTCGATCCGCAGCCCCGCCGCGGCCATGAGCCCGATCCAGTCGCCCAGCGTGCGATGGTGCTCGACGTAGGTGACCTCGCCGCGCTCCCCGGTCTCGGTGTACGGCGTGCGGTCGAAGTAGGACCGGTCGGAGGTCAGCCCCCGCGGCCCCGGATCGTCGGGGAAGGCCCACCGGATCGGATGGCTCACCGAGAAGACGAATCGCCCGCCGGGCCGCAGCACCCGGCGCACCTCACGGAGGACGGCCAGCGGATCGGCCACGAACGGCAGGGCCCCGAACGCCGAGCAGGCCAGGTCGAAGCGGGCGTCGAGGAACGGCAGCGCCTCGGCGTCCGCCTGGACGGCCGGGACCGCCACCCCGGTCTCCAGGTCGAGACGCTGGGCATGGCGTAGCTGCCGGTGGGAGATGTCGAAGGCGGCCACCCGGGCGCCCTGCCCGGCCAGCCACCGCGCGCACTGCGCGGCGCCGCACCCGATCTCCAGGATCTCGCGCCCGCGCACCTCGCCCAGCAGCCGGGCGTCGGCCTCGTCGAGGCCCTCCGGGCACCACACGAACCGGGCGTCACCGAGGAACAGGCCGTGCTCCACCTGGTAGTCGTCGGCGTTGCCGTCCCACCACCAGCGGTTGGCCCGCGACGACCGCGACAGCACTAGCGCATCTTGGGGCCGCGCGGGACCCGCGCGCCCTTGGGCATCGGGCCCTTGGGCAGCGGCATGTTCTTGGGCAGCGAGCGCAGCCGGTCCTTGACCTCGTTGACCGCGGGCTTCTTCAGGTTGCGCGGCAGCTTCATGATGTGGCGCTGCAGCTTGGCCAGCGGGATCTGGCCCTCGCCGTCACCGCACTGGATGTCGTAGATCTCGATGCCGAGCGCCACCCGGGAGATGCGCTTCTTCTCGGCGGTGAGCATCCTGGCCACCCGGTTGCCGGGGCCCTCGGAGACGAGCACCACGCCGGGGAAGCCGACGACCATGTGGATCAGGTCCTGGTCGCGGTTGACCGCGATGGCGGGGGTGACCTGCCAGTTGCCGCGCATGCCCTGGAGGACCGCGGCGGCGGCGCCGGTCTGCCCGTGCAGGATCGAGTACTGCGCCCGCTGGGCGAGCTGGCCGAAGACCACCAGGCCGACGGTGAAGGCCAGCATGATGCCGAGGATGATCGAATAGATGAGCTGGTCGATGACGATGCCGATGACGACGGCCACGGCCAGCGTGGCGACCGCCGAGAGGAAGACGATCGGCAGCCCCTTGGGGTTGGCCTGCTTGATGATCTGCGCGATCATGCGGAGCTGCTTGATACGCCCCGGCTTCTCTTCTGCGGTTGCCATGCTTTGAAGGATACAAACCCCAGCCCCCCGAAATGAAAACGTGACCACGCGAAAGGGGGCGCGCCCGCACCGGGCACGCCCCCTCGAAGCCGGCTCAGAGGCCGATGTCCGCCCTCAGCCGGAGGTCGGCCAGACCGGCGCCCACCTCGACGGCGTAGGCGCCGGGCACGGTGGCCCAGCCGTCCTCGCCCCACTCCTGGAACGTGCGCGCGGGCAGGAACACCGTGCTCACGACCGTCTCGCCGGGCTCCGCCTCGACCACCGTGAACCCGGCCAGCCGGCGGGCCGGCCGCTCGCCCGGCTCGGCCGGAGCCACGTACACCTGCACGACCTCGCGCCCGCGCCGCTCACCGGTGTTCGTGACGGAGACCGTGACCGATTCGGCATTGGCGTCCACGGCGTTGTAGGACCACGACGTGTACCCGAGGCCGTGCCCGAACCAGAACGCCGGCGTGCGGCCCGCCTTCTCCCAGCCCCGGTAGCCGATGAAGAGCCCCTCGTCGTACGGCACCGCCCCGTCCTTGGGCGTGACGTCCACCACCGGGCTGTCGGCCAGCGAGACCGGCCAGGTCGTCGGCAGCCGCCCGCCCGGCTCGGCGTCGCCGAACAGCACGTCGGCCAGCGCCGTCCCGGCCTCCTGCCCGGGGAACCAGGTCAGCAGGATCGCGGCCACGTCATCCGCCCACGGCATCTCGACGGGCGAGCCCGCGTTGACCACGACCACCGTGCGCGGGTTGGCCGCGGCCACGGCGGCGATCAGCTCGTCCTGGCGGCCGGGCAGCTTGAGGTCCTTGCGGTCGAAGCCCTCGCTCTCCACCTCCAGCGTGGTCGAGGCGACGACCACCGCGACGTCGCTGGCGGCGGCCAGCCGTGCCGCCTCGGCCAGGAGCTCGTCCTCGCCGGCCGCCGGGTCGGCGTGCCCGATCGTGAACAGGATCAGCGTCATCCCGTTGAAGCTGGCCACCTCGTGCTGGCGCAGCGACAGCTCCACCGTCTGCCCGGCCTCCAGCGTGTGCGTGAACCGCCGCTCGGGCGCGTGCAGCAGCCCGGCCGCCGGGTCGTCGCCCTCGAAGACGATGGCGTCGTCGAAGACGGTCGTGCCGTCGACCGTGAAGGTGTAGCGGCCGACGCCGGCCACCGAGAACTGGTGCTCACCGGCGACGTCGGCCGTGTACGTGGTGCGCAGCTCGACCGCGGCCAGCCGGTCGAAATCCACGCCCGCGGGCGGCTGGCCCACCCAGCGCGCCTCGGCGATCGGCACCGCCTCCTCGGCCATGACCTGGCCCTCGCCGTCCAGGAAGATCGCGGTGGCGTGCGCGTTGAGCGGGGAGAAGCGCAGCCGGGGGTCGGTGCCGAGCGCGTAGCGCACCTCGACGCCCGCGCGCTCGCGCAGCCCCTCCAGCGGCGAGACGATCCGGTCGGGGAAGACCTGGGCGCTGCCGCCGCCCATGATCCGCGCCTCGCCGGCCGCCGACCCGATGAGCGCGAGCGTGCGCACGCCCGCGAACGGCAGCACCCCGCCCTCGTTCCTGAGCAGCGTGAACGAGCGCGCCGCCACCTCGCGGGCGAGCGCCACGCCGTCGATCTCCTCCATCTCCACGGCGGTACGGCCCGCGCCCCCGCCGAGCGCGCCGGTGCGCCTGGCCAGCCGCAGGATGCGGCGGACCCGGTCGTCCACGACCGACTCCGGCACCCGCCCCTCGCGGACCGCGGCCTCCAGCTTCTCGCCCCATGGACCGTTCGGACCGGGCATGGCCACGTCGGTGCCGCCGTGCGCGGCCGCCTCGGTGGAGCGCACCGCCGTCCAGTCGGACACCACGTAGCCGTCGAAGCCCCACTCGTCCTTGAGCACCCCGTTGACCAGGTCGGAGTGCTCGGTCATGGTCGTGCCGTTGACCGAGTTGTAGGCGCTCATGAGACCCCACGCGCCCGCCCGCACGACCCGCTCGAACGGCGCCAGGTACATCTCCCGCAGCACCTTGTCGCTCACCTTGACGTTGACGGTGAAGCGGTCGGTCTCGAAGTCGTTGGCCACGAAGTGCTTGGGCGTGGTGGCGACCCCGCCGTCCTGGACGCCCTCGACGTAGGCCGCGCAGATCTCCCCGGTGAGGAACGGGTCCTCGGAGAAGCACTCGAAGTGGCGTCCGCCGAGCGGCGTGCGGTGCAGGTTGATGGTTGGGGCGAGCAGCACGTGGACGCCCTTGCGCCTGGCCTCCTGGGCAAGCAGCCGGCCGACCCGCCTGACCAGGCCGGCGTCCCACGTGGCGGCCAGCGCGGTCGGGCTCGGCAGGGCGATCGACGGGTCCACGGCGCTCCACTGCTCGCCGCGCACGCCGATCGGGCCGTCGCTCATCACGAGCCGGTCGAGCCCGATCTCGGGGATCGCGGGCAGCGACCACATGTCGGCGCCGGTGAGCAGGCGGATCTTGGTGCTGAGGTCCAGCTTGTTGATGAGTTCGTCGAAGTCCACGCGGCCAGTGTTCACCAGAAAACCGAGCGATAGCTAGGTTTGTGACCTTAGCGTTACCTTGAGGGCAGGAAAAAACCGCACCCCCTCGTGCGGGATGCGGTTCTCCTGGGATGTCAGGCGCTCTGCCGTGCCTCGATCGCCTGCTTGTAGAGCTTGCCCGCGCGGTAGGACGAGCGGACCAGCGGACCGGACAGCACGCCGGCGAAGCCGATCGCCTCGGCCTCGGCCTGCAGCTCCACGAACTCCTCCGGCTTCACCCAGCGCTCCACCGGGTGGTGGCGCGGCGTGGGCCGCAGGTACTGGGTGATCGTGAGCAGGTCGGTGCCGGCCTCGTGGAGGTCGCGCATCGCCTGCACGATCTCCTCGCGCTCCTCGCCCATGCCCAGGATCAGGTTGGACTTGGTCACGAGCCCCGCCTCGCGGGCCATCGTGATCACGCCGAGCGAACGCTCGTACCGGAAGGCGGGCCTGATCCGCTTGAAGATGCGCGGCACGGTCTCGACGTTGTGCGCGAACACCTCCGGCTTGCTGGAGAAGACCTCCTCCAACTGGTCGCGGTCGCCGTTGAAGTCGGGCACCAGCAGCTCGACGCCGCAGCCGGGCAGCAGCGTGTGGATCTGGCGGGCGGTCTCGGCGTAGAGCCAGGCGCCGCCGTCGGGCAGGTCGTCACGGGCGACGCCGGTCACGGTCGCGTACCGCAGGCCCATCTGCTGGACCGACTCGGCGACCCTGCGCGGCTCGTCCTTGTCGTACTCCTTGGGCTTGCCCGTGTCGATCTGGCAGAAGTCGCACCGGCGGGTGCACTGGTCGCCGCCGATGAGGAAGGTCGCCTCGCGGTCTTCCCAGCACTCGTAGATATTGGGACAGCCCGCCTCTTCACAGACCGTGTGCAGGCCCTCCCGGCGCACGAGCGATTTGAGCTCGGTGTACTCGGGGCCCGTCTTCAGCTTGGTCTTGATCCACGGGGGCTTGCGCTCGATGGGGGTCTCGGCGTTGCGCACCTCCAAGCGGAGGAGCTTTCGGCCTTCAGGGGCAACGGTCACGGACCCAGCTTACGTCCCCGCGAGAACATCCCATGACCGGACCTGTCCTCAGGAAATCAGCCCGAACCCGCGGATGGCCCGCGTGTAGTGCTTCAGCAACTCCGCGTCGATCAGCTCGGACTCCCGCGCCCCCATCAGCTCCGAACCCGGCGCCGACGTCAGCACGCCGTCGTCGGAGATCCTCGCCCTGGTCAGCGCGTCCTGCCTGATCGCCGGGACGCTCTCCCCGCGCAGCGCCGCCGCCTGGATGGGCGCGAGATAGCGCCCGCTGGCCATCAGGGACTCCAGTTCGTCCAGTTCCTCCGCCGACGTCCCCCTGGCGGTCATCGCCCGCCTTCGTTCCCGGGTACGGCTGTCGCCCGCGCGCACCAGGCGGGTCAGCGCGTACTCGGCCAGCAGCACCGGGCCGCCGAGCACCCGGCCGAAGATCCGCCCGAGCAGTCCCGCCGCCTCGTAGGAGGCGCCGGGCGTGTGCATCACGCCCAGGGAGGCGCGGTCCATGACCACCCTGGCCTCCTCCCGCGGCTTGAGCGGCCCCGCCCCGACCAGGCCCATCCGCCAATCGGCCAGCGTGGACAGCGCCTCGCCCACGACCAGCCCCTCGCCGATGACGCCACCGGCGCAGGCTCTGGCCAGGAGCGTGACCCGCTGCCTCGGGGTGAGCGCCAGCCAGAGCGGCAGCCCGATCACGAGCACCGGGGTACGCCGCAGGCCGATGCGGGTGTAGGTGGCATCGACGCCCAGGTCCATGATGGCCACGACGGCGGGCGGTTTGACGGCCAGGGACTCGGCGACGCGGGTGGCGGCGCGGTAGAGCTCGGGAGCCGCCGACCGCGACAGCACCTCGGCGTCGGCGGGCAGCCGGCCCAGCTTCGGCCGCAGCATCACGCCGACCGCCAGCAGCAGGCCACCGGCCAGCCAGGCGGGCAGTTCGGTGTGGTTGAGGACGATGAGCGCGCCGCCTGCCACGATGAAGGCGAGGGTCAGCGCGTGGACGATCAGCGACAGCACGACGGCCAGGAGGCGCTTCACAGGCCCGATCGTAGAAACGGCACATGCGGAAATGACCGCATTTAGATGCCGATTCGATTACCACCCCGACATTTCCCCCACCCGAGTCCCCCATGTCCCCACCCGAGGGACGTGCCGACCCGGCTCACCCGCTCGTCCGGCCCGCGCTCACCCCGCCTGTGCGACACCCCTCCGGCCTTGAGCCCTGGTTGTGGGCGGCCTTGTGAGCTCCGGAGCCGGGCCTTGGGGTTGGGCTTGGCCGGCGGGATGTTGGGCTCCCCGGGCTTGAGCCATGGGTTGTCCCGGTGCTGTGGGATCTCCGGGTTGGGGCGGGGGTGTTGGGTTCCCGGGCGTGAGCCATGGGTTGTCCCGGCGCTGTGGGATCTCCGGGTCGGGCGGCGGGGTGTCGGGTTCCCCGGGGTTGGGTCTTGGGCTGGCTCGGATCCCCGGGTTCGGGTGGCGGGGCGGGTTAGCGGTGGCGGAGGAGGTCTTCTTCGTGGACGTCGTAGGACTCCAGGCCGAGCGCGTCCGCCAGTCGCTTCTCCATGATCGGCATGACCTCCTCGACCACGATCCGGCGCCCGGTCTCGGCCGACAGTGTCGAGACCCCGGCGCCGGGGATGCCGCACGGGTCGATGCGGTTGAACCAGCGCGGGTCGTTGGCGCAGTTGAGGGCGAAGCCGTGCATCGCCACCCCCCGCGTCACCCGGATGCCGACGGCGCCCAGCATGCGGTCCGGCAGGCCGAGGGCGGCGTCGCCCACCGCCCACACCCCGCCCCTGCTCGGCATGCGCCGGGCGCTCACCCCGAAGTCGGCGCAGACCAGCACCATGGCCTCTTCGAGCCGCCGCACGTAGTCGTTGACGTCGGACACCGCCACGATCGGGTACCCGACGAGCTGACCGGGCCCGTGCCAGGTGATCCGGCCGCCCCGGTCGACGTCGATGACCGGGGTGCCGTCGGCGGGGCGCTGGTGCGGGGCGGTGCGCTTGCCCGCGGTGTAGACGGGCGCGTGCTCCAGGAGCAGGGCGGTGTCGCCCAGCTCTCCGGCGAGATGCCTCTCGTGCACCCAGCGCTGGAGGTTCCAGGCCTGCTCGTAGGGGACATCGACACCGAGCCGCACAATGGCCAAGGCGTGGCGCATGTGTCCATTGTGCCGTTCCCTCACCTATGAAGGGTAATTCAGGACGTCAGCAGCCGGGGCTCGATCCTGAACTCCTTCACGCCCTCCTCGCCCTCGTGCTCCAGCCGGTAGGCGTACCCGCTGGGGCTGGCGGCGACGGCCTGGATGAACTCGGTGCCCACGTAGTGCAGGGCGACGCCCTCGTCGGCGGCGTACCCGCCGGGCAGCTCCCCGGCCGCCACCGACGCCTGCAGCAGCTCGCGGCGCTGCGGCTCGGAGTTGTAGTGCACGCCGCAGGAGTAGGGGAGCAGGGCCATGCCCTCCGCCCACACGTGCAGATCGGGGCCGAAGGAGTCGGTGTTGCCGCCCACGTGCCAGCACAGCGCGCCCGCGCTCTGCCCGGCCAGCACCACACCGGCGTGCCAGGCCTCCTCCAGCATCTCGTCGTAGCCGTGGAGCCGCCACAGCGCCATGAGGTTGGCGACGCTGCCGCCGCTGACGTAGATCATGTCCTGGTCGAGCATCCAGGCCCGCGGATCCTCCCGGTTGGGCATGGGGAACACCGTCAGATGGCTCACCTCGACGTCCCACCGGGAGAAGGCGCCGTGCATCTTCAGCAACCAGTCGGCGTCGTCGCCCATCGCCGTCGCGAGGAGCCCCAGCTTGGGACGGTCCTGCCCGGTGAGGTCGAGCCCGTAGCGCAGCAGCGGACTGGCCTCGACGAAGCCGTGACGCCGCGACGGCCGGAACGATCCACCACCGATGGCAAGGATGTGTGACTGGCCGGTTCTGGTCATGGTTGTGCTCCCCCACATCGAGTCGGACAGACTAGATTACGGCGGCCAGTGCCTGATCGAGATGCGTATGGGTGAAGCCATACCCGCTGTCCACCAGCTTCTTTGGCAGGATGCGGTGGCTCGGCAGCAGCGCTTCCTTCGCGAACTCGCCCAGCCCCAGCTCCAGCGCGAACCCCGGCACCCCGATCGGCATCGTCGGCCGCCGCAGCACCCGCCCGAGCGCTTTGGTGAACTCAGCGTTGGTAAGGGGAGCAGGCCCCACAAGGTTCACCGGTCCCGAGATTTCCCGATTTTCCAGGATATGGAGCACGGAACCCACCCAATCGTCCACGGCGATCCACGACCAGAACTGCCGCCCCGACCCCAGCGGCGCCCCGAGCCCGATCCGGAAGATCGGCAACATGGGCCCAAGCGCCCCGCCCTTCCCGCTCAGCACCAGCCCGGTCCGAAGCTGCACGTTCCTGACGGGCGCCTCCCGGGCCGCCCCCTCCCACACCTCGCAGAGCTTCGCCAGAAACCCCTCCCCACGCGGCGCACCCTCATCGATTACCCGATCCCCGGTGTCCCCGTAGAAATCCACCCCGGAGGCGGAGACCAGCACCTCAGGCGGCGCGGAAAGCCTCCCGATGGCCTCGACCAGCGTGGCGGTGCTGTCCACCCGACTCCGGACCAGCACCTTCTTGTACGCCGGGCTCCACCGCTTACCCGCGATGGGAGCCCCCGCAAGGTGCACCACAGCCGTACACCCCTCCAGCACCCCGAGATCCACGACCCCGTCATCCGGATCCCAGAAGGACTCGTGCTCCGCCCGCACCGGCCGCCGCACAAGCTGGCGCACCTCGTGCCCACGCTCCCGCAACGCCGTCATCAGCGCCGGCCCCAGCAACCCGGAAGCCCCGGTCAAGGTGATCACCATGCCACCCACCCTACGCTCCCGCCACCCCACGCCTCCGGATACGAGAGGGGCCGGCGAGGCACCCGGCCGACCGAGCCTGGTGACGGCCGGCACCACGGCATCCGGCCGCCGGCGCCTTGTTACGGCGGGCGCCACGTCCGGCTGCCGGCCGCTCGGCGAGGCCGCCGGCCCACGGCGGCGGTCGGCGGCCCACTGGGCCTGCCGTAACGGAAGGGCCGCGAGAAGGACGCGAACGGACAGCACGCCAGAACGGAAGAGGGCCGTCCCGCGACGGGTGTCGCGGGACGGCCCTCGGAAAACCGCTACGCGAGGCCGAGCTGCGCCTCGAAGCGGCCTTCCTCGAGGCGACGCTTGATCGTCGTCAGGAAGCGGGCCGCGTCGGCGCCGTCGACCAGGCGGTGGTCGTAGGTGAGCGCCAGGTACACCATCGAACGCACCGCGATGACCTCGCCCTCAGGCGTGTCCACCACCACGGGACGCTTGACGACCGCGCCCGTCCCCAGCATGCCGACCTGCGGCTGGTTGAGGATCGGCGTGTCGAACAGGGCGCCGCGGCTGCCGGTGTTCGTGAGCGTGAAGGTGCCGCCGGTGATCTCGTCGGGCGTCACCTGGTTGTTGCGGGTGCGCTCGGCCAGGTCGGTGACCTTGCGGGCCAGCCCGGCCAGGTTGAGGTCGCCGGCGTTCTTGACGACGGCGGCCAGCAGGCCGCGCTCGGTGTCCACCGCGACGCCGAGGTTCTCGACGTCGAAGTAGGTCACCTCGTTGGTCTCGTTGTTGATCGTGGCGTTGAGCTTGGGGTGCTGCTTGAGCGCCTCGACCGTGGCCATCGCGAAGAACGGGGTGAAGGTCAGCTTCACGCCCTCGCGGCGCAGGAAGTCGTCCTTCGCCTTGGCCCGCAGGCGGGCGATCTTCGTGACGTCCACCTCGACGACCGAGGTGAGCTGCGCCGCCGTCTGCAGCGACTCCACCATCCGCTTGGCGATCGTCTGCCGCAGCCGCGTCATCTTCTCGGTACGGCCCCGCAGCGTCGTGTCCACCTCGACCGGCTCGGGCGAGGCGGCGACCGGCGCGGCCGGAGCCTGAGCGGCCGGAGCCGGGGCCTGGGCGGCGGGCGCCTGAGCCGCGGGAGCCTGCGCGGCAGGCGCGGCCTGGGCGGGAGCGGGGGCGGCGGCCTCGCGCTGCGACTTGGCCGCCTCCAGCACGTCCTGCTTGCGGATGCGCCCGCCCACACCGGTGCCCGAGATCGACTCAAGGTCGACGCCGTGCTCGTTGGCCAGCTTGCGCACCAGCGGCGTCACGTACGGGCTCTCACCCGACGCGGGCAGCGGCGCCTCAGCCTGAGGAGCGGGAGCCTCGGGAGCGGGAGCCTGCGCGGCCGGAGCCGGGGCCTGGGCGGCCGGAGCCTGGGCGGCGGGAGCCTGGGCGGCGGGCTGGGGCGCCGGGGCGGGCTCGGGCGCAGGAGCGGGCTCGGGCTGGGGGATCGAAGAGGCCGGCTCAGGCTGCGGCGCGGGGGCCTCCTCCTGGGGAGCCTCCTGGGCCGGGGCCGCGGTGGCGCCCTCCTGACCGTTCTCGTCGATGATCGCCAGCTCGGCGCCGACCTCGACGGTCTCGTCCTCAGCCACAACGATCTTGGTGATGACGCCCGCGGACGGCGACGGGATCTCGGTGTCGACCTTGTCGGTCGACACCTCGAGGAGCGGCTCGTCGGCCTCGACGCGCTCGCCCTCCTTCTTCAGCCAACGGGTTACCGTGCCCTCGGTGACGCTCTCGCCGAGCTGGGGCATCTGTACGGAGACCGGCATGGGTATGTCTTCCTCGAGTTCTTAGTTGTGGACGTGCAGGGGCTTGCCGGCCAGTGCCAGCATCGCCTCGCCCATGGCTTCTGACTGGGTGGGATGCGCGTGGATGAGCTGGGCGACCTCTGCTGGCAGCGCCTCCCAGTTGTAGATGAGCTGACCCTCGGTGACCAGCTCGCCGATCCGGCGGCCGACCATGTGGACGCCGACGACCGGGCCGTCCTTCTGGGCGATCACCTTCACCGCCCCCGAGGTGCCGAGGATCTGGCTCTTGGGGTTGCCCGCGAGGTCGTAGACCTGCTCGACGATCTCGATGCCCCGCTCGGCGGCCTGCTTGGAGGTGATGCCGACGGAGGCGACCTCGGGATCGGAGTAGGTGATCCGCGGCACGCCCGCGTAGTCGATGGACGGCGGGTTGAGCCCGGCGATGTGCTCGGCCACCAGGATGCCCTCGGCGAAGCCCGCGTGGGCGAGCTGCGGGGTGTTGATCAGGTCGCCGATGGCGTAGACGCCGGGGACGGAGGTCTGGCAGTGCTGGTCGACCACGACGGTGCCGCGCTCGATCTGGACGCCCTGCTCCTCGAAGCCCATGCCGGCCGAGACGGCGCCGCGGCCGACGGCCACGAGCAGTTGCTCGGCGTCGAGGGTCTTGCCGTTGGCGAGCGTCACCACCACGCCGGTGTCGGTCGTCTTGACGCCGTCGAAGAAGACGCCGAGCTCGTACTTGATGCCGCGGCGGCGGAAGGCGCGCTCCAGCAGCTTGGAGCTGGACTCCTCCTCGGTCGGCAGCAGGTGCGGCAGCGCCTCGACGATGGTCACCTCGGCGCCGAACGAGCGGTAGACGCTCGCCAGCTCGACGCCGATGACGCCGCCGCCGAGCACGATGATCGAGCCGGGCACGCGCTCCATCGTCAGCGTGTGCTCGCTGGTGATCACGCGCTCGCCGTCGATCTGCAGGCCGGGCAGCGACTTGGGCGCGGACCCCGTGGCCAGCACGACGGCGCGGCCCTCGTAGACCTCGGAGCCGACCTGGACGCGGTTGGGGCCGGTCAGGCGGCCCTCGCCCTCGACGATCGTCACACCGGCCGACTTCAGCAGGCCCTGCACGCCCTTCCAGGCACGCGTGACGATCTTGTCCTTGAAGGCGTGGACGCCGGGCACGTCGATGCCCTCGAAGCGCGCCTTCACGCCGAAGGACTCGCTCTCGCGGGTCTCGTCGGCGACCTCCGCGGAGTGCAGGAGGGCCTTGGTGGGGATGCAACCGCGGTGCAGGCAGGTGCCGCCGATCTTGTCTCGCTCGATCAGGGCGACGGACTTGCCCAACTCGGCCGCCCGGAGCGCGCAGGCGTAACCGCCGCTGCCGCCACCTAGGACGACGATGTCGTAGGCCACAGGAAGGCTCCTTGTCGGGATCGTGATGCCGTCATCTTTTCACTTGTTTCAGGCGCTCGCGTGCCGCTCCGCGAGTCCGATGAGGGTCCGCGTGATGGCGCCGGTGCCGCCCTTGGGGGTGTAGCCGTGGGGCTCGCCCTTGTTGAAGGCGGGTCCCGCCATGTCGATGTGGGCCCACTTGACGCCGTCGGGCACGAACTCCTTGAGGAAGATCCCGGCGGCGAGCATGCTGCCCCAGCGCTCCGGCTGGAGGTTGGCGATGTCGGCGATCGGGGAGTCGAGTCCCTTGCGCAACTCCTCGGGCAGCGGCATGCCCCAGGCGCCCTCGCCGACGGATCCGGCGACCTCGACGACGAGTTCGCGCAGGTCGTCGTCGTTGGACATGACGCCCGCGGTGCGCCAGCCGAGCGCGACGATCTGGGCGCCGGTCAGCGTGGCCACGTCGACGATGAGGTCGGGCCCGTCCTCGGCGGCGCGGGCGATGCCGTCCATGAGGACCAGGCGGCCCTCGGCGTCGGTGTCGAGCACCTCGACGGTCTTGCCGCTGTAGCTGTGGATGATGTCGGAGGGGCGCTGGGCGGTGCCGCTGGGCATGTTCTCGGCGAGGCAGAGGTAGCCGACCGCGTTGACCTTGAGCCCGAGCCTGGCGATGCCGAGCAGGGCGCCGAGGACCGCGCCCGCGCCGCCCATGTCGGACTTCATCCAGTCCATGGAGGCGGAGGGCTTCAGGTTGAGCCCGCCGGTGTCGAACGTGATGCCCTTGCCCACGAAGGCGAGCGTCTTGGCGGCGTCGGCGTGGCTGTAGGACAGGCGTACCAGCCGAGGCGGGTTGACCGAGCCCTGGCCGACGGCGACGAGGCCGCCGAAGCCGCCGTTCTTGAGCTGGACCTCGTCGAGCACCTCGACGGTCAGTCCCGCCTTGCCGCCCTCCTCCTCGGCGATCTCGGCGAAGCGGGCCGGGAACAGGTCGGAGGGCGGGGTGTTGACCAGGTCGCGGACCAGCGCGACCGACTCGGCCAGGACGCCCGCGCGCTCGGCGGCGCCCGCGCTCTGCTCGGCCAGCACGGTGAGCTCGCCGACCGGGTCCTTCTGGTCCGCGCCGGTGCGGTAGCGGGCGAAGGAGTAGGCGCCCAGCAGCCCGCCGAGCGCGACCGCCTCGGGCTCGCCGCCGAGCGCGAGCGCGGCGCGCGTGGTTCCGGCCAGCGACCGTACGGCGGCGCCCGCCGCCCGCCGCAGCCCCTCCGCGCCCGGGTCCTCGCCGAGCCCGACGGCGACCAGCAGCGGCGCGGTGATGGCGCCGAACGCCGGGATCTTGGCCAGTTCCCCGGCCTTGCCGGTGAAGCCCACGGCGGCGAGCGAGCCGGCCAGCTTCCCGCCGAACGCGGCGTCGAGCCCTTCGGCGACGGGGCGCGGACCCTCAGCGCCGGGGTGGAAACCGACGATCAACGCGTCGGTGTCGAACGAGACGGGATCTGCTGAGTTCAGCCGCACAGTGGTCACGTAAACCGATGCTATCCGCGCTTTCTGTCTACCCACAATCAGGGGTTCATCCCACGAATCGCAGGTAGGCATCATCAAGTGAATGGTGCTAGTGTCATTAGCACCATGTTGCTCACTCTCGATCTCAACGACGCCCGTCCCCTGCACGAGCAGGTGGCCGGCGCGATCAGGCGCGCCATCGGCGACGGCTCCTACGCCCCCGGCGACCGGCTGCCGTCGGCCCGCGACCTGGCCGACGCCCTGGGCATCAACGCCAACACCGTGCTGCGCGCCATGCGCGAGCTGCGCGACGAGGGGTTGCTGGAGTTCAGGAGAGGACGGGGGATCAGCGTGGCCGGCCAGGCGGACGGGCGGGCACTACTCGTGCAGCGTGCCCGCGAGCTGCTGGAAGAGGCCAGACGGTACGGCTACCGCCGTGACGACCTCATCGCGATTTTGGAGGAACTTCCATGACCACCCGGATCTTCGGCACGGTATGGGGACTGATCATCACCGCCGTGCTCGTCACGGTGCCGCTCTCCTTCCAGGATCGCCTGCCGGAACCGCTGGCCACCCACTGGTCGGACCGGGCCGACGGGTCCTCGTCCTTCACCGGGTTCGTGCTGATGGCCACCGTCCCCTGGGTGGTGACGTGGGTGGTCATGGTGGGCCTCGCCGTACGCGGCACGATGTTGCGCCGCCGCCTGAGCCGCGGCTACTGGTGGGGTTTCCTCGTGGGCCTCGGCCTGTTCGTCATGGGCATGACGCTGTCCACCGTCCACGCCAACCTCGATCGGCCCGTCTGGACCGAGGCCGAGCTGGCGGGCTGGATCGTGCTGGCCGTCATGCTGGCGGCCGTCGGCGGCGGGCTGGCCGCGGGCTTCCTCGGCAGGGGCGAGCCCGACCAGTCGCCGCCCGCCGGCGAGGCGCCGCCCAAGCTGCGCCTGCGCCCCGGGCAGCGCTCGGTGTGGGTCAGCAGGGTCAGCAACCCCTGGCTGCTGGCCCTGACCGTGGCCGGCGGGGCCGTGTTCGTCGCCGCCGCCGGCGTGGCCCTGGTCGGCGCCACCCCGAACGTGGTCTGGGGCCCGCTGCTGTTCGCCAGCGTGGTGGTGCTCCTGTCGGGGCTGTTCACCAGCGCCGCCACCGTGCGGGTCACCGATGACGGGCTGGCGGTCGGCTTCGGCCCGTTCGGCTGGCCGGTGCGGCGGATCCGGCTGTCGAAGATCGAGAAGGCGTGGTCGGAGATCCGCTACCCGAGCCAGGTCGGCGGCTGGGGCATCCGCGGGGTGCCCGGCATGGCGGCGATCATGCTGCGCGGCGGCGACTGCCTCGTCCTGCGCTACCGCTCCGGCGGCCAGTTGCTCATCAGCGTCGACGACGCCAGGCGCGGCGCCTCGCTGATCAACGCCCTGATCGAGGAGAGGGTGGCGTGATGGCGCTCTTCCTGGTGGTGGCGTTCGGGCTGGGATGGGCGTTCTGCCTTCCGCTCTGGTTCGGCGGCGGGCTGGGCTCGCCCCTGTTCATGGTCAGCGCGACGGCGCTCATGTTCACGCCCGCGCTCGGCGTCCTGGCGGTGTGGGCCAGGACCCGCACGCCGTTCCGCCAGTGGGCCCGCGAGAACGGCCTCACCTTCGGCCCCGACCGCCGCCGCACGCTCCTGCTCGTGGCCGCCGCCTGGATCGGCACGCCGCTGGTGGTGGCGCTCAGCCTGGCGCTGAGCGCGGCGCTGGGGCTGGTCTCGCTGGACCTGGACGGGCTGAGCTTGTTCAAGCAGGGGATGGAGGCGGCCGGCGCGCCCGTGCCCGCCGACGCGAGCGGGCTGATGATCGCGCAGATCGTGTTCGCCGTGGTGGCCACGCCGCTGCTCAACGCCCTGCCCGTCCTCGGCGAGGAACTGGGCTGGCGCGGCTGGCTGCTGCCGCGCCTGGTGGCCGCGCGCGGGGTGCTGGGCGGGCTGGTGCTGTCCGGGGTGATCTGGGGACTGTGGCACTTTCCGCTCACCCTGCTCGGCTACAACTATCCGGCGCTGGGTCCGTGGGCGGGGCCGTACTTCGTCGTCACCTGCGTCCTGCTCGGGATCACGATGGGCTGGCTGCGGCTGCGCACCGGCAGCGTGTGGCCGGCCGTGGTGGCCCACGGCGCGATCAACGGCGTCACGGGCACGACCCTCCTGCTGGGCGACGCGGCCGCGCCGCCCAACCCGGCCGTGATCGGGATCACCGGCCTCGTGGGCTGGGCCGTCCTCGCCCTGCTGGGCGCCGCCCTCCTCAAGTTCCATCCGGTACGGCCCGCCGAACCCGTCACCACCGCCTAGATCAGCAACGCACAGGTCACCAGGGCGGCGGTGGTCGCCGTCTCGACGAGGGCGCCGAGCACGTCACCGGTGATCCCGCCCAGCCGCCGCCGCGCGTGCCCGAGCAACGCCATGGCCACCCCCAGTCCCACCACCACGGCCAACGGCAACACCACCTCAACCGGCACAACAGCCCCCAAACCGCCATCACCCGGCCCCACCGCCTGGACGCCCACCACTTGGGTGCCCACCGCCTGGACGCCCGGCATCTGGGCGCCCGGCGCCTGGGCGTCTGGTGTGGCGTCGGGCCAGGTGTGGAGGATGGTGGCGAGGGTCAGGGTGGCGAGGGTGGTGGTCCAGCGGGCGGCGGGCCGTACCGTGGCGGCGACCATCGCGCCCAGGCCGTCGGGGCGGGCGGCGGGGACGCCCACCCGGCAGGCCCACGTGAGCGCCAGCCGTCCCGTCGCGCAGGCCGTGACCAGGGCCGCCATCCCGGCCCACGGCGGCAGGCCCGACAGGGCGGCGGCCTGGACGAGGAGGGTGACGATCAGGGTCACCACCCCAAAGGGCCCGATGTCCGACTTTTTCATGATGTCGAGTGCCTGGGGGGCGGGTCTGCCGCTGCCCAGGCCGTCGGCGAGGTCGGCGAGGCCGTCCAGGTGCAGGCCGCGGGTCAGCAGCGCGAGCAGCCCCAGCGACAGCGCGGCGCCCAGCAGCGGCGGGCCGGGCAGCAGCAGCGGCAACGCCGCCACCACGCCCAGCACCAGGCCGACCAGAGGGGCCAGCGCCATCGCCCGCCCGGCCACCTCCCGGTCCACCCGCGAAACCCGCACGGGGAACACCGACAGCGTGCCGATCGCGAACCTCAGCCCGTCCACGGTCAGAACAGCTCGTCGATCAGCCGGTAGTACGCCAGCTTGGCCTCGTCGGGCACGTCCAGGCCGTAGGCGGACAGGAATGCGGCCACGGCCGAGGGGCCGAAGTCGCCGCTCAGGTCCCGCAGCGCGATGGCCAGGTCCCGGTAACGGTCGGCCACCCCCAGCCGCGCCAGGTCGATGAGCACGCCGTCGGCCATCACGTTGGACGGGGTGAAGTCGCCGTGCGCGACCACCAGATCCTCCGGTTCCGGCCGCTCGGTCAGCAGCCGCTCGTAGACCTCCATCGGCGTGCGGCCGAGGTTGTCGTCGTCGAAGTCGCCCGCGTCCACCCGCCCCTCGACGACGTTGCGCCGTGCCTGGGCGAGCAGCGTGTCGAGCCGCCCGTCGAAGGGGCACTCGGCCACGGGCACGGCGTGCAGCGCCCGCAACACCCTGCCCATGGCCGCGCCCACCTCGGGATCGTCCTTGCTCTCCGCGGCGGCCAGCGTCTCCACACCGGTGTCGGCGGTGACCAGCACGTCCCGCTCGAAGGCCGCCACCCGCGGCACCCCCGCCCGCCCGCGCAGCCACTCCAGCCGCGCGTGCTCGGCCACCGCCTCCGGCCCGCGGCGCACGAAGTACGAGCCCGCACGGGCCAGCGACCCGCTCGCCCCGTCGTGGTCGTGATCCCAGCCGGGTTCGTCCCCCAGGAGCGCGGCCACCGAGGGCGGCAACGGCACGGCAAGCCCCTCAAAGCCCCGCACCCCGCCCAACGGCATCCCGCCAGACCATCCCAGGTGCTCGCCCGAATTTTCCCCGAGCTCGCGCCCCCCGAGCTCGCGCTCCCAGGGCTCCCGGCTCTTGTCCGGGCTTTGCCACACCTCTCGCGCCGCCTCCGGACGCCCCTGCTCGGCCAGCGTCCAGGCCAGGTGGAGCAGCGGCAGCCGGGCCGCCTCCGGGGCCTGTTCCCTGGCCAGTTCCAGCGCCATCCGGCAGATCAGCTCCGCGGTCGCCAAGTCGCCGCCGTACCGGTAGGCGTCGGCCGGGTCCACCCGGGCGGCGACGACCTCCTCCGGCGTGCCGGCCAGCTCCACAGCGCGCCGCAGGTGCCCGGCGGCCCGCTCGTACTCACCCAGCAGCGCCAGCCCCACCCCCAGCGCCCGCTGCGAACCGTGCTCGTCGGGCGCCCCCCGCTCCACCAGGTCGCGGAGTTTCGGGCGGTCCGCAACGACCGCCCGCCCATGCGCGTCGTGGGTGATCAGTTGGCGGACCTTGTCACTCAGCATGATTTAGGACGTTATCGTGGCCGGATGCACGTGCTGGAACTCGAAGGTGTCGGTGTCCGTGTCGTCGGCAAGACCCTGCTGTCCGCGATCGACTGGCGGGTCGACTTCGGCGAGCATTGGGTGGTGCTCGGCCCCAACGGCGCAGGGAAGACCACGCTGCTCTCGCTGGCCTCCGCCGTACGCCACCCGACCGAGGGGACGGTTAACGTGCTCGGCCACCGTCTGGGCCGGGTGGACCTGCGCGAGCTGCGCCGCCACATCGGCCTGGTCGCCGCCAGCCAGCGGCTCGTGGACGAGACCCTGATGGAGGACGAGGACGCCACCGCGCTCACCGTGGTCCTCACCGGTCACACCGGGACGAGCGTCCCGCTGTGGGACAAGCTGGGGGAGCCCGAGCGCGAACGCGGCCTGCGCCTGCTGGCCGACCTCGGCTGCAAGGACCTGGCCGACCGGGAGTTCCGCGTCTGCTCGCAGGGGGAGCGGGCGCGGATACGCATCGCCAGGGCGCTCATGGCCGACCCGGCCGTCCTGCTGCTCGACGAGCCCGCCGCCGGGCTCGACCTGCCCGCCCGCGAGGACCTCATCTCGGCCATCGAGGACCTGGCCGCGACCCGGCCCGTGCTCACCACGGTCACGGTCACCCACCACCTGGAGGAGGTGCCGGCCACGACCACGCACGCGATGCTCATGAAGGACGCCCGCGTGCTCGCCGCCGGTCCCGTGGACGCCGTGCTGACCCCGGACAACCTCTCGGAGTGTTTCGGCCGTCCGCTACACGCCGACCGTCTCGACGGCCGCTGGTACGCCCGCGCCGTCCGCCCCTGACCGCAGCAGTCCGATCAGCCTCTCCACGTACGGCCCCGCCGTACCCCCCCGCCGCCGGGCGGTGGCCACCCCGATGAACCGCGACGGACTGGGCGGCTCCACCTTCAGCGCGACCAGATCGGCCGCCCCGGTCAGGGCGATCTCGGGCACGAGCGCCACCCCGATGCCCGAGGAGACGAGCGACTGGGCGAAGAAGTAGTCGGTGGCGCTGCAGGAGACCCGCAGCTCGAACCCGGCCAGCGCCGCGTAGTGCCGCAGCAGGTCCACGGTCTTGAGGCAGCCGAGCACCCAGCGCTCCCCGCCCAGCTCGCCCAGCGCGACCCGCTCGCGTCCGGCCAGGCGATGCCCGCGCGGCAGCACCACCCGCAGCGGATCGCTGACCAGCGGCGTCCAGTCGAGTCCGGAACGGTCACCGGGACGCGCGGGCGGCAGCCCGTCGAAGTGGTAGGCGAGCGCCAGGTCCGCCTGGCCCGCGCGGACCAGCGGGAGCGCGTCCTCCGGCTCGCGTTCGAGGATGGTCAGCTCCACCTCGGGGTGCTCGGCGGCGAACGCGGCCAGCGCCGCGGGCAGCAGCGCCCTGCCGCCGCTGGCGAAGGCGGCCACGGTCAGCCGGGAGCGTTCCGAGGACAGGCGGTCGATGCGCTCCTGGGCGTCGCTCAGCTCGGCGGCGATCGCGTCGGCCGCCTCCACGAGCATGCGGCCGGGTTCGGTCAGCCGCACCCCGCGGGTGCTGCGCTCGACCACGGCGACGCCGAGCCCGCGTTCGAGCGCGGCGATCTGCTGCGAGACGGCCGAGGGGGTGAAGCGCAGGGCGCCGGCGGCGCGGTTGAAGCTGCCGTGCTTGGCCACCTCGCGCAGGATGCTGAGCCGGTGAACGTCGATCAACAGTTCTCCTAATGACCGATTGAGTAGGCAGTCACTACCGCTGTCGACTATACGGTCGGCATGCTGACGCCATGAACGAGATCTGTGTCATCGGCGGCAGCCGCTACTTCGGTAGACGGCTCGTCGAGAACCTTCGCGACCGGGGCGAGCGCGTCACGGTCCTCAACCGGGGATCGTCCGCGCCGCCGGAAGGCGTCACCCACCTGCGCGCCGACCGGGGTGACGAGGAGGCGCTGCGGCTGGCACTGGCCGGGCGCACCTTCGACGTCGTCGTCGACCAGGTCTGCTACACCCCGCGGCACGCCGCCGTCGCCCGCCGGGTCTTCGAGGGCAGGACCCGGCGGTACGTGATGACCTCCACGGTCGAGGTCTACGCCGATCTCGGCGGCGGCGGGCCGTACCGGGAGGACGCGCTCGACCTCCCCGACGACGAGGATCCCGCGGATGACTCGCTGTCCTATGGCGAGGGGAAGCGGCGGGCTGAGGCGGTGCTGGGGCGGGCCGGCGGGTTCGCGTTCGCGGCCGTGCGCACCGCCCACGTGCTCGGGGGCGCCGACTTCACCGGGCGGCTCGGCCACTACGTGCGGCGGATGAGCGCGGGCCTTCCCATCGGCGTCTGCGCGGACCCGCGTCCCGCCTCCTTCATCGAGGAGCGCGAGATCGCCGCCTTCCTGGCCTGGACGGCGCTCGCCGGCTTCACCGGGCCGGTCAACGCCTGCTCACACGGCACGCTCGACGTCAGGCAACTGTGCGCGGCGATCGGGGAGCCGGTCTACACGCGCGGGGAGTCGCCGTACTCCTTCGAGCGCGACTACACCATGGACAACGGCCGCGCCACCGCGCTCGGCTTCACGTTCTCGAACGTCGGCGACTGGCTGCCCGGCGTCGTCAAGGAGGCCCGGGCATGCGTCTGATCGGAGCGGTCAAGGTCGGTCCCGTGGGCCTGGGCGCGATGCCGCTGTCCATCGAGGGACGTCCGGACGAGGCACGGGCGGTGGCGACCATCCACGCGGCGCTGGACGCGGGCGTCACCCTGATCGACACCGCCGACTCCTACCACTGGCACGCCGGCGAGAGCGGGCACAACGAGCGCCTCGTCGCCCGCGCCCTGGCCGCCTACGGGCCCGCCGACGTGCTCGTGGCCACCAAGGGCGGGCGCGCCCGGCCGGGCGACGGCTCGTGGACCGTGGACGGCCACCCCCGCCACCTGCGCGCGGCCTGCGAGGCGTCGCTGCGGCGGCTGGGCGTGGAGGCGATCGGCCTCTACCAGTTGCACAAGCCCGATCCCGCGGTGCCGTTCGAGGAGTCCGTGGGGGCGCTGCGCGACCTGCTCGACGAGGGCAAGATCCGCATGGCAGGCATCTCCAACGTGGACGGCGCCCAGATCAGGCAGGCCGCCGCCGTTCTCGGGGGACGGCTGGCCTCGGTGCAGAACCGTTTCTCCCCCGCGGCACCCGAGGGCCTGTCCGAACTGCGGCTGTGCGCGGACCTGGGCATCGCCTACCTGCCGTGGAGCCCATTGGGCGGCATCTCACCGAGCGCACTGGAACCCGGTGCCACCACGCCCGCCCGCGGCCCCTTCCACGACATCGCCGCCGAGCGCGGAGTCAGCCCGCAGCGGGTCTGCCTGGCCTGGCACCTGTCGCTCGCGCCGAACGTGATCCCGATCCCCGGCGCCACCAGGCCCACCTCCATCGCCGACTCGGCCGCCGCCGCAGACCTGACGCTGACCCCAGCCGAACTGACCCGCCTCCCGTAACCGTCTCCCGCGATCACCCCCGGCTACTGCGCGCAGAGAAGCACCGGAGTCAAGCTCAGCTGCACCGGCTTCCGCGCTCAGAGAGGCAGCAGCCGCCCGGCCACCACCAGTGCCACGTACTCCGACTCGGCCGCCAGCCGCTCGTTGAGCCTGCCGAGCACGTCACGGAAGGCCCGCCCGCTCGCCGTGTCGGGCACTACACCCAGCCCCACCTCGTCGGAGACGGCCACGATCGGGACCGGCGTACGCCGCCAAGCCTCGACCAGTTCCTCACACCGCCGCAGCACAGGCTCGCGCGGCCCCTCCCACGCCCCGTGCTCGTCGAACACCGCCGCCACCCACGTCCCCAGCCCGTCCACCAGCAGCGGCGCGGTGGCCGCCGCGATGGTCGCGGCCAGGTCGGTGGTCTCGACGGTCTCCCAGTGCGCCGGCCGCCGCTCACGGTGCGCCCGCACCCGCGCGGCCCACTCGCCGTCACCCGCCCCCGACGGCCCGGTCGCCACGTAGGTCACGCGCGGCTCGCCCGCCAGCCGCAACTCGGCCTCGGCGGACTTGCCCGACCGCGACCCACCGAGCAGCAACGTCCTGCGCGGCCGAGGGACCCGCGCCGGCGCGGACTGCTCCAAGACCGTCCCATCCGGTACGGCCCGCGCCCCCCACAACCCCAGCCGCCTGCCCAGCTCCTCCTCCGAACGCACCCGGTGATCCAGCCCCACGGCCACCACCTGCGCACCCTCGGCGACCAGCCCCGCCCCACGCAGCTCCCCAAGCCGCTCCGGCCGCCCAAGCAGATCAAGCAACACCACGTCGTAGGGCCCACCGGAAGCACCACCCGCCGAGCCCGCCACACCCGCCGAGCCCACCGCGCCCAGATCCGCCGCGCCCACCGAGTCCGCCGCGCCCAGATCCGCCGCGCCCAGCGAGCCCGCCGCGCCCAGATCCGCCGCGCCCAGCGAGCCCGCCTCTGGCTCATACAGCACCCGCAGCCCCTGCACCACATGCGAACCGGGTGCCAGAGGCCGCCCGTCCACGAGTACCTCGGCGGGCCGTCGATGGCCCGGGGGCAAGGCCAGGCAGGAGGCGCACGGGCAGCCGGGCTCCGGCCAGCCGCGCGGCCCCGCCGTACCGGAGAGCACGATCTTCACGGTCCGTGAGCCTAGCGCCGGGCGAGGTCAGCAGTGCTTTCCGCACGCTGCGGAGCCTCGCGGCAGAGGCCGGGTCAGGAGCGGGTGCCGTGGGCGGCGGGCCGGGCGCGGCGGCGGGTGGCGACGACGGCGCCGGCCGCCAGCAGGACCAGGACGCCCGCGCCGCCCAGGAGCATGGGCAGGGACAGGCCGCCCGCGGACGAGGGCGCGGGGGTGGACAGCTCGGTGCCGCCCTTCTCCTGCGCGGGGTAGCCGTTGACGGCCACGACCCGTCCCTGCGCGTCCACACGAGCCTTGGCGGCCTGGGCGAGCAACTGCGCGGCGCTCGACTCCTTCGCGCCCCGCACGCAGGTGCGGATCGGCGTGGGCGGCCGTTCGCCCGGGTAGGCGTCGGCGGCGGCGTCGCCGAAGTCCACGAGCACGGCCACGCGCTTGCCGTCGCCGCCCGCCTGCTGCCCGCACACGGCGGTGAAGTCGGCCAGTTCGCCGCCGGGCGGCTCGGCGGGGGTTCCGTCGGGGGTGGCGGCGAAGCGCCAGCCCACCACGTCGCCGTCGGCAGGGACATCCGTGGCCGCGGCGGCCAGCCAGGCGGTGCCGTCGCTCTCCCAGACGCTCCACATGCGTACGGCGCCGGGATCGGGTGAGACCGGGGGAGTGGCGAGGGCGGGAACGGCAAGGAGGGCCAGGGCGGCCAGGGCGGCCGCCGCGCTTCCGGCGGCGATCCGAATTCCGTGCAGCATCGAATGACCTCCTGGTGGGGAGTAGGGTTCCATAACCGTCGGAAGGTGCACCGGCGAACCCGCGGAAAAAGGAGCGTATGGCATGACATGGCGGTGGCGTTACGAAAATGCAAATGGTAGTGAGGTAACCGACCGCCCATTGCCGCGAGAAGTCTTTCCGAGTCAGGCCGATGCCGAGTCGTGGCTCGGGGAAAACTACCGTGAGCTGCTCGAAGCCGGTGTCGAACAAGTGGCTTTGCTTGAGGAGGACCGCGTCGAATACGCGGGAATGGCATTGCGCACGGAGTAACAAAAAACCCCTTGAGTGACTCAAGGGGTTTTTGTTTTTCCGCCGGAAATGACGTCAGGGGCGCTTCTCCGGGCTGACCGTCTTGGCCGGGTCGCGCTCCACGATCGGGCCCAGCGCGTCGTCGATGCGCTTCAGCACGTCGGCGTCGAGCTTCACGCCGACGGCCTTCACGTTGTCGCGTACCTGCTCGGGGCGCGTGGCGCCGACGATGGCGCTGGCCACGTTCGGGTTCTGCAGGACCCAGGCGACGGCCAGTTGCGCCATGGTGAGGCCGAGGTCGGCGGCGATCGGCTTGAGCTCCTGCACGCGGGTGAGCACGTCGTCCTCGAGGAAGCGGGAGATGAACCCGGCCCCCGACTCAGAGGTGGCGCGCGAGCCCGCGGGCGGCGGCTGGCCGGGCAGGTACTTGCCGCTCAGCACGCCCTGGGCGATCGGCGACCAGACGATCTGGCTGACGCCCTCCTTCTCGCTCAGCGGCACGATCTCCGCCTCGATGACCCGCCACAGCGCCGAGTACTGCGGCTGGTTCGACACGATCCGGTCGAAGCCCATCTCGTCGGCGATCTTCAGCGCCTGGGCGATCTGGCCGGCGGTCCACTCGCTGACGCCCACGTACAGGACCTTGCCCTGGCGGACCAGGTCGTCGAAGGTCTTGAGCGTCTCCTCCAGCGGCGTCGAGTAGTCGAAGCGGTGCGCCTGGTAGAGGTCCACGTAGTCGGTCTGCAGGCGGCGCAGCGAGCCGTGGATCGACTCGGTGATGTGCTTGCGGGACAGGCCACGGTCGTTCTGCCCCGGGCCGGTCGGCCAGAAGACCTTGGTGAAGATCTCCAGCGACTCCCTGCGCACCCCCTTGAGCGCCCGTCCGAGGACCTCCTCGGCCTTCGTGCCCGCGTAGACGTCGGCGGTGTCGAAGGTGGTGATGCCCTCGTCGAGCGCCGCCCGCACGCACAGCTTGGCGGCGTCCTCCTCGACCTGTGAGCCGTGGGTGATCCAGTTGCCGTAGCTGATCTCGCTGACCAGGAGACCGCTGCGGCCGAGGTGACGGAATTCCATACATCCGACCTTAGGTGCTCTGGGCGAGGCGCCCGACCATGGGGCCGTCCGGGCGGAGGTTTCGGGATAGGGTGCCCGGCGTGCTGAAGCTCGTGCGGGTCGCGCTGACGGCCGCGATCCTGATCGCACTGGGGGTACGGCTGCGCCGCCGCGCCCGGAGGCCGAGCCCGGTGCCCCCGCCCGCTCCCGCAGTGGTGGAGGCGCGCGGGAGGACGGGCATGCTGCTCGCCTGGGCGGCCATCCTGGGCATCGTCGCGCTGGTCCTGGTCATCGCGCTGGTCCCGGCGCGCGGATCGACCGAGGACGAGCCGCCGGAGGGCGAGTGGCCGACGCCGTCGTCCATTCAGCCGACGCCGACTCCCATTCACCCGACGCCCACCCCCATGAACGCGACGCCGTCGTCCACAACAGCGATGTCACCCACGGACGTGGAGGCGACGCCGCAGGCGCTCGGCGTGCAAACCACCTGTACGCCCGCCAGGCGCCCCGTGACGATCCGGCCCATCGACCCGGCGGTCAGGCGGCAGGTCACCGGCGACTGGCGCAGGATCGAGCGCTGGCTCAGGAAGAACGCGCCCGTGACCTACCGCACGCTCGGCGACCCCGGCAGGGCCCGCACGATCGCGGTGGCCGAGTCGCAGATGGGCGTGGACTTCCCCGACGACCTGCGCGCCTCCCTGCTGCGCCACAACGGACGCAACGACGGGGTGTTCGCGGGCGGACTCGACCTCACGATCAGGCAAATCCGCGACACCTGGCGCGGCCAGTGCCGCGTGGACGGACAGTGGTGGCAGGCCCCAGGGAAGATCCCGTTCCAGTACCGAGGCGAAGCGCGCTGGGCCGTGGTCGACGCCGAGTCGGGACAGGTGGGCTGGAACGACGGCCCCGCCGAGGCGGGGGTCGCTTCCTTCACGCTCCTGCTGCGCACCACCGCGGACGCGCTGGAGCGCGGTGGTGGCCTCTCGGGCTGGATGCCACGAGTGAAGGACGGGGTGCTCCAGTGGGTGCCGGAGCACTGACCGCGGCGCCGTACCGGAAAAGATCTCCTACTTCTTGGGCGGGACGGGCCTGCCGCCGGGAAGCAACTGCGGCGGCGGGAAGCGCAGCTTGCGGATCTGCAGCGCCCGCATCGCGGCGTAGAACCCGACGCCCTTCATGGGCTCGTTCGGGAACTTGGCCGCCGCCTCCTTCTTGACCTTCCAGGAGACGTACACCGACGTGAACAGCACGCCGACCATCATGATCGGCCAGCCCGTCAGCATCACCCAGTAAAGGACGACCTCCCGCTGGCCAGCCGGCCAGGGGATCCAGGTCAGCAGCAGGATGAGCAGCGAGAACGGCAGGAAGTACTGGCTGGGCAGGCGGCGCGAGTCGACCCAGTCACGGGCGTACTTGCGCGCGGGCCCCCGGTCACGGACCGGGAAGTACTTCTCGTCACCGGCCAGCATGCCCTTCCTGGCGCGGTCGCGCTCGGCGGCCTGCTTGGCCCGCATGGCGCGGTAGGCCTCCTTGCGATCCTTCGGCGCGGAGACCGGCTGGCGCCTTCTGCCTTCGGCATCCCGGCGCTTGGGTGTGGGACGACCCTTACCCTGGGGCTTAGGATCGTCAGCGGGGACGGGGGTGTCGTCCACGGAGGTCTGGGAACGGCGTCGCAACACGACGTCAACCCTACCTGGACTGCAACTTAGTGACGCCCTCGTGCGTTATGCGTAGGGTAATCCCAAGGCGGCTGCGCTGCAGTGGGTGACCGACAGCACGACCTAAGAAGGGGACGGCCGACGCGCATGAGCGTGATGAAGAGACTTTCGATGATCTTCAAGTCCAAGGCCAACAAGGCCCTGGACAAAATGGAGGATCCACGCGAGACCCTCGACTATTCGTACCAGCGCCAGCTTGAGCTGCTGCAGAAGGTACGCAGGGGCGTGGCCGACGTCGCCACCTCCCGCAAGCGGGTCGAGCTGCAGATCAATGGCCTGGAGCAGCAATCCAGGAAGCTGGAGGACCAGGGCCGCAAGGCGCTGTCCGTTGGCCGTGAGGACCTGGCGCGTGAGGCGCTGAGCCGTCGTTCCGGCCTGCAGACGCAGATCGCCGATCTGCGCATCCAGCACGACAACCTTCAGGGCGAGGAGGAGAAGCTCACCACGGCCTCCCAGCGTCTGCAGGCCAAGGTCGACTCCTTCCGCACGAAGAAGGAGACGATCAAGGCGACCTACACGGCCGCCGAGGCGCAGACGCGCATCAACGAGGCTTTCTCCGGCATCTCCGAGGAGATGGGCGACGTCGGCCTGGCGATCCAGCGTGCCGAGGACAAGACCGCGCAGATGCAGGCGCGGGCGGGGGCGATCGACGAACTGCTGGCCAGCGGCGCGCTCGACGACTTCAGCGGCACCCGCGGCGACGACATCCAGGCCGAGCTCGACCGCATGGGCGGCGGCATGGACGTCGAGCTCGAGCTGGCCCGCATGAAGGCCGAGCTCGGTCAGGGGCCGGCGCCGCAGGGCTCGATCGAGCAGGGGCAGCCGCAGCAGGCTCAGCAGCCTCAGCCGCAGGCCCAGCCGCAGCAGCAGCCCCAGACCCAGCAGCTTCCCAGGCAGGGGGACGGAGCATGATCGTAAGGATCATGGGCGAGGGTCAGGTGGAGATCTCCGCCGACGACATCGCCGTGCTGAACCAGCTCGACGCCGAGCTCGAGTCCGCCATCGAGGCCGACGACGAGGAGACCTTCCGGGTACGGCTGCACGCCCTGCTCGACAAGGTGCGCCACGTGGGCAAGGCCCTTTCCGACGACAGCCTTGAGCCGTCTGAGCTGATCCTTCCCCCCGCGGACGCCTCGATCGAGGAAGTCCGGGAGATGCTGGGCGACCAGGGCCTGATCCCTGGTTAACCCGTGCGTACGCGGTTCGCGTCCGACGGCGGCCTGACCCGCCGCATGGTCGTGACGATGTTCCTGCTCGGGTTGCTCTACGTCGCCTTCGTCGGCGTCCTCATCGCCCTGGGCGTGAGGGCGCTGACCGTGCTGCTCATCGCCGGTGTCATGCTGTTCGCGCAGTACTTCCTGTCCGACCGGATCGCGTTGTTCGCGATGGGCGGGCGGGAAGTGTCGCCGCAGGAGGCGCCCGAACTCCACGGCCTGATCGACCGGCTGTGCGCGATGGCCGACATGCCGAAGCCGCGCGTGGCCGTCGCCGACTCAGACGTGCCCAACGCCTTCGCCACCGGCCGCAACCAGAAGAAGGCCGTGATCTGCGTCACGACCGGCCTCCTGCGCCGCCTGGAGCCGCAGGAGCTCGAAGGGGTGCTGGCCCACGAACTCTCGCACGTCGCCCACCGCGACGTGGCGGTGATGACGATCGCCTCCTTCCTCGGCATCGTGGCCGGGCTGATGACCCGCTTCGCCCTGTACGCCGGTCTCGGCCGCAGCCGTGACGACCGGGGCGGGCTGCCCGTCGGTCTGATCATCCTGCTCGTCTCCGTCCTCGTCTACGCGGTCAGCTTCCTGCTGACCAGAGCCCTGTCGCGCTACCGCGAACTGGCCGCCGACCGCGCCGGCGCCCTGCTCACCCAGCGGCCCAGCTCGCTGGCCAGCGCCCTGACCAAGGTGAGCGGCGAGATGGCGAGGATCCCGACCCGCGACCTGCGGGCGGCCGAGCCGTTCAACGCCTTCTACTTCGCTCCGGCGCTGTCGAAGGGCCAGTCGCTGGCGAACCTGTTCGCCACGCACCCGCCGCTGCAGAAGCGCCTGGACAACCTGGCCAGGATCTCGGCGGAGCTGGGCCGATGAAGTGGCTCGACTCGCTGCTGGGCCGTACCAAGGCGGTCAAACCCAACCTCGACGCGCTGTTCGCGCTGCCGTCGGCTGCGGTCACGCTGCAGGCCGCGACGGGCCTCGCGCCGACCGGGCTCGGGTCGGTGAGCTTCCGCGCGGCCGAGGGGGGCGCGTTCGCGACGCTGGAGTCCGACGTGCGCGCGCTGCTCGGCGAGCGCGTGGAGCGCTCGACCGACGCCTACGGCTACACCTGGCTCCTGGTACGGCGGGCCCCGTCCGACCTCAGCGACCTGGTCACCGAACTCCACGCGGTGAACTCCTCGCTGGAGGGCGCCGGGTTCGGCCCGTCACTGCTGTGCTCGCTGGTGTCCTTCGCCGGCCCGGCGGGCCGCCGCATGGCCGTGGTCTACCTCTACAAGCGCGGAACCTTCTACCCGTTCGCCCCGCAGCCCGGCGAGCGCCGCGACAACGCCCTCGAACTCCAGGCCAGAGGCGCGCTGGCCGGAGAGCTGCCGATCGAGGAGGATCTGTCGCGCTGGTTCCCGGTCTGGGGCGCGCCCGGTCTCTGACACGGTGCCCCGGAGCGCCGGAATTGTCACGCAGAGTGATCTAATGGCGACGTGGAGCGTCGTCTGATCATGGTCTCGGCCTGCGCCTTCTTCGTCGCGGGCGTGGTCTACAGCGCGTGGGTCCCGGGCCAGCTCGCCAACCCGGCGGTGAGCGCGGCCGAGGGTTACCTCAGCGAGCTGGCCGCCCGCGACCAGCCGTGGTCGCCGCTGTTCCGGGTGGCCGACATCCTGGCGGGGCTGGCCGTCGTGATCGGCGTCGCGCTGGCGCCCAGGGCGCCCGCCGAGTGGGGCGGCTGGCTGGCGACGGCGCTGTTCGGGGCGTTCACGATCGCCGACGGCGCGTTCCCGCTCGACTGCGCGGTGGTCAGCGACCCGGCGTGCGAGCGCGGGCCGCTCTCGCTCTCCCACCACCTCCACACGGTGACCAGCACGCTCGCCGCCGTGGCCGCCCTCGCCTCGATGGTGGAGCTGGCCAGGAGCTGGCGTACGCGCGCCGCCGTCGTCCTGGCCGGCGCGTACGCGCTCGCCTCGCTGCTCACCCTGGTGGCCGTCACCGCCGCGCACCTCATCGGGGTCGCCCAGCGCATCCAGGTGGCGGTGATCGCGCTCTGGCTCATGTACGTGGCCGCGCGCCTGCTGGCCGCGCCCCAGCCGGACAGGGACGAGCGCCGCCCGCACGTGGTCGAGGACGGCCGCGGCCCCGCCGTCCTGGTCGCCGCGGGCATGGGCGGCGCCTGGTTCCACTGGGACGCCGTGGCCGCCGGGCTCGCCGCCGCGCACCGCGTGATCCGCTTCGACCGGCCCGGACTCGGCCGCAGCCCCGCCCCCCAGACCCCGCCCACCCTGTACGGCGAGGCCGCCCGCCTGGCCGCCCTCGCGCCCTCCCACCCCGAGAAGGTCGCGGTCATCGCCCACTCGGTGGCCGCCTGGCACGCCGAGGCGTTCGCCCGCCTGCACCCGCTGCGCGTCTCCCGGGTGGTCCTGGTGGACCCGAGCTGCCGCAGGAAGCCGGGTCGCGGCACCTCGGCCCCCGGCAGGGCGCTGGGCCGCTGGCTGCCGGCCTTCGGCGGCACCTGGGCCGCCGCGGCGCTGGCCCGCTGCCTCGGGCCGCTGGCGCACCGGCTGGCCGGCGGCGGGCCCGACCGGGCGGGCGTCTACCGCGAGGGCAAGGTGCTGGCGGCGGTCGCGGGGGAGTGGCTGGCCTACCGGGACATGGCCGCCGATCTGGAGCTGATCCGCCGCGAGCACCCCTATCCCCGGGTGCCGACGCTGGTGATCACGGCGGGGCGTACCGACGGGTGCCAGGAGCGGCTGGCGGACGCGCTCGGCGCCGAGCTGCTCCGGCTGCCGCGCGTGGGACACCAGGTCCAGCTTGACGCTCCCGAGGCCATCACCAGGTCATTTAACGGAAAGTAGCCGGGTATATCCGGCCAATGACCACGCGCTGGAGGTGGGTGCCGAGGGTCCTGGCGGGGACCCTCGCCGTCCTGGCCGTCTACTGCGCCCTGATCGCGCTAGTCCGCCCGCTGCGCGCGCTCCTGCGCCCGGTCACCGACACCTTCAACGACCTCGTCTTCCCCGCCGAACCCAACCTCGCCTACGCCGTCTTCCTCGCCCTGCTGGCCGGGGCGGTCGCGCGGCGCAAGCGGGCGGCGTACCGGCTCATGCTGGTCTTCCTGGTCGTCACGCTGGTCCTGCTGGCCCTCTACGGGCTGATCGTCTGGCTGGAGCCCGAGGCGGGCGACGACTATCCGGCCTGGCGGGTCGAGGTCAACCTCGTCGTGACGCTCGTCCTGCTCGTGCTGCTGGTGGCCGCGCGCAAGGAGTTCTTCGCCAAGACGCAGCGGGCCGCCTTCCGCAAGGCCGTGCTCGTGCTGGTGGCGGGGCTGCTGGTCTCGGTCGGCGTCGGGTACGCGCTGATCAGCGCCTTCCACGGCACGCTCAGGCGGCAGGACCGGCTGCCGTGGGTGATCGAGAAGGCCCTCGGCGGCGCGGTCACGCTCGACTTCGACCGCGAGGGGGCCGGGCCGGCGTGGGTGGCGTTCACGATCGGGCTGCTGAGCGCGCTCGCGCTGCTGCTGGCCTTCGCGGTGTTGTTCCGCTCCCAGCGGGCCATCGCCGAACTGCTGCCCGCCGACGAGGCCGGACTGCGCGAACTGCTCGCCGCGCACGGCGAACGCGACTCGCTCGGCTACTTCGCCACCCGCCGCGACCGAGCCGCGATCTTCTCACCGAGCGGCAAGAGCGCGGTCTCCTACCGGGTGGTCGCCGGGGTCAGCCTCGCGGGCGGCGACCCGATCGGCGACCCCGAGGCGTGGGACCCGGCCATCGCCCGCTGGCGGCGTCAGGCCGAGGAGTACGGCTGGACGCCCGCCGCCATCGGCGCCGGCGAGGAGGGCGCCCGCGCCTACGCCCGCGCCGGGCTCAAGGTCCTGCAGCTCGGCGACGAGGCGGTCCTGCACGTGTCCGCCTTCACGCTCGACGGACGCGAGATGCGCGGCGTACGGCAGGCCGTCAACCGGGTCAGGCGGGCCGGATACACGCTGCGGGTGCGCAGGCACGCCGAGCTGTCACCCGAGGAGATGCGCAGCGTCATCGCCAGGGCCGACGCCTGGCGCGACACCGAGACCGAGCGCGGCTTCTCCATGGCGCTCGGCCGGCTCGGCGACCCGGCCGACGGGCGCTGCGTGCTCGTCGAGGCGCTCACCGCGGGCGGTGACGAGGCGGCGATCCTGTCGTTCGTGCCGTGGGGGGAGCGCGGGCTGTCGCTCGACCTCATGCGGCGCGACCGCGAGGCCGACAACGGGCTCATGGAGTTCATGGTCACCGGCCTCGTCGAACGGGCCGCCGAGCTGGGTGTGGAGCGGGTCTCGCTGAACTTCGCCGTCTTCCGGGCCGCGTTCGAGGAGGGCGCCAGGATCGGGGCGGGGCCGGTGCTGCGGGCGTGGCGGCGGTTGCTGCTGTTCTTCTCGCGCTGGTGGCAGCTCGAGTCGCTCTACCGGTCGAACGTGAAGTACCGGCCCGAGTGGGTGCCGCGCTTCCTCGCCTACGCCGACAACCGCGACCTGCCCAAGGTCGGGCTGGCCTCGGCGGTGGCGGAGGGGTTCCTGGCCGGTCCGAGCCTGCCCACGCTGCTGCGGCGCGGCGAGCGCGGCGCACTGCCACCGGAACTGTCACCCGCGCTGCCGACGGCCCCCGAGACGCGGGCTGTGGGGACGGCGCCGGAGGGGGCCGCGCTGGAGGGGGCCGCGGCGGAGAGGGACGCGCTGGAGGGGGCGGCGCTGGAGGGCGTGGCGACCGCTGGGCCGGCAGGGTCCACCGGGGCGGCCGGGGCCATGGGGCCGGCTGAGGGCGGCGGGTCGATGTCTTCCGGGGTGGCCGGGGGCGGTGGGCAGGAGGGCGTCAGGGCGGGGAAGCTGGGGCTGGTGGCGGAGCCGTACCCGGTGAACTTCGCGCGCACGCACACGACGGCGCAGGCGGGGCGGGTCGGCGAGGAGGTGGCGGTGGCCGGGCGGGTGATGCTGGTGCGCGACCACGGCGGCATCCTGTTCGCGACGCTGCGCGACTGGGCGGGGGAGCGGCAGCTCATGCTGACCGACCCGGAGCTGCTGGCGCGCTGGCGGCGGGTGGTGGATCTCGGCGACCACGTCGGGGTGCGCGGGCGGGTCGGGCGCTCGGCCGCCGGCGAGGTCTCCGTGCTGGCCGAGGACTGGACGCTGACCGGCAAGTGCCTGCACCCCCTGCCCGACAAGCACCGCGGCCTCACCGACCCGGAGGCGCGCGTGCGCCGCCGCCACCTCGACCTGATCACCTCGCCCGCCGCCCGCGACATGCTGCGGGTACGCGCCGCCGCCGTCCACGCGCTGCGCGACGGCCTGGTACGGCGGGGCTTCCTGGAGGTCGAGACCCCGATCCTGCAACCGGTGCACGGCGGAGCCAGCGCGCGCCCGTTCCGCACCCACATCAACGCCTACGACCTGGATCTGTACCTGCGGATCGCGCCCGAGCTCTACCTCAAGCGGCTGTGCGTGGGCGGGGTGGAGCGGGTGTTCGAGCTGGGCAGGACGTTCAGGAACGAGGGCGTGTCCTACAAGCACAACCCCGAGTTCAGCATGCTGGAGGCCTACCAGGCCTACGCCGACTACCGCGACATGCTGGAGCTCACCCGCGCGCTCATCCAGGAGGCGGCCCAGGCGGCGCTCGGCGGGCTGACCGTGCAGGGAGTGGACATCTCGGGCGAGTGGCCGGTGGTCCCGGTCAACCAGGCGATCTCCGCGGCGGCGGGCGAGGAGGTGAACGCCGCCACCGGTGCGCCCGAGCTGAGGAAGCTCTGCGACCGGCTCGGCGTGGCCTACAGCCCGAAGTGGCGGCGCGGGGAGCTGGTCCTGGAGCTGTACGAGCGGCTGGTCGAGGCGCGCACCACCGCGCCCGCCTTCTACGTCGACTTCCCCGCCGACGTCTCGCCGCTCACCCGGCCGCACCGCGACGACCCCCGGCTGGCCGAGCGCTGGGACCTGGTGGCGTTCGGGGCCGAGCTGGGCACCGCGTACTCCGAGCTGACCGACCCGGTCGAGCAGCGGCGGCGCCTGACCGAGCAGTCGTCGCTGGCCGCCGGAGGCGATCCCGAGGCGATGGAGCTGGACGAGGACTTCCTGGCCGCGCTGGAGTACGCGATGCCGCCGACCGGCGGGCTCGGCCTCGGCGTGGACCGGCTCGTCATGTTCCTGACCGGCGCGCCCATCCGCCAGACGCTGCCTTTCCCGCTGGTACGTCGTTCAAAGAGATGACGGGATCACCGGACACCCACCACAATGGCCGGAAAAGTCGCCAAATGTGGGGGTGGGGATGCCGGAGCTCGTTGCCCTGCGGGCGGGGGACCCCGGCAGGGTCGGGGTCTACACCCTGACCGGCCGTCTGGGCGAGGGCGGCCAGGGCACCGTCTACCTCGGCGAGACCTCCGACGGAGGCAGGGTCGCGGTCAAGCTGCTCCGCGCCGACCTGGCCGGGGACGAGGACGCCTCCCAGCGCTTCGTCCGCGAGGTCGCCATGGCACGCCGGGTCGCGCCCTTCTGCACCGCCCAGGTGATCGAGACGGGGCTGCTGAACGGCCGGCCGTACATCGTGAGCGAGTACATCGACGGGCCGACGCTGCACGAGGTCGTCCAGCGGGAGGGGCCGCGTTCCGGGCCCGCGCTGCATCGCCTGGCGATCGGCACCGTCACCGCGCTCGTCGCCATCCATCAGGCCGGGATCGTGCACCGCGACTTCAAGCCGTCCAACGTGGTGCTGGCGCCCGACGGGCCGAGAGTGATCGACTTCGGCATCGCCAAGGCGCTCGACCTCACCTCCACGCTCACCGCCACCGCCATCGGCACCCCCGCGTTCATGGCGCCCGAGCAGCTCACCGACGCGGTGCCCGGCCCTCGGGCGGACATGCACGCGTGGGCCAGCACGATGCTGTACGCCGCCACCGGCCACACCCCCTTCGGCGCCGACAGCCTGCCCGCCATGGTCAACCGCATCCTTCACACGACGCCCGACATCAGCGGCATCACCGATCCGCAACTGCGCGCGCTGGTCCAGGACTGCCTGGCCAAGGACCCGGGGCGGCGGCCGAGCGCGGGGGACGCGCTGATGCGGCTGCTGGGGCACGCGCCCGGCGGGCCGTACGGCCAGGGCGAGGCCCAGGGGCCGGCCCAGCCGTCACCCGGGCTGCTGGTCGAGGGCACGGCCGTGGCGGCGGGGCCCGCCGGCGCCCCCTTCGCACCCCCGGACTCCCGCCCCTACCCGGGCCCCACCGCACCACCCCCTGGCCACCCAGGAACGCCGCAACACACAGGAATGCCCCAGCACACAGGAATGCCCCAGCACACAGGAATGCCCCAGCACACAGGAATGCCCCAGCACACGGGAACGCCCCAGCACACGGGAACGCCCCCGGGACAGGGAAGCCACCCGACGCCGCCCGGCCAGCGAATGGGCTCAGGTCACGGGTCTCAGCCGGGCCATGGGGGTCAGCCGGGTCACGGGTCCCAGCCTGGGCAGGGGGTGCCGCCGGGGAACTGGGGTGGGCCGCCTGCCGTGCCGGCTGCTCATCTGCCGCCGCCGCAGCACTCGCGGCCCCTGCACCAGCCACCACCCACCGTGCCGCGCGGCATGCGCACCGGCTGGGTGATCGCGGCGGCGGCCGTCGCGGTCGTGGTGCTGGCGGTCGTCGGCGTGGTCACGGCCACCAAGCTGGCGGGCGGCCCGGTGACGACCTCGGCCACCCCCAGGACCTCGCGTCCCGCCACCACCGCCCCCACCACCAGGGCCCCCACCCCGCCCCCCGCGGCCACCAAGCGCTTCACGCTGCCCGGCACGGTGGTGACGGTCGAGGAGCACGAGGACGATCCGATCAAGCTCGTCTCCTACAGCGCCGACAGCGGCAAGCGCGTCTACGTCAGGAAGGCGCGCACCGACCGTTTCGTGCTCAACCGCGCCTACTTCGAGTACGCGCTCAACACCACCGGCACCCGCGCCCTGGCCACCGACGCCGACTACAGCGGCGACGGCTACTCCCAGGTCTCCATCGTCGAGCACGTCACCGGCACCAGGCGCACGGTCAAGATGACCGCCGCCCCCGTCTACCCGAGCGCGCCGCGCTGGTCGCCGGACGGCAGGCTCGGCCTGTTCACCCTGTACAAGGCCACCGACGACGACAGCGTCCCGTACGGCTTCGCCATCCTCGACGTCGCCACCGGCAAACCCCGCATCATCCCGGTCAAGGGCGTCGACACCAGCACCTACGACTACTTCTGGGACGACGACGGCCAGTACGTCGGCGCCTGGGCCGATGGCGCCATGCGCTTCTTCGACCTCGACGGCCGGCCCGCGCCCGGAGGCGCCCTGCCCGACGGCGGCCACCCGCTGTGGGTCGAGAGCGACGTGCTGTCCCCGTCCGGGACCCACTACCTCGCCTACTGCGACGAGGCGGGCAGCAGCCTGTGCGCCAAGCCCGTCTCGGGCACGGGCGGCGGCCGGCCGCCCATCCCGGTGCGCACCAACCGGCTGATCGGCTGGTGGGACGAGGACCACGTGGCGGTCTGGCTCGCGCAGGGCGGCGGCTACCAGGCCGTGGTCGTGGACATGCAGGGCGAGACACGGAGGGTCCTGGCCACCGCCCCGAAGAAGAAGGACTTCGACAACATGGGCTTCCTCTACACCAGAGGGGCACACTAGGAGCGAAGGATCATCCGGACTCCTCAGGGGGTACACGTGGACAGCCAGCAGATCACCGTGCTCGGTCAGGGCGCGGTCTCGGCCGCTCCCGACGCCATGCGGCTCAACGCCGGCGTCGAGGTGCGCAAGGCGAGCGCGGGTGAGGCCTTCGCCGCCGTCCGGGCCGCGGCCGTCCGGCTGGTCAGGACGCTGGCCGAGGCGGGCCTGCAGCCCAAGGACCTGCGCACCAGCGAGCTGTCGCTGGGGCCCGAGTACGAGAACTACCCGAAGGTCTCCGCCTACCGCGCCGCGCAGGGCGTCGAGGCGCTGGTGCGCGACCTGTCGCAGGCCGACCGGATCATCGACCTCGTGGCCGGGGTCGGCGAGGAGGCGAGGCTCAACGGCGTGAGCTTCGAGATCTCCGACCCGGTCGCGGCGCTGAAGGACGCGCGCGAGCGGGCCTTCAAGGACGCCAGGGCCAAGGCGGAGCAGTACGCGGGCCTGGCCGGGCGCCCGCTCGGCCAGGTGGTGTCGGTCAGCGAGGAGGCCGACGCGCCGCCGGTGCCGATGATGATGGCCGCGGCGGCGGTGGCCGACCAGTCCTCGATCAACCCGGGCGAGCAGTCCGTCACGGTCTCGGTCCGGGTGGTCTACGCCTTCGGCGGCTGACCCGTTACGGCAGCGCCAGCATCCGGTCGAGGGCGACCTTGGCCCAGTGGGAGGTCTCGGCGTCGACCGTGATCTGGTTGACCGTCTCGCCGAGCGCGAGCGACTCCAGCGCCCACACCAGGTGGGGCAGGTCGATCCGGTTCATGGTCGAGCAGTAGCAGACCGTCTTGTCCAGGAACGAGACGTTCTTGTCGGGGAACATCTGGGCCAGCCGCTTGACCAGGTTCAACTCGGTGCCGACGGCCCAGCTCGACCCGGCGGGGGCGGCCTGGAGGGTCTTGATGATGTGCTCGGTCGAGCCGACGTGGTCGGCCTTCAGCACCACCTCGTGGCGGCACTCCGGGTGGACCAGCACGTTGACGCCGGGGACGCGCTCGCGCACGTCGTCCACGGACTCGGCGGTGAAGCGCCCGTGCACCGAGCAGTGGCCCTTCCACAGGATCATCTTCGCCTCGGCGACCTTGCCCATGTCGTTGGGCCGGTGCGGGTTCCAGACCACGCAGTCGTCCAGGGACATGCCCATCTCCAGCACCGCGGTGTTGCGCCCGAGGTGCTGGTCGGGCAGGAACAGCACCCGCTTGCCCTGCTCGAACGCCCACTCCAGCGCCCGCCTGGCGTTGGAGGAGGTGCACACGACGCCGCCGTGCCGTCCGCAGAAGGCCTTGATGTCGGCGCTGGAGTTCATGTACGTGACGGGCACGACGTCGCCGGCCAGCCCCGCGTCCTCCAGCGCCTCCCAGCACTCCTCCACCTGGTCGAAGGTCGCCATGTCGGCCATCGAGCACCCGGCCGCCAGGTCGGGCAGCACCACGCGCTGGCCGGGCCCGGTCAGGATGTCGGCCGACTCGGCCATGAAGTGCACGCCGCAGAAGACGATGAACTCCGCCTCCGGCCGGGCGGCCGCCTGCTGGGCCAGCTTGAAGGAGTCACCGGTCACGTCGGCGAACTGGATGACCTCGTCGCGCTGGTAGTGGTGGCCGAGCACGAACACGCGCTCGCCCAGCGCCAGCTTGGCTCTGCGCGCCCGCTCGACCAGGTCGGGGTCGGAGGCGGGGGGAAGCTCGCCGGGACAGTCGACGCCGCGCTCACTGCCCGTGTCGGCGCCCCTGCCAAGGATGAACAGCTGGGTGGTGGTCATGGCCGAACCCCTTATCGTCGAAGTGACGATACTCATGATGGCATACGGTTTCCCGGTGCTTTGCCGTACCCCACCCCTTTTGCGGTGGTACGGCCGGCCGCAGCGAGGACGGGAATGTGAAGAGGTCGGCCGGTGTTGCTAACGTCTTAGTAGGAAGTCAGAAACAGACCGCGGGAGTTCGCACATGACGGTTGAGAGCAGCGAGACCACGACGCAGGGCCTGATCCTGACCGACGCGGCCGCCGCCAAGGTCAAGAGCCTGCTGGAGCAGCAGGGTGAGGAAGGCCTGCAGCTGCGGGTGGCCGTCCAGCCCGGTGGCTGTTCCGGCCTGCGCTACCAGCTCTTCTTCGACGACCGCTCGATGGACGGCGACGTGGTGACCGACTTCGGCGGCGTCGGCGTGGTGACGGACCGGATGAGCGCGCCGTACCTGCTGGGCGCCACCATCGACTTCGTCGACACCATCGAGAAGCAGGGCTTCACGATCGACAACCCCAACGCCACCGGCTCGTGCGCCTGTGGTGACTCCTTCAACTAAGAAGGCATAACCGATTTCAACTAAGAAGGCATAACCGATCCGCCCCCGGACCGCATGGCGGGCGCCGGGGTTGTGGTCGTCGTCCAGCCGGTCTGGTGGCCGGCTGGTGGGAGGCCGCGTTCACCTTGGTGTGGGCGTGGCCTTCGCATATCCTCGTGAGGCTCTACTTGGCCTGCAGACAACGAGGAAGAAGAATCCCGTGCGCATCGCCGTCACCGGCTCCATCGCGACAGACCATCTGATGACGTTCCCAGGAAGCTTCGGCGACCAGCTCATCGCCGAGCAACTGGATCGGGTGTCACTCTCGTTCCTGGTCGACGACCTGCAGATCCGGCGGGGAGGCTGTGCGGCGAACATCGCGTTCGGCATGGGCTGCCTGGGCCTGACCCCCTTGCTCGTGGGCGCCGTCGGCCCGGACTTCGCCGACTACCGCTCCTGGCTGGAGCGCCACGGCGTCGACTGCGACTCGGTGCACGTGTCGGAGACTCACCACACCGCCAGGTTCCTGTGCACGACCGACGAGCACCACAACCAGATCGCCTCCTTCTACACCGGCGCCATGGCCGAGGCGAGGAACATCGAGCTGCAGCCGACCGCGGCCCGCGTGGGCGGGCTCGACCTGGTGCTGATCAGCCCCAACGACCCCGACGCCATGCTCAGGCACACCGACGAGTGCCGCCAGCGCGGCATCCCGTTCGCCGCCGACATCTCCCAGCAGCTCGCCCGCATGGCCGACGAGCAGATCCGTCAGCTCGTGGACGGCGCCGCGTACCTCTTCTCCAACGACTACGAGAAGGGCCTCATCGAGCAGAAGACCGGCTGGTCCGACGAGGAGATCCTGGAGCGCGTGGGCGTGCGCGTCACCACGCTCGGCCCGAAGGGCGCCGTCATCGCGCGCAAGGGCGAGCCGTCCATCCAGGTCGCGCCCGCGCCCGAGCTGGGCAAGGCCGACCCGACCGGCGTCGGCGACGCCTTCCGCGCGGGCTTCCTGTCGGGGCTGGCGTGGGGCCTGTCGCTGGAGCGCTGTGGCCAGGTGGGCAACCTCACCGCCACGCACGTCCTGGAGCGCGTCGGCGGCCAGGAGTACGAGCTGGGCCAGAAGACCTTCGTCGAGCGCTTCACCGCCGCCTACGGCGCCGAGGCGGCCGCCGAGGTCACCGGCCACCTCAAGTGCCACTACGCCTGACCTGAAGACGGGCGCGGCCCGGCCGCGCCCGCTCTTTGTCCTCCGCCGCGTCAGGCGCCCGCGTAGACGCGGTGCACGAACCCGGCGAGCTGGTCGTCCGGCAGGTGCTTGGCCAGGTCCGCCTCGCTGATCATCCCGATGATGCGGTGGTTCTCGATCACCGGCAGCCGGCGGATCTGGTTCTCCTCCATCCGGGCCAGCGCCTCCTCGACGGTGGCGTCGGCGGGGACCCACACCAGCCCCGTGGCCAGGTCGCCGGCGGTCACCCTGGACGGGTCGTGGCCCTCGGCGATGCACTTGGTGATGATGTCGCGGTCGGTGATGATGCCTTTGAGCCGGTCGTCGGAGCCGCAGATCGGCAGCGCGCCGACACCCCGGTCACGCATCATCTGAGCGGCCCTGTCCAGGGTCTCGTGAGCGGCGATGCACTCCACGCCCGCGCTCATCAGGTCGCGGGCGGTCTCGTGCGGGTGTCCAGCGGTCATCGGATTCCCCCCGAAAAGAGATGACATTCCCGCACGGTTCTACCCAAAATCGCAGGTCAGTAATTGCGGCGCACGTGGATGGCCCAGCCGCCGCCGGGCAGCTCGTACGTGCCCACGTGCGGATGCGACTTCAACCGGCACCACGCCGGCACGTCGGTGTAGGCGGCCGGATCGTCGGCCAGCACCGCCACCACCGCGTTGATCGGGACGTAGTTGATCTGCTCGGCGAGCATGATGATCGGGATCGGGCACTTTTTCCCGAGCGCGTCGATCGTCAGCGCGGGCTGAGTCACCTCTGTCATGCCACTCCTGCGTCCTGGCGGATCCTGCGCACCGTTTCGGGAAGGATCTCCAGGAACCTGTCCACCTCTGCCGAGGAAGCGCCACGGGGCAGCGAGACCCTGACGTTCCCGTGCGTGAGCACGCCCATCGCCTCCAAAACATGCGATGGTCGAAGCGTACTAGCGGTGCACGAGCTCCCGGACGATACCGCGAATCCCGCCTTGTCGAGCTCGGTCAGCAACACCTCGCCGTCCACGTAAAGACAGGAGAAGGTGACGATGTGCGGGGCCCGCTCGACCGGCTCCCCGATCACCTCCACGTCGGGCACGACCTTCGCCACCGTGTTCCTGATCCGGTCCACCAGCGCCGACAGCCGCGAGCGCTCCCGCGCCGCCTCCGCGCTCATCGCGCGCAGCGCCGCCGCCGCGGCCACGATCGCCGGAACGTTCTCGTAGCCGGGCACCCGGCGGCGCTCGCGCTCGTCCTCAGGCAGGAACGAGCGGAACCTGGTGCCCTTGCGCACCGCCAGCACGCCCACCCCGGCCGGGCCGCCCCACTTGTGTGCGCTGGCCGCCAGCACCGACCAGCCCTCCGGGATCGGCAGCCGCCCCGCCGTCTGGGCGGCGTCCACCAGCAGCGGCACCCCGTGCTCGCGGCAGGCCGCCGCCGCCTCGGCCACCGGCTGGAGCGTGCCCACCTCGTGGTTGGCGGTCTGCAGGCAGGCGAGAGCCGTACCCTCCGCCGCGACGGCCGCCGTGAAGGCGGGCAGGTCCACGCGGCCGGTCAGCCCGACGCCCACGGTCTCGACCGTGCCGCCGTCGCGCTCGTGCACCCCGGCCGCGTGCAGGACGCTGGAGTGCTCGACCGCGCTGGTGACCAGACGGCGGCCGGTACGGCGCCGCCCGTGTAGGGTGCCGAGCACGCCGAGATGCACGGCCTGCGTGCCCGACGAGGTGAACGACACCTCGTCAGGACGCGCGCCGAGCACCTCGGCCACCTCCGTGCGGGCCTGCTCCAGCAGCATGTGCGCGCGGCGGGCCTGGTTGTACAGCCGTGCGGGGTCGGCCCAGCCGACGTCCAGCGCCGCCAGATACGCCTCGCGTGCCTGGGGGTGGAGCGGCTCGGTGGAGGCCGCGTCGAAGTACGCCACGCGACTTATCGTCCCACTCCCGGCGCGCCATCGAGGGGGCGGGCGGGAGGGCGAGGCCCTTCCACGCTAATGTGTCTGCAATCAGCTGTGCATTTGGAAATACGAGCGCCCAGGAGTGACTCCTGGGCTTCATCTGTGGGGTAGGCGATCCGTGAGTCCGACTCGCCGTTCGACGCGGCGTTCGTTGGTCCGGGGCAGAGTGCCACGCGCCGCCGCTTTGGCGTTGCTGCTGGCCTCCGCTACGGCGTGTGCGAATGATGTGCCCGAGGCCGATTGGTCCCGTGGACTGCTTCCTGACCATGTCACCGAGCAGGGCACCATTGTCCAGAGCCTCTGGAACGGCGCCTGGATCGCCGCTCTCGCCACCGGCGCGGTGGTCCTCGGCCTGATCATCTGGGCATGCGTCTTCCACCGGAAGCGCAAGTCGTCGGCCGAGCTGCCGCCGCAGGTTCGCTACAACCTGCCGATCGAGATCTTCTACACGCTCGTGCCGCTCGTCATGGTGTCGGTGTTCTTCTTCTACACCGCCCGCGACAGCGAGGCGCTGGAGAAGGTGTCGGCCAATCCCGACGTGAAGGTGAAGGTCGAGGCCTTCCAGTGGAGCTGGCGCTTCACCACCGAGGTCGGCGGCAAGACGATGCCGTTCCCGGTCGTGGGCCAGCCGGTCAGTGACTACAAGCAGGGCCCGCAGCTCGTGCTGCCGGTCGGCAAGACGGTCCAGTTCGACCTGTCCTCGCCGGACGTCATCCACTCCTTCTGGGTTCCGGAGTTCCTGTTCAAGCGGGACGTCATCCCCGGCATCAAGGAAGGCAACCCCGGCCGCGTCTTCGAGATCAAGACGCTGAACAAGCCCGGTGTCTACGCGGGCCGGTGCGCGGAGCTGTGCGGCGTCGACCACAGCCGCATGCTGTTCTCGGTGAAGCTCGTTCCGCAGGCTGAGTTCGACACGTACTTCGCGGACCAGCTCCGGAGGACTCAGTGACCGCCATCCAAGAGCCGATCACCACGGCGCGTCCGACTCCCAAGGGCCGGATCATCGCCAAGTGGCTTTCGTCGACCGACCACAAGATCATCGGTCACCTGTACCTCATCACGTCCTTCGCGTTCTTCCTGATCGGCGGCGTGATGGCCCTGGTGATGCGGGCCGAGCTCGCGCAGCCGGGCCTGCAGTTCACCTCCAACGAGCAGTTCAACCAGCTGTTCACCATGCACGGCACGATCATGCTGCTGATGTTCGCGACGCCGCTGTTCGCCGGCTTCGCCAACGAGCTGATGCCGCTGCAGATCGGCGCCCCCGACGTGGCCTTCCCCCGCCTGAACATGGTGAGCTACTGGCTCTACCTGTTCGGCAGCATCATCGCGGTGTCCGGCTTCTTCACCCCGAACGGCGCGGCCAGCTTCGGCTGGTTCGCCTACACGCCGCTGTCGAACGCGATCAGCTCGCCGGGGCTCGGCGGTGACCTGTGGATCATGGGCCTGGCCCTGTCCGGCCTGGGCACGATCCTCGGCTCGGTCAACTTCATCACCACGATCATCTGCATGCGCGCGCCGGGCATGACGATGTTCCGGATGCCGATCTTCACCTGGAACGTCCTGCTCACCAGCATGCTCGTGCTGATGGCCTTCCCGGTGCTGGCCGCCGCGCTGCTCGCGCTGGAGGCCGACCGCAAGCTCGGCACCCACATCTTCGCCAGCGAGACCGGCGGCGCGCTGCTCTGGCAGCACCTGTTCTGGTTCTTCGGCCACCCCGAGGTGTACATCATCGCGCTGCCGTTCTTCGGCATCGTGACCGAGGTCCTGCCGGTCTTCAGCCGCAAGCCGATCTTCGGCTACATCTCGCTGGTCGCCGCGACCATCTCCATCGCGGGTCTGTCGATCACGGTCTGGGCGCACCACATGTTCCCGACCGGGCAGGTGCTGCTGCCGTTCTTCTCGTTCATGACGTTCCTCATCGCGGTGCCGACGGGCGTGAAGTTCTTCAACTGGATCGGCACGATGTGGCGGGGACACCTGTCGTTCGAGTCGCCGATGCTGTACTCGGTCGGCTTCCTGGTGACCTTCCTCCTGGGCGGCCTGACCGGCGTCATCCTGGCCTCGCCGCCGCTCGACTTCCACATCTCCGACACCTACTTCGTCGTCGCCCACTTCCACTACGTGGTCTTCGGCACCGTGGTGTTCGCGATGTTCGCGGGCTTCTACTTCTGGTGGCCCAAGTTCACCGGCAAGATGCTCGACGACCGGCTCGGCAAGCTGCAGTTCTGGCTGCTGTTCATCGGCTTCCACACCACGTTCCTGGTGCAGCACTGGCTGGGCGTGCTGGGCTTCCCGCGCCGCTACGCCGACTACAGCCCGGCCGACGGTTTCACCGACCTCAACATGATCTCGTCGGTGGGCGCGTTCGTCCTGGGCATCTCGGTGCTGCCGTTCTTCTACAACGTCTGGAAGACCGCGCGCAGCGCGCCCAAGGTCACCGTGGACGACCCGTGGGGCTACGGCGGCTCGCTGGAGTGGGCGACCTCGTGCCCGCCGCCGCGGCACAACTTCACCTCGCTGCCGCGCATCCGCTCCGAGCGGCCCGCGTTCGACCTGCACTACCCGCACGTTTCGGCCAAGCAGGAGGTTGAGGCCTGATGAAGGTACAGGGTTGGCTGTTCCTGCTCTGTGGCCTGTTCTTCGCCGCCGTGGACGTCGCCTACTGGTTCTGGACCAAGGCGGCGACCGGGCAGGGCGAGCCGGTCGGCACCACGGCCATGGCCATCTCGGTCGGCTTCGCCTTCATGATCGGCTACTACCTGATGTTCACGGCCCGCCGTATCGGCGACCAGCCGGAGGACAACAAGCAGGGCGAGATCAGCGACGGCGCCGGCGAGATCGGCTTCTTCAGCCCGAGCTCCTGGTGGCCGCTGTTCCTGTGCCTGGCGGCGGCCTTCGCCTTCGCCGGGTTCGCGATCGGCCTGTGGATGTTCCTGATCGGGCTGTTCATGGTGATCATGGCCATGATCGGGTTCGTGTTCCAGTACTACCGGGGCAACTTCTCCCACTAGTCACCGATAGCGGGTGTTCTCCTCCTGGCCGGAGGAGGGCACCCGTTTTTCGCGTTTTTTACCGCCTGCCATACGTGGCGTTTCGCTCACTCAGGGTAGTAACGGGACGTGAGCGGAGTGATCACATACGGGGGAGTTGTCGTGGGGCGCGTAACGACTGGATCGGCCGGGCTGCTTGCCCTGGCACTGGCGAGCGCGTGCTCTGCGAGCAACGCGGCTGGAGCGGACGGCGGCGCGAGCCCCGTGGCGGCGCCGGCGAACACCACGACCGTGTCGGTCCTCCCGGCCAACCAGGCCGCGAACATCGGCACCGACGAGACCGTGATCGTCGCCGCCCCGGGCGGCGGCACCCTGAAGAGCGTGAGCGTCACCGGTCCCGGCACCACGCTGGCCGGCGTGCTCAGCGCCGACGGCACCCGCTGGCGCAGCACCCGCACCGCCCGGCCCGGCACCGTCTACACCGTCGCCGTCACGACCGCCGACGGCAAGCGGACCACGAGCACGTTCACCACGGTCAAGGCCACCAAGACCTTCGAGATCGAGCAGATCACCCCGCACAAGAACCTCACGGGGCTGACCGTCGGCGTCGGCATGCCCATCATGATCGCCTTCGACCGCGACATCACCGACCGGGTCAGCGTCGAGCGCAACCTGTTCGTCAGCGCCAGCAAGCCCGTCGAGGGCGCCTGGCACTGGTTCGACGACCGGCACGTGGACTTCCGCCCCAAGGCGTACTGGCCCGCGCACACCAAGGTCCGCCTCGAAGCGCGCCTGGCCGGCGTGCGCGGCGGCCCCGGCATGTACGGCAAGCGCGACCACGTCCTCGACTTCAGGATCGGCCGCGAGCAGATCACCAAGGGCAGCACCGACACCCACTACCTGACCGTGCGCCGCGACGGCAAGAAGATCCGCGACATCCCGATGAGCGCGGGACAGGGCGGGGTCTGGAAGTACCACACGACCTCCGGCGTCCACCTGGCGATGTCCCGCGAGCCCGTCACCATCATGATCTCGCCCGGCATCGGCCCCGGCTCGCCCGGCTACTACCGGATGACCGTCTACAACACCGTCCGCATCTCCAACAGCGGCGAGTACGTCCACAGCGCCCCCTGGTCCGTCGGCTCCCAGGGCTACTCCAACGTCAGCCACGGCTGCGTGAACATCAGCCCGACCAACGCCTCCTGGTTCATCAAGAACACCCTGATCGGCGACCCGATCATCATCACCGGCACGCCGCGCAAGCTGGAGCCCACCAACGGCTGGGGGCACTGGCAGGAGGACTGGAAGCAGTGGCTGCAGTGGAGCTCGATCAAGTCGGGCCGCACCCACGCCATGTAGTACGGAAAACTCTGCGCCGCGTCATGTAGAGAACGCGCGAGCCGTTCCGACTCTCCCGTGAAAGCAGGAGAGATCTCCCGCGAAGGCGGGAGACACGACGGAAGGACTCGCCATGACGGCGACGAAGGCGGGACGCCGCGAATGGACCGGGCTGGCGGTGCTGGCCCTGACCTCGCTGCTGGTCTCCATCGACGTGTTCGTGATGCTGCTGGCCCTGCCCCACCTGGCGGCCGACCTGGGCGCGAGCAGCACCCAGCAACTGTGGATCACCGACATCTACGGGTTCGTGCTGGCCGGTTTCCTGGTGACGATGGGCACGCTGGGGGACCGTATAGGCCGCCGCAGGCTGCTGCTGATCGGCGCGGCGGCCTTCGGGCTCGCCTCGATCGCGGCCGCCTACTCCACCAGCCCCGGCATGCTGATCGCCGCGCGGGCGCTGCTGGGACTGGCCGGCGCGACGCTGGCGCCGTCCACGCTCGCGCTGATCAGCAACATGTTCACTGACGCCCGCCAGCGCGGGCTGGCGATCGGGGTGTGGCTGGCCTGCTTCATGGGCGGGGCCGCCCTGGGGCCCGTCGCGGGCGGCGCCCTGCTCGAACACTTCTGGTGGGGCTCGGCCTTCCTGCTGGGCGTGCCGGCGATGGTGCTCCTGCTGATCCTCGGCCCCGTCCTCCTGCCGGAGTACCGCGCCCCGTCCGCGGCCCGCACAGACCTGGTCAGCGTCGCCCTGTCGCTGGCCGCCGTGCTCCCGCTCGTCTACGGCCTCAAGGAGATCGCCAAGCACGGCTGGCAGCCGGTGGCCGTCGCCTCGCTGGCCCTGGGCCTGGCGATGGGCATCCTCTTCGCCCGCAGGCAGAGCCACCTGGCCCACCCGCTCCTGGACCTCAGGCTCTTCGCCAACCGCGCCTTCAGCACCGCCCTGGCCGGCATGATGGCCGCCACGCTCCTGATGGGCGCGCTCATGCTGTTCCTCACCCAGCACCTGCAACTGGTGGAGAACCTGTCCCCGCTGGCCGCCGGCCTCTGGATGCTCCCCGCGGTGGCCGCCAACGGCATCAGCTTCCTCCTGTCGCCGCTGCTGGCCCGCCGCATCCGCCCCGCCTACCTGATCGGGTACGGCCTGGCCGTCTCGGTCACCGGCCTCCTGGTCATCACCCAGGTGGACACGGTCTCCGGCCCGGTCACCCTGGTGGCCGGCTGGATGCTCATCAACCTGGGCGCGGGCCCGCTGGTGACGCTGAGCACGGACCTGATCATGGGCTCGGTCCCGGCCGAGAAGGCAGGCTCCGCCGCCGCCCTGAACGAGACCAGCGGCGAGCTGGGCTTCGCCCTGGGCATCGCCATCCTCGGCAGCCTGGGCACCGCCGTCTACCGGGCCACCCTGCCCCTGCCCGCCTCCCTCGGCCAGTCCGCCCAGACGGCCTCCAGAGACACCCTGGCCACCGCCCTGACCACGGCACAACAGATAGGCGGCGAGACGGGCGCAGCCCTGGCAAGGGCCGCCAGAGAGGCGTTCACGACCGGTATGAACCTGGTGGCTCTGGTAGCCGCAGTGGCCCTGGCCGCGATGGCCATCCTCATCGCCCGCCTACTCCGCCACATCCCATCCCCGGAACCGACCCCAGAGCCGACTGCGGCGCACACCTCAGACGTCAAGGCCAGTACAACCACCTGACCTCGGCCCGCGAGGGCTTTGCGGCGCCGCGCGGTGGGGTGGGGAGCGGCGGGGCTCGGCGCCGTGGTGCGGCGGCCGGGGTGGGGCACGGTGGCCGGTCAAGGGCGTAGTCGTGGCGGCGAGCACCCCGTGAGCCCTCACGACCGGCGCTCGACAGACCTCAGCCCGCGTCGGCGAGTCCGGGCAACCACGGCGTCAGCCGTAATGGATGGAAGGCTTGAAGGTGGCGTGCGCCGTAATGGATAGAGGGTGGCGTGCGCCGTGATGGATGGAAGGCTTGAAGAAGGTCAGAGAGATATCGAGCGGCTGGTCTCGATCCAGAGGTCGAGGGTGGCGGCGGCGCGGCCGGAGTCGACGGCCTGGACCGCGCGCGCATACCCGTCGATCATGGCCGAGTCGAGGTCGTCGCCCGAGCCGTCCAGGGCCACCAGCGCCGCCGCGGTGTTGAGCAGCACCGCGTCGCGCACCGGCCCCTTGTCGCCGCGCAGCAGGTTGTGGACGGCCTGGGCGTTGAAGTCGACGTCGCCGCCGCGCAGCGCCCCCACCTCGGCGCGCGGGATGCCGAGCACGGCCGGGTCGAACGTGGTCTGCGTCGCGGTGCCGTCCCTGACCACCCACACCGTGGACGTGGTCGCGATGGTGAGCTCGTCGAGGCCGTCGTCGCCGCGGAACACCAGCGCCGACACCCCGCGCTCGGCGAACACCCCGGCCAGCACCGGCAGCATGTCCGCGTCGTAGACGCCGATCGCCTGCGCGCTGGGGCGGGCGGGGTTGGTGAGCGGGCCCAGGAAGTTGAAGACGGTCGGTACGCCCAGCTCCTTGCGCGGCGGCCCGGCGAAGCGCAGCGCCGGGTGGTAGACGGGCGCGAAGCAGAAGGCGATGCCCGCCTCGCGCGCCACGTCGGCCGTCTGCTCGGGCGTGAGGTCGAGGCGGATGCCGAGGTGTTCGAGCACGTCGGCGGCCCCGCACGAGGAGGACGCGGCCCGGTTGCCGTGCTTGACGACGCGGGCGCCGGCCGCGGCGGCGACGATGGCGGCCATCGTGGAGACGTTCACGGTGTGGGCGCGGTCGCCGCCGGTGCCCACGACGTCCACCACGGGCCCCTCCACCTGCAGCGGCGTGGCCAGCTCCAGCATGGTCCGCGACAGGCCCACGACCTCGGCCACGGTCTCGCCCTTGGCGCGCAGCGCGATCGCGAACCCGGCGATCTGGGCGGGGGTCGCCGACCCCGACATGATCTCCCGCATGGCCCACGCGGTCTCGTCCGCGGTGAGATGCTCTCCGGCGAGCAGGGCTGACAGCAGGGCCGGCCAGGTCGTACGGGAGTCCATCGTCGGGTACCTACTTCGCGTTGAGTCGGGAGGAGGAACGCAGGCGCATCAGACCGGCGATCGCGTCGGCCAGCACCATCGGCTCGATCGGCTGGGGTACGACGGCGTCGGCCTTGGACCAGTCGGCCAGCCAGCGGTCGTCGCGGCGGGCGATGATGAGGCAGATGGGCGGGCAGTCGTAGACCTCGTCCTTGGCCTGGCGGGACACGCCCATGCCGCCCGCGGGCTGGGTCTCGCCGTCGAGCACGGCGACGTCGATCTCGCCCGAGCCGAGCCACTGGTGCACCTTGGGCTCGGTGGCGCACTCGACGATCTCCACGAACGGCACGTCGGCCGCCGGGCGGTGCCCGATCGCCTGCCGCACCTTGTCCCGGGTGCCGGCGTCGTCGCTGTAGACGAGGACCTTCATGGTCTCGTCGGTGCTCCCAGTGGTGCTCACTGCTGCGCTCGCTATCGGTCGTAGAGGTAGGGTCAACTGGATCGTACCGGGGGCGCCGGACGGAATCCCAGGCCGCCGTGCCCGGCGGGCGTTTTGCCCCAATTATCCCTGGTTGGTGGCGTGTTTGTTCCTCCTAACGGGGGGTCGTGCGCCGGACCGACCACAGGAACCGCAATAATGCTGCCCGTGGCGACAGCATCCGCAATAACTTCGACGACGACAGCACATTCGTCGCGCAGACCGAACCTGGTCAGCGTCGGGACGATCGTGTGGCTGTCCTCTGAGCTCATGTTCTTCGCGGCGCTGTTCGCGATGTACTTCACCATCCGGTCGGTGAGCATCGGTGACGGCTTCGAATGGGGCCCGTCCCTCCAGCCCGCGGGCACGGAGGCCGGCGCTCACCTGAACATCCCGTTCGCGACGGTCAACACGATCATCCTGGTGCTGTCCTCCGTGACGTGCCAGCTCGGCGTGTGGGCCGCGGAAAAGGGCCAGGTCGGCAAGCTCCGATTCTGGTACTTCGTCAGCTTCCTCATGGGCGCGGTCTTCGTGGCCGGTCAGCTCTACGAGTACGCGGAGCTGGCGAGCGAGGGCGCGACCCTGTCGGCGAACGCCTACACCTCGGTGTTCTACCTGACGACGGGCTTCCACGGCCTGCACGTGACCGGTGGCCTGATCGCGTTCCTGTTCATGCTGGGACGCACGTACGCCGCGAAGCGCTTCACGCATGAGCAGGCCACCAGCGCGATCGTCGTGTCCTACTACTGGCACTTCGTCGACGTCGTCTGGATCGGTCTTTTCGCGACCATCTACATCATTCGTTAAGGAACGGGATCTCTGTGACTAGGACCACCGCCTGGCGGCGGCATCCCCTCGCGAGATATGCCGTCCTGGTACTGGCCTTGGCGCTGATCGGGGTGGCCTACGCCACGCTCGCGCAGGGAAGCCGGCCGGCGGACGCGGCGCTCGCGTCCGGCAAGCTCGACGACGTCGCACAGGGTAAGAGCCTCTTCCAGGCCCACTGCTCAAGCTGCCACGGCCTCAACGCGGAAGGCACCTCCACGGGCCCCACGCTCGTGGGCGTGGGCGCCGCGGCCGTCGACTTCCAGGTGAGCAGCGGCCGCATGCCCGCGGCCAACCCCGGCGCCCAGGCGCCGCGCAAGCCCGTCGCCCCGTGGGTGACCGAGGAGAAGACCCGCCAGCTCGCCGCCTACGTGCAGTCGCTCGGCGGCGGGCCGACGATCCCCGCCAAGGACCAGGTCGACCCGGCCAAGGGCAACTCGGCCAAGGGCGGTGAGCTCTTCCGCGCCAACTGCATCCAGTGCCACAACTGGGGCGGCGCCGGCGGCGCGCTGACCCGCGGCAAGTACGCCCCCAGCCTCAACGAGTCCTCTCCTCTGCAGATCTACGAGGCGATGGCCACCGGCCCGCAGGCGATGCCGGTCTTCAACGACACGACGATCACGCCGCAGGAGAAGCGCGACATGATCGCCTACATCACCGAGATCCGCTCGATGAAGGACCCCGGAGGCTTCGGTCTCGGCCGCATCGGCCCCGTCACCGAAGGTCTCGTAGCATGGATCGTGGGCCTCAGCTTCATGTCGCTCGCCGCCATCTGGATCACCGCGAAGAAGCGGAAGAAGTCATGACAGACAGAGAGCACGAGATCGAGCAGCCCGATGAGCGCGTCCCCAAGCGCGTCATCGGCACCCCCGCGCCGGGCACCTCGATGCTCGGGGCGAAGGAGACCGTCGAGGACGCCGACGTCCCCGGCGTGATGATCCCCGACGAGCAGAAGGCGCGTAGGGCCGAGAAGGTCGTGGCGCTCTGCTTCACGATCACGTTCCTGTCGGCGATCGCCTTCATCATCCTCTACGTGGTGATCCAGGTCGGCACGCCGGAGGCCACCGGCCAGTCCAACCTGGCCCTCGGCAGCACCCTGACGCTGGCGCTGCTGGGCCTGGCCGTCGGCATCACGGTGTGGGTGCGCTCGGTCATGCCGAAGTACAACCTGATCCAGGAGCGTCACGACCTGGCCAGCGACTCGGCCACCCGCGAGGACGTCGCCGAGACGTTCGTCCAGGGCGCCAACGAGAGCGGCTTCGTCAAGCGGCCGCTGCTGCGCCGCACGCTGCTGCTGGCCTCCGCGCCGCTCGGCCTGCTGCCGCTGGTACTGCTGCGCGACCTCGACAACTCCAAGATGACCGGCGCCAACTTCAACAAGCTCCTGCGCCACACCGTCTGGGCGGAGACGCGCAAGAAGCCGATGAAGCTGGTCGTCGAGGGCACCGGGCAGCCGATCCGCGCCGCGGACTTCAACTCGCCCGGCGGCATCCTGTCGGTCGTGCCCGAAGGCTACGAGCACGACATGAACGCGCTGGCCAAGGCCACGCTGATCCTGATCAAGTTCAGGCCCGAGGACATCAAGGCGGGCACGAACAAGAACTGGACGCACGACGGGATCGTGGCGTATTCCAAGATCTGCACGCACGTCGGCTGCCCCGCGGCCCTCTACGAGCAGACCACGCACCACATCCTGTGCCCGTGCCACCAGTCGACGTTCGACGCGGCCGACGGCGCCAAGGTCATCTTCGGCCCGGCCGCGCGGCCGTTGCCGCAGTTGCCCATCGGCGTCGACGCCGAGGGCTACCTCATCGCGAAGGACGACTTCAACGTCCCCGTCGGTCCCAGCTACTGGGAGCGCGGTGACGCCGAGAAGGCGGCCAGGGAAGGGAGCACGGCATGAGCGAGCTCACTTCGGTGCCCAAGGCCATCAGCGGGCCGTCGGGGTTCCTCGACGACCGGCTCGGCGCGGGCAAGTTCCTCAAGCGCAACCTCCGCAAGATCTTCCCGGATCACTGGACGTACCTGCTGGGTGAGGTCGCGCTCTACTCGTTCATCATCCTGCTGCTGACCGGCACGTTCCTGACGCTGTGGTTCAAGCCGGGCATGGAGCACGTGATCTACGACGGCTCCTACGCGCCGCTCAAGGGCGTGGGGATGTCGCAGGCGTACGCGTCGTCGCTGGAGATCAGCTTCGACGTGCGTGGCGGCCTGCTCATGCGGCAGATGCACCACTGGGCGGCGCTGCTGTTCGTGGCCAGCATGATGGTGCACATGCTGCGGGTGTTCTTCATGGGCGCCTACAAGAGGCCGCGCGAGCTGACCTGGGTCATCGGCGTCATCCTGCTCACGCTGGCGCTGGCCGAGGGCCTGACCGGCTACTCGCTGCCGGACGACCTGCTGTCCGGCGCGGGCCTGCGCATCACCGAGGGCGTGGCGATCTCGCTGCCGCTCGTGGGGACGTACATCACGTTCTTCCTGTTCGGCGGTGAGTACCCGGGCATGGATGTCATCTCGCGGTTCTACTCGCTGCACATCCTGCTCATCCCCGGCATCCTGCTCGCGCTGATCGGCGCCCACGTGGTCCTCACCTGGGTGCAGAAGCACACGCAGATGCCCGGCCGCGGCGCCAACAACCACAACGTGGTCGGCGCGCCGTTCTACCCGGCGTTCATGCTCAAGGCCGGCGCGATGTTCCTGTTCACCTTCGCGGTCGTCGCGGGGCTCGGGACGTTCGCCCAGATCAACCCGATCTGGATCTTCGGGCCCTACAACCCGGCGGACATCTCGGCGGGCTCGCAGCCCGACTTCTACATGGGCTTCCTGGAAGGCGCGCTGCGGCTCATGCCCGCCTGGGAGATCAACCTCTTCGGCACTGCCCACGCGGGCACGCTGCCGCTGAGCGTGATCGTCCCGGCGCTGGTGCCGATGGGCATCATCATGACGGGCCTGGCGCTGTATCCGTTCCTGGAACGCTGGGTGACCGGAGACAACCGCGCCATGCACGTCTCCGAGCGTCCCCGCAACAACCCGCACCGGACCTCGATCGGCATGTCCGCCATCGTGTTCTACGGCGTGCTGTGGCTGCTGGGCGCCAACGACGAGATCTCCAACGTCTTCCAGATCAGCCTGAACTGGACGACGTACATCGGTCGCGTCCTGGTGCTGGTCGGGCCGGTGCTGGCCTACGTCATCACCTACCGGATCTGCCTGGGGCTGCAGCGCTCCGACGCCGCGGTCATCGGCCACGGCGTGGAGTCGGGCGTCATCAAGCGGCTGCCGCACGGCGAGTTCATCGAGGTGCACACCGCGCCGATCGACACGGTCGAGGACTCGCTGCGCTCCAAGCAGCCGGTGCCGATGCTGCCGGTCGAGGAGGACAGCGCGGGCATCCCGCCCAAGGGCATGCGCGGGCCGCTGGGCAAGCTGCGCGCGGCCATGTCCAAGTCCTACGGCGGCGAGAAGATCCCGCTGGACGACGGCCACGGGCACGGTCACGAAGAGGAACACGCCGCCATCGGCGCCTCCGACGACAAGTCCATCACCCGTCACTGATCTCAGCATCAGCAAAGGGCCCGGACCAGTTCTCCACTGGTCCGGGCCCTTTGACGTGCGACCCTTCGGCGTGCTGCCGTTTGCGGGCTTCTGCTCGGGGCCTGCTGTTGGGGTCCTTGCCGTTCTTCCTGTGCGGCCGCACGCGCGGTGTCTGGCCGGCGAGGGGTTTCGCGGGAAGGGGCTGACGGGGGCCGTTGCGGTGGGGACCACGTCCGACGTGAGAAGCGATCCCCACGATCGGCGCGAGCCCACGGCGGTGGGTGGCGGGGGTGTGGCTTTGCCGTAACGGAAAAGCACGTGAAGGACCGCGAAAAGCACGTGAAGGACCGCGGAGAGGCACGAAAGGACCGCGGAGAGGACGCTGAAGGGCCGCGCGGGCGGACGCGGGAGGCGGCTAGTCGGTTTCGGGGAGGCCGAGGGAGAAGGCCGCGTCGAGGTCGTGTTTGGAGTAGGTGCGGAAGGCGATGTGGGTCTCGGTGTGGAGCACGCCCGGCACCTTGTTCAGGCGGCCCGGGATGACCTCGGCGATCTCCTCGTAGGCCGCCACGCGGACCATGGCCAGCAGGTCGTATTCGCCGGTGATGGAGTAGACCTCGCTGACCCCGTCGATCTCGGCGATCGTCTGGGCGACCTCCGGGATGCGGTCAACCTCGGCGTTGATGTGAACGATTGCCGTGACCATGACCGCAACCTTATCGCAGCGCCTTGTGGTCGAGGCCGCGGTAGGCCAGGTCGATGCGGGCCTTGTGGCGGGCGGCGCCCTGGGCGGGCAGGCTCCACTGGCCGTCGACCTCGACGAGGCGGATGCCGGGGGACTCCAGCCAGCGCAGGATGCACTCGGTCTCCTCGGCCGTGGCGGCGTGGGTGGGGCCGGGGCCGGGCAGGACGGATTCGGCGGTGGCGACCAGCGACTCGACGAAGGGGACGGGGTGGGTGCCGCGCGGCATGACGCCGGCGGCGGCCAGGCGGCCGTAGCGGATCACGTGGATGTCCCAGCCGCCGTCGAAGGCGGGGCTGGCGGCGACCATCTGCGGGATGCGGGTCAGCGCGGACAGCCGCTGCATGCGCGCCGCGGCCCGGATGAACGTGGCCAGGCGGTCGCGGTCGACCGACGCCTCCTCGTAGCGCTGCTCGACCGACAGTCGCTCCATGCGGGCGCTGACGGCCGTGTAGACGGCGTCGGCGTCGTGCTGCATGGCGCGTCTGGCGGCCTCGGCGTGCAGCGCGTAGTCGGCGGGGCTCTCGTGGCCCGCGCACGGGGCGCCGCAGCGGCCCATCTCGTGCAGGGCGCAGGCGGGCACGCGGGTGGAGGCGGTCAGGCGCTGCGTGCACTGGCGCAGCGGCACCGCCTCGTGCAGGGCCGTGCGCGCGTCGTCGGCCGCCCTGGCGCTGCTGAAGGGGCCCAGGTACGCGGCGTCGTCGTCACGCACCTCACGCACGATCGAGAGCCGGGGAAAGGGCTCCTGGGTGAGCTTCAGCCAGACGACCTTCTCGGGGAAGCGGGAACGGCGGTTGTAGCGGGGTTTGGCGCCGCCGATGAGGCGCAGCTCGCGTACCTCGGCCTCCAGGGCGGTCGCGCAGACGACGTGGCGCACGCGGTCGGCGATGCCGATCATCTCGCGCACCCTCGGGCGGGTCTCGCTGGCGGTGAAGTAGGAGCGGACGCGGTTGCGCAGGTTGGTGGACTTGCCGATGTAGAGGATCTCGCCGCGCTCGTCCTCGAACAGGTAGACGCCGGGGGCGTGGGGCACCGACTCGGCGAGGTGGCGCTTGCGCTGCTGCTCGGGCGTGGGGGCGCGGACGAACGACTTGAGCTCCTCCAGCGTGTGGACCTGGAACGAGCCGGCCCGGCCGATGAGGCCGTGCAGGACGTCGACGGTGGCCCGCGCGTCCTGCAGGGCGCGGTGGCAGGGCTCGGTGGGGCTGCGGAAGAAGCGCGCGAGCGTGCCGAGCTTGGCGTTGGGCACCTCGTCACGGGTGAGCACGCGGCGAGCCAGGTCGACGGTGTCGACGACCGGGTTGACCGGGGGCGGGTAGCCCAGGGCGGCGCAGGCGGCCTTGACGAAGCGGGTGTCGAAGCCGGCGTTGTGGGCGACGAGGACGGCCCCGCTGACGAACTCCAGGAAGCTCGGCAGCACCGCCTCGATGCGCGGCGCGGCCACGACCATGGCGTCGGTGATGCCGGTCAGCACCGAGATGAACGGCGGGATCGGTCCACCGGGGTCGACCAGCGTGGAGAACTCGCCCAGCACCTCGCCGGCCTTGACCTTGACCGCGCCTATCTCGGTGATCGCGTGCTCGGCGGGGGAGCCGCCGGTCGTCTCAAGGTCGAAGACGACGAACGTGACTTCGCTGAGGGGGGTGCCGAGCTCGTCGAGAGTGCCTTGAACCGCGTCCACGAACCAAGACCATAGAAGGGGGGACCGACAGTTATCCGCCCCGCATCCCCTGTAGTGCCGGACGAAGAGGTCTGTCGTGCGGTAGCTGACCGATAAATCCAGATCTTTCGTTAGTCTCCTACCTATGTCCGGGGGACGACTCGCCAACAGGTACGCCCTGATCCGGCCGCTCGGCAGCGGCGGCATGGGCCGCGTCTGGCTGGCCAGGGACGAGATGCTTGATCGCGAGGTCGCGGTCAAGGAGCTCACGCTGCCCGAACACCTGGGCCCGCGCGAGCGCCACGAGGCCGTGACCAGAGCGGTCCGCGAGGCGCAGGCCACCGCCCAGCTCCGCCACCCCGGCATCGTCGCGCTGCACGACGTCATCGTCGAGCACGACCGGCCCTGGCTGGTCATGGAACTGCTGCGCGGCCGCGACCTCGGCGCCCTGGTCGCCGCACAGGGGCCGCTGCCGCCCGCCCAGGTGGCCCGCATCGGCGCCGAGACGCTCGACGCGCTCTCCGCCGCCCACGCCCGCGGGCTGCAGCACCGGGACGTGAAGCCGGGCAACGTGTTCCTGACCGACTCGGGCCGCGTGGTGCTGACCGACTTCGGCATCGCCCGCCAGGAGGGCCAGGCCACGCTCACCGAGCAGGGCCTGATGATCGGCTCACCCGGCTTCATCGCCCCCGAGCGCCTGGAGGGCCATCCCGGCGGCCCGGCCAGTGACCTGTGGTCGCTGGCGGCCACGTTGTTCCTGGCGGTCGAGGGCAGCCCGTTGTACGACGGGCCGGTGGCCGAGCGGATCAAGGACACGCTCACCAGGCCGCCCAGGCCCGCGCGCGGCCAGCTCGGCCTGCTCCTGGCCGCCATGCTCGCCCGCGACCCCTTCGCCCGCCCCGACGCGGGCACGGCCCTGCACGCGCTGCGGCAGCTCGCCGCCGGGCAGGACGCCCAGTTGCCCAGGGACCGTGACGCCACCGTGCCCACGCGCCGCAAGGGCGGGAGCCGGGTGTGGATCTGGATCGCCGCCGCGGCCGCCGTTCTGCTGGTGGCGGGCGTGGGCGGCTTCTTCCTGCTGCGGCCGGGGGAGAGCGCGCCGCCCAGCGCGTACAACGTGCCGCTGGACCTGTGCAAGCTGCTCACGCCCGAGGAGGTGGGCACGCTGCTCGGCTCCCGTCAGCCGCCCACGGGCAAGCCGTCGGCCGACGAGGCGGGGCCCAAGTGCGGCTGGGCGACGCCGGGCGCCGGGGTCGGCGTCCAGGTGCAGAAGGACTCCGACACGCCCGACCCCTGGCGGATGACCCCGGTCACGGCCGGTCGGCTGCTGACCAACCAGGAGCGCGCCTGGAACCGCGCCGCCCAGGTCCAGTGGACCTGGGAGGAGATCGGCGTGAAGAAGAGCCTGACGGCCAAGCGCGGCGCCATCAGGAAGGTCACGGCTCCGGCGGAGGGCGGCTTCGCCTTCGAGCTGTCCGGCAGCACCGGCCGGGTCCACAGCTCGTTCGTGCTGTTCCGCGCGGCGAACCTGGTCGTGCAGGTCGAATACACCACGCTCAACAACAAGCCCACCGACGTGCAGATCAGGAACACCGCCCAGCAGGCCGCGCGGCTGATCGAGCAGGGGCTGCGCCGTGCGGGCTGACGGCTCCTACCTGCTCGCCGGCCGCTATCGCCTGCTGGAGCGGCTCGGCGAGGGCGGCGCGGGCACGGTGTGGCGGGCCCTGGACGAGACCCTGCACCGTTCGGTCGCGGTCAAGCAGGTCAGGGTGCCCGCCGGGCTGAGCCCGCAGGAACGCGCCGAGTTCGCCCACCGGGCCATCCACGAGGCCAGGGCGGCGGGACGGCTGCGCGATCCGGCCATCGTGCTCATCCACGACGTGGTGCTCGACGGCGACCAGCCGTGGATCATCATGGACCTGTCCACCGGCCGCTCGCTCGACAAGATCGTCAAGGAGCACGGCCCGCTGCCGCCCGAGCTGGTCGCCAGGATCGGGCTGCGCGTACTGTCGGCGCTGGAGACGGCGCACACTGCCGGGATCGTCCACCAGGACGTGAAGCCGGCCAACATCCTGCTCGACGCCGACGGCACCGCGATGCTCACCGACTTCGGCATCGCCGCCCCCGTGGGCGGGCGCGGCGACCGCTACGGCAGCGCGGGCTCGCCCGGCTACATGGCGCCCGAGCGGCTCAACGGCCACGCCTCGGGGCCCGCCTCCGACCTGTGGTCGCTCGGCGCGAGCCTGTACACCGTGGTCGAGGGGCGGCCGCCGTTCGAGCGGCCGATGCCCGCCGCGGTGGCCGCCGCCGTGCTGCTGCACGAGCCGCCCTTCCCCGCGCGGGCGGGCAGGGAGCTGGGCGGGCTGCTCATGGCGATGCTGGCCAAGGACCCCGCCGCCCGGCCCACCGCCGCGCAGGTCCGGTCCGCGTTGTCGGGCGGCCCGCCGCCTGTCGTGCGCTCCGCCGCGCCACGCCGGCGGCGGTGGCTGCTGCCCGCCGCGCTGGCCGCCGTTCTCGTGCTGGGAGGCGGGATCTGGTACGGCGTGGCCGTACTGGCCGCACCCGAAACGGGAAGGTACGAGGCCGCCCCCGACCCGTGCACCCTGCTCCCCGACGCGCGGGCGGCGGAGCTGATGAAGAGCGCGGCGAAGCCGGAGCGCACCCGCGAGGGCGAGTGCCGCTGGCGGGTCTGGCGGGGTTCGCGCCCGGCGCGCGAGCTGACCGTGCGCACCCGCGTCGAGCAGCCGCGCGGCGGCCTGGACGGGCCCGGCGCGGCCCGCACGCTGTTCGACGCCGACCGGGTCAACAGCGCCGCCTCCAAGGGGACGACGTTCCGGCTGACCACCGGCGAGGTCGCCGACGTGCCCGGCGTGGGCGAGGCGGCGTTCGCGCAGGAGACGTTCAAGAGACACCTGACGGGCGACAGCGGGCAGGCGACCGCGCGGGTGGTGTTCCGCGACAGCAACCTCATCGGGGAGGTCCTGGTGTACGAACAGGACGCGGAACGGGTCGGCGCGGACGACAAGGACCTCGCCGCGCGGGCCGCGAAGGCCGTCGCGGGCGCGCTGAAGGGCTGATACGCAACGGGCTTATGCCTGCAAGTGCCTTGCAAGCCCCATGACTAGCATGTTTCCCCACCGTTCCCGGGCAAGTCAGGAGTGACGCAGTGAACCCCGGTAGCCAGTTCGAGCCGCCGACCAACCCGTACCGCGGACCGTTCGAGCAGCCGACCATGCCGCCGGCCCAACTGCCGCCGCCCCGCCGAAGGGGCTGGCTGGTCGCACTGATCGCCGCCGCGGTCGTGGTGGTCCTGGGCGCGGGGGCGGTGGCCGCGCTCGTGCTCACCGGCAGGGTCGCGCTGCCCGGCGCCAGGCCGCCCGCGGCTCAGCCGACGAGCCCGCCCTCCGGGTCCGGAACGGGCAAGCCGGCGGCGCCGTCCGCGCTCGACGTCTGCGCGATGGTCCCCGGCCAGGAGGTGGAGCGGCTGGTGCCCGGCGCCACCGTCAGCGGCGACTCGCGCGACACCCCCGACTCCTACACGATCTCCTTCACCTGCAACTGGCGCAACAACCGCATCTCCTTCAACGAGTACTGGCGCAGCCGCGAGATCGACGTCCGCGTCGAGCAGCACAAGGGCGAGGGCGCCAAGACCGGCAGGGCCATGGCCCAGAGCTCCTACGAGCTCGACCTGAGCAGCGCCAAGTTCCGCGAGACCGCCAAGCCGGAGCCGCGCAAGGGCGAGAAGGAGTACATCTCCCCGATGCGCGAGCTGCCCGGCGTGGGCGAGGGCGCGTTCGTCCAGTACACCTGGCGGCGCTCGGGGAACCTGCTGTGGTACTCCTACGGCGAGGCCCAGGCCAGGAGCGGCGACATGACCGTCAAGGTCAAGTTCCAGGCCAGCCAGCAGCCCAAGGACGCCGGCATGCTCACGAACGAGGGCACCCAGTCCATCAACGAGGACAACGCCCTGCGCGAGGTCAGCGGCCTGGTCGGGCACGTGGTCAAGGGCATGGCGGCCTGGCAGGCGGCCAACCCGCACGTGCTCGCCCAGCCCAAGCCCAAGGTGACCACCTCGCCGACGGCCCGTCCCACGCTCTCGCCCACGCCGGTCGCGGCCTTCCCGCCGGTGTGCGAGAAGGTCGCCCAGGTCGCGCTGGAGCTCGTGCCCGAGGGCGAGACCCGCGCCCGCGAGGCGCAGGCGGGCCAGGAGCGCCAGAGCGAGTGCCGCTGGCTGAACCGGAAGATCCCCATGGAGGGCGCCGGCTACAAGCTGCGCAGCGCCATGATCACGGTGCACGAGTTCACCAACCGGGCGGGCGCCGAGGACCAGGGCGCGGCCAAGGGCATGTACGCGCAGCGGCGCGGCGCCAACCAGGAGATGGGCTTCGGCGGCATCACGTGGAGCGAGATGACCGACGTCAAGGGACTGGGCGACGGCGCGTTCAGCCAGTACGTGACGTTCAAGAAGGGCCTGCTCCACAACGGCAGCGGCACGGTCGTCATGCGCGTGGGCGCCAAGGTGATCCTGGTCGACTACGCCGGCGTGGACGTGCCGGAGGGCGCCGCGCCCAACGGCGCCAAGGCGCGGCTGCTGCCCGACCGGGAGGCTCGCGAGGGCGCGCTCAAGCTGGCCCGAGCCTTCGCCGCCGCGCTGAAGGAACAACCGATCGGTAGCTGAGGTTGTTGCAACTGGGTTGCAAGTGCGCTGACTACGGTTATCCGTCGAAGTCGTGCTTTGCCCAGCACAGGGGCCTGGGCAAAGCACGACTTCCTCACCGCCGGACGACGAACGCCTCCAGGAGTCCGGGAACCGCGGCGGCGGCCGTGCGCAGGCCCTCGTCCTGGGCGACGTCCAGGACGTCGTAGTGGCCCTTGCCCGCGGCCGTGGTCGCCGAGACCGTGAGGAGCCCGGCGCGGCGCTGGAAGAACGACTGGCGCACGGTCCAGCCCACGATGCCCGAGCGGTCCAGCGCCACCGTGCTGCGCAGCGCGGACCCTGACCGGGTGACCAGGTGCGCCGGCCCCAGCCCGTGCCCGAGCCCGCGGTAGGCGTCCACCGCGAGCCCCAGGGCTAGTGGCAGGGCCACGACGGGCGCCGCCCAGGCCCAGACCGGCATCCAGGCGAACACCGCGTCCAGGACGCCCACGACGGCGGCCAGCGCCACCACCCACGCCACCGCCCAGCGCAGCCGCCTCATCCTGGCCGCGCGCGGGTGGCGCAGCAGCACCGGGGGCTCGCCGCCCGGCCCGTGGACGGCCGCGGCCACCCGCCAGGCCAGCTCGCGCGGCATCGGCGGGGTGAGCGCCGCCACGTCCTCGGTCTCGTTCTCCGCGGCCTTGCGCAGGCCGGTCGCCACCGCCTTCACCTTGGCGCCGCCGCCCAGCCGCAGCAGCAGCGGCTCGGCCACCTCCACGCCGCGCAGCCGCCGCTCCTCCAGCGTCAGCGAGCGGGTGGTCAGCAGGCCGCGGTGCAGGCGCAGCCGTCCCGGCTCGCGCTCCAGGTGGTAGCGTCCCCACGTCTCGGCGAACAGGCCCAGCGCTCCCACGACGCCCACGAGCACGTTGGCGCCGACGACGGCGAGCACCGCCGCCCAGGGGTGCGCCGTGGCCCACGCCCACAGCGCGGTCAGCGTGCCGCCGCTCACCAGGTCGAAGCCGAGCATGTCGAGACCCTTGTAGAGCGCTCCGGCCACGATCGCGCCGCCGACGAACGTCCAGACGCTCAGCGGGGCGTACCTGATCCAGGCCCAGTCCAGCCGCGCCACCGTCGTGTCGCGGGCCGCCGGGTGCGCTTGCGCGCCCTCCGGGCGCTCCTGCTCCAGCAGGGTACGGCGCAGCGTCTCCGCCTCCGGTCTGAGCAGGGGGTCGAGGGTCAGCTCCTTGGTCTCGCCGGTGTGCTCGCCGGTGCCGATCTTGACCACGGCGAGACCGAAGGCTCGCCGTACCGGATCGGCGGTGATGTCCACGCTGCGCACGCGCTCGCGCGGCACGGACCGGTGGCGGCGCTCGGCGATGCCCGAGCGCAGTTCCAGGCGCTCGTCCGTGAGCCGCCAGCGGGTGGTGCGCAGGCGCAGCACGTCGTAGACGGCGACGGCGGCCACGATGGCGATGGCGGCGACCGCGTTGACGCCGGCCACGGCGGCGAACGACCAGTCCACGCCCAGCATGATGCGGCCGAGCACCACGACCACGGGCACGACGATCGCCACCGACAACACCATCGAGGCGGCCACGCTCCTGCCCGCCAGCCTCCGCCAGCCGTCCTGCTCGCGAAGAACGTCCTGTTCCCGCGGGGAATGCTCCCGCGCGTCCTGTCCCTGAGCGTCCTGTCCCTGAGCGTCCTGTTCCTGGGCGGACTGTTCCTGGGCGGTCTGGTCCCGTGGGGCGGTCATGTGGCATCACCCGGGGTGGCCTGCGTGATCGCGGTGAGGCGCTCGGCCAGCCGGGCCGCGAGCTCGTGGTCGAGCGCCTCGATCTTGATGTGGCCGGCGGCCGAGGCGGTGGTCACCGTGACGTCGGCCAGCCCGAACAGCCGTTGCACCGGCCCCCGCGCGGTGTCGACCGTCTGGATGCGCGACATCGGCGCCACCCGCCAGGTGTGGGTCAGCCACCCCTGCCGGGTGTAGACCGCGTCGTCGGTCACCTCCCAGCGCTGCACCCGGTAGTACGCGCGCGGCGCCACCAGGGCCAGCACCAGGCAGAGCAGGACGAACGCGGTCACCACCAGCCCCAGCCACACCGGCCGGCCGGAGAAGAACCAGTACGCGGCGACCGCCGCCGCGGCGAGCGGCACGGCCAGCATGAACGCCTGGACCGTCCACCAGGAGACGGCCCTCGGGTCGGCCTGGTGGCGCGGCGGGCGCAGGGCGAGTGTGCTCATCTCAGCCCTCCCGCTTCCTGGTCGCGCTGGTGGCGGCCAGCAGGGCCCCGCCGAGCACGCCGAGGACGATGCTGGCGAACACCTCGTACCCGCTCACGAACGACAGCCTGTTGACCAGCAGCAGGTCGTGCGCCCAGCTCCACCAGCCGAACAGGGTATTGATCACGCCGCCCGCCCCTTGGAGCAGAAGCAGCCAGCCGGCTATCTCGAGGACCACTCTCATGCCGTCCAGCCTGGCAAGGCGCGCGTGGACGCCGCCTCGTCCGTAGGTTGAGCGAGACATCGACTTTGGTCGCTGTCTTTCTGTCAGAGGAAGGCCCTAACCTCGGAAAACGATGAAGGAGTCGGACGGCGCCCGGGCACCCGGGCAGGAGTACCGCTGGGCGCTGCCCTCGGTCCTGCTCGGCGACGGCGAGGAGGGGCGGCCGGTCAAGCGCTCGACGCGCGACTGGATCGTCGACACCGTCATGTTCATGCTGGCCTGCGGCCTCACGCTGCTCACCCTGCCGGACATCAGCGGCGACCCGGAGCCGCTCCAGGCCACCGAGCAGGTGATCGGCGCGCTGGCCTGCGCGTCGGTGTGGCTGCGGCGGCGCTGGCCGGTGACGCTGGCGCTCGTGCTCAACGTGCTCTCGACCGGGCTCGTCCTGGTGGGCGGGGCTTCGGCGGTGGCGCTGTTCACCGTGGCCGTGCACCGCCCGTTCAAGATCTCGGGTCCGGTCGCCGTGGCGGGCATGATCACGCTCTTCCCGCTCGCCTACTTCCGGCCCAGCCCCGACCTGGGCTTCTGGGGCAACTTCACGCTCGGCGCCTCGATCGTGACCGCGCTGTTCGCCTGGGGGCTCGTGGTGCGCGCCAGGCGGCAGCTCGTCTGGTCGCTGCGCGCCCAGGCCGACACCGCCGCCGAGCAGGCCAGGCATCTCGAACGCGAGCGCATCGCCAGGGAGATGCACGACGTGCTCGCCCACCGGCTGTCGATCCTGAGCCTGCACGCGGGCGCGCTGGAGTTCCATCCCGACGCGGGGCCCGCCGAGATCTCCAGGGCCGCCGGCGCCATCCGCGAGAGCGCCCACCAGGCCCTTCAGGACCTGCGCGGGGTGATCGGCGTGCTGCGCCACGGCGGCGACGACGCGGTGCCCGAGCGCCCGCAGCCCACGCTCGCCGACCTCAGCGGCCTGGTGGCCGAGTGCCGCCAGGCCGGCATGGACGTCGCGCTGATCCTGCCCGACCACGACGGCGTCCCCGACGCGCTGGGCCGCAACGCCTACCGCATCGTCCAGGAGGCGCTCACCAACGCGCGCAAGCACGCCGCGGGCGCGCCGGTGACGGTGCGGGTCTCGGGCGGTCCGGGTGACGGCCTCACGGTCGAGGTGCGCAACCCGACAGGGGTACGGCTCGGCTCGCCCATCCCCGGCGCGGGGGCCGGGCTGATCGGCCTGACCGAACGAGCGGAGCTGTCCGGCGGCCGGCTGGAGCACGGCCCGCGATCTGATGGGGACTTTCTGGTGAAGGCATGGCTACCGTGGACGACATGACCACCGCACCGATCCGCGTACTGATCGTCGACGACGACGCCCTGGTCAGGGCCGGGCTGTCGATGATCCTCTCGGGGGCGGGCGACATCGAGATCGTGGGCGAGGCGGCCGACGGCGCCGAGGTGCCGCCGAGCGTGGCCGAGCACCGGCCCGACGTGGTGCTCATGGACATCCGCATGCCCGGCGTCGACGGACTGACCGCCACCGAGGCGTTGCGCGCCACCGCCGCGCCGCCCGAGGTGGTGGTGCTGACGACCTTCCACGCCGACGCCCAGGTGCTGCGGGCGCTGCGGGCGGGGGCGGCGGGGTTCCTGCTGAAGGACATACCGCCGGGCGACCTGGTGGCGGCGATCCGCAGGGTGGCGGCGGGGGAGCCGATCCTGTCGCCCGCGGTCACCAGGCAGCTCATCACCCACGTCTCCGACGGGGGCGCCGGGCAGCGCACCGATCGGGCGCGGAAGCTGCTGGGGCGGCTGAGCGAGCGTGAGCGGGAGGTGGCGGCGGCCGTGGGGCAGGGCAGGTCCAACGCGGAGATCGGGGCCGAGCTCTTCATGAGCGTGGCCACCGTGAAGGCGCACGTGTCGCGCATCCTCACCAAGCTGGAGCTGAACAACAGGGTCCAGATCGCGCTGACCGTCTACGACGCGGGGCCCTGAGCCAGCATCCGCTCGATGGCGGCGCGGTGCATGACCAGGTCGTCGGGATCCTCGGGGTCGGCCTGCTCGCCGAAGTGGATGCGCCGCTGCCACACGCGGGCCATGATGATGCCGTGCCGGAGGGCGGCGTACATCTCGTAGAAGTCCATGTCGCGGGGCTGGTAGCCGGTCAGCTCCTGATATTTCCGGCAGACGTCGTCGCGGCGCATGAAGCCTGGCATGCCGGGCAGTTCCAGCATCTCCGCGATGTCCTGGAAAAAGCGGTGGAGGAAGATCATCCAGCCGAGGTCCAACTCCCTGGGCGCCGCGGCGGCCATCTCCCAGTCCAGCACCGCCACCGGGCGCAGGTCCCGGTACATCACGTTGCCCGGCCGGGCGTCGCCCCAGGTCAGCACGTCGGGGCCGGGGTCCTGCGGCCAGTGCGCCTCCAGCCAGTCGAAGGCCCGCTCCAGCACGGGGATGCGGCGCCTGCCGTGCGCCCAGGCGTAGTAGGCGCGCTGCTCCTCCACGTGCGCCCGCAGCCCGGCGGCGCCCAGGAAGGCCAGTTCGGCGGGACGGACGGGCGCCTCGTGCAGCGCCGCGAGGATCGCCACGGTCTCGTCCTGCAGCGTGCGGGCGTCCTCGGGACCGGCCTCCAGCAGCCAGCCCTCGCAGGTGTAGGGCATGACGTCGGGCGGGACCAGCCCCTCCTCGCGTTCCATCACGAAGAACGGCATGCCGAGCGGCTCCGGGTCCGGCTCGAACCACAGCGGCCTGGGCGCGGGCACCCCCGCGCGCTCGCGGGCCAGGCGCATGACCTCGAACTGGGCGCCGAGGTCGTAGGCCGGGAAGACGGGCACCGCCTCGGCGGCCGGGGCCATGCGGGCGACACATCGTGTGGGGTTTTCGGCTAATCGTGCGGTGAAAAATAACGTTTCGCTGGACATTCCATTGCCCGAAGGACGCTCCAGCTCCGACACCGGGACGGCCCGGCCCAGCTTGGCGCCGAGCCACGCGGACACCCGATCGTGCAGTTCCTCCAGGTCACGCGTGGAGGTACGCATCTGCTCCGTCACCCTGGACCTCCCTGGCCTGGCACAGTCGTATACCGCCAACCAAGCGCTTGTCCAGATGCGACGCACAGTTACGGTTAGGTACGCGACAGCCGTACCCTTGACTGAAAGAGCAAGGCGCGAAGGGACACAACGGGATGAGTTCAGCCGGTGAAGGCCTGTCTCGCCCGCTCCCTGAGCAGGTAAGACTGAACGTCGTCGACCTCGCGGCGCAGGTCCTGGGGTCGATGCCGGCCGCCATCGTGCCTCCGCCGCTGCGCGGGATCGCCAGGTTCGATCCGCGCAAGCGCGCGAAGCTGGGCAGCGCGCCCATCGCCGCCCAGCTTGAGAGCGACAAGGAGTTCCGCGAGGCCGTGGCCGAGTCGGTCGCGGCCGGCTGGCCCGAGCTCGTGGCCGCGCTCGCGGAGGGCAACGTGCCGCCCGCCGCCGACCCCGTGCTGGTGGCCGCTGCCGCCTACCTCACCCGCCCGCCCGGCTGGGCGGAGATGGTGGAGATGGCGCGGGCCGACCTGGAGCAGTCCGCCGTCGTGGCCGAGGGCTCGGCGCAGGAGCAGCAGGTCATCCGGCTGCGCGAGCAACTGGCCGGGCAGAAGAGCGCCGCCAAGGAGGAGGCCGACCGGCTGCGCGAGCAGCTCAAGACCGCCCGCGCGGAGAACTCCGACCTGCGCCGCAAGCTCCACGAAGCCCGCGAGCGGGCCAAGGCCGCCGAGCAGCGGGTCTCGGCCGTCGAGCAGGCCGCCGACGAGGCCAAGACGGCCGCCACCGCGGCCGGGAGCGCGGGGGAGGCGGAGCTGCGCCGGCTGCGCGAGCGCCTCAGCGACGTGGAGAAACAGTTGGAGGCCTCCCGGCGGGCCGCCCGCGAGGGCAGGAGCATCGAGGACGCCCGCATCCGGGTCCTGCTCGACGCGCTGCAGGACGCCTCGGCCGGGCTGCGCAGGGAACTGGCCCTGCCCACCACCATCAGCCGCCCCGCCGACTCGGTGGCCGCGGTCGCGCCCGGCGCCCCCGGCGTGCGGGGCGTGCCCGCGCGCGCCCTGGCCGACGACGATCCGCAACTGCTGGATCAGTTGCTGGCGTTGCCGCAGGTCCATCTGATCATCGACGGCTACAACGTGACCAAGACCGGCTACGGCAACTTCACCCTCGCCGACCAGCGCGCCCGCCTGATGACCGGGCTCGGCGGCCTGGTCGCGCAGACCCGGGTGGAGGTCACCGTGGTCTTCGACGGCGCCGAGCTCAACTCGCCCGTCCAGGTGGTGGCGCCGCGCGGGGTCCGCGTGCTGTTCAGCGCGCCCGGCGAGATCGCCGACGACGTGATCAGGCAACTGGTCAGGGCCGAGCCGCCCGGCCGCGCCATCGCCGTGGTGTCGACCGACCGCGAGGTGGCCGAGTCGGTGCGCCGCATGGGCGCCCGCCCCGTCTCCTCCGCCCTCCTCCTGCGCCGCCTCGGCCGCGCCTGACCCCTGCTCCAGACCGGATCGGTCTGCCTTGCTGCGCGGACGGCCCGGCCGGGCGTACCTTCCGATCTGCGCCCATCGGCGCGGCCGGTCGCCCGACGGCACACCCTCAGCGGTCCCGGGCACCAGAAGGGCGGCCGGTCGCGCGGTGGCGGGCTTCGTCCTTGCCGGACGAGAGTCGGATGGGAGAGGTGAGGGTGGTGGGGCGTGGGTTACAAATCCGGCTAAAGGCTGAGAACTCACCCAGCACTTCTGTACTATTTGCCCCCAGGTGTGATCACTGGGAGGCGACGCTGTGAGGTTTGGCCGGGTTTCGTTGGCTGCTGGTCTGGCGATCGGGCTGCTGGCGTCGCCGGTCGGTGTGGCGGTGGCCGATCCCAAGCCGACCATCAAACAGGCCAAGGCGAAGCTCTCCCGCCTCAACAACAAGGCCGACCACGTCGTCGAGCGCTTCAACACCGCCACCGAACGCCACAAGGCGGCCAAGAAGAAGTACGGCACGCTCAACGCCACCTACAAGGAGAAGCTGGCCTCCGTGGCCCGCCTGCGCGCCCAGGTCATCAACATGGCAGTCAACGACTACCAGATCGGCGCCGACATGACCTCCTGGCCCACGCTGATGGGGCAGGGCGACCCCTCGGGCCTGCTCGGCGGCATGGCGCTCACCGGCCAGCTCCAGGCCGAGCGCGCCGAGCGGCTGGCCGCGTTCGACCGGGAGAACAAGGGGCTCAAGACCCAGCGCGACCTCGCCCAGGACGCCCTGGTCGCCGCCGACGACGAGCGCGACAAGGTCGAGAAGGAACGCGCGGAGATCCTCAAGCTCATCCAGGAGCAGAAGAAGCTCCTGCGCGAACTCGGCGCGTACAACGCGGGCGACCCCAACAGCACCGGCATCAAGTACACCGGCCCCGCCACCGGCAACGCCGCGGCGGTGCTGCAGTTCGCGTTCGCGCAGGTCGGCAAGCCCTACATCTACGGCGGCACCGGGCCACGCGGGTACGACTGCTCGGGCTTCACCCAGGCGTCGTGGCGGGCGGGCGGCGTCTCGCTGCCGCGCACGACCTGGCAGCAGTGGGCGTGGGGGGCCAAGCGCCGCGTCTCGATGGACTCGCTGCGGCCCGGTGACCTGATCTTCAGTGAGGGCCTCGGCCACGTCACCATCTACGCGGGCAACGGCAACATCGTGCACGCGCCCCAGACCGGCGACGTCATCAAGGTGGTCAAGTTCTCCTCCTACGGCAGGCGGGTCGTGGGCGCCATCCGCCCCTGAGTGGCGTCACGGCCGGCCGTACCCGAGCATGGTGCGCAGCAGTTCCTCCACGGCGGGTGAGCGCCCCGGCGCGGGCAGGACGGCGGCGAGGACGCGGCGCGCGGGCAGGGCGGGCTCGGGACGCAGGAGCCTGATGTCCGGGCGCACGGCCGTCCCCCCGGCGATCGACGGGAAGACCATCACGCCGACGCCCGCCGCCACGAGCCCCTGACGGCCGTTCCAGTCGTCGCACAGGTGGCTGACACGTGGCGGCGCCCCGAGCGCGGCGGCGAGCTCCGACAGCGGCCCGAGGCAGTCGGGGTGGCTGCCGTCGATCCACGCCTCCCCGGCCAGCGCCCGCAGCCGCACGCTGTCGCCGCCCGCCAGCGGATGCGCGCCCGGCAGTGCGACCAGCAGCTCGTCGTCGAGCAGCGGCACCAGCTCCAGGCCCTGCGGCGCGGGGTCCCACGACGTCACCAGCGCGAGGTCGGCCTGTCCGGACAGGACGGCGGCGGCGCCCCCGCCCACGGTCAGCGACAGCTCGACCGCCGGGTGGCGGGCGGCGAAGAGGCGGAAGCACTCGGGCACGTACGCGGTGGCGGCGCTCGGGAACGCCTGCACCCGCACCCGCCCGCGCTCGCCGCTCGCATGCGCGGCCAGCCGGGTCTCCAGCAGCGCGATCCCGTCGAGCACGTGCGCGGCCTGCTCCAGGGCGGCCTGTCCGGCGCCGGTGGGGCGTACGCCGCGTGGCAGCCGGTGGAACAGCAGCACCCCGGCCCGGCGCTCCAGGGCGGCGATCTGCCGGGAGACGGCCGGTTGGGTCATCGACAGCGCCTCGGCGGCGGCCGAGAACGACCCCAGCCGCCCCACCTCTGACAGCACCTTCAGCGACCAGACGTCAAGCATGCATGGAGCTTATGTCTTTCATGCCGATCCCGCAGTGGTGCGCATGGCTCGGGCCGCGCACGATCGGGTCATGGACACCTGGATGCTCTCCGCGCTCCCCGACGCCCCCGCCCGCGTGCTCGACGCGGGCTGCGGCGCGGGCGCCCTGGCCGCGGCGCTGATCGCGCGCGGACACGACGTCACCGCCATCGACCTCGACCCGTCCGCGGCCAGGGCGGCGGGGGTGCCCGCGCGGGAGGCCGACCTGACGGTCTACGAGGACGACCCGTTCGACGTCATCGTGCTGTCACTGTCGCTGCACCACATGCACCCGCTGGAGGCCGCGCTCGACCGGACGGCCGCGCTGCTGCGGCCCGGCGGCCGGCTGGTGGTGGACGAGTTCGCCTGGGACTGGGCCGACGCGGCCGCCGCGACCTGGTTCTACGACGTCGGGAGGCTGCTCGGCCGCTTCGACCGGCCCGAGCCCGACCCCCTGGCCCGATGGCGCGCGGCGCACGTCGACCACTCGCCCGCCGGGGACATGCTCGACGCCGTCGCCGCCCGGTTCGAGGTCGTGCGGATGCGGCGGGTGCCGTACCTCTTCCGGTATCTCGGCGGCGAGCACGCGGCGCGGCTGAAGGAGATCGAGGAGGTACGGCACCAGCCGACCGGCTTCCGGCTGACCGCTGTGACCCGTGTGACAGGTGTGACGAATGGGACCTGACTCACCCCCTGGAGCTCCAAGTGTGAGGAGGGTCACATTCCGGTAACGGACCCCTGTGTCCAGCAGGAGTTCCCGACTTGACTGACACCTCTGTCGGATCTTGACAACTTTGCCGGGACTTTGCCGAGCCGTGAACCCGCGAGTACGTTCTGGCGTCGCGGCGAACAAGCCATGTCGCCGAGTCCCACAGAGATCCGCCGGTCACCCCCTGCTCGACAAGGGGCCGTGACCTGCCGAGTCCGTGCAGCCAGGAGGCACGGAGCCGGGGAACCACCGATCCCATTCCCCCGGGATCAAGGGGTGAATCGGCGCGTTTCGGCGTGCCGTAGGGCGACTTCCAGGCCCGAATCCGTCAGCTAACCCGGTAGGCGTTCGTGGAAGAACCAAGGAGAAATCCTGTCTACCTCCCTGCACAACCCCCGTCGTCTTGTCTTGAGTGGTGCGGCGATCGCCATGACCGTGACGGCCGGAGGGTTCGCCCTCCATGCCCCGGCGGCCCAGGCGCAGACCGCGGTCAAGACCACCGTGACGGCCAAGACGGCGAAGCAGTCGGCGACTGCACGGCAGAAGAGCAAGGCCCGCAAGGCCGTCTCCGCGGCAAGGGCGCAGATCGGCGACCCGTACCGCTACGGCGGAACGGGACCCGGCGCCTTCGACTGCTCCGGTCTCGTCCAGTACGCCTGGAAGAAGGCCGGAGTCAAGATCCCCCGCGTGACGCACAGCCAGTACGCGCGCATCAAGAAGAAGATCTCGTGGAAGTCGCTGCAGCCGGGTGACCTGCTGTTCTTCCGCGGTCGAGGCCACGTCGGCATGTACGTCGGCGACGGCAAGATGGTCCACTCGCCCAGTTCGGGCAAGCGGGTGCGCATCGAGAAGCTCGGCGGATGGCGCAAGTCGTCCTTCGCAGGAGCCGTCCGGCCCGGTCTGTAGCCGCCCGGTCCGAAAGGCCCCGTCCCCTCCCGGGACGGGGCCTTCGCGCGTCCGGCTACCATCGGGGCCGTGGTCGTGAGCCGTCGCGCCGCCCTCGCGGCCCTCCTGGTCGTCGTGCCGGTCGGCTGCGCGCGCGAGCCGGCCGGCCGTACCCCTCGGGACGGGGTGGACCGCGCGGACCTGTCGCTGCGCGCGCGGCGGGCGGCGGAGCGGGTGGCGGCGGTGCTCGGCCATCCGGTGCGCCCCAGCGTCGAGGTCGCCGCCGACGCGGCGCAGGCGGCGCGGACGGCGGGCACGGCCTCCGCCGAGGGACTGGCCGCGCTCGCCCACGACGGCAGGGTCATCGTGATCCCCGAGAACTACGCCCGGCTCACCCCCACCGGGCGCGACGTCGTGCTCGCCCACGAGCTCACCCACGTGGCCGCGGGGACCGGCGGGCTGCCCGCCTGGCTGTACGAGGGCTTCGCCGACTACGTGGCCTACAAGGACGCCGCACTGGCCGTGCCCGTGGCGGCGGCGGAACTGGCCGCCGAGGTGCGCGCGGGCCGGGTGCCGCGGGAACTGCCGGGAGCGGGCGCGTTCGCGCCGGGGGCCGCGCGGCTGGCACAGTCCTACCAGGAGGCCTGGCTGGCGTGTCGCTTCCTCGCCGCGCGCTTCGGCGAGGACAGGCTGGTGAGGTTCTACCGCGACGCGCGGCGGCTGGGTGTGGAGCGGGCCCTGCCCCTGCCCGCCCGCGAGCTGGCCGCCGGGTGGCGCGCCTACCTAAGGAAGGAACTCGAGTGACCGATCAGCGGGAGAAGGCCCCCGCGCGGGTACGGCGCCAGGCCGGGGTCGCCGCCGTCGTGCTCGGCGCCGCCGTGGTCGTGGCCGCCGCGCTCACCACGCCCTGGCGGGCCCTGCCGCCGGACGCGCCCCAGGTCGCCCCCGACCCGGCCCGCGACTTCTCCGCCGCCGAGATCGCCAGGTCGCAGGCGTTCGACGCGGCCACCAGCCTGCCGTCGTACCTGTCGCTCGGCCTCACGATCCTGTTCGCGGGGCTGCTGGTCGCCACGCCGCTCGGCGCGAAGGTCCTGGGACGGCTCAGGGGCCCGTGGTGGCTGCGAGCCGTGCTGGGCGTGCTGCTGCTCACCGCGCTGGTCGAGGTCGTGCGCTGGCCGCTCGGCATGTGGTTCGAGGTACGGCTGCGCGAGTTCGGCCTGTCCACCCAGGAATGGGCGGCGTGGAGCGGCGACCGGCTGAAGAACATCGCGGTGCGGGTCGTGCTGCTGTCCATCATGATCGTGGCGCTGGTGGGTCTGGCGCGCAGGTTCCGGCGCTGGTGGGTGCCCGCGGCCGTGGGCGCCGCCGGGCTGACCGTCGCCGCCTCGTTCGTGTATCCGGTCGTCTTCGAGCCGCTGTTCAACGACTTCCGTTCCATGCCGGCCTCGCCGCTGCGTACCAGCCTGCTGGCCATGGCCGAGCGGGACGGCGTGCTGGTCGAGGACGTGCTCGTCGCCGACGCCTCCCGCCGCACCACCGCGCTCAACGCCTACGTCTCCGGCTTCGGCGCCACCCGCCGCATCGTCGTCTACGACACGCTGCTGAAGGCGCCGGAGCCGGAGGTCGAACTCGTCGTGGCTCACGAACTCGGCCACGCCAAGTACGACGACGTGCTCAACGGCACGCTCATCGGCGCGCTGGGGGCCGCGTTCGGCGCCGCCCTGCTGTTCGCGGTCTTCCCCCTGGTACGGCGGCGCGCCCGCGTCACCGCCATCACCGAACCCCTGGCCGTGGGCGCCGTCATGGGCCTGATGAGCCTGGCCACCGTCCTGTCCGGACCCGCCCAGAACGTCGTCAGCCGCCACGTCGAGGCCCGCGCCGACGCCCACGCCCTCGACCTCACCCGCGACCCGGCGACGTTCACCGCCATGCAGAAGCGCCTGGCCACGACCAACATCTCCGACCTGGCGCCGGACCCCCTTGAGCACGTCCTGTACTCCTCCCACCCCACCGCGCCGCAGCGCATCGCCATGGCCCGCTCCTGGGCGCTGCTGAACGGCGTCCCCGAGCCGTGAGGCGCGTCCTCTTCGTCACGAACGACTTCCCGCCCCGGCAGGGTGGCATCCAGTCGTTCGTGCACGGGCTGGCGGTGCGCACGCCCGGGGCGGTCGTCTACGCGCCGGCCTGGGCGGGCAGCGCCGAGTTCGACCGGCGGCAGCCGTACCCGATCGTGCGGCACCCCACCTCGCTCATGCTGCCCACGCCCGGCGTCGCGCGGCGGGCCGCCCGCCTGGTGACCCGCCTCGGCGCCGAGACCGTCGTCTTCGGCGCGGCGGCGCCGCTGGGGCTGCTCGCGCCCCGGCTGCGGGCGGCGGGGGCGCGGCGGGTGGTGATGCTGACCCACGGCCACGAGGCGTCGTGGGCGGGCACGCCGATGCTGCGCGGGGTGCTGCGTCGTATCGGCGCGCATGCGGACGTGGTGACCTACCTGGGGGAGTACACGCGGGAGCGGCTCGCGCGGGTGGTTCCCTCCGGGAAGCTGGTACGGCTGGCGCCTGGCGTCGACACCGCGGCCTTTCATCCTGGGGTGGAGGCTGTCCGGGCCTTCGGCGGGCCGGTGGTGGTGTGCGTGTCCCGGCTGGTGCGGCGCAAGGGGCAGGATCAGTTGATCCGGGCTTGGCCCGCCGTGTTGCGTGCGGTGCCGGATGCGGTGTTGTTGCTGGTGGGGGATGGGCCCGACCGGCGGCGGCTGGAACGGCTGGCGGCTGGGACGCGGTCGGTCGTGTTCGCCGGGGCCGTGTCCGGGGAGATGTTGCCGGGGTACTACGCGGCGGGGGACGTGTTCGCGATGCCGTGCCGTACGCGGTTGGGCGGGGCGGACGTGGAGGGGCTCGGCATCGTGTTCCTGGAGGCCTCCGCGACCGGGTTGCCGGTGGTGGCGGGGGCTTCCGGCGGGGCGCCCGATGCCGTGCGGCCGGGGGAGAGCGGGCTGGTCGTGGACGGCCGGTCGGCTGGGGCGGTGGCTCAGGCGCTGGTGGAACTGCTGGTGGATCGGGAACGGGCGCGGAAGATGGGGGCCTTGGGACGGGAGTGGATCGTTTCGGCCTGGTCGTGGGAGCTGGTGGCGCGGCGCTTCCACGACATCCTGGCAGAGGCGCCTCTCGGGTGACGTCACTTTGATGCGGTCCGTGTCGCTCGGCGGCTTGCGGTGACAGCACTCTGATGTCATGATGACGTCATGGATCTGACGCCCCACATCGACACCCTCCGCAGGGAGCTGGCCGCCGCCGCCGACGTGGGCGGCGCGGAGATGCGCGCCGCGGCCGAGTCGCTGACCTCGGCGCTGGAGTCGTCGGTGCGGCTGACGCTGCTGGAGGTGCTGTCCGATGCCGCCGAGTCCGTGACCAGCCAGATCGAGCCCGGTCTGGTGGAGTTGCGGATCCGGGGCAGGGAGCCGGAGCTGGTGGTCACCGTCCCACCGGGCGACCCCGGTTTCCACGGCGCCTTCGCTCCTGCCGGGCACGGCGCCGGCGGGTTCGCCGCCGGTGGGGCCGGCCACGGCTTCGGCCCCGCTGGTGGTGCTGATCCCGGCAGCGGTGTCGGCCCCGCCGGTTACGCTGCCGCCGGCTATGGTCCGGGCGGCCACGGTCCGGGAGGCTATGGCGCGGGCGGCTTTGGTCCGGATGGCTATGGTGCGGGCGGGTATGGCCCTGGCGGGTATGGTCCGCCGGCTCCGCCCGGCTGGCCCGACCAGGTGCCGCCCGTCCCTCCCGCGCCACCGGCCCCTCCCGCGCCCCCCGAGCCGTCCGGTTCGGGTGACGGTGATCCCGGCACCGCCAGGATGACGCTCCGCCTGCCCGAGCCGCTGAAGTCGCGCATCGAGCAGGTCGCGGGGCAGGCGGGCATGTCGGTGAACGCGTGGATGGTCCGCGCCCTGACCCAGGCCGTCTCCGGCCAGCCGACACCCCCACCGTCCTCGGGCTTCCCCGGCCAGCGCATCACCGGCTGGGCCCGCTAACCGCCTCGCCCGCAGAACCCCGCACCCCAGCCACGCCCGCAGAACCCCGCACCCCAGCCACGCCCGCAGAGTTCCTCACCCGGGCTCACCCCGACCAGTCCGCGACCGGGCCCCGCGCTCGTCCCGAGCAGGCCGCGACCAGACCCGCGCTCGTCCCGAGCAGGCCGCGACCAGACCCAGGCTCGTCCCGAACAGTCCGTGACCAAATCGGCTCCGGCCCGTCCAGGCCGGGGCGGTCATCCAGCACGCCCTCACCGCATCCCGCGCCGAGGGTGCTCCTCACCGCGCCGAACGGAGATCCCGTCATGCCGACGTTCAGCACACCGGACCCCATCACCCTCCACGTGAACTTCCCCGCCGGTGACCTGGTCGTCACCGCCTCCGACCGCCGGGACACGACCGTCGAGGTCACCCCGGAAAACCTGGACCTCGGGGCCGAGTACGCGGAGTCGGTCAAGATCACACACCGTGACGGCGTCGTACAGGTGAAGGCCCCGGAAGGCTCCCGCCTGCGCCGTACCCCGAGCCTGGACATCGTCGTGGACCTCCCCACCGGCTCCCGAGTGCTGGTCGACACCGCCTCGGCCGACGTCAGAATCCAGGGAACGCTGGCCGGAATCGAGTTCTCCAGCGCCTCCGGAGACCTGGACGCCGAGCACGCCGCCACCGCGACCGCCAAGACGGCGTCAGGTGACATCACCCTTGACGTCATCGAAGGCGTCGCCGACGTCAGAAGCGCATCAGGCGACGTACGCATCAACGACGCCCGAGGCCCCGTCACCGCCAGCGTGGTCTCCGGCGACCTGATCATCGGCAAGGCCACCGCGGGCGCCGCCATCAAGTCAACCTCCGGCGACGTGTCTCTCCGAGGCGTCACCAACGGCAAGATCGGCATCCAGACCGCCTCGGGCGACACCACGGTCGCCGTCCCCCTCGGCACCGCAGCCTGGCTGGACGTCAACTCCCTGACCGGCCACGTCACCTCCGCCCTCAACCAGGACACCACCGAACCCGCGCCCACCGAGCAGACCGTCGAGATCACCGCCCGCAGCCTGAGCGGTGACATCGCCATCATCCGAGCGGAGCCCACCTCATGAACGAGCAGATGATCACCGACTACATCCGCACCCGCCACGCCGACCTCATAGCCGAAGCCACCGCCGAACGCACCGCCACCGCCCACCTCCACCCCACCAACACCCCGTCCACCCCCACCAACACCCCACCCACCCCCGCCAACGCCCCGTCCACCCCCACCAACACCCCGTCCACCCCCGCCAACGCCCCGTCCACCCCCGCCTCCGGGCCCGCCAACTCACGGTCCGCCACCTCGCCACCCCATGGTTCACGAACCCTCGGCTCACCGCCCTACAGCACACGTGCCGCCACGTCGGGCGGCGGCCTCCGCCGCCGAGCAGCCCGCGCCCTCCACACCCTCGCCAACGCCATAGACCCCCACCCCACCACCCCCTAGCCCGTCGCCCCCGCTCAACCACCCCCGCTCAACCATCCCCGCTCCACCGCCCCCGCTCAACCACCCCTACCCCGCGACCCGTCAGCCCTGCCTGTCTCTCTAGCCTCCACCCGTCTCCGCCCGAGAATGCCGCGCCAGCCAGGCCCGATCTGTCCGCTCGCCGAGCCACCTTGGCCGCGCCCGCCACACCCTGAGCCCACCTGCCCGAGACCACCGGAGCGTTCAGCCTCCGAGCCCTCCACACGCAGTCCTCTCGTGCACCAAGCCCACACATCTCCGCGACTGCCTCGTCAGGCGCGTACCTACGGGTCGGCCGCGTCGCACGCCCGCTGATCGCACGCCAATTCCATGCGCACCCGGCCTACTGCGACTACCTTGCAAGCGGTTGCGGGTGGTGCTAGGTGGGGAGGCCGACGGCTCGTTCGCCGCTGCGGCGTTGCTGGATCACCACGGCCACGACGAGGAGGGCGCCCTGGGCGACGTTCTGCCAGAAGGTGCTGATGCCGTGGAATGTGAGACCGTTTTCCAGGGCGCCCAGCAGGACCACTGCCAGGAGGGTGCCGCCCACTCCGCCCTTTCCGCCCTTCAGGGCGCAGCCGCCCAGAGCGGCGGCGGTGATGGCCTTCAGTTCCAGGCCGGCGCTGCCCGAGGTGGGGTGGCCGGAGCCGATCCGGGCGGTGAGGATGATGCCGGCTATCGCGGCTACCAGGCCCGCCAGGGCGTACACGGCTATGAGGTATTTGTTGATGTTGATGCCTGCCAGGCGGGCGGCGACGTCGTTGCCGCCTATGGCGTAGAGGTTGCGGCCAATGTCGGTGTATTTCAGGAGGATGTGGATGGCCAGGGCGACCAGGATGAGGATCCACACCATCGTGGGCAGGCCCGCCACGCTGCCCCGGGAGATGAAGATGAACAGGTCGTCGCCCAGCACGTAGCCCTGCGCGGCGCCGCCGGACAACAACTGAGCCAGGCCCTTGTACGCGGCCAGCGTCGCCAGGGTGGCGATGACGGCGTTGACGCGGCCGTACACGATGATGATGCCGTTGATCAGGCCGAGCAGCAGACCCACGGCCAGGGCGGCGGCCATGCCCAGCATCGGGTTGCGGCCGGTGGCCATGAACGCCATCGCGCTGACCACCGACGCCACGCCCGTGGCCGAGCCGACGGAGATGTCCAGGGCGCCGCAGATGATCACGACCGTCTGGACCACCGCCAGCAGCCCGGCGATCGTGACGGCGTCGCCGATGACCCGGATGTTGCTCCACGCCAGGTAACCGGGATCCAGCACCCCGAACAGCGCCCCCACGGCCACGATGGCCAGCAGCAGGATCAGGTTCTGGGCGCCGATGGCCGCGACGGCTCCGGCCAGCCGTCCCCGGTTCCGGCTCGGGTCGCTGGGGGCCTCGTGGGCGCTGGTCTGGGAGGTCATCGCGCGCCTCCTGGTGTGGGGTCTGCTGTGGTGGTCATGGGGTGCGGGCCTCGGGGTGGTCGGAGGTTTCTGGCGGCGGGGGTGAGGAGCCGGGCGCGCTGGTACGGCGTCGGCGGTCGCGTGAGCCCGGGTGGTGGTGGGGTCGGAGGTCTGGAGGTTCCCGGTGGGGTTCCGGGTTGCCTGCCGGGCACTGGGCCGAAGGTGCCGTGGCGTGCTGGGCCGCAGGTGCCGTGAGGCTGGGGCGTCGGGTCGGAGAGGGGACGCGGCGGTGTGAAGCGTTGGGTCGTAGAGGGCGCGGGAGAGGGGTGCTGGGTCGTAGAGGGCGCGGGAGAGGGTGCTGGGCCGGAGAGGGGCGCCGGGGTGGGGTGTTGGGCTGGAGAGGGTGTGGGGGTGGGAGGTGGCGAAGGGGTGGGGTGGGTTAGGAGGGGGTGGGGGTTAGGTCGTCGGTCATGGCCAGGGAGAGGATGGATTCCTCGGTGGCGTGGGTGCGGGGGAGTTCGCCGGTTATGCGGCCGTTCTGCATCACCAGGATGCGGTCGGCCAGGCCCAGGATCTCGGGGAGTTCGGAGGAGACCACCAGGACGGCCACTCCGGAGCGGGCCAGGTCGGCGATGATGTGGTAGATCTCCGCCTTCGCCCCGACGTCGATCCCCCGGGTCGGCTCGTCGAGGATGAGCACCTTGGGGCGGCGGGCCAGCCAGCGAGCCAGGACGACCTTCTGCTGGTTGCCGCCGGACAGCTTGCGTACCTCGTGCTCCAGGGACGGGGTGCGCACGCGCAGCCGGTCGACGAACTCGGCCACGGCGCGGTTCTCGGCGGCGCGGCGGACGAAGCGGAACCTGCGCAGCCGGTCGAGGATGACCAGGGAGGTGTTGTCGCGCACGCTCCGGTCGAGGAAGAGTGCCTGGGCCTTGCGTTCCTCGGGCGCGTAGCCGAGCCCGGCCCGTACGGCGTCGCCCGGGTGGCGCAGCCGCAGCACGCGGCCCGCCACGCTCACCGTTCCCGAGCGGATCGGCAGGTCGCCGGCCAGCGCGCGGGACAGCTCCGACCGGCCGGCGCCGACCAGGCCGGCCAGGGCGACGACCTCCCCGGCGCGCACCTGGAAGGTGATGTCGCGCACGTCGTCGGTGGTGACCCCCCGGACGTCGAGGACGACCTCGCCCGCCTCGGTGCCGGGGCGTTCGAACATGGACGACAGGTCCCGGCCCACCATCATGCGGACGATCTCGTTCTCACCGGCTTCCGCGGCCGGCCGTACGCCGACCAGGGCGCCGTCGCGCAGGACGGCGATGCGGTCGGCCAGGCGGAAGATCTCCTTGAGCCGGTGGGAGACGTAGACGATGGCCAGGCCCTGCTCGCGCAGCCGGGCGATGAGGGCGAAGAGGGCTTCGGTCTCGTGTTCGCCGAGGGAGGAGGTGGGCTCGTCGAAGGCGATGACGCGGGCCTCGCCGGTCAGGGCGCGCAGGATCTCGACGAGCTGGCGTTGCGCGGGGGTGAGGGCGGAGCCGAGGGCGTCGGGGTGGAGGGCGTGCTCGAAGCCGAGCCGTACGAGCTGGGCCTGGACGCGCTCGCGCAGCGCGGCGCGGTCGAGCAGGCGGCCGCGGCGACGGGGGAGGGCGCCGGCGTGGACGTTCTCGGCGACGGAGACGTGCGGGATGATCTCCGGTTCCTGGGGGATGACGCGGATGCCGTGACGGCGGGCGTCGGCGGGGGAGTGCAGGTCGAGGGGACGGCCGTCGAGCAGGACGCGGCCGCCGTCGGGGCGGTGGTCACCATTGACGATCTTGATGAGCGTGGACTTGCCCGCGCCGTTCTCGCCCATGAGGGCGGTGACCTGGCCGGCGGGGAAGTCGAGGGTGACGCCGCGCAGCGCCTGTACTCCGGAGAAGTGCTTGGCCAGCTCCTCTACCCTGAGCACGTGACCACCGGGTCTCCCCAGGCCGCCGCGTCTCCGCCCGGGCCGTCGCCCGCGTCGGTGACGACGAGCCTGACGAGACGCGCGCCGGTCACGTCGGCGGCGAGCGGCAGTGCGGCCATGGCGCCGGTCCGCACCCCGGAGTCGGCGGCCTTGCGGCCGTCGGCCCAGATCTCGAAGGTGACGGTGCCGCCCGTGCCCGCGGCGTCGTCGACGCCCGCGTGCGCGGTGAGCTTGGTGCAGCGCCCGCCGAGGTAGTAGTCGAGGGTGCCGGGGGCGTGGGCGGTCAGGCCCTTGTTGTAGGCGGCGCCGTTGACGGTGACCTTGCGCCGCTCGACCGCGCCCTTGCCGTTGGCCATGCTGAGCCAGCTCAGGTCGCTGACGTAGGCGGTGCCCGCGGGGGCGGGCGGCGGCACGACGAAGACGGAGGCGGCACGGAGCTTGGCGGCGGCGGCCTCCAGCCAGTACGCGTTGCGGGGCAGGCCGGCCGGGGTGGTGAGGTTCCAGGTGGTGGCCAGGCGCTGGCCGGGGCCGAGGATCTTGGCGGCGGCCGGGGTCGCGGCGGTGGAGATCCAGCGCTCGGGCGCGCGCAGCGACGAGGCGATGTCGGCGGCGTTGGTGAGTCCGTGGTTGGTGACGACGGTGGTGACCTGGGTGGTGGCGCCGGGCTCGATGAGCGCGGCGGCGCCCTGGTAGGGGGTGGGGACCTGGAGGTCGAACTCGAGGAGCGGCGGGTAGGAGGACCAGGCCGCGTCCCTGGAGATCTGGTAGAGGAGCGCCTGCCTGGCGGGCACGTTGGCGGCCAGGACGCCCGAGGTGTGGGCGTCGGCGCCGGTTAACAGCTCGCGTACGCGGTAGGCGGGCGCCGCCGCGGGAAGCCCGAGGTCGGTCACCGTGGTGGCGATGCGCTGCGGGTGCCCGCTCTCGTTGTAGAGCGCCACCGCCAGGTCGCCGTTGGGTAGCTGCTTGGCCACCACCCAGCGGCCGTCGTCGACGCGCACGACCCGGCTGCCGTCGCCGAGGAGGGCGCCTTCGGGCACCTCGTCGGCCGCCGCCGGGTTCGCGAGCGTTGCCAGAGCGGTGGCCGCCGCCGCGGCGGCCACCGATAACCGTGTCAGGCGCTGCACTTGACTCCCTCGGCCTGCCAGTTGGTCGCATCCACCATCTTCGTTGGTGCGAAGGCCTCGGCCGGCATGGCGGTGCCGTTCTTGATGGTGTCATACATCGTCTGCACGGCGAGCTTGCCGACCTCGTATCCGTTGATGAACAACGCTGCCTTCATACCTGAAGGTTTGCCGCTGTTCCAGTCCTTGCACGCGAGATAGGCGCCCAAACCCACCCCGATGATGTTCTCCGGTTTGATCCCGGCGTTCTGCATGGCGGTGACGCCGCCGCTGACGTTCTCGTCGTTGCAGCCGAGCATCACCCAGTTCTTGACCGCCCGGTTGCCGCTGATCGTGGCCGCGACCTTGTCCTGGGCGCCGGTCGGGGTGTTGTCGGTGCCGACCTCGATGACCTTCACGCCGGTGACGCCCGCCGCCGCCTCGAACTTCGGCACCGCGGCCTTGACGCGGTCGGTGCAGACCGTCACGTCCTGCTGCCAGGCCGTGATGATCGCGGTGTCCTCCTTCTTCCACCCGGCCTTCTTGAACTCCTCGCCCGCGCGGGTGCCGACGGACTCGCCCATCTGGGCGCCGGAGAAGCCGACGCGGGGCACCAGCTTGGACTTGTCGCAGGCGGCGGGGTCGGGCCCGTCGACGCAGACCTGGTCGTCGGAGGTGAGCAGAGGTACGCCGCCGTCCTTGGCGAGCTGCACGATCTGGGGCCCGACGGCCGGGGCGGGGACGACGATGATGATGCCGCCGACCTTCTTGCCGATGGCCGCCTGGGTCTCGGTGACCGCCTTGTTGGTGTCCTCGCCGAGGTCGACGACCTGGAGGTCGACGCCCAGCTCGGCGGCCTTGTCCTTGGCGCCCTGGGCCTCGCCGATGAAGTACTCCTGGTCGCCCTGCTTCTGGAGGTAGGCGATCGAGACCTTGCCGCCCGCCGGCGCCTTGCTCGCGCCCGCGGTGGTCTCCTCCCTGCCGGACGAACACGCGGCCAGGACCAGCGCGGTGCCGAGCAACGCCACGGCGGTTCTGGTGGACGGCAGGATCATGGGGGGTGCACCTGCTTCCTTGCGTTGACTGAGATCTTTTTCCGTTTGTCAGGCCGGCTAAACTCACCCCTTCGTGGCACCGCCGGTGAGTCCCTTGACGAACTGCTTCTGCAGGGCGAGATAGAAGATCAGGACGGGCAGCGTCGAGAGGAACATCAGGGCGAACACGCCGCCGTAGTCGAAGGAGTACTGACCGAGCGAGCGGTAGATGCCGGTGGTGACCGTGGTGCCCTGGCCGGGGCCGAGGATGATGAGCGGGCTGAGGAAGTCGTTCCAGATCCACACCGACAGGAAGATCAGGACGCTGGCGGTGGCCGGGCGCAGCAGCGGGAAGACGATGCGCCAGAACGCCTGCCCGCGTCCCGCGCCGTCGATCGCCGCCGCCTCCTCCAGGTCGGCGGGGATGCCCTTGAGGAACCCGGTGAACACGAACACCCCGAACGGGATGTAGTAGCCGACGTTGAACAGCACCAGTCCCTGGACCGTCGTCATGAGGCCGAAGGCCCGCAGCACCTGGGTGATCGGGACCAGGATGACCTGGGGCGGGATCATGAGACCGCACAGCAGGAGGACCGTGACGAGCCGGCCCCAGCGGCCCGCCGTACGGGCGAGGTAGTGGGCGAGCATCGCCGACAGCAGCGTCAGCACGATCACCGACAGCGTCGTGACGATGACGCTGTTGGCCAGGCTCGCCCAGAACAGGTTGGTCGGGTCGGTGAGGACCGCGGTCAGGTTGTCCAGCGTCGGCGGGATCGGCAGCGCGATCGCGCCCGCCCCCGGGATGAGCGCGCTCGGCTTGACGACGTTGACCAGCGCCACGTAGAGCGGCACGAAGAAGACGCTGGTGACCGCGAGCGTGAGGAGTGGCCGCCTCACAGCTGCACCTCCCTGCTCTGGAGTACGCGCAGCGCGACGACGGAGGCCACGGCGATGATCACCAGCATGACCACGGCCATGGCCGAGGCGTAGCCCTGGTGGTTCTCGACGAAGCCCTCCTGCATGATCGTGAAGGCGACGGTGGCGGTGGTGCCGGTGCCCGGCCCGCCATTGGTGATGACCTTGACATGGTCGAAGATCTTGAACGTGGTGATCAGCAGGACGACGGTGTTGACGGTCAGCGCGGGGGCCAGCAGCGGCCAGGTGATGCGGCGAAAGCGCGTCCACGGGCCCGCGCCGTCGATGGAGGCGGCCTCGGCGAGTTCGGTCGGCACGCCCTGCAGCCCGGCCAGGTAGACCACGACGCAGAAGCCGAGCATCTGCCACGAGACGATCCCGCCCAGGGAGAACAGCGCGTAGTCCGGGTCGGACAGCCAGCCGGGCGGGTCGGCCACGCCGAGCAGGCGCAGCGCCTGGTTGAGCGGGCCCTCGTCGTCGAGGACCCGCGTCCAGATCACGCTGACCACGACGGAGCTGAGCACCATCGGGGTGAAGTAGACGCTGCGCATGGCGTTGTAGAACCAGCCGCGGCGGTCCAGGAGCACCGCGATCGCCAGCCCGAGGAGGTTGGGCAGGACCAGGACCATGACCGTCAGGACGGTCGTGACCCGCAGGGAGGTCAGGAACGCCTGGTCGGTGAGGAGCAGCTCGTAGTTGCGCAGCCCCACCCAGCTCCAGCCGGGACGCAGCAGGCTGTAGTTCGTCATGCTGTAGCCCACGCTGAGCAGGATCGGCACGAGCACGAAGCACACGTAGATCAGCAGCCCGGGGGCGCCGAAGCTGAGAAAGTGCCAGGCCCTGCCGTACGCGACTCTCAAGAGGACTTGTCCCACTCGTCGTCGAGGTAGCTCAGCACCTCGTCCACGGTCTTCTTGCCGCTGACGAGGTCCTGGGCCGAGGACCACCACTTCTCCTTCATGCCGGGCAGCATCGCCTCGTCGCCGGCCTCCCAGCCGAAGGACGGCACGATCGCGCCCGCCGTCTTGGCGTCCGACCACGCCTTGTACGACTCCGTGAACACCGGCCCCATCGACGGCGGCGTATAGCCCTTGATCGCCGGGAAGAGCGCGTCGGCCTTGACCGAGGCGTCCAGGTTGGCCTTGTCGAGCTGGAAGGCCAGGGCGAACTTCTTGGCCGACTCCAGGTCCTTGGCGGCGGCGCTTACGGTGAGCCCGCCGCCGGTGAAGGCGGCCAGCTTGTCCGCGCCGGTCTCGCCCGGCCAGGTGAACCGGCCGATCTCGATGGTGTTCTCCGGGTTGTCGCCCGCGCTGGGGGAGGCGAACCAGCTTCCCATCGGGTACATGGCGCCCTTGCCCTCCAGGAAGGCGGTCTGCGTGGCGCCGTAGTCGCGCGAGAGGTCCTTCTTGTCGATGTAGCCCTTGGCGGCGAGGTCGGCGAACTTCTGGGTGGCGGCCTTGAAGCCGGGGTCGGAGAACTTGACCTTGCCCTCGCGCCGCTGCTTCATCCACTCCGGGTTCACGCCGTACACGTCGGTGGTCAGGACGCCGGTCCAGGCCAGCGTGGAGGCGAAGGCGTCGGGGCCGCCGCCGGTCACGAACGGGGTGATGCCCTTGGCCTTGAGCTTGGCCGCGGCGTCGAGGAGTTCGGCGTAGGTCTTGGGCGGGGCGGTGATGCCGGCCTTCTCGAACAGGCCCTTGTTGTAGTAGACGTTCGAGTGCGTCTGCGTGTTGGTCGGCAACTGCACGACCTTGCCGCCGATGGCGCCGCAGGCGGTGCACTCAAAGTCCTTGAGGTCCTCGGGCGTCCAGGAGTAGAGGTTCGGCGCGAAGCCGAGGATGTCCTGCAGGCCGATGTGGACGTCGGGGAACTGGCCCGAGGCGATGAGCTGCTTGGCGAACTCGTCGCGGCTGCCCGCCGCGGGCGCGACGACCTTCTTCACGGTGATGCCGGGGACCGCGTCGGTCGCCCGCTTGATCTGCGCGTCCCAGTACGCCGCGTTCAGGTTGGGCGACTCGAACAGCAGAAAGGTGACTTCCTTGGCGCCTGCCTGGCCCGGCGACGACGGCGCGGCCGCCTCGTTCACCGAGCACGCGGTGAGCGCGAGCAGGGCCGCTAAGCCTGCTGCGAGGGTCCTGTTCACCCTTGCCGCCTTCCTCGCCGGGCGTGACGAACCGGCGGGTTGACTGTGCGGCCCATTCATCGGAGCACTGCTAGTCAGGGCCGCTGAATGATACGACCTCTAGTAGCTGTGATCCGTCTCAAGTTGTCAATAACGGCCCTGCAACCGTTCTCAAACAGAAGAGTGATCGGAGGGGTTACGGGGTGTACAGGGCCTCGACCGTGTCCGCGAAGTCGCGCATGACGATGTTGCGCTTGATCTTCAGCGTGGGCGTCAGGTGCCCGCTCTCCTCGGTGATGTCCAGGTCGAGCACCACGAACTTCTTGATCTGCTCGGCCCGCGAGACCGTCAGGTTGGCGGCGTCGACCGCCCGCTGCACCTCGGCCAGGATCCTCGGGTCGCGGCTCAGCTCGGCCAGGCTCGCGCCGTCGGCGCCGTTCTCCTTCTTCCAGTGCTCCAGCGCCTCGGGGTCGAGCGTGACCAGCGCGCCCACGAACGGCCGGTCGTCGCCCACGATCATGGCCTGGGAGACGAGCGGGTGCGCGCGCAGCGCGTCCTCCAGCGGGCCCGGCGCGACGTTCTTGCCCGCCGCGGTCACCAGGATCTCCTTCTTGCGGCCGGTGATGCGCAGGTAGCCGTCCTCGTCCAGCTCGCCCACGTCGCCGGTGTGGTACCAGCCTCCGGCGTCGATCGCCTCGGCCGTGGCCTGCTCGTTGTTCCAGTAGCCCGCGAAGACGTGGCGGCCCTTGACCAGGATCTCGCCATCCTCGCCGATGCGCACCGTGACGCCGGGCAGCGGCTTGCCGACCGTGCCGATCTTGTTCCCGCCGGGCAGGTTGACCGTCGAGGGGGCCGAGGTCTCGGTCAGGCCGTACCCTTCGAGCACCTCGATGCCGACGCCGCGGAAGAAGTGGCCGAGGCGCTCGCCCAACGCCGAGCCGCCGCAGATCGCCGTGGAGAGGCGGCCGCCGGTGGCGGCGCGCAGCTTGGAGTAGACGAGCCGGTCGAAGAGCGCGTGCTTGAGCCGCAGCCCGAACCCGGCCTTGCCGGAGGCCCTGCTGTAGGCGACGGCCACGTCCGCCGCGCGGGCGAAGATCTTGCCCTTGCCGCCCTGGATCGCCTTCTGCTCGGCGCCGTTGTAGACCTTCTCGAAGACCCTCGGCACGCCCAGCAGCAGCGTCGGCTTGGCCGAGACCAGGTCGGGGGCCACGTTCTTCATGTTCGGCGTGTGCGAAAGGACCGTTCCCGTCTCGATCGCGACCACCTGGATCAGCCGGGCGAAGACGTGGGCCAGCGGCAGGAACAGCAGCACGCCCGGCTCGTCGGTCGTGAACACCGTCTCCAGCGGCCCGCCGGCCACGTTGCGCGCGGTGAACAGCAGGTTGTCATGGGTCAGGCGGCAGCCCTTGGGCCGCCCCGTGGTGCCCGAGGTGTAGATGATCGTGGCCAGGTCCGCGCCGGTCTGCTCGGCGCGGCGGCGCTCGATCTCCTCGTCCGCGACGCCCGAGCCGTCGAGCGCCTCGTCCATCCGCCAGATCGCCTTCAGCTCCGGCGCCGCCTCGCGTACGGTCCCCACGTGGTCGTCCAGCTCGGCGAAGACCGCCTTGACGCCGCCGTCGGACAGGATCCAGCGCACCTGCTCGACCGAGGAGGTCTCGTAGACCGGCACCGAGACCGCGCCCGCCGCCCAGATCGCGTAGTCGACGAGCGTCCACTCGTAGCGGGTGCGGGAGATGATCGCGACCCGGTCGCCCGGCTCGACGCCCGCGGCCACCATGCCCTTGGCCAGCGCCACCACCTGGTCCCTGAACTCGGCGGCGGTCACGGCCGGCCAGTCGTCGCCCGACTTGCGGCGCAACATCACCGCGCCCGGCTCCTGCTCGCCACGCCTGAACACGGTGTCGGTCAGGCCGGCCGAGGCCGGCACATCCACCAGGACGGGGACGCTGTACTCGCGCACGGATCAAACTCCTCTTCGGGGACCGGCGCGACGTTACCGCGTTAAGTTACGCACCGGTAGCTTCGTCATCCAGGCGTTATGAAGGGCAAACCTCATGCTAGCCGCCGCCGCTCATAGGATTTCCCGCATGCGGGTCCATGTCGTGAGCGATGTGCACGGAAGCGTCGAGGCGCTGTCCAGGGCGGGCGACGGGGCCGACGCCCTGGTCTGTCTCGGCGACCTCATCCTCTACATCGACTACGACGACCACGCGCAGGGGATCTTCGCCGACCTGTTCGGCGCCGGCAACGCCGCCACGTTCATCGCACTGCGCACCGCCCGGCGCTTCGACGAGGCCAGGGCCATGTCGGCGGAGCTGTGGAAGGGGCTCGGCGGCGACCCGCGCGAGCACATCGAGGCCAACGTGCGCCGGCAGTACGCCGCGCTGTTCGCCGCCATGCCCGAGCCCGCCTACCTCACCTACGGCAACGTGGACGTGCCCCGGCTGTGGGCCGACTACCTCAAACCGGGGCACACGGTGCTCGACGGGCAGGAGGCGGAGATCGGGGGACGGCGCTTCGGGTTCGTCGGGGGCGGGCTGAAGACGCCGTACCGCACGCCGTACGAGATCGAGGACGAGGAGTACGCGGCGAAGGTCGCCGCGCTCGGCGAGGTGGACGTGCTGTGCGCGCACATCCCGCCCGCGGTGCCGCAACTGCTGTACGACACGGTCGCCAGGCGCTTCGAGCGCGGCAGTGAGGCGACGCTCGACTACATCAGGCGCGTCCAGCCGCGCTACGCCCTGTTCGGGCACGTTCACCAGCCGCTCTACTCCCACACCAGGATCGGCCGCACAGAATGCTGGAACGTCGGTCATTTCCGGGGAAAGGGACAGCCGTTCGTGCTGGAGTGGTGAGTGGACCGATACTGTGGTCGCATGGCTGATCGCACCACTTCGAGCATCACCATCTCCGCCGACCGGGCCGCCGTCATGGCGGTCATCGCGGACCTGCCCCGCTACCCGGAGTGGGCCGGCGCGGTCAAGAGCGCGGAGGTCGTCACCACCGGCCCCGACGGCCGGCCGGCCGACGTGCGCTTCGTGCTCGACGCCGGCGTGATCAGCGACTCCTACACCCTCGGCTACACCTGGGACGACGACACCGGCGTCCGCTGGCGGGTCGTCGAGCAGGGCAAGATGGTCTCCGAGCTCAGCGGGAGTTACGCGCTGGCCGACACGGGCAGCGGCACCTCCGTGACCTACGAACTCGCGGTCGACCTCAAGGTCCCGATGATCGGCATGATCAAGCGCAAGGCCGAGAAGGTGATCGTCGACACGGCTCTGAAGGGCCTGAAGAAGCGGGTCGAGGGCCACAGGTGAGCCCCCGCGTCCTGCTGTTCACCGGCAAGGGCGGCGTCGGCAAGACCACCGTCGCCGCGGCCACCGCGACGCTCGCCGCCAGCCGCGGGCTCAAGACGCTGGTGATCTCCACCGACACCGCCCACTCGCTGGCCGACGCCCTGGCCGCCCAGCCCGGTGAGATCGCGCCCGGCCTGTGCCTGCACCAGGTCGACACCCAGAAGTCCCTGGAGGAGCACTGGGGCGAGCTGCAGGACTACGCCCGCGGCGTGCTCGGCGAACTCGGCCTCGACCAGATCACCGCCGAGGAGATCACCGTCCTGCCCGGCGCCGAAGAGGTCATCGCCCTGCTGGAGCTGCGCGAGCACGCCCGCTCCGGCGGCTGGGACGTCATCGTCGTCGACTGCGCGCCCACCGCCGAGACGCTGCGCCTGCTCGCGCTGCCCGAGGCGCTCGACTGGCACGTCAGCCGCCTGCTGCCGGTCGGCCGCCGGATCATGAAGGTCGTCTCGCCGTTCATGCGCAGCGTCGCCCACGTCAGCGCGCCGGGCGACGACGTGGTCAGCGCCGGCGAGCGGCTGCACCGCGGGCTCATGGAGATCCGCGAGCTGCTCACGGGTCCCGGCGCGTCCGTGCGCCTCGTGCTCACGCCCGAGTCGGTGGTGCTGGCCGAGGCGCGGCGCACCCTCACCTCCCTCAACCTGTACGGCTACCGCGTCGACGCCGTCATCGCCAACCGCGTCTTCCCCTCCGGTGACGCCGACGAGTGGCGCGCCCAGTGGGTACGCGCCCAGGCCCGGCTGCTCGGCGAGGCCGAGGAGTCGTTCGCCCCGCTGCCCATCCACGTGGTGCCCTACCTGCCCGAGGAGCCCGTCGGCGCCGACGCCCTGACCGCCCTCGGCGAGCGCCTGTACGGCACGGCCGACCCCTTCGCCCCGCCGGCCACCCCGCCGCCGCTGGTCCTGACCGGCGACGAGCTCAGCCTGGCGCTGCCCGGGGCCGTCAAGGGCGAGGTCGACCTGGCCCGCAAGCGGGACGAGCTGATCGTGACGGCGGGGCCGTACCGCAGGATCATCGCGCTGCCCGCGGCCCTCGCCCGCAGGAAGATCGGCTCCGCCGTGCTCCGAGAGGGTTTCCTGAAGGTACGGTTCGTTTCAGGAGGGTCTGATGACTGAGACGAACAACGACAGGGATCCGATCGGGTCCGTGGCGGACGAGGCGCGCAAGCTGTTCGGCGTGATCCAGAACCGCGCGACCAGGCAGGTCGGCAAGACCGTCATCAACTCCTTCGCCAGCAGCGTCACCGGCGGCGGGCGCAGGGAGAGAGACGTGTGGGGCGAGGCCGTGTCCGAGCCGCACGACGAGTACATCTGCCGCGCCTGCCCGGTCTGCCGGGCGATCGCGGCACAGCGGGAGTCCGGCTCCGACGTGGCCGGGCACCTGGTGGCCGCGGGCGGAGAGCTGTTCGCCGCGGTCCGTGGCGCGTTCGACGCGCTGAACAGGCCCACCCCCGGGGCGGCCGAAAGGACCCGCACGCGCGACGAGCGCGGTGGCGACGACGTGGAACACATCGACCTGGGGTGAGCATGCTGACTATCGGGGTGGACATCGGCGGCACGAAGGTCGCCGCCGGCGTGGTCGACGAGGACGGCGAGATCGTCGCGCACGCGCTGCGGCCGACGCCGGCCGACCAGCCGGACCTCGTCGCCGAGACCGTGGCCGACGTGGTCAAGGAACTGGCCGAGGGCCGCGAGATCGAGGCGATCGGCGTAGGCGCGGCCGGGTTCGTCGACGAGACGCGGTCGATCGTACGGTTCGCCCCGAACCTCGCCTGGCGCGAGGAACCCCTGCAGAAGAAGATCATGGGCCTGGTCGGCCTGCCCGTCGTCGTCGAGAACGACGCGAACGCCATGGCGTGGGGCGAGACCAACTTCGGCGCCGGGCGCGGCCAGACCCACGTCGTCTGCATCACCGTCGGCACCGGCATCGGCGGCGGGCTCGTCTTCGACGGCAAGCTGTACCGCGGCCGGTGGGGGATGGGCGCCGAGCTCGGGCACATGCAGGTCGTCCCCGAGGGCCGGTTGTGCGGGTGCGGCAACCTGGGCTGCTGGGAGCAGTACGCCAGCGGCAACGCCCTCGTCGCCGACGCCAGGGAGATCGCCAGGCAGCAGCCCGAGCGGGCCAGGATCCTGTTCGAGCTGGCCGGGGAGAAGATCGAGGGCGAGGAGGTGACCGAGGCCGCCCGCAAGGGCGACGACGCCTCGCTGGCCGCCTTCGCCTCGCTGGCCGACTGGCTGGGCCAGGGGCTGGCCGACCTGGCCGCCGTGCTCGACCCCGGCTGCTTCATCATCGGCGGCGGCGTCTCGCGGGCCGCCGACCTGTTCTTCGAGCGGGCGAAGGAGACCTTCGCCCGCCAGCTCACCGGCCGCGGGCACCGCCCGGTCGCCGACGTACGGCTGGCCGAGCTCGGCGCCTCCGCCGGGGTGGTGGGCGCGGCCGACCTGGCCCGGCAGCGCTGACAGCGGCGCACGGCGGGGTTGGGTTCCCCAGCGTGAGGGTCGGCACCTACAACGTGCGCGGGCTGAAGGACAGCGTGCCCGCGCTGGTCAGGGTGATCACGGCGATGCGCGCCGACGTGCTGTGCGTGCAGGAGGCGCCGCGCCTGCTCTACTGGCGGGGACGGCGCCAGGCGCTGGCCGAGGCGGCCGGGATGCGCGTGGCGGCCGGCGGGCGGCTCGGCGGCGTGTCGGTCTACGTGGGCCCGCGGGCGCGGGTCCTGCACGCCGAGCACCACGTGCTGAAGATCTTCCTGGGCTTGGAGATCCGCGCGGTGGCCATCGCCGTGGTGGAGCTCGACGGGGTACGGCTGGCCGTCGCCTCCGTCCACCTCGACCTGAACGCCGCCGCCAGGTTCCACCACGCGGTGGAGGCCCTGGCCCGCCTGGAGGCGGTCGCCTCCCGGTTCGGGGCGGCGCCGGTGCTGTGCGGGGACGTCAACGAGCAGAGCGACGCGCCCACCTGGCGGTACCTGGCCGGACGGCTGGTGGACGCCTACGCCTGGGCGCCGCGGGGCGACGGGCTGACGTTCACGGCCAGGCAGCCGCGCAAGCGGATCGACGGGGTGTTCGCGGGCGCCGGGGTCCGGGTGACCGGCTGCGGCGGCACCGGAGCCGCCGGGGACGACCTGATCGCCGCCACCGACCACCTCCCCGTCCTCGCCGAACTCGCCCCGGACCCCCGGTGAGGGCGTGATCCAGGGGTGCCGACGGTCACGCCCCGGCAACGGAAAGCTGAACATCTTCCCGTGTCCGATCGCGCACGCTCGGTGATCTTCCGCAGGTCAGGGCAGGTGAAAGGGGATTGCCGCAGCGCTGGGGCGGTGGGGCGGCCGGTGGACTCATGACGGGGTCCCCGGGCGGGCGTGCCCGGGCAGCCCGTACCATTTGCTCATGACCCGTCGCTCTCGGCGGCGTGCGCTCTCCCTGACCGCGGCTGTGTGCCTGGCGTCCTCGCTGGCCGTCCCGCCCGGGGTGGCGCATGCCGACGACCCTCGCCCTGCCACGATCGAGGCGTGGCAGCAGTCGACGAGCGCGCGGCTGGACGCCGACGGCTCGCTGTCCGACGTGCTGGCGCTGTCGGCGGGCGACATCTGGGCCGTCGGCCAGCAGGAGATCTGGGACGTCTGGAAGAATCGGGGCACCATCCGCCACTGGAACGGCAGCGCCTGGGGCGAGGTCGCCATCCGCGACTCCACCGGCGCGGGCAACCTGCGCAGCGTGGCCGCCGCCGGGCCGGGCGAGGTGTGGGCGCTGGGCGACGGGCACGACGGCCTGCCGTACCTGGCCAAGGGTGATCTCGCGGGCTTCGACCGCGTGCAGGTGCCCGGCCTGTGGAGCGGCGACTGGCTCGGCGGGCTCGACGCGCGCGGCGGGAAGGTCGTCGCGGTCGGCCGGCGCGACAAGACCGGGCTGATCGTCACCGGGCAGGGCAACTCCTGGACGGTGCAGAAGACCAAGGAGAAGGGCGCGCTGTACGCGGTGTCCTCGGGGTTCGCGGTCGGCGACACGGGGGAGCAGCCGCTGATCGTGCGGCAGTCGGGCAGTTCGTGGAAGGCGATGCCGGTCCCGTCGGTGCCCGGCGGCTACCTGCGCGACATCCAGGTCGACAACGCCAAGCGGGCGCTGGCCGTCGGCGGCGTCTACCACGGTCCCGGCAGCGTCGAGCCGCTGGTGCTGTCGTGGAACGGCAAGAAGTGGTCGCGCGAGAAGCTGCCTGCCGTCGAGGCGCGCCTCTACGGGGTCACGGGCGACGGCAAGGGCCGCTACTGGATCGCGGGCTACGACGCGGCGCGGCCGACCGAGGGCTTCCTCATGCGCCAGGGCAAGGACGGCTTCCAGGTGATCAGGGGCGGCGGCACGCTCAAGGGGCGCGACGCCGTACGTCTGCAGGCGGTGACCTACCTGCCGGGCAAGGGCTCGGTGTGGGCGGTCGGGCACGTCGTGGACGCCACCGACCGCTACACCGACGTCGTGGAGACGTTCGGCCCCAAGACGCCCACCCAGTCCTGAGGCCGGGCGCTACAGGACCGCGCCGTCGTCCCAGCCGGAGTCGTTGGGCGGGCCGTCGCCCATCCGCACCACCAGCGCCACGAAGCCGCCGATGAAGGCGGCCACGGCGGTGAACAGCGCCCAGCCCTCCATCTCCCACTCGGCCATCGCGGCCAGCAGCAGATAGGCGGGGCCGCCGAACAGCGCGACCCAGGCCAGCTTGGTGGGCAGGTCGAGCTTGGGCAGCGGAGGCGGGGGAGGCGGCACGTAGTGCCCCTCTTCCTCCTCCTCGCGCTCGGGCTCGCTCTCACCCTCGGGCTCGGCGAGGTCGGTGTCGACCTCGCGGAACTCAGGCGGTCGCACCACCCGCCGGGTCGGCTCCTCCGGCACGTTCTCGCTGTCGGGCCATGGTTGGTCGGCCGAGTCGCGCTCGGCTGTCTCGTTGAAGGACGCGACGATCTGACGCCAGACCTCGTCCTCGTCACTCTGGGGCGTCACCTACGCGCCTTCCCCCTGGGTGCGTTCAGTCCCTCTGCAAGGGTACCGAGGCATGTGTCCGGATGAAGTCGAGGCTCCCGGCAAAGATCCTGTCGGCATCATTATCCAGCGTCGCAACATGGTAGCTATCGGAGAGTTCCTCGATCGTCGCGTGTTTGAGGACTTTTCGTAGTATCGCGACGGATGTCGGCTTGACTACGTGGTCATCGGTGCTGTGGTACACCAGCAGCGGCTGCGTGACCTTGGACAGGTCCGCCTGGACCAGAGACCACAGCTTCGGCAGCGAGGCCGCCGCCTTCACCGGAGTCCGCGTGTACGCCAGCTCGCGTACCCCTGGCTTCTTGACGTCGTTGGCCACCCCCGGCACCGACTGCAGGAACCACTTGAGTACCGGCGCCAGCCGCAGCAGGGGCACGTCGAGCGTGATCGACGGATTGACCACCACCACCCCCTTGACCGCCTCTCCGTGGACCTCCGCCAGCCGCAGCGCGAGGCAGCCGCCCAGCGACAACCCGGCCACGAACACCTCCGAGCACCTGCCGAGAAGATCCTGGAACGCCTTCTCCACCTCGGCGTACCAGTCGTCCCAGCGGGTGCGGTTCATCTCCTGCCACGTCGTGCCGTGACCCGGCTGGCGCGGCAGCGAGACGGTCAGCCCGTGCCCGGCCAGGTACTCACCCCACGGCCGCAGCGACTGCGGCGTGCCGGTGAACCCATGGCACAGCAACACGCCGACCGGACCGGCCTCGTGGTGGTATGGCTCCGCGCCAGGCATGAGCGGCATGACAGCTCCCACAACATCGGCGTGTTTGTAATTCATCCCGGAATTGCCCGATCGTCGCACGGTTGTGGCCGATGTGCGAGAGCATGTGTAGGAGCATCGCCCCTGGGATGCGAAGATGACTCTGCTCGCAGAACCAGATTCGCGAAGGGGTGGCCGGGTGTTCTATTGGGTGGTCAAGGCCATCTTGGCGCCGATCCTCCACGTGGTGTTCCGCCCCTGGGCAGAGGGCGTCGAGAACGTTCCCAAGCACGGCCCGGCGATCCTCGCCGGCAACCACCTGTCGTTCGCCGACCACTTCTTCGGCCCGCTCCAGCTCCGGCGCAAGGTCATCTCGCTCGGCAAGTCCGACTACTTCACCGGCCGGGGCATCAAGGGCTTCTTCACCCGGATGTTCTTCAGCGGCGTCGGCACCGTGCCCATCGACCGCTCCGGCGGCAAGGCCAGCGAGGCCGCGCTGCGCACCGGCAAGCGCATCCTGCGCGAGGGCAACGTCCTCGGCATCTATCCCGAGGGCACCCGCTCGCCCGACGGCCGCCTCTACAAGGGCAAGACCGGCGTGGCCCGCATGGCCCTGGAGTCGCGCGTCCCGGTGATCCCGTGGGCGATGGTCAACACCTTCGAGATGATGCCGCCCGGCCGCGCCCTGCCCAAGCTCGGCATCCGTCCGGGCGTGCGCTTCGGCAAGCCGCTCGACTTCTCCCGCTACTACGGCATGGAGGAGGACCGCCTGGTGCTGCGCGCGGTCACCGACGAGATCATGTACGCGCTCATGGAGCTGTCCGGCCAGGAGTACGTCGACAAGTACGCCGCCAGCGCCAGGGTCGAGATGGAGCGCGCCGCCCGCGCGGCCCGCCAGCAGTCCTAGCCCCGCAGCGCCGTCTGCGCCTTCAGCAGCGCCCGCGTCATCGTGCGCAGTTCCTCGGGCGACAGGTGGTCGATGAGGTACTCGCGCACCACGTCCACGTGCCCGGGCGCGGTGCGCTCCAGGCAGCGCAGACCCTTCTCGGTCAGCACCGCCAGCACGCCCCGGTCGTCGGAGGGGCAGGTGGCACGCTCCACCAGCCCCGCCTTCTCCAACTGGGTGATCTGGTAGGTCAGCGCGCTCTTGGTGACCACGACCTCCCTGGCGAGCTGGGTCATCCGCAGCCGCCGGTCGGGCTCGTCGGACAGCCGCACGAGGATCTCGTACTGCGGATGGGTCAGGCCGGACTCCGTCTTCAACTGCTCCTCGATGCGGCGTTCGAGCAGGTGCGCGGTGAACAGGAAGGCCCGCCAGGCGGCCGCCTCCGTCTCGTCGAGCCACCGTGTCTGTGTCACCCCACCATTGCACCACCCCGGGCGGGCGCTCGCGCGATCACCTCTCACCCGCGGAAGGGGCCGGTCACCTCGAACGTGTGCCCGTCGGTGCCGGCCCTGGCCCCCGTGCGTCCGCGCTGGGAGGAGAGGTAGAGGCGGGTGCCGTCCGGGCTGAAGGCGGGGCCCGCCGGCGTGGACAGGCCGTGGCCCTCCAGCCGGGCGAAGGGCGCCGCCTCGCCGGAACGGGTGATCACGCTGATCTCCATCGGGCCGCCGCCCCGCACGACGAACCGCTCGCCCGCCTCCGGGCCGCCCGCCGCCTCCAGCCGGCCGGTGGAGGCGGTGTAGCTCCACACCCGGCCGTCGCCCCTGGTGGTGAAGGAGCAGACGCCGTCGGCGTAGTGGCAGCCCTCGGCGCCGTCGAAACGCAGCGCGTCGGGCACCTGGAAGCGGGTCGGCTCCACCGGCGCGGCGGGGTGCGGCACCGGGCGCCACACGCCGCCCATGGCGAGGACCTCCAGCGTGCCCTCGGTCAGGTCGCCCCAGTCGCGGGGGCGGAAGCGGTAGAAGCAGCCGTCGGGCTCGTCCTCGGTCAGGTACACCACCTGGCGCTCCGGGTCGCAGGCCGCCGCCTCGTGCCGGAACCTGCCCATCGCCAGGCGCGGGCGGGCGGCGCGCTCGCCGTACGGGTCGCACTCGAAGACGCGCCCGCTCTCGGTCTCCTCGCACGACAGCCAGGTGTTCCACGGGGTGGCGCCGCCGGCGGCGTTGAGCGTGGTGCCCGACAGGACGCGGTAGGCCTCGATCACGGTGCCGTTGGAGCCGAAGCACAGCGCGGAGGCCCCGCCCAGCAGGGGGACCTTGGCGTTGGAGACGTAGATCCAGCCGTCGCCGTCGGGGAAGCAGGCCCCGCCCGCGGGCGCGGCGTGCCACTTCAGGCCCGCCACCTTCCGCCCGCTCCGCGCGACCGTCCTGCTCGTGAACCCCTCGGGCAGCGCGAGCCCGTCGCCGTTGGGAGGCAGCAGCGGCCCGTACGGACCGGCGCCGGCACGAGCGGCGCCCAGCCAGGGCGAGCCCACCACGACGACGGCGCTCGCGCGAAGTGGCGTGCTGCGCGACATGTGGGGCCTCCCCTGTGGATGCCACGCCAGTCGATCGCACCCACGTGAATGGGAGGTACTCGCAAGGCCAAACTCTCCGCAAACCCGGGGCCACCGGCACCCCGGAGTCGGCACATTTCGATCATGACTGCTGTACGGCTGGCGCCCGCGATCAAGACGCGCAGGGCACTGGTCTATCTCGACGGGACGCCGTCGGCGCCGCGCCTGGCCAGAGCGCTGCGCGTGAGCGGCTACGACGTGACCACGGTGGAGGCCGCCGACGCCGCTCCCCGGGAGCTGGCGGCGTTCCTGACCTCGGCGCAGCCGGACGAACTGCTGCTGGTGCGCTGGCCGTCCGGCGCGGGCTGGGCGCCGAGCGCATTCACGCGGCTCATCATGGACTTCGGCAGCCGCCTCGGCGACTCGCCCGCCGCCGCGCTGGTGCTGGTCGTGGACTTCGGCTGGGTTGTCAACGGTGACGGCGAGGCCCGCCTGAACGTGCCCGGCGACCCGCCCATAGCGGCGGCCGCCCTGACCGCCTCCATGGCCTCGACCGGCGACCGGCCCGGCGGCGCGCCCAGCCTGACCGGCGTGCTGGCCGACGCGCTGCTGGCCGCCGAGGGGCCCCTCACCGTCGCCGAACTGCACGAGCTGGCGGCCGGCAAGTACGCGGGCTCGGGCCTGACCGCGATGCTCTTCAGCCACGGCGACATCGCGAACGTGCCGGTCGGCACCGGGCAGCGGGCCCCCGATCCGGCCAGGCGGCGGCGTGACGCGCTGCGGCGGGCCGTGCGGCCGCGCACCCTGCTGGCCTCCGACCGCTGGACGCTCGACGACCGGCTGGGCCACCGCGTCTACGCCGAGGCGGTCGCGGCGTTCCTGCGGCACCGGGACACCTCGCCGCCGCTGACGATCGGCATCAAGGGGCCGTGGGGCGCGGGCAAGACCTCGCTCATGCGGATGGTGCAGGAACTGCTGGATCCGCCGGGGTCGGGCGGGCTGCGGTTGCGGCGCCGTACCGGGAGGCTGACCAACCTCGACGTGCTCGGACGGCTGCGCGCGCGGCGGCCCGCCGACGCCTGCGCGCAGGCGCCCGCGGACGCGGGGTGGCGGCCGACGGTGTGGTTCAACCCGTGGATGTACCAGAACGGCGAGCAGGTCTGGGCCGGGCTCGCGCACGAGATCATCAGCCAGATCACCGGCCGGCTGCCCGCCGCCGAGCGGGAGCGCTTCTGGCTGGAGCTGAACCTGTCGCGCATCGACACCGAGGAGGTGCGCCGGCGCATGTACTGGCTGGCGCTGACCCGCCTCGCGCCGGTGGCGCTCGGGCTGCTGGCCACGGCGCTGGTCACCGCGGCCTGCACCGCCGCCAGCGCCCTGTTCCCCGCCCTGGAGGGTACGGCCGCCGCCGTGGCCTCGGCCGGCTGCCTGGCCTCCGTGGGCGCCGGCGTGATGCGGATGGCGAGGTTCCTGGCCGAGTCGGCCGACGGCGCCTTCGGCCCGCTGGTGCGCCAGCCCGACCCGCTGGCCCGCTTCGGGGTCGCCGACCAGGGCTATCGCAACCAGGCCGGGCTGCTGCACCTCGTCCAGGGCGACATGCGGCGGGTCCTGGACCTGGTCGCCACCGAGGAACGCCCGCTGGTGGTGTTCGTGGACGACCTCGACCGCTGCTCGCCCGGCACGGTGTCACAGGTGATCGAGGCGATCAACCTGTTCGTGGCCGGTGACTTCGGCAACTGCGTGTTCGTGCTCGGCATGGAGCCCGAGGTGGTCGCGGCGCACGTCGGCCTGGCCTACCGGGAGCTGATGGGGACGCTGCCCGACGAGCGCACCTCCCGGCTCGGCTGGCGCTTCCTGGAGAAGATCGTGCAGTTGCCGCTGAGCGTGCCGTCGCTGGACGAGGGCGCGCCCGACTACGTCAGGCAGGTGCTGGGGCTGCGCTCGGCCGCGCCCAGGCCCGAGCCCGTGCCCGAGCCGAGGGCGGAGCTGGTCGACCGGCTGGAGACGGCCATCCGCGGTATGGCGCCGACGATCGAGACGCTGGACCAGGCCGCCCGCCGCGCGCAGGCCGCCCTCGGGGTGGCCGGAGCGGGCATCGCCGGATCGTCCGAGGCCGCGGCCAGGGCGGCCGACCGGGTGTTCGACGAGCTCTACAGTGACGAGCGGGCCTGCCGGGCGGCGGAGACGGCGCTGCCCGCCCTTAACCTCACCAACCCGCGCGAGGTGAAGCGCTACCTCAACGTGTTCCGCTTCTACTCCTTCATCACCTACCGGCGCCACCTGGCCGGGCAGCCGCATCACGGCGAGGAGTGCGTGGCGAAGGTGGCGGCGCTGACGATCAGGTGGCCGCACCTGCTGTGGGCGCTGGCGCAGGAGGCACATCCGGGCGCCACCGTCCTGGAGCGCCTGGAGGAGGCGGCGCTGTCGTGCGACGGCGACGCGTGGGCCAGGACGATGGCAGAGGCCGGGCTGGCGGAGGAGGAGGCGTTGCGCCAGCTCCTCGCCACCCGGCCGCCGATCGCCGCGCTGGCCCGCACGCTGCTCTAACGCTGGGCCTGGAACATCCAGTGCTGCTTCTCGACGTCCTGGGCGACGGCGATGAGCAGGTCCTGGGTGACCGGGTCCGGCTCGTCGGTGGCCGCGATGCGCTCGCGCAGGCGCTGGATCACGCCCTCCAGGATGTCGGTGAACAGGGCGACGACCTTGCCGTCCTCGATCCACGCGCGCTCCGGCTGGGTCACCTTGGTGGAGCCCGCGACGGTGGCGGCCCGGCCGTCCGGGTTGAGACCCAGCGCCACGGCCCGCTCGGCGAGCGTGTCGGCGTGCTCGCGCACGATCGCGACGAGCTCGTCGAGCTGCAGGTGCAGCGAACGGAAGTGCGAGCCGATGACGTTCCAGTGGGCCTGCTTGGCGACCAAGGACAGGTCGATGAGGTCGACGAGCGCCCCCTGCAGCGCGTCGGCGACGACCTTCTTGGCGTCCCCGGAGAGTGGTCCGGTGATCGGTGCCATGTCTGAATCCCCCTTTGAATCGCTTTCCTCTGAACAACAGATCTTGATGCCCGATTCTTCCGCGTTGACACTGCAATAGTGACAGTGTCACTGTGAGGGTATGAGTGAGACCTGGACCATCGGTGAGCTGGCCGAACGGGCGGCGGACGCGCTGCGGCCCGGTCTCCAGCGCGCCAACGGCCGGATCCGCGAGGTGCCGGGCGAGCGTCTCATCCGCTGGTACACCACCATCGGCCTCGTCGACCCGCCCCTGACCAGACGCGGCCGCATCGCCCAGTACGGCCGGCGCCACCTGCTCCAGGTGGTGGCCGTCAAACGCCTGCAGGCGGCAGGCCACTCGATCGCCGAGATCCAGACCCGCCTGACCGGCGCCACCGACGCCACGCTGGAGGCCGCCGCGCTGCTGGAGCTTCCCGACGCGCCACGGGCCGAGGGCGCCCGGCCGCGCTTCTGGACCACCCGCCCCGCGACGGACATCCCGGTTCCGGCGGACATCCCGGCTACGGCGGACGCTCCGGCTCGCGCAAAGGCGGATATCCCGGCTCCGGTGGGTGGCGGGCGGGTTTCCGGTGTCCGGCTGGCGCCCGGGGTGGCGCTGGTGCTGGACGGCGCGGGCCGTACCCCCACAGACGATGACATCGAGGCAGTCCTCGCCGCGGCCGGACCGCTTCTTCGAGTGCTACAGGAGAGGAAGCTCACATGAAGATCACTTCTCTCGATCCGGCCCGCTGCCTGCCCCTGCCCGACGCCGGGCTGGGCGCGCTGGAGACCGAGCGCGGCAACCTCCCGCTGGAGAGCGTCGACGTGACCGCCTCGATCTCGGGGCTGGTCGCGGGCGTCGAGGTCGCCCAGGGCTTCAGGAACCCGTTCGAGGTGCCGCTGGAGGCCACCTACGTCTTCCCGCTGCCCGACCGCGCCGCCGTCACCGCCTTCCGCATGGAGGCCGACGACCGCGTGATCGAGGGCGTGCTCAAGGAGCGCGGCGCGGCCAGGGCCGACTACGACCAGGCCCTGCGCGAGGGCCGCCGGGCGGCGATCGCCGAGGAGGACCGGCCGGACGTGTTCACGATCCGGGTGGGCAACATCGTGCCGGGCGAGCGGGTCACGGTCAGGCTCACGCTCAGCCAGCCGCTGCCCTACGAGGACGGCGCCGCCACCTTCCGCTTCCCGCTGGTGGTCGCGCCGCGCTACGTTCCCGGCGCGCCGCTCGACGGGCCCTCCGCGGGTGACGGCGTCGCGCCCGACACCGACGCGGTGCCCGACGCCTCGCGCATCTCGCCGCCCGTGCTGCTGCCCGGCTTCCCCCATCCGGTACGGCTGTCGCTCACGGTCGACGTGGACGCCGCCGGCCTCGAGCTGCGCGAGCTGGCCTCCAGCCTGCACGTGGTCAGGCGGGAGGGCGACCGGCTCAGCCTGGAGCCCGGCGAACGGCTGGACAGGGACTTCATCCTGCGCCTCGGCTTCGACGCCTCGACCGCGCTGCAGCTCGACGGCGCCGGAACGTTCGCGCTCACCGTCGTGCCGCCGCCCCTGGAGGGGACACGCACGCCCCGGGACCTGGTGCTCCTGCTCGACCGCTCGGGCAGCATGGGCGGCTGGAAGATGGTCGCCGCCCGCCGCGCCGCCTCCCGCATCGTCGACACGCTGACCGACCAGGACCGCTTCGCCGTACTGGCCTTCGACTCCTACGTCGAGGCGGCCTTCGACGGCCTGCGCGAGGCGAGCGACCGCAACCGCTACCGCGCCGTCGAGCACCTGTCACGCATGGACGCGCGCGGCGGCACCGAGCTCCTCGAACCCCTGCGCCAGGCGATCGCCCTGCTCGGCGAGACCGCCCGCGAACGCGTCATCGTGCTGGTCACCGACGGCCAGGTCGGCAACGAGGACCAGATCCTCGAACAGACCGGCGGCGCGCTGTCGGCCATGCGGGTGCACACGGTCGGCATCGACCAGGCGGTCAACGCCGGGTTCCTGAGCCGCCTGGCCGGTCTCGGGGCCGGGCGCTGCGAGCTGGTCGAGTCCGAGGACCGGCTGGACGCCGCCATGGAGCAGATCCACCGCAGGATCGGGGCGCCGCTGGTGACCGACCTGTCGCTGAAGGGCCTGGAGACCGAGCCCGGCACCGTCACCCACCTGGGCTCGATCTTCCCCGGGGTGCCGCTGCGCGTGTACGGGCGCTACCGCGAGGCCGCCGCCGTCACCGTGCGCGGGCTGGCCGCGGGCGCGCCCTGGGAGGAGCGGGTGGCCGCCACGGTCGTGGACAACCCCGCCCTGAAGGCCGTCTGGGCCCGCGCCCACCTGCGCGAGCTGGAGGACCGCTACGCGATGGGCGAGCACGAGCTGGAGGGCCAGATCGTCCGGACCTCTCTGGAGTACGGCGTGCTGTGCCGCTTCACCGCCTACGTGGCCGCCGACACCCGGCAGGTCACCGAGGGCGGGCCCGAGCACCGGGTGATCCAGCCGGTCGAGCTGCCCCGCGGCTGGGAGACGCCGGCGGCGGCCGCGCCGATGGCCGCCTTCCAGATGCCCGCGCCTGGTTCGCCGCTGTCCGCCCCGGCCGCCGGGATCCACGAGGCCGCCGACAATCTGTCGAGCTTCGGCGGCGCCGGGGGAGGCGGCGGCCCGCGCGGCTTCGCCCCGCCTGCCGCCGCGGGCGGCCAGGCGATGAAGCGCGGACGCGGCTTCGCCAGGGCCGTGCCCGCCTCCCGGCCCCTCGCCCCCGGCGCGGTCCGCCACTCCCTGGACGCGGTACGCCCCCAGCTCGTGGCCGAACTGGACCGCCTGAAGGCGGCCCGGGGCGTGCCCGACCCGCTGTACCTGGCCGACCTGGCCTCGCGGCTGGCGGTGCTCGCGGCGTTCCTGGGCGGGCACGCGGAACTGGCGGCGCTGGCCCGCGAACTGGAGTCCGCCGACCGGCCGGGCGCCGACCTGGCCGCCCTGTGGGCGCGCGCCATCGAGGTGCTGACGTCGCTGACGTCGGGCGGTGGGGGCGGCTCGGAGGGCGCTTCCCGCACCGCCTTCTGGAAGCGCCCGTGACTCCTCGGTGCCACACGTGACCCGCCACCCCGCCCCGCGCTCAGGGGAGGGGTGGTGGGGGGTGATCTTTCGGGTTATAACCCGGTGCATGGAGTTCCAGGGACGGGTGGGGCGGACGTTCGCGGGTTCGGAGTCGTGGTGGCCGCCTCGGCGGGTGCCCGGGGCCCAGGCGCCCAATGTCGTGGTGGTGCTGGTGGATGACGTCGGGTTCGCGGATCTGGGGTGCTACGGGTCGGAGATACCCACGCCGCACCTGGACGAACTGGCCGCCCACGGCACCCAGTGGACCGACTTCCACGTCACGCCCATGTGCTCCCCGACCAGGGCGGCGCTGCTGACCGGGGTCGATCCGCACCGCGCGGGCGTGGGGCACGTGGCCAACTCCGATCCCGGGTTTCCCGGCTATGCGGGGGAACTGGCCCAGGACGCGGTCACGATGGCCGAGATCTTCCGGGACGCGGGGTGGCTCACCTTGGCCGTCGGGAAGTGGCACCTGACCAAGGACTCCGACATGTCGGATTCGGGTCCGCGCCACGCCTGGCCGCTGCAGCGGGGGTTCGACCGCTTCTACGGGTTCCTGGAGGCGTTCACCAATTTTCATCATCCGCACCGGCTCATCCGCGACAACTCGGCCGTCGAGGTCGACCGCTATCCGGACGGGTATCACCTGACCGACGATCTCACCCGCGAGGCCGTCGCCATGATGCGGCAGGCGGGCGACCAGCCGTTCTTCCTCTATCTGGCGCACGGCGCGGCGCACGCCCCACTTCAGGCACCGAAGGCCGATATTTCGCGATTTTTCGGTAAATATGAGCGGGGCTGGGATGCCATCCGCGAACGTCGGTTCCGGCGGCAGCAGGAGCTCGGACTCCATCCCGAGGGGACCGTCCTTCCCGAGCGCAACGCCGAGGACGGTGACGACGTGCCCGCCTGGGACACCCTCGACGACGACACCCGCCGCCTCTTCCAGCGCTACATGGAGGTCTACGCCGCCATGATCGCCGGGATCGACCGCAGCGTTGGCGCCCTGCGGCAGACGCTGCGCGAGCTGGGCAAACTGGACAACACCATCTTCGTGTTCACCTCCGACAACGGCGCCTCCCGCGAGGGCGAGCGCCACGGCACCACCCAGTACCTGCGCACGCTGCTGTCGTCCAACAGCCGCCACGACCGCGAGGACCCCGCCGCCGACTTGGCCAGGATCGACCTCGTCGGCGGGCCGCGCACGCTGTCGCACTACCCGCGCGGCTGGGCCATGGCCTCCAACACCCCCTTCCGCCTGTACAAGCGCAACGCCCACGCGGGCGGCCACGCCGTACCGCTGCTGATCTCGTGGCCGGACGGGCTGGCCGGGTGCGGCGGGCTGCGTCACCAGTGGGCCTACGTCACCGACGTGCTGCCGACGCTGATCGAGCTGACCGGGGTGGAGGCGGCCGAGGGGCTGCCGCGCTCGGGTTCGTCGCTGGTGAGGGTGCTGCGCGAGCCGCTGGCCGTACACGATCATGTGGAGCAGCACACCGAGCTGCAGGGACACCGCGGACAGGTGCGCGGCGAGTGGGAGATCGTGACCAGGCACGCGCCGCTGACGCCGTTCGGCGAGCACGAGTGGGAGCTCTACCACCGCCCGTCGGACCGCACGCAGACGCGCGACCTCGCCGCCCGCCACCCCGAGATCGTGCGCGAAGTCGCCGCGGCGTGGGAGCGCGCCGCCCGCGACGGCCAGGTCTACCCGCTCGACGAGGGCTCGCGCCTGCGCTACCTGCTGCGCCCGCCGTGGCAGCAGGACCCCTCCCCGGTACGGCTGACGCCGCCCGTCCCCACGCTGGAGCGCTGGCGGGCCCTGCAACTGATCCAGTGGCGCTCGTTCACGATCACGGCCGACATCGCCGAGCCCGGCGAGGGCGTGCTGGTGGCGCACGGCGGCCAGGGCGGCGGCTACCTGCTGTACGTGGCGGACGGCGAGGTCGTCTTCGTCCACAACGGTTACGGAGAGTCACGCGAACTGCGGGCCGGGCCGCCGGGGGAGCGGGTCGAGGTGGAGGTCCGCGCGCCCGGCAACTGGGTGTGGGAGGCGGCGGTCCTGGTCGACGGACAGGAGCGGGGCAAGCTCACCGGACTGCCGATGCTGGCGGCGTTCTGCCCGATGGAGGGCATCGACGTGGGGGCCGACCGGCGCTCGCCGGTATCCTGGGAGGTGTTCGAGCGGCACGGACCCTTCCCGTTCAGCGGCCGGTTGCGTGAGGTGTGTTACACACCGGGTGACTTCGCGCCGGACGCGGGGACGAACTTCGTAGATCTGGTCAGGGAGATCGGCTTACGCTTTGAATAGGGCGAATAGGCTGTTGAGGTGAAAACCCTCGTCCTGGACGGTGGCCTGGCCACCCACCTCGAAGCGCTCGGCGCCGACCTGCGCGACGAGCTCTGGTCGGCGCGGCTGCTCCTGGAGAACCCCGACCTGATCCGCGCCGTGCACGCCGCCTACTTCGCGGCCGGAGCGGACGTCGCCACCACGGCCAGCTACCAGGCATCGGTGCACGGCTTCATGGCGCGCGGCCTGGACGGTTCCGAGGCCGCGCGGCTGATCACGCTGTCGGTGGAACTGGCCGCGCAGGCCCGCGACGAGGCCGGAGGCGGCCTCGTCGCCGCCTCCGTGGGACCCTACGGCGCGTACCTGGCCAACGGCGCCGAGTACACCGGCGACTACGACCTCAACGAGGACGGCCTGCGCGCCTGGCACGAGCCGCGCTGGGAGATCCTGGCCGCCGCCGAGCCCGACATGATGGCCGTCGAGACCATCCCCTCCTACCAGGAGGCGCGCGCGATCGCCCGGCTGCTGCGCGAGACGCCGCAGGTCAAAGCTTGGGTAAGTTTCTCCTGCCGGGACGAGGCGCACCTCAACGACGGCACCCCGATCGCCGAGGCGGCCGCGCTGTTCTCCGGCGAACCGCAGGTGGTGGCGGTCGGCGTCAACTGCACCGCGCCCCGCCACATCCCCGGCCTGATCTCCCGGCTGACCGAGTTGCCCGTCGTCGTCTACCCGAACTCGGGCGAGACCTGGGACGCGGAGAACCGGCGCTGGCTGGGGCTGTCCGATCCGGTGGAGTTCGGGCAGGCGGCCAAGGAGTGGAAGGAACTGGGCGCCTCGCTCATCGGGGGCTGCTGCCGTACCACGCCGGAGCACATCAGGCACGTGGCGGCCGGCGTCGGCTGACCCCGATCGGCAAGGTCAGGGGCCGCGGAACGTGCGGCGGTAGGCCGTGGGCGTCGTGTCCGCCTCGCGGGACAGGTGCAGGCGCAGGTTGGCGGCGGTGCCGAGGCCGCAGCGCCGCGCCACCTCGTCCACGGGCAGGTCCGTGCGCTCCAGCAGGCGGCGGGCCAGGTGCACGCGCTGGGCGGCCAGCCACCGGTGCGGGCTCACGCCGGTCTGGGCGGTGAAGTGGCGGGCGAAGGTGCGCGGGGACAGGGCGGCCCGCCTGGCCAGGTCGGCGACGGTGAGCGGATCGGCCAGCCGTTCCAGGGCCCAGGCCCGCACCTCGGCCATGCCGTCGCCCGCGGCCGGGATCGGCTGCTCCAGGTATTGGGCCTGGCCGCCCGCCCGGTGCGGCGCCACGACCAGCCGCCGCGCCACCCGCACCGCCGCCTCCGCCCCGTGGTCGCCGCGCACGAGGTGCAGGCACATGTCGATGCCGGCGGCGAACCCGGCGCTGGTCAGCACGTTGCCGCCGCCCGCGTACAGCTTGCCCGGGTCCACCTCGACGTCCGGATAGCGTTCGGCGAGCGCGGGCGCGTCCATCCAGTGGGTGGTGGCGGGCAGGCCGTCGAGGAGCCCGGCGGCGGCCAGGGCGAAGGCGCCGGTGCACACCGAGACCATGCGGGCGCCGCGGGCCGCCGCCGCGCGCAGCGCCGCCAGGACCGGCTCCGGGGGCTCGTCGAGCGGATCGTAGCCGGGCACCACGACGGTTCCGGCGTCCTGGAGCGCGTCCAGGCCGTGCGGGACGGTGATCTCGAAGCCGGTCGTGGTCGGCACCGGGCCGGGGGCCTGCGCGCAGACGGCGAAGGAGTACTCCTCGCCCGCGAAGACCTCCGCCGGGATGGCCAGGTCGAAGGCCACCACCGACGGCAGCGCCAGCGCCACGACTTTCTGCATGGCAGGATTCTTACGGATATCGGCATTCCTGTCACTCGTCAGCCGGTTCCGCCGCCGACAGGATCGGTGGCATGCGATTCTTCGACGCCCCGGCGTTCACCGCGAGCCGCCCCTGGGGCGCGCTGGACATCACCGCGATCGACCGGGCCACCGTGCGCCTGCACTGGACGGACACGCCGTACGTCTGGCACGTCAACGACGGCCCCGAGGTCTTCGTGGTCCTGGACGGCGCCGTGGACATGCGCTACCGGCGCGACGGCGAGGAGCACGTCGAGCGGCTCACCCCGGGCCGAGTCTGCTACGCCGAGCCCGGCGACGAGCACGTCGCCCATCCCGTTCCCGAGGCGCGGATCCTGGTCGTGGAACGCGAGGGCAGCCGCTGACCGCCGCCCGCGGGGGCGGGCCGGCTTGGTGGTGCAGTTCCCGGGGATCGCGGGGGCGCCGTCAGGACCGCTTCCAGCCCGTGGTCAGTCGCCCCGCCCCAGCAGCCGGCGTTCGACCGCGGCGGTCATCTCCGCCCCCGCCCGCAGCGCCGCCTCCTTGGCCGCCGCGGGACCGGCGCCCGGCCGCTGGCCCAGGATCACGCCGAGCGCCAGACGGCCGCGCACCCGCGAGGCCCACATCAGGTTGCCGCCCGCGGCCGTGCCTGAGCCGGTCTTGATGCCGACCACGCCGTGCCGGCCCAGCAGGGTGTTGGTGTTGGGCAGGCGCTGCCCGCCGCCGGGAGCCGTCGTCGCGGTCAGCGACACCACCTCGCGGAAGACCGGGTCGCGCATCGCCGCCCTGGCCAGCTTGAGCTGGTCGGCGGCGGTGCTGACGGTGCTGTCCTCGTTGCCGCTGGCGCCGGTGTAGGTGGTCTGGCGCATGCCGAGGCGGCGGGCGGCGGCGTTCATCTTCGCGGTGAAGCGCTCCTGGGATCCGGCGTCCCAGCGGGCCAGGAGGCGGGCCACGTTGTTGCCCGACGGGACCAGCATCAGCTCCAGCAGGTGGCGCAGCCGTACCCGCTGGCCCTGCCGGACCGGGGCGGAGGACTCCACGCGGGAGTGTGACTCGTCGGCGGCCGTCCGGTCCACCTCGATCAGGGGGCCGCGCTCGCCGGGACGCAGCGGGTGACCGTCGAGGATGACGTAGGCGGTCATCACCTTGGTCACGCTGGCGATCGGGACCGGCTCGCCGTCGTCGCCGGCCCCGAAGGCGCCCAGCCCCTCGATCTCCACGGCGGACTGGCCCTCCTCCGGCCAGGGCAGCGAGAGGTCGTGGGAGGTCGCCGAGACGGCGGCGCAGCCGGACAGCGCGCCTGCCAGCAGGAGGAACAGCAGGAAGAGTCGCATACCGGCAACGGTGTACGGCGGACGCATCCGGCCCGCCGTCCCCGTGTCGCCGCCGCCGCTCGGCTTTGTATCAGGACAGCCGCGCGATGTCCTCGGTGAGCCGCCGCTCCACCCGCTGCCAGCGCTCCTGCAGCGGCGCCGGGTCCAGCCTGGCCAGCACCCTGCAGATCTCCGGCAGCGGCCCAAGCGAGGGCCGCGGCTGCCTGATGTCCTCGAACTCGGGCAGCAGCGGGCCGGCGCCGTCCACCAGCGAGTCGTCGAGCAGGCGGGCGTACTCGCGGGCCGCCGCCCCCTTGGCCGGGACGGCGCCGTTGACCGCCGTGGCGTGCAGGACGGGCGGCAGCGTCAGCGCGGGCGGCACCTCGGCGCCGGGCCGCTGCTGCGCCCTCGGCTCCAGGATGCCGCGCCGGTAGGCCTCCAGCATCGCCTCGCGGAAGCGGCTGAGCCCCTCGTCGCGCGCCGCCCGCAGATCCGAGTACGCCTCGACGTGCCTGGCCAGCGACGCCTTCGCCGAAGCCTGGACCCTGGCGCACCGCCGCTCGCTGCGCCGGCGCCGCAGCCGCGCCACGAACACCGCGTCCGCCTCGGGATCGTCCCCCTTGACCTTCATCAGGATCGAGGTGAGCGTGAGCAGCCCGATCAGCGCCCCGATGAGGATCACCTTGTCGTCCACGGCGACCTGCCTGTCGATCTCGTCCGCGAAGGAGTCGTAGGCCCGCAGGAACGCGAAGTACCCGACCAGCCCCAGCACCAGCACCAGGTAGACCACCGGCACCACGACGCCCAGCAACCGCGCCACCCGGCTCCCGGCCGACCGGCGCCGCACCAGGCCGCCGACGAGCGTGGCGCTCAGCAGCACCATGAAGACCACCGCGATGCCGGGCACCAGCGCGATCAGGTTCTGCACCAGGCCGGGGTCCTCGTCGGCGCCGGTGTAGCCGACGTCGAGGAAGTACTGCTGAAAGAACCACACGTCGAACGTGCCGATCAGCAGGATCGCCGGCCAGCGGAAGATCCGCAGCCAGGTCGGCGGCGCGGGCCGCTCGCGCGCGGCCAGCGCGCGCTCGTCCCGGCAGGCCCGCCCCACCTGCTGCGCGTGCCTGCCCTCCACCACGAACCGCTCGTAGGCGTTCACCGCCGCGTCGGCGTCGTGGTGCGCGCGGATGAGCGCCTGCCTGCGGGCGCGCATCGTCTCGGCCGCGTCCAGCAGCCGCCGCAGCCCGGTCTGCGTCCCGCCGAGCAGGGCGCACGTCTCGGCGTAGCCGAGCACCGCGGGATCGGGATGATGCTCCTTCCGTACGGCCGGCGCGTCGGGTTCCGCCTCCCCGAGGCTCTCCCAGAGCGCGCACCGGCACCCGTCGGCGCAGTAGGACGGCGGCTCCCTGCGGGAACGGCCGCGCCCGGCCGCGGCCCGGGGAGGTTCTTCGGTCAGGACCATACGTGCCTTCCTCCCGCGCCCGCGGCGGCGGACGCGTCGTCTGTCGGTGCGCCGCTCTCCACGGTGCACGTCGTGGTCATGCGCCGGCACAGCGTCTCCCAGAGCCTGGCCAGGGAGGTGACCGCGTCGGGCCGGACGGCGCGCATCTTGCTGGAGGTCGTGCCGATGCCGACGATCGTGATCGGGACGCCGCTCAGACCGGTCGGCAGTTCGCCCGCGCAGCCGTCGGCGATGCGGGCGATGTCGCGCTCGCTCAGCCGCCGGCCCATCTTGATCTCGGCGCAGCCGGTGCTGGCGTAGCCGTCGGTGGCCACGAAGATGCGCTTGGCCGAACCCTGCGGGAACCCGGTGAGCTGCCGGCCCGCCGCGTGCAGCGCGCCCAGGATGTCGGTGCCCTTGGGTATCCCCTTCTTCAGCGCCGCGCCGGTGACGCGGCGGGTGAGGCAGTCGCGCACGGCCTTCCTGAGCGGAGCCTGCTTGTTGCTGGTCCCCCTGATCGGCGGCGCGACCAGGGGCTCGTCGGGGAAGGACAGGTAATCGCCGCCGGCGAACGGCGCGATCAGATACTGCTCGCCGTCGCGGATCGGCAGCACCGCGCCCAGGCGCTTCTCCCACTTGGGCTCGAACCCGGCCTTGCCCTTGGCCAGCGTGGAGCCGGAGCGGTCGACCAGGATGACGTTCGTGGCGGCGGCCCTCGCGCCCGGCGGTGCCATCACCGCGCACGGGTCGCCGGCGCCGGGCCGCTGCAGCTGCTCGGTGCGCACGCAGCCGGTGAGGCAGAGCACCGCGAGCAGGCCGGCGAGGGGCTTGTGCGTCGTCATCGCCTCACTCGCCCTCGTCGGCCGCGCGCTGGTGCGGCACCTGTCCGTTGGCCTGCCCGCCGGACTCCGGCGACGGCTCGGCCTCCTCCGGCTCGTCGTCGTCGGGATCGGGGACGGCCACCGGCTCCTCGACCTGCTCGCCGTGCCAGGTCTGCCAGCCGGGCGGGTCGTGCTCGCCCTGCGTGCCGAACATCTCGGGCTCGGGTCCCTGCTCCTGGCCCATGCCGAAGACGTGGTGCATCGGGTCGTTCTCGTCATAGGGCAGCAGCTCGTTCTGCAGCATCTCGCCGACCAGGTCGTACCTGGGCAGGTCGTAGGCCTTGACCATCTTGCGCAGCAGGTCCTCCACGCTCACCGCGAAGTCGTAGTGGCCCGCGCTGCGCAACTGCTTGATGACGTCCTGGTAGAAGCCCGCCGCGAACGTGACGTCGCGCCTGCGCCGCCAGTGCATGCTGGCCACCGTCTCGGTCACCTGCCGTCCGTGCTCTGCCAGCCGGATCGCGAACGGCAGCCGCCAGTCGTGCGCGAGCTTGCCCGGGTCGGCGCCCAGGAACACCAGCCACTCGTCGCGCAGCTTCGTCAGCGTGGCGACGGCCTGCTTGGAGTGGTGGGCGTGCGCCGCCCAGGACAGGCTCGCCCGCCACTCCTGCTCCTGGTACCTGCGCACCGGCTCGGCCACGTCGATCTCGACCCAGGCCGTGCAGGTCGCGCTCATGCCCTCGCGCGTGGTGGTGCCGAGCAGGACCGGCCCGTCGTCGGTCAGCGCCCTGTTGGCCGCCTCCTCGGCGTCCTTGGCCGCGTACGGCGGGAACGGGCGCACCGCGGCGCGGACCAGCCGGCGGATGGCCTGCTCGTCCAGCCGCTGCCGTTCGCCGACGAACTTCTCCATCGCGCCGCGGTCGAGGCCGCCGCGGGCGCACCAGCAGCACCGGACGGTGACGGTGAAGGAGAACGCGTCGTCGCGGGCGGGGGAGGTGAAGGAGAATCCGCCGATCACGTTGACCGGCGGGACCTCCGGGGTGAAACGCCGGAACCAGCTCATCAGGCGCCGGCCCAGACCCGGCCGGACAGGCCGGGGTGTTGTCGTGGTTGCCGTCATTGGGCTTCCTCTAAAGAGTCAGATACAGGGGAATGCCTGGAACGCGGCGCCCCCACGGCGCCGCTTCCACTGCTCGATCTGGTGGTAGAACCGCTTGCTCTCCAGGCGGCTGCGGCCGGCGAGCGGGACGACGAGGTCACGCACCGGCTCGACCAGAGAGTCGTCGCCGTCGGCGGCCTCGACCCAGCGGCGCAGGACCTCCCACGCGCGGCTGCCCATGTCCCGGTCGGTCAGGCTGACCTGCCACAACGGGCGGAGCCTGGACGCGGAGACCTCGCCGCCCGCCAGCATGCGCAGGAGCGCCGGCGGCCGGGGTACGGCGACGCCGGGCGCGGGCAGCCTGGCCACGCGGACCAAGGCGCGCACCGCCACCTGGCGCCGGACGAGCGCCACGACCGGATCCACGCCGCGCAGCGGCGCGCCCGACCACGCGTGGAGCTGGTTCAGCACCTGGTGGGCCGCGCCGCCCGCGAAGATCTCCGTGACGATCCTGGCGATCCTCGCCGGCCCGACGCCGGCCGCGGCGCCGGGCCGGTCGGGGGTGTCGCGCAGGTAGGCGTCGATCGCGCGCAACGCGTCGTCGGGGAAGAGGGCGCCGATGCGCGTGCCGTACGCCTCGACGAGGGTGCCCCGCGACACCGCCGAGCCGCCGGACCTCAGCAGGCGGCGCACCCGCTCCGCGGTCCGCTCGTCGGCGCCCGCGGCGGCCTCCAGCGCCAGGCTGAACGCGCGCTGGTGGCGCGGGTCGGGGGACTCGAGCCACGGCAGCAGCGTGGTGACGGCCACGTGCTCGAAGTCCAGCACGGCGAACATGCCGACGGCCTGGGCGGCCTGGACCCGGATGGCCGGATCGGGCAGTTCCGCCTGCGCCGCCAGCCAGCCGAGGATCGTGGCCCGCAGGCCGGGCAGGTCGCGCCAGGCCATGGTCAGCACGTCCCGGCCGAGCGACTCGGGCAGCAGGATCACCCGGGGGTCGCGCCCCCGCCGGGCGGCCTCCTCGTCCATGCCCTTGAAGCCGCTGACGAACGTGTCCATGGTCTCCGGCAGGCAGCGCAGGAACGGGTCCGGCGGGATCTTCTGGCCCGGCATGCTCTCCCGCAGCCGGTCCGCCGCCCGCACGACCTTCCCGACCGGCTGCCCCTGGAACGCGGCGGCGGCCACCAGCGGCAGCGCCAGGTGCCGGGGATCGACGTCGTGGAAGCACCGGCGCAGCTTCTCCCCGCGCCGGCCCGGCAGCCGGGTCAGCACGTCCTCGGCCGTGCTGCCGGCGAGGAGCTGGATGGCCAGGTCGCCGGACAGGCGTACCGACTCCGCGGGGAAGCGCAGCGTGGACACCTCCATCAGCAGAGACTCGGCGGCCAGCAGGCGGCGGGCGTTCTCCTCGACCCCGGCCGGCGCGTCCTCCAGCCGTCCCCGCAGGTGGTTCTCCAGCACGCTCATCAGGTCGGGGCGCTCGTGCGCGACCACCTCGGGCGCCCCGTGCAGATCCTCGGCCAGCGCCTGCTCCGAGGCCAGCACGATCACCCACGAGCGCGTGCCGGCCGCCCGCTTCAGCGCGGCCAGGTGGGCGTGGTTGATCCGCCCGCTCAGGCCCGACGCGTCCAGCACGTACGCGCGTTCCCGCTCCATCCGCCAGCCCGGCGCCGCGCCGCCCGGAAACTCCGGGAACAACGCCTCGATCGTGCCCACCTCGGCGATCTCCACCGGGAACTCGTGCCGCGGCGCCGAGGCCACCGGGACGGTCGCCGACAGCACCCACAGCGCGCTGTCGCGCCGCCCGGTCGACGCCTCGCCGCACAGCACCACCGCGCGATGCCGCTCCACGCTCTCGCGCAGCCACAGGTCGGAACCGGTGCCGACGTGGAGCCGGTGCCGCAGGTTCAGGTCGTCGCGGGTCAGGCCGCCGAACCTGGGCGGGGTCACGAAGTCCTGCGCGACCTGGTAGACGGTGTTCATATTCACCGTGTCGGCGTGGTAGCTGTGCACGTCGCGGGCGGCCCACGACGTCGTGCGGTCGCGGCCCGCGCCGCCCGGGCCTGCGTACCACCCGGGGCCGAACAGGAACCGCAGGCCGTCGGCCCGCCGGCCGCGCTCGGTGTCGGCCTCGCGCTGCTCCTCCTCGGGCTCGGGTTCCTTGCGGGGCGGGAGATCGGGTTGCGGCTCTTCCTTCTGGTACGGCGCGCCGTACGGCATGAGCTCGGTCATGACCGGTTCCCGAAGTTCATGGTCTCGGCGCTGTAGGTGTGGATGTCGCCGCTGCCGAAGCTGTTGTTGGTGACGGTGTCACGCTGGTGCCTGGGTGTTCGCGGCTTGTCGGGTGGTGTGTCGGGGGCTGCTCGTGGGGGCTCCTCTGGCGTGAGCGCGATTCTCGGGGATTTTTCGTGTTTTGGTGGGTCGTTTTGCTCGATGCGGGTCACGGTGACGGGCGCGCCGGGCAGGTCGATCGCCTCGGGGCGGTACAGGTCCGGGTCGGACCTGAGCATCCTGCGTTCCAGGTCGCGCAGGAACTCGGGGGCCGCGGGGACGCCCTGCAACACCCGGTGCGCCAGCTCCCAGTGGTGGTCGCGGAAGTGGGCGTGCATGAGCAGCCAGACCGCGGCCACGTTGCTCCGGTCCTGGTCCACGATCGCCTTCAGCGGGGCGATCTGCTCGCCGTGGTCGCCGCCCTTGATGCGGGCGGCGGCCAGGATCAGCCGGGCCTCGGTGGCCTCCCCGATCAGCGCCTCCCGGAAGCGTTCGACCGGGCGGCCGTCCAGGCCGGTCAGCGGTTCGCCCTTCGACCTGGCCAGCGCCTGGCCGAGCAGGCGGACCGCGGGTGCGTCCTGGCCTGCTGACAGGAGGTGCTGCGCCTGCCGTACCTCCTCACGGAACATACGGACGTCAACGTGCTCGTCGGCGACCCGCAACCGGTAGGACAGGCCCTCCTTGGTGAGGTCGGCCGGGATCCCCGTCTCCTTGAACGCCTTGCGCACGGCGCTGGCCAGCCCGTGCAGGGCGTCGGCCGGGTAACCGTCGGCGGGCTGGCCGGGCCAGACCCACTCCTTCAACCTGGCGTGGGAGAGGTGCTTGCCCTCTGCTCCCACCAGAGCCACGATCATGCGCTTGACCTGCGGGCCGCCCAGGGAGAAGCGCGAGTCTCCCCGCAGGACCTCCACCGGGCCGAGCAGGCTCAGCACCGGCGGCGGGCCCTCGCGGACCGCTATTTCCGTTGACATGTTCCTCGTCTACCTCCTTCGAAAGATCTCCGGGAAACCGGAGAAACGGCTGGCCGCGGCCCAGGCGAAATTCGGAGTATTCGCAGGTCACGGCAAGATCCTTAACGGTGAAGCCGTGGAGTCTGGAGTCAGGAAGAAACACCCGACACCAGGAAGGGCTCGAGATGAGCGAGATCAAGCTGGAGACGCCGATGGACTTCCGCCGGCCCTGCGACGGCGGCGGCGCCTGCGTGGAGGTGGCCATGGTGCAGGTCGTGGCCGTGCGCGACTCCAAGGACCCGCAGGGGACGGTGCTGCTGTTCGACGAGAGGGAGTGGGAGGCGTTCACCGTGGCGGTGAAGGCCGGCGAGTTCGACCTGCCGGTCAGGCGGGCCGCGCTGGCCTGACCGGCCTGACCCGATGAGCGGCCGCCCGGGCGAACCCAGCCCGGGCGGCCGCGACTCGGGCCGTGCCTGGCCGGACGGCCGCGTGCCACGCACCCCTCGCGCGTACGCCGGCCGTCGGGCCGACACCGACCCGAGCGCCTTACGGACCCCCACCCCAGACCATCCAGGCTGGAACCCATCCGTCGAGCACCCAGCCCTCGCGGGTGGCGCTCCGCCGTCCGGGCACCGGGTCCCTGTGGGTGGCGCCCCGTCGGTTGAGCGCCCAGCTCCCGCGAGTGGCGCTCCGCTGGTCGGGCACCCGGCCCTCGCGGGTGGCGCTCCGCTGGTCGGGCACTCGGCGCTCGGGGGTGGGGACTCGCTGGTCGGGCAGGTTTGCCGGCCCCAGCCCACTCCTGGGGTGAGGGTGGGAGGCCGGGGTAAGGGTGCGGTGGGCATGGCTCAGCCTCCCGATCGGATGGTGGCGCTGATCTGGGACAGGAAGGACCGGGCCGCGTCGTCGAAGAGCGCCATCCGGGACAGCGCCGCCCACCGGTCGTGGTAGAGGCTCACGCTCTCCGACCCCTTGACGACCAGGTTGGCGTGCACCGTCTCCACCGTGACCACGGCACCGTCGTCGTCCTCGTCGTCGTGGCCCTCGCCGTCCGTCTCGAACATCACGAACGCGTGGGCCATGCTGGTGACCGCCTCGGTGGCGAGCGGGATGAGGCCGACGGAGACGTTCTCCAGGGTGCTGAGCGAGGCGATCCGATCGAGCTGGGCCAGCAGCAGCCGGGGCGGTCCCGGACGCCACCGCAGCGCCGCCTCGGTGATCAGGAACTCGAACCGCTTGGCCTCGTCGTACAGGGCGAGCTGCCGGTCCAGCCTGGCGGCGAGGACGGTGGCCAGCTTGTCCTCCGCGTACCCGGGCTGAAACAGGGTCAGCACCCGCTTCACGTACTCGGCCGTCTGCAGGAGCCCCGGCACGAGCGTGGGCTGAAACGTACGGATCAGGTGCGCCCCTCTCTCCAGCTTCTGGATCTCGCCCTGCAGATGCGGCCGGTTGCGCAGGGCCGCGCGCCACGTTTGCACCTCGGTGAAGGCCGCCTGGGTGAGCGAGGCGAGCACCTCGCGCGTTTCATCGGGCGCGTTCACCGCCTCGGCCCACGCCATCACCTGCGAAAACGACGGCATCGCCGCTCCGGCTTCGATCCGCGAGACCTTGGACTGGCTGATCCCGATCTGTTCGGCGAGATCTCGTCCCGAGACGCCGGCCATGTCACGCAAACGCCTCAACTCTGCTCCAAGCCACTGCCGCTTGATCTGCGGATCCATACCGTCGTCCGTCACCACAGGCACGTGCCTCCCGCATCGGCCGAGATCCCCGCGCACGATGCACGACGATTCGACATGATTCATTATGATGCGAGTCTGTGGGTGATTCAGTGAGTAGTCAACCACCGTACAGGTGGCTGCTCCCCAGTTAGCGGTATAAAGACCGAAATATATGTCTCATAGCGACTTAGCATGATTCATCCACTACCCCACCTCAGCCCCCACACCCTCGCTATGCTCCCCCGCCCTCCCCACAGGCCCCTTCCGCTCCACACGCCCCTTCTGCCCCACACACCCCTCTCGTCCTACACACGCCATGCACCACCCCTGCCCCACGCACCCCTCCTGCCCCACGCACCCCTCCTGCCCCACGCACCCTTCCTGTCCTGCGCACCCCTCTTGCCGCACCCGCTCCGCCTCTGCTGCCCCGCCCGGTGCGTGCCCAACCGCTCCGTCCGGGCCGTGCTTTCGGGCGCGCCGCCCGTCCTGCTCTCCGGCATCCGGCCCATGCGTGTGAGGGCGCGGTGGGGCGGTAGCACGGTGGTGAGGGGGCGTGGCGGCGCCTGGCGGTGGTGTGGGGACGCGGTGGGGCAGTCACTCGGGGGTGAGGGGGCGTGGTGATGCCTGGCGGTGGTGTGGGGTGTGGGGTGTGAGGGCGCGGGGTGGGCTGGCTCCATGGCGGGGTGGGCGATGGGGTGGGGCGGGGGTGGTGGGGAGGGGGTGAGGGGTGGGGGGATTGGGGAAATGGAGAGGAATTTGGTATTTCCCGTATGTGTACTCGGTGCGTCGGTATGATCTGGCGCCGAGATTAGAAGAGGGCTCGAAAGCGGTTATCTCAAAACAGTAAATTCGGATACCCTCAAACGACGGAGCGCCGAACAGTGGGATCTCATGCTGCCAGGTCGAAGCGTAAAAGATCGCGACTGGCGTTAGGGGTGCTCGTGGCCGTCGCGCTGGTCGCCATACCGACGACGAGCGCCGTGGCGGGGGGGTCCGCCCGCCAGGCGCAGAAAACGCAGAAAGCGCAGAAGGTCGAAAAGATGCGGGCGCAGTCGGCGCCCAGCACCCTTCAGGCGAGCCTCTGGGACGAAAGGCCGGTCACCGCCCCGCGCCGGGTCGAGCGGATACCCCTGGAACTCGGCGTACGCTTCACGGCCGACAGAAACGGCGAGATCTCCGGCATCCGCTTCTACAAGGCGCGCGGTGAGCGTGGCCGACATGTCGGGACTCTCTGGGACGCCCGGGGCCGCGTGCTGGCCAGGGCGCAGTTCGGTCAGGAGACCCGCGAGGGGTGGCAGACGGCGCTCTTCGGTGATCCCGTCCCGGTGTCGGCGGGCGCGGTCTACACCGCCTCGTACCACACCCGCCACGGCACCTATGTCGCCCAGCGCGGTGGCTTCTCGCAGCCGGTCGTGTCCGGTCCGCTGTCCGCGCCGTCCGACCGCAACGGCGTCTTCGCGTACGGCAAGCGCCCCCGCTTCCCCGCCTACGCCAACCCGGCGAAGTTCAACTACTTCACCGACGTGATCTTCAACTACCGCCCGTCCCCCAGCCCCACGGCGACGCCGACCCCCACCAAGCCCACGAACACCCCCACGGTCACGCCCACGAAGCCCACGGTGACGCCGACCAGCACCCCGACCAAGCCGACCAGCACCCCCACACGGCCCACCACCACGCCGACCAGCACGCCCACGAGCACACCGACCAAGCCCACCAGCACACCCACGAGCACACCGACCAAGCCCACCAGCACACCAACCAAGCCGACCAGCACACCAACCAATACGCCGACCAGTACGCCGACCAGTACGCCGACCAGTACGCCGACCAGTACGCCCACGAAGCCCACATCCACCCCGACCAAGCCCACCGACCCACCCCCCATGGCCGGCTTCCCCAACGAGGGCAACACCGGCCCCACCGTCTCCACGTTCAAGAAGATCAAGGGCGGCGAGGTCAAGCAGGACGGGGCGGTGTTCGACGGGGTGGAGGTCAGTGAGGGCTTCGACATCTGGGCCGACAACGTGACGATCCGCAACTGCAAGATCATCACCAGCGGCTACTGGGGCATCCAGCTACGCCCCGGCCACACCAACCTCACGGTCGAGAACTGCGAGATCGGCTCGAACAGGAAGACCAAGCTCGACATCGGCATCTGGAACGACGGCACCGGTGACATGACGGTTCGCCGCAACGACATCCACACGACGTCGAACGCCGCCATCATGGCCAAGTCCGGCCTCATCGAGGACAACTACATCCACGACATGTGGCAGGCCAACCCGGGCGACCACACCGACGGCATCCAGACCAACGGCAACAAGGAGAAGAACAAGCTGGTCATCCGCCACAACACGATCATCAACCCGGAGAACCAGACCTCGGCCATCATCCTGAGCCCGGTCTTCGGCCCGATCCACGACGTGGAGGTCACCGGCAACCTGCTGGCCGGAGGCGGCTACTGCATCTACGGCGGCGCCAAGCACGTCCAGCACCCCTACTCGCCCTACAACGTGGTCATCAAGGACAACGTCTTCAGCCGCCAGGTCTTCAGCAAGTGCGGCTACTACGGCCCGATGGCCCACTTCGACTCCAAGGCCGAGGGCAACGTCTGGAGCAACAACCGCTGGGAGGACGGCGGCCAGGCCGTAGGCTCGGGCGGCTGACCTCCTGCCCCGGGGGCGCGCACACGCCCGCCCCCGGGGACAAAACCTAGGGACGCCGCCAGCCCGGGTCGCGGCCGATCAGCCCCAGCAGCCGGTCCTGCAGCGGAGCCTCGGGCGCGACCGGAACCTCGCGCCCGAACACCTCGATCCCCGGCCCGAACGCCCCCGGCGTCCGGAACTTCTCGAGCAGCTCCGGCGGCAGCCCCGACACCGACTCCCACGACAGCCGCACGTCCTCCGGATCGATGGTGGCCTCCTGGCCGGTCGCCTTGGCCAGGTCCCATCCGTGCAGCGGCAGGTCGGCGCTCACGACCTCGTTGACGTGCCGGGCGGCGGTCATCCGCCCGGACGGGGTGTCGCACTCGGTGTTCGCCGCGGCCGGGTCGGACAGCAGCGCCTCGACGTCGGCGCGCGCGGCGCGGAAGGCGGCGAGCGGGTCCTCCTTCACCGATGGGGCAGGGCTGAGCCCGCGGCCGACCGGGCTCAGCATGACGGCGTGCATGTCCACGATGTGTTCCACCACGTCGCGGGCGGTCCACTGCGCGCAGGGCGACGGGTCCGCCCACTGCTCGGGCCGGACCGCGGCGACCTTCGCCTCGAAGGCGTCGGCCCGGCGGCGGTAGACGTCGGCGATCTCGTTCATAACCCCTCGTTTCCATAACCTAATGGTTTTCTACCGGCTCACGAGGGGACCGGTCAAGCGTCAGCCGAGCCAGCCGGGCACCACCAGCAGCGCCCACGCCGCCAGCGGGCCGACGACCACGACGGCGGCGCCGTAACCGAGGAGCTTGCGGTAGAAGACGTCGCGGTCCATGCCCCTGACGTTGGCGACGAGCAGCGCGCCCGTGGTCGAGAACGGGCTGACGTCCACGATCGCCGAGGACACCGCCAGCGCCGCGATCATCGCGATCGGGCCGAGCGTCCCCTGCGACAGGAACGGCACCGCCATCGGCACCAGCGCCCCCAGGATGCCGACGGTCGAGGCGAAGGCCGACACCACGCCGCCCACGTAACAGATGAGCAGCGCGACCACGAGCGGAACCCCGATCGCCGCCACGTGCGTGCCGACCCAGTCGATCGTCCCGATCTCCTGCAGCACGCCCACGTAGGTGACCACGCCGCAGATCAGCAGCACCGTCGGCCACGCCACCCGCTCGACCGCGCCCTTGTTGGCCTTGGGCGAGGTGAGCGAGAGGATCACGGCGACGGTGACCGCGGTCAGCCCCAGGTCCAGCTTGAACGCCAGCACCCCCGCGCACAGCCCCACGATCCCGGCCAGCGTGAGCGCCTGGTGCGTGGTCAGCCGCAGCCCCGTCCCGGGCCTGGCGATGGTCGCGGTCCCGCCGCCACCAGAAGCCACGCCGGGAGAAGCCACGCCGCCGGGAGAAGCCGAGCCGCCGTCTGAAGTCACGCCGCCGGAGGTCCCGCTGTGCTCCTCGGCGAGCGTCTCCTCCGCGACCTGCTCCTCCGAAGGCCCGCCGGACACGGTACGGCGGGCCAGCGCCGGCCCCCCGAACATGAGGAAGACGATGACCGCCGCCGCCGCGTTGAAGGCGAAGCTGGCCAGGAACAGCACCAGGCTGGAGCTGGGCAGCCCGGCCTCCTTGGTGACCCCGTTGACGATGCCGCCCAGCACCGAGATCGGGGAGAAGGCCCCCGCCTGGGTGCCGTGGGCGACCATGAGGCCGATGAGCAGGGCGTGGATCTTGTACTGGGCGGCGAAGCCGTACGCGATGGGGGCGAGGATGGCGGCGACGGCGGGTGCGGGCGCGCCGACCGCGGTGAGCAGCGCGGCGATCGTGAAGATCACCAGCGGGATGGCGACGATGCGCCCGCGCACGAGGTGGACGGCGGCTCGCACGAGCCAGTCGACGGTCCCGTTGTTGGTGGCGATCGCGAACAGCAGCGTCACCCCGACCAGGATCACGAACAGGCTGCCGGGGAACGCGCCGAGGATGTCGTCGGTGCCCATCCCGGCGGCGAGGGTGCCGACGAGGAAGGCTCCGACGAGGGCCAGGGCTCCCAGGTTGACGGGGAAGACCGTGGCCACGACGAACATCAGGATGAGAGCGAGTATGGACAGGAGTTCGGCGGACATGACATGACTCCGTTCTCCCCCGAGTCAGGTCACCAGGCGGATGAGTTCGACGGGATGGCGGGCGGTGCGGCCGGTGCCGTGGGCGATCTGCTGGCGGCAGGACACGCCCGTGGCCGCGACCAGGGTGTCCTCGGTGGTGGCGGACACGGCAGGGAACAGCCGCAGGCCGCCGATCTTCATGGACAACTCGTAGTGCTCGGCCTCGAACCCGAACGATCCGGCCATGCCACAGCAGCCGGCGTCGAGTTCGCTCACCGTGGCGCCGGGGATGCGCGTGAGCAGTTCGCGCGTGGCGGCGGTGCCGGTGACGGCCTTCTCGTGACAGTGGCCGTGGAAGAGGATCGTGCGCCCGCCGAGGCCGTCGCCGAGCGGCAGCGCGCCGCCGTCGATGGCCTCCAGCAGCAGTTCCGGTACGAGGCGGGCGCGCGCGGCCACCTCCTTGACGCGGGGGTCGCCGGGCAGGAGCGCCGCGTACTCGTCCTTGAGCGTGAGCAGGCAGGACGGCTCCAGCCCGACGATCGGCGCGTCGGAGGCGGACAGGCGGGTGACCATCGACTCGGCCATGTCCCTGGCCCTGTCGAGCAGGCCCTTGGACAGGCTGGATCGGCCGCAGCAGCCTTCGGCGGCCAGCCGTACCGTGTAGCCGGCCTTTTCCAGCAGCTCGACGGCGGCCCTGCCGATGGCGGGCTCGGTGAAGGAGGTGAAGGAGTCGGCCAGCAGGATGACCTCGCCCCTGTCGCCGGGTGCCGGGGTGCGGCGGGCGTGCCAGCGCGGCAGCGTCTCGCGGCTGAAGCGGGGCAGCGGGCGCTGCCTGGCCAGGCCGAGCGCGCCGCGCAGCGGGGCGGCGAGCAGGTTGGACAGCGGCGCGGTGGCCGAGCCGAGCCGGTTGAGCGTGCGGATCGCGCCGAACAGCCGCGAGCGCAGTGGCACGCCGTGCGTCTGGTGGTACTGGTGCAGCGCCTCGCTCTTCAGCGAGGCCATGTCCACGCCGAGCGGGCACTCCGACGTGCACGCCTTGCACTCCAGGCACAGGTCGAGGATGCCGTGCAGCCGCTCCTCGCCGAGCGCGGCCCGGGGGTCGGGCGAGGACAGCGCCTTGACCAGGGCGTTGGCCCGGCCGCGGGTGGAGTGCTCCTCCTCGCGGGTGGCCATGTAGGAGGGGCACATGACGCCCGCGTCCTCCTTGCGGCAGGCGCCGATGTTCATGCAGCGGTCGGCGGCGGCGTGCATGCCGTCGGCGAACGCGAGCGTCGTGCGCAGCGGCGGCGGCTCGGGGCGGGAGGGGTCGCGCAGGTGCTCGGTCATCGGGGCGGCGTCCACGATCTTGCCCGGGTTGAGCAGGTTGCCCGGGTCGAACAGCCGCTTGACCTCCCGCATCGCCGCGTAGACGTCCGCGCCGAACAGCCGCTCGTTGAACTCCGAGCGGGCCAGGCCGTCGCCGTGCTCGCTGGAGTTCACGCCGCCGTGGCGGGCGGCCAGCTCCGCGACCTCCTCGGCGACCGCGCGCATGGCCTCGACCTCGCCGGGCGCGCGCAGGTCGACGAAGGGGCGTACGTGCAGGCAGCCGACCGAGCAGTGGCCGTAGAAGCCGGCCTTCATGCCGTGCCGTTCCAGGATCTTCGCGAACTCCGCGACGTACGGCACCAGCGCCTCCGGCGGCACGGCGGTGTCCTCGACGAAGGCCAGCGGGCGCCGGCTGCCGACGCTGGAGGCCATGAGCAGCCCGAGCCCGGCCTTGCGCACCTTCAGTACGGCTTCGCGCTGCTCCTTGGAGACGGCGCGCAGCGTGTGGTAGCCGTGCCCGGCCGCCTTCCAGGCCCTGGCCAGTTCCTCCACCCGGTCGGCGGCGTCGTCGCCGAAGAACTCCACGAACAGCAGCGCCTCCGGGTCGCCCTCCAGGATGTCGCCGAGCCCGGCGTAGTCCACGCGCTGCCGCGACAGGTCGAGGATGGCTTTGTCCATGAGCTCGACCGAGGCGGCGTCCAGGGCGAGGGCCTCGTGGGTGGCGGCGATCGCGGGCAGGGTGCCGTCGAAGTGGCCGACGGCGATCGCCCGCGTGCCGGGCCGCGGCACGAGGCGTACGGTCGCCTCCGTCACCACCGCCAGCGTCCCCTCCGAGCCGACGATCAGCGGGGTGAGGTCGTCGGGTTGGACCCGGTCGAGGCGGTAGCCGCCGGAATGCCGCCAGAACCGCGGGTAGCCCGCGAGGTCCAGGTTCTCCAGGATCGCGGCCACCCCGGCGCGTAGCCTCTCGTCCGTGGCCAGATCGGGGGTGGAGGCGTCGGCCAGGACCACGCTCAGCGCCTCGACGTGGTCGATCGTCGAACCGTAGCGGATCGAGTGGCTGCCGGCGGAGTTGTTGCCGATCATGCCGCCGATGGTGGCGCGGTTGCTGGTCGAGGTGTCGGGGCCGAACATCATCCCGTGCTTGGCGGCGGCCCGGTTGAGCTGGTCCTGGACCACGCCGGGCTGGACCCTGGCCAGGCCGCCGTCGATCTCCAGGATGCGGTTCATGTGCCGGGAGAAATCCACGATCACCGCCGCGCCGACGGTCTGCCCGGCCAGGCTCGTGCCCGCGCCTCTGGGCAGCACCGGCACCCCGAGCCCGCCGCAGGCCGTGACCAGCGCGCGTACGTCGTCGGTGTGCCTGGGGTAGGCGACGGCCAGGGGTTCGATGGCGTACATGCTGGCGTCGGAGGAGTAGAGGTGGCGCGTGTAGTCGTCGTCCCTGACCTCGCCGGACAGCAGCGGACCGAGCGTCCGCGCGAGGCTCATGCCCCGTCCTCCAGATAGGCCAGCGCCCGCTGGACGCCGCCGTCCTTGATCGGCACCCCGGCGGCCCGCAGCCCCATCTCGACGCCGCCCAGCGTGCCGGCGAGCATGAGGTCGGTGAAGTGGCCCAGGTGGCCGATGCGGAAGACCCGCCCGGCGAGCCTGCCCAGGCCGGTGCCGAGCGACATGTCGAAGCGCTCTAGCACCACCCTGCGCACCTCGTCGGCGTCGAAGCCGTTCGGCACCACGACCGCGGTCAGCGCGCTGGAGTACTCCCGCTCGTCGGCGCACAACACCTCAAGCCCCCATCCCCGTACGGCCCGCCGCGTCGCCTCCGCGTGCCGGTCGTGCCGGGCGAAGACCTGGGCAAGCCCTTCCTCCTCCAGCATGGCCAGCGCCTCGGCCAGGCCGTACAGCAGGTTGGTGGGCGGGGTGTAGGGGAAGTAGCCGGAGTGGTTGGCCTCGATGATCGGCCCCCAGTCCCAGTAGGAGCGCGGCAGGCGTCCCGGATGGTCCAGCGCCTTGGGGCTGACCGCGTTGAAGGCCAGGCCGGGCGGGAGCATCAGGCCCTTCTGCGAGCAGCCGACGGTGACGTCGACGCCCCACTCGTCGTGCCGGTAGTCGATGGAGCCCAGCGACGAGATCGTGTCGACCAGCAGCAGCGCGGGGTGCCCGGCGCGGTCGAGCGCCGCCCGGATCTCCGGGACCCGGCTGCGCACGCCGGTCGAGGTCTCGTTGTGCACCACCATGACGGCGGCGGTCTCGTCGGTGAGGTGCTCGGCGACCAGGTCGGGATCGACGCCGTGCCGCCAGTCGCCGGGGACGACGTCCACCTCCAGACCGAGGCCGGCGGCCATGCGGCACCAGAGCGTGGCGAAGTGCCCGGTCTCGAAGGCCAGCACCCGATCGCCCGGCGACAGGGTGTTGACCAGGGCGGCCTCCCAGGCGCCGGTGCCCGAGGACGGGTAGACGACCACGTCGCCGGCGGTCTGGACGACCGCGGCCAGGCGCGGCAGCAGGTCCAGCGTGAGCTCGGCGAACGCCGGCCCGCGATGGTCGATGGTCGGACGGGCCATCGCCTGCAGCACGCGCTGCGGGACGTTGGTCGGGCCTGGGATTTGCAAGAAGTGCACGATTCCTCCGTGCCGTCTCGCGGCACAGCGTGCCGTGTTGCGGTTCACTAACCTTAGAAGCGGGTCGTCGAAGGAGTCAATGGATGCAGAACGTGGTCAACGCCCTGCGCGCCCTCGAAGAGGTCGCGGCCCGGCAGCCCATCGGCGTGGGCGAGCTCGCCCGCGCGCTTGGGCTGCCCAAGAGCACCGTGCAGCGCTCGCTGCGCACCCTGCACGAGGCGGGCTGGATCCGGCCCGCCGGGGGCGAGGTCACCCGCTGGCTGGTCACCACTAAGGCGCTGCAGGTCGGGCGGCGGGCCGAGCTGGGGCTGCGGGACGTGGCGCTGCCGGTCATGGAGGAGCTGCGGCAGCGCACCGGCGAGACCGTGCACCTGATGGTTCCCGAGGGGGACGCCGTCGTGCTCATCGAACGCCTGGAGACCGACAAGCCGCTGCGGATCGTGCTGCCGCTGGGCATCCGGCTGCCGCTGCACGCCTCGGCGAACGGCAAGGCCGTACTGGCCCATCTGCCCGGTGACCTGCCGCCGCTGGAGCCCTACACCTCCGCCACCATCACGGACCCGGAGGTGCTGCGGGAGGAGCTGGCCCTGATCCGCGACCGGGGCTGGGCCGACAACCGGGGGGAGTGGCGCTCCGACATCGCCGCGGTGGCCGCCGGGGTCCTGGGGGCCGACGGCCCGGTGGCCAGCCTCAGCATCTCCTGCCCGGCCACCCGCATGACCGACGACCTGCGCCCGGAGTACGGCAAGCTCGTCACCGAATCCGCCACCCGCATAGCCGCCGCCCTCTAGCCCGCCGCCGGGTGTGGGGCGAGGTAGCGGGTCAGGGCGGTCTTCAGTTCGGTGATCAGGGCTTCGGGGTCCGGGGCGGCCGGGAGCAGGGGCATCACCGCCTTGACCATGGCGACCGCCATGGTGCCCAGCAGGAGCGCTCGGGGCTCGGGCAGGCCGGGGGAGCGGCGGCGGAGCATGGTGGCCACGTTGGCGGCGATGGCCTCGTGCAGGCGGGCCGACGCGGTGGCCAGGCGGTCGCCGGTGGCCGTGCCGTACAGGAGGGCCCAGTAGGCGGGGGCGCGTGACTTGAAGGCGACGCTCTCGTCGACCAGTTGGCCGACCAGGACCTCCAGGGGGACCGTCGGGCTGAGAGTGGCCAGGCGGCCGGCCCAGAACTCCTGGCGTTCGTCGGTGTAGCGGGCGACCAGGCCGTCGAGGATCTCGTCCTTGTTGCGGAAGAACTGGTACAGCGAGCCCGGCGACAGCCCCGCTCGCGCCGCGACGTGGTTGGTCGTCAGGTCCGGGTAGCCGATCTCGGCGATCACCAGCTCGGCGGCGTCGAGGATCTCGGCCATGCGCTTGAGCCCGCGCGCCTGCCTGCGGACGGGTCGCTCGGTCATGGGCACACCTCGTTGACAAATGCGAGCATTTACTTGTATTTCTGGCTAGGAGCACAAACACGAGTAGTTTACCGAGTTTCGGGGGGAACCCTCATGAACGCTGTGCCGATCCGTCCGGGTGTCGCGCCGCCGCCGCGGCTGCGCAGGCTGGGACATTTCCTGGTACGGCGCCGCCGCCCCGTCCTGGCCCTTGCCCTCCTGGCCTTCGTGATCGCCGCCGCCCTGGCGGCCGGTGCGGTGCCCAGACTGTCGCTGGCCAGGTTCGAGGCGCCGGGGTCGGAGTCCGACCGGGCCCAGGCCGAACTGGCCGGCCGCTTCCAGACCGGCAGCCCTGACATGATCTTCCTGGTCACCGCCGTCAGCGGCGGCGTGGACGACCCGGCCGTGGCCGCCGCGGGACGCGAGCTCACCGCCCGCGCCAAGGCCGTGCCCGGCGTGGCCGAGGCCGCCTCCTACTGGACCCGCGGCAACCCCGCCACCCTGCGCAGCGGCGACGGCAGGCACGCGCTCATCGTGGTCCGCATCCCCGGCGACGCCGACCACGTGCGCGGCACGGTGCTGCCCGCGCTGGTGCCCAGGATGGGCGAGGGCGTCGCGGGCGTGGCCACGGTGCGGGCGGGCGGCGGCGAGGAGGTGTTCCGGCAGACCGTCCCGCTGGCCAGACAGGACTTCGTGCGGGCCGAGCTGGTGATCTTCCCGCTGGTGTTCGTGCTGCTGTGGTGGTACCTGCGGCGTCCGGTGGCGGCGCTGGTGCCGATCCTGGCCGGGGTGTTCGCGATGGCGATCGGGCTGGCGCTGCTGCGGGGCGTGCTGGTCTTCACCGACGTGTCCACGTTCGCGCTGAACCTCACGCTCGCCATGGGACTCGGGCTGGGCGTGGACTACTGCCTGTTCGTCATCGCCCGCTTCCGCGAGGAGACCAGGGCGGGGCGCGACCGGGCCGACGCGGTGGCGGGGGCGGTGGAGCACGCCGGGCGCACGGTGCTCTTCAGCGGGCTGACGGTGGCGGCGTCGCTGGCGGTGCTGTTCGCGCTGCCGTTCGGGTTCCTGCGCTCGTTCGCCTTCGCGGGGATCGCGGTCGTGGCGGGCGGGGTGGCGGTGGCCTTGCTGGTGCTGCCGGCCGTACTGGCGACGGTGGGCGGCGCGGTGCTACCCAAGGCGCGGGCACGCGCGAACGGCGAGGCGCGGGGGGAGGGGTTCTGGCACGGGCTGGCCGTGCTGGTCATGCGGCGGCCGCTCGTCTACGGGGGCGTGGCCACCGCGCTGCTGCTCACGCTGGCCTCGCCGTTCCTGGGCCTCAACTTCGGCACCGCCGACGACCGGATCCTCCCGGCCTCGGCCCCCGCGCGCCAGACCCAGGAGGTCATCCGGCAGAGCTTCCCCGCCGAGGAGACCGACGCCATCCAGATCGTCGCGACAAGTCCCCCGACAGGCGAAATTTCGGCGTACGCGGCCACTCTCTCCCGCCTCCCCGGCGTGGCCCAGGTCGACTCCGCGGCCGGTTCCTACACCAGGGGCGAACGAACCGGCGACGGCGACCCCTCCAGGTTCGGCCCCGCGGAGAAGGGCACCTGGCTGTCGGTCGTCCCCGGCACCGAGGCGCTGGCCGCGGACCCCGTGGACCTGGTGGCGGCGGTCCGCGAAACCCCCGCCCCCTTCCAGCGCCTGGTGGGCGGCTACCCCGCCGAGCTGGCCGATTACCGGGCCTCCATCGTCGACCGCCTCCCGCTGGTCCTGGCCCTGATGCTGGGCGTCACCTTCGCCCTGCTGTTCGCCATGACCCGCAGCCTGCTCATCCCGCTGAAGGCCACGCTCCTGAACATCCTCAGCCTGGGCGTCATGTTCGGCGCGATCGTCTGGATCTTCCAGGAGGGCAACCTGTCAGGCGTGCTCGGCTTCACCGCGACCGGCACCCTGGACGCGAGCATCCCGATCCTCATGCTCTGCGTCGCCTACGGACTGTCCATGGACTACGAGGTGTTCCTGCTGTCGCGGATCAAGGAGGAGTACGACCGCACCGGCGACACCACGCGCGCCGTCGCCGCGGGCCTGCGCGAGGGCGCCCCGCTGATCACGGCGGCCGGAGGCATCCTGGCGGTGTCGTTCGCGGCCTATGCGACGGCGAGCGTGTCGTTCGTGCAGATGCTGGGCGTCGGCATGGCGATCGCCGTCCTGGTCGACGCCACGGTGATCAGGGCGATCCTGGTCCCGGCGGCCATGCGCCTGGCCGGTCCGCTGAACTGGTGGCCCAGCCCGCCTCAGAGCGGCCGCGACCCCAGCCGGCCGCAGAGCGGCCGCGACCTCAGGCGGCCTCAGAGCGGCCGCGACCAGATCTGCTCGACCACCGGCACGCCGTTCTCCTCGCCCTTCTCCTCCGACTCCAGCGCGAACCCGGCCTCCTGATAGATCCGGCGCGCGCTCACCAGGCTGTCGCGCGTCCACAGCACGATCCGCCCGAACCCCTGCTCCCGCGCGTGCCGCAGGCACTCGCCGACCAGCCGCCGCCCGATGCCGAGCCCCCTGGCAGACGGCTCGACCAGCAGCATCCGGAGCTGAGCCGTCTCCTCGTCCCTGCGCACGCAGAACACGCAGCCCACCCGTTCCCCGTCCACCTCGACGATCCACCCGGCGTCGCGCTCGGGGGAGTAGGCGGCGCAGATCCCGGCCACGGTCTGCTCGAAGGCCAGCCCCCAGCCGTACTCCTCCGCGTAGAGGGCGCCGTGCCGCTGCACGACCCAGCCGAGGTCCCCGGCGCGCGGCCCTCTGATGACGTACGGCTCCCGCCCGGCCACGGCCGGGTCCCCGAGCAGGCGGCGGATGAGGGCCATGCCGCCGACCAGCCGCCCCTGGTCCTCCTCGGTCAGCCCGTCGAGCAGCCGCGCGATCTCGCCCGCCGCCTGCTCGTCGAGCCGGGCGAAGGTGGCGGTGCCGAGGGGGCTGAGCCGTACGAGCTGCTTGCGGGCGTCGTGCGGGGAGCGGCGGCGGGAGATGACGCCGTCCTTGTCGAAGCGGGTGAGGATGCGGCTCAGGTAACCGGCGTCCACGTCGAGCAGGGCCCGCAGCTCGCCCGTCTCCAGCTCACCGGCGTGCGAGACCTCGAACAGGACCCGCACCTCGGTCAGCGAGTAGGGGGAGTCGAGCAGCCCTGCCTGCAGGACGCCGATCACCTTCGTATAGAACCGGTTGAAGGCCCTGACCTCAGAAACCCTTGCTTCAGTCAACGAACTCATTGCCCTAGTCAACCATGAAGAGGATTCTCCTGTGAAGCAGCTCTATGTCGGCGGGTACGGCGACGGCATCGTCACCGTGGGTGAAGGACTCACCCCCGCCCCCTCGCCCTCCTTCCTGGCCGCACACCCGTCGCTGCCCGTCCTGTACGCCGCGGGCGAGCTGGGCGAGGGCGTGCTGCTGTCGTACGCCACCGGCGGCGGCCTGCGCGAGACCGGACGGCGGCCGAGCGGCGGCGACAGCCCGTGCCACGTGGCGGTGCACCCGTCGGGCACGCTGCTGGCCGCGGCCAACTACGGCGACGGCGTCGCGAGCCTGCACCGGCTCGACGACGAGGGCCGATTCACCGGCGAGCCGATCCTGCTGCCCCACACGGGCTCGGGTCCCCACCCCGACCGCCAGCAGGGCCCGCACGCCCACCAGTGCGTCTTCCACGAGGACGTGCTCCACGTCTCCGACCTTGGCACCGACGAGATCCGCCGCTACACGCTGACCGGCGAGGCCCTGGAGCCGGTGCGTCTTGCGCCCGGCATGGGCCCGCGCCACCTGGTCTTCACCCCCGGCGGCCGGGTCTACGTCGCGGGCGAGCTCGACGGCACCCTGCGCGCCTACGACTCCTCCGGCTGGCGCGAGCTCTGGCAGGCCCCCGCCAGCGCCGCGGACGGCGTCAACTTCCCCTCCCACCTCGACGCCGCGCACGGCCGCCTCTACCTGCTCAACCGCGGCCCCAACACCCTGTCCGTCTTCACCGAGGACGGGGACAAGCTCGCCGAGGTCCCCTCCGGCGGCGACTGGCCGCGCCACTTCGCCGTCGACGGCGCCACCCTCTGGATCGCCAACCAGAAGTCCGGCACGGTCGACGCCTTCACCCTGGAGGGCGAGGCGCCCGTCCCGACCGGCGAGTCGATCGAGGTCAAGAGTCCGGCCTGCGTGCTGCCGGTCTAGGCAAAGCGGCCCGCGACCCCGGGCGGCGCCGATGATCATGAGCGTTCGTGCGCACGCTCATCTCGGCCGCCGCCCTGTCCCTGGGGCTGCTGGCAGGCTGCACCGCCGCGGCCCCGTCACCCCACGCCCCTCCCGCGGCCACGCGCGAGCCGCCGCCGCGCGCGGCCGCCTGGCGGATCACGCACCAGGGCGCCGAGCACGAGATCGAGGGCTACGCCGACCGCGTCAGCGTCCTGCCGGGCGAGCGGTTCTGGCTGCGCGTGTCCACGACGGCGCCGCGCTTCACCGTGCGCGCCTTCCGCATGGGCGCGCCCGTCACGCAGGTGTGGGCCTCCGCCCAGGTCTCCGGCGTACGGCAGGCCGCCCCCAGGACCGGCGCGCGCGCCATGGTCACCGCCGCCCACTGGAGGCCGTCGCTGCGCGTGGACACGACCGGCTGGCGGGAGGGCGCCTACCTGCTGCGCCTGGACGCCTCCACCGGCGGCCAGCGGTACGTGCCGGTGACCGTCAGGTCGGCCTCCACGGCGGGCCGCGTGGTGATCGTCAACGCGGTCACCACCTGGCAGGCGTACAACCGCTGGGGCGGCCGCAACCTCTACGAGGGTCCCGGCGGCTTCGCGGCCCGCTCGCGCGCCGTCACCTTCGACCGCCCCTACGACACCAACGGCGCCCGCCTCTTCCTCGACCTGGAGAAGGACGCCATCGAGGTGGCCGAGCGCGGCGGGCTCAGGACGGCGTACCTGACCTCGCTGGATCTTCGGCCGGGCGCGCTGGACGGGGCGCGGGCGGTGGTCTCGCTGGGCCACGACGAGTACTGGACGGCCGGCATGCGCGAGGTCGTCACCCGCGCCCGCGACCGGGGCGTCAACCTGGCCTTCCTCGGCGCGAACGCCGTCTACTGGAAGATCGGGCTGAACGGGCGCGTGGTCGAGTGCGACAAGGAGACGCGCTGCCCGCTCTGGCGCAGCGTCGCGCCGGAGAGCTCGCTGGTGGGGCAGATGTACGACTGCTTCCCGGCGGAGGCGGCGTACGTGGTGCGCCGGCCGGGCCACTGGATCTTCGCGGGCACGCGCGGCAGGCGCTTCCCCGGCATGGCGGGCGTGGAGACCGACCGGGTCTCGCGCGGCTCGCCGCGCGGGGTGGAGGTGCTGGCCGAGTCGCCGGTCGACTGCGGCGGACGGCCGACCGTCGCCCACAGCACCTACTACGTCGCGCCCAGCGCGGCCGGGGTGTTCGCCAGCGGGACCATGCGCTGGGTGTGCGCGATGCGCGGGCGGCGCTGCGGGCACGGCGTCACCCGGGACGCCGCCGCCTTCACCCGCCGCGCCACCGCCAACATCCTGGCCAGGTTCGCCAAGGGGCCCGCCGGGCGGCTATGACCCGCGGGTGATCTCGGCGAGCATGCGCAGGATCTCCCGCTCGGCCGCCTCCTTGGTGACGCCGAGGCCCTCCAGCACGACCACCGCGGGCGCGTCGGCCGCCTCGGTGGTCTCGGGCAGGGACAGGACGCCGAGCAGGATGTGCTCGGTGCCCACGTAGTTGTGGCCGAGCCGCAGGCCCTCGCGCAGGGTCAGCTCCATGATCTTCTTGGCCTGGGAGGAGAAGGGGATCTGGGGCCCCGGCACGCCGGTTCCGGGAGGCAGCGTGTTGAGCATCGCCTCCTTGACCGTGTCGAGCGGGGCGCCGAGGGCGGCCATGCACTTGCCCGCCAGCGCGGTGGGCTCATGGAGCAGTCCGAGGACGACGTGGGCGGGCTCGATGTGACCGTGGCCGGTTTTCCTGGCCTCCTCCATGGCGCCGACCACGCAGCGGCGGGCGCGGTCGGTGAAGCGGGAGTAGGAGGCCATGTCGTCGGCCAGCGAGCCCTCCTTGGGGACGAACCGCTTCTGGGCGGCCTGCTTGGTCACGCCCATGCTGCGGCCGATCTCCGTCCAGGAGGCACCGGAGTGACGGGCCTGGTCGACGAAGTGCCCGATGAGATGGTCGGCCACCTCGCCGAGGTGCTCGCCCAGGTACACGGCGTCGGAGAGCTGGCCCAGGGGGTCGCCGTCGGGGTGGCGCTTCTTGATCGCGCTGATGAGGTCGTCGAGACGAACCGTTTCTTCCATGCGTCAACGATAGGTTGACGATCCATCGATCGTCAACCTTGGGTTGACGGCTTCAGTGCTTGGTCAGGGCGACCGCCGCGCGCCAGCGGTCGTAGGCGGCGTCGTCGCGCTCACCGGGCTCGAAGCGGCGGTCCAGGCGCCAGGTCGCGCGCAGTTCCTCGGCCGAGCCCCAGACGCCCGAGCCGAGACCGGCCAGGAACGCGGCGCCCAGCGCGGTGGTCTCCTGGACCACCGGCCGCTCCACCGGGACGCCGAGCTGGTCGGCCTGGAGCTGCATCAGCAGGTCGTTGCCGCTGGCGCCACCGTCGGCCTTCAGTCCCGCCACCGAGCCGCCCATCACCTCCACCACGTCGCGCACCTCGAACGCGATCGCCTCCAGCGTCGCCCGCACCAGGTGGGCGCGCGTGGTGCCGCGGGTGATGCCGGTGATGAGGCCGCGCGCCTCCGGGTTCCAGTGCGGGGCGCCGAGGCCGGTCAGCGCGGGCACGAACGTCACGCCGCCGCTGTCGGGGACCGTCCGCGCGACCGCCTCCGACTCGGGCGCGGTCCCGATCACCCCCAGGCCGTCGCGCAGCCACTGTACGGCCGCGCCGGTCACGAAGATCGAGCCCTCCAGCGCGTACGTCAGCTCGCCCGACGGCTCCTGCCACGCCACCGTCGTCAGCAGCCCGGCGTCCGAGCGGACGATCTCCCCGCCGGTGTTGACCAGGATGAAGGAGCCGGTGCCGTAGGTGCACTTGACCTCGCCGGGCGCGAAGCAGGTCTGGCCGAACAGGGCCGCCTGCTGGTCGCCGGCCATGCCGCTGACGGGCAGGTCGAGGCCGAGGAAGGCGCCGGGGTCGGTGCGCCCGATCGGGCCGTGGTTGGGGACGATCTCCGGCAGGGCGGACTCGGGCACGCCGAACAGCTCGCACAGCTCCGGCTCCCAGGTGGCGGAGGCCAGGCCGTACAGGAGGGTGCGGGAGGCGTTGGACGGGTCGGTGACGTGGCGCGCGCCCGCGGTCAGGCGGGCGACGAGGTAGCTGTCGACGGTGCCGAGCGCGGTGCGGCCCGAGGTGACGCCCGCCCACGCGGCCGGATCGTGCTCGGCCAGCCAGGTGAGCTTGGTGGCGGTGAAGTACGGGTCCAGGCGCAGGCCGGTCAGCTCCGACACGCGCGGCTCGTGCCCGGCGGCGCGCAGGCGCTCGCAGATCCCGGCGGTGCGGCGGTCCTGCCACACGACGGCCCGGCGGGGCGCGGCCAGCGTGCGTCGGTCCCACAGGACGGCGGTCTCGCGCTGGTTGGTGATCCCGACGCACGACGGCGGCGACCCGGCGCCGCGCAGGGCCGACGCGCACGCGGCGAGCGTGGCCTGCCAGATGTCCTCGGGGTTGTGCTCGACCCAGCCCGGCTCGGGGAAGTGCTGCGGGAACTCCTCGTAGCCGCGGGACTCGATCCGGCCGTCCTCGGTCACGATCAGGGCGGTGACACCGGTCGTACCCGCGTCGATCGCCAAAACAGCCACGGAACCTCCTCGTCGTCGCTAATTTGGTCTAGACCACTGCCCGGGCCCACGGGCACAATGCGATTCTGGGTCGTGAACCCCATTGGGAGGAACCCGCCATGCGTATTGGAGTGCTCACCGGCGGCGGCGACTGCCCCGGTCTGAATGCTGTGATCAGGGCTGTCGTCCGCAAGGGTGTCAGTGTTTACGGACATGAGTTCGTCGGATTCCGTGACGGCTGGCGTGGCCCCCTGGAGGGGGACACGATGCCGCTGGACATCCAGGCCGTACGCGGCATCCTGCCGCGCGGCGGCACCATACTTGGCTCGTCCAGGACCAATCCGATCAAGATCGAGGGCGGCGTCGACCGCATCAAGGAGAACCTCGTCACGGCCGGCGTCGACGCGCTGATCGCCATCGGCGGCGAGGACACGCTCGGCGTGGCCAAGCAGCTGTGGGATCGCGAGGTCAAGGTCGTCGGCGTGCCCAAGACGATCGACAACGACCTGTCGGGCACCGACTACACCTTCGGCTTCGACACCGCGGTCAACATCGCCACGGAGGCCATCGACCGGCTGCACACCACGGCCGAGTCGCACCACCGCGCGCTGATCTGCGAGGTCATGGGCCGTCACGCCGGTTGGATCGCGCTGCACGCCGGCATGGCCGGCGGCGCCAACGTCATCCTGATCCCGGAGAAGCCCTTCGACATCGACCGGGTCTGCGAGTACGTGGAGTCGCGCTTCCGCACCCGCTACTCGCCGATCATCGTCGTCGCCGAGGGCGCCCACCCGATCGAGGGCCAGATGACGCTGCAGACCGGCGAACTCGACTCCTTCGGCCACGTACGGCTCGGCGGCATCGGCGAGATGCTGGCCAAGGAGATCGAGAAGCGCACCGGCAAGGAGGCCCGCACCACCGTGCTCGGCCACATCCAGCGCGGCGGCACCCCGACCGCGTTCGACCGGGTCCTGGCCACCAGGTTCGGCCTGCAGGCGATCGACGCCGCCCACGACGGCGACTTCGGCACCATGGTCGCGCTGCGCGGCACCGACATCGTCAGGGTCGGGCTCGACGAGGCGACGGCCGAGCTCAAGACCGTCCCGGCCGAGCGCTACGCCGAGGCCGAGGTCTTCTTCGGCTGATCCTGCAAGCCGGCCGTGATCATCCGTAAGCGGCTTGCAAGTGGCCGGCCGTACCGTTCAGCGCAGCGGGGTTAGAAACACCGCTGCAACCCCTCTCAGGGTACGGCTCGCGCCGCGGAAGCATCGGCGGCCCACCGGGGCGCGAGCCGTACCCAGGACATAGATCAAGCGCGAGGCGTGCCGAAGAGATCCACTTCCGGCGCGCCTTTGCCGTCCGCGGCGGCCTTTCTGGCCTGGAAGGCGATCTCGCCGCGCAGTTCCTTCTCCGAGGGGGACAGGATCACCAGGAGCAGCAGCCCGACGGTGACCACGCTGAGGCCCACGATGAGCGGCAGCAGGAAGTCGATGGCCCGCGAGCCCGTGACGGGCCCGGCCGCGGGCATCAGTTCGACGGACATCGCGAACATGCCGGTGTAGTGCATCCCCGAGACCGCCGCGCCCATCATGAGCGCGGCCCCGCCGATGCGCCAGGCTCCCGACACGCGCAGCGTGAACCAGAGCGCCACCGTCGCGGCGGCGACCGCGATGAGGACCGACAGGAGCACGACCGGCGGGTCGTAGTGGAGGTGGCCGGACATGTTCATGGCGGCCATGCCCAGATAGTGCATGCCGGCGACGCCGAGACCGGTCAGCGCGCCGCCGCCCAGCAGGTACGGCGCGCGGGCCCCGCCCCGGTCCACCAGGAACAGCCCGGCGCCCACGACCACCACCGCGAGCACCGCGGAGGCGACCGTGAGCGGGACGTCGTAGCGGATGGGCGTGCCGGTGACGGCGAAGCCCATCATGGCGATGAAGTGCATCGTCCAGATGCCCGTGCCACCGATCGCGAGCGCCGCGGCGGCCAGCCAGAACCGCCCCTCGCGCCCGCCGACGAGGCGGGCGCGCGAGGTCAGCAGGAGACCGAGCATGGAGCCGACGCTGGACATGACGTAGGCGAGTGCGGGTGTCAGGAACCCGAAGGAGAAATGATCGACAGCTGACATGGGCGTTCGTCCCTTGATGAGTAAAGCAAGGGGAGTATGGGGCCCAGGTCGCTGCCTGTGCAACTATCGGCGGCGCGACCTCCCCGCGGGCTGCGGCCTCGGGGCCGGTGCGGGGTAGGTGAGCTGCTGCGACGTCCGCCTGCGCAGCTCCAGCCTGGCGAGGAGTTCCGCGTCCTCGTGGAGCTCCTCCTCCGAGGGCGACAGGATGACCATGAGCAGCATGGTCAGCGTGATCAGGCTGATCACGGTCATGAGCGGGACGAGGAAGTCGAGCGCGTCGGCGCCCGGCACCGGCGCGGCGCCGTGGTGCGGGGTGACGCTCATCGCGAACATGCCCGTGTAGTGCATGCCGGCCACCGCGACGCCCATGACCAGGGCGGCGCCGGCGATCCAGACGGGCCGCTTGACCCGCAGCGTGAACCAGAGCGCCACCGTGGAGGCCACGACGGCGATCGCCACCGACAGGGCCACGGTCAGGCGGTCGTAGGAGACGTGGGCGGACATGTTCATGGCGTACATGCCGAGGTAGTGCATGCTCGCCACGCCGAGGCCGGTGAGCAGGCCGCCGCCGAGCAGCGCCAGCACCCGGCCGCCGCCGTAGGAGACGAGGAACAGGCCGGTGCCGACGACCACGATCGCGACCACCGCGGAGGCCGCGGTCAGCGGCACGTCGTAGCGGATCGGGGTGCCCTCGACGTCGAAGCCCATCATGGCGATGAAGTGCATGACCCAGATGCCGGTGCCGCCGATCGATACGGCCGCGCCGAGCAACCAGCGCACCCGCGAACCCCCGCGCGAGGCGTGGGCCTGAGCGGTCAGCCGCAGTCCGAGCATTGACCCGATGCACGACATCACGTAGGCGAGGGCCGGGGTGAGCGGGCCGTGGGTGAAATGATTAACAGCGGAAGACATGTATCGATATTTCCTTGCATTAGGGATCACCGGATTGTGGCAGTGGTGTGGCCCGATTCGCATGGATACCTCGACTATCTGTCAACTATCCCTGTCGGAAACGTGAGAAAGATTCATGGGTATCGAGGGACCGTTCTGGCGCGCGATCGCCGTCTTCAGGATCGCCTCGCTGGTCTACGCCGGTGTTCTGCTGGTCCAGCACGACGGCTACGCCCGGCCGGTCATGGGGTGGTTCGTCCTCAGCCTCATGGCGCTCTGGACCGCGGCGTCGATCTTCGCCTACTCCGTCGAGGCGCTGCGCGGGTGGCCGCTGCTGGTCATCGACATGCTGGTGACGCTGGCGTGCCTGCTGGCCTCGCCGTACGTGGAGGGGCCCTACCAGTACGCCGAAGGCGTCATGCCGCTGCCCGCCACGTGGATCGCCGCGCCCGTGCTCGCCTGGGCCGTCTACGGCGGGCGGCGCCTGGGCGCGCTCGGCGCCGCCGTCGTCGCCGCCTGCGATGTGTGGCTGCGCCTGCGCACCCCCGACACGCCCCTGCTCATCAACGGAGCGGTCCTGCTGTTCCTGTCCGGCGTCGTCGTCGGCCACGTCGCCCGCCTGGCCAAGCAGGCCGAGGAACGCATGCAGCGCGCCGCCGAGATGGAGGCCGCCCAGCGCGAACGCGACCGCCTCTCGCGCGGCATCCACGACTCGGTGCTCCAGGTGCTCTCCCTGGTGCAGCGGCGCGGCCAGGAGATCGGCGGCGAGGCGGCGGAGCTCGGCCGCCTGGCCGGCGAGCAGGAGGCCGCCCTGCGCGACCTCATCTCCCTGCGCCCCGCCCCCTCCGGCGACCTGCGCTCCCTGCTCACCAGGTACGGCTCCGCCACCGTCACCGTCTCCACCCCCGCCACCCCGATCGTCCTGCCCCCGGCCACGGCCGCGGAGGTCGCGGCGGCGGTCGGCGCCGCCCTGGACAACGTCCGCGCCCACGTCGGCCCCGGCGCCCGCGCCTGGGTGCTGGCCGAGCAGGAGGACGACCGCGTCATCGTCAGCATCAGGGACGAGGGCGACGGCATCCCCGAGGGCCGCCTGGAGGAGGCGGAACGGGACGGCCGGATGGGCGTGGCCCAGTCCATCAGGGGCCGCATCGCCGACGCCGGCGGCACCGTCACCATCGTCACCGGCCCCGGCGAGGGCACCGAGATCGAGATCACCATCCCGGCATCCGGAAACGCCTAGCCGTACCCGGTCATGACATCGGCCGCTGTCGGCCCGCCCGCACCTGGCGCCGGGCCCGGGGCGCTGTCGTACGCTGCGGGCATGGTGCGGGTCATGGTGGTGGACGACCATCCGATGTGGCGGGACGGGGTGGCCAGGGATCTGGCCGAGGCCGGGTACGAGGTCGTGGCGGCCGTCGGGGAGGGGCGGCAGGCGATCAGGGTGGCCGGGGCGGTGCGGCCCGAGGTGGTCGTGCTCGACCTGCAACTGCCGGACCTGTCGGGCGCGGAGGTCGCGCAGGGGCTCGGCGCGCTGGAGAGCCCGCCGCGGGTCCTGGTGCTGTCGGCCAGCGCCGAACAGGACGACGTGCTGAAGGCGGTCAAGGCGGGCGCCTCCGGATATCTGGTGAAGTCGGCGTCCCGGGAGGAGTTCCTGGACGCGGTGCGGCGCACGGCCGAGGGTGACGCGGTGTTCACGCCGGGGCTCGCGGGCCTGGTGCTGGGCGAGTACCGCAGGCTGGCGGCCCAGCCGGCCCAGGAGGAGGACGGGCCGCGGCTGACCGAGCGGGAGACCGAGGTGCTCAGGCTGGTCGCCAAGGGCCTTTCGTACCGGCAGATCGCCGACCGGCTCGTGCTCTCGCACCGGACCGTGCAGAACCACGTGCAGAACACGCTCAACAAGCTTCAGCTCCACAACCGGGTGGAGCTCGTCCGATATGCGATCGAGCGTGGTCTGGACGAGGACTAAACTCGGTAGGTCGAAGCACTGGATATCTCGGAGGACCCCCATGATGATGACCGCCTTGGGCGAGCCGTGCGTACTGCTCAAGCTGGGCGAGATCGTCCTCAAGGGCAGGAACCGCGAGCTCTTCGAACGCCGCCTGATCGGCAACATCCGCAACGCGCTGCGCGAGCTCGACATCAAGGTCGACGTGCGCAAGCGGCACGGCGTGATCGCCATCTTCCTGCCGACCGGCACCACCGTCGAGCAGGCCGACGCGGTGGCCGCCCGGGTCGCCGACGTTCCCGGGCTGGTGTGGATCCACCGCGCCTGGCGCGTCGCCAAGGACCCGGACACGGTCGTCAAGGCCGGGCTCGAGCTGGTGCGCGACACCGAGCAGGTGGCGCGCAAGGCCAGCTTCGCCGTCCGCTCGCGCCGCCGTGACAAGCGCTTCCCGCTGCGCTCCAACGAGCTCGACCGGATGGTCGGCGGCGCCATCAACGACGAGTACGGCCTGCCCGTCGACCTCAAGAACCCCGCGCTCACCCTGCACATCGAGGTCGACCGCGACGAGGTGTTCATCTTCACCGACGGCCTGCCCGGCCAGGGCGGCCTGCCCGTCGGCTCCAGCGGCAGGGCGCTGGTGCTCATGTCCGGCGGCATCGACTCGCCCGTCGCCGCGTACCGGATGATGCGCCGCGGCCTGCACGTGGACTTCCTGCACTTCTCCGGCATCCCGTTCACGACGAGCGAGTCGATCTACAAGGCGTACGCGCTGGTGCGCAAGCTGGACCGCTTCCAGGGCGGGTCGCGGCTCTGGGTGGTGCCGTTCGGCAAGGCCCAGCAGTCCATCCGCAACTCCGGCCAGGACCGGCTGGCCGTCATCGCGCAGCGGCGGCTCATGCTCAAGACCGCCGAGGAGGTGGCCCACCGCATCCGCGCCGCCGCCCTGATCACCGGCGACGCGCTCGGCCAGGTCTCCTCCCAGACCCTCGCCAACATCACCGCCCAGGACCACGCGGTCGACCTGCCGATCCTGCGGCCGCTGGTCGGCTGGGACAAGACCGAGATCATGGCCGAGGCCCGCCGGATCGACACGCTGGCCATCTCCGAACTGCCGGACGAGGACTGCTGCACGCTGCTGGCGCCCCGGCGGGCCGAGACCCGGGCCAAGATCGAGGACCTGAAGCAGATCGAGAAGCGCCTCGACGCCGAGGAACTGGCCGTCCAACTGGCCGACTCCATCCAGGAGTACACCCTGGAAGGCGTCCCGGCCACCGCCTGATCCAGGCACCCTCGCGACCCGGCCGGCGAGGGTGGGCTGGGGCGGCGACGGCGGCGGTCCGCTACGAGAGCGAGAGCGCGGGAGTGCGGCCGAGCAGCGGCGGGAAGGTGCGCAGAACATCGGCGAGCACGTCGAGATCGCTGTCGAGGAGGGCCTGGGGGCCGTCGCAGAGGGCGGTCTCCGGCGCCGGGTGGACGTCGATGATGACGCCGTCCGCCCCGACGGCGATGGCCGCGCGGGTCAGCGGGAGCACCAGGTCGCGGCGTCCGCCCGAGTGCGACGGGTCCACGATGACGGGCAGGTGCGACAGGCGCTGCGCCACCGGCACCGCCGACACGTCCAGCGTGTTGCGCGTGGCCGTCTCGAACGTCCGGATGCCCCGCTCGCACAGCACGATGTCCAGGTTGCCGCGCTGCGCGATGTACTCGGCCGCCATCAGCCACTCCTCGATCGTGGCGCTCATCCCGCGCTTCAGCATCACCGGCCGGCCCGCAGCCCCGACCGCCTGCAACAGCGCGAAGTTCTGCGCGTTGCGGGTGCCGACCTGCAGCATGTCGGCGTAGGAGGCGACCAGCTCCACGTCGTGCGCGTCCACGACCTCCGTGACGATCGGCAGCCCCGTCTCGTCCCGCACGTCGGCCAGGATGCGCAGGCCGGCCTCGCCGAGCCCCTGGAAGGCGTACGGCGACGTGCGCGGCTTGAACGCCCCGCCCCGCAACAGCGTCGCGCCCGCCTTCTTGGCCATCAGCGCCGCGTCCAGCGTCTGCTGGGGCGTCTCCACCGCGCACGGCCCGGCGATCAGCGTCACCGTGTCCGGGCCGATCGGCACCCCGCCCACGTGGACCGTGGAGCGTTCCGGATGGTTCTCCCTGCTGACGAGCTTGTAGGGCGTGGACACGCGCATCACGTCCCGCACCCCGGCCATGCCGCGCAGGTTGCCCTGGTCGAGCTGGGCGACGTCGCCGACCAGCCCGACGATCGTGCGGCGCACGCCCCGGCTCACGAACGCCTCCACCCCGGCCGCCTGCACGACCGCGACGATCGCGGCGACGTCGTCCTGGGTGGCCTCGGGCCCCATCACGATGACCATGGTTTTCTCCTCTGAACATGCGAAAGGCCCCGGATCCTTACGGACCCGGGGCCTTTCGCTCGTCTGTGTGTGCTAGCGCAGCGCCACATGGCGATCGGTCCTCACGGGTCCGTCGCCATACCAAAAGATGAATGCGGTGCGCATAGGCCGCAATAGTAGCGCACTCCCACCCGGCGACGAGCCGCCCGCCCGGCGATGACAGGATGGCCGAATGAACGAGGAGGAGTCGCGCCTGCCCCCAGGCCAGTACGTCCCGCGCGGCCGGCCCGTCATCCACTACGGCCGGGTGCCGCAGTTCAAGCCGGATAGCTGGGACTTCCGCGTCTTCGGCGCCACCGCGTCAGGAGACATGCACCGCCTGACCTGGCCGGAGTTCGAGAAGCTGCCGCGTACCGGCGTGCTCGCCGACTTCCACTGCGTCACCAAGTTCTCGATCATGGGGAACGAGTGGCGCGGCGTCAGCCCCCAGGAGATCCTCACCGCCGCGCCGCCCGCCGAGGGGGTGACGCACGTGATGATCTGGGCGGAGTACGGCTACAGCGCCAACGTCCGCATGTCCGACTTCCTGGCCCCGCAGACGCTGTTCGTCACCGAGCTCGACGACAAGCCGATCAGCCCCGACCGGGGCTTCCCGCTGCGCGTCGTCGTCCCCCATCTGTACGCGTGGAAGAGCGTCAAATGGGTGCGCAGCATCGAGTACCTGCTGGAGGACCGGCGCGGCTTCTGGGAGGAACGCGGCTATCACAACGTGGCCGACCCGTGGCGGGAGCAGCGCTACTCATACCAAGAGGAACCGGGGGAGGGCCCACCGTAGCGTTTCCGCCCGAACACCCCGCGTGACGGGCTACGGTTTGCCGCATGTCGATCGCCGCCTCCGTGGCGCTCGCCTCCCTCCTGGCTTTCGCGGTCGGCTTCCTCGTGGCGCGCCGCCGCCCCGAGCTGCCCGAAGGCGGCTGGAAGGACGAGGCGACGTTCATGACGCTGCACATCGCCGCGCTGGCCGCGCCGTCCCTTCGGGGCGGGCTCACCAAGGAGTCCGCCCGCAAGGCCGTGAGACATCTGCGCGTACTGCTGGGCACCCACGCGCTCGCGATCACCTCCACCGAGGCGGCGCTGGCATGGGACGGGCCCTGCACCGACGAGGTGCTCGACCACGCCCGCGCGGCGCTGACCTCGGGCAGGGCCGAGGTCTTCGCGGGCCGGCCGCACGGCGCGGTCGTGGTGCCGCTCACCGTGGACGACCGGGTCGTCGGCGCGCTGGCCGCCTACGACGAGGAGCTGAGCGCGGCGCTCGTGCGCACCGTCACCGAGGTCGCCCGCTGGGTCTCCGGCCAGCTCGAACTCGCCGAGCTCGACACCTCGCGGCAGCGCGCGCTCCAAGCGGAGATGCGCGCCCTGCGCGCGCAGATCTCGCCGCACTTCGTCTACAACGCGCTCACCACGATCGCCTCCTTCGTGCGCACCGATCCCGGCCGCGCGCGCGAGCTGCTGCTCGACTTCGCCGACTTCTCCCGGTACGCGCTGCGCCGCGCCCAGGACTTCACGACCCTCGCCGACGAGCTGACCTGCGTCGACCGGTACCTGCTGCTGGAGCGCGCCAGGTTCGGCGACCAGCTCCGCTTCACCGTCCAGGTCGCGCCCGAGGTGCTGCCGGTGCCGGTGCCGTTCCTGTGCCTGCAGCCCCTCGTCGAGAACGCCATCAAGCACGGCATGCGCGCCGCCGGCGGCACGGGCGAGGTGCGGGTCGTGGTCCGCGACGCCGGGCCCGAGGCGCACATCACCGTCGAGGACGACGGCGCCGGCATGGACCCCGAGCACGCCAGGCAGGTGCTCGACGACGGCCCGTGCCGCGAGGGCGGCGGCATCGGCCTGGCCAACGTCGACGTGCGGCTGCGCCAGATCTACGGCGAGGAGTACGGCCTCGCCGTGGAGACCGCGCTGGGCGCCGGCACCCGCGTACGGCTGCGCGTTCCCAAGACCCGGCCTAGCTCTTTGTAGTCAAATCTTTACCCAACGTAGGCGTGTCGCTTGTGAGCAGGGCGTTCTTGCGGCAGCGTGGACGTCATGCTACGCGTGCTGGCCGTTGACGACGAGGTGCCCGCTCTGGAAGAGCTGGCCTACCTGCTGCGCCGGGACAGCAGGGTGGAGCAGGTCCTGACCGCGTCCGACGGCGTCTCGGCGCTGCAGGACATGGTGCAGATGATCGGCGCGGGGGAGCGGCTCGACGGCGTCTTCCTCGACATCCGCATGCCCGGACTCGACGGGCTCGACCTGGCCAGGCTCATCGGCGGCTTCCCCAACCCGCCGCGCCTGGTGTTCGTGACCGCGCACGACGACTGCGCGGTGCAGGCGTTCGAGCTGCGGGCCGTCGACTACCTCCTCAAGCCGGTCCGCGCCGACCGGCTGGCCGAGGCGGTGCGCAGGCTGGAGGAGGCCGCCGCCCCGCCCGACGAGTGCGGGCCGGACGACGTCATCCCGGTGGAGCTGGGCGGGCGCACCAGGTTCGTGCCGCAGCAGGCCGTCTGGTTCGCCGAGGCCAAGGGCGACTACGTGCGGCTGCACACCGTCGACGGCAGCTATCTGGTGCGCATGTCCCTGGCCGCGCTCGAACGCCGCTGGGCCGGGGTCGGCTTCATCCGCGTCCACCGCAGCACGCTGGTCTCCGCCCGCCACGTCAGTGAGCTGCGCTTCGAGGGCGGCAAGGTGATGCTCACGGTCGGCACGGAGACGCTGCCGGTCAGCCGCCGCCACACCAGGCAGGTGCGCGAGCAGCTCGTCAACCAGCACAGGACCGTGCCGTGAGCGCGCGCCGCGTGCTGGTCGAGCGCCGTCCCGCCGCGGTCGGGCGGGCCGGACACGCGCCGCCGGCCGGCGCCGCGCGCGACGCCGAGACGCGGGCGGCCATGCGGCGGCAGCTCTCGGCGGGCGTGGTGACCGCGGGGACCGGGCTGGGCGTGCTGGTCGGCGCCCCGGTGCTGGCCGCGGGGCTGGCCGACGCGCGCTGGTGGGTGGTGCTGTCGGTGGGGGTCCAGCCGGTGTGGGTGCTGCTGGCCGTACGTCATCTGCGGCGGGCCGAACGGGCCGAACGAGCGGGGCCGTGACGCTCGCGGCGCTGGCCGGGATCGCCGTCGTGCTCGTCCTGGCCGTGGTGATGGGCACCGTACGGCCGCGCCGCTACACCAGCGTGGCCGACTTCTACGTGGCGGCCCGCGCCGTGCGGCCGTGGCGCAACGGGGCGGCCATCGGCGCGGAGTTCACCGGCGCCGTCGTCTGCCTGGGGCTGGCCGGGCTCATCGCGACGCACGGCGCGCCCATGCTGTGGTATCCGGTGGGGGCGGCGGCCGGGTTCGTGGTCGTGCTGGCGCTGGTGGTCGCGCCGCTGCGCAGGTCCGGCACGTTCACGCTGCCCGACTTCGCCGAGTGGCGGCTGGGCTCGGCGCGGCTGCGGCGCTTCACCACGTGCTGGGTGCTGGGGATCGGGCTGCTGTTCCTCATGGCGCAGTTCCACGCGGCCGGGATCGTCACGCGGATGCTGACCGGGCTGCCGCCCTGGGTGGGGTGGGCGGCGGTGGCGGGCACGGCCGCGTGCGTGGCGCTGGCGGGCGGCATGGGCAGCGTGACCAGCGTGCAGGCGTCCCAGTTCTGGGTGAAGCTGGTCGCCTTCCTCGGGGTGGGGCTGGTGCTGTGGTGCGCGTGGCACTGCGGCCAGATCCCCGGCGGCGGCCTTCCCGGCGGGTACGGCTCCGGCGACCAGTCGTTGCCCGGCGTGCTGACGGTGCTGCTGGCCTGCGCGCTCGGGACCATGGGCCTGCCGCACGTCGTGGTCCGGGTCTACGCGGCGCCGGACGGGCGCGGGGCGCGCCGGTCGATCGTGGCGGCACAGGTGCTGCTCGGGGTGTTCGCCCTGGTTCCGCCGTTATACGGGACCCTCGGGCAGGTGAGCTTTCCCGGGGCGGGGGGCGAGGAGGTCGTGCTGCTGCTGCCGTCCAGGATGTTGCCGGGGGTGGTGGGGAACGTGCTGACCGGGGCGCTGTCGGCGGGGGCCTTCGCGGCGTTCCTCGCGACGTCGTGCGGGGTGCTCGGGGCGGTGTCGGGGGCGGTGTCGGCCTGCGTGGCGCGGGCGGGGACGGGTTCCTTCAGGGTCGCGCTGGCTGCGGTGACCGGGGCGGCGCTGCTGCTGACCGCGATGAGCGTCCCGGTCGGGTCGGTGGAGCTCGTGCTGGCCGCCTTCAGCCTGTCGGCGGCCACGTTCTGCCCGCTGCTGGTGCTGGGGATCTGGTGGCGGCGGCTGACTGCGGCGGGGGTCGTCGCGGGGTTCGCGGCGGGCGGGGGCTTGACGGCGGTGCTTGTGGGGCTCGAATGGGTGGGCGTGAACCCGTTCCTCCCGCCGGCGGCCGGTGTGCCGCTGGCTTTCGCCGTGATGGTCATGATTTCCCTGCTCACGCCCGGTCGGCTCCCGGTGGGGGTGGCGGCGATGATGGCGCGCATGCACCTTCCCGAGCCGGTCGCGGGCCCCTTGATCGACCGTTCGTCGCGTCACGGTGACCGTTCATCCTCCTGACACGCTCCGTATATCGATGACTACAGACCGTTCGACGAGCTGTCCGTAAACGGGGTTTCGCCCACAAGATCGCAACCGTAGTGTTGCCCGCATCGAAAGCCGCACCGCCGCATCGGGGGGGACGAGCCGCAAGGCTCACACAGGCCTGATGTGGCGGATTCACCGGTGACCCACGAGGTCACCACGGCGCACGGGCCCTCGACCGGGGGGTGGGGGCCCGCCAGCCGGAAGGTGGGGGCGCCCGCTGAAGCCGTGCCATACGGACCGCGATCCGGCCTTACGGGGGCGGCCGGATCGCGCGAGCGGGCGTCCCCGCCCTTCTATCGCCCCGTCAGCACGCCGGTGAGGCGCGTGAGGCTCTCCTGGCCGTGACCGGCGGCGATGCCGCGGCGGACGGTCTCCAGGATGGCCCGCGGGATCGCCCCGTCCACCCCCGCGGCCTCGGCCGTGCGCGCCACGTGCTCCAGGCTCGCCTCGGCCATGGCGAGGTTCTCCATGTCGCCTTGGTGCTCGCCCGCGTCGATCCTGGGTGCGTAGAACCGCACGAAGTACGAGAGGTCCAGCGACTTGACCGCCTGCTCCTGGAACTCCCGCGCCGACACCCCGTACGCCTGCGCCACGGCCTGACCGTGCAGGTAGCCGGCGAGCCCGGTCCAGAACATGTCGATGCCGATCTGGTAGTACAGGGCGGCCAGGCCGGGGTCCTCGCCGAGGTAGTCGATCCCGGTCAGCGCCTCCAGGGCCGGGCGGTGGGCCTCGACGGCCTCCGCCGGGCCGCTGTAGTAGGTGGCGACGTCGGGCGTGCCGATGCCCGGCGGCGGGGTCTGCACCCCGCCGGTGATCTGCACCCCGCCGTGCCCGGCCACCCACGCCGCGGTCGTGCGCGCCCGTTCGGGCGTGTCGGAGGTCAGATTGGCCACGGTACGGCCGGCCAGCGCCTCCGGCGCCTGCTCCAGGACGGCGTGGACGGCGTCGTAGCCGGTCAGGCTCACCACGACGAGCTCGTTGGCCGTGAGCGCGGCCGCCACGCTCGGGGCCAGGCGGGCGCCGCGGGCGAGGAGGCCGTCGGCCTTGCCCGCGGTCCGGTTCCAGACGGTGACGTCGTAGCCCTTGTCCAGGTAGGCGGCGGCCATGGCGTGGCCCATGGGGCCGAGACCGATGACGGTGACGGACATGCGTCCTCCCTAAAACGAACGTTCTATTTAGCATCACGGACTGTAGCACTAGAATGAACGCTCTATCCAATAGACTGCGGAGTCATGAAGACCAAGGAGCGCATCGTCCGCTCGACCGCCCGCCTGATGCAGCGGCAGGGGTACGCGGCCACGGGCCTCAAGCAGATCTCCCAGGAGTCCGGAGCGACGCTCGGCTCGGTCTACCACTTCTTCCCCGGCGGCAAGGCGGAGCTGGCGATCGCGGCCGTGCGGCACGGCGGCAAGGAGTTCGCCGACATGCTGCGGGAGACGCTGGAGCGCGAGGACGACCCGGCGACGGCGATCGCGGCCTGCGCCGACGAACTGGCGGAGGGGATGCGCGCCTCCCAGTGGCAGGACGGGTGCCCGATCGTCATCACCGCGCTGGAGAGCGCCGGGCGGGCGCTGGACATCCAGCGGGCGGCGGAGGAGGAGTTCGCCGCGTGGCGGGAGCTGGTCAGCGGGAAGCTGCGCCGTACCGGCTATCCGGAGGACGTGGCGCGTGAGCTCGCGCACACGGTGATCAGCACGCTGGAGGGGGCGGAGATGGCCGCGCAGGTCGGCGAGAGCGAGGAGCCCCTGCGTCTGGCGGGCCGCCATCTGGCCCGCCTCATCACCTCGTACCGCCCATAGGAACCCCCGCCGGGCATCCGGCGGTGTGGTCACACGCGAAGGCCGCCGCCGCGGGGTGCGGCGACGGCCTCGGCGGGAGCGCGGCTCACGCGGCGAGCACGCTCTCCTCGTAGGGGCGGTGGACGGCCCTCGGCTGCGGGGCCGGGCGGGTGAGCAGGGCCTGGGCCAGGCTCGCCCTGATCATGGCGGCGATCCGCACGACCGCGGGCAGCGTCAGCGCGAACAGCAGTCCGAGGCCGGTGTTGAACGCGACGAAGACGCCGTCGCCCGCACCGAGCCCGAGCAGCGCCGGCAGGCCGCCGTCAATCTCGGGGATGCGGGCCAGGGCCCAGCCGTACACGGGGAAGGTCAGCCCGGCGATCGCGCCGGCCCACCACACGGCGGCCAGGACGAACGACACGATCGCGAACGGCAGCGCCACGATCGCGTGCAGCAGGTCGAGGAGGGCCTGGCCGCCGGTGACCGGGGTCATCGTGCGGCGGAACCAGCCCGCCCCCTCGGGCGCCCGCGGGTAGGAGGGGGCGGCCAGAGCCTGGCCGGTGACGCCGGGCAGCGCGGCCCGCTCGGCGTCGGCGAACTTCCTGGCCAGAACCGCGGTCGCGGCGAGCACCGGCAGGCCGACGAAGGCCACGGCGCTGCCCAGACCGGCCGCGACGCCCGCGACGACCAGGGCGAAGGCGATGACGGTGACCGGGAACCCGGCCAGGACGTAACGGGTGTCGCCGGTGATGCGGTGCTGGAGGGTTCTCATGTCGTCAACGCTACGGATCGGGCCCTGGCCGCCGCGAGCCTGCGTACCGGCCGAGTGAGGGTAGGGCTGGCCCTACCCTCTTGCGGATTGATTGGATAGCTGTACTATCTAATCCAGTCATCCACTGGAGGGGTCATGTTTCTCACCGTCTTCGTGCTCGTGGGCGCGCTGCTCGGGTTCCGGCTGCTGGGGGCGCTCGGGGTGCGCCGGTTCGCGTCGTGGCCGGTCAGTGCGGCGCACGGGATGGCCGTGCTGCTGCTGGTCACCGCGAGCGCGCACTTCGTGCCCGCCGGTTCGCCGCTGCCGATGCCCGGTCATGCCGACATGGTGGCGATGGTGCCGCCGTTCGTGCCGTTCCCGAGCTTCGTCGTCTACCTGACCGGAGTCCTGGAGCTGCTCGGCGCCGCCGGGCTCGTGCTCGCCCGCACCCGCCGGCCGGCCGGGTACGCGCTCGCCCTGCTGTTCGTGGCGATGTTCCCGGCCAACGTCCACGCCGCGCTCGCCGAGGTCCCGCTCGGCGGCGACGAGGCCACGCCGCTGTGGTTCCGGACGCCGGAGCAGGTGCTCTTCATCGCGGTCGCCCTCTGGGCGACCAGGGGATCCGACCGCATGCTCCTGTCCGTCAGGCGCCGCCAGCCCGTCGCAAGCTGAGGGGTACGGCTTCGGCTGTCCGTCTGGGCGGTTCAGCGGCTTGTGCCGGTGGCCAGGCGGCGCAGCAACTGGGTTCGGGCGCCCGCGTCGCGGACCTCGGCGCGGGTGGCGAGGTGCTCCGCCACTCGCTCCTGGAGCTCGACCGGCTTGTGGCTGTCGTACTTGAACTTGGCCCGGGTCTCGACGACCTCCAGCCGCAGTCCCCGGATGGCCGAGAGCATCCTGTGGTAGGGGCCCTCGGTGGCCGACATCGTGCCGTAGCCGCCGCCGGGCTGGTGGTGGGCGAGCTGGCGGCGCAGGATGTCGGCCTTGCCCTCCCGCTCGTCCACGATCTCGGCCCGGCAGACGAGCTGGACGGCGGCGTAGTAGCTGGTCGGCACGCCGTCCACGGGGGCGCGCCAGGTGGAGGGGATGTAGGCGTAGTCGTCGGCGACGGTCAGGGTCACCTGCGGGTCGGCCTCCAATGCGGGCCAGATCGGGTTGGGCCTGGCCAGGTGCAGGCACACCTCGCGCACGCCGTCGTACCGGAAGTGCGAGGGGACCACCACCGGCGGCCCGCCGTCCACCCCGTTGGCCGCCAGCAGGCCGAAGTCGCGCCCGCGCAGCCACTCGTGCCACTCGTCCTCGTCGCGGGCGCCGTCCCAAGGGTGAATGAGCATCTTGAAAATCCCTTTGTACTAATACAAAATATGCTTTGTGCTAGTAAACTACACGTTCACCGGAGGCACGGCCAGCGAGATCGCGGCCGGCATCGAGACGGCCGTGGCCGAGGGCACGCTCGCGCCGGGCTCCGCCCTCCCGACCGTGCGTGAGCTGGCCGCCAGGACCGGCGTCAACGCCAACACCGCCGCCGCGGCCTACCGCCTGCTGCGCGAGCGCGGCGTCGTCGAGACCGCGGGCCGTCGCGGCTCCCGCATCAGGCCCCGCCCGGCCAGCACCACCCGCGAGGACATCCGCATCCCCGTCCCGGCCGGCGCCCGCGACCTGTCGCGCGGCAACCCCGACCCCGCGCTGCTGCCCGACCTCACCGACGCGCTGGCCGCCGCCGCCCGCGCCCACGCCGAGGGCCCCGCCCTGTACGGCACCGCCGACCTGCCCGACCTCGTCGACCTGGCCGAAGCCGCCTTCGAGGCCGACGGCGTCACCGGCGGCGCCCGTCCCGCGGTCACCTCGGGCACGCTGGACGCGGTGGAACGCGTGCTGACCATGCGGCTGCGCCCAGGCGACGCGGTGGCCGTCGAGGACCCCGGCTGGTCGGCGGCGCTCGACCTCGTCACCGCCCTGGGCCTGCGCCCGGTACCGGTCCCGGTGGACGACGACGGGCCGGACCCCGCCGGGCTGGAACGCGCCCTGGCCTCCGGCGTACGGGCCGCCATTCTCACCGCCCGCGCCCAGAACCCCACCGGAGCCGCCATCTCGGCCGCGCGCGCCGCCGCCCTGCGCCCGCTGCTGGCCGCGTACCCTCAGGTCCTGCTCGTCGAGGACGACCACGCGGCGGGCCTGGCCGACCTGCCCATCCACACGCTGACCGGCACCACGGCCCACTGGATCCTGACCCGCTCCACCGCCAAGTCGCACGGCCCCGACCTGCGCCTGGCCGTCGTCACCGGCGACGCCCAGACCGTCGAGCGGCTGCGCGGCCGCCAGCGCCTCGCGGCGGGCTGGGTCAGCCACCTCCTGCAGCGCACCGTCGCCCACCTGTGGCGGACCGGCGCTGTCTCCACCCCGCGGGTCGCGGCCTCCTACGGCGCGCGCCGCCAGGCCCTCATCACCGCGCTGGCCGGTCACGGCCTGGCCGCGCACGGCCGCAGCGGGCTCAACGTCTGGGTTCCCGTCGCCGACGAGACCACCGCCGTCACCGGCCTGCTCGCCCGGGGCTGGGCCGCCGCTCCGGGCGCCCGCAACCGCCTGGCCAGCCCGCCCGCCGTCCGCGTCACGGTGGCCGCCCTGGCCTTGGAGGAGATCCCCGCCCTGGCCACCGCACTGGCCGCCGCCGTACTCCCGACCACACAGGGCCGCTACGGCTGACGCGCGACAAAGCCCGACAAGCCCCACAGGGCCGCTACGGCTCAGCCGAGCTGGTCGTGGACCAGGTCGCCGCCGATCGCGGTGGCCAGGACGGCGATGTCGGCGATGCGCTCCGGCGCGACCGCCAGCAGGTCGTCGGACAGGACCGCGAAGTCGGCCAGCCTGCCCCGCGACAGCGTGCCCTTGAGGTGCTCGTCGAAGACCGCGTACGCCGAACCGGTGGTGTAGGCGCGCAGGGCCTGCTCGGCGGTCAGCGCCTCGCCGGGGTTGAACGGCCGCCCGGCGGAGGTCCGCTGGTTGACCAGGTCGTGGATGCCCAGCAGCGGCGCGCCCTCGACCACGGGGCAGTCGGAGCTGCCCGGCAGCACGATCCCGGCCTCCAGGAAGGTGCGCTGCCGGTAGCACCCGGCCGCCCGCTCGGGCCCCAGGGCGGCGAGCATGCCGTCGCCGATCTCCGAGATGAACCGTCCCTGCGGCACCGGGATCACGCCCAGCGCGGCGATCCTGGCCACCTGTGCGGGGCTGGTGACGGCGCAGTGCTCGATGCGGTGGCGGGCGTCGGGGCGGGGCCAGCGGGACTGGGCCTCGGCGTAGGCGTCCAGGACGACGTCCACGGCGCGGTCGCCGATGGCGTGCGCGGCCACCTGCCACCCCGCCCGGTGGGCGCGCAGGATGAAGCCGTGCAGCGCGTCCGCCTCCTCCTGCAGGAAGCCCCTGTTGCCCGGCTCACCGGCGTAGTCGCAGCACATGGCCGCGGTACGCCCGATCAGCGAGCCGTCCGAGAACACCTTCACCGGCCCCAGCCGCAGCCGCTCGTCGCCCAGCCCGGGACCGATGCCGAGGTCGAGCCCGAACCCGTCGCCGACCTCGTGCAGGTTCGGCGAGCCCGGCATGAGGACGGCCCGCTGGAGCAGCAGCCCGCGCCGCCGCGCCTCCTGGAAGGCCGCCACGTCGAGCGGCCCGTTCCCGGCCAGGCCCCGGCCGACGCCGGGCTCGGCGAAGCTGGTCAGCCCCTCGGCCGCGGCGACCCGGGAGGCCAGCCCGATGCCCTCCACGAACTCCTCCTGCGCCACCGGCCGCAGCACCCGGTGCGCCAGGTCCTGCGCCTGCTCGGTCAGCAGGCCGTCGGGCAGACCGTCCGGGCCCCGGCCGACGGAACCGCCGGGCACGTCCGGCACGTCCAGGCCGGGAAAGCCCATGAGCGCGAACGCGGCGGTGCTGGCCACGCCCATGTGCCCCGAGTTGTGCTGCAGCCAGACCGGCCGCCCGCCGGCCGCGCGGTCGAGGGCCTCGCGCCGGGGGTGCGCGCCAAGCTTGTTCTGGTCGTATCCGGCGCCGCGTACCCACGCGTCGGGCGGCAGTTCGGCCGCGCGCGCCGCCACGAGCGCGTAGAGCTCGTCGAGCGTCGCGACCCGCAGGTCCAGCTCGCGCAGCCGCTGGCCGCGCATGCTGAGGTGGTGGTGCGCGTCGTTGAACCCGGGTACGGCAGGCCGTCCACCCAGGTCGACCACCCGCTCGGCGGTGAGCCCGTCGAGCTCCTCGTCCAGGCCCGCGATCCGGCCGCCGAACACGCCGAGCCTGGAGGCCGAAGGCCGGTCGGGATCCAGCGTGGTGAAGCGGCCGTTGACGTAGAGCGCGTCGAGGCGCATCACACCTCCACAGGAGTCGGGCGGGTGGCCGAGCGGCGGCTCAGCGCCACCACGCAGGCCATGGTGAGCAGGATGACGACCAGGTACTGTCCGACGACCGCCCAGATGGTCCCGGTCGAGCTGAGCAGCGCCTGGGCGATCATGGGCGTGGTGCCGCCGATCAGCGCGCCGCAGAGCTGGTAGGCCAGCGAGATGCCGGTGTAGCGGACCCGGGCGGGGAACGCCTCGGCCAGGAACCCGGCCAGCGCCGCGTACGAGGAGCCGCTGAAGACGACGCTGAGCGCGAGTCCGACCGTCGCCCACACCGGCGAGCCGGTGCCGACCATCACGAACGTGATCGGCGTGCACACGATCAGCGCGGAGAACGCGATGAGCATGTACCTGGCCGCGCCCATCCGCTGGCCGAGCACCGCGCCGATCGGCTGGGTGACGAACTGGGTGACGGAGACGATCAGCAGCACGTTGAGCATGGTGCTCTTGGTGATGCCCAGATCGGTGGTCGCCCACGACAGGATGAAGGTGTTGGTGAAGTACGCCGAGGCGATGCCGACGCCGCTGGCGCCGATGCCGAGCAGGACGAGCGGCCAGGAGGTGCGGAAGACCTCGGCCACCGGGAGCTTGACGACCTCGCGCTGCTCGCGCATCCGCACGAACTCCGGTGACTCCTCCACCCGCAGCCGGATGACCAGGCCGACGATGACCAGCACGGCCGACATCAGGAACGGGATGCGCCAGCCGTAGGACAGGAAGGCGTCTTCCGGCATGAGGCTGACCACGGCGAACACGCCGGTGGCCAGGATGGATCCGGCCGGGGAGCCCTGCTGGGCGAAGGCGGCGTAGAAGATGCGCTTGGGCCCGGCGTGCTCGGCGGCGATGAGGACGGCGCCGCCCCACTCGCCGCCGACGGCGATGCCCTGCACGAAGCGGAGCGCGGCCAGCAGGATCGGGGCCATGATGCCGATGGAGGCGTAGGTGGGCAGCACGCCGACCAGGGTGGTGGCGCCGCCCATGAGCAGCAGCGTGGCGACGAGGGTGCCCTTGCGGCCGATGCGGTCGCCGAGGTGGCCGAAGATCACGCCACCGAGCGGCCTGGCCAGGAAGCCGACCCAGAACGTGGCGAAGGACGCCATCACCCCGGCCGTCGGGCTGGCCTCGGGGAAGAACAGCCTGCCGAAGACCAGCGCGGCGGCCGTGCCGTAGATGTAGAAGTCGTACCACTCGATGGAGGTTCCGACGAAGGACGCGATTCCGGCGCCACGGGGATTGCTCATGAGGGGGGTTCCTAGGCGAAGTGGTGGAGTTGGGCCAGCGGCACCTGGGTGGCGGGGTCCATGCTCACCTCGGCGCCGTCCACGAGGACGGGTCCGGGTTCGCGGGGCACCACCACCGTCGGCGTCGCGATATTTCGGTACATGTCGGCGCGGGTGAGGCCGCGTGCGTTCTTGATCGCCGCGTACCGGAGGCCGCGGGGCAGCGCGTCCCTGGTGTCGGCGGCGTCCAGGGCGTCGTGGGCGACGAAGATGCGCGACAGCAGGGCGGGCGCGTCGCCGAGGCCGCCGAAGTAGTCGCGGTAGACGCGGGGCTGGGTCAGGCGGGTGGAACCGGAGCCGCTGCCCGACACCCCGTGGGCGACGAATCCGGACTTGATGACCAGCTCGGGCTTCGCCCCGAACCACGCCGGATGCCACAGCACGATGTCGGCCATCCGGCCGGGCAGCAGCGTGCCCACCTCGTGCGCCATCCCGTGCGCCACCGCCGGGTTCACGGTGAGCTTGGCCAGATACCGCAGGATCCGTTCGTTGGCGCTCCGGCCCGAACCGCCGCCCGCGTCGCCGAGACTGCCCGCCGTACCGGCGCCTGGGCCGCCCGTCGCGGCGCGGTCGCGGAGTTCGTGCAGGTGGGCGAGCTGCCAGGTACGGCGGACCGTCTCGGCCACCCGGCCCATGCCCATCGAGTCGGAGTTCACGATGCTGATCGCGCCCAGGTCGTGCAGGACGTTCTCGGCCGCGATGCCGTGCGCGCGCACCCGGCTCCTGGTCACCTCGACGTCGCTGCCGATGTGGTGGTTCTGCCGGTGCACGGTCATGGTCATCGGGAAGAGCTCGCCGACCGTGTTCGTCGTGTACGGGATCGTCGGCGTCGTGGAGGACGGCAGCACGTGGCCCTCGCTGAGGATCTCCAGCAGGTCGGGATGCCCGCCACCCCCCTCCACGTGGTACGCGTGCACGGTCCGCCCCCGCGTGGCCGAGATCGTGTCGGCCAGGTAGCCGGACTCGTTCATCGAGTCGGAGTGCAGCGCCACCGGAAGATCCGCGTCCTCGGCCACGCCGAGACAGGTGTCGATGATCCGCGGCGTCGCCCCGAAGTCCTCATGGATCTTGAAGCCGCCGGCGCCCGCCAGCACCGCCTCCTCCAGCAACTGCCGCGAGCTGGAGGAACCCCGGGCCAGGAAGGCCACGTTCAACGCCGTCCCGCGCCAGGCGGACATGAGCATGTGCAGGTTGCGCGCCGGGTTCACGCCGACGTCCCACACCCCGCCCAGCCCCATGCCGACCACGGTCGTGACGCCGGAGGCCAGCGCCGCCGGGGCGATCTCGGGGGAGGACAGGTGCACGTGCGAGTCCACGATGCCCGGCGTCGCGATCAGGCCCTCGCCCGGCACGATCGCCGTGTGCGAGTCGATGATCGCGTCGTGGAACGGCACGACCCGGCCGTCCTTGACGCCGATGTGCGTCTTGCGCACCCCGAGCACCGGGTCGATCAGCACGACTCCGGCCACGACCAGGTCCAGCGCCGACTCGCGGTCGCCGCGCGGGCGGGCCAGCAGGCCGTCGCGCAGCGTCTTGCCGCAGCCGCCGAGCAGTTCGTCGCCGTGCGGCACGTCGTCGCGCTCGACCTCGGCCCACAGGCACGTGTCGCCCAGGCGGATCCGGTCGCCGGTCGTGGGGCCGTAGATCGCGTTGTAGGTCTCGCGGTCGATGCCGCTCATGGCTCGATCACCTCCACGTCGACGCTCTCGCCGGGGCGGAACGCGGTAGCCGTACCGGCGGGGATGTCCAGGCGCAGGCCGGACGGGTCGCGGTCGAACGTCAGCGCCGCGTTGACCTCCCCGAGCGGGAAGTGCGACGAGACGAAGACCGTGCGCGCGCCCTCGTTGGTCACCCGCAGCCGGGCGCGCGGGCGGCCGGGGTTGATCTCGACGGCCTCGGCGGCGGTCCAGACGGCGCCTGGGCCGTCCGTCCCGGCGGGGGCGATCGGGGCGTCGACGGCGACGAGCGCGGTGCCGTTCGGGAAGAGCGCCTCCACCTGGACGTGGGTGACGATCGCGGCGACGCCGTCCATGACGTCGCCCTCCTCCAGTACGGCCTTCGCCCCCGCGATGACCTCCTCCAGGGACAGTCCGTCCCAGGCGAGCTCCAGGATCTCGTCGCAGATGAGCGCGATGGACTCCGGCGCGTTGAGCGGGCGGCCGCGGGCGCGGCGGCGGCGGGCCAGCTCCGCGAGCGTGAAAATGGTGAGCCGCTCCTGCTCACGAGGCGTCAGATGCACGTGCTTCCTCCCTTCCGGCCACCGTAAGGCCAGGTCACGGAGGTGGCCAACGGCGATACGGCGCGTAAACAACGCGTTAGATTGTGCATATGACCAACGACGTCGTCGCGCGACTCGCCACGCGATGCCTGAGTGACTACGACGACCTCATCGACGTCTGGCTGCCCGAGGTGATGGCGATCGAGCCTTACGCGCGCGGGCTCGTGCCGCCGGAGGAGGTTCGGGCGGGGGCGCGGGTCGGGTTCGCGCTGATTCTGCGCGTCCTCGCCGACGGGCGTACGCCGGAGGAGCTCGCGCCGCACTCCGAGGGCATGGGCGAGCGCAGAGCCGGGCAGGGCGTGCCCCTGGAGTCGTTGCTGGCCGCGGCCAGGCTCGACGCGAAGGTGCTGTGGCACGGCCTCATCGCCCAGGCGGAACCGGACGACCTGCCCGAGCTGCTGCGCTCGGCGAACCTGGTGTGGGAGGCGGTCGAGCAGCACAACACCGGGCTCATGACCGGCTACCAGCGGGCGGTGCTGGAGATGGGGCGCCAGCGGGAGGACCAGCGGCGCACCTGGTTCGCGCGGCTGCTGGACAACGACGGCCGCAACCCGGACGTGGTGCGCGACGCGGGCCGGGTCCTCGGCTTCGACGCCTCCGCCGCCTTCGTCGCCGCCGTCACCGACGGCACCACAGGCCCACCCCGCCCAGCCCTGCCCCCGCCCCCGTCATCACCACCCTCGGCCTCGTCCCCAGCCTCGTCCCCAGCCTCGTCCCCAGCCTCGTCCCCAGCCTCGTCCCCAGCCTCGTCCCCAGCCTCGTCCCCAGCCTCGTCCCCGGGCTCGGCCTCGGGCTCTGGCTCGGGCTGGGGCTCGGGCTTTTCGGCCGCTTCGGGCTCGGCCCCGGCCACGTCCGCGCCTCTGGCCGACCCCGCGGCGGGCGCTTCGCTCAGGGCCGCGGTCGCCACGCTGACCTCGCTCGGGCTGCGCCTGCACCGCCACGACGCGCCGACCGGCGACATCCTCGTGGTCCAGCTCCCCGCCCGCGCGGGCGGTGCCGAACGCGTGGTGCTCGACGCGCTGGCGGGCGTCCCCTGTGGCCTGTCGCCCGAGGTGGCGGGCCTGGCGCGGGTCCCCCACGCCGTACGGCTGGCCGCCGCCACCGCCCGCGCCGCGGTCCCGGCGGGCGGCCCGGTCCGGCTGGAGGAGAGCTGGCTGGAGGTCTTCACCGCCCACAACCCCGAGCTGTCGGCGGAACTGGCGGCCCGGGTCCTCGGCCCCCTCTACGCGGTGGGCGCGGCCGAGCGGGAACGCCTCCTGGAAACGGTCCGCGTACACCTGGCGGGGGACGGCGCGATCGCGGCCACCGCGGCGGCCCTGTACTGCCACCGCAACACCGTCCAGCACCGCTTCGCCCGCTTCAAGGAGCTGACCGGCCGCGACGTCCGCGCCCCCGAGGACGCCGCGGTGGTCGCCCTGGCCCTGCGCGCCACCGCCTTCTGACACGCCCCCGACAGCCCCCGCCCCGGCAGCCCCGCCCCTACAGGCCCCGCTCCAGCAGGCCAGGCCCGCGTTCCAGCGCGGCCACGCCGGGTTCTACCCGGTCACGGTCTGGGCGGGGGCGGGGTCCAGGTGGTCGGCGGTGCGCCGCAGCGTGCGGGCCAGCCGCACCCGTACGCGCTCGACGTCACGCCCGGGCCGCCGCGGCGCGCCGGGCAGGGCGGTACGAAGGCTGTCCTCGTACCCCATCGCCGTCTGGTGGGCGAGCACTTGCATGGCATCCATGTTGCCTCCTTAATCCATTAAGAGCTTAACTGATTAAGAAGGGGTTCGCTAGGGTGTGGGGATGACCGGGCGAGTGACACTGCAGACGATCGCGGACCGCGTGGGCGTCTCGCGCGCCACGGTCTCCTACGCCTTCTCCCGCCCCGACCAGCTCAGCGCCGAACTGCGCGAGCGCATCCTGCGGGTGGCCGACGAGCTCGGGTACGCCGGTCCCAACCCCACCGCGCGCTCCCTGAGACTCGGCAGGGCGGGCGCCCTGGGCCTGATCTTCACCGAGACGCTGCCCTACGCCTTCGGCGACCCGTACGCGATCGGCTTCCTCCAGGGGCTGGCCGTCGCGGCCGAGGAGGCCGCGGTCGGGCTGCTCATCCTGCCGCAGCCCCGCGGCGTCGAACGCCCCGAGATGGTGCGCGACGCCGTGGCCGACGCCTTCTGCGTGTTCTCGCTGCCCGACGGGCACGCGGCGCTCGACGCCGTCCTGGCCAGGCGGGTTCCGGCGGTGATGGTGGACGAGCCGTTCGTGGAGGGCGTGCCGTTCGTGGGAATCGACGAGATGGCCGCGGCGGGCTCGGCCGCGCGGCACCTGCTCGACCTGGGCCACCGGCAGGTCGGGCTGGCCGTCGTCGGACTCCACCAGGACGGCCGCCAGGGCTGGGCCGACGTGCGGCGGCAGGACAGCGCGGTCTTCCAGGCCATGCGCAACCGGGTACGCGGCTACCGCGCCGCCTTCGAGGCCGGGGGAGTCGACTGGGCGCGGGTGCCCGTCTACGAGGTGGTGGGCAACGAGCGCGAGGCCGGTCGCGAGGCCGGCCGGGCGCTGCTGGCCCGCTCACCCAGGCCCACGGCGGTGCTGTGCAACACCGACGTGCTGGCGCTCGGCGTGCTGGACGCGGCGGCCGAGGCGGGCGTGAAGGTGCCCGCCGAGCTGTCGGTGGTCGGCTTCTCCGACAGCGCCGCGGAGGAGGCGGACCTCACGTCGGTCAGGCAGCACAGCCGCCTGGCCGGAAGGACCGCGGGCCGCCTGCTGCTGTCGGGCGACCCGCCTTCCGAGCGGCTGCTGCTCCCGCACGAGCTCCACGTCAGGGGCAGCACCGCCCCCGCGCCGTCCTAGCTCGGGCCGTCGCGCAGGTCCTTCAGCGCCTGGATGTCCACGCGGTACTCCGGTGCCTTGCCCGGCGTCTCGATGCAGACCGGGACTCCGGCCACGACGTCGTGCCGGAACAGCTCGCCGAACGCCGCCAGCCCGATCTGCCCCTGGCCGATCTTCTCGTGGCGGTCCTTCTTGGAGCCGCAGACGTCCTTGGAGTCGTTGGCGTGGATCAGCTTCAGCCGCCCCGGCGCGATCTTGTGGAGGGCGTCGAGGGTCTCGGTGACGCCGCCCTCGGCGGCCAGGTCGTGCCCGGCGGCGAAGGCGTGGCAGGTGTCGAAGCAGACGCCCGCCTTCGGGTGCCAGTCGAGCGCGGCGAGGTAGGGCTCCAGGTCCTGGACCGTCGCGCACAACATCGCGCCCTGCCCGGCCATCGGCTCAAGCAGCAGGTCGGGGCCGCCGTCGGGGATCTCCTCCAGCAGCGGCAGCAGGTGCTCGTGGAGCTGCGCCATGGCGGCCTCGCGCGGCTGCGTGACCGCCGAGCCGGTGTGCACGACCACGCCCTTGGCGCCCGTCTCGACGGCGCGGCGCAACGTGTAGCGGGTCAGCGCGACGGAGTTGGCGAGGGTGTCGGGGTTGGGCGAGCCGAAGTTGACCAGGTAGGGGATGTGGATGAAGCTCTCCACTCCCGACTCGGCGAGCTTGTCGTCCTCGTCGGGCTTGCGCTCGGTCAGCGCCCACGAGCGCGGGTTGGTGACGAAGACCTGCATCATCTCGGCGCCGATGTCGGCCATGAACTTCAGGCCGCCGGTCGCCAGGCCGCCCGCGACGGAGACGTGCCCGCCGATGAGAGAAGTGGGAGTCATGATGGCGTCCAGTCTATCGCCGCGTCCCGTCCCGCCCCGTCGCCATGACCAGTCTTTACGCGCTGCGCCGCGGCGTCATCCCAGCCGCAGCGCCAGGAAGAAGTCCACCCGGTCCTCCAGCCGCGACAGGTCGCGCCCGGTGAGGTCCTGGATGCGCTGGATGCGGTAGCGCAGCGTGTTGACGTGCACGTGGAGCAGCTCCGCGCACTTCGTCCACGAGCCCGAGCACTGCAGGAACGCCTCCAGCGTGCGCACCAGGTCGGCCCGGTGGACCTGGTCGTAGGAGCGCAGTGGGTCGAGCAGCCGGACGCGGAACATGTGCCGCACGTCGTCGGGCACCGAGGCCAGCAGCAGCACGTGCGTGGCCAGCTCGTCGTGACCCACGACCGCGTCCGGCTCGGCGCGGCCCTCGGCCATCCGGCGCGCGTAGCGGGCCTCCTCGACCGCGCCGCGCAGCCCCTCGACCCGCGCCTGCCCGCTGACGCCGACGGTGAGCCTGCTGCCGCCGAGCCCGGGGGCCAGGGCGCGCACGGCGTCGCGTACCCGGCCGGTCAGGTCCTCCTCGCCGCCGGCCGAAACCAGGGCGATCGTCTCGTCCTCGACGACGCCGATGACGGGGCGCAGGCCGTACAGGATCTCCTTGACGATCACCCGCAGCTCGCCGGGGCGCAGGCCGCCGCCCGCGGCGGCGGCGACGGCGACGTAGCCGGAGGCGTCGGCGAGGCCGGTCACCTGCAGGCGCGGCAGGATGTCGCTGGGCCGGCCCTCGGTCACCACGAGCCTGACCAGCTCCTGGGCGATGCGGCCCTCGGGGCTGAGCCGGTCGTCCAGCCGCATGCGCTCCAGCGCGGCGACGGCGGCCAGCTCCGCGGCCAGCGCGAGCCGTTCCTCGGGCCAGTCGTCCATGGAGCCCTCGAAGGCCACGAACCAGTCGGCCACCCGCGAGGTGGTCTGCTCGTCCACGGGGAAGATCGTGTGGCCGCCGCGTACGCACGGCAGCCGCTTGGCCGTCAGGAACGCCCTGGCCAGCATGGCCGGGTCGGCGGGCGGGTCGGCGCCGGCCACCGTGCGGCCGGAGGCGGTCAGCACCCAGCCGCGCATGCCGAGGTCGCGCCCGATCATGTCCATCACCGGGTCGAGCCCGGCGCCGGAGACGAGCTGGCGGTGCCGGTCGAGCACGGCCTTCACGTCGGAGGCCCGCGCGCCCGACAGCCGCCGCACGATGTGCTCGGTCACCTCGGCGAACCCGAGCGCCTGCGGCACGTGGAACAGCGGCACCCGGTGCCGCTCGCACGCGGCCACCAGGTCGGCGGGTAGGTCGCCCGAGGCCGCCTCGCAGGCGCCGAGCCCCGAGACCCCGGCGGCGGCCAGCGCGGCCACGAACGTCTCGCTGTCGGCGGGGGAGTTGCGCCAGATGAGGCCGGTCAGGACGAGCTCGCCGCCGGACAGGTAGCGGCCGGGGTCGAGCAGGTCGGTGGTGACGACCCAGCGCAGGGGCCGGTCGAGCTCGTCGTGTCCGGCCACGGTCGACAGGCCCAGCTCCGGCATCTCCAGCAGCGCGTTGAGTCGCATGCACGGACAGTACCCGTGCCCGGGGGCTGCCAGAACTTGGAGCATGACACGAAAAGTCCTGACCAACCCCTGGAGCAGTTCGGAGTTCTTGCGGATGGACCGGGCACGAGAGCCCTGTGTGTACTTCTGACATGCCGAACCTGCAGACCGTGTCCGGGCTGGCCGACTTCAACGCCCTCAGCCCGGCCGACGCCGAGCGCGAGCTGATGGCCTGCTGCGCCTCGCCCGCCTTCGCCAGGGCCGTGGCCGCACTCCGGCCCCACCGGGACCTGGCCCAGCTCACCGCCACCGCCGACACCGCGGTGCGCGCGCTGGACTGGCCCGACGTGCTGGAGGCGCTCGGCGCCCATCCGAGGATCGGCGAGCGCACCACCGAGAAGTGGTCGCGTCAGGAGCAGGCGGGCGTCGGCGAGGACGTGCTGGCCGACCTGGCGCGCGGCAACAGGGACTACGAGGACAGGTTCGGCCACGTGTACCTGATCTGCGCGACCGGGCTGACCGGCCGCCAGATGCTCGACCGCCTCAACGAGCGGCTGCTCAACGACGAGGAGAGCGAGCGCCGCGTGGTCCGCGACGAGCTCGCCAAGATCACCCGGCTGCGCATGGCGAAGCTGGTGGGCGTGGCATGAGCTTCTCCACCCACATCCTGAACGCCGCGACGGGCCGCCCCGCCGCGGGAGTCCCCGTACGGCTGGAGCGGGACGGCCAGGTCGTGGCCGAGGGACGCACCGACGACGACGGCCGGATCAAGGGCTGGAACCCCGGCCGGGGCGTGCACCGCGTGGTCTTCGACACCGGCGAGCTGACCTCCTTCTACCCCGAGGTGGTCATCACGTTCGCCGTCGAGGACCCGGACCAGCACTATCACGTGCCGCTCCTGCTCAGCCCGTTCGCGTACTCCACCTACCGAGGGAGCTAGATGCCTGTCATTCTCGGGCCCAACCGCTACGGAAAGGCGGAGACCAGGGTCGTCCGGGTCGTGCGGGACGGGGGTGTCCACCACATCAAGGACATCAACGTCAGCTCGGCCCTGTCCGGCGACATGGCCGACGTCCACCTGACCGGAGGCAACGCGGCCGTCCTCCCGACCGACACGCAGAAGAACACCGCCTATGCCTTCGCCAAGAAGCACGGCGTGGACCAGATCGAGGACTTCGCCCTCCTGCTGGCCCGGCACTACGTCACCGGCCAGCCCACGATCCACCACGCCCGCGTGGAGATCGAGGAGTACGCCTGGAGCCGCATCCCCCTGCCCGGCGAGCGGCGGCACTCCTTCGTCCGCGACGGCGGGGAGGTGCGCACCTGCGTGGTCCACCACGACAGGGACGGCCGCACCACCGTCGTGTCCGGACTGAAGGACCTCGTCGTGCTCAACTCGACCGGCTCGGAGTTCCACGGCTACATCGAGGACGAGTACACGACGCTCAAGCCCACCACCGACCGCATCCTCGCGACCGCCGTCTCCGCCCGGTGGCGCCACACCGGCGCCTCCGGCGACTTCGGCAAGTCCTACGACGAGGTACGGCGCTGCCTGCTCGAAGCCTTCGCCGACACCCACAGCCTCTCCCTCCAGCAGACCCTCTACGCCATGGGCAGCCGGGTGCTCGAAAGCCGCCCGGAGGTCTGCGAGATCAGGTTCGCGATGCCGAACAAGCACCACTTCCTCGTGGATCTGGCGCCGTTCGGGCTCGACAACGACAACGAGGTCTACTACGCGGCCGACCGGCCCTACGGGCTGATCGAGGGCGCCGTCCTGCGGGACGACGCCCCCGAGGCCGCCTTCGCCTGGGAGTGACTGACTGATGGAGTTCTTGCGGCCCACGACGTGGGCGGAGGCGCTGGCCGCCAAGGCGGAGCAGCCGGAGGCCGTGCCCATCCAGGGCGGCACCGACGTGATGGTGGAGATCAACTTCGACGTGCACAGGCCGCCCGCGCTGCTCGACCTCAACCAGGTGGCCGAGCTGGCCACCTGGTCGCGGGAGGGCGAGACCTACCGGGTGGGGGCGGGCCTGCCGTACGTGAAGATCATTGAGGAGCTCGGCGGGGTGCTGCCGGGACTGGCGCAGGCCGCGCGGACGGTCGGCTCGCCGCAGATCCGCAACCGCGGCACCGTCGGCGGCAACCTCGGCGCGGCCTCGCCCGCGGGCGACAGCCACCCGCCGCTGCTGGCGGCGGGCGCGGTCGTCGAGGTGGAGTCGCGGGCGCGGGGCGTGCGGATGATCCCCGCGCACGAGTTCTACCTGGGCGTCAAGCGCAGCGCGCTGCAGCTGGACGAGCTGATCAGGGCGGTGCGCGTCGAGGCCGCGGGCGGGCCGCAGTACTTCTCCAAGGTCGGCACCCGCAACGCCATGGTCATCGCGGTCTGCTCGTTCTCGGTCGCGCTGCACCCGGCCGAGCGGCGGGTCGGGACCGGGGTCGGCTCGGCCGCGCCGACGCCGCGCCGCGCGCTGGAGGCCGAGGAGTTCCTCGCGGGCGAGCTCGACTGGGACGCCCGCCTCGACACCGGGATGCTGCGGCGCTTCGGCGAGCTGTGCGCCCAGGCCGCCTCGCCGATCGACGACGTGCGCGGCACCGCCGACTACCGCAGACACGCCATCGCGGTGATGGCCCGCCGCACCCTCACCTGGGCGTGGAACGACTACCGGAAAGTGAGGGCCGCCTGATGAGGGTCTCCTTCACCGTCAACGGCCGCGAGGAGTCCGTCGAGGACGTCTGGGCCGGAGAGAGCCTGCTGTACGTGCTGCGCGAGCGGGTCGGCCTGCCCGGCTCCAAGAACGCCTGCGAGCAGGGCGAGTGCGGCTCGTGCACCGTCTACCTGGACGGCACCCCGGTCTGCTCCTGCCTGGTCGCCGCCGGGCAGGCCGAGGGCCGCGAGGTCCGCACCGTCGAGGGACTGGCCGACGGCGAGCGCCTCGACCCCGTCCAGGAGGCGTTCGTCGAGTGCGGCGCCGTGCAGTGCGGCTTCTGCACGCCCGGACTGATCGTGCAGGCCCACGACCTCATCGAGCGCGTGCCCGACCCGTCGGACGCGGAGATCCGTGAGGCGCTCGCGGGCAACCTGTGCCGCTGCACGGGCTACGAGAAGATCCTCGACGCGGTACGGCTGGCCGCGTCCAGAAAGGCCGTCACCCCATGATCATCGAGAACGTCCACGTGGCGCCGGTCGCCGGCCCCGAGATCCCGTCCGGATACATCCGGATCGAGGGCGACCGGATCACCGAGGTCGGCTCCGGGACACCGGAGGCGGCCCCCGGCGAGACCCGGATCGACGGCACCGGCTGCCTGGCCACGCCCGGCCTGGTCAACACCCACCACCACCTCTACCAGTGGGCCTCGCAGGGCCTGGCCCAGGACGCCACGCTGTTTGAGTGGCTGGTGGCCAGCTACCAGGTGTGGGCCGCCATGGACGCCGAGGTCGTGAAGGGCGCCGCCGCCGCCGGGCTCGGCTACCTGGCGCTGTCGGGCTGCACGCTGTCCAGTGACCACCACTACGTCTTCCCGAAGGGACGCGGCGACCTGTTCGCCGCCGAGATCGAGGCCGCCCGCGAGCTCGGCATCCGCTTCCACCCCGCCCGCGGCTCCATGGACCGCGGCCAGTCGCAGGGCGGCCTGCCGCCGGACGTCGTGGTCGAGGACCGCGACACCATCCTGGCCGCCACCGCCGAGGCCATCGACGCCTACCACGACCCGTCCTTCTCCTCGAAGCTGCGCGTCGCGGTCGCGCCCTGCTCGCCGTTCTCCGTCACCGCCGAGCTGATGACCGAGGCCGCGGAGCTGGCCAGGGCCAAGGGCGTGCGCCTGCACACCCACCTGGCCGAGACGCTCGACGAGGACGAGCACTGCGTCGAGGCGTTCGGCGTGCGGCCGGTCGACTACATGGAGAAGCTCGGCTGGCTCGGCCCCGACGTGTGGTTCGCCCACACCGTGCACCTGAGCGACGCCGACATCGACAAGTTCGCCGCCACCGGCACGGGCTCGGCCCACTGCCCCTCCTCCAACGGCCGCCTCGGCGCGGGCATCGCCCGCGTCTCGGAGATGCTGCGGCGCGGGGCCAACGTGGGGCTCGGTGTGGACGGCAACGCCTCCTCCGAGCTGACCACGCTGTCCGGCGAGATGCGCCAGGCGCTGCTGTTCCAGCGCGCCGCGCACGGGCCCACCGCGCTCACCGCCCGGCAGGCGCTGGAGATGGCCACCCTGGGCGGCGCGCGCAACCTCGGCCGCGCGGACGAGCTCGGCTCGCTGGAGCCCGGCAAGCTCGCCGACATCGCGCTGTGGCGCGTCGACGGCGCCTTCGGCAGCGCCGTGGAGGACCCCGTCTGCCAGCTCGTCTTCGGCACCCGGCAGCCGCCGCTGGCCCGCCTGCTGGTCGGCGGCGAGAGCGTCGTGGAGAACGACGAGCTGAAGACCGTCGACCAGGACGCCTCCGGCCGGGCGGGCGCCGAGGCGCACCGCCGCCTGATGCGGCTGGCACGGGAACAGGGATTCTCCGTCGCCAAGGAGGTACACACGTGACGACCCCGCTGCGCGCGCCGCGCGACATCATCGCCCCCGGCACCGGGGGAGTGGGCGAGAGCCCACTGCGTCCCGACGGCACGCTCAAGGTCAAGGGGGAGTTCGCCTACACCTCCGACCTGTGGATCGACGGGATGCTCTGGGGCGCCACGCTCCGCAGCCCGCATCCGCGCGCCCGCATCGTCTCCATCGACATCGCTCCCGCGCTGGCCCATCCGGGGGTGCACGCCGTCCTCACGCACGAGGACGTCCCCGGCCGCAAGCACTACGGGGTCGACCTCACCTGGGACCAGCCCGTGCTGGCCATCGGCGAGGTACGCCACCAGGGCGAGCCGATCGCGCTCGTGGCCGCCGACCACCCGGAGACCGCCCGCCGCGCGCTCGACAAGATCGCCATCGAGTGGGAGGTCCTGGAGCCGCTGACCGACGCCAGGCGGGCCGCCTTCGACCCCTCCTACCCGCAGGTCCAGGACCGGCCCAACCCGGCGCGCCACCAGCCGGTCAGGGTCGGCGACGTCGAGGCGGTGCGCGGGCTGGCCGAGGTGGTGGTCTCGGGCACCTACGAGGTCGGCATCCAGGACCAGGCCTTCCTCGGCCCCGAGTCCGGGCTGGCGGTGCCCGCCGAGGACGGCGGCGTCGAGCTCTACGTCGCCACCCAGTGGATGCACAACGACCTCAAGCAGATCGGCCCCTGCCTCGGCCTGCCCGAGGACCGCATCCGGATGACGCTGTCCGGGGTCGGCGGCGCGTTCGGCGGCCGCGAGGACCTGTCGATGCAGATCCACGCCGCCATGCTCGCCGTGCACACCGGCAAGCCCGTCAAGATGGTCTACAACCGGCACGAGTCGTTCTTCGGCCACGTGCACCGGCACCCGGCCCAGATGCGCTACGAGTACGGCGCGTCGAAGGACGGGAAGATCCTCTACGCCGACGTGGAGATCATCCTGGACGGCGGCGCCTACACCTCGTCCACGCTCAACGTCATCGGCAACGCCGCCTCGCTGGGCGTCGGCCCCTACGTGATCCCCAACATCAAGATCGACGCTTATGGCGTCTACACCAACAACCCGCCCTGCGGGGCGATGCGCGGGTTCGGCGCGGTCCAGGCGTGTTTCGCCTACGAGTCCATCCTGGACAAGCTGGGTGAAGCCTGCGGGCTGGACCCGGTGACCATCAGGCAAACAAACGCCGCCTCCCAGGGGTCGGCGCTGGCTACCGGCCAGATCATCCACGCGCCGCTGCCCATGAAGGAGATGCTCGCCCAGGCCCGCGACCTGCCGATGCCGCCGCCGCTGGACGACTCCGACATCCGCAACCTGCCGGGCGGCGCCTCCCAGACCACCCACGGAGAAGGGGTACGGCGCGGCGTCGGCTACGGCGTCGGCATCAAGAACCTCTGCTTCTCCGAGGGCTACGACGACTACTCCACCGCCAAGGTGCGGCTGGAGGTCATCGGCGGCGTCGCCACGGCGCTGGTGCACACGGCCGCGGCCGAGGTGGGCCAGGGGCTGGTGACCATCGAGGCCCAGATCGCTCGCACCGAGCTGGGAATCGAGAACGTCGTCATCCACCCGGCCGACAACCAGGTGGGCGACGCGGGGTCGTCGTCGGCGTCGCGGCAGTCGTACATGACCGGCGGGGCCGTCCAGGCGGCGTGCTGGGCCGTACGTGATCGGATCTTCGAGCTCTTCGACGGAACATACGACGATTTGTCGCTCGTCGGGGGGAAAGTCGTGTCGGCCACGCAGGGCGTGGTCGCCGCCATCGAGGACGTGCTCGGCGACCGGGTCATCGAGGAGACCCGCGAGTACCACCACCAGCCCACCACCGGCATGGACAAGGTCACCGGCCAGGGCGACACCCACGCCCAGCTCGGCCTCTGCGTGCACCGGGCGGTGGTCGACGTGGACGTCGAGCTCGGCCTGGTCAAGGTCGTGGAGCTGGCCGCCGTCCAGGACGTCGGCAAGATCCTCAACCGCCTCTCCCTGGAGGGCCAGATCCACGGCGGCACCGCCCAGGGACTCGGCCTCGCCGTGATGGAGGAGATCGTGGTCAGCGACGGCAAGGTACGCAACCCGTCCTTCACCGACTACCTCATCCCCACCATCCTCGACATGCCGCCCATGCGGCTGGAAATCCTCGAGAACGCCGACCCGCGCGCCCCATACGGGCTGCGCGGCGCCGGAGAGCCACCCACGCTCTCCTCCACCCCGGCCATCGTCGCGGCCATCCGCGACGCCACGGGGCTCGCACTCCACCGAGTGCCTGTGCGTCCGGAGCACATCACGGGATGAACCACTCCGGGTGAGTTGATCAACAGGGGCAGCCCGCACCCCCCATCTCAGCGGGAGAGACTCCACAACCGCACCCAGCGGCAGCGCAGCCGCAGGTCGACCATGCCCCGAGGAGGGCCCCGACCATGACCCAACTCCAGACCAAACCCCCCACCGGAGCGCTGGACAGGTTCTTCGACCTGTCGGGCAGGGGGAGCACCGTCGGCAGGGAGGTGCGCGGCGGCATCACCACCTTCGTGGCCGTCGCCTACATCATCCTGCTCATCCCGATCATCCTCAGCGGCGCCAAGGACGTCACCGGCGCCCAGCTCACCATCCCGCAACTGACCACCGCCGTCGCCCTGTCGGCCGCGCTCACCACGATCCTCATGGGCCTGGTGGGCAACGCCCCGTTCGCGCTGGCCTCCGGGCTCGGCGTGGCGCCGGTGGTGGCCTTCCAGGCGGCGCCGTACATGACCTGGGACCAGGCCATGGGCCTGGTCGTGCTCGAAGGCGTCGTGATCGTCGTCTTCGCCCTCACCGGCATCAGGCAGCTCATCATGGACGCCATCCCGACCGGCCTGAAACACGCCATCGGGGTCGGCATCGGCATGTTCATCGCGCTCATCGGCCTCGTGGACGCCGGCTTCGTCGGCCGGGGCGAGGGCACGCCCATCACCCTCGGCACCGGCGGCCACCTGCAGGGCTGGCCCGTCGTGGTGTTCTGCGCGGGACTGCTGCTCATGCTCGCCCTGTACGTGCGGCGGGTGCCCGGCGCCATCCTCATCAGCATCGTGGCCGCGACCGCGCTGGCCATCGTCGTCAACGCCGCCGTGGACGGGCTGAAGTGGGGCGTGGTCACCCCGGCCATGCCCAAGGACATCGTCGCCACCCCCGACTTCGGGCTGCTCGGCTCCATCGACCTGTTCGGCGGATTCGGGCAGGCCGGGATCCTGACGGCCACCGTGGTGCTGTTCACGCTGGTGCTGTCGGGTTTCTTCGACGCGATGGGCACCATCATCGGCGTCGGGGAGGAAGCCGGGCTGGCCGACGACAAGGGCCAGATCAAGGGCATCGGCAAGATCCTCACCATCGACGGCTTCGGCGCCATCATCGGCGGCGCCACCGGGGCCTCGGCCAACACGGTCGTCGTCGAGTCGGCGGCGGGAGTCGGGGAGGGCGCTCGCACCGGCCTCGCCAGCCTCGTCACCGGCGCGTTGTTCGCGGGCGCCATGTTCCTCACCCCGCTGGCCGCCGTGGTGCCCGCCCAGGCGGCGGCGCCCGCGCTGGTGCTGGTCGGGGCGCTCATGATGACGGCCGCCAGGAAGATCTCCTGGGACGACCTGGAACTGGCCGTCCCCGCCTTCCTCACCATCGCGCTGATGCCGTTCACCTACTCGATCACCAACGGGGTCGGGGCGGGGATCGTCGCGTACACGGTGATCAAGGCGGCCCGCGGCCGGTTCTCCGAGATCCACTGGCTGCTGTGGCTGATCACGGCCATCTTCGTGGCCTATTTCGGGATCTCGTTCATCGAGGGGCTGTTCGGCTGAGCCCGTGCCGGGGGCGCCGACCGGCGTCCCCGGCCGCTGCGAAGGAGACCTACATGCGTGACCTCGTCGAGGACCTCCTGGCCTGGAGCCGGGAAGGCAGGCGGTACGCGGTCGCGTCCGTCATCGGGACCGGCGGCAGCGCCCCCCGCGAGCCGGGCGCCGCCCTGGCCGTCGCGGAGGACGGCACCGCCGTCGGCAGCGTGTCGGGCGGCTGCGTGGAGGGCGCCGTCTACGAGCTGTGCCTGCGCGCCCTGGAGGAGGGCAGGGCGCTGCGCGAGACGTTCGGCTACAGCGACGACGAGGCGTTCGCGGTCGGGCTGACCTGCGGCGGCATCATCGAGATCCTCGTCTGGCCCTTCACCGGCGACCCCGCCTTCCGCGCCTACCTGGACGCGCTGGCGGCCGACGAGCCGGTCGCCCTGGCCCGGATCCTGCCTCCGGCCAGGGCGACCCACGACCCCGTCACTCCGGTCGGCGACAACCCCGTCCCCACCGCGGTGACGGCCACCGACGACCCCCGCACCACCGCGTTGGCGGCCGGTGGCGAGCCCTACACCACCGCCCTGGCCCTCGCGCCCTCCCGCGCGACCGGTACCGTCGGCGATCCGGCCCTCGACCGCCTCGTCACGCAGGAGGCCGCGGCCATGCTGGACACCGGTCTGACCGGCGTCAGGGACGTCGGGTGCGACGGGCTGCGGATGTTCGTCGAGACCCACGCGCCCCCGCCCAGGCTGCTGGTGTTCGGGGCCGTGGACTTCGCCGCCGCCCTCACCAGGGCCGGACGCTTCCTCGGCTACCACGTCACCGTCTGCGACGCCCGCCCGGTCTTCGCCACCCGCCGGCGCTTCCCCGACGCCCACGAGGTGGTCGTGGAATGGCCGCACCGCTACCTGGAGCGCACCCCCGTGGACGGCCGCACCGCCATCGCCGTCCTGACCCACGACCCGAAGTTCGACCTCCCCCTCCTCGAACGCGCCCTGCGCACGGAGGCCGCCTACGTGGGCGCGATTGGCTCCCGCCGTACCCACGAGGAGAGGTGGCGCCGCCTGCACGAGGCGGGACTGTCGGAGGCGGAGCTGTCCCGCCTGCGCTCCCCGATCGGGCTCGACCTCGGCGCCCGCACCCCCGAGGAGGTCGCCGTCGCCATAGCCGCCGAACTCGTCGCCACCCGCCGCGGCGGCACCTGCCACCCGCTGGCCACCACCTCCGGCCCGGTCCACGCGCTCACCCGCTGAGGTCGCGCCTGCGCTCCCGGTAGGCGCGCACCTTGGCGATGCTCCCGCACCCCCGCGCGTCGGAACCGCCCGGACTCATCACGCACCAGCGGCGGCTGCCGTTGCGGCTGTGGTCGTAGAAGACCCACGAGCAGTCGGGACACGCCTTGAGCCGCGCCCACTGACCGGCTCGCACCGCCTCCGCCACCACCGCCAGCACCCGGCCCGCCGCCGTGCCGTCCTCGGGGGTCAGCACGATCGGCGGCCCCCCGGGATCGGAGGACAGCCCGGCCCGCAGCGGGTGCCGCTCCAGCCAAGCCCCCAGCACGCCCGGCCGCTCCACCCCCAGCGCCCCCCGCAACGCCGCCCTGAGCTCGGCCATCTCCTCCAGGTCAGCCGGATCGTCCAGCGTGGCGGCCAGCCCGTCCTCGGCCACCCGCGTGTCGTTGGGCACCCACCACGTGTTGAGGAACGTCCGCACCCTCTCCAGCGCCCCCGGCGCCTCGCTCTCCGTCATGTAACCAGTTTACGCGATAGCTGGTAACTGTTACCGTCTATAGATATGACCGGTAAACAGTATCCAGCCGTCCTGCGCTCGCCGGGGATCGGCACCTGGTTCGCGGTCCTGGTCTGCCAGCGCTTCCCGGTGGCCGCCGCGCCGCTCGCGCTGGTCTTCCTCGGACACGCCGTCACCGGCTCCTACGCCGTCGGCGCCCTCCTGGGTGGCGGCCACGCCCTCGCCGAGGCGGTGGCCGCGGGCCCCCTGGGCAGACGTTTCGACCGCCGCCCCGCCCGCTCGGAAACCGCACTGGTCCTGGGCGTCGAGGCCGTCGCCTTCGCTCTGCTGACCCTGCTCGCCACAGCCGCGATGGCCGCGACGACCGTGACAGCCACGGCGTCCGCGTCCTTGTGGGTGCTTGCGGGGATGCTGGTTCTGGCCGGGCTCGGTGGCGCGGTCTCCGCGGGCGCGCACGGCGGTCTGCGTGCGCTCCTGGTACGGCTGGCGCCACCCGAGCACCGCGTAGCCGCGCTCAGCCTCGAATCGGCGGCGAGCACCACGGTCTGGACCGTGGCCCCCGCGCTCGTCGCCCTCCTGGCGGCCCTCGACGCCCGCCTCCCGATCCTGCTCATGGTGGCCGTGGCGGCGGCGGGCGCGCTGGCCGGACGCCGCCTGCTCGATCCGCCCAGGACCGCCACCGGCCACCCCGCGCGGGTGTGGCGGGTGAGCTGGCCGGCGATGGCGTACGACGGGGCGATGATGTTCGCCTTCGGCGCCGTGAGCCTGGCCCTGCCGCTCCTGCTGACCGCGCACGGCGCCGGCGCCGCGCTGTCCGGCCCGGTGCTGACCGCGTACACGCTGGCCGGCATCGGCGGCGGCCTCCTGTACGGCGCCCGCGCCTGGCCCGGCACCCCGCTCGCCCAGGCCGCGCTGCTGTCGGCGGGCATCGGCCTGGCGCTGGGCGCGGCGGCGCTGGTGCCGGTGCTGGGCCTGGTCGTGGCCCTGTTCGCGGTCGCCGGGCTGATGCAGACGCCCGCGCTGACCGCCCGCGCGGTCTCACTCCAGGATCGGCTGCCCGAGTCGCAGTGGGCGGTTGGCTTCTCCGGCATGTACGCCGCGGGCGGCCTGGGCTACGGCGCCGCCGGAATGACCGTGGCCTGGCTCGTCGAGCGCGTCGGCGCCCAGAGCGCGATCGGCCTGTGCGTGGCCCTGAGCACCGTGGTCGCCCTGGGCTCCTCGATGGCGGACCGCCGCCCTCCCCGGACCGCCCGCCGCGTCGCCCTGGAGGACCACCAGGTTTCCCTCGCGGACCGCTGAGCATCCCAGGTGACCGGGCGGTGAGAGGCCGGTGGTCCCAGGGAAGCCTCAGGCCCGATGTCCTCAGGTCAGGTTGCCGTGCAGGCGGATCCTGGCCAGGCCGCCGTCCGGGTAGATGTCGGCCCGTACGTGCGTGACCGGCGCGGCCGCCTGGAGGCGGAAGCGGTGCGGGGTGTCGGGCTGCAGGCCGGTGCGGGGGAGCAGGTCGAACCAGTCGCCCTCCCCGTCCCTGCCCCGCAGCGCGATCGAGCCGGGGGCGTTGAACAGCAGGTTGGTCGTGTCGATCTCGGCCAGCCTGACCACGCCCCGCCCGGCCAGCCGCACGACGATCCAGTCGTGGCCCTCGTCGCGCCGCCGCGCCGTCTCCCACCCCTCCGCCTGGTGCCTGGCCAGGCCGGGCGCGATGGCGTTGTGGGGCGCGGAGTAGAACTCGTTCGAGCACTCGGTCACCACGGCGCCGTTGGCGAGCGCGGCCAGGTCGAGGCTCAGCCCCTCGTAGATCGACAGATCGGGACGCACCTCGCCGTGCACGCGCAGCCGGGCGATGCCTCCGTCGGGGAACATGTTCAGCCGCACGTGGGTGTAGCGCCGCTCGTCGTGGACCTCGAAATGGTGCTCGGCGTCGCCCTTGAGGTCCACGCGCGGCAGGATCTCCACCCAGCCGGCCGTCGCGAGCTCCTCCGGCGACGGGGTCCCGGCCACCTCGCACGCCTCCACGGAGGCGTGCGGCGGGTAGTTCCCCTTGAACCACGCCGTGTCGATCACCAGGCCCCGGATCGTTCCAGGCAGCCCCAGCCGGACGATCGCCCAGTCGTGGCCGGGGGCGCGGCGGCGGCGGGTCTCCCAGCCGTCGTACACCTGTCCCTTGTTGCCGAAGGTCTCCGCCTGGAAGGCCGGGCGGCCCGGCCGCACGAGCGCCTCCTTCTCGGCGAACGACTCGTCGCTGGCGGCCAGGACGGCGCCGCCGTACCCGCGCAGGGCGAGGTCGGGAAGTCTGGTGAAAGCGGGCATTCAGTGTGCTCCCAACTGCAAAAAGGTGCCGTACGGCTCCGCCGCCACGTCGACGCGCCGGCCGCGGAGCCAGGTGGTGCGGACGACGCCCCTGAGGGCCCGCCCGTGGTAAGGAGTGACGGGGTTCTTGTGGTGCAGGGCCGTGGCGTCGACCTGGAGCCCGGCCTCCGGGTCGAAGGCGACCAGGTCGGCGTCGTTGCCGGGCAGGATGGCGCCCTTGCCGGGCACGCGGGCCAGCCGGGCCGGGTTCGCCGCCATCCAGCGGGTCACGTCGGCCAGGCCGTACCCGCGCCGCGAGCCCTCGGTCCAGACGGCGCTCAGCCCGAGCTGCAGCGAGGCGATGCCGCCCCAGGCGGCGGCGAAGTCGGGCACCTTCAGGTCGGCGGGCGAGGGCGAGTGGTCGGACACGACGCAGGTCAGCACGCCGTCGGCGAGTCCCTGCCAGAGCAGGTCGCGGTTGGCGGCCGAGCGGATGGGCGGGCAGCACTTGAACGCGGTCGCGCCCTCGGGCACCTGCTCGGCGGCGATGGTCAGGTAGTGGGGGCAGGTCTCGGCGGTGATCGGCAGGCCCTCGGCCTGGGCGGCGCGCAGCGGCTCCAGGCAGTCGGCGCTGGAGACGTGCAGGACGTGGGTGCGGGCGCCGCTCTCGCGGGTCAGTTTGATCACCTGCTCGACGGCGCTGCGCTCGGCGGAGCCGGGGCGCGAGTCGAGGAACGCCGAGTAGCTCGGGCCGGCCGGTTCGGCCAGCAGCGCGGGGTCCTCGGCGTGCACGATCATCAGGCCGTCGAAGGCGGCGATCTCGGCCAGCGCGCGGCGTACGTCGTCGAGCGGCAGCGGCGGGAACTCCTCCACGCCCGACGGCGACAGGAAGCACTTGAAGCCGAACACGCCCCGTTCGTGCAGCGGGCGCAGCTCCTTGACGTTGCCCGGCACCGCGCCGCCCCAGAACCCGACGTCCACGTAGCACTGCCCGGCCGCCGCGGCCCGCTTGGCGGCCAGCGCGGCGGGCGTCACCGTGGGCGGCAGCGAGTTCAGCGGCATGTCCACGATCGTGGTGACGCCGCCCGCTGCGGCGGCGCGCGTCGCGGAGGCGAACCCCTCCCAGTGGGTGCGGCCCGGCTCGTTGACGTGCACGTGGGTGTCGACCAGACCGGGCAGCAGCGCGAGCGTGCCGAGGTCGATCTCCGCGGCGGCGGGCGCGCTCGCGTCGTGCGGGCGCACCGCCGCGATCTTCCCCTCCCGTACGGCTACCGCCGCCGCGCGCACCCCCTCGGGGGTCACCACGCGCCGCGACCGGATCACCAGGTCGTCCATCTCACCTCCAGTCGGCGGCGATGCGCGCCGCCAGCCGTTCGAGCAGAGGGCCGGCTTCGGCCATGCAGCGGTCCAGGTCGGGCTCGATGTCGGACAGCGCGTACGCGGCGCGGATCCCGGCGGCGTCGAGCTGCTCGTCGGTGAGCGTGCGCCGGCCGCAGACGGCCACGACCGGCACGCCCGCCTTGGCCGCCGCCCTGGCGACGCCCACGGGGGCCTTGCCGCGCAGCGACTGCTCGTCCAGCGAGCCCTCGCCGGTGACGACCAGGCGGGCGCCGCGCACCTGCTCGCCGAAGCCGAGCAGGTCGAGCAGGTACTCGATGCCCGGCTGGATCTCGGCCTTCAGGAAGGCCAGGGCCGCGAAGCCGACGCCCCCGGCCGCGCCCGCCCCAGGCGCCCCGGCGACGCCCATGGGCCGAGGCGTGCCGTCGTGCACGTGCTCATGGTCGCGCCCGCTTCGCTCGTCGTTGGCTCCTTCGTCGCTCTCTCCTCCCGAGCTCCTGCGCTCCGGCGCGCCGACCAGCCCATGCGTGGCGGCCGCGCGGGCAGCAAGCCGGGACAGCCCCGCCTCCAGCACCTTGACGTCCTCGGGCGAGGCGCCTTTCTGCGGCCCGTAGACGGCGGCGGCCCCGTGCGGGCCGAGCAGCGGGTTGTCCACGTCGCCGGCGACCACCACCTCGACCCCGGTCAGGTCGAGGAAGGCCGACAGGTCGATCCTGGCCAGCTCGCGCAGCGCCGCCCCGCCCTCGGGCAGCTCCGCGCCGGAGGCGTCCAGGAACCGGGCGCCCAGCGCCCGCGCCATCCCGGCGCCGCCGTCGGTCGAGGCGCTGCCGCCGATGCCGAGCACGATCCTGGTGGCCCCGCGCTTGACCGCGTCGGCGATCAGCTCGCCGGTGCCGTAGCTGGTGGCGGTCAGCGCCGCCGGCCCGCCGGGCAGGCGGCGCAGCCCGGACGCCTCGGCCATCTCGACGACCGCGACCGGCGCCCGCCAGGCGTACGCGGCCTCGACGGGCTCGCCCGTGGGACCGGTGACGGTCAGCGGCACGCGCTCGAAACCGCAGGCCACGGCGGCGTCGACGGTGCCGTCGCCGCCGTCGGCCACGGGCAGCTCGACCGTCGCGACACCCAGTCCGGCGCTCACCCTGGAGGCCACCTCGGCCGCCGTGAGCGACCCCTTGAACTTGTCGGGGGCAACAAGCACGTGCTCCACCACTACGAACTCCTCGCGAGCTGTTACAGAATGGCCGGACGCGCCTTCCTGCCCGGTGCGAGCGGGCAGGAAGGCGTGCCTATCATCACACCTGCTCCGGAAGGGGTTCGAACTCCCGCACCGCGTCGATGGACGACAGGCTGTGCGGGGTGTTGGCCTCACGCTCGATCATGATCTCGACCAGCACGGGCCGCGAGGTCCGCTCGGCCTCCTTCGAGGCCCACTCCAGGGAGGGACGGATCTGGGCCGGGTCGAGGACGCGCGTGCCGGCGCAGCCGTACGCCTCCATGATCTTGACGTTGTCGGTGCCGAGCTCGTCGTAGTGGATGTCCACCTCGTAGTTCATGTCGTAGCCGATCGAGGCCTGCCTGATCAGCCCCAGGTACTCGTTGTTGAGCATCACCAGCACGAACGGCACGTCGTACTGCGCCGCCACCGCCAGCTCCTCCACCAGGAACTGGAAGCCGTAGTCGCCCACGACGCCGACGACGGTCGCCTCCGGCCTGGCCTTCTTGACGCCGATCGCCGCCGGGATCTCCCAGCCGAGCGGCCCGGCCTGCCCGCACACCTGGTAACGCCGCGGCTTGCCGGCCTTCTGGTGCTGGCCGCCCCAGATCTGGTAGAGGCCGATCGCGGTGACGAAGTAGGTCTCGTCGTCGAAGAACTCGTTGATCTCCTTGTAGACGCGCGGCGCCTTGATCGGCACGTCGTCGAAGTCCTCGCGGCGGGTGAGCGTGCGCTTGAGCTCCTGCACGCGCGCCACCCACGCCCCCGGTGTACGGCTCACGCCGCGCTCCCGCGCCAGCGCGGTGATCGCCCGCAGGAACAGCCTCGTGTCGGAGACGACGCCCAGGTCGGGGCCGAAGACCCGGCCGATCTGGGTCGGCTCGATGTCCACGTGGATGAACGCGCGCTCGCCCCGGTAGACGTCGAGCGTGCCGGTGTGCCGGTCGCCGAAGCGGGCGCCCAGGGCCAGCACCAGGTCCGACTCCAGGAAGGAGGCGTTGCCGTAGCGCTGGGAGGTCTGGATGCCGGTCATGCCGCAGTACAGCGGGTGGTCCTCGTCGAAGGAGCCCTTGCCCATGAGCGTGGCCTGGACCGGGATCTGCAGCAGCTCGGCCAGCTCCGCCAGCTCGGGTGCGGCGTCGGCGAGGATGACGCCGCCGCCGGACAGGATGATCGGCCGCTCGGCGGCCAGCAGCATGTCCAGGGCGCGCTCGACCCGCGGCAGGTGCGGGTGCACCTGGCTGACGGGCAGCGGGGCGTCGATGGCCGGGTCGTACTCGATCTCCTGCTTGGCCACGTCCACCGGGATGTCGATCAGGACCGGCCCCGGACGGCCCGAGCGCGCGATCCTGAACGCCTCGCGGAAGATCCAGGGGGCCTGCGCGGCCTCCTTGATCTGCACGGCCCACTTGGTGACCGGCTTGGCGATCTCCACGATGTCGACCGCCTGGAACGCCTCCTGGTGCAGCTTGGTGGAGGCGGCCTGGCCGGTGACGCAGATCATCGGGATCGAGTCGGCGATCGCGGTGTACAGGCCGGTGATCATGTTGGTGCCCGCCGGGCCCGAGGTGCCGATGGCCAGACCGACGCGGCCGTTGGTCCGCGCCCAGCCGTCGGCCATGTGGGTGGCGCCCTCCTCGTGCCTGACGATGAGGTGCTCGATGCCGCCGAGCCGTTCCATCGCCTTGTACAGGGGCAGGATGGCCGCGCCCGGGCAGCCGAAGGCGACGTCGACGCCCTCCGACCGCAGCACGTGGACGACGGCCTCCATCGCTGGCATCTTCATCGGCTGAGCCCTTCGACGACCTTGAGCAGGGCGGAGTGGTCGAGGCCGCCGTGCCCCTGTGCCCGCGCGGCGGCGACGAGCTGCGCGGTGAGCGCGCCCATCGGGATGGCCACCTCCGCGCCGCGGGCGGCGTCGAGGATGATGCCCATGTCCTTGTGGTGCAGGTCGATGCGGAAGCCCGGCTGGAAGTCGCGGGCCAGCATCGAGGCGCGCTTGAGCTCCAGGATGCGGCTGCCGGCCAGGCCGCCGGCGAGCACGTCAAGGCCCGCCGCGGCGTCCACCCCCGCCGCCTCCATCAGCACGATCGCCTCGGCGACCAGCGCGTAGGTGCCGCCCACGACGAGCTGGTTGGCGGCCTTCACGTACTGGCCGGCCCCCGGGCCGCCGACCAGCTTGTACGTCTTGCCGACGGCCTCGAAGACCGGCCTGGCGGCCTCGAAGTCGTCCGCCGAGCCGCCCACCATGATCGACAGGACGGCGTCCACCGCGCCCTTCTCGCCGCCGGAGACCGGGGCGTCGAGGCTGCGCTTCCACTGCTGGGCGATCTTCTGGGAGGTCTGCGGGGTGATCGTGGAGAAGTCGACGTACAGGGCGTCCGGCCGGGCATGCGCCGCGATCTCCGGGAAGACGGCCTCGACCTGCGGGTCGGCGGGCAGCATCGTGACCACCACGTCCGCCCCGCGCACCGCCTCGGCCACGCCGCCCGCGAGGGCGCCCCCGAACTCCACGGGGTTCAGGTCGTAGCCGGTCACCTCGTGACCCGCCCCGACCAGATGCCCGGCCATGGGCCTGCCCATGATCCCGAGCCCGATGAAACCGATCTTCACTAGCTGAACTCCTTGATCCAGTCGAAGTCGAGGGCGGGGTCCTTGTACTCCAGGCCCACCCACCCGTCGTAGCCGTCCAGGAGGGTCCTGAGCGGGATCTCCCCGGTCCCGGGACGGCCGCGGCCCGGCGCGTCGGCGATCTGGACGTGGCCGACCAGCGGATGTGCGAGAGCCGCGGTCAGGTCCTCGCCCATCCGGGCCAGGTGGTACAGGTCGCACAGGAAGCGCACGTTCGGCTCCCCGACGTTCTCGATCACGTCGACCGCGCCCTTCACCGACACCAGCGGGTAGGACGGCGACTCGTAGCTGTTGAGCGCCTCGACCAGCACCACCGCGCCGATCTGCGCCGCCTTGCGCGCGGCCAGGGCCAGGTTCTCCAGCGCCAGCACGTCCTGCTGCCGCTCCTGGCCGGCGACGCGGTTGCCGTACAGGGCGTTGAGCGCCTTGCAGCCCAGCCGCCCGGCGATGCCGACCGCGACGTCGAGGTTGTCGCGCAGCCGCGCCCGGTCGGCCGGCCGCGAGAACAGCCCGCGCCCGCCCTCGGCGAGGTCGTCGGCGAAGTTCAGCCCGACCAGCCGCACCCCCGCGTCCTCGATCGCGCCGACGAACGCGTCCACCTCACGGTCATCCGGTACGGCGGTCGCGAACGGCCACCAGAACTCCACCCCCTCGAACCCGGCGGCCCTGGCCGCGGCCGGCCGTTCCAGCAGGGGCAGGCCGGTGAACAGGATGGAGCAGTTGACGTCGAACCTCACGCTCTCTCCTTGTAGGTCTTCCAGGAACCGAACTCGGTGATGTCGGCCAGCTCGGCGTGCGAGGTGTTCGGCCGGCGCAGCAGCATGGCCAGCGCCGAGCCGCCGTCGGCCAGCTCGATCACCCCCAGCTCCAGCTCCGGCGGCTCGGCCGGCAGGACCTCGTCGCGCAGCCGGTCCAGATCCAGGTCGTACAGCTCGCCGTCGATCTGCGCGCCGCCATGCGAGACCGGTTGCAGCGCGGGGCAGCGGCCGCCGACGGAGTAGAAGCGGTACTTGGCCGCCGTACGGGTCTCGGCCACCAGCGGCGCGTCGCCGAGCAGGTGGTGCAGCGGCCCGCCCCGCATGGCGCCGCCGTTCAGGAACATCAGGGTCATGCAGGCTCCTTCGCTGTGGACGGGGCCCGTAGGTCTGCCCGTGGCGGGCAGCGCGGTGCCTGAGTGCCGTTTCAGTACACCCAGCGGCCTCGGGCCCGGTCTAGCCGCCAGACGTCCGAAGTCGGCGGGTGCCGTACGCGATCAGCTTGTGCGTTGTGCCAAGCGCGGGCGCCTGAAGAGCGCGTTGTGTGCGAAGGTGGCCTCGGCACAGGACGGAGGCACTCGTGGAGCGGATCACGGCAGAGCAGCGGCGCGCCCGCCTGGGCGTACGCCATGCGCTGGCCGGCAAGGCGCCCGACGTCGAGCGGGCCGTGGAGGCGGTCGTGGCCCTGCACGCGACCGATCCGGCCACGGTCTTCCTGTCGGCGGGCGCGCGCCTCGGCCTGCCCACCGTCGCCGCCGTCGAGAAGGCCCTGTACGCCGACCGCACCCTCGTGCGGATGACCGGCATGCGGCGCACCGTCTTCGTCGTGCCCGAGGCCCTCGTACCCGTCGTGCACCACTCCTCCACCGCGGCCATCGCCGCCCGGGAGCGCAAGGTGCTGGTCAGGCACTTCGCGGAGGGCGGGCCGTACGACGAGGAGTGGATCGCCGCCGCGGAGGCGGCGGTGGTGACGGCGCTGGGCGAGCTGGGCGAGGCGGCCGCCACCGAGCTCGGCGCGGCCGTCCCCGCGCTGCGCAGCCAGATCGTCTACGCCCCCGGCACCCCGAACGAGACCCGCCAGGGCGTGGCCACGCGGCTGCTGGCGCTGATGGCCATGGACGGCACCGTGGTCCGCCGGGGGCGCCCGGCGGGCTCCTGGATCAGTGGACAGCACCGGTGGGCGCTGGCGGGGCCGATGCCCGACATGCCGGTGGCCGAGGCGCAGGCGGCGCTGGTGGAACGGTGGCTGCGGTCCTTCGGCCCCGGGACGGAGGCCGACCTCAAGTGGTGGACCGGCTGGACCCTGGGTGACACGCGCCGCGCCCTCAAGGCGGTGCACGCGGTGCCGGTCTCGCTGGACGAGGGCACCGGTTACGTCCTGCCCGGCGACCTCGCGCCCGCGGCCCCCGACCCGTGGGCCGCGCTGCTCCCGGCCCTGGATCCGACCCCGATGGGCTGGCAGGCGCGCGACTGGTACCTGCCCGCCGAACACCGTGCCGCCCTGTTCGACCGCAGCGGCAACGTGGGCCCGACCGTCTGGTGGAACGGCCAGGTGGTGGGCGGCTGGGCCACCAGGGCCGACGGCGAGATCGTGTGGAAACTCCTGTCCGACCCGGGCTCCGAAGCCCGCCAGGCGATCGAGTCGGAGGCCGCGGGACTGGCCACGTGGCTGTGCGGAGCCAAGGTGACGCCCCGCTTCCGCACCCCGCTGGAACGCACCCTGACCGCCTGACCCCGTTTATCGGGAGTTAGCACCGGTGGGCCTACAAAGATCCTCGTTCTCGATGTGAGGAAGGGGTCCATTGTGGTGAAACGTGTGACCGCGGGACTGGCCGGGGCTGTGCTCGCGTTCGGCCTGGCCCAGCCCGCCACCGCCCAACCCGGCGCTGACGATGTACGGCGGGCCGTCGGCCAACTCGCGCGGACGCCGGGAGTGCTGGGCGCGATCGGCGAGCTGTACGTGGACGGCAGGCGGGTGGGCCGGGCGAGCGCGGGTTCGCGCCTGCTCGGCGGAAAAGGCGGGAAGATCCCCACCGACGCCCGCTACCGGATCGGCTCCCAGACCAAGGGCATGACCGCCACCGTGATCCTCCAGCTCGTCCGGGAGGGCAGGCTCGGCCTGGACGACAAGGTCGCCGACGTGCTGCCGGTCGTGGCCGAGAAGGACCTGGTCGAGCGGGCCGGTGAGATCACCGTGCGGCAGCTCGTCCGGCACACCTCGGGCGTACCGGACTGGTTCCGGCCGAATCTCGTGGACGTCTTCGACTTCACCACCTACCACCGCCCGGAGGACCTGCTCAAGCTCTCCCGCACACAGCCCCGCACCGGCGAGCCCGGCGAGAAGTACGCCTACTCCAGCGCCAACTACACCCTCCTCGGCATGATCATCGAACGGATCGCGGGCAGGAGCCTGGCGGCCGAGTTCGAGCGCAGGCTGTTCCGGCCACTGGGCATGGACAGGACATACCTGCCGATCCGCCCGCCGCAGGGCATCAAGGGCCCGCACGGCCACGGCTACACCCCCGGCCCCGACGGCAGGCTCCACGACATGGACCGCCTCAACGCGAGCTGGGGGCACGGCGCCGGCGGCGTCATCTCCACGGCCCGCGACATGAGCGCCTACCGGCAGGCGTTCCTCCAGGGCAGGCTGCTCCCGGCCGACCTGCAGCGGGTGATCACCGACCCGCCCGAGGGCGCGCCCCCGCCGCCCGCGCCGCCGTGCGGCGGGAAGATCGTGCAGAGCAACGGCGGCGCCCCCGGCTTCACCTCGGCCACCGTCAGCACCCGCGACGGCCGCAAGCACTTCGCGATCTCCACCACGCTGGACGCCCAGCAGAGCCTGTCGGTCATCACCGCCATCAGCAAGGCCGCCGCGTCCGTCCTCTGCCCGGAAACCCAGGACGGCGCGGGGACCTAGGCGCGGCGGCCGGCGGAGCGGCGCGGGGGCTGCGCCGAGCGCGCGTGGGGATCACTGGGGCGTGAGGACGGCGAGTTCGCGCGGGGCGAGGGGCAGGCGCTTCACCCGCAACACCGGGTCCCCCGGCCGCCACACCGCCACCATCGCCGCGTAGTCCGCCTCGTCAGGGTGGACCTCGGACCGCACGGCCAGCATCCGCCCGCCCGCGTCGGGCACCGCCACGATCGAACGCCCCTCGGTGGCAGGAGTGCCCACGGCCACCACCCGCCGGGTCCCCGGATCCAGAAGCCCCAACGACTCGCTCGCGGGGTCCCGCGAAGGCCCCGCGCCATCCGAGCCGCCTGGGCCATCCGCGCCCCATGAGCCGCCGACCGACCGCACCAACGCCAGCGGCCCCGCCGGAGCGGCCCGTTCGGCCGTCCCGAGCACCTGCCACCCGGCCTCGCCCCGCGACCAGGTCAGGGGCCGTCCGTTCTCCCGGGAGAGCACGGTCATGGTCCCGTCGCTCCGGTTGACCAGCAGCCCCAGGGCGGAGTCGGCGAACACCGCCGCGTCACACCCGATCGGGAAGCCGGGCCGCGCAGCCGTACCGGAGAAGGGCACTTCGCGCAGCGTGCACCGCGCGCCCGAGGAGCGCGTCACCCAGACCCCGCTCCCGTCCCTGGCGGCGAACGCCCACAGACCCTCGGCCAGAGGACGGGCCCGCGCCCCGTCCAGCACGAAGTACCGCGACGGCCGTCCGGGCGTGACCGCCGCCACCACGGTCCGCCGCCCGGCCGCGAACCCCCAGTACTGATCGGCACGCGGCAACCCCGCCACGGCCGTGCGCCGCCCGGAGTCCACCTCCAGCAGGTACGCCCCGGCCCCGGTCACCAGCACCCGCAGCCCACTCCCGGCCAGCGGGTTGCCGCCCAGCGGCGCCATGGGCCGATCCGCCCCGGAGGAAGCACTCACACGGGGAGCAGGCGGCGCCGCCGTACCGGAGGAGGACGCCGTGCACCCGGCCAGAACCATCAGAGCCGCCACGACCACGGCGATCCGCATGAAAGACCACCTCCGCCTCACATACCGCGCGAGACGGAGAAAGGTTTCACCGCCAGAGGTAGACCCACGACCCGGGCGGCCGCTCGCTGTTGGGCGTGGGCCGCTGGAAGCGCACCACGTCCCCGCCCATCAGGCTGCGCACCCTGACCTTGAACCCCTGCGCGGACAGCTCGCTCCTGGCGTCGTTGACGGTCTTGCCGATCACCTGCGGCACGATGCGGAAGTCGGCGTCGTCGCTGGCCTCGTCGTCGTCGCCGCGGAACCAGTCGAAGAAGTCGCGGCAGCGCGAGATCGTGAGCTGCGCGGGCGTGCCCTTGTCCACCTCGGACTTGGCCTTGGGGCTCTGCGCGATGACCGTGCACGGCTCGGCGTCGTCGTCGACCTCGTTGACCTGCACCCCGAACCCGCGCTCGCCCAGGTAGGCGGCGGCCTCGTCCTTGGGCATGCCGTTGACGTCCGGCATGATCAGCCCGGCGCTGACGAACAGCCCGACCTTCGTGCCCTCCTTGACCGCCTCGCCCACGTCGGGCGAGGAGCGGGTGACGGTGCCGCGGGGCACCTGGAGGTTCTCGATCCGCCGCACGGTGCCGACCCGCAGCCCCGCCGCGGCGATCGCGGCGCGCGCGTCGGCCTCCGTCATGCCCTGGGTCTTGGGTACGGCCACGCGCTTGGGCCCCAGCGACGGCACGATCGTCACCGTCGAGCCCTCGGCCAGTTCGGACCCGGCGACGGGATCGACGCTGAGCACGACGCCCTTGCCGTACTTCTCGTCGTGACGGCCCTCGGCGGGCTTGACGACGAAGCCCATGCCCTGGGCCCTCTTGATGGCGACGTCGACGTTCTCCCCGATGAGCGTGGGGACCTTGACGTAACGGGTCTGCGAGAAGTACGCGCCGGTCAGCGCGATCGCGGCGACCATCACGGCCGCCAGCCCGATCAGGAACCAGCTCGGCCTGGCCCCCTTGCCGCGCGCGGCGCGCGGCGGACTGGCGGGCGGCGGCGCGGTGGGCAGGTCGGCGCGCGGCTGGATGAGCGTGTGGTGCGGCGGCACCTGCTGCGGGCCCGACATGCGGGCATGCGCCCCGGTGTGCGGAGGGATGCTCTGCCGCGGCAGCATCCGGTGGGCGTCGACGGCGGCCACGAGCATCGCGGTCGCGTCGGCCGGGCGGTCCTGCGGGTCGCGGGCGGTGGCGTGGGTGACCAGCGTGTCGATGAGCGGCGGCGTCTCGTGCACCAGCGACGACGGCGGCGGCACACTGTCGTGGACGTGCCGGTAGGCCACCGACATGGGCGTCTCGCCGTCGTAGGGCTGCTGCCCGGTGACCAGCTCGAACAGCATGATGCCCGCGGCGTAGACGTCGCTGCGCACGTCGGCGCCGCCGGTCGTCACCTGCTCGGGCGACATGTAACCGATCGTGCCGATCATCACGCCGGTGCGGGTCTGGTTGGTGGCCTCGATGGCGCGGGCCAGGCCGAAGTCGACGACCTTGACCCGGCCGTCGTCGGTGAGCAGGACGTTCTCCGGCTTGACGTCGCGGTGGACCATCCCGCTCTGGTGGGCGGCGCCGAGCGCGGCCAGCACCGGGATCATGATCTCCAGGGCCTCGCGGGCCGGCAGCCTGCCCCGCTCGCGCAGGATGTCGCGCAGGGTCTTGCCCGGCACGTACTCCATCGACAGGTAGACGACGTCGCCGTCGGTGCCCTGGTCGAAGACGTGCACCACGTTGGGATGCGACAGGCTGGCCACGGACTTGGCCTCGCCGATGAACCTGCGCACGAACGCCGGGTCCTCGGCGAGCGAGCGGTGCATGACCTTCAGCGCGACCGTGCGGTCCAGCCTGACGTCGAGCGCCAGGTAGACGGTCGCCATCCCGCCCCGGGCGATCCGGGACTCGATGCGATAGCGCCCGTCGAGCAGTCGCCCGACGAGAGGGTCCGCGGTCGTCGTGTCCACGCGGCCGAGTTTACGGTCGTTTTGCCACTGGAGGGGCCTGACCATCCGAAACCGATGCCATTACGTGGCACTCCGTCGTCACTAAGGGTGCATGGGCGAGGACGCTTCAGCATACCGGCGGCGGGGGATCCGCCCGGCCTGGCGCGCCATCCGGCCCGCCTGGACGGCCGACCTCATCGCGGCGGCCATCAGGTCGGGCCGCTGCGCCCTGGTGACGGCGGTGGCCAGGAGCACCGCGTCGCAGCCCAGCTCCATCGCGAGGGCGGCGTCGCTGGCCGTGCCGATCCCGGCGTCCAGGATGACCGGCACCGAGGCGGCCTCGACGATGAGCTCGATGTTGTGCGGGTTGCGGATGCCGAGCCCCGAGCCGATGGGCGCGCCGAGCGGCATGACCGCCGCGCAGCCGGCCTGTTCGAGCCGCCGGGCCAGCGCGGGGTCGTCGCCGATGTAGGGCAGCACCACGAACCCGTCGGCGACCAGCCGCTCCGCCGCGTCGAAGGTCTCGATCGGGTCGGGCAGCAGCGTGCGCTCGTCGGCGATGACCTCCAGCTTGACCCAGTTGGTGCCGAGCGCCTCGCGGGCGAGCCTCGCGGTCAGCACGGCCTCGCCCGCCGTGAAGCACCCGGCGGTGTTGGGCAGCACCTTGATGCCGCGCTCGCGCAGCACGTCGAGCACGGAGCCGGGCGCGGACGGGTCGAGCCGCCGCATCGCCACCGTGGTCAGCTCGGTGCCCGAGGCGGCCAGCGCCTGGTCGAGCACCTCCAGCGAGGGGGCGCCGCCGGTGCCCATGATGAGGCGGGAGGCGAATTTCTCCCCGCCGATGATCAGCTCATCCACCCTGCACCGCCGTGAGCACCTCGACCCGGTCGAGCTCGGCCAGCGCCGTGGTCTCCCACGAGCCGCGCGTGACCACCTCGTCGTTCACGGCCACCGCGACGCCCGTGGTGGCCGTCGTCAGCGTCCGTACGGCCTGCGCCACCGTGGTCCCGTGGGGCACCTCATGGGCGGCCCCGTTGATCGTCACATTCATGAAATATCCCCCTTCGGGATGAAAAATGCCTGTTCAGGCGGCGAACCGGCCGGGAGCACACAACGGCGCCAGCTCTTCCTCCTCGCCCGTCAACAGGGCGGCCGTCAGCGGGGCCAGCAGCACCCCGCCGCGATGGTGCCCGGTGGCCAGCAGCAGCCCCGGCTCGCCGCCGGGACCGATGAGGGGCAGGTTGTCCGGCGTGCCGGGACGCAGCCCCGCCACCACCTCCGCCAGTTCGAGCTCGGTCACCCCCGGCACCAGCTCGCGGGCGTCGCGCAGCAGCTCGTACACCCCGCCCGCGGTCACCCGGGTGTCGAACCCCAGCTCCTCCTGCGTGGCCCCCACGACCAGCTCTCCGTCGCCGCGCGGCACCAGGTAGACGGGCAGCCCGTGCACCATGCCGCGCACGCACCTGCCCAGCAGCGGCCGCGGCGAGCGCAGGCGCAGGATCTGCCCCTTCACCGGCCGCACCGGCACCTCGGCCAGCGCGCCGCTCCACGCCCCCGCCGCCAGCACCACCCGCTCCGCGCGCAGCTCCTCCGGGTACGGCCCGCCGCCCGCCTCACCCGGGCCCAGCCGTACCCCCTGGACGCCCTCATCGCCCCGCAGCAGCTCGCGCACGCGCGCCCGCACCATCGGGACCCCGAGGCGCTCCAGAGCGGCCAGGAGCGCGGCGGCGACCCTGCGCGGGTCCACCCAGGCGTCGCCGGGCGCCAGGAGCCCGCCGCGCACCGACGGCGCGAGCATGGGCTCCAGGCGGCGGCATTCGCGCCCGCTGAGCCGCTCGACCCGGAGCCCCAGCTTCTCCATGAAGGCCGCGGTCTCCTCCAGGGCCGCCAGGTCGTCGGCGCCGAAGGCCACGTCGAGCGTGCCGTCGGCGCGGTAGTCGAGGGCACCGGAGCCGAGGCCCGCCTCGGCGGCCAGTTCCGCGGCGAACGCGGGCCAGCGCGCGAGGGAGGCCGCGCCCAGGCGCAGCAGCGGTTCCTCGGTGAAGGTGACCTCGCTGACCGGCGCGAGCATCCCCGCGGCGGCATGGGTGGCGCCGGAGACGGGCGCCGGGTCGACGACGGTGACGGGCCGTCCCGAGCGGGCCAGGCGCCAGGCCGCGCTCAGCCCGACGACGCCCCCGCCCACGATCACGTCCATGATCCGCTCCCTACGCCGGCATGATCCGGATCAGGTGTCTTACGGTCGAAGGCCCGATGAAGCCTTCCTCTCAGTCCGGTTAAGGCCGGACTCCCGCGCGTCTTACGGCCCCCACCCTACGGCCTCGCCCGGCACACCCGCGAATGACCCCGGTATCGTCGGAACCGTGGATCACGTCGTGGTGGTGGGAGCCGGCCTGGCCGGAGTGCGCAGCGTCGAGTCGCTGCGCGGGCGCGGGTTCGAGGGAAGGGTCACCCTCCTCGGCGAGGAGCGGCACCGGCCATACGACCGTCCACCGCTGTCGAAGGCGGTCCTGCTCGGCACGAGCGACGACAGCTTCGTCGACACCGACCTGGCCGCGCTGCGCGTCGACTTCCGTCCCGGCGTCGCCGCGAAGTCCCTGCGCGAGGGCCTGGTGGAGACCACCGAGGGCGAGCTGCCCTACGACGGCCTGGTGATCGCCACCGGCTCCGAGCCGATCCGGCTGCCGGGGGAGGGCCCCCAGCTCGTGCTGCGCACGCTCGACGACGCCCACGTGCTGCGCGCCGCCCTGGTGCCCGGCGCGCACGTCGTGGTGGCGGGCGCGGGCTGGATCGGCGCCGAGGTGGCGACCGCGGCGCGCAAGGCGGGCTGCGAGGTCACCGTGATCGAGGCCGCCGCGACGCCGCTCTCGCACGCGATCGGCGAGATGGGCGCGCTCACCCTGCCCTGGTACGAGGGCGTGGACCTGCGCCTGGACACGATGGTCAGCGAGGTCGTCGAGGGCGGCGTGGAGCTGGTCGGCGGCGAGTTCGTGCCCGCGCACGTCGTGGTCTCCGGCATCGGCGCCCGCCCGGTCCTGGAATGGCTCGCCGACGCCGACATCGACCTGCACAACGGCGTCGTCACCGACGAGCACCTGCGCACGTCGCTGCCCGGCGTGGTGGCCGTCGGCGACTGCGCCAACTGGTGGTCACGCCGCTTCCAGACCCGGATGCGCGTCGAACACTGGGACACCGCGCTCAACGCCCCCGACGTCGCCGCCGCCACCCTGATGGGGGAGAAGGCCGTCTACGACCCGGTGCCGTACTTCTGGTCGGAGCAGTTCGGCCACATGCTGCAGTACGCCGGCTACCACCGCGCCGGCGCCCGCGTCGTCCACCGCGAGGGGCCCAAGTGGTCGGCGGTGTGGCTGACCTCGGAGGACCGGATCACCGCCGTCCTGGCCGCCGACCGGCCCCGCGACCTCGTGCAGGGCCGTCGTCTCATCGAAGCCGGCGCCCGTCTTGATGTGGAACGCCTGGTAGATCCGGATGTCGCCCTACGGGATTGTGTTGTTTGAGCAAGCGCGGCATGTGGTAGTTGTGGTTTCGTGACGCTTTCTGTTGCACAGATCGACCGGGAGACCGACCAGCTCGTCAGCGAGTGGCTCACTCTCCCCGAAGTGGCCGCGCGCATGGATCTCACGATCGGACGGGCCAAGCAGCTCCTCAAAGACCACAAGCTCCTCGGCGTACGGCGAGGCAGCGGCGGGCCCCAGGTGCCCGCGGTCTTCCTCGACGGAAAGGAAGTGATGAAGGGCCTGCCCGGCACGCTCACCGTGCTGCAGGACGCCGGCTACGACGAAGTCGAAGCCCTGCGCTGGCTCTTCACCCCAGACGAATCACTGCCGGGATCGCCCGTCGACGCGATCAAGGCCGGTCGGCACACGGAGGTCAAGCGGCGTGCCCAGGCCCTCGGTTTCTGAGGCCCGCCTCTACCTCTGCACCGACGGGCGGCGAGGACGCGGCGACCTGGCCGACTTCCTCGACGCCGTGCTGGCCAACGGCGTGGACATCGTCCAGTTGCGGGAGAAGGGACTCGAGGCGCGCGAAGAGCTCGCGCTGCTCGAGGTCTTCCGCGACGCCTGCGACCGGCACGGCAAGCTGCTCGCCGTCAACGACCGGGCCGACGTCGCCTTCGCGGCCCGCCCAGACGTGCTCCACCTGGGGCAGGACGACCTTCCCGTGACGGTCGCGCGAGAGATCCTCGGCGACGACATCGTCATCGGACGGTCCACCCACTCCGCCGCGGAGGCTTCCGCCGCCGCGGTGGAGCCGGGCGTCGACTACTACTGCTGCGGCCCGATCTGGCCGACGCCGACCAAGCCGGGACGCCACGCGCCCGGACCCGCGCTGCTGCGGCACGCGGCGGCGCTCGGCACGGACCGGCCGTGGTTCGGCATCGGCGGCATCGACCTGGACAACCTCGACGAGGTGCTCTCCTACGGGGTGCGCCGGGCCGTGGTCGTCCGCGCCGTCACCGAGGCCGACGACCCGGGCGCCGCGGCGGCCGAGTTCGCCAAGCGCCTGGCCGGCGCGGCTTCCTGACGCGGTAGGGCTTGGGGCCGAGACCGTACGCGGTGCGGCTGTCTGCCGAGGGATCGGCGGGCAGCCGCACGCGCCGCCGAGGCCGACGTCGCCCCAAGCCGTCTCCGCCCGTACCGACCGTGTGTGGTCGCCGATCAGCGCCCGGGTCGCGAAAGGTCAGGACTTGCGGGTGGTGGCGGCGACGGCCAGCCCGTCCAGCGCCGCCCGCGCCTCCTGCGTGATCGGGGCCCTGGCCAGCGCCGCGAGCGCCTCGTCCAGGTAGGACGCGATCAGGTCCTCGCACTCCTGCAGCGCCCCAGTGTCGTCGATGATGCCGCGCAGCGTCGCCACGCCCTGCTCGTCGAGCGCCGGGTCGCCCAGCAGGCGGCGGACGATCTGGGCGTCGTCGGAGGCCGCCGCTGCCAGCGTCCTGGCCACCAGCATCGTCCGCTTGCCCTCGCGCAGGTCGTCGCCGGCCGGCTTGCCCGTCTGCGCCGGGTCGCCGAACACGCCCAGGATGTCGTCGCGCAACTGGAAGGCGATGCCGACGCGCCGGCCGTACTCGACGCAGAGCTCGTCGATCCACGGCTCCACGCTGCCGGCCGCGAGCACGAGCCCGAGCCGCAGCGGCTGCTCCACCGAGTACTTGCCGCTCTTGTACAGCGCCACCCGCAGCGCCGAGTCGAAGGAGTTCTCGCCGTGGGCCTGCTCCAGCAGGTCGAGGTACTGGCCGCACATCAGCTCGGTGCGCATGTGGTCGTGCAGCGGCTGCGCGGCCGCCAGCGAGCGCGGCGGCAGCCCGCTGGTGCGCCACATCTCGCCCGACCAGATGAGCAGCAGGTTGCCCAGCAGGATCGCCGCGCCCTCGCCGAACTGCTCGGCCGCGCCGTGCCAGCCCGCCTTCTCGTGCAGCGCCTGGAAGCGGCGGTGCGCGGACGGCATGCCGCGGCGCAGATCGCTCTTGTCCATGACGTCGTCGTGGACCAGCGCGCTGGCCTGCAGCAGCTCCAGCGAGGCCGCCGCGGCGAAGATGCCGGGACCGTCCTCGCCGCCCGCGCCGCGCCAGCCCCAGTAGCAGAACGCCGGACGCAGCCGCTTGCCCCCCGACAGCAGGTCGTTCGCCGCCGCCAGCAGCGGCTCCAGGTCGGGATCGCCGAGGGCAGGCTCCTGCCGGCCGACGAACTGCCTGAGCGAACGGTCCACCTGCTGGCGCAGGGCGTCAGTGGTCATGCTCATGAGACTAACGGGCGGTGGACCAGGCTTCGATCTCCGCTCGATCCGCGGGCGGTAACCTTGGTCCATGGCGCTTGGTCGACCCTCCATCCTGCCCGATCGTGTTCCCACCGTGCGCGAGCTGCTCGCCTCTGGTGGGCGGTCGTTCTCCTTCGAGTTCTTCCCGCCGAAGACCGACGAGGGCGAGCGGCAGCTGTGGCGAGCCATCCGCGAGCTGGAGTCGCTCCGTCCCACCTTCGTCTCCGTGACGTACGGCGCGGGCGGCACCACCCGCGACCGCACCGTCGACATCGTCGAACGCGTCGCCCACGAGACCACGCTCACCCCGGTGGCGCACTTCACCGCCGTCAACCACTCCGTGCGCGAGCTGCGCCACCTGGTGGGCCGCTTCGCCGACGCCGGGGTGCGCAACATCCTGGCCGTGCGCGGCGACCCGCCCGGCGACCCGACCGCCGAATGGGTCCAGCACCCGGAAGGCGTCCAGTACGCCGAGGACCTGGTCCGGCTGATCCGCCAGTCCGGCGACTTCTGCGTGGGCGTGGCGGCCTTCCCCTACAAGCACCCCCGGTCGCCGTCCATCGAGTCCGACACCGACTACTTCGTCCAGAAGTGCCGCGCGGGCGCCGACTACGCGATCACCCAGATGTTCTTCCGCGCCGAGGACTACCTGCGGCTGCGTGACCGGGTGGCGGCCAAGGGCTGTGCCACGCCGATCATCCCGTGCATCATGCCCGTCACCCAGATGAGCACGATCGCCCGGTCCGAGCAGTTGTCCGGGGCGCCGTTCCCGCCGGACGTGGCGGCGCGCTTCGAGGCGGTGGCCGACGATCCGGCGGCGGTGCGGCGGCTGGGCATCGACCACGGCGCCGAGCTGTGCCAGCGGCTGCTCGACGAGGGCGCGCCGGGCATCCACTTCATCACCTTCAACCGCTCCAGCGCCTCCTCCGAGGTCTTCCAGCGGCTCAACCACTCGGCGGTGGCGGCGGTCTGAGCCGGGCTGTTCGACTTGGCTGGTCGAGCTGAGGCCGGCCGTACCCGCTCAGATGCTTTGAGGCTTGCCGTACCCGCTCAGAAGCCGCACAGCGTGCGGATGTCGCGGCAGGCGCCCACCACGCGGTCCACGTCCTGGTCGGACAGGGCCGCGTGCGGGGCCAGGCGCACCAGGCCGCGTTCGTGCGAGCCGGACGGCGGGAAGCAGGCCGAGCCGTAGACGCCGCGCTGTTCCAGCAGGTCGCGGGCGAGCAGGACGTCGGTCCTGCTGGGCGCGCCCAGCGCGATGATGTGGGCGTGGCCGGGCTCGGGGGCGTAGCCGAGCGTGGTGAGCTCGTGGCGCAGGCGGCGGGTCACCTCGCGCAGGCGGGTGCGCCGCCAGTCCTCCTCGCGCACCAGCGCCAGCGCCGCGGCCAGCCCCGCGATGTCGTGCGGCTGCAGCGGCGAGCTGAACACCGAGGGAAACGCCCGCGCCCGGAAGTACGGCACGAACTCCGGCCGGTCACAACTGATCAGCCCGGCTCGCCCCGCGATCGCCTTGGCCAGGCTCGCCGTGCGGAAGTCGGCGCCCACCCGCGCGGCCAGCCCCTCGCCGTGCGGCCCGTGCGTGCCGAGCGCGTGCGACTCGTCCACCACCAGCAGGCTCTCGTACTCGCGTGCCGCCGCGGCCACCTCCGCCAGCGGGCAGACCGCGCCGTCCACGCCGTAGACCGAGTCCACGGCGATCACGCCGGAGCCGTGCCTGCCCAGCCGGCCGCGCAGGTGGTCGGGGTCGTTGTGGCGGAACCACACCACCGGCGCGCGGGCGGCGTGCGCGCCCTCCCGCAGCGAGTGGTGCGCGCGTTCGTCCAGGTAGACGGGCAGGTTCGGGTCGGCGATGAGCTGCATCAGCCCCGTGTTCGCCGCCCATCCCGACGGGCACAGCACCGCCGCCGACGCGCCCAGAAACGACGCGAACTCCGCCTCCAGACGATCCTGCTTCTCCGGTACGGCTCCCGCCTCCAGCGCCCCCGCCATGGCCGAGACGATGCGCGGATGCCGGGCGATCGCCAGGCAGTCGCTGCCGGTCAGGATGATCGCGTCGGGGTCGGGCGGGCGGCTGGCGAGCATGAGCGGCCCCGCCCAGGTGCCGGACAGGCGCTCCAGGTGGAAGGCGTTGAGCCGCTCGTCGAGGCGGTCAGGGGCGCTGGGCATGGCAACCCCTCCGCAGAGTCAAGGAACGATTACTTTCCGTGATCGACGTGATGCCCCGCGTGTCCGCCGTCAAACGCCGTCACAGGTCAAGAAAGGGGGAGGGGGCGGCCGACGATCGCGTACTCCTCGTAGCCGCCGGGGAAGACGAAATGGGTCAGCAGGTCGGTGAAGCCGAGCGAGGCGTACAGGTGGCGGGCGGCGGTGGGGCGGTCGTGCGTGGACAGCACGCCCGAACGCTCCTTCCTGCCCGCGCACAGCGTGTTGATCATCGCCCTGCCGATGCCCTTGCCCTGGAAGTCCGGGTGTACGTGGATCTCGGCCAGCTCGAACGCGTCACCGAGCCAGGCGTCGGCGACCTCCCCGCCCGACTTCTCGGCCAGCGCCCGGGTGACCACGTCGTGCCACCACTGGCCGCTCGTGCCGTGGAAGCCGTAGGCGAAGCCGACCACCCGGTGCTCGTCCGCCGCTGCCCGGCTTGGGCCCGGCCCGGTCGCCCACCGCTCGTCCGGCGCGTCGGGGCCGAGGTCCACGGCGCCCGCGCGGACGGCCGGGACCTGTCGCAGTTCGGCGAAATAGCACTGGAACAGCGGGTAGTTGCTGTGGTTGTGCATGATGCCCTTGCGCCCGGTGATCTGCTCCACCGGCGGGCGCATGGCGGCGGTGTAGACGTCGATCACGGTGTCCAGCCGCTCGACGAACTCCGCCGGCCCCGCGCCGCGAAACTCGATCACCCGGTGCACGCTACTCCACGTCCGCGGGGGTGCCGCCGGTCATCCTGACCAGCTCGTCGAACGAGGTGGGGAAGACCGTGTGCGGATGTCCACCGGCGGCCCACACGACCTCGTGCTTGCCGAGCCAGGTGTCGACCAGGGTGCGCACCGGGGCGGGGTGGCCGACCGGGGCCACGCCGCCGATGGGCTGGCCGGTCGCCTCCCTGACGAACTCGGGCGCGGCCCGCCGTACCTTCGCCGCTCCCACGGTGCGCGCGATCAGCTCCACGTCCACGCGGTGGGCGCCGCTCGTCAGCACCAGCAGCGGGGCGCCGTCGGCGTCGAAGATCAGGCTGTTGGCGATGGCGCCGACCTCGCAGCCGAGCTGGGCGGCGGCGGTCGCGGCCGTCGGCGCCTTTTCCGGCAATATCACGATCTCACCCGTCGCTCCGAGTCCGCGCAGGACATCGGCCACATGGACGGCGTTGGCAGGCAACTTCTCCGGCATGCCGACACTCTAAACAGATTGACCCTTGGATTACCTCGACATGGTGGTGGTGTAGGGTCCCTTGATTCGATTGTTAGTGATATGAGGGGTGATGTACGTGGGGGGACCTCGTCGGCGCGGGGTGCTCGGCCTTGCCGCTCTTCTGACGGCGGGGGGCGTCGCCTTCGCGGGAGTGGGTACGGCGCAGGCGGCCGACAGCGCTGTGACAGCAGCGGGCACGGCGCACAGCGCTGTAACGGGAGCCGGCACGTTCGCCGCTCCGAAGAAGAAGCTGAAGCTCGGAGCCAAGGGCAAGACGGTCGTCCTGCTCCAGAAGCGCCTGGCCGAGCTGGGCTACCGCCCCGGCAAGGCCGACGGCCGCTACGGCGGCTCGACGCTGACCGCCATCTGGGCCTTCCAGAAGGTCAACGGCATCAAGCCGACCAGCACGATCAGCAGCAGGACCTGGAACGCTCTGGAAGCCCCGAAGGCGCCCAGGATCCTCGTCAAGAACGGCAAGCCGACCAGGGCCGAGGTGAACCTCAGCACCCAGATCATGGTCATGTACGTGCAGGGCGTGCCCAAGCTGATCACCCACATCTCGTCGGGCAGCGGCATCCCGTACTGCGAGACGACGACGTGGCAGGGCAAGAGCCAGCGCTTCTGCGGCTCGGCCCGCACCCCCACGGGCAACTACAAGACCACGTGGCGACGGAGCGGCTGGCACAAGAGCTACCTGGGCCAGCTGTACAACCCGATCTTCTTCAACGGCGGCATCGCGTTCCACGGCGCCCTGTCGGTCCCGCTGTACCCGGCCTCCCACGGCTGCGTACGTCTGCCGATGAACGTGGCCCAGGCGTTGCCGGCGATGCTCGGCAAGGGCGTCCCCGTCCACGTCCGCGGCGGCTTCAAACGCTGACGGCGGCCCTCCCTTGGCGCTTCGCGCGTCCGGGGGAGGGCTGGCCTCACAGTGGAGCCGAGCCCCCGCCGGGAGCCAACCTGTCCCCGATCCCCCGGACACGACGCGAAGGCCACCTGACCCCGAAATGCAGGAGCCGGGTTTTCAGATGCCCTTTCGGAAGATCCTGTTGATCTTGTAGCGCCGAATGGCCAGTCCCCCGGAGGTTCTTGCGCGCCTCCGGGCAGGACCTGAGTGTCAGACGCTCACAGTCCGGCGATCTGGGCTGGCGGAGGCGTCGTGATCGGGACTGACATGAGGGCCTCCGCCAGTTGCCGCATCGAGGAAACAACGGCTGAATCGGCGGTGCTGGCGGCGAGGTGCTTGCGCTTGTCATATTTGCTCACCACTCCGAGTCCCTGAAGACCGGCGTCCGAGGCCACGACCAGCTCGTCAGAGGACACGCTGATCAGCGTGCAGTCGGACGGTTCGGCGTTCAGTGCCGATGCCGCGATCCACAGAAGGTCGAAACCCGGTGTCTCAGTGGTGGGATGGCGGTGATCGCGTCCGATGACAGGGCCCACCAGGTGCCGCAGACCGTGGAGATCGAGGTAGCTCTCCATTGCGGGCACGCAGGTGTCGCCCACTACCGCGACGCGTCTGCCCGTGGCCCGGCAGGCTGTCAACACCTCCGATGTCCCCGGTGTCGGCACAGCCTTCAGGGCCGCCGCCATCTCGGCGGCGCGTACGGCTTCTTCTGCTTTGGCTCCGGAGTCACCGTCGACGGTGTGGGCGATGGCGACCCACCAGAGCGGGTCGGTCACCACGAGGGTCAGGAGCGACATCCTGACTCCCTCGGCATAGAGCCGGCTTCGGATGTCGCCGGCAAGCGCCTCAGCGTTCATCTCGGCGTACAGGTCGCAGGTCGTGCCGTTGAAGGAGAGCACTATGGTGTCTGCCCGCTCCAGGACTCGGGCGACGTGAGGCCGCACTCTGGTGTTCGTCAAGGCCGGCCTCCTGATCATTGGCTTCACGGCTGATCGTAGGGGCCTCGGGTCGAGGGGCGCATGGTGGCACCAGTTGCTTGGCGAGGCTCCCGATGTCAACCCGGAGAAGCGCCCAGCTACGTGAAACAGGCGATGGGCGATCAGCCGCTTCGGTGGGATGGACGGCGGGGGTGGGGAAGCGGCATGCTGTGGCGTGCTGTTGCGCCAGTTGGAGTATCTGGTGGCCTTGGCGCGCGAACGGCATTTCGCGCGGGCCGCGGCGGCCTGTCATGTCTCCCAGCCATCGCTGTCGGCGGCCATCAGGAAGCTGGAACGCGAGCTGGACGTGCCGCTGGTCCGGCGTGGGCAGCGCTTCGCCGGGCTGACGCCGGAGGGTGAGCGGGTGCTGCTGTGGGCGCAGCGCATCCTGGCCGACGCCGACGCCCTGCGCCAGGACCTGTCCAGGATGCGTGAGGGGCTGTCGGGCACGCTGCGGATGGGCGCGATTCCCACCGCGCTGACCGCGGCGTCCCTGCTGACGACGCCGTTCTGCGAGCGGTATCCGCACGTGCGGGTGCTGCTGACGTCGTTGTCGTCGCGGGAGATCGCGCGGCGGCTGGGCGAGTTCGAGATCGACATGGCGATGACCTACCTCGACGACGAGGAAGACCTGGGTGAGGTACGCGCCCGCCCGCTGTACGAGGAGCGGTACCTGCTGCTGACCCCGTCCGACGGGGAACTGGCCGACCGGCGGACGGCACGCTGGGCGGAGGTCGCCGCGCTGCCGTTGTGCCTGCTGGCCCCCGAGATGCGCAACCGCCGCATCCTGGATGCCAACTTCCGGCAGGCGGGGGCGGTAGCCGTACCGGCGATCGAGACCGACACCGTCTCGGCGCTGTTCGCGCACGTGGCGACCCACCGGTGGTCGAGCGTGATCGCGCACGCGTGGCTGCACATGTTCGGGGTGCCCGAGGGGATGCGGGTGGTACGGCTGGAGCGGCCCGCGCGGGAGCCGAGGGTCGGTCTCGTGGTGGCGGGGACGGGGCCGGAGCCGGTCATGGCCAGGGCGATGCTGGACCTGGCCCGCGACCTCGACCTGCGCGAGGTGTTCGACCGGCTGGCCCGCGAGCACCTGGCATAGCCGCCGCCTATCGGCCCATAGAGACAAACGCTTTGACCTGCGGTTATGTGTCGCCGGAGGCTGGGATCACCGTCCCCCACTCCCACGAGGAGCGCAGATCATGGCCAAGGTGTTGTGCGTGCTGTACGACGACCCGATCGGCGGCTACCCGGCCTCCTACGCCCGCGACGGGCTGCCCGAACTGACCGGATACCCCGGCGGGCAGACGTTGCCCAGTCCGAAGGGCGTCGACTTCACCCCGGGTCACCTGCTCGGCAGCGTGTCCGGGGAGCTGGGGCTGCGCCGGTTCCTGGAGGAGCGCGGGCACACGCTGGTGGTCACCTCCGACAAGGACAGCGACGCCTTCGAGCGGGAACTGGCCGACGCCGACGTGGTGATCTCGCAGCCGTTCTGGCCCGCGTACCTGACCGCCGAACGCATCGCCCGCGCGCCCAAGCTCAAGCTGGCCGTCACCGCGGGCATCGGCTCCGACCACGTGGACCTGGAGGCCGCCATCGCCCACGGCGTCACGGTCGCCGAGGTCACGTACTGCAACAGCATCAGCGTGGCCGAGCACGCCGTCATGATGATCCTTTCGCTGGTGCGCGACTACCTGCCCTCCCACCAGACCGTCCTGGACGGCGGCTGGAACATCGCCGACCGCGTCGCCCGCTCCTACGACGTCGAGGGCATGCACGTCGGGACCGTCGCGGCGGGCCGGATCGGGCTGGCGGTGCTGCGCCGGCTCAAGCCGTTCGACGTGCACCTGCACTACACCGACCGGCACCGGCTGCCCCGGGAGGTCGAGGAGGAGCTCGGGCTCACCTTCCACGAGTCCGCGGCGGCGATGGTGCCGCACTGCGACGTGGTGACGGTCAACGCGCCGCTGCATCCGGAGACCGAGGGGCTGTTCGGCGACACGCTGATCGCCACCATGAAGCGCGGGGCCTACCTGATCAACACCGCCCGGGCCCGGATCGCCGACCGTGACGCCGTCGTACGCGCGCTGGAGAGCGGGCAGCTCGCCGGGTATGCCGGGGACGTCTGGTACCCGCAGCCCGCGCCCGCCGACCACCCGTGGCGCACGATGCCCCATCACGGGATGACCCCGCACATCTCCGGCTCCTCGCTGAGCGCGCAGGCCCGTTATGCCGCGGGTACCCGGGAGATCCTGGAGTGCTGGCTGGACGGGACGCCGATCCGCGAGGAGTACCTCATCGTCGAGGGCGGAGCGCTGGCCGGGGCCGGCGCCCACTCCTACTCCACCCGATAGGCGCTCCTCGCGGGCGGGGTCACCACTCGTAGTCGCAGATCGCCGCGTTCCTGGAATAGCGCCACTGCTTGTCGAGGAAGTGCTCGACCAAGGCCCCGGCCGCAGCCCGGTCCTCGATGATGAACCCGTGATCCTGCGTGGTGTCGGGATACACATTCCTCGACCCCACGTAAAAGGCCGTCTCGTCCACGCACACCACCTTGCTGTGCAGACGGTACTTGTAGCCCCCCGGCCAGGTCTGCTCGTCCGACACCCGCAACGGCGCCAGTTGAAGCCTGAGCCGCAGGATCCGGTGCGCCTCCGCGTCATAAGTGGTCCTGAGCCGGACCCGTTCGTACAGCGACTTGTACGCCACGTCCAGGCTGCCGATGTTGGAGTAGTCCGGGCTTCCAGGATTGCTGATGACGATCCGTACCTTGACCCCGTCGATCATTTTCGCGGCGAGCACGTCGAACAGCCGGACGTCGAACAGCGCGTGCATCAACGGCAGCCCGGTGAATCCGTTGATGTCCTGCTGGGACAGCACGATGCTGTTCTTCGCCTGGGCGACCAGCGCCCGAATGGCGTTGGCATCCGGGTTCACCGTCATGAACGCGCTGTCGAGGTTGGTCTCGTTGTTCAGATAGCTCGCGGCCTGGTCCTCGCGGCGGGCGGGCGGACGTTCGTAGGTGGAATCCTTGTCGCGTTCGAGGATGCCGTATCCGAGGCTGCCGACGGAGATGACCTCAAGGTCGCCCGGCGTGTAGGGCTCGGCCTCGTCGTCGTACAACGACCATCCCTCGGCAGGAGGACTGGCCTTTTCCACGGCGATCCAGGCCGGATACTGCTTGCGGTTCCTGACCCAGCCCGACTTCACCCAGCCGGCGTGCGTGCGGGCCCATTCCCACAGCATGTCGAGGAATCTGCCCGAGGAAAGCGCCGCGGGGCCGCGCAGGGCGATGTCGAGGTCGGTGACCGGCGCGGTGTCGCCGAATCCCCGGCTGAGGAACGGCCCCTCCTCGATATAGAAGTTCGTCATCCAGTTGATGCCGCCGTGGATGACGGACTCGCCGTCCACGATGACGAACTTGGTGTGGTTGTAGGAGGAGATGCCGCGCGTCGTCATCGAGCAGACCCGCAGGTCGACGTGCTGGGCGTGCGTGCCGAGCCGCTTGATCAGCGCCTCGCGGAACACCCACGGATCGGCCGTGCGGTCCACGCCGACGACGCCGGTCATGAAACGCACGACCAGCTTGGGGTCGCCGTCGTCGCGGCGGTCGACGGCGTCGTTGATGCCGTTGAACATGGCGTCGAGGAAATCGCCGTCAGGGAACGGCCCGGCGGGGGAGCCCACCATGTCCGGCGGGCCGAATCCGGTGATGTCGACGCTCCGGCTCGCCTGGGAGATGTTGTGCCGCAGCCTCGCGAGGAGTTTCTTGATTCCCGGCTTTTCCGAGCCGATCGGCACGCCGGTCGAGGTCGTCCATCCCCAGCAGTCGGGCACCTGCAATATCCAGGACGCCGTGTCGTCGCCCACGACGTCGAGTTTGTTTCCCGCGGTACGGCTCCAGAGCGTGTTCTCCATCCCGGGGGAGACGGACTTGAGTTCGGCCTCGACCGCGTTCAGATATTCCATTGGCGGATGGTCTCACCGGACTCCCCGCCCGCCCAGACCACGGACGGGGCGGATCGGGCCGTGCTCCACGCATTCCCCGATCCGCCCTGCTCGCGGCAGGAGCCTGTCCACATCAGGCCGGGTTTAGTGCTTTCTCGGCTTGAAGAAATGCCTGACCATATAGGCGGTCACCTGCTTGCCGATCTTGGCGCCCTCGGTGTCGGCCGTCCGGGTGTGGATGCCGCCCCAGATGCGCGCCTCGACGACTTCGGCCAGCGCCTGGGAGAAACCGCGGAAATGGCGGGTGGTCCCGGAGTCGGCGCTGTAGCCGCTGAAGGAGAGGTCGTCGCGGCCGAAGAAATGCGCCAGCGCCGACATGCTCGCCCCGGTGAAGCAGGTGTGGCCGGAGGTGTAGTCGGGATGCGGCGGGGTCGCCAGGAGCGGGGTCCAGTCCGGGTCGGCGGCGGTCCTGGGGTTGCCGTCGGTGTCGGCCAGGCGGATGGCGGTGATGGGACGCCAGAAGCTCCAGGTGACCTTCTCGTTGTAGCAGGCCGTCGTGGCGTCGGCTTCCGCGAGCCCGACCATCGCGAACATCCTCGCCGTCCGCAGCGTGCTCAGGCGCTGCGTGGTCGCGAGCTGCCGCTTGATCTCCCATTCCGCGAGGTGGCGGTCGTGCCACCAGATGGCGGCCTGGGTCTGGTCGAGGGTCCTGACCGTGCTGGTGGCCGAGCCGACGGTCTTGACCTCGTTGAGGTCACGGGCGTACCGGCCGCTGGTGAGGGACGGCGGCCCCGAGGTCCTGAACATCGACCCGCTCGGCAGCATGAACGGCTTCAGATAGGCCACCCACGCGCCGCTCGTGGTCGGCGTCGGCGGGGTCGGCCGCCACTGCCCCGGCTTCGTGCCGACGGGCCAGGTCTGGTCGCCGAACGCGCCGTCGTTCTCCCGCGCGGCGATCATCGCGGCGGCCGTCCGGGCTCCGACCGCGATCCCGCGCCGCTTGGCGTCGCCGCCGGGGATCCGGGCGAGCGCCTCGTCGTACTGCGCCCGCAGCCTCTCCTCCTGCGCGGGAAAGAGCGAGCGCAGGACCTGGGAGGCCGCGGTCGCGACGGCCGCCTCCGTCGACTCGCCGCCGTCCGCGCGCGGCGCGCTCAGATAGCTCTGGTACGGCCGGCCCGCGATCGCGTTGACCGCGTCGTACACGGCCCCGTGCACCATGGCGAAACTCCGCGCCTGGACCTGCGGCTGCTGCCGGGCGACCTCCCAGATCGCCGTTTCCGCGTTCCTGTCCCAGACGATGACGGCATTCGGCTGCGTACTCGCGGCGTGGGAAGGAACCGGTGAGCCGAGCGCGACGACTCCCGCGATCACGGCTAACACGACGGGCTTGCGCCGGTGGAACCCATGTGATCCAGCCATGTTCGCCAACCTACTCCGCGGCCCCCTTTCAAGAACGCCAGGAATCAATGACGTCACCCGGCGACCACACGAGGTCCACGGATCGGGCCTCGACGTCCGGCGCCAGCCCGGTGAGCGAGGCGACGACGAGAGCGGTGGCCGCCGGGTCGTGGCCGGGGACCTGGGCGACGGACCTGCGTACCGTGGCGAGGTCGTGGGCGTCGAACGGGGTGTTCAGCCATTTGATCGAGCCGGCGAACAGGATGCGGCCGGCGACCGGCGCGCGGTCGGCTCCGACCAGGTCCACCTCGGGGTCGAACCTGCGGTTCCACCAGCCGCCCACCACCTCCGCCTCGGGCCAGGGCAGGCGCCCTGACAGCGTGGCCAGCTCCAGCGACTGCCGTACCAGAGGCTCGACCGCCCGGCCCCGCCAGGCGCTCCAGCGGCGCTCGACCAGCCGGAACCCGGCGTCCGGGCGACCGCGGCGGGCCTGTTCCTGGACCGTGCGGAGCATGCCGAGATAAAGCCGCAGATTGCTGTCGGCGACCCGGTACAGCCCCGGCTTGCCCGGCCGGACGGACAGCGGCTCGTCCAGGGCGAGCACCTGCTTCTCCGCCGTCAGCTTCCGCAGAAGCGGGGAGAGCGTCCCGGACGGCAGCGCCCCCTCGCGGCTGCCCGCCGTCGCGGCGATGTTGGCGTGGGTACGGTCCCCCGCCCCGACGGCCTCCAGAACCCGGCGCGAGACGTCCGGATTCGGGAACCCGGCCATCAGCACCGCCTCGGGCACGCCGAAGACCGCAGCGCCCGGGTCATCGGCCTCCCGGCGGAGGAAGTCCAGCGCGGGCATGCCATGGGGCCAGGTCCTGATGATGCCGGGCAGCCCGCCGGTGACCAGGTGCGCGTCGATCGCCTCCCGCGCGCCGAGGCCGAGGGCGTCGGCGACGTCGGCGGGATGCAGCGGACCGAGCACGAGGTGGTCCGCGCGCCCGAAGAACGGCCGGTCGTAGGCGGTCAGCCGCTCCATCATGTGCAGATCGCTGCCCAGGAGCAGCAACAGCACCGGCCGGTGGGCGAGCAGGCGGTCCCACGCCGTCTGCAGGGCGCCCTCGAACAGCCCGTCCTGTTCCGACAGCCACGGCACCTCGTCCATGACCACCACGCAGGGCTCGGCGGGCAGCGCCGCGGTCAGCGCCCGGAAGGCGTCCGGCCAGTTCCCCCCGGCAGCGCTCGGAACCAGTCCCGGGTCCCGGGGCAGCTCCGACTCCCGCAGATCCGCCAGGAAGGCCCCCACGGCCTCGACCGGGGAGGCTCCCTTGGTCGCGCTCGTGAACAGGTACGGCACGCCCGCACGGTCACAGAACTCCTGCACCAGCCGGGACTTGCCGACCTGCCGCCGCCCGCGCAGGGTGACGGCGACGCCCGCCCCTGTCTCGCGCACCCGCTGGAGCCGCTTGCCGAGCAACCCCAGCTCCGCGACCCGCCCGATGAAGCCGCCCACCCGGCCTCCACTTAGGTAGATGACAGCTACATAGATAGATCCTACCCAATGTAAAAGACGGCTACATCACCAATGAGGCAAACCCATCCGGTACGCGGCGCCGTTCGGGGTGTAGCACCGTTCCAGGTCTGGCGCCTTTTCGGGGTCCAGCAACCGTTTGGGGTCTGACCACCGCTCCGGGGCTGGCGCCTTGACGTTCCCGCTCGCTTTGGGCGGGGGCGTGCTACGACAGGTGGGTGGTTCGCGGTTCGGCCAGCGCCGCCGAGGTGGCCTCGTCGGCCGGGACGTAGACGATCAGGCGCTGGTCGTCGGTCCCGGCCAGCGTCAGGGTCTCGTAGGCGAGCAGGAGCTCGCCCTCCGGATGCGCCCAGCGCTCGGTGCCCACCCGGGCGGGCAGCATCGCCTTCGCGTAGGACTCGGTGAACGTGGTCCCGGCCATGATGGACAGCTCGTCGGCCAGCAGCGCGGCGTACCGGTCGCCCAGGGCGGCGCTGGCGCGCAGGCCGGCGGCGTGTTCGGCGGCGACCTGCGCCCAGCCGGGGAAGGCGTCGCGGGCGCGGGGGTCGGTGAACAGGTAGCGGGCCAGGTTCGGCGGGTCGCCGTCGAGCAGGCCGAAGGGGGCGGCCAGCCGGGCGTACGCGGGTGTGTGGGCCAGGATCTCGGTGAGCTGGTTGACGACCAGGGCCGGGGTGTGGGCCAGGCGGGCCAGCATCGCCTCCACCGTGGGGCGCAGCGTGCGCGACAGCGGCGGGCCGCCCTGGCAGACGCCGCCCGCCTCGGCTTTGTGCAGGCGGTGCAGGTGTACGCGCTCGTCCTGCGACAGTGACAGGGCGTCGGCCAGCGCGGTGAGGATCTCGGTGGACGGGTGCCGGTCGCGGCCCTGCTCCAGGCGGGTGAGGTAGTCGACGCTGACGCCGGCGACCGTGGCCAGTTCGGCGCGGCGCAGGCCGGGGGTGCGCCGGCGCGTCCCGGCCGGGAAGCCGACCGCCTCGGGCGGCACCGCCTCGCGCCGGGCGCGCAGGAACGCCCCCAGCTCGTTGTTGCCCATGGCCACGAGTGTAATCGGGGCGGAGGGTGGCCCTGCGGGTGCCAGTCTTGGGGCGGTCTCCCTCTCCCGTGTACGGCCCGGCAGTCTCGTCCCCATGAGCGCATTCACACCAGCCGAGATCGAGTACCTGACCGGCCAGCCCCTCGGCCGCCTGGCCACCGTCGGAGCCGACGGCCGCCCGTCGGCGCGGCCCGTGGGGGTGATCTACGATCCCGGCTCCGGCGGGCTGATCGTGGGCGGCGTCGTGGGTTCGGGGATGGCGGGCAGCAAGAAGTTCCGCGACGCCAGGAGGAATCCGGACGTCTCCTTCGTGGTGGACGACCTGGCCTCGGTCGACCCGTGGACGCCGCGCGGCATCGAGATCAGGGGCGTCGCCGAGACCTTCGACGAGGGCGGCGCGCGGGTGGGGGAGCGGCTCGCGGCGCCGTTCCCGTTCGAGGAGGCGTGGATGCTGATCCGGCCCAGGAGGATCCTCGCGTGGGGCATCGAGGGTGAGTTCGCCGCCAGGGAGGTGGCGGCATGAGGTATCGGACGCTGGGCCGTACCGGACTGCGGGTGTCGGAGCTCTTCTTCGGCGCGATGAGCTTCTACGAGGGCGGCGTGGACAAGGAGCGCCGCGCGATGCTCGACGCCTACGAGGGCGCGGGCGGGAACGTGATCGACACGGCCTCGGCCTACGGCGAGAGCGAGAACGTCCTCGGCGAGCTGCTGGCCGGGCGGCGCGACCGGCTCGTCCTGGCCACCAAGTACTCGCTGTCGCGCGACCAGAGCGACCCCAACGCGGCCGGCAACCACCGCAAGAACCTCGTCCACTCGCTGGAGCGCAGCCTCCGGCGGCTGCGCACCGACTACGTGGACCTGCTCTGGGTCCATCTGTGGGACCGGCGCACGCCGCTGGAGGAGACGATGCGGGCGCTGGACGACGTGGTGCGCGCGGGCAAGGTGCTGTACGTCGGGATCTCGGACGCTCCCGCGTGGGTCGTGAGCCGGGCCGGAACGCTGGCGGAGTGGCGCGGGTGGACGCCGTTCGCGGGGGTGCAGGTGCCGTACAGCCTGCTCAGGAGGGACGTCGAGCGGGAGCTGCTGCCGATGGCGGGCGCGCTCGGACTCAGCGTGGCGGCGTGGGGGCCGCTGGCCGGAGGCGTGCTGTCGGGCAAGTTCAGCGGCGGCGCGGCTCCTGACGGGCCCACGCGGGTGGACCCCGGCACGCTCGGCGAGCGCGACCACGCGGTGGCGCGGGCGGTGCTGGGGGTCGCGCGGGAGACGGGCGCGAGCCCGTCGCAGGTGGCGATCGCGTGGACGCGCGCGCGGCACCCGTTCGTGCACCCGATCGTGGGCGCCGGCGACGCGCGGCAACTGGCCGACAACCTGGGCGCGGCCGAGGTCGTGCTGCCGGAGGCGGCGCTGGCCCGCCTGGAGTCGGCGGCCGCCTTCGAGATCGGCTTCCCCGGCGACTTCCTGGCCGAGTGCGAGGCCGACCCGTGGGTGTTCGGCGACGCCTACAGCCGCCTGGACTGAAGAACAGTCTCAGGGCCGATGTACGGCGCGGCGCGACGGGTACCAGGTCTCGCCCACCGGCTCGCCGGCCAGGTTCCAGCTCCACGACGTCGTGGGCGTGATGCGCAGGTAGACGCCGGGGCCGACCATGCCGGTGCGTTCGAAGGGCTGCTCGGCCATGCCGTACACGCGGATGCCGCGCGCGACGAACGGGTCGAGGGAGGGCAGGTCGTCGACCACCAGGGCGACCTTGGCGCGTCCGGCGGCGACGTTGCGGAACTTGCGGGTGTTCACCACGCTCTGGCCGCCGCCGACCCAGAAGTGCGCGCCGTCGAACTCGTAGGCGACCGGCATCACGTCGGGCTGGTCGCCGGAGCCGAGCGTGGCGAGGCGGGCGAGGGACTGGGAGCGCAGGTAGGCGCTCTCCTCGTCGGTGAACGTCATGCCGGTTCCGCCTTTCTGCCGTGTCCTTTCCCTTTACACGATCGGGCGGGCCGGATCTCGACGGACACGGGTAAATCGCGGCGGCTCATGTCCGGACGTCCTGAAGCGCGGCCCACAACCCCTCAGGCACGGGGGTACGGAAGTCCGCCACGTTGGCCAGCACCTGGGCGGGCGTGTGGGCGCCGATCAGGATCGAGCGCACCGCAGGGTGGCGCAGCGGGAAGCGCATCGCGGCCCTCGCCACCGGCACCCCGAACGCGGCGCAGGCCGCCAGGATCGCCCTCACCTCGGCCGGCGGGTCGGCGGGCGGCTCGGCCAGCAGCCCCCGATGGAACAGGCTCGCCGCCACCACCGGGATGCCGCGCTCGGCGCACAACGGCAGAAGCTCCTCGAACGCGGTACGGCGCAGCAGCGTCGCCTGGTTGGCGGCCAGCAGCACGTCGGGATCGGCGTTCCTGACGAAGTCGGCGAGCATGCCCGGCTGGTTCATGCCGACGCCGATCGCCTTCACCACTCCCTGGGCGCGCAGCTCGGCCAGCGTCGCGAACGCCTCGTCCAGGGCCTGGGGCCAGTGGCGGTCGGGGTCGTGGACGAGCACGATGTCGGCGTGGCCGGTGCCGAGCCGGTCCAGCGACTCCTCCAGGCTGCGCAGGACGCCGTCGCGGGAGAAGTCCCAGACGGCGTGCCGGTCGTCGGCGACGGCGAAGATCCCCGGCCCGCCGGGTCCCGGCCGGATCAGCCGGCCCACCTTGGTCGACAGCACGTACTCCGACCTGGGCCGCCCGCGCAGCGCCTGGCCGAGGCGGCGCTCGGCCAGGCCGAGCCCGTAGTAGGGGGCGGTGTCGAAGTAGCGGATGCCCGACTCCCAGGCGGCGTCCACGACCGCGCGGGCCTGGGCGTCACCGATGGCGTGCAGGTAGTTGCCGAGCGGTCCGCCGCCCAGCCCCAGCTCGGGCAGCGGGACCGGGCTCACGGGGCGGGTTCCAGGTGGAGCCAGGTGGTGACGACCTCGGTGACGGCCTCCAGGTGGTGGTCCTCGCCCGCCTCGACGACCAGCACGTCCCCGGCGGCGAAGGCGGACACCTCGCCGTCGAGGTGGATGCGGCCCGTGCCGGACAGGATGAGGAAGATCTCGGGGTCGGGGTGGGTGTGCGGGCCGCGGTTGTGGCTGATCTGGCCGGGGGCCAGGGTGGAGACGCCGCCGGACTCGACCCGGTAGCCGGGTAACGAGATCCCGCCGCCGTGCTCGGCCAGCGTGCTCCTGCGCATCGGGGCTCCTTTCCGGAGAATCGGGGGGAAGAGGGTGCGTGCGCGCCCCTGGCACCGGGCGCGCACGCGGTCCATGTCGCCGTGAACACCGCGTCCTGGAACGCCGCGCGTGAACGCCACGTCCTGGAACGCCGCGCTCGGGGAACGCCGTGCTCCGGGGCGGCGCTCGGCGCGGACGGCGTCAGGCCAGGACGCCGCTCTCCTTGGCGGCGCGCTCGATGGCGGACAGTTCGTCGGGGGTGAAGGCGAGCCGGTCCACGGCGGCGGCGTTGGCCGCGAGCTGCTCCGGGCTGGAGGCGCCCACCAGCACCGAGGTGATCCGCTGGTCGCGCAGCGCCCAGGCGAGCGCCAACTGCGCCACCGATTGCCCACGATCAGCCGAAATTTCCGACAAATGGCGTACGAAGGACAACACCTCCTCCGTCACCCGGTCAGCCGTCAGGAACCGTCCCTCGGCCGCCCGCGAATCCGCCGGAATGCCGGCCAGATACCGGTCCGTCAGCGGCCCCTGGGCCAGCGGCGAGTACACGACGCAGCCCACGCCCTCCCGCTCCAGCACCCCCAGCAGTTCGTCCTCGATGTCCCGGCGCAGCAACGAGTAGACGGGCTGGTGCACCAGCAGCGGCGTGCCGAGGGAGCGCAGCAGCCCGGCGATGGCCGCGGTGCGGTCGGGGGAGAAGTTCGACACGCCCACGTACAGCGCCTTGCCGGTGCGGACCATGTGGTCCAGGGCCGCCGCCTGCTCCTCCAGCGGCGTGTCCCGGTCGTCGCGGTGCAGGTAGTAGATGTCGACGTGGTCCAGGCCGAGCCGCCCGAGCGAGTGGTCCAGGGTGGCCAGCAGGTGTTTGCGGGAGTTGCCCTTGCCGTACGGGCCGTCCCACATGGGGTTGCCGCCCTTGGTGGTGACCACGATCTCGTCGCGCATGCCCACCAGGTCGAGCCGGAAGATCGAGCCGAACGTGCGCTCGGCGGCCCCCAGCGGCGGGCCGTACCGGTCGGCGATGTCGAAGTGGGTGATGCCGAGGTCGAGGGCCGCGCGCACGATCGCGCGCTGGAGCTCCGGCGTACGGCCGTCGCCGAAGTTGTGCCAGAGCCCGAGGGAGACAGCGGGCAGCAGCAGCCCGCTGCGCCCGCACCGTCGATAGTCCACGTCCTACCTTCCTGCGATTCCGGTCAGGGTGACGCCCCTGATGAAGGTCTTCTGGGCGATGAAGAAGATGATCACGATGGGCATCATGGCGATCAGCGCCACGGCCATCATCTGGTTGTACTGCGTGGCGAACTGGTCGGTGAACAGCCCGAGCCCCATGGGCAGCGTGAACTTCTCGGTCGTCCTGATGTAGATGACCGACTCCAGGTACTGGTTCCAGTTGCCCACGAAGGAGAACAGGCAGATGGCCGCCAGCGCCGGCTTCGACAGCGGCAGCATGACCCGCCAGAGGATCCGCAGCTCGGAGGCGCCGTCGATGCGGGCGGCGTCGATGAGCTCCTGCGGAATCGTGGTGAAGAACTGGCGCAGCAGGAAGATGTAGAGCGCCACGCCGAAGAACTCCGGCACGATCAGCGGCAGGTAGGTGTCCACCCAGCCGATCTTGGAGAACAGGATGAACTTCGGCACCAGCGTGATCTCGCGCGGGATCATCATGGTGGCCAGCAGCGCCCCGAACATCAGCGAGGCCGCCCGCGCCCGCATCCGCGCGAACGCGTAGGCGGGCAGGATGCACGAGATCAGGTTGCCCGCCATGGACAGCGCGGTGATCAGCACGGTGTTGAGCATGAACCGCGTGTAGTCCAGCGAGCCGAACCAGCCGCGGGTGTAGTTCTCCCAGTGGAAGGAGTCGGGCAGCCACTGCGGCGGGAAGGCGAGGTTCTCCGCGTCGGACTTCAGCGACGTCGTGATCATCCACAGGAACGGCAGCACGAACACGACGGTGCTGGCGATGAGCAGCACGTACGCGCCGGCCCGCTGGGCCCGCCTGATCCGCTCGGTCTGCGCCGGGGTGAGGGTCCTCGGCTCCGCTCGTTTCAGCAGCATCGGGGGGACCTCACTTGAACTCGTAGTGCACCCAGCGCCTGGCCAGGGCGAACTGGATGGCGGTGACGGCGATGATGATGGCGAACATGGCCCACGACAGCGCGGCGGCGTACCCCATGTCGAAGTAGACGAAGGCGTGCCGGTAGATGTAGAGGCCGAGCACCATCGTGGCGTTGCCGGGGCCGCCCTCGGTCATGGCCAGGATGAGCACGTAGCCCTGCAGGGCGCCGATGAAGCCGGTGACCACGTTGAAGAAGATGACCGGCGACATCATCGGCACGGTGACGCTCCAGAAGCGCCGCCACCATCCGGCTCCGTCGATCTCGGCCGCCTCGTACAGGGACTTCGGGATGCCCTGGAGGCCGGCCAGGTAGATGACGATGGTGTTGCCCGCGCCCCACACGGCCATGAGCACCAGGGCGGGGATCGCCCACTCCTGGGAGGCCAGCCAGCCGGGCCCGGTGATGCCGAACGTGGCCAGGACCTTGTTGATGAGGCCGTAGTCGGGGTGCAGGATGTTCAGCCACAGCAGCGCGGTCGCGAGGCCGGAGACCACCGACGGCATGTACATGACGGTGCGGAACAGGCCCTGGAAGCGCAGCGGCTGGTTGAGCAGCAGCGCCATCACGAACGTGAACGAGACGCCGAGCGCGACGTAGCCGACCCCGTACTGGACGGTGTTCTCGATCGACTCCCAGAACTCGGGGTCGGCGAACATGCGCTCGTAGTTGGCCAGGCCCACCCACTGCGGCGCCTTCAGCAGGTTCCAGCTCATGAAGCTGATGACGATGGCCGCGACGATCGGGCCGGCCGTGAACAGGATGAACCCCAGCAGCCACGGCGAGACGAACAGGTGGAAGCGCCGCGCCTCGCGCTGGGCGAGCGTGGCCATCACGCGATCTTGTTCTCGGCGAGCAGCGGGCCGACCTTGGCGGCGATCTCGTCGAGCGCGGTCTTGGCGTCGATCTTGCCGAGCATCGCGCGCTCCCAGATGGGCTTGGCCGTGTCGACCGCCTTCTTGGTGGCCGGCAGGCGCAGCACGCCGTCACTGGTCGCGTAGTCGGCCAGGATCTCCTTGACCAGCTCCGCCGTCTCCTTGGGGATGCCGAGCGCCTCGGCGTTGGGCAGCCACGCCGACTGGCGGGCCGGGGCGCTGATGCGGCGGAACTGGTAGCCGGAGGACGACAGGTACTCGTAGATGTAGAGCCACGCCGCCTCCTTCTGCTGGGAGGACTGGGTGATGACCAGGGCGCTGCCGACCGCGGGGGAGAAGCGGCCCTGCGGTCCCTTGGGCACGTGCGTGGCCCCCCACTTGAACGCCTTCTGCTTGGCCAGCTCCGTCATGATCCAGGCGCCGTTGATGTGCAGGGCGGCGTGGCCGGACTTCCACGGGTCCACCTTCTCCAGCAGGAGCTCCTCGGCCAGGCTCGGCGTGACGCCGTCCTTGAGGAGCAGGTCGAGCCACATGGTGAGCGTCTTGACCGCCTCGGGGGAGTTGATCTGGACCTGGGTCTCGTCGGCGGACAGGAACCGCCCGCCGTACGGCATGAGGAAGACCGTCGACAGGTCGGGGGCGGGCTTCGGGGTCGGCGAGAAACCGAAGATCTTCGTGGCGCCCGAGCCGCTCTTGAGCTTCTTGGCGGTCTCGACCATTTTCTCGAAGGTCCAGGTCTCGTCCGGGTACTTCAGGCCGGCCTTGTCGAAGATGTCCTTGTTGAAGAAGAGCAGCTTGGGCGCCATGTCGGTGGGCAGGCCGTACAGCTTGCCGTCGCGCAGGAAGTAGGCGAGGCCCGCCTCGGGCAGGTCGTCCCTGGCGAACTCGGGGGACCTGGCGATGAAGTCGTCGAGCGGGGCGACGATGTCGTTGGCGATGAAGTTCTGGGTCCAGGAGTAGTGGTTGTACATGACGTCGGGCAGGGAGCCGCCCGCGGCCTGGGCCATGTACTTGGTGAGGAATCCGTCGAAGGTCGAGGTCTCGCGCTTGATCTCGATGTTCGGGTGGCGCTTCTTGAAGAAGTAGTCGAACTGCATGTTGCGCACCTCGGCGATGATGTCCGAGGTGGAGGCGATGGTGATCGTCACCTTCGCCGCCGGGTCGGCCACGTCCGACTTCGGCCATTGCAACGAGTTGTTGAGCTGCTCGGCCTCCTCGAAGGGCCAGGTGTCGTTGCCGGGCCGGTTGGGGTCGATGGTCTGGATGCCCGTCTTCACCGGCGCGGCGGCCTGCTTCTGCTGGCGCGTGTCGCCCCCGCAGGCGGCGATGACGGGCATGGACGCGGCGGCTACGGCGAGGGCCAGCATCCGGCGGCGGTTCATGTCCATGGATGACCTCTTTCAGAGGAAGATCTCGATGGCCGCACCGGCGGTCGGAGGATGAAGGTGCCGGGCGCACCCTGGCCCCAGGGAGCGAACAGTCCGGAGCGTCGTTCGGTCAGTCTCGCCATAAAGGTCCGATGACTCAGGGGCATGGCCGTACCGTAGACCTGGTAATTAACTTCGTCAAGAATTGAATTGCAATCGCTTGCAACCTAGGCTCGGGCGCACTGTGAGCTAGCCATGGAGGCTTTCATGCCCAAATGGACCTGTGCTGCCGACGATCTGGAAGCAGTGATCGCGCTCTCGCCTGACGGCGAGCTTTCATGGGAGGTACGGCACGCCGGCCGGGTCGTCGTCAGCCCGTCCCGGCTCGGCCTGAAGGCGGCCCACGCCGACCTGACCCGCGGACTGGCGTTCGAGGGGATCACCAGCCGGGCCGTCGAGGAGGCCTACGAGACGGTGACCGGCAAGAGCCGCGCGCACCGCTACACCGCCACCGAATGGACCCTCTCCTTCAGCCAGGGCCTGGAACTTCAGGTCCGGGTGGGTTCGGGTGGCGTGGCGTACCGGTACCGCGTGACCTGGACCGGCCCCGTCACGATTTGCGAGGAAATTTCGGAGTATGTGGTGCCGGCGGCGGCCCGCGCCATCCTCCTGCCCTACGAGAACGGCCGCTGCGACTACGAGGAGATCCACCACCACACCACCGTCGAGCGGGCCGAGCCGATCCTGTACGGCTACCCGTCGCTGTTCCGGATCGGCGAGAGCTGGATGCTGGTCACCGAGTCGAACCTGGACAGCGGCTACGCCGGCACCCGCCTCGCCTTCGACGGCGCCGCCTTCCGCCTCGACCTGCCCGACCCGTACGTCACCGCGCGCTCGCCGCTGGTCACGCCCTGGCGTACGGCGATCGTCGGCGACCTCGCCGGCGTCGTCGCCAGCGACCTGGTGACGAGCCTGGCCGAGCCGTCCAGGGTGGCCGACACCTCGTGGATCAGGCCGGGCGCCGCCGCCTGGTCCTGGTGGTCGGACGGCCCCTCGACCCGCGACCTGGAGGCCCAGAAGGTCTGGGTGGACTTCGCCGCCGGGATGGGCTGGCCGTACGTGCTGGCCGACGCCGGATGGAACAAGGAGTGGATGCCCGAGCTCATCGCCTACGCCCGCGAGCGCGGCGTCGGCGTCTGGCTCTGGTCGCACTGGCAGCACGTCGACACCCCGCTGGAGCACCGCGAGAAGCTCGCGCTCTGGAAGGAGTGGGGCGCGGTCGGCGTGAAGATCGACTTCACCGAGTCCGACGGCCAGGACCGCATGCGCTGGTTCGACTCCATCCTGGAGGCCACCGCCCGCCTGGAGCTGATGGTCGTCTTCCACGGCGGCACGATCCCGCGCGGCGCCGAGCGCACGTGGCCGCACTTCATGACCGCCGAAGCGGTCAAGGGCGCCGAGTGGATCAAGCCGAGACCCGGCAAGGAGCCGCTCTACCCGCCCGCGCACTACCTGTCGCTGGCCTGCACCCGCAACGTGCAGGGCCCGATGGACTTCACCCCCGTCACCTTCACCGCCGTGCGCTCCGTCTCGGCCGGGTTCGAGCTCGCGCTCGCCGTCCTGTTCGAGTCCGGCGTGCAGCACTTCGCCGACAGCATCGAGGCGTACGGCGCGCGGCCGGAAGCCCGGCGCCTGCTCACCCAGGTCCCCGTCGCCTGGGACGAGACCCGCCTGCTGTCCGGCGACCCGGCCGACCACCTCGTGCTGGCCCGCAGGGACGGCGAGGTCTGGTACGTGGCCTGCGGCACCGCGGGCGACCCCCGCGTGGTCACGGTCCCGCTCGACTTCCTCGAAGGCGAGGGGGAGTGGGCGGCCGAGATCTACCAGGACGCGCCGGACGACCGCGTAGCCGTCGAGGAGGCCCTGCTCGCCCCCGGCGCCAAGCTCGACATCCCCGTGGCCGCCAACGGCGGTTTCACCTTACGGCTGGCCCCGCGCCGGCCGTAGAGACCGGAAAGAGGACCCGTGCACCCCACCCGGATCGGCGCCGCCACGGCGGCGGCCGCCCTCGCCCTCGGTGTCTTCACCAACGCGCAGGCCGAACCCCGGCACGACCGGGGCGGTACGCTCGTCGCGCAGACCACCGCCACCCACGCCCGCGTCCACAGCGACCGCCGCCCGATGGGCGCGGGCCTGTACGACCGCAAGGCGGACCGCACCTACATCTCCTGGATGGGCAAGGACTCCGACGCCTACTTCCAGGACTACGACCACGGCAGCGGACGCTGGAGCACGCCGGTCAAGATCGGCTCCTCCTTCAAGGACAAGCACAACTACCCGGTCATGGTCCAGGCCGACGACGGCAAGCTGCTGGTCTTCCACGGCGCGCACAACTCCCCGCTGCGCCTGGCCACGCGGGCGGCCGACGGCACATGGAGCGACCGCAGCCTCGGCGACGTCGCCCCGTACCACGCCTCCTACCCGATGGCGCTGAAGGCCCGCAACGGCGACGTCTACGTCTTCTTCCGCGACACGCTCAAGGAGGACGACACGACGCAGTTCGTCGACGACCGGCCGATGCAGTACCTCATGTCCGCCGACGACGGCGTGACGTGGAAGAGCTCGGGCGAGCTGACCGGCCACCCGTACATCCTCGGCTCCGAGCGCGAGGACAACATGGACGAGGTCTACGTCGCCGAGATGACCGAGCACAACGGTCGCTTCCACATGCTCTGGACGATGGCCGGCGGCGGCAAACCCGACGTCCACGGCCACGGCACCCAGATCCACGACGTGTTCTACGCCGTCTTCGACCCCGCCACCCGGCACTTCTCCACGGTCGCGGGCGAGGACCTCGGCACCCAGCTCGACCAGACGGAGATGCTGCGGAAGGCGATCGTGTGGCGCAGCAACAGGGAACTGCTGCACGGCACCGGCTTCACCCACTCGGTCCAGGTCATGGCCGACGGCAAGCCGGTGATCGTCTTCTACGACAACCAGACCGGCGGCCGGCGCGCGTGGCTGACCGCGGGCCGCTGGAACGGCCGCTCGTGGGACTTCACCCGCCTCACCCAGGAGTACGGCCTGCTCGACAGCGAGAAGACCGGACCCCACACGCTCCGGGTCTACACCACCCGGGGCAGCGAGTCCGGCATCACCGCCTTCACCCTCGACCGCGGCCGGCACTGGCGGCAGGCCCAGTACATCTGGACCGACACCAAGCTGCAGAAGGGCAACGTGATCGAGGGCGGCAAGGACCCGGTCCGCATGGTCGCCGAGACCAACACCGGCACCCAGGACCAGACCGTGCAGACCGGCAACGTCTACGCCGTGGGAGAGATTCGATGATCAGGCACATCGCGGCGGCGCTCGTCCTCCTGGCCGCCTTCACCCCGACGGCCGCGCAGGCCGCGGGCGAGCGCTGGGAGCTGCGCTGGAACCCCAGCCCCTGGCGCGACGGCGTCAACGCCTTCGAGGCGCTGGAGGACGACCGGCGCGGCTCGCACGCCGACGGCTCCCCCCACGTCTACACCGATCGCGGCGCGTGGCGCTTCGACATGCACACCGTGGACCGCGACGGCTCCGACCGCCAGCGCAACGAGGTACGCGGCATGCGCGACGGCCGGGGCCGCGCCCTGGAGATGCGCAAGGACGAGACCTGGCGGATGAGCTGGCAGATGTACATCCCCGACACCCTGGACGCCACCTCCGGCTTCAGCCACATCTGGCAGCTCAAGACCTCCGACATCGGCACCCCGGTCGCCCAGCTCTCCCTGCCGGTGAAGAACGGCGTGCAGAAGATCGAGGCCCGCTACTGGACGCTGGCCGACAACGCCACGCACGGCTTCGCCTCCTACGACCTGGAGGCGATTCAGAACAGGTGGGTCACCACCACGGTCGAGATCAAGTCCAGCGACAAGGGCTACATGCGCTGGGTGCTGAAGGACGGCCACCGCACGCTGGTGGACCAGCGGATCGACGACATCGACTTCTACTGGACGGAGGAGCAGTACAACCGTCCCAAGTGGGGCATCTACCGCAGCATCCGCAGCTCCGGCCTCCAGGACACCCACATGCTGGTCAGGGACCTGAAGGCGTGGACGCTGGGCCCGGTCAACCCGCCGGTCCGGCTGCCCGCGCCCGACCCGGCCGCGTACGAGGCCGAGCGCAAGGGCACGGTCTTCGAGGGCGCCGCGGAGTCGGCGTACTGCAAGATCTGCTCCGGCGGGCTCAAGACGATCCTCATCGGCGGCAACACCTACGACCACACCACGGTCAAGGGCATCCTGTCCGAGACCACCGCGACCAAGGAGATGACCGTCCACGCGGTCGTCAACGGCGCCCAGTCCTTCCGCATCAGCGTGAACGGCGCCGACTCCGTCGAGGTGCCCATGACCGGCACCCCCGACCGGATCACCACGACGACGGTCCAGGTGCCGCTGATCGCGGGCGTCAACAACATCCGCTTCTTCAACCTCACCGCCAGGACGCCCGAGCTCGACAAGATCGTCATCAGGTAGGAGCGGACGCATGGATCTCACCAGACGCGGATTGCTGGCCGCGGGCGGCGCGCTCGCGTTCGCCGCCACCGCAGGCGCCGAGCCCGCCCGCGCGGGCGGCCTGTGGCAGTCCGCCCTCGTCCGCTACGACCGCCGCGGCCGCCTCGTCTACACCGCCGACGCCGAGGGCAACCGCGTCCCCGACTTCAGCCACGCGGGCTACCGGGGCGGCGAGCGGCCCATCCCGCACGTGCGCGTGGTCAAGGTGATCAGGCCCGTGGCGGGCGACAACACCGCGCACATCCAGGCCGCGCTCGACGAGGTGGCGGCCCTGCCCCGAACGCGGCGCGGCGCCCTGCTGCTGTTACCGGGCCTCTATCCGGTGGCGGGCACCCTGTACGTGCGCGCCGACGGCCTCGTGCTGCGCGGCACGGGCGACGGGGCCGACCCGGCGGCGGACACGATCATCAAGGCCACCGGCAACACGCCCAAGGACCGCAACGTCATCGTGGTCGGCGGCGGCGTTTCCGGCGGCGGCTGGCGCGGGGAGGTGCCGGGCACCCGCACCGACATCACGAGCGACTTCGTCCAGGTGGGCGCCCGGCGGTTCCAGGTCGCGCAGCCGGGCGCGCTGCGGCCCGGAGACAACGTCGTCATCACCCATCCCTGCACCGAGGAGTGGCTGAAGGCGATCGACCACGGCGGCCACGACGTCGGCCCGCCGTGGAAGGCCGGCGAGCACCCGCTCTACTTCAACCGCCGCGTCACCGACGTCTCGGGGAACCTCGTCACGGTCGACGTCCCGCTCTACAACCACCTCAACCGCGCCCACAGCCCGTCCTTCCTCCACACCTGGGACCGGGCCGGGCTGGTCACCGAGGTCGGCGTGGAGCGCCTGCGCGTCGACATCGAGTACACGGGCGACCCCGAGCAGGACGAGAACCACGCCTACAACGCGATCTACCTGCTGCGCTGCGAGGACGCCTGGGTACGCGACTGCACCGCCCTGCACTTCACCCAGGCCGGCTTCGCCACCCAGGAGACCACCCGGGCCACCATCCAGAACTGCCGCGCGATCGACCCGGTCAGCCTCGTCACCGGCAGCAGGCGCTACAACTTCAACACCTACACCTACTCCCAGCAGATCCTGTTCAGGGACTGCTACGCCTACAAGGCCAGGCACGCCTTCGTCTCCAACGGCCACAGCACGGTCTCCGGCATCGTGTTCCTGCGCGGCGTCTCGGAGTACGCGCTCAACTCCAGCGAGGGCCACCGCCGCTGGTCGCAGGGCCTGCTCTTCGACGGCCACCGCGACCTCGACCCGCACTACGACTACACGCTCGGCCTGTACAACCGCGGCCGCTACGGCACCTCGCACGGCTGGTCGGCGGCCCACTCGGTCGCCTGGAACTGCGACGTCTCCACCAGCAGGCTGATCGTCCAGAAGCCGCCCACGGCCCAGAACTACGCCATCGGCTGCCACGGGACGATCACGGGCGACGGCCCGTTCGCCCAGCCCGCGGGCTACATCGAGGGCGCCAACCGGCCCGGCCTGCTGCCGCCCTCGCTCTATCAGGCACAGTTCTTCGACCGCCACCGATGAGTTCCGTCCTCCCCCGGGGTCTGTACGGGAAAGGAGCAATCGACCTCGGAGGAAGACATGAGCAGCCCCGCTCTTGACAGCATGTTGCTGGCCAGCACCGACCCGGCCCGGTTGAGCGAGTGGTACGAGGTGACGCTGCAGCCGGACGAGGCGTCCGACGCCGGCGACTATCGCTACCTGCGCTTCGGCACGTTCGGCGTGCTCTTCGACCGGCGCGAGGACATCGGCGCCAAGAACCAGGAACCCGGCAGGATGATCCTCAACTTCCAGGTGGGCGACGCCAGGGAGGTCGTCGCCCGCATGGACGGGCTCGGGGTGACCTGGCTGGCGCCGCTGGAGGAACGCGACGGCAGCCTGTTCGCCACCGCGATCGACCCCGACGGCAACTACGTCCAGGTCATCCAGCTCAGCCCGGAGCACCGCGCGGCCATGGAGGCGAAGTGATGTTCGGTCAGACCAAGGCGTTCAGCGGCTTCTCCGTCGACGACGTCCCCAAGGCGAAGGCGTTCTACGAGGGCGTCCTCGGCCTGCGGGTCTCGGAGGAGAACGGGATGCTCACCCTGCACGTCGCCGGCGATCGCGACATCCTCGTCTATCCCAAGGGCGAGGCCCACGAGCCGGCCGGCTACACGATCCTGAACTTCCCCGTCGACGACGTCGACAAGGCCGTCGAGCAGCTCACGGAGCGCGGCGTGGTGTTCGAGCGCTACCCGGGCTTCGAGCACGAGGCCAACGGCGTGATGCGGGCCGGCGGGCCGCCGATCGCGTGGTTCAAGGACCCGGCCGGCAACGTGCTGTCGGTCATCCAGATCTGACGAGCTCCAGCAGGCCGCCGGTGGGCACCGTGATCTGGTGCGTGCCGGCGGCCTCGAACGCGTGCGTGCTCCTGTCCACGATCTCGCCCCGGCAGTCGTGGACGGTGGCGCGGGCCGTACCGGCGAGGGCCGAGGTGAGCAGGACGGCGGTGCTGTCGTCGGCGTTGGCCAGCCACAGCGTGCCCGAGGAGGGCGCCTCGACCGGCACCGGCGCGTAGCGCGCGGCGATCACCACGCCGTCGCCCCGTGCGGTGACCAGCGGATAGTGCAGGTCTGGCCGTGACGGGCGCAGCTCGCCGCGCTGCAGCACCTCGGCGTGCTCCTTCGCGAACCCCAGCCAGAAGCGCAGCGCCGCGCTCTGCTCCGCGCTCTGCGCGGTCAGGTCCACGGAGATCTGCGGCACCGCGAACAGCACGTTGATGAGCTGCGCGGCGACGCGCTCGGCGCTCTCCGCCGGGTGCCACATCATCATGTCCGCGTGTACGGCCAGCGGCCCCGCGATCAGGCGCAGGTCGATCGTGCGCTGGCGGTTGTGCAGCGCGCTGAGCGGGCAGTCGGAGGCGCGCACCATCGAGGCGTGCCGCCACAACCCCGGGCTGATGTACGGCTGCCGCAGCTCGATCGGCGCGTCCGCGGGCAGGCGCGCGGCCAGCTCGTCCAGCAGGAGGCGCACGCCGTCGTTGACCGTCGCGCAGTCGGCCTCGGGGCCGGGCTCCGGCGGGTTCTCGACCGCGAACTGGTCGATGAAGTCGATCTTGAGCCCGTCCATGCCCCAGTCCTCGACGGCGCGGGCGAGGTTGCCGGTGAGCAGGTCGCGGATGTGCGGGTAGCGGGGGTCCACGACGACGGCGTTCATGTGGGGCTTGTAGGTGAGGCTGTAGTCCTGGACCCGGTCCCAGAGCGGGTTGTGGCGGCCGACGAACGGCAGGGCGTACCAGAGCAGGTAGGCGAGGCCGTGGGCGCGGACCTTGGCCACGTGTCCCGACATGTCGGGGAACGAGGCGGGGGAGGGGAGCCAGTCGCCCACGTAGCCGTAGCCGCGGCCCCGGTCGTCGCTGTGCCAGCCGTCGTCCACGATGATCGCCTCGCAGCCCAGGGCGGCGGCCGCGGCGGCCTGCCGTTCGACGCTCCCGGCGCTCACGTGCTGCTGCATGGCGTACCAGGTGGAGTAGGCCGGCATCCGGGCGGCGCGCGGCACCTCCCGCGCGGACTGCGCGGCCGACCACCAGGCGGCGACCCCGGCCAGCGCGTCGGCGAAGTGCCGGCCGCTCAGGTCGAGCCTCAGCACGAGGCCGGAGCCCGGGGCGGCCCGGTGCTCGGCCCAGAAGCCGAAGTCGCCCGTCTCCTCCACCACGCCGGTGCGGATCAGCACCGGCCGCACGACCTCGGCCACCGCGTACGTGCACAGCGACACGTCGCCCGCGCCGATCAGCGCGCCCACCGGCGCGCCCTTCTCCAGGGAGGTCTGGCGCGGGCGGCGCCAGAACGGCGGCAGGCCCCGGTGCTCGCCGCTGTCGGGCACCCAGAAGGCCGTCACGTCCACGCACGGCACCCGCCACGCCACCCGGACGGTCGCGGGCGCCGCGGGCGTCACCCGCACCTCGGCCACGCCGTCGCCGGTGTGCTCGACCTCCCAGGTGAGCTCCAGGGCCGCGCCGCTCACCGGCACCGCGCTCGCCTGGACCACCAGGCCGCCGATGCCGAGGGGGATCTCCACCACGCCGGAGGCCGCGGCGGTGTCGTGGGGCTGCCAGATGGTCGCGGTCACTCATCTCTCCTGGAGGGTGAAGAGGGTCTGGATGGCCACCGCGGCGGCGCCGCGGGCCCACTGCTCGAACGGCGAGGGCCGCAGGATCAGGCGGCAGTCGGCCGCCGCGCCGAACGCCTGCTGGGTGAAGGCCGCGCGGAGCTGGTCCTCGAACAGCTCGTAGGCGGCCAGCCCCGGCATGTCGCCGCTGACGATGATGCGCTCGGGGCCGATGAGGTTGGCCATGGCCGCCATCGCCCGCCCTATCGCCTCGCCCGCGCGGGCGAAGACCGCGACGGCCTCGGGAGCGCCCGAGCGCGCCGCGGCCATGGCGCCGTCGAGCGTCAGCGTGTCGTCGCCCAGCGCCGCGCGGACCGCCGCGACGACCGCCGGGGTGGCCGCGATGGCCTCCACGCAGCCGTGGCCGCCGCAGTGGCAGGGCGGGCTGTCGCCGCCGACCGGCACGTGGCCGATCTCGCCGGCCACCCCGCGCGCCCCCGCCACCAGGCGGTCGTCCACGACGACCGCGCAGCCGATGCCGAGCCCGACCGTCACCAGCGCGAACGACGAGGCGCCCACGCCCTCGCCGAACCAGTGCTCGGCCACGGTGAGCGCCTTGACGTCGTTCTCCACCGTGACGGTCAGGCCGGTCGCGCTCGCGGCCAGCTCGCCGAGCGGCACCTCGTGCCAGCGCAGGAAGGGGGAGTAACGCACCAGGCCGGTGCCCTTGTCGACGTCGCCGGAGATGGCCAGGCCCAGGGAGTGGCAGCGCTCGCGGTAGGCGGGGTCGCGGCCGAGCAGCTCGTCGGCCAGCGCCTTGAGCTCTGCCACCACGTGCTCGGGCCCGTGCGAGGTCAGCGGCCGGTGGGCCGTCTCGACGATCTGGGCCCGCAGATCGGTGACGACGCCGATGAGGTCGTCGTCGGTGATCTTGATCCCGACGAAGAACTCCCGTTGCGGGTGGATGGCCAGCGGGCTGGCCGGGCGCCCGGCGCCCGGCCCGGTGCGCTCGGTCGCCGCCATCTCAAGCAGGTATCCCGCGTCGATGAACGGCCTGGCCGCCTTGGTGACGGCGGCCGACGACAGGCCGGTGCGCCTGGCGATCTCCACGCGGGAGACCGGACCCTGCGTCAGGACCATGGTGAAAACGGTGGCGGAGGCGGGGCTCGTGATCGTGGCCGCCCGCCCGCGCGAGGGATCGAGCATGGCCGCATAGTAGCAGTAATTAACTTCGTCAAGAATTGAATTCGCCGCAGGCCGTGCCTAGGCTCCAGATCATGAGCCTCATCGCCTTCGACCCCTCGCGACGCCGCTGGTCACTCACCACTCCGCGGACCGGCTACGTCATCGGGCTCACCGACGACGACGTGCCGGCCTGCCTGCACTGGGGACCGAGGCTCACACCCGAGCAGGTGGCCGCGCTGCCCGGCGCCGCGCCGTTCATGGCCAGCAGCTTCGACGAGACCGGCGTGGCCGAGGAACTGCTCACCGAGGCCGGCGCCCGCTACGGCGCCGCCTCCCTGCAGATCCGCTTCCCCAACGGCGACACCGGCGTGGAGTGGGAGCACACCGGCCACGAGATCGAGGACGGCCACCTGACGATCCGGATGCGCGACCGCGCCCACCCGCTGGAGGTCGCGCTGCACTACCGCGTGCGCCCGGACAGCGACGTGGTCGAGCGCTGGACGGAGATCCGCTCGCAGGAGCCCGTCACGCTGCTGCGCTGCGACTCCGCCGCCTGGAACCTTCCCCCGCTGCCCGGCTACCGGCTCAGCCACGCCAGCGGCGGATGGGCCGCGGAGAACGCCGTGCGCCGCGTCGAACTGCCCGTCGGCGAGACCGTCCTGACCAGCCGGCGCGGCATCACCAGCCACCAGGCCAACCCCTGGGTCATGGTGGACGCGGGAGACGCCGGCGAGGAGCACGGCGAGGTCTGGAGCGCCGCCCTGGCCTGGAGCGGTAGCTGGCGGCTCACGCTCGGCCGCACCCCCTCCGGGCGCACCGGCTGGAGCGGCGGGTTCGGCCACGAGGGAGTCTCCTGGCAGGGCACCGAGTGGAGCACGCCGGTCTTCGCGGGGCTCTACAGCGCGGGCGGGTTCGGGGAGGCCAGCCGTACCTGGCACCGCCACGTCAACCAGCACGTACGGCCGGCCGCGGGCGAGCTGCGGCCCCTGCTCTACAACTCGTGGGAGGCCGTCGGCTTCCGGGTGGACGAGGACGGCCAGAAGCGCATGGCGGCGCTGGCCGCGCGGGCCGGGGCCGAGGTGTTCGTCATGGACGACGCCTGGTTCGGCGGGCGTACCAGCGACCGGGCGGGGCTCGGCGACTGGTGGCCCAACCCCGAGCGCTTCCCGCACGGGCTGACGCCGCTCATCGAGGAGGTCCACCGGCTCGGCATGAAGTTCGGGCTGTGGGTGGAGCCCGAGATGGTCAACCCCGACAGCGACCTCTACCGCGAGCACCCCGACTGGGTCGTGCACATGCCGGGACGGCCGCGTACCGAGCTGCGCCACCAGCTCCTGCTCGACTTCTCCAGGCCCGAGGTGGCCGACTGGGCGCACAAGTGGCTGCACCGGCTGGTCAGCGAGCACGCCATCGACTTCCTCAAGTGGGACTGCAACCGCACCTTCACCCAGGCCGGCCCCGGCGACTTGCTGGTCGGCCACGTGCGGGCCGTCTACTCCATCCTCGACCGGCTGCGCGCCGACCATCCGCACCTGCGCGTCGAGGCGTGCTCGGGCGGCGGCGGGCGTACCGACCTCGGCATGATGGCCCGCACCGACCAGGTCTGGACCTCCGACAACACCGACGCCGCCGACCGTCTGCCCATCCAGCACGGCTTCACCCAGATCTACCCCGCCGGCGCCATGGCCGCCTGGGTCACCGACAGCCCCAACCCCATCACCGGCCGGCGCGTCCCGCTCGCCTTCCGCTTCCACGTGGCCATGGCCGGCGTGCTCGGCCTCGGCGGCGACCTGCGGCACTGGAGCGAGGAGGAGCTCGCCGAGGCCGCCGAACTGATCGCCCTCTACAAGGACATCCGCCCCGTCGTCCAACAGGGCGAGCTGCGCCGGCTGCGCGAGGCCGTGCAGTACACGCTCGGCGAGCGCGTCGTGGTGCTCGCCTTCAGACGCCGCGGCGCGTACGGCGCGCCCGGCCTGCCCCTGCGCCTTTCCGGACTCGACCCCGACGCCCGCTACCGCGACGAGGACACCGGCGCCGTCCACCACGGCGTGCTGCTGACCTCCCGCGGCCTGCTGCCACCCTTCCCCGCCGAGGACTACGCCAGCGCCCTCGTCCGCCTGCGCAAGGAGCATCCTTGACCCGCCGCCACGCCATCGTCGGACTCGGCCACCGCGCCGGGATGTACGTCAACGCCCTGAGAGGTGACTGGAGCCACAGCGGGGACCTGGTCGCCTTCTGCGACACCAACGCCTCCCGCATGGCCTCCTACGGCGCCGACGTCCCCGCCTACCGGGACTTCGGCCAGATGCTCGACGAGGCCCGCCCCGACGTCGTCATCGTCACCAGCCCCGACCGCACCCACCACGTCTACACCGTCGCCGCCCTGGAGCGCGGCTGCGCCGTCATCGTCGAGAAGCCCCTGGCCACCACCGCCGAGGGCTGCCAGGCCATCGCCAAGGCCGCGGGCGAGGTGACGATCACCTTCAACTACCGCTACTCGCCGCGCAACTCCGAGGTCAAGCGCCTGGTCGCCGAGGGCGCCATCGGCGAGGTCACCTCCGTGCACTTCGAATGGCTGCTCGACACCATGCACGGCGCCGACTACTTCCGCCGCTGGCACCGCGACAAGGCCAACTCCGGCGGCCTGCTCGTGCACAAGTCCGGCCACCACTTCGACCTGGTCAACTGGTGGCTGGCCGCCGCCCCGCAGACCGTCTACGCCCAGGGCGACCTGCGCTTCTACGGTCCCGCCAACGCCCCGGGCCCGCGCCCGGCCCGCAGCAGGGACTCCGGCCTCGTCGGCGCCGACCGCTACTCCATCGACCTCGCCGCCGACCCGCGCCTCGAACGCCTCTACCTCCAGGCCGAGCACGAGGACGGCTACCACCGCGACCAGGACGTCTTCGCCCCCGGCGTCACCATCGAGGACAACATGGCGGTGCTGGTCCGCTACGACTCCCGAGCCCTGCTCACCTACTCCCTGCACGCGCACGCGCCCTGGGAGGGCTACCGGGTCGCGCTCAACGGCACCCTCGGCCGGATCGAGCTCGACGTGGTCGAGCGCGAGTGGGCCGACCCCGACTCCGCCGCCCGCCTCGGCAAGGGCGCCAGGCGGCTCACCGAGGGCCGCGTGCGCGGCGAGCGCCTCGTGCTGCAGCGCCACTGGGAGCCCGCCCAGGAGATCGAGATCCCGACCGGCTCCGGCGGGCACGGCGGCGGCGACCGGCTCCTGCTCGACGACCTGTTCGGCACGCCGCCGCCCGACCCGCTGGGCCGCCGCGCCGGCTACGCCGACGGCATCCGCGCCGCCGGGATCGGCATCGCGGCCAACACGTCCATCGAGACGGGCCTGCCGGTGCGGGTCTGAGTCGCATGGACCGCGTCACGCGGACGCCCGCGGCCACCGCCGTCTTCGCCACCGTGCTCACCCGGGGGCCGATCTCCAGGACCGAGGTGTCCCGGGTGACGGGGCTGTCGACGGCGGCCGTCACCAAAGTGGTCAGGCCCATCCTGGCCGCCGGATACCTGGACGAACTGCCCGTGGGGCGGGCCTCGGCCGGGTCGGGGCGGCCGGCGGCGCCGCTGGCCGTACGGGCCGATCGGGAGTTCTTCGCCGGGGTGTGGCTGCGGGCGGGGGAGCTGGTCGTGGTGCTGGCCGACCTGCTGGCCGGGGTGCGGGCCGCGCACCGCGTCCCCCTGCCGGGGCCGGACGTCGCCACCGTGGTCGGCGCGCTCGCGCGGGCCGTCGCCGTCGTCGGCCTGCCGGGCGCCCCGGTGCGGCGGGTCGGGGTGGCGGTGCCGGGGGAGGTGGACCGGGTCTCGGGGACGGTGCGGCGCGGGCCGTACCCGGGCTGGCACGACGTGCCGCTCGCGGCCCTCGTGCGCGAGGCGACCGGCCTGCCCGCCACCGTCGAGAACGACGTCAGGGCGCTGACCGTCGCCGAGCAGTGGTTCGGGCAGGGCGCGGGGACCCGCTCGTTCGCGCTGGTGACGGTGGGCGAGAGCGTCGGCTGCGGGCTCGTCGTCAACGGCGCGCTGGTCGAGGGAGGGTACGGCGTGGCCGGCGAGATCGGCCACGTCCCCGTCGACGACGCCGGCCCGCGCTGCCACTGCGGCGGCCGGGGCTGCGTCGAGGCGATCGCCGCCGAGCCCGCGGTCGTGGCCCGGGTGCCCGCCGCGACCGGCCTGCCCGGCGTGGTGGCGCTGGCGCGGGCGGGCGACCCGGTGGCGCTGGAGTCGTTCGCCGCCGCGGGACGGGCGGTGGGCCGGGGGATCGCGGCCCTGGTCAACATGTTCGGGCCGGAGAAGGTCGTGGTCACCGGCGACAGCGTGGCCCTGCTGGAGAAGGACCTGCGCGCCGCCTACGCGCCGCAGGCGTTCGGGGCGGCGGGCGGCTGCCCGCTGATCGTCGAGCCGCTGCCGCCGGAGTCGTGGGCGCGGGCCGCCGCGGCCGTCACCATCATGGCCCTCATCGGCCTGGGCCCCGGCTAGGCCAGCTTGGTGATCGTCCGGGTGGCCGCGGTGCGGGCGGCCGCCCAGAGCTCCTCCAGCGAGTCGCCCCGGTCCATGGCCGCCATGACGGCGAGCTTGGTCGCCCCCACCAGGGCGCCGATCAGGGCCGCCGCCTCGACGAGGTCGAGCTCGTCCTCGAAGCTCTCGTGCAGCGCCTTGGCCAGCCGCAACTGGCTGTCGAAGAGCAACCGCAGCCCCTTGGCCTGCAGCGCGGGCACGGTCATGACCAGGCGGGCGCGCTCCGGGCTCAGGCCGATCGCCAGGCCGTCCTCGGCCACCCAGCCGAGGCTGGCCTGGCTCACCCGCAGCAGGAGGTCGCCGGCGGACTCGCCGGGCCGGCGCTCCCCGATCATGTCGACGACGGCGTCCATCCGCCATCCGCCGTCGTGGAAGATCACGTCTTCCTTGCTGCCGAAGTAGCTGAAGAACGTGCGCGTCGAGACGTCGGCCGCCGCGGCGATCTCCGCCAGCGTGGTCTCCTCGTAGCCCTTCTCCGCGAAGAGCCGGAGGGCCGCCTCGATCAGCGCCTGCTTGGTGCGGATCTTCTTGCGCTCGCGTAGCCCCGTCATGGCGAAACCCTACACTGATTTATGATTTGCATCCATTGAAAAATTGCACTCATTGCGGTTTTCTGGAGGCATGACAACCTTTCCCATGCGGCGGCAGCGGCCGCTCGACCCGCCCGACGAGTTCGGCGTCCTGCGTGAGCAGGGGTCCCTGCACCGCATGACCTACCCCGACGGCCACGAGGGCTGGCTCGTCACCTCGCACGCCGTGGCCCGCGCCATCCTGGCCGACAACCGCTTCAGCAACCGGACCGAGCTGCAGCACCAGGCCATCCCCGCGCGGGCGAAGACCGTGGAGCGGGTCAAGGAGCGGATGCCGGACAGCGGCCCGCAGCCTGGGATGTTCCTGCGGATGGACGCGCCCGAGCACACGCGCTTCCGCAAGCTCCTGACCGGCCAGTTCACGGTCCGGCGGATGAAGGCGCTGGAGCCGCGCATCGCCGAGATCACCGAGGGGCGGCTCGACGCCATGACCCCGCCGGCCGACCTGGTCAGTGAGTTCGCGCTGCCGATCCCCTCGCTGGTCATCTGTGAGCTGCTCGGCGTGCCGTACGAGGACAGGGAGACCTTCCAGCGCAACTCGGCCACGCTGCTCGCGCTCGACCTCGACCCCGACGTGCTGATCGCCTCCTACCAGGAGCTGGCCGCATACCTCTACCGGCTCATCGCGAGCAAGCGCGCCCGGCCCGACGGGGCGCTGCTCAGCGGGCTGCTCGACGACCTCGGGGACGACGAACTGCTCGGCGTGGCCTTCCTGCTGCTCATCGCCGGCCACGAGACCACCGCGAACATGCTCGGCCTCGGCGCCTTCGCCCTGCTCACCAACCCCGACCAGCTCGCGATCATGCGCGACGACCCCTCGGCCGTGGACAACGGGGTCGAGGAACTGCTCCGCCACCTGTCGATCATCCACGCGGGACCGATCAGGGCGGCGCTGGAGGACGTCGAGATCGACGGCCGCCTGATTAAGGCGGGGGAGTCGGTCACGATCTCGATCCCCGCCGCCAACCGAGACCCCGGGCACTTCCCCTCGCCCGACCGGCTCGACCTCACCCGCTCCACCACCGGTCACCTGACCTTCGGGCACGGCATCCACCAGTGCCTCGGCCAGCAACTGGCCAGGATCGAGATGCGCATCGCCCTGCCCGCGCTGCTGCGGCGCTTCCCCGGGCTACGGCTGGCGTGCGCGCCCGCCGAGGTGCCCATGCGCTCGGACATGGCCATCTACGGTGTGCACCGCCTCCCCGTGACCTGGTAGAGAGGTAGGCATGGAGATCAAAGCAGACACGGACGTCTGCATCGGAGCTGGAATGTGCGCGCTGACCGCGCCCGAGGTGTTCGACCAGAGCGAGGAGGAGGGCACCGTGGTGGTGCTCGTCTCACCCGTTCCAGAAGGCCAGGAGGCCGCTGTACGGCGGGCCGTCCAGCAGTGCCCCTCGGGCGCGATCAGCGTCTGAGCGCGGCTCAGGACGCGGCGGTCACGGCGACGGCGCGGTCCAGGGCGGGCGGGGAGACGGGGCCCTTCGCCAGGTAGGCGCGGAAGGCCTCGTAGTCCCGGCTGCCGCGGACCGCGCCGGTGTATCCGGCGAAGGCGCTGTAGCCGTCGGCGCCGATCAGCGTGTAGGCCAGGGCGGCCAGCCGGTAGGTGCGGGCGGTGTCGAGCGGCTTGCCGTCGATGAGCACGCTGGTGACCCGCTCGCCGACCGGCTTGCTCACGTCATACGAGAAGCGGACATTTCCCGAAACGGCCAGCGGGGCGAACCGGACCGTCCCGTCCGCCTGCGTCTGCCACTGCTGCTCCAGCGCCTGGTCGATCTGGCTGCCCTTGACGGTCGCGGTGACCACCGGGTTGGCGTAGCCCCAAGTGTTCCACGCCTCGCCGAACAGCACCTTGCCGTCGCCGTCGGCCGGGTCGGCGCCCTTGGCGAAGCGCAGGTCGCCGCGGAGCGAGTTCGAACCCTTCACCGGCGCCACCGCCACCATGGCCAGGTCGGCGTCGGCGCTGTCGGCGCGCTCGGCGTCGGCGATCACGTTGCCGAGCGTGCTCTCGCCGTCGGCGTCGCGGGTCCTGGTCAGGTCGCCGGTGATCGTGCCGACCTGGCGCGCGGACTGGCGCTTCTCGGTGGCCACCCAGTGGTCGACCAGCTCGACCATGTCGCGGTCGGGGGTGACGTCCCTGGTGACCGGGTGGTTCGTGGAGACCGTGGCCGAGCGGACCACGTCGCGGGTGCGGCGGTCGATCTTCAGGTTGATCTCGTTGATCAGCTTGCCGTGGAAGGCGGCCTCGACGACCGGGCGCGGGTTGCCCTCGGGGTCGGGGATCGAGCAGTTGAACGGCGCGTGCCAGTGGCCTGTCACGATCGCGTCGATCTCGGCCGAGGCCTGGCGGGCGAAGTCGATGACCGGGCCGGTCGGGTTGGCGTTGCACCGGTCGTAGACGTCGCCTGCCGTACCGCCCTCGTGGACGTTGGCGACGATCGCCTCGACGCCGCGGCGCTTGAGCTCGGCCACGTACTTGTCGGCCGTCTCCACCAGCGGCAGGTTGTCCAGCGACGGCTGGAACGACGTCGAGCCCTCCACCGTCGTCGTGGTCGTCAGGTTGATGAACCCGACCGGGACGCCCTGGAAGTACTTGATCACATACGGCTTGAGCACCGGCCGCGTGCTGCCCTTGCGCGTCACGTTGGCCGCGGAGAAGTCGAAGCGCGCGCCACGGAAGCGGCGGCCGTCGGAGTCGGTGAAGCAGCTGTCCAGGCCACGGGTGCCGAAGCACTGGCCGCGGCCCATGTGGTCGCGCAGGAACTCCAGCGAGATGTCCAGCTCGTGGTTGCCCACGGCGGAGAAGTCCACGTCGATCTTGTTGAGGAACTCGATCGTCGGCTCGTCTGCCAGCCTCGCCACCTCCGGCGGCCAGCCGCTGAAGCTGTCGCCCGTGGTGAAGGTGACGGTGTTGCGCCTGCCCTGGCGCAGGTTCTTCAGATGCGTCGCGATGTACGGCGCGCCGCCCACCACGATGCTGTTGCCCTGGGCGTCCTTGATGGTGCCGTTGCCGGCGTCGGTGTGGGGGCGGATGTAGCCGTGGAAGTCCGTCAGGGACAGCAACTGCACATCGATGGACCGGCTGTGGGCCGACTCCGCGGGGGCCTGGGGCGGCTCGGCGGCGCGGGTGTCGGCGAGGGCTTGGGTCCCGCCGAGGACGGCGATGGCGGCGGCCATGACCACGCCTCTGAGGGGGAATCGCACGCAATGCTCCTATTGTCGGTAATTGCGAGCCAGATCCTCCGTGCCTTACCCCTACTTTGGGTAAAGCACCCCCAAACCCCCGGCAAACGATCACCAACGCTTCCCCACCCACCCCTCCTCACTTCACCCCGCCTCCACCCCATGCCAGCGCCGTTCCGCCCGCTCACCCCGCGCCCCCGCCTCCGCCTCTCTCCTCGCGCCCTGGCCCCCGCGCCCCGTGCTGCGCCCTCGTCTCGCGTCCCCGTCCCCGACCTGCCCCACCCCGGCCTGCCCCTCGCCCGTGCCCCACCCCGGCCCCGCCCGCCCTTTCTCGCCCCGCCCCGCCTCCGTCCATGTCTGCGCCGTTCCGTGTGCCCGGCCCCGCGCCGCCCTCGCGCTTCCCGCCTCGCGTCCCCGGCTTGCCCTCTGCCTCCTCGCCCCTACGCTTTGCCCGCCTCCTCCGTGCTCTGCCTCTAGCCCTGCGCCTTCGGCCTGGCTGCCCCTCTCCGCGTCCCACCGCCTGCGCTCTGGCCTTGGCGTGCGCTCCCGCCGTACCGCCCTCCGGGGTCTGGCTGCGTCGCTCCATCGCCGTGTGTTGGCCCGTGTCCTGTCTCTGTATCCAGGCGGTTTGGTGTGTCCCATACCGGGCCCGGGTTGGCCGGGGGAGGGTGGGGCCGGTGATCGAACCCGTGTTCGCAGAATCGGTTGACATCCAGAGTGATCGAAATTATGTTCGATCCTGGACGTGAGGCTCGCGGCTCGCGTCTGCAGGTCCTGGTCGCGGGCGTACCGCCTCCCCCATGGCGGGGTCCGCGATCAGGGTCCACGGGCGAAGGGCGTGTCCTCGTCGTCGGCGGAGACGAGTGGGCGCGTCCCGGCCGGACGGGGTGAGGGGAAGCTCCTCGTCCGGCCGCCCGGCGGAAATGTCGGTGGGCTCTGAGATTGTTAGCACCACCGGTGGAAACGCCGGCAGCCCCCATAACCCGAAGGAGGCGCGCAAGATGTCCCGACGGCAGACAGACAACACCGGCCCCCGGCTGTCGCCCGCGGTGCGGGCACACCTGGCGGATGCACGTGCCTGCCTGGCCGAGGCGATGACGGCCCGCACCCCGGCGACCCGATATGTGGCGGCCCACTTGGCGGCGCTGAGAGCGTCCGCCGCGATCCTGGCCGCCCACCCCAGGCCGACGGAGGGCCGCAGACGCCGCCTGCGCAGCGCCTGGGAGCTCCTGCCCGAAGCCGAACCCGACCTCGCCCCGTGGGCCGCCTACTTCGCGCAGAGCGCCGCCAAGCGCGCCGCTGCCGAGGCCGGCGTGGTCCGCGGCATCACCGCCGCCGACGCCGACGAACTCCTGGCCGAGTCCGAAACCTTCGTCACCACCGCCGAGACCCTCCTGGGCGTCCCCGCCCAGCCCCAGCTCCCCATAGACATCCCCCTCGCCGGCTAGCACGAGCGCCACACGGCATGGCCTTCCCCCATGCAAGCTCCCGCCACCGGCGAGGGGGCTCCCACCCCACCCACCCCCCGGCACCACCCACCCCGCTCCACCCACCCGCTCCTGCCACCACCCACCCCGCTCCCGCCAGCGGCGAGGGGGCTTCCACCCCGCCTACCGGTACCACCACCGGCTCCGCCCACCCACACCCTGGCGCCATCCCGCTCCGCCTCGGGGTGTCCTAGGCCGCCAAGCATCGCCCGGCACACTCCGCCTCGGGTCCCGATCCGCCGAGCGTGCCCCGCCCCGCTTTCCTTCCGCCCCGGCCCAGGCGCGGCCTCGGGGTTCCTGGCCGCCAAGCATCGCCCACACACGGCCTCGGAGATCCGCGTAGCTTCGTGTGCCGCTCAACCGCACTGCGGGTGGTTGTGGTTTCGCTATGGGCCGAGTCGGGCTGGTGTGGGTGTCCTTTGCCTGGTCCGGGTGGGTGGGGGTGGCGGTGGGCAGGGTGGTTCCGGTGGCTGGGGCAGGTTCTGGTCGGTTGGGCGGGGCTATGGTCGCCGGATGGACGATCGACTTACTGGCGCGATCCAGTTGCCGGACGGTGGCTGGGTGCGTGGGCGAGGGTTGCGTAAGCCCGTGCCTGAGGGGCCCAAGCCCGGCTACGGCCTGTACCTCGGCACCGCCAAGCTGCGGCGCGCGCACGAACACGCCTGGCCGCACGACTGGATCGACTGGCCGGACTTCCTGTTGCCACGTGACACGCCCGAGGCGGTCCGCCTGATTCGGGGGCTGCACGAGCGGCTCCTGGCGGGCGAGCGGGCCGAGGTCGCGTGTGGGGGCGGGGTGGGGCGTACCGGGACGGTGCTGTCGTGTCTCGTCGTGCTGTCCGGGCTCGCGCCCGGCGACGCCATCGCCTGGACGCGCGCCCATCACCACCCGCGCGCCGTCGAAACCCCCTGGCAGCGTCGGTGGGTCTCTCGGTTTCTCTCCGTTACGGCAGAGCCGGCCTGACGCCACCCGCCGCCGTGCGCGGGCGCCGATCGTGGGGGTCGCTTCTCACGCCGGACGTGGTTCCCGCCGCCACGGCCCCGGTTGCCCGGCCAAGCGGCAAAAGCCACCCGGTGGCCTAGAACAGCCCCTAACTCGCGCGCTCAGGACAGCAGGCGGCCACGCGTCCCACCGACTCAGCCAGAAGCGGAGATCAAAGGCCGTCTGCCTCAGCCAGGTGTGATGGTTGACGGCCGTCTGCCTCAACCCAGGGCGGTGGCCGTCTGCCTCAGCCCGGTGTGTGCTCGGGTGCCCCGTGTGCCCCTGAGGGGCGTCCTCTGGGCACTGAGCCACCCCACGGTACGGATGCACCCCAATCACCCGTAAGCATGCGAAGGGCGCGCCCGGAAGCATCCAGGCGCGCCCCTTCACCAACCACGGATCAGAACGACTCGACCGCCCGCCGGGCCTCGGCGTCGAGTACGCCCCAGCTGATCAGTTCCTCGGTCAGCTCACTCGGCGACTTGTCATAGATCACGGCAAGGGAGCGCAGGTCCTCCTGCCGGATCGAGAGCACCTTGCCGTTGTAGTCACCGCGCTGCGACTGGATCGTCGCCGCATACCGGGCGAGTGCCCCGGCCTTCTCCTTCGGCAGCGTGGCCAGGCGCTCGAGGTCGATCACAAGCTTGGGTGTGGGCCCGAGCGGGCTGGGGGCGGCGCCGCCCGGCAGCAGCTCGGACACCGGCACCCCGTAGAAGTCGGCAAGCTCGGCAAGCTTCTGCACCGTGACGGCCCGGTCGCCCCGCTCGTAGGAGCCCACGACCACGGCTTTCCAGCGTCCGCGCGACTTCTCCTCGACTCCGTGCAGGGACAGCCCCTGCTGGGTGCGGATCGCGCGGAGTCGTGCACCCAGCGACTTTGCGTACTCAGACGGCATCGTGTGGCCCCCCGGCTCGTGTTATGTACTGCTCTCAGTAGATTGTGCGCCTTTGCGGCGATTGCCAGGGTCACCGGGGGGTGTGGTGCCGAGCTCGGCACCATCGGTAGCCATGGCCCCGGGTTTACCCCGGAACGCCGCGCAGAGTGGTTACGCACAGTGACGGTAAAGGGGGTTAAGCCGAAGGTCAAGCTGATTGGAAAAAAGATGCCGAATCCGGTCCGGCATGGATCGCCTCAAACGCCCCTCTTGTCCCGTTGATAACAGTACTTCGTCATAGTTTGACGAGGGATATCCAGCTATGGCTCTCGAGTCAGGATCATCACCGGGCACGTGGCGGCCTTGACGATTTTGATCGAGGTGTCGCCCAGAAACACCCGGCGCAGCGGGCCGGAACTACTGGACGCGCAGATGATCAGTTCGCCGGGCAGCCAGGTGGTCTCGCCCAGGGCGTGGGCCACGGTCCTGCCCTCCAGGATCTCCACGTCCACCTGGAGTTTGCGGCGCTGCCCGCGCGCGGCCGCCTTCAGGTCCGCCGCCGCCTGCTCGCGCAGCCGCTCGGCCATCTCCTGCTCGATCTTCGCCTTCCTGCCGCTGCTGACGACGAGCGTGACCAGCCGCAGCGGCACGTCGAGGCTCACCGCCGCGCGCGCCGCCTCGGAGACCGCGTGGTCGCAGCCGGGGCCGCGCCGGTAGGCGACCGTGAGGCGCTCGAACTCGGGCGGCGGCTCCTCCGACCAGCCCTTCGGCGCCAGCATCACCGGGACTGACGAGGAGTGCAGGAGCTGGTCGGCGGTGCTGCCGAGCGAGATGCGGCCCTTGCCGCCCGAGGGCGCCGAGCCGATCACGACCACGTCCGCCTCGCGCTTGCGCGCCAGGTCCACCAGCCCGCGGCCGCTGCCCCTGTTGGTGTGGACGACGTAGTCCGCCTCGTCCCCGGCCAGCTCGCGGGCCTGGTCCAGCGTCGCGTTCGCCTGCTCGCGCAGGTAGGCGCGCCAGGCGCTCTCGTCGGCTTTGGCCGGTCCCGGCGTGTTCCAGACGGGCGGCTGCACGGTCGCGACCGTCAGCTTCGCCCGCGCCTGCCGGGCCAGCAGTACGGCCAGCGCCAGCCCATCCAGCCCGCGAGGCTCGGCGATGAACCCGGTCAGCACGTTCTCGATCTTCATCGGGGCACCTCCGTGCGGAGCCTGGAGTGGCGGTAGCCGTACAGGAAATAGCAGAGGAGGCCGACGGCCATCCACAGTGCGAACGCCAGCCACGTGACGCCCTGAAGGCCCGCCATCACGAGCACGCACATGATCACGCCGAGGATCGGCGTGATCGGGAACAGCGGCGTCTTGAAGTTGCGCGGCAGGTCGGGCCGGGTACGGCGGAGCACGATCACACCCACGTTGACGATCGCGAAGGCGAACAGGGTGCCGATGCTGGTGGCCTCGGCGAGCTGTCCGAGCGGGATGAGCCCGGCCAGGACGCTGATGAACAGCGTCACGATCAGCGTGTTGGCCACCGGCACCTGGCGGCGCGGGTTGACCTTCTGGAAGATCTTCGGGATCAGCCCGTCGCGCGACATGGCGAACAGGATGCGAGTCTGGCCGTACATGACGGTGAGGACGACGCTGGCGATGGCGATGACCGCGCCGAAGGAGACGATCAGTCCCGGCCAGGTGGCGCCGGTGGCCATGTCGACGATGACGGCGAGGCTGGCCTCGGTGGTCTCGGGGTCGAAGTCGGTCCAGGGCATGGCGCCGATGGCGGCGACCGCGACCAGCACGTAGATCGTCGTCACGATCACCAGCGACAGGATGATCGCCAGGGGCAGGTCGCGTTTGGGGTTCTTGGCCTCCTCACCCGCGGTGGAGGCGGCGTCGAAGCCGATGTAGGAGAAGAAGACCTGCGAGGCGGCGGCGGTGATGCCGAGGGCGCCGAGCGGCGCGAACGGGGTGAAGTTCTTCGACTGGAAGGCGGTGAACGCCACGATGCAGAAGAAGGCCAGCACCGCGACCTTGATGAGCACGAACACCACGTTGGCGGTGGCCGACTCGGAGGAGCCGCCGAGCAGCAGCCACATGGCCAGCAGCACGATGAGGATGGCGGTGAGGTTGATCACGCCGCCCTTGTCGCCGGGGGAGTGGGTGATGGCGGCGGGAAGCTGCCAGCCGAACAGGCCCTGCAGGAACGTGTTGAGGTACTCGCCCCAGCCGACGGCCACGGCCGCGACCGACACGGCGTACTCCAGCATGAGGCACCAGCCGCACACCCAGGCCACGATCTCGCCGAGCGTGGCGTAGGCGTAGGAATAGGACGAGCCGGACACCGGGATGGTCCCGGCCAGCTCGGCGTAGCTCAGCGCGGAGAACAGGGCCGTGACGGCGGCCAGCACGAACGCCAGCACCACCGCCGGGCCCGCCTTCGGCACGGCCTGGCCGAGGATGACGAAGATGCCGGTGCCGAGCGTGGCGCCGACGCTGAACAGGGTCAGCTGCCACAGGCCCATGGTGCGGCGCAGTTCGCCGCCCTCGCCCTGCCCCGCCTCCGAGACGATCTCGTCGGTCGGCTTGATGCGGAACAACTGTCGCAGTGCCACCGCCACCTCCACGGTGATGGGACGCCCCCGGCGGAGCGCCCCGCGTACGGACTAGAGCGTGCTGGTCAGCGGCCAGGTGGCGCTCGGCGTGACGATCGTGCCCGCCTTGCCGGCGAGGATCTCGACGGCCTGGTCGAGCTTGCCGATGGCGGCCATGTCACCCGTGGTCTCCACGAACCTGCACACCGCTTCCACCTTCGGCCCCATCGAGCCGGCCGGGAAGTCGATGGAGCGCAGTTCGTACGGGGTGGTGTGGCCGATCTCGCTCTGCCGCGGCGTGCCGAAGTCCTTCATGACCCGCGGCACGTCGGTGAGGATCAGGAACGCGTCGCAGTCCAGCGCCTCGGCCAGCATCGAGGCGGTGAGGTCCTTGTCGATGACGGCCTCGACCCCGGACAGCCGTCCTTGGGCGTCGCGCACGACCGGGATGCCGCCGCCGCCCGCGCAGACCACCACGACGCCGTCGCGTACGGCCTTGCGGATCAGCCGGGTCTCCACCACGCGCTGCGGCGCGGGAGAGGGCACCACGCGGCGCCAGTACTGGCCGTCCTGCCGGACCACCCAGCCGTTCTCCTTGGCCAGCTTCTCGGCTTCGGCCTGCTCGTAGACCGGGCCGACGAACTTGGTCGGGTTCTCGAAGGCCGGGTCGACCGCCGAGACGAGCGTCTGGGTGACCAGCGCCATGACCTGGCGGCCGGGCAGGGCGTTCTGCAGGGCCTGCAGCATCCAGTAGCCGATCATGCCCTGGGTCTCGGCGCCGAGCGTGTCGAAGGGGTAGGCCCTGGTCAGGTTGGTGTCGGCGGCGCTCTCCAGCGCCAGCATCCCGACCTGGGGGCCGTTCCCGTGGGTGATGATCAGCTCGTGCTCGGCGGCCAGCCTCGCGAGCGTCTTGACCGCGATGTGGACGTTGGCGATCTGGGTCTCGGCGTCGGGCCGGTCCCCGCGCTCCAGCAGCGCGTTGCCCCCGAGGGCGACGATGACGCGCACCGCGCTCAGTCCCCGAGGGTGGCCACGAGAATGGCCTTGATCGTGTGCAGGCGGTTCTCGGCCTGGTCGAAGACGATCGAGCGCGGCGACTCGAAGACGCTCTCGGTCACCTCCAGCGCGTCCAGGCCGGTCTTCTCGTAGATGTCCTCGCCGACCTTCGTCTCCCGGTTGTGGAAGGCCGGCAGGCAGTGCATGAACTTCACCTTGGGGTTGCCGGTGGCCTTCACCACCTTGTCGTTGATCTGGTACGGCTTGAGCAGCTTGATCCGCTCGTCCCAGACCTCCTTGGGCTCGCCCATCGACACCCACACGTCGGTGTAGAGGTAGTCGACGCCCTTGACGCCCTTGGCCACGTCGTCGGTGACGGTGATCGTGGCCCCGGTCTGCTTGGCGACGTCCTTGGCCGGCTTGACGACCATCTTGGCGTCGGGCTGCAGGGACTTGGGGGCGACCAGGCGTACGTCCATGCCGAACATCGCGCCGGTGACCAGCAGCGAGTGGCCCATGTTGTTGCGGGCGTCGCCGAGGTAGGCGAAGGAGACGTCGTGCAGCGGCTTGTCGCTGTGCTCCTGCATGGTGAGCATGTCGGCGAGCATCTGCGTGGGGTGCCACTCGTCGGTGAGACCGTTCCAGACCGGTACGCCCGAGTACTGGGCGAGCTCCTCCACGTTGGCCTGGGCGCTGCCCCGGTACTCGATGCCGTCGAACATTCGGCCGAGCACCCGGGCGGTGTCCTTGACCGACTCCTTGTGTCCCATCTGCGAGCCCGACGGGTCCAGGTAGGTCACGTGCGCGCCCTGGTCGTGGGCGGCCACCTCGAACGCGCACCGCGTGCGGGTCGAGGTCTTCTCGAAGATCAGGGCGATGTTCTTGCCCTTGAGCCGCTGCTGTTCGACGCCGGCGTACTTGGCCGCCTTCAGGTCGGCCGACAGGCGCAGCAGGAAGCCGAACTCCTCTGGCGTGAAGTCCAGTTCCTTGAGAAAGCTGCGCCCGCGCAGGTTGAAAGCCATGAAGTCCCCCGAAAGCCAGAGATGTCAGATGCCGTCGCGTTCGAGCGGGCAGCTCATGCAGCGCGGCCCGCCGCGTCCCCTGCCCAGCTCGCTGCCCCTGATGGTGATCACTTCGATGCCCTCCGAGCGGAGGAAGTTGTTCGTGGTGGTGTTGCGCTCGTAGGCCACGACCACGCCGGGCTCGACGGCCAGCACGTTGCAGCCGTCGTCCCACTGCTCCCGCTCGGCGGCGTAGACGTCCTGGTGCGCGGTCAGGACCTTGATGTCGTCCAGGTCCAGGGCGCGGGCGATCGCCTTGTGCATGTCCTCGGGGCGGTGGTCGGTGACCTTGAGCTCCTTCTCGTTGTCGCCGGGCTCGATCGTGTAGGAGGGCAGCATGCCGAGGCCGGCGTACTTGGTGAACACGCCCACGTCCACGTTGGTCATCACGGTGTCGAGGTGCATGAAGGCGCGGGCCTTCGGCATGTTGAGCGCCACGATCTTCTTGGCGGCGTTGTGCTTGAAGAGGTTGCGCGCGAGCATCTCCACCGCCTGCGGCTGGGTGCGCTCGCTCATGCCGATGAGTACGGCCCCGCGCCCGATGACCAGCACGTCACCGCCCTCCATCGTGGCCGGCGCGACGGCGGTGCCGGGCATCCACACGTTGAAGCCGCCCGCCTCGGGACGGCGGAACCCGGCGGCGAAGACCGGGTGGTAGCGGTAGACCGCCTCCAGGTTGATCGTCTCGGCCTGGCGGGCCTTCTTCTTCATGGCGTTGATGGCGACGCCGTTGTAGATCCAGCAGGAGGTGTCGCGGGTGAACAGGTGGTTGGGCAGCGGCGGCAGGACGAAGTCGGACTCGTCCAGCACGTGGTAGGCGACGCTCTTGGGATCGACCCCGCGCTCCATCAGCTCGCCCTTGGTGATGCCGCCGGTCAGGAACTGCTGGAGCTCGGCCGAGGGCATGGCGTCCAGGACGTTGCGCACGGCGTCCACGGCCAGCGGGCCGATCCAGCGCTCGTCGACCACGTGCTCCAGCACGTGCTTGCGCGCCTCGGGGATGTCGAGGGTCTCGCGCAGGAGGTCGGCCAGCATGTAGACGGTGATGCCGCGGTCGCGCAGGACCTGCTGCCACTCCTCGTGCTCCTCCAGCGCCCGCTGCACCCACAGGACGTCGTCGAAGAGGAACTCGTCCTTGTTGGTGGGCGTGAGGCGCTTCAGGGCCAGCTCGGGCTTGTGCAGCATCACCTGGTGGAGCCTGCCCACCTCGGAATCGACGTGAAAGGTCATTTCTTCTCTATCCCCTCAGGAAACGCGGGCGTCACGCGGGCCGTACTCGCCCCTCTTGGACTTGACCCAGATGTAGACGGGAACGCCCACCAGGAGCATGAGCGTCCCGCCGAGGACCGCCTCCGCGCCGGAGCCGAAGGCCATCCAGAACGCGAACAACAGCGCGACCACCGCGATGACCATGTCCCTGGCCAGGCGGCGCTTGTCGACCAGGCGGCCTCCGGTGGCCAGCCAGAAGATCTGGGCGGCGGCGGAGAAGAAGTACGGGATGACCGTGGTGAAGGAGGCCAGCAGCACGATGGTGTTGAAGGCGTTCTCCGAGGCGTAGCCGACCAGCAGCATCGCCGAGGTCAGGATGGTTCCCACGAGGATGCCGGCGGCGGGCACGCCCCGGCGCGAGACCCTGCCGAAGACCGGCGGGAACATGCCGTCCTTGGCCGCGGCCAGCGGCATCTCGGCCACGAGCATGGTCCAGCCGTTCAGGGCGCCGATGCCGGAGATGATCGCGCAGGCGGCCATGAGGATGCCGCCCGCCGAGCCGCCGAACATGTTGTTGAGCGCGTCGGCGAAGGGCGCGGTGGAGTTGACCAGGCGCTCGTGCGGGACGGTGCCCATGACGGCGACGGTGCTGAGGATGTAGAGCACCGCGCAGGCGAGCACGCCGATGACGCTGGCCCTGCCGATGTTGCGCTCGGGGTTCCTGATCTTCTCCGCGGCGATGGACACGCTCTCGACGCCGGAGTAGATGAACAGGGCGACCGCGCCCGCCATCGAGATGGCGCCGACCCAGTTGCCGTCGGTGGCGTTGAAGGCGCCGAAGTTGGCGCCCTGGATGAAGAACAGCCCCACGATGCCGACGAACAGCAGCGGGGCGAACTTCAGCACCGCGGTGACGAGCTGGAAGGCGGCCATGTTCCTGGCGCCCATGAGGTTGACCACCGCCGGGATCCAGAGGCCGACCAGGCCGATGACGATGGCGGCCGGCACGCTGTTCCAGTTGAGGCCGAAGACCTGCTGGGCGAAGTACTGGACGTAGCCGACCCAGGCCACGGCGATCGCGGCGTTGCCGATCCACGCCGTCAGCCAGAACGACCAGGCGTTCCAGAAGCCGGCGAACTCGCCGAAGGCGCTGCGCGCGTAGGCGTACGGGCCGCCGCCCGCGGGGATGCGCTCGCCGAGCTTGCCGAAGACCACGGCCATGGCGATCGCGCCGATCGTGACCACGACCATGGCGATGAGGCTGACGGTGCCGAAGGCGGCCAGGGAGGCCGGCAGCAGGAAGATCCCGGTGCCGACGACGTTGCCGATGATGAGCGCGATGGCCGAGCCGAGCCCGAGCCCGCCGGAGGCGGGCGTCGTCTCGGTGGGCGTCGCGGTCGTGACACCGCCCTCAGGCGGTCGTGGTTCCCCCATGCGGTGCCCCCGTGCACGTCATTCCCCCGGAAAGCCGCAGGCGGAGACGCGTGCGGCTCACGGTGACGTGCCCGGCTCTCAGCGGGCTGACACGGGGCCTTGTCCGGAAATTACCTGATCACGGCATGCGGCAGATCGGACGGTGAACCGCTGAGCAGCAGCACGACCGCGAACACCGCGAGGCAGACCGCGATCAGCGCCACCGGCCAGGCGTCCCAGGCGCGCGGGATGCGCTCGGCGGTCACGACGCCGTCGCCGTGCTCGGAAAGGTCCTTGACCAGCGCCGGGTCCTCCGCCGCGAGCCGGCGGGCGATCGCGTCCAGGACCGTTTGCTCGCGCGCGGACAGCGCCATGAAGAACCTCCCCCAAAGTGACTTGAAGGAGGTTTTATAACGCTTTATCCGGTTTTGCCAAATCCGTCACCCGTGCTTGAGGGCCTCCGCGCCGCCCACGATCTCGGTGATCTCCGTCGTGATCTCGGCCTGCCGCGCCTCGTTGGCCTCGCGCGTGAGCTTCTCCACCAGCTCCTGCGCGTTCTCCGTCGCCGCCATCATCGCGGTACGGCGGGCCGCGTGCTCGGCCGCCGCCGACGACAGCAGCATGTACCAGATCCGCGAGCGCACGTACTTCTGCAGCATCTCGTCCAGCACCGCCTCGGGCGAGGGATCGAACTCGTACGGCGCCCGCGGCAGCCCCGAACCCTGCCCCTGCTCGCCCTCGACCTCCTCCACCTGCAGCGGCAGGATCCTGATGACCCGCGGCGTCTGCGTCAGCATGGAGACGAACTCCGTGTAGACCACGTGCACCTCGCCCACGCCGCCCTCCCGGGTCGGCTGGTCGAACGCCGAGATGAGCGTCTTGCCGATCTCGGCGGCGGTGCCGTAGTCGGGCTGCCCGCTCATCCCCGACCAGTGCCCGGCCATCCGCCGGTCCCGGAAGCGGAACCACTCCACGCCCTTCCTGCCGACCACGTAGTAGCACGGCTCCTTGCCCTGCTCCTCAAGCCTCGCGTGCAGGGCCTGGCCGTTCTTGATGACGTTGTGGTTGTAGCCCCCGGCGAACCCGCGGTCGCTGGTCAGCGCCAGCACCGCGACCCGCGAGGTGTCCGGCCGCTCGTTGAGCAGCGCGTGGTTCATCCGCATGTGGTGGCTGACGAGCGCGGAGACCGCCGCGGAGATCTCTCGCGCGTACGGCTGCGCCGCCTCGGCCCGGTCGCGCGCCTTGCCGACCCGCGACGAGGCGATCAGCTCCTGGGCACGTGTGATCTTCGCGGTCGACTTCACGGACTTGATCCGCTGCCTGATCTGGCGTAGCTGAGCACCCAATGTGACCCCCCGATTACATGTTGTGCCCGATCAGGCTAGCGCGCCGTGGGGGTGCCGCATCGTGGCTGGTGGCGCCTGGTACTGTGTGTCCCGACCGACACCCTTTTAAGACCCGTCCCGTGAGGCGGGAAAGGTGGTGATGATTCCCCATGTCCGATTCCAGGGCCGTTCTCGAAGGCCCGGACATCCACCGGGCGCTGACCCGGATCGCGCACGAGATCCTCGAGCGCACCAAGGGCGCCGACGGCGTCGTCCTCCTCGGCATCCCGACCCGCGGGGCCACTCTGGCCCGCCGGCTCGGTGACCGGATCGAGCAGTTCGAAGGCGTGAAGATCCCCGTCGGCTCGATCGACATCACGATGTACCGCGACGACCTGCGGCTCAAGCCCGCCCGGCCGCTCGGCCACACCGAGCTGCCGCCCGACGGCATCGACGGCAGGACCGTGGTGCTCGTCGACGACGTGCTCTACTCCGGCCGCACGGTGCGCGCCGCCCTCGACGCGCTCAACGACCTGGGCCGCCCGACGGCCGTGCAGCTCGCCACGCTGGTCGACAGGGGCCACCGCGAGCTGCCCATCCGGGCCGACTACGTCGGCAAGAACCTGCCCACCGCCAAGAGCGAGAAGGTCAAGGTCTTCCTGGAGGAAATCGACGGGCGCGACGCCGTGGAGCTGATCAAGTGAACAAGCATCTCATTTCCGCCGCGGACCTCTCCAAGGACGACGCGCTGCTCATCCTCGACACCGCCGAGGAGCTGGCGGCGGTCTCGGAACGGTCCATCAAGAAGCTGCCGACGCTGCGCGGCCGTACGGTGGTCAACCTGTTCTTCGAGGACTCCACCCGCACCCGCATCAGCTTCGAGGCCGCGGCCAAGCGGCTGTCGGCCGACGTCATCAACTTCTCCGCCAAGGGCTCCAGCGTCTCCAAGGGCGAGTCGCTCAAGGACACCGCGCTGACCCTGGAGGCGATGGGCGCCGACGCGGTCGTCATCCGCCACGGCGCCTCCGGCGCGCCGCACCGCCTGGCCAACTGGGTGCGCGGCAGCGTCGTCAACGCCGGCGACGGCACCCACGAGCACCCCACGCAGGCCCTGCTCGACGCCTTCTCCATGCGCCGCCGCCTCGGCTCGCTGGAAGGCCGCAAGATCACCATCGTCGGCGACGTGCTGCACTCGCGCGTGGCCCGCTCGAACGTGCTGCTGCTGGCCACGCTCGGCGCCGACGTGACGCTGGTGGCGCCGCCCACGCTGCTGCCGGTCTCGGTCGGCACCTGGCCGTGCGAGGTCTCCTACGACCTCGACGCCGTGCTGCCCAAGTCGGACGTGGTCATGATGCTGCGCGTGCAGAAGGAGCGCATGAACGCCGCATACTTCCCCAGCGAGCGCGAGTACTCCAGGCGCTACGGCCTGGACCGCGACCGCTTCGCCAAGATGCCCGACGACGCCATCGTGATGCACCCGGGCCCGATGAACAGGGGCATGGAGATCGCCGCCGACGTGGCCGACTCCCCGCGCTCGACCATCGTCGAGCAGGTCGCCAACGGCGTGACCACCCGCATGGCCGTCCTGTACCTGCTCCTCGGGGGAGAGTCCGCATGATCATCCGCAATGTCCGCATCCTCGGCGGGGAGCCCGTCGACCTGCGCGTCTCCGGCGGGACCATCACCGAGATCGGCGCGGACCTCCAGGGCGCCGAGGAGATCGTGGACGGCCGCGGCGCCATCGCGCTGCCCGGCCTGGTCGACCTCCACACCCACCTGCGCGAGCCCGGCCGCGAGGACGCCGAGACCGTCCTGACCGGCACCCAGTCGGCCGCCCGCGGCGGCTACACCGCCGTGCACGCCATGGCCAACACCTCGCCGGTCGCCGACACCGCCGGCGTCGTCGAGCAGGTCTACCGGCTCGGCCAGGAGGGCGGCTACTGCGACGTGCAGCCCGTCGGCGCCGTCACCGTCGGCCTGGAGGGCAGGCAGCTCGCCGAGCTCGGCGCCATGGCCGACTCCGCCGCCCGCGTGCGCGTCTTCTCCGACGACGGCCACTGCGTGGACGACGCGGTGCTCATGCGCAGGGCGCTGGAGTACGTCAAGGCGTTCGACGGCGTCGTCGCCCAGCACGCCCAGGAGCCCCGCCTGACCGGCGGCGCCCAGATGAACGAAGGCGTGGTCTCCGGCCGCCTCGGCCTGGCCGGCTGGCCCGCCGTGGCCGAGGAGGCGATCATCGCCCGCGACTGCCTGCTGGCCGCGCACGTCGGCTCCCGCCTGCACATCTGCCACGTCTCCACCGCCGGCTCCGTCGAGATCCTGCGCTGGGCCAAGTCCAAGGGCTGGAACGTCACCGCCGAGGTCACCCCGCACCACCTGCTGCTGACCGACGAACTGGTCGAGGACTCGCCCAACGGCTCCTACAACCCGATCTACAAGGTCAACCCGCCGCTGCGCACCCGCGCCGACGTCGAGGCGCTGCGCGCGGCCCTGGCCGACGGCACCATCGACGTCGTGGCCACCGACCACGCGCCGCACCCGGTCGAGGACAAGGAGACCGAGTGGGCGGCGGCGGCCATGGGCATGGTCGGCCTGGAGACCGCGCTGAGCGTGGTCCAGGAGGCCATGGTCGACACCGGCCTGCTGGACTGGGCGGGCGTGGCCGAGCGCATGTCGCTGAAGCCCGCCGAGATCGGCCGCCTGGCCGGTCACGGCAACCCGATCGAGGCCGGCGCCCCGGCCAACATCACCCTCTACGACCCGGACGCGCGTACCGAGGTCGACCCGCGCGCCTTCGCCTCCAAGAGCCGCAACACCCCGTATGAAGGGATGACGCTCCCAGGCCGGATCGTCGCCACCTTCCTCCGCGGGAAGCCCACCGTCCTTGAAGGGAAGTTGGTTTGACACAGGTGGAAAACCGCAGCGAAGCGAGGACGTTTCCGCCTGTGAGCGACCGGAGGGAGCTTGGATTGGACGCCGTGCTTGTCCTGGAGGATGGTCGTGTCTTCCATGGAACCCCCTACGGCGCCGAGGGGGAGACGTTCGGTGAGATGGTCTTCAACACCGGCATGACCGGCTACCAGGAGACCCTCACCGACCCCTCCTACCACCGGCAGATCGTCGCCATGACCGCCCCGCACATCGGCAACACCGGCGTCAACGACGAGGACCCCGAGTCCGCGAAGGTCTGGGTCGCCGGCTACGTGGTGCGCGAGCCGTCCCGCGTGGTCTCCAACTGGCGCGCCGACCGCTCCCTCGACGCCTACCTCAAGGAGCAGGGCGTGGTCGGCATCGCCCTGCGCGGCACCCGCGCCCTGACCCGCCACCTGCGCGAGCGCGGCGCGATGCGGGCGGGCGTCTTCAGCGCGCCGTCCGCCCCGGTCGAGGAGCTCGTCGAGCGCGTACGGCAGGCCCCCCAGATGACCGGAGCCTCCCTGGCCGAGGAGGTCTCCACGGACGAGACCTACGTGATCCCCGCCCAGGGCGGGAAGCGGTTCACCGTGGCCGCGGTCGACCTGGGCATCAAGGGCATGACCCCGCACCGCATGGCCGAGCGCGGCTGCGAGGTGCACGTGCTGCCGGCGACCGCCACGTTCGAGCAGATCATGGCGGTGAAGCCGGACGGCGTCTTCTTCTCCAACGGCCCGGGCGACCCGGCCACCGCCGACATCGAGGCGCTGCGGAAGGTGCTGGAGGCGCGGGTGCCGTTCTTCGGCATCTGCTTCGGCAACCAGCTCTTCGGCCGCGCCCTGGGTCTCGGCACCTACAAGCTCGCCTACGGCCACCGCGGCGTGAACCAGCCGGTCCAGGACGTGCGTACCGGGAAGGTGGAGATCTCCGCGCACAACCACGGCTTCGCGGTCGAGGCGCCGCTCGACGGCTCCTTCGACACCCCGTACGGCCCGGCCGAGGTCAGCCACGTCAATCTCAACGACCGTTGCGTGGAAGGACTGCGCCTGCTCGACGGGCGTGCCTTCAGCGTGCAGTACCACCCGGAAGCCGCGGCGGGCCCGCACGACGCCGCGTACCTCTTCGACGAGTTCTGCGAGGTCATGCAGCGTGCCTAAGAGAACAGACATCCAGTCGGTCCTGGTCATCGGCTCAGGGCCGATCGTGATCGGGCAGGCGTGCGAGTTCGACTACTCCGGGACCCAGGCCTGCCGCGTGCTGCGGGCCGAGGGGTTCCGCGTGATCCTGGTCAACTCCAACCCCGCGACGATCATGACGGACCCCGAGTTCGCCGACGCCACCTACGTCGAGCCGATCACCCCCGAGTTCGTCGAGAAGATCATCGCCAAGGAGCGGCCCGACGCCCTCCTGCCCACGCTCGGCGGGCAGACCGCCCTCAACACCGCGGTCGCCCTGCACGAGGCGGGCGTGCTGGAGCGCTACGAGGTCGAGCTGATCGGCGCCGACTTCGACGCGATCCAGGCGGGGGAGAACCGCGAGCGGTTCAAGGAGATCGTCGCCAAGGTCGCCCGCGAGCAGGGGCTCAACGCCTCCAGCGCCGAGTCGGTGATCTGCCACAGCATGGACGACTGCCTGGCCGCCGCGGCGACGCTCGGCTACCCGCTGGTCGTGCGCCCCTCCTTCACCATGGGCGGCGTCGGCTCCGGCTTCGCCTACGACGAGTCCGACCTGCGCCGCATCGCCGGCGCCGGCCTCGACGCCTCGCCGACCACCGAGGTGCTCCTGGAGGAGTCCATCCTCGGCTGGAAGGAGTACGAGCTGGAGGTCATGCGCGACAAGCACGACAACGTCGTCATCGTCTGCTCCATCGAGAACATCGACCCGATGGGCGTCCACACCGGCGACAGCGTCACCGTCGCGCCCGCGCTGACCCTGACCGACCGCGAGTACCAGAACATGCGCGACGTCGCCATCGCGGTCATCCGCGAGGTCGGCGTCGACACCGGCGGCTGCAACATCCAGTTCGCGGTGGACCCGCGCACCGGACGCATGATCGTCATCGAGATGAACCCGCGCGTGTCCAGGTCGTCGGCCCTGGCCTCCAAGGCCACCGGCTTCCCGATCGCGAAGATCGCCGCGAAGCTGGCCATCGGCTACACGCTCGACGAGATCCCCAACGACATCACCAAGGTCACCCCGGCCTCCTTCGAGCCGACCCTCGACTACATCGTGGTCAAGGTGCCGCGCTTCGCCTTCGAGAAGTTCCGCGGCGCCGACCAGACCCTCACCACCCACATGAAGTCCGTGGGCGAGGCCATGGCCATCGGCCGGTCCTTCACCGAGGCGCTGCAGAAGGCGCTGCGCTCGCTGGAGAAGAAGAGCTCGTCGTTCTCCTGGGCAGGGGACGTTCTTCCCAAGGCGGACCTGCTGGAGGCGTGCCGTACCCCCCATGACGGACGGCTGCGCACCATGCAGCAGGCCATCAGGGCGGGCGCCACGGCGCAGGAGGTCTTCGAGGCCACGAGCGTGGACCCGTGGTTCGTCGACCAGCTCTTCCTGCTGCACGAGGAGGCGACGGCGCTGGCCGCCGCGCCCGAGCTGACCCGCGAGACGCTGGAGCGGGCCAAGGGCCACGGCTTCTCCGACGTCCAGATCGGCGAGATCCGCGGCCTCGACGAGACCCGCGTGCGCGACCTGCGCCACGCGCTCGGCCTGCGCCCGGTCTACAACACCGTCGACACCTGCGCGGCCGAGTTCGCCGCGACCACGCCCTACCTCTACTCGACCTACGACGAGGAGAGCGAGGTCCCCTACGGCGAGCGGCCCAAGGTCCTCATCCTCGGCTCCGGGCCCAACCGGATCGGCCAGGGCATCGAGTTCGACTACGCGTGCGTGCACGCCAGCTTCGAGCTGTCCAGGGCCGGGTTCGAGACCGTCATGGTCAACTGCAACCCCGAGACCGTCTCGACCGACTACGACACCTCCGACCGGCTCTACTTCGAGCCGCTGACGCTGGAGGACGTCCTGGAGGTCGTCCACGCCGAGCAGCAGACCGGCCCGGTCGCCGGCGTCATCGTGCAGCTCGGCGGGCAGACGCCGCTCGGCCTGGCCCAGGCGCTCAAGGACGCGGGCGTGCCCGTCGTCGGCACTTCTCCCGAGTCGATCCACCTGGCCGAGGAACGTGGCGCGTTCGGGCGCGTTTTGGCCGAGGCGAACCTGCCCGCGCCCAAGCACGGCACCGCCACGACCGTGGCCGAGGCGCTGGCCGTGGCCGAGGAGATCGGCTACCCGGTGCTCGTGCGGCCCTCGTACGTGCTGGGCGGGGCCGGCATGGCCATCGTCTACGACGACGAGACCCTCACCACCTACATGTCGGCCCAGGAGGGCGGGCACCCGGTGCTGGTCGACAAGTTCCTGGACGAGGCCATCGAGATCGACGTGGACGCGCTCTACGACGGCCAGGAGCTCTACCTCGGCGGCGTCATGGAGCACATCGAGGAGGCCGGCATCCACTCCGGCGACTCGGCGTGCGCGCTGCCGCCGATCACGCTCGGCGGGGCCGACATCAAGCGCATCCGCGCCGCCACCGAGGGCATCGCCCGCGGCGTCGGGGTGCGCGGGCTGCTCAACGTCCAGTACGCGATGTCGGCCGGCGTGCTCTACGTCCTGGAGGCCAATCCGCGGGCCAGCCGTACCGTGCCCTTCGTCTCCAAGGCGACGGCGGTGCCGCTGGCGAAGGCGGCGGCTCGCGTCATGCTCGGCGCCACGCTCAAGGAACTGCGCGACGAGGGCATGCTGCCGGCCGAGGGCGACGGCGGCACGCTGCCGCTGGACGCCTCGATCGCGGTCAAGGAGGCGGTGCTGCCGTTCAACCGCTTCCGCGGCGTCGACACCGTGCTCGGCCCGGAGATGCGCTCGACCGGCGAGGTCATGGGCATCGACGAGTTCTTCGGCATCGCCTACGCCAAGTCGCAGGCCGGCGCCTACGGCGAGCTGCCCGTCAAGGGCCGCGCGTTCGTGTCGGTGGCCAACCGCGACAAGCGGGCGATGATCTTCCCGGTACGCGCGCTCGCCGACCTCGGATTCGAGATCCTCGCCACGGAGGGCACCGCCGAGGTGCTGCGCCGCAACGGTGTCCATGCCAAGATCGTGCGCAAGCAGAGCGACGGCGCCGGACCCGGAGGTGAGCCCACGATCGTCCAGCGCATCCTGGACGGCGAGGTGGACCTGATCGTCAACACCCCGTTCGGCAGCCCCGGCCAGTCCGGGCCGCGCCTGGACGGCTACGACATCCGCACCGCCGCGGTGCTGCGCGGCATCCCCTGCATCACCACGGTCCAGGGGCTGGCGGCGGCCGCCGCGGGCATCCAGGCCAAGGTGCGGGGCGATGTTGGCGTACGGTCCCTCCAGGAGCACGCACGAGCGCTTCGGGGGTGAGCCCCCGCGGGAGGTGAACGACACTGGCCGGCACTCCGGTGCAGGTGACGGGCACGGTGCTGACGACGCGCCGGGTCGACGCCTACCATGCGCTGACCGTGGTGGCGCCCGGCATCGCCGAGCGCTTCCGCCCCGGCCACTTCGTGTCGGTGTCGGTCGGCGGCGCGCCGACCGCGATGGTGACGCGCCGCGCCTTCTACGTGCACGACGTCAAGCCGGAGTACGGCGGCACCGTCGAGCTCGTCTTCAGCGCCGGCGGGCCGGGCACCACCTGGCTCGCCGAGCGGCGCGCCCGCGACACGATCGACCTCGTGGGCCCGCTCGGCCGACCGTTCCCGCTGCCGCGCGACCCCGCGCACTGCGTGCTCGTCGGTTCCGAGTACGGCTCCGCCGTCCTCTTCCCCCTCGCGGACGCGCTGGTCGAGCGGGGCTGCCGGGTCGACTTCGTGCTCGGGGCGGCCTCGGCCGACCGGGTGTTCGGCGCGATGCGGGCCAGACGGATGGCCGAGCGGGCCACGGTCACGCTCACCACCGAGGACGGCTCGCTGGGCGTGCGCGGCACGGTCAGCGACGCGCTGCCCGCGGTCGTGGCCGACACCCGGGCCGACGTCGTCTACGCCTGCGGGCCGATGCGGACGCTGCGCGCGGTCACCGCGGTCGCGATCGAGGCCGACATCCCGGTGCAGGTGGCGGTGGAGGAGTCGATGGCGTGCGGGATCGGGGTCTGCATGACGTGCGTGCTGCCGGTCATCGGTGACGACGGGGTGACCAGGATGACGCGGGCGTGCGCGGAGGGCCCGGTGTTCAGGGGGGAGCGGGTGCGGTTCGAGGACGTGGGAACGATCCCGTTCGACGCGCTGGGCGCGCCCGGGGGTGGAGCCCGACATGTCAGTTGATATGCGGACTTTTCTTGGACATGTGGAGCTAGCGAACCCCATCACCACCGCGGCCGGCTGCGCCGCCTCGGGCCGCGAGCTCGCCCAGTTCTTCGACCTGCACCGCCTCGGCGCGCTCGTCACCCGCTCCATCACCATGGCCCCACGCGCCGGCCGGCCCACTCCGCGTATGGCCGAGACCCCCGCGGGACTCCTCAACGCCGTCGGCCTCCAGGGCCCCGGCGTCGACGCCTTCCTGGAGCGCGAACTGCCCTGGCTGGCCCAGCGCGGCATCAAGACCATCGTCTCGGTCGGCGGCGGCACCGTCGCCGAGTACGCCGCCCTCGCCCGCAGGCTCGCCGACGCGCCCGGCGTCACCGCGGTCGAGGTCAACCTGTCCTGCCCCAACATCGAGGACCGCGGCCGCGTCTTCGCCCGCGAGGGCGGCGCCGCGGCCGAGGTCATCGCCTCCGTGCGCTCGGTCATGCGCTACGACGTGCCCGTCATCGCCAAGCTGGCCCCCGACGTGGCCGACATCGCCGCCGTCGCGCGGGCCTGCGTGGACGCCGGGGCCGACGCGCTGTCCATGATCAACAACCCGCTCGGGATGAGCATCGACACCGTCACGCTGAAGCCCTCCCTCGCCGCGGTGACCGGCGGGCTGTCGGGACCGGCCATCCTGCCGCTGGCCGTACGGTGTGTGTGGCAGGTCCACTCCGCCCTGCCCGGCACCCCCATCATCGGCGTCGGCGGCGTCATGACCGGCGCGGACGCCTTCCAACTCATCCTCGCCGGAGCCTGCGCCGTGGGCGTGGGCACCGCGCTGTTCCACGACCCCTACGCGTGCCTGCGCATCGAGCGCGAACTCGAGGACCTGCTGCGCGCACGCGGCTTCCAGCGGCTGGCCGACGCTGTCGGACTCGCCCACCGCCCGCCGGGCAGCGCCGCCCGGCACCTGCACGAAGAGAGTTCCCTGTGACGTACGCACCCGCACGAGGAGAGACCACCGTGACGCCCGCCCCGATCGCCGTCGCCCTGGACGCGCCGGACCTCGAGACCGCCGCCCGCTGGGCCGCGATGGTCACCCCTCACGTCAGCACGGTGAAGGTCGGGCTCGAACTCTACCTGCGCTACGGCCCCGACGTGATCGACTCCGTCCGCGGGGCCAGCGGGGTGCGGGTCTTCCTGGACCTCAAACTCCACGACATCCCCAATACCGTCGCAGGGGCCGCAAAGGCCGTCTCCCGGCTCCGGCCCGCGATCCTGACCGTTCATGCCGCCGGGGGGCCGGCGATGATCCAGGCGGCCGTACAGGCCGCTCCACACACCAAGATCGCCGCGGTGACCGTGCTGACCTCGCTGTCGGAGGCCGACCTGGGCCGGATCGGGCTGTCCGGACCGGCCGACGACGCGGTGCGGCGGCTGGCCGTACTGTCGGTGGCGGCGGGCGCGACCGCGCTGGTCTGCTCCCCGCACGAGGTGGCCGCCGTCCGCGCCGAGGTCGGCCCCGCGATCACCCTCATCACCCCCGGGGTACGGCCGGCAGGCGCCGACACCCAGGACCAGGCCCGCGTGGCCACCCCTGAGCAGGCGATCGCCGACGGGGCGGACCTGCTGGTGATCGGCCGCCCGATCACGGGCTCGGCCGACCCGGGAGCCACGGCCGCAGCCTTGGCCGCCTCCTTGCGCCGCGCCTAAGGGCTCGGGCCTGCGCTTGTTCGAGTGGGGCGCTTCGCGCTGGGGCGGCTCCGGGCTGCGTTTGAGTGGGGGCAGGGCCCCCACGCCCCACTCCCAAAGGCTCGGGCCTTCGGGCTGCTCTGATTGGGGCTTCGCCCCAAACCCCGGCGAGGGGCCTCCGGCCCCTCCCGCTCCCCGAGCGTGGAGCCGGTTGAGGGCTACGTTTCGGTGTTGGGCGGTGCGTTTGCCATGAGTGGGTTCGGCCAGCACCGCGCCGACGAGGCGGACGATCGAGCTGCGGTCGGGGAAGATTCCCACCACGTCGGTGTGGCGGCGGATCTTCTTGTTCAGCCGCTTCTGGCGGGTTGTTCGACCAGATCTGCTTCCAGATCTCGCGCGGGAAGGCGGCGAAGGCCGGCAGGTCCTCCCGGGCGGCGTCCAGGTGTTCACAGGCGGCCGGATACTTCGTCTCCAACGCGTCGAACACCCAGGCGTGCTGCAGACGGACGGCCTCGGTGGTGGGCTGGTCGAAGATGGTGCGCACCAAGGTCGCGACCCACGGCTTTGCCGACAACGCTGCCAGGAGGCGCCCGGCAAGGTCGCGCCGATTGCCTCGACCAGCCCGGCATGGGCGTCGGAGATGACCAGTCGCACCCGCCCAGCCCGCGAGCCACCAAGCCCGCGCAGGAAGGCCAGCCAGCCTGTGCCGTCCTCGGCCGAGGTGACCTCCAGTTGGGCTGTGCGTTTGCCATGAGTGGGTGTTGGGCGATGTGCGTGCGCGAATGGGCGTTGGCTGGGAGCCTTGCCGCGAGTTGGCCGCCCTTCGGACGAGAGGGGCTTCCTTCGGCTGGGCACCTCTTCCCACGGCCGGCGTACGCGAGGGCCGCAGGCCAGGTCGATGCTGTCTGTAGTGTGCCCAAATGACAAGAAGTGAGCGAATCGCGGACCAACTGGACCGGCACTGGCGCAAGAACCTGCGCCCGCGGCTCGACGGTCTCGCCGATGACGAGTACTTCTGGGAGCCGGTGCGCGGCTGCTGGAGCGTCCGCCCGCATGGCACGTCGGCCGCGCCGCTGTCGGCAGGTTCGGGGGCGTGGACGATGGACTACGCGTCCGCTGACCCGGTGCCGCCGCCGGTGACCACGATCGCCTGGCGGCTGGCGCACATCATCGTCTCCTGCCTCGGCTATCGGGTCGGATGGCACTTCGGCGGGCAGGACATCGACTTCCAGACCTTCCCCTATGCGGGGACCGCTGACGAGGCGCTCAAACAGCTCGACGAGATGTACGGGAGATGGAACGCGGGGGTCCGCGAGCTCTCGGACGCCGACCTGGACAGTCCGCCCGCGGTGGGTCCCGAGCGGTCGCCCATGGAGGGCATCGTCCTGCACGTCAACAGGGAGCTGATCCATCACGGCGCCGAGATTTCGCTGCTGCGCGACCTCTACCGCTGGCAGGGCTGAGCCGTACCTGACCTTGACGGTGTTCACGCCTGATCCCGTGGACAGCCCTCGCACTCGATCCGCCAGGCATCCTCGGACAGGTCGATCTCCCGCGTCTCTGCGATGACCTGGCAGCCGCTGCCCGAAAGCGGGCCGTACCAGGGCGAACACCCGGGAACTCCGCGCTCTCCCAGCCGCGAAGCCCGCGCATAGCCCGCGCATCGCAGATGTATCAACCCGACCGGCCAACCTTAGGACTGTCAGCACAGCGGCACTCCGAAGGAGCACAGCGATGACCGTCACCACCACCCTCACCAGCCGGCCCCGCAAGATCCGGAACACGATCCTGAGCCTGAACGGCGCCCTCTGGGCTCTGCAGATCCTGTGGGGCTTCTTCTTCGCCGGCAGCGGCTTCGGCAAGGTCCTTCTGTACGACGCCGCCCTCTACGAGGCCGCGCCCCGGGCCGTCGCGTGGTACGCGGCCGTCCCGCAGTCCCTGATCGTCTTCATCGGGGTCGCCGAGGTGCTCGGCGGCATCGGCCTCATTCTCCCGGCGATGACGGGGGTCCTGCGGAAGCTGACGCCGCTCGCCGCGGCCGGGCTGGCCCTCACGATGGTGCTCGCTGCCGGATTCCACCTCGTACGCGGCGAGTACGCCCTGATCCCCGCGAACGTCGTCCTGGGCGCCGTCTCGGCCTTCCTCGCGATCGGACGCTGGAACCTCAGGCCCACCACGCCGGCCACCCTCACCACCCCGCGCCTGCTCAAGGCGATCGCGGTCGTCGCGGTGATGGCCCTGCTGACCTTCGCTCCGACCTGGTACACGATGACCCACGCCCAGTTCTGACCCCGCCTGGGCCAGCCAGGGGAGCCGCCGGGCGCCTCGTGCCGCACACTTCACGGCCGCTCATGATGATCAGGTTCTGAACGGAACCGGGTCATGATGAGCGGCCGTTTTCGCGTTCTCGGCAGGGCGGGATTGCGCATGTGACAAGGCCGCCTGAAGATCAGGAGGACGTCGCGGCGCGGTCGGACTCGCTGCGCAGTACGCAGAACTCGTTGCCCTCGGGGTCGGCGAGGACGACCCAGCCCGATCCGTCGGCATTGCGGTGGTCGGCGACCCAGGCGGCGCCGAGCCCCGTCAAGCGCCGTACCTCCTCATCGCGCGAGGTCTCCGGACGCAGGCACAGGTGGAGCCGGTTCTTGGTCGTCTTCTTCTCGGGCACCTGGTTGAAGTGCAGCACCGGGCCTCCGGGCAGCAGCACCTGGGTCTCGTGGTCACCGGGCCGGTCCTCAGGATGCAGCGGCCCGCCGGTCACCTCACTCCAGAAGCACGCCAGCCTGTAGGCGTCCGCGCAGTCGATCGCCACGTTCTGCACCATCGAAACCATGAGAGCGAGCCTGCCGGAGCGCCCCCTCGAACGCCACCCCGGTCCGGCGTGATCCGCGCAACGACGGCCGGTGACCCGCGGCGCGCCCGCAGACCGGTCGCGGGGGGGGGGGCGCCCCCCCCCCCCGGGGCGCCCCCCCCCCCCCCCGGGGCCGGGCCCCCCCCCCCCCCCCCGCCCCCCCCCCCCCGCCCCCCCCCCCGCCCGCCCCCCCCCCACGACCGGGCAACGCCTGGGTAGGTGCCGTCCCGATCGTGCGGCGCTTCCCCCTCGCCTGCCCTCGCCGGTTCCCCACGTCGATCGCGAGTAAGACTCGCGTGCCGTCAAGCTAACTCCGGTCCCGGGAACGGTCACGGCGGCAGCCGTCCAACGGGTGGAAGAACGTTCCACCGGATATAAGAATCCTCCACCCGTGGATTTCGCCCGGGAGATTGGCGCGGCCGTTCCCGAGAAGGCGGGTCTCGGTTTGGTAACGGGTTTTCGGGTCGCGGTAAGAGGGTTTTCGGGTGACGGTCAGTAGTCATGATCGTTATTGGCCCTGGCGGCCGACGATCTTCGAGAACCGGGAAGTGAGCGCGATTTGATCAGCTCATCGTAGTTTTACAAACACGGAGAGTTAAGAACTGGATTTTGTGGTGAGAGAAACCGCTCTTGGCGTTGCTTAGGTGGCGATGACCAGCTAGTTTCCCCTCTCGTCCGAGTACATCGACAGAAATTCGAGGTGACCCGGCGTGGCTCTTCCTCCGTTGACCCCCGAGCAGCGCGCCGCAGCCCTGGAGAAGGCTGCCAAGGCCCGTAAAGAGCGTGCCGAGGTCAAGAACCGGCTCAAGCATGGCGCGGTTTCTCTGGCCGAGGTGCTCAAGGATGGGCAGACCGACGACGTCATCGGCAAGATGAAGGTGTCGGCGCTTTTGGAGTCGCTCCCAGGCGTGGGCAAGGTCCGCGCCAAGCAGCTCATGGAGCGGCTCACCATCGCCGAGTCGCGCCGCGTGCGCGGCCTCGGCGCGAACCAGAGGGCCGCCCTTGAGCGCGAGTTCGGTGGCGGCGAGAGCTAATCTCGTCTTCACACGAAAGCGCAGCTTCAGCGGGGGGTAGGAAGTGACCGACATGTCTTGGTCCGACAGTTCGAGGGCCCACGACACACAGGTCGACCTCCTTCCCTCCAGGCGCCTGACGGTCCTGTCCGGGCCGTCGGGCGTGGGGAAGTCCACGGTCGTCGCCGAGATCCGGCGGTCGCACCCCGAGGTGTGGCTGTCGGTCTCGGTGACCACCAGAAAGCCCCGCCCCGGCGAGTCGCACGGCGTGCAGTACTTCTTCGCCGAGGACGACGAGTTCGACCGGCTCATCGCCGCGGGCGAACTGCTCGAATGGGCCGAGTTCGCCGGCAACCGCTACGGTACGCCGCGCGCGCCCGTGCTCGCCCGCCTCGCCAAGGGCGTGCCGACCCTCCTGGAGATCGACCTCCAGGGCGCCAGGCAGGTACGCGAGACGATGCCGGAGGCGCTCCTGGTCTTCCTGGCCCCGCCCACGTGGGAGGAGCTGGAACGCCGGCTGAGGGGCCGCGGCACCGAACCCGAGGACGTCATCGAACGCCGCCTGGCCGCGGGACGCGTCGAATGCGCGGCGGAACCCGAGTTCGACATCACACTTGTGAACACGAGTGTCCAGGATGTATGTCACCGGCTGATAGCCTTGATGACTGACCCTCAGGGGGTCACGACATCCACCAACCGAGAGGTCTGACAATCGTGGCAGGCATTGCCCCGGTCGCTGAGGGAATCACCAACCCGTCGATCGACTCGCTGCTCGACATCGTCGACAGCAAGTACTCTTTGGTGATCATGGGCGCCAAGCGCGCCAGGCAGATCAACGCCTACTACTCGCAGCTCGGCGAGGGCCTGCTCGAGTACGTCGGTCCGCTGGTCGAGACCCACGCCCAGGAGAAGCCGCTGTCCATCGCGCTGCGCGAGGTCTCCGAGGGTCTGCTCAACGCCGAGCCCATCGAAGGCGCGGTCTGACCGTTCGACTCCAGCTCTCGACACCGCCCACCGCGGAGCCGGGAGCTGCGCCATGTCCGGCCCCGGCCCTCCGGCTCTGCCCGGGCGCCGCCCTCGGGCTCGCCGCTTCATAGGCCCTGCTACCGGTCCGGCCTCGGCGCGTTCTTGATCCCAGATCCGGCCTCCGGGCCGTGTGCCCGGCGGCGTCCCGCTCCGCGCAATGGCCGATCTCGGCGTCGTCCCCGCCTGGGTGTTGTCGAGGCCAGGCGGGGCCGTACCGGCGGATGGCCTTTCGCGGTTGTGCCGCAGTGTGTGGCCTAGGGGTGTGGTGGGGCGCTGTTCGGTTCGGGTGGGCCGGGTCCTAGGGTGAAGGCGATCCGTGCGGAGGAGAGGGGTGGCGGCGCGCCGATGAAGGTCGTACTGGGCGTCAGCGGCGGCATCGCCGCCTACAAGGCGTGCGAGCTGCTGCGGCTGTTCACCGAGTCCGGGCACGAGGTACGCGTGGTGCCCACCCGCGACGCTCTCCGGTTCGTCGGCGAACCGACCTGGGCCGCGCTGTCCGGCAACCCCGTGACCACCGAGGTGTGGGAGAACGTCCACGAGGTGCCGCACGTCCGCATCGGGCAGAACGCCGACCTCGTGATCGTCGCCCCGGCCACCGCGGACGTCCTCGCCAAGGCCGCCCAGGGACTCACCGGCGACCTGCTCACCACCACGCTGCTGACGGCACGCTGCCCGGTGGTGTTCGCGCCCGCGATGCACACCGAGATGTGGGACCACCCCGCCACCCGCGCCAACGTCGCCACCCTGCGCGAGCGCGGCGCCATCGTCATCGACCCCGCCTCCGGCCGCCTGACCGGCGCCGACACCGGCCCGGGACGCCTGCCCGACCCCGAGGAGATCTTCGAGGTCTGCCGCCGCGTGCTGCGCGGGGCGCCGCGCGACCTGGCCGGTCGCAGGGTGGTCGTCTCGGCGGGCGGCACCCGCGAGGCGATCGATCCGGTCCGCTTCATCGGCAACCGTTCCTCCGGCCTTCAGGGGTACGCGCTGGCGCGCACGGCCGTGGCACGCGGCGCCGAGGTGACCCTGATCGCCGCCAACGTAACGCTGCCCGATCCGGCGGGCGCGAAGGTGGTGCGGGTGGAGTCGACGGCGCAGTTGCGCGAGGCGGTGCTGGCCGCAGCGGACGACGCCGACGTCGTGGTGATGGCCGCGGCCGTGGCCGACTTCCGTCCGGTGGACCAGGCCACGTCCAAGATCAAGAAAACCTCCGGCGAGCCCGAACCCATCCGGCTCACGAAAAATCCCGACATCCTGGCCGAGCTGGGCGAGCGCCGTACCCTGGCCAGGAACAGCGCCACCCCGACGGCCGGGACGCCGGCGAGCGGGACGCCGACGGGTGGAGCGGCGGGCGAGGGGGCGACGAACACGGGGCCCGCGGTGATCGTGGGGTTCGCGGCCGAGACCGACGACGTGCTGGCCAACGGGCAGGCCAAGCTGGCCCGCAAGGGGTGCGACCTGCTCGTGGTCAACCAGGTGGGCGAGCGCCTCGCCTTCGGCACCCCCGACAACGCCGCCACCATCCTGGTCGCCGGGGGAGAGCCGGTGGAGGTCGCGCGGGGGCCGAAGGAAGATCTGGCCGACACTCTCTGGTCCCTGGTCGCCCCACGTCTGACCGACTAGCCCCACCTGCCCTTACTACCAAAGGGACAAATGTGTACACGCTCCGTAATGTGGGGATGAGTCGCCTCAGGGGTCAGTGAGACTACGGCTGGGGGCGGTCGGGGTTGTCAGCATTCAGGCACGTCATACGCGTACTGCTCATCACCGGCGCCCTCATGGCCATCCCCGCCGCGGCCCACGCCGAGGCCCCCGAGGCCGTCACCCAGACCGTCACCGACCACGCCGGAGCCCTCGGCGCCCGCGCGGGCGAGGTCCAGGCCGCCGTCACCCGGCTCGAAGCCGACCACGGCATCCGCCTCTACGTCGTCTACGTCACCGACTTCTCCGGCTGGAACGCCACCACCTGGGCCGACCAGACCGCCGGACTGAGCCGCCTCGGCCGCGACGACCTGCTCATGGCCGTCGCCACCCGGGAACGCCGCTACGCCGTGTCGGCCGACGCCGACTTCCCCCTCTCCACCGAGCAGCTCAACCAGGTGGCGCAGGACGCGATCGTGCCCGCGCTGCGCCAGGACGACTGGGCGGGAGCGGCGATCGGGGCGGCCAAGGGGTACGGCACCGCCATGGCGAACCCCGCCAACCCCGAAGGCCGCAGCGCCTGGTGGCTGGCCGGGGCGGGGGTCCTGGCGGTGGCGGGGGGAGGCGTCTACCTGTTCTCGCGCCGCCGCAGCACCTCGCGCCACGCCGCCGCGGCCAAGGACCTGGAGACCAGGGCCGGACAGGCGCTCGTGCACACCGACGACGCGGTCAAGACCTCCGAGCAGGAGGTGGGCTTCGCGACGGCGCAGTTCGGCGAGGAGGCCGCGAAGCCGTTCGCCGAAGCGCTCGAATACGCCAAAGGCGAGCTCGACCAGGCATTCCGCCTGCGCCAGCAGCTCGACGACGAGGTGCCGGAGGACGACGCCACCCGCCAGGCCATGCTGGAGGAGATCGTCAGGCGCTGCGCGGACGCCAACGCCAGGCTCGACGCCGAGTCCGAGGCGTTCGACCGGCTGCGCGACCTGGAGAAACAGGCCCCGCGGGTGCTGGCCGAGGTCAGGCAGGCCCACGCCGAGCTCGCCCCCAAGCTCGCCGAGGTACGGCGGGCCATGGCCGCCACCGAGGAACGCTACGCCCACAGCGCCCTGACCCCGGTCGAGGACAACCCGGACGAGGCGGCCAACCGCCTGGAGTTCGCCGCCCAGACGCTCACCGCCGCGCAGGAGTCGCTGGAGGCGGGGGAGTCGGGCAGGGCGGTCGCGCAGGTGCTGGCCGCCCAGTCGGCCGTGGACCAGGCCAGGCAGCTCATGGAGGCGGTGACCAGGCGGGCCGGCGACATCCACCAGGCGGCGGCCGGGCTCAAGCCCGCCCTGGAGACGGTCGCGGCCAACCTGTCGGCGGCGAAGGCGCTGGCCGCCGACGAGGCGTACGCGGCGGACCTGACGCCGCAGATCGCCTACGCGGAGAGCACCGCCACGCAGGTGGCCGAGGACGTCGTCGCCGGCCGCGTGGACCCGATCGCGCTGCTGCGCCGCGTGGAGGAGGCGCAGGCGACGCTGGACGGGGCGCTGAAGGGCGTACGGGACAAGAAAGCCCGTCAGGAGCAGGCGCGCAGCATGCTCGACCAGGCGATGCTCACGGCGCGCAGCGAGATCGCGGCCACCAAGGACTTCATCACCACCAACCGCGGCGCGGTCGGCAGCACCGCGCGCACCCGCATCGCCGAGGCCGAACGCCTGCTCGCCGAGGCGCGGGCGCGGGCGGGGGAGGACCCGTCGGCCGCGCTCGCCGCGGCCCAGCGCGCCGACCAGCTCGCCCAGGAGGCCGGGCAGGAGGCGCGGCGCGAGGTGTCGACGTTCGGCTACGGCAGGACCGGCGGCGGCAGGGGCGGCGCCGACGCGATGATGGGCGCGGTCCTGGGCGGCATCCTCATCGACGGGATGATGGGCGGCATGATGTCCGGCCGCGGCGGCGGCCGGCCGACCGCGGGCACGCGCGGGCGCGGCCAGGCGCCGGGCAGCTTCGGCGGCTCGGGCACACGAGGGCGGAGGGGCTCAGGGGGAGCCTTCTGACCCGGAAACGATCACATATCGGGGGAATGAGCAATGTCCAAACAGTCCATCTTCGGGCGGGTCGCCCAGCTCGCGAGGGCCAACATCAACGCGCTGCTGGACTCGGCCGAGGATCCGCAGCTGATGCTCGACCAGATGGTGCGCGACTACACCGACAACATCGCCGAGGCGGAGAAGGCCATCGCGCAGACGATCGGCTCGCTGCGGATGGTCGAGGCCGACTACCGCGAGGACGTGGAGGCGGCCGGGGAGTGGGGCCGCAAGGCCCTGGCGGCCAGCCAGCGCGCCGACCAGTTGCGCGCGTCGGGGCAGCGGACGGATGCGGACAAGTTCGACGAGCTCGCCAAGGTCGCCCTCGGCCGGCAGATGTCCGCCGAGCAGGAGGCCAAGGCCGCCGAGCCGGGCATCGCGGCGCAGCGCGAGGTGGTCGAGAAGCTCAAGACGGGCCTGCAGCAGATGCGCGACAAGCTCGGCGAGCTCCGGAGCAAGCGCGACGAACTGGTCTCCCGCGCCAAGACCGCCCAGGCCCAGTCGCAGGTCCAGGACGCGATCAAGAGCATCGACATCATGGACCCGACGAGCGAGGTCAGCCGGTTCGAGGAGAAGATCAAGCGGGAGGAGGCGAAGGTGATCGGGCAGCAGGAGCTGGCCGCCTCGTCGCTGGACGCCCAGTTCGAGAGCCTGGAGGACGCCGGCGCCCAGGCCGAGATCGAGGCCCGCCTCGCCGCCCTCAAGATGGGCAGGCAGCCGTCGCTCCAGTCCCCCAACTGACCCCGCCCGGCCGCGCGCCTTCCGCGGATTCCTGCGCGCGGCCGGGTTTCTCTCGTGCTCGCCGTCCGTCCCGTTCGCGTCTCTGACGCGCCCTTTCCGTTACGGCTCGCGCCCCCCTGCCCGCCCCGCCGTCGCGGGCGCGCCCCCGTCGAGCGCCGGTCGTGAAGGCCAACACCCTCCCGCCGTGACGACTCCGCCCTCGGCAGGGGAATTGGATGTTGCCGCGCTGCCGTACCCCTGCGGATACTTACACAAAGGGGGAGAACGCAGATGCCGGTAGGAACCGCGGTGAGGGACCGCTGCAGGACGCTGCTCGGGCCCGGCGAACAGATCAGATACGTGTTTCCCGCGCTGTCGGTCGGGCCGCCGGGGATGGCCAACTTCCTCATCGTGGTCACCGACGGGGCGATCTCGGTGCTTGCCACCCGGATGCTGCGCAACGACAGGCCAGTGTCGGTCTACGCCACGTTTCCGAGGGCGACCATGCTGGGCCCCATCATGCCTGGATCGGTCATCGAGCTGGGCACGATGACCTTCGAGTTCGATGAGGAGTACGCCGCCGTGGTGAGAGCGGCGGACGCGGAGATCTTCGCGCCCGAGACGCTTCCGCCCGATCCGTTGCCCGATCTCTGAATCGGCCCGTGGTTTCGCTACCTGGCCTCCCGTAGGGCTAGACTTCGGCGAGGCCCAGGCTGGTGTCCACCCGTCCGAGCCGCACATACGTCAGCAGCCGCTGCATGAGGAGCCACTGAGTTGTCACGTCGCCTGTTCACCTCCGAGTCGGTCACCGAGGGCCACCCGGACAAGATCGCCGACCAGATCAGTGACGCGATTCTCGACGCCATGCTCAAGGACGACCACAAGAGCAGGGTCGCCGTCGAGACGATGATCACTACCGGCCAGGTCCACGTCGCGGGCGAGGTGACGACCGAGACCTATGTCGACATCCCCGGCGTCATCCGCGAGAAGATCCTTGAGATCGGCTACGACGCCTCGCACAAGGGCTTCGACGGCGCGTCCTGCGGCGTCTCCGTCTCCATCGGCGCGCAGTCGCCCGACATCGCCCAGGGCGTCGACGACGCCTACGAGCACCGCGAGGAGGGCGTCGGCGACGAGCTCGACCGCCAGGGCGCCGGTGACCAGGGCCTCATGTTCGGCTACGCCTGCCGCGAGACCCCCGAGCTGATGCCGCTGCCGATCATGCTGGCGCACCGGCTGGCCCAGCGCCTGTCGGAGGTGCGCAAGTCGGGCACCGTGCCGTACCTGCGCCCCGACGGCAAGACCCAGGTCACCATCGAGTACGACGGCGACACGCCGGTCCGCCTCGACACCGTGGTCGTCTCCACGCAGCACGCGGCCGAGATCGACCTCAAGGAGATGCTCGCCCCCGACATCAAGGAGCACGTGGTCGACCCCGTGCTCGCCGGGCTCGAGATCGACATCGAGGGCTACCGCCTGCTGGTCAACCCGACCGGCCGCTTCGAGATCGGCGGCCCCATGGGCGACGCCGGCCTCACCGGTCGCAAGATCATCATCGACACCTACGGCGGCATGGCCCGCCACGGCGGCGGCGCCTTCTCCGGCAAGGACCCGTCCAAGGTCGACCGCTCGGCCGCCTACGCCATGCGCTGGGTCGCCAAGAACGTCGTCGCGGCCGGCCTGGCCGACCGCTGCGAGGTCCAGGTCGCCTACGCCATCGGCAAGGCCCAGCCGGTCGGCCTGTTCGTGGAGTGCTTCGGCACCGAGAAGGTCGCGATCGAGAAGATCCAGGACGCCGTCCTCCAGGTCTTCGACCTCCGCCCCGCGGCCATCATCCGCGACCTCGACCTGCTGCGCCCGATCTACTCCGAGACGGCCGCCTACGGTCACTTCGGCCGCGAGGGCTTCTCCTGGGAGTCGACGGACCGCGCCGAGTCCCTCCGCACCGCCGCCGGCCTCTGACCGGTCGTCCACCCGCCTGAGCCCTGAGCCCCGCCACCCGGCGCCTCAGGGCTCACGCATGCCCACCCCCCACCGCCTGGAGGGTGGGCTTTCGCATGCCCGAGCCCGCGCAGGGGTGAGCCATGGAGGGCGATGGGCGCGGACGCGCTCCGGGCCATGTGGTGGCTGGCCCGGAAGTGGACTGGGCTGGAGGCTCGCGCGTGGCCTGGGGGATTGTCCGGACAAGTGGGGGTTGTGGGGAGGGGGTGGTCTGTGCTCGTCTGGGGCAAGATCCATATAACGTGTTCTCAAAGATCTTCCAGGAACCGCGCCCACCACACCAGGCGAGGGCGACCTGGAGGCGGCCGAGCGGCCGCTGCGCGAGAGCGTGGAGGTGCTGGCGTGGCTGGCGGCCGACCGGGGCGCGCACGCGCGGGCCGCCTGGCTGCTGAGCGCCGCCCACCGGCTGTGGGGCGGGGCGGTACGTGAGCGTGCTGACCGCGCGCCGCCCCCGGAGCTGGCGCACCTCCTCCGTCGCCAACGCGCCCGCGCCCGACGGCCTCGTCCGGCTCCACGTACGGGCGGTGCCGGGCGGTCACGTCTCCACCGCGCTGGTCAAGGAGGCCGGGGCGGGCGAGGAGCTGATCGTCGGGCCCGCGATGGGCACGATGGCCGCGCCGGAGGGAACTGGCGCGCTTCCGCGCCTGGACCGACCACGAGGCCTACGTCTGCGGCCCGCCGGCCATGGTCGAGGCCCCCGTGCGCGGGCTGCCGCGCGACGGCGTCCCCCGCGCCCGCGTCCACCACGACCTGGCCAGTGACCGACCGGCCTTGCCGGAGGCCACGGTCTGGTAGACGTAGTGCGTGACCGAGACCGACCACGCCCTGCTGCCGCTGGATGCGGTACGCCCGGCCGCGCAGAAGGCCAAGGGCTCGGTCGTCCCCGCCCCCGAGGCGCCCGTGGCCAGGGTGGCGGTCGACAACCCGCTGCCGCACCTGGACCGGCCCTTCGACTACCTCGTGCCCGCCCCCCTGCACGACAGCGCACGGCCGGGGGTGCGGGTGCGGGTGCGCTTCGCCGGCAAGCTCGTCGACGGTTTCCTGCTGGAGCGGACCGAGGAGAGCGAGCACCGGGGGAAGCTGACCGCGCTGGAGCGCGTGGTGTCGGCCGAACGGGTCCTGACGGCCGAGGTGGCCGCGCTGGCCAGGGCCGTGGCCGACCGTTACGCCGGGACGCTGGCAGACGTGCTGCGGCTGGCCGTACCCCCGCGCCACGCCAAGGTGGAGGCCGAGTCGTGGGAGGCGGGCGCCGCGGACGGCCCGCCCGCACCCGAGGAGGCGCCGGCCTGGGCCGACTACCCCATGGGGCCCTCCTTCCTGGACGCGCTGGAGCACGGCCGGGCGCCCAGGGCCGTGTGGTCGGCGCTGCCGGGCGCGGGCGGCTGGGCGCGCGCGGTCGGCGAGGCGGTGCGCGCCACGCTGGCCGGCGGCCGCGGCGCGCTGGTCGTCGTGCCGGACGGCAAGGACGTCGCGCTCGCCGACGAGGTGTTCGCTCACCTGCTCGGCGACGGCGCGCACGTGGCGCTCACGGCGGGCCTGGGGCCCGCCGAGCGCTACCGGCGCTGGCTCCGGGTCCTGCGCGGCCAGGCGCGGGCGGTGGTCGGCACCCGCGCGGCCATGTTCGCGCCGGTCGCCGACCTCGGTCTGGTGGCCGTCTGGGACGACGGTGACGACCTGCACGCCGAACGGCTGGCGCCCTACCCGCACGCCCGCGAGGTGCTCGCCCTGCGCGCCCACCGGGGCGGCGCGGCCATGCTCATCGGCGGCTACGCCCGCACCGCCGAGGCCACCCAGCTCGTCGCCACCGGCTGGGCCAGGCCGATCGTGGCCGCCCGCGAGACCGTGCGCGCCAAGGCGCCCAGGGTGCGACCGGCGGGCGAGGACGCCGAGCTGGCCAAGGACCAGGCCGCCCGCGCCGCCCGCCTGCCCAGCGTCGCCTGGCGGGCGCTGCGCGAGGGGCTCGAGACCGGCCCGGTGCTGGTTCAGGTGCCCAGGCGCGGCTACCTGCCCTCGATCGCCTGCCGCCAGTGCCGCCGCCCGGCCCGCTGCGCGCTGCCGCCCACCCGCACCGCCCCCGACCACGGCATCAGGATCGACGACGCCGCGCCGGGCCGGCTCGCCTGCCACGGGCCGCTGGCGCTGCGCAGCGGGCACAGCGCGCCCTACTGCCGCTGGTGCGGCCGGGTCGACGCGGCCTGGCGCTGCGAGCACTGCGGCGGGGCGCACGTGCGCGCGGTCGTCGTGGGCGCCCGGCGCACGGCCGAGGAACTGGGACGGGCCTTTCCGTCCGTGCCGGTCAAGACCTCCGGGCGCGACGGCGTCCTGGCGCGGGTCGGGGCGGGCAAGGCGCTGGTGGTGGCCACGCCGGGCGCGGAGCCCGTGGCCGAGGGAGGCTACTCGGCGGCCGTGCTCCTGGACGGCTGGGCGCTGCTGGGGCGGGCGGACCTGCGCGCGGCCGAGGAGGGCGTGCGCCGCTGGATGAACGCCGCCGCCCTGCTCAGGCCCGCCGCGGAGCTGGTCGTGCTGGCGGACACGGCGCTGCCCGCCGTACAGGCGCTGCTGCGGTGGGACCCCGTCACCCACGCCGAGCGAGAGCTCGCCGACCGCGCCGAGCTCGGCTTCCCGCCCGCGGTCAGAATGGCCACGCTCACCGGTACGGCCGCCGCCGTCCGCCAGATGCTCGACGAGGTCCGCCTGCCGGGAGAAGCCCAGGTCCTCGGCCCCGTCCCGGTCGACGACGAGCAGGAACGTGCCATGATCCGCGTCCCCAGGGCCTCGGGCGGCGTGCTGGCCGCCGCGCTCAAAGGGGCCACCGGGGTGCGTGCGGCGCGTAAGGCGCCTGATGTCGTCCGGGTGAGTGTCGACCCTCTCGACCTGATTTAGCCGCTTTCCCCGATTCGCTCATCTGTTGGCCAGCCGTTAGCGTCTCCCTGTGTCGATCGAATGGGTGAACCGGGCCATCGACGACCTGCGCGCATGGGGGCGGGCGCGGGGCGTCGAGGTGGACGCCGACGAGGTGCGGCTGCTCTGCGACTACGCCAGCGACTATCTGGGCGTGAACGAGCTGGCCGACATCGCGCCGTCGACCTTCGACGACCTCCTGCTGTCCATCTACCCGCGCAAGGTGATCGCGCCGCCGGAGAGCGCCCCCGAGTCGATCGCCGCCGCCCGCACCCTCGTCGACTACCTGGAGTCCTCGGGCGCCGCCGGGGCCGACCGGGCGCGGGCCATGCGCGCGCGGCTGAGCGAGATCGCCGAGGAGATGCCCGCCGCCCTCGCCGACCCGGCCAACTTCGGCATGGCCAAGAGCCTGTTCAGCTCCATCGGCCCCGAGTCGCTGGAGCAGGACATCACGATCCCCTCCGGCGACGCGCCGCCCGAGATCGAGGAGGCGCCCTGCGACTGCCCGGCGTGCACGCCGCTGCCGGCCGTACGGCTGGCGCCGGCGCACGAGCTGGAGGCCGCGCTCGGCGGGGTGGCCCTGCTGGCCGACCGCGACCGGCTGCTGGCCTGGCTGGGCGACCGGGGCAGCACCCCCACGGCCAAGGGCGCGCTGCGCGCCAAGGACGCCGCCGCCGCGCCGGTGCCCGAGCCGAGGCTGCTGTGGGCGCTGGCCGCCCACACGGGGCTCGGCGGCTGGGCGAGCACCGTCGCCCACCTGGTCGAGCACGACACCGGCGGCGCCGTCACCGGCCTGCCGGAGCTCGACGACGCCCTCTACGACCTGCTCGACCGCCTCTACCGCCTGCAGGCGCCGGTCCCGGACGAGGTGATCGCCGACCACGTGCACGAGCTGGCCGACGCCGAGGTTGACGTGGCGGCGGTGCTCGACCGGCTGGCCTGGTGCGGGCTGGTCCGGCGCGGGCCCGACGGCGCCGGGCTGAGCCCGCTGGCCGTGTGGGGGCTGCGCGAGCTCTACCTCGCCCACGGCCGCGACGCCCCCGAGGCGCCCGACCTCGCCGTCGCCGACGCCGTCGGCCTCATCGAGGGCCTGCTCGACGGCATGCCGGCCGAGGCCGCCGAGCACGACATCGAACGCTGGCTGGCCGGGCGCACCCCCGAGCGCTCCGCCGCCGAACTGCTCGCCGCCGCCACCGGCGCACCCGCCGTCGCCCGCGGCATCGCGGTCACCATCGTCGACCGGCTCGACGCCGGCGCCGAACCCGCCGTACGCGCCGCGCTCGACGACGAGGAACTGCGCCCGCACGCCATCCACTGGCTGACCGCCCGGAGGCTGCCCGCCCCGTCGCTCACCCAGGACGAGCTCCTGTGGGTCAGCGTGGACATGCTCGCCCTGGCCATGCCCGCGGCCCAGGAGGACCCCGAGATCTTCGCCGAGAACATGGCCGCCTCGGGCCCGCCCGCCCACCTCATCGAGGAGATGTGGCGGGTCGACCACCCCGACGTGGTCGAGGTGCTCGAACTGCTCGGCCGCTCGCTGCCCGGCAGCGGAGAGGCCAAGGCCGCGCGCAAGGCCGCGTTCAAAGCACGCTCACGAGCCATCCGATGAAGTACATCCCTGTGACTCGTGTGCAGTAAGTTTCGTGGGTGGCAAACAACGTCTTCGACCTCGCCGAGCTCCGCAAGCTGATCGAGGAGCCCGCTCCAGTGGAGACGCCCGCGCCCCAGGTCAGGGAGGCGTTGACGTTCCCGCCTGTCGCGCTGGCCGCCGACGCGGAGCTGGCCGCCGCGGTGCCCAGGGTGCCGCTGGTCGCCGACGCCATCAAGCTCACCTCCTGGACCGGCGAGCGCCCGGTCACCGAGGAGGGTCTGCTGACGGAGACCGACGCCGCCGCCGCGGCCAGAGAGCTCGGCGTCAGCCGCGCCCGCCTGCGGCTGGCCTGGATCGTGGCGGTCAACACCCGCCTGCTCCAGATCGTGCGCGGCACCGCCTCCCGCGGCGCGCTGCCCCTGCGCCTGCCCGTCGAGGGCACGCTGGAGTTCTGGGACGGCGTCGTCATGGACGTACTCGACCAGGCCGAGACCTCCCGCCTGACCGGCTCGCGCGTGATCGACGGCCACCTGGCCGAGACCCTCGCCACCATCTACTCCGTACGCTCCGGCGTGCCCATCGCCAGCCTCGCCAAGGGCCTGCTGCAGTCGCACGAGGTGGCCTGCGAGCCGAGCCAGGCCGAGCTGCGCGAGCTCAGCGGCAGCCTGCCGGGCGAGCTGCTGGAGGCGCTGTCCCTGCTCACCTACGGCGGCCTGGTGGAGCAGACCGGCACGGGCAGGATCGCGCTGACCCCGCTCGGCGTCTGGGCCGTCCGCCGCGACCTCCTGCGCGAGGGCCACGAGGCCCCGACGCTGGCCGAGGTCGAGGTCTTCGCCGGGCTCGACGCCGAAGCGCTGGTGGAGTCGGTGGTCAGTGGCGCGGTGACGCAGAGCGCGGTGACGACCTGGCTGGAGCGCCGCCCGCCCGAGCAGGCCGCCCGCGACCTGCTGGCCGTGGCCACCGCCGGCAGCGCCGGCCACCGCGGGGCCGTGGGCGCCATCCTGGAGGAGCTCGGCCCCGAGGCGCAGGAGCCGGTGCGCGAGTCGCTGACCGACGCCACGATGTGGCGCTACGCCGCCTCCTGGCTGCACATCCGCGACCTCGACGCGCCGCCGCTCAGCCCCGACGACCACACCTGGATCGCCGTCGACTCCGTGGCCGCCCTGCTCCACATCTCCGGCAGGCCCGAGTCCGTCGGCGAGTTCGGCGCGCTGGAGTCCGGCGAGGACCTGGTCAGGAGCGTGGGGGAGATGGCCTCCTCCAGCCACCCCGACACCGTCGCCGTCCTCGAACTCCTGGCCTCCTCCCACGGCGACCCCGCCGTCGCCAAGGCGGCGCGCAAGGCCGCGATGAAGGCCAGGTCCCTGCAGACCACTAAACTGGGCTGATCCCACCCTGCCTTCGCGGAACGGAGTTGGCCTCTTGGCGATCCAGTCGATCCGGCTGTTCGGAGACCCGGTGCTGCGCACCCCGGCGGCCCCGGTCGTCGACTTCGACAAGGAGCTGCGCAAACTGGTCAAAGACCTGACCGACACGATGATGGACGCGCCGGGCGCGGGCCTGGCCGCTCCGCAGATCGGCGTCGGCCTGCGGGTCTTCACCTATTACGTCGACGACCAGCTCGGCCACCTCATCAACCCCGACCTCGACCTGTCGGCCGACCTGGACGAGGAGGGCGAGGAGGGCTGCCTGTCCTTCCCCGGCCTGTCCTTCCCGACGCCGCGCGCCATCCGCGCCGTCGCCAAGGGCCACAACATGCACGGCGAGCCGGTCACCCTCGAAGGCACCGACCTCATGGCCCGCTGCTTCCAGCACGAGACCGACCACCTCGACGGCATCCTATTCATCGACCGGATGGACGCGAAGCAGCGCAAGCTCGCGATGAAGGCGATCCGCGAGGCCGAGTGGAGCGGGCTGACCCCGCCGACGGTCAGGCTCTCCCCGCACGCCACCGGCGGGAAGGCACTCTGACCATGCGCCTGGTGTTCGCCGGCACGCCCGAGACGGCCCTGCCGTCGCTGCGCGCCCTGATCGACTCGCCACGCCACGACGTCGTGGCCGTGGTCACCCGTCCCGACGCCCAGACCGGCCGGGGCCGCAAGGTGCACCCCTCGCCGGTCGCCGAACTGGCCGAGGAGGCGGGCATCGAGGTGCTGCGCCCGGTCAAGGCCGGCGACCCCGCGTTCCTCGACCGGCTGCGCGCGATCGATCCCGACTGCTGCCCGGTCGTCGCCTACGGGGCGCTGCTGCCGCAGTCCGCGCTCGACGTGCCCCGCCAGGGCTGGATCAACCTGCACTTCTCGCTGCTGCCCGCCTGGCGCGGCGCCGCGCCCGTGCAGCACGCCGTGCTTCACGGCGACGAGATCACCGGCGCGGCCACCTTCAGGATCGTCAAGGAGCTCGACGCCGGTCCCGTCTTCGGCGTCGTCACCGAGGAGATCCGCGCCGACGACACCAGCGGCGCGCTGCTGGAGCGCCTGTCGATCTCCGGCGCCGAGCTGCTGGCCGCCACCCTCGACGGGATCGAGGACGGCACGCTGGAGCCCCGGCCCCAGCCCGCCGACGGCGTCAGCCTCGCGCCGAAGATCAACGTGGAGGACGCCAGGGTCGACTGGCGGGCGCCCGCCCTGCGCGTCGACCGGCTCGTGCGCGCCTGCACGCCCAACCCGGGCGCGTGGAGCGAGTTCCGCGGCCAGCGGGTCAAGCTCGGGCCCGTCCGGCCGCGTCCCGACGCCGACCGGCTGGCGGCCGGCGCGATCGCGGCGGGCAAGCACGAGGTGCTGGTCGGCACGGCCACCCATCCGGTCGAGCTGACCGAGGTGCAGGCACAGGGCAAGCGGGCGATGAGCGCGGCCGACTGGGCCCGCGGCTCGCGCCTGGGCGAAGGGGACACGTTCGCGTGACGGTTTCACGGGGGGACGGCGGCGCACGGGGCCGCGGTCGCGGCGACGGCGCTTCCAGGGGCGATGGCGCTTCCAGGGGCGGCGGCTCTTCCAGGGGCGGTGGTCGCGGTGACGGCGGCTTTGGGGGCGGCGGTCGTGGTGACGGCGGCGGTCGTGGTGACGGGGGTTTCCGGGGTGGCGGTCGTGGTGACGGGGGTTTCCGGGGTGGCGGTCGTGGTTTCCGCGGCGATGGCGGTGGCCGGGGCGACGGCGGTTTCCGGGGTGGCCGGGGTGACGGTGGGCGGGGTGGCGGGAGCCGTACCGGAAAGGGGCCGGTGCGGGACGAGGCCCGTAACGCCGCCTTCGACGTGCTGCGGGCCGTCGACGAGCGGGACGCCTACGCCAACCTGCTGATGCCGCGGCTGCTGCGCGAGCGGCGGCTGGGCGGACGCGACGCGGCGCTCGCCACCGAGCTGGCCTACGGCACGCTGCGCGGGCTCGGCACCTACGACGCGATCATCGAGGTCTGCACCGACCGCGCGCCCGACCCCGACGTCCGCGACGCGCTGCGGCTGGGTGCGCACCAACTGCTCAAGATGCGCGTCCCGCCGCACGCCGCGGTCGGCACGACCGTCGATCTGGTACGGCTGCGCGTGGGCGTCGGCCCCTCCAAGTTCGCCAACGCCGTCCTGCGCAAGGTCGCCGCGAGGTCGCTCGACGACTGGATCCCGATCGTGGCCCCCGAGGACCCGGTCGGCCACATGTCGGTCGCCCACAGCCACCCGCGCTGGATCGTGGCCGCCTTCCGCGACGCGCTGGGCGGCGACGACGCCGAGACCGCCGACCTGCTGGCGGCCGACAACGTGCGCCCGCTGGTCACGCTGGTGGCCCGTCCGGGCCGCAGCTCGGTGCCGGAACTGCGCGACGCGGGCGCCGAGGAGGGACGCTACTCGCCGTACGCCGCCTACCTGCCGGAGGGCGACCCCGGGCAGGTGCTCGCGGTGGCCGAATACCGCGCCGCCGTGCAGGACGAGGCCAGCCAGCTCGTCGCCCTCGCCCTGGCCAGGGTGCCGGTGGAGGGCCGCGACGAGGTCTGGCTCGACATGTGCGCGGGCCCCGGCGGCAAGGCGGGCCTGCTGGACGCGATCGCCGCCTACGGCGACCCCGACGAGGGCTTCCCCGGCGGCAAGCACCTGCTGGCCGCCGACGTCCAGTACCACCGCGCCCGCCTGGTCTGGCAGACCACCCGCGAGGCCGCGGTGATCACCGCCGACGGCACCGAGCCCGCCTGGCGGCCGGACTCCTTCGACCGCATCATGCTGGACGCCCCCTGCACCGGCCTGGGCGCGCTGCGCCGCCGTCCCGAGGCCAGGTGGCGGCGCGACCCCGCGGGCGTGCCCGGCCTCGGCGCGCTGCAGCGCCGCCTGCTGGGCACCGCCCTCGACGCGGTACGGCCCGGCGGCGTCGTCGCCTACGTCACCTGCTCGCCCCACCTGGCCGAGACCGGGATCGTGGTCTCCGACGTCCTGCGCGACCGCGAGGACGTGGACCAGCTCGACGCGCGCTCGTACCTGACCGAGGTGCCCGACCTCGGCGACGGCCCGCACGCGCAGTTCTGGCCGCACCGGCACGGGACGGACGCGATGTTCCTGGCCCTGCTCCGCAAGCGGTAGCAAGCAAGCGTTAGGTCACGATTCGTCTTCTAAGCCTGTCCTTGCCCTGGGCGGGTGTGGTCCCATCGGCCACGTGGACTTCCTCGACGACCTGCGCGGGGCCGAGCTCGGGCCGATCATCGCGCTCCAGGCGCTGCCCGGCGGGCTGGAGCCGGTGATGGAGGCGGTGTCGCTGTTCGGCAGCGAGCAGACCTTCCTGTTCCTGCTGCCGATCCTGTACTGGTGTGTCAGCCCCCGCCTCGGCCTGCGGCTCGGCGTGGTCGTGCTGGGGGCGGCGGCGAGCAACGCGGTGCTCAAGCTGCTGTTCCACGCGCCGCGTCCCTACTGGCTGGACGCCCGGGTGCGGCCGCTGTCGCTGGAGGGGACGTTCGGGCTGCCGTCCGGGCACGCCCAGATCGCCGCGGCCACGTGGGGCGCGCTGGCCGCGGCCGTGCGGCGGCCGTGGGCGTGGTGGACCGCGGCGGCGGCGGCCGGGCTCATCGGGCTGTCGCGGGTCTACCTCGGGGTTCACTTCATCTCCGACGTGGTGGCGGGGCTGGTGCTGGGCGCGGCCGTACTGCTGCTGGTGCTGAAGCTGGAGGAGCCCGCGGTGCGGTGGTGGCGCGGGATGGCGCTGAGCCGGCAGCTCGCCGCGTCCGCGCTGGTCTCGGTGCTGCCGCTGGGCGCCGCGGCGCTGGCCGACGCGCCCTATGCCGGGTGGTCGCTGCCCGCGGCGTGGCGGCAGGCGGGGGACGTCGATCCGGCCGCGCTGGACACGCTGGTGGCGATGTGCGGGTCGGTGCTGGGGATGCTGGCCGGGGCGTCGGTGATGTACCGGCTCGGGTGGTTCTCGGTCAGCGGGACGCTCGGGCACAAGGCGGCGCGGTGGGCGCTCGGGTCGGTGGTGGTGGGCCTGGTGTGGTTCGGGCTGCGGGAGCTGCTGCCCGAGCACGAGGTGCTGCGGTATCTCCGGTACGCGCTGCTGACGTTGTGGGTGCAGCTCGGCGCGCCGCTGACGTTCATCCGCCTGGGCCTGATGGACGGCGCCGCCCGCAAGGCCACCTGACCGCTGATCGACGCCTTGCCGGACGGCCGGGCTCCCGGGCGCCGGCCGGGGGCGGGGCCTCCCTAGAATCGGAACGTGCAGATCTCGCCCAGCATCCTGTCCGCCGACTTCGCCCGGCTCGCCGACGAGGCCGCCGCGGTGCCCAACGCCGACTGGCTCCACGTGGACGTCATGGACAACCACTTCGTGCCCAACCTCACCCTCGGGCTGCCCGTCGTCGAAGCGCTGCTCAAGGCCACGTCCACGCCGATCGACTGCCACCTCATGATCGAGGACCCGGACCGCTGGGCGCCCGCCTACGCCGAGGCCGGGGCGGGCAGCGTGACCATCCACGCGGAGGCGGCCAAGGCGCCGGTGCGTACGCTGCGGCAGATCAGGGCGCTGGGGGCGCGGGCCGGGTTCGCCCTCAACCCCGCCACCGACGTCACCTCGTACGCGGACCTGCTGGGCGAGATCGACATGCTCCTCCTCATGACCGTCGAACCGGGATTCGGCGGGCAGCGCTTCCTCGACGTGGTGCTGCCCAAGATCCGCCGGGCCCGCGAGCTGGTCTCCCGGCACGGCGGCGAGATCTGGATCCAGGTGGACGGCGGGGTGGCCGCCGACACGATCGAGCGGTGCGCGGAGGCCGGGGCGGACGTGTTCGTGGCGGGCAGCGCCGTCTACGGCACCAACGACCCCCGCGCCGCCGTCGACCGGCTCCGCGCCCTGGCCGAGGCCACTCCCCGCCCGGGCGGCGCCATCTGACGGGTCGGCCCAGTGAGCCGGGCGACGCGGTCGGGGGCTAGCGTCTGGTGTCAGGCCGGGTAGGTCCGTTCCGTCGCCCCCTCGGAGGTTCCGATGCGCGCAGGTGTCGTGGTCACCGCCCATCCCGGCGTGGAGGACCTCGCCGTCCAGGCCGAGGAGCTGGGGCTGAACAGCTTCTGGCTCTACGACAGCCCGATGGTGCAGAGCGACCCCTTCATCGCCCTGGGACTGTGCGCCAGAGCCACCAGCCGCATCAGGCTCGGCATCGGCGTGACCTCGCCGGGGCTGCGTTCGGCCCCGGCCGCCGCGAGCGCGTTCGCCAGCCTGAACGCCCTGGCACCGGGACGGATCATCTGCGGGGTCGGCACCGGGAACACCGCCCGGCGCACGCTGGGCATGCGCCCGGCCACGGCGGCCACGACGGAGACCTTCACCGCCGCCCTGCAGGGCCTCTGCGCGGGACGCACCATCGAGTACGCCGAGGGTGACCGCGTCCGCGACGTCCGCCTTCTCCACCCCGAGACGCACGCGAACACGGCCGATCCGATCGAGTTCGTCGTGGCCGCGCTGGGGCCGAAGGCCGCCGAAGTCGCCGGTCGCCGCGGCACCGGCCTGATCTCCTTCGGCCTGCTGGACCCCGACGCCTGGCGAGCACTGCACGAGGCCTGCCGCCGAGCCGCGCCCCCCGGCCCCGGCTCCCGGGCAGACTCCTACGTGGTCACCGCGCTCCACGTGCTCGGCGAGAACGAGGACCCCCAAGGCGACGCCGCCAGGGACGCGACCGGCCACCTCGTCCTGTCGCTGCTGGTCTACGCCGCCGACGAGCCCGCCTTCGCCGAGCGACTCGGCCCCGGGGAACGCGAGGCGGTCCGGCTGCTCCTCGACCGGCGCGGCACCACCTCCACCGCACCCGACCGGCACATCCGGCTCTACCGCGACTACCTGGGCCGCATCGCCCCGCAGGACCGGGACCTGGTCCTGCCCTCGCTGATGCACACCCTGGCCCTGGTCGGCGCCCGCGACGACCTCCGCACCCGCATCGCCACCCTGGAAGCGGCGGGCATCGACGAACTCCTCATCCAGCCGGTGATCGACCCACCCGCCGAGATGGCCCAGCTCGCGAACCTCCTCACCTGAGCTTCCGCTCGCGACAAGGCGCGTCCGGGGTGGCCGAGGCCGTGGCGGAACGTTTGTCTGGTTGGGGTTTATGGGTAACTGTTCACTTATGACGGACCATGGGCTGTTCGGGCCGGAATCGGTGACCTGGCGGGTGATGGGGGAGCCCATCCTCCTGGTGGGCGGGTTCCGGGCGTTGCTGATGCAGGGGTTGCATCCCAGGGCCATGCGCGGCGTCCTGCAGAACTCCGCGCTCATGCACCCCGACGAGGCCTGGTCGCGTTTCCTGCGGACCACCGAGTTCGTCCGGGTCCGCACCTACGGGACGCTGCCCGAGGTCGAGCGCGCCGGCAGGCGGGTCAGGAAGATCCACGCCACGCTCCGCGCCGACGACCCCGACATCGGCGAGCACTACCGCCTGGACGAGCCGGACGCGCTGATGTGGGTGCACGTGGGCGAGGTGGACTCCTACCTGTCGGTCGCACGGCGGGCGGGCGTACGGCTGTCGGCCCAGGATGCCGACCGGTTCGTCCTGGAATGGCGGCGAGCCGCGCAGGTCGTCGGCCTGAATCCCGGCGACGCCCCCGGCAGCGTCGCGGACCTGCGCGCCTACATCGAGGCCGCGCGGCCGGGCCTGCGGCTGGTGCCCGAGGCGGCCCACCCGCTGCTCCAGTCGCTGACCGCGCCGCTGCCGCTGCGCCTGGCGCCGCTCAAACCCGTGCTGCCCGCCCTGACGCTGCTGGCGTTCGCGACCCTGCCGCGCTGGGCCCGCCGCCTGTACGGCCTGCCCGCCACCCCCGTCGGCGACCTGTGGGCCACGGCCACCCTGCGCACGCTGCACGCGGGCCTCGGCCTGGTGCCCGCCCAGATGCGCTACGCCCCCGACGCCCGCAGGGCCCGCCGGATCATGGCCGCTTGACCAAGCGGTCGCTTGGTTGCGAAAATGGGGGCGGTCGCAGATGCCGATTCGGGCATGGCAGACTGATAGGCGAAAGAAGAGCTAGCGTGCTCCGGGGTCGGTGAAAGTCCGAACCGGCGGTGACAGTCCGCGACCCGGCCGATGCCATCGGCCGGTTGACCCGGTGGAATTCCGGGACCGACGGTTAAAGTCCGGATGGGAGGAAGCGCGCGGGCGTCCGGCCGTGGCCGGGCGCCGTTGTGGTGGCGTACGCGTCCCACGCACCCCCGGGGTTCGCCGTGGCTTGGAGCTACTGGCGAGTAGGAGGTCCCCGGGTGGACGATCCCGCCGCGCACATGGCGCGCGCCGTCGAACTGGCCGCGCTCGGTCTCGGCACCACCAGCCCCAATCCCGTCGTCGGCTGCGTCGTCCTCGACGCCCGCGGCGAGGTGGCGGGCGAAGGATTCCACGCCTACGCGGGCGGCCCCCACGCCGAGGTCGTCGCCCTGCGCGCGGCCGGCGAACGGGCCCGCGGCGGCACCGCGTACGTCACCCTCGAACCCTGCGACCACACCGGCAGCACCGGCCCGTGCACCAAGGCCCTCCTGGCCGCCGGCGTCGCCCGGGTCGTCTACGCCGTGCCCGACCCCAACCCGGTCGCGGCCGGCGGCGGCGAACGGCTGCGCGCCCACGGCGTCGAGGTCGCCCACGGCCTGCTGGAAGAGGAGGCCGAGCGGGTCAACGCCGCGTGGCTGACCTCGGTGCGCCTCGGCAGGCCGTACGTGACGTGGAAGTTCGCCGCCACCCTGGACGGCCGTTCGGCCGCCGCGGACGGCACCAGCAAGTGGATCACCTCGCCCGAGGCGCGGGAGGACGTCCACCGGCTGCGGGCCGGCGCCGACGCGATCATCGCGGGCATCGGCACCGTCCTGGCCGACGACCCGCTCCTGACCGCCCGGCCGGCGAAACAGAGTGCTCGGCCTGCGGAGCGGAGCGCCCGGCCGGCGGAGCGGAGCGCCCGGGCGGCGGAGCGGGGTGCGGTGAGAGGTGAGCCGTTGCGGGTCGTGGTCGACTCGCGTGCCCGTACGCCCCAGGGCGCGCGGGTGCTCGACGGGGCGGCGCCGACCCTCGTGGCGATCGCCGACAGCACGGAGACCGGCCTGGCGGCCGACCTGGTCCGCCTGCCGTACGGGCCGGACGGGCTCGATCTGCGCGCGCTCCTCACCGAACTGCGCCGGCGCGGCGTGGTCAGCGCCTTCCTGGAGGGCGGCCCGACGCTGGCGGGCTCCTTCGTCCGGCAGGGGCTGGTGGACCGGGTCGTCGCCTACGTCGCGCCCGCGCTGCTCGGCTCGGGGCGCGCGGCGCTGGGGCAGGCGGGCGTGTCCACGATCGCCGGCATCCACTCCTTCGTCTTCGAAGAGGTTTCCCTGATCGGTCCGGACCTGCGGCTCGTCGCGCGGCCGGGCACCCCTAAGGAGAAGTGATGTTCACCGGAATCATCGAGGAAATGGGCGAGGTCGTCGCCCTGGAGACGCGCGGGGACTCGGCCGTGTTGTCGGTGCGCGGCCCGATCGTCACCTCCGACGCCCGCCACGGCGACTCCATCGCCGTCAACGGCGTCTGCCTGACCGTCGTGGAGTCCGCGGACGGGGTGTTCACCGTCGACGTGATGAAGGAGTCGCTGGAACGCACCTCGCTGGGCGGGCTCAAGGAGGGCTCGCCGGTCAACCTGGAGCGCGCGGTCCGCGCCGACCAGCGGCTCGGCGGTCACATCGTGCAGGGCCACGTGGACGGCACCGCCGTACTCCTGTCGAGAGAGACCGGCGAGGCGTGGGACAACCTGCGCTTCAGCCTGCCCGCCCAGCTCGCCCGCTACGTCGCGGAGAAGGGCTCGATCGCGATCGACGGAATCAGCCTCACGGTCACGACGGTTGACGACGACAGCTTCGGGGTGAGCCTCATCCCGACCACGCTGCGCCTGACGAACCTGGGCCGGCGCGCGGAGGGGGAGCTGGTGAACCTGGAGGCCGACGTGATCGCCAAGTATGTGGAAAGGCTGGTGGCACTGCGATGAGCTGGGCAGATGCCTCAATCAGTGTGTTCGGGTTGCCGGTGAAGTGGACTGATCTGCTCGGCAACGTGTTCGCGGTGGCGACCGTGCTGTTCGCCATGCGCAAGTCGATCTGGACGTGGCCGGTGCAGTTCACCGGGGCGGTGCTGCTGTTCATCGCCTCGGTCAGCGCGAGCGTCACGGGTAACGCCCTGAAGCAGGTCCTGTTCGGCGCGCTGGCGGTCTACGGCTGGTGGAAGTGGCGCCAGGGCACCCAGGGCGGCCAGGCCCTGGAGGTGCGCCCGGCCCGCTCCGGCGAGCGGGTCGCGCTGGTCGCCGCCATGGTGCTGGGCACCGCCGCGGTCGCCGCGCTGTTCTACGGCGCGTGGGCGTGGTTCGAGCTGCCGCTGTCGTGGGGCGTGCACTCCCCGGCGCCGGAGAGCTACTTCCTCGTGGCCGCCGACGCCTACATCTTCGTCGGCGGGGCCGTCGCCACCTGGGCGCAGGGACGGGCGCTGGTCGACTTCTGGATCGTGTGGATGGCCGTCGACCTGGTCGGCGTGCCGCTGCTGTTCCGCTCGGGACTGTACGTCTCGGGGGCCGTCTACGGCCTGTTCTTCATCCTCGTCCTCATCGGCTTCGTGAAGTGGCTGCGCGAGTACCGCGCCCGCACCGCCGAGCCCAAGACCGTGGCGGTGGCGACATGACCATGCTCGACCAGGTCGAACGGGCCATCAACGACATCAGGGACGGCCGGCCCGTCATCGTCGTCGACGACGAGAACAGGGAGAACGAGGGCGACATCATCTTCGCCGCCGCGAAGGCCACCCCCGAGCTGCTGACCTTCACCATCCGCCACACCAGCGGCGTCATCTGCGTGCCCATGGAGGGCAAGGAGCTCGACCGGCTCGGGCTGCCGCTCATGGTGTTCCAGAACCGCGAGCGGATGCGGACCGCGTACACGATCAGCGTGGACGCCCGCGACGGCGTCACCACCGGCATCTCGGCCGCCGACCGCGCGCGGACCATCCGCGCGCTCGCCGACTCCGCCACAGAACCCAACGAGCTGGTACGGCCCGGCCACATCTTCCCGCTGCGCTACCACGACGGCGGCGTCCTGGCCCGCAGGGGCCACACCGAGGCCGCCGTCGACCTGGCCCGCCTGGCCGGGCTGTCACCCGCGGGCGTGCTGGCCGAGATCGTCAACGACGACGGCACGATGGCCAGGCTGCCCCAGCTCCGCGCCTTCGCCGACGAGCACGACCTGGCCCTCATCTCCATCGAGCAGCTCGTCGAGCACCGGCGGCGCACCGAGAGCATGGTCACCAGGGTCGCCGAGACCCGCCTGCCCAACCGCCACGGCATGTGGCGCGCGTACGGCTACTCCAGCGCGCTGGACGGCGGCGAGCACCTCGCGCTCGTGCTCGGCGAGATCGGCGACGGCGAGAACGTGCTGGTCCGCGCCCACTCCGAGTGCCTGACCGGCGACGTGTTCGGCTCGCTGCGCTGCGACTGCGGCGTGCAGCTCGACCACGCCATGGCCGCCATCGCCGAGGAGGGCAGGGGCGTGGTCGTGTACCTGCGCGGGCACGAGGGACGCGGGATCGGGCTGCTGGCCAAGCTCAGGGCGTACAGCCTGCAGGACAACGGCAGCGACACCGTCGACGCCAACCTGGAGCTGGGGCTGCCGGTGGACGCCCGCGAGTTCTCCAACGCCGGCCAGATGCTGGCCGACCTGGGCGTCAAGTCGGTCCGGCTGCTGACCAACAACCCGGCCAAGCTCAAGGGCATGGACGGCTACGGCATCAAGGTCCTGGGCCGCGAGGCGATGCCGGTGGCGGCCAACCCCCACAACGAGCGGTACCTGACGGCCAAGCGTGAGCGCCTCGGCCACTTCGTGGAGGAGAGCTGATGAGCGGGCAGGGACGGCCGGCGGCGTCCGTGGTGGACGCCGCCGGGCTCAGCGTCGGCATCGTCGCGGCGAGCTGGCACGCGGGGATCACCGACCGGCTGGTGGCCAGGGCCGTACAGGCCTGCGACGACAGCGGCGCCCAGGCCACGGTGATCAGGGTGGCCGGGTCGCTGGAGATCCCGGTGGTCGCGCAGGCGCTGGCCAGACGCTGTGACGCGGTGGTGGCGCTGGGCGCGGTCATCCGCGGGGAGACCGCCCATTTCGACTACGTCTGCGACTCGGTGACCGCCGGGCTGACCAGGATCTCGCTCGACGAGGAGACCCCGGTCGGCAACGGCGTCCTGACCTGCGAGAACCTCCAGCAGGCCGAGGACCGCTCCGGTGGCCCCGGCGCCAAGGAGGACAAGGGGTACGAGTCGGCCATGGCGGCGCTGGAGACGGCGCTGCTGCTGCGCGAACTGGCCAGGTGAGGCCGCGCGGGGCCGGCCGGCGGGTCCGGCCCCGTCCGGCGGCCGGACCGACCCCGGCGTGCGGTAAGTTTCCTGCGTGCCCGAGCCCGTCAGCCCACCGCCGCTGCCCGTGACCTTCCGTCCGCGCCGCGGCAGGATCGTCCCGTACGCCTTCGCCGTGGTCATCCTCGCCGGCGCCGTGGTGATGGCGGTGTTCATCGCCCAGCCGTTCCAGCTCGCCGACCGGATCGCCATCGTGCTGTTCGGCTGCGCGGTGGCGTACGTCCTGCACCTGCTCGGGCGCGTCCGCGTGGAGGCGGACGAGGAGGGCGTCACGCTGGTCAACGCCCTGCGCACCCACCGCTACAGCTGGCCGGAGGTCCTCGACGTCACCCTGATGGTCGGCGACCCCTGGCCCAAGATCGACTTCTCCGACGGCCGCACCGTCGGCGCCATGGGCATCCAGGGCTCGGAGAAAGCCCGCGCCAAGCAGGCCACCGCCGAGCTCAAGGCCCTGATCCGCAGCCGCGGCGAGGCCCGCGAGGACTGACCCGCCGCGCACGTGGGCGCCGGGTTTTCCGCGGAAGTGGACCTTGGGGGCCCGCCGGCCAGGGGCTACGCTCCACGGACATGAACGTGATCGCGCACCTCAGCGACGTCCACATCGACGCCGGTCCGCGCAGCGCCGAGCGCACCCGCGCCGTCATGGACTACCTGAACGACCTGCCCCACGACCTCGACCTGGTCCTGGTCACCGGTGACATCGCCGACCACGGCCTGCCGGAGGAGTACGAGCGGGCCAGGGAACTGCTCGCCTCGCGCCACCCGGTGCTGGTCTGCCCGGGCAACCACGACGACCGGTCCGCCTTCCGCCGGCACCTTCTCGGCGGCGCGGCCGCGCCGGGCCCGGTCAACCAGGCGCACCACGGCGCCGGCTTCGTCGTGGCGGCCTGCGACTCCTCCGTCCCCGGCAAGGACGAGGGCCTGCTGGAGGACGAGACGCTCCGGTGGCTGGAGGAGGTCCTCGGCCAGGCGGGGGAGCGCACGGCCCTGGTCGCCTTCCACCACCCGCCCACGCTGCTGCACGTGCCGTTCATCGACGGCATCAGGCAGTACGGCGAGCAGCGCCTGGCCCGGCTCCTGGACCGCCACCCCCAGGTCGCCGCCCTGCTGGCCGGGCACGCCCACACCCCGGCGGCCACCACGTTCGCCGGCCGGCCCCTGCTCGTCGCGCCCGGCGTCGTCTCCACGCTCCGCCTGCCGTGGGAGCACGCGCGGGGCCTCGTGGACCTGGACCAGCCGCCGTCCCTGGCCTTCCACGTGCTCGACGAGGGGCGCCTGACGACCCACTACCGCAATGTCGGCGTAGCCTGAAGGCGTGCTGAGGCGGACCATCAGGGCAGCGGACATCGAGTCACCGGACAAGCTGATCGAGCTGCTGGACCGGTACTCCTACCTGGCCGACCAAGGGCTGGCGACGGCGACGTTCCTGGCGCTGCGGATGGGCCGGCCGCTGTTCCTGGAGGGGGAGGCGGGGGTCGGCAAGACCGAGCTGGCCAAGACGCTGGCCGACCTGCTCAAGGCGCCGCTCATCAGGCTGCAGTGCTACGAGGGCCTCGACGCCGCCCAGGCGCTCTACGACTGGGACTTCGCCCGCCAGCTCCTGCACCTCAAGGCGGCCGAGGTGGCCGGGGTCACCGACGTGGCCAGGCTGGAGAGCGAGATCTACGACCGGCGCTTCCTCATCGCCCGGCCCCTGCTGAAGGCGGTCGAGACGCAGCCCAGCGTGCTGCTGGTGGACGAGATCGACCGGGCCGACGACGAGTTCGAGGCGTTCCTGCTGGAGGTGCTGTCGGACTTCACGATCTCCATCCCGGAGCTGGGCACGATCAAGGCGGCCACGCCGCCGGTGGTGGTCGTCACCTCCAACCGGACCAGGGAGGTGCACGACGCGCTGAAGCGGCGCTGCCTGTACCACTGGCTGGAGCATCCCGGCTTCGACCGTGAGGTGGCGATCCTGCTGCGCAGGCTGCCCGGGTGCACGCAGACGCTGGCCGTACAGGTGGCGGGGGCGGCGGAGCGGCTGCGGGCCGCCGAGCTGATCAAGCCGCCCGGCGTGGCCGAGACCCTTGACTGGACCGAGGCGCTGCTGACGCTCGGTGCCCGCGAGCTCGACCCGGACCTGGCGGCGGCCACGCTGGGGGCGGCGCTGAAGTACCGGGAGGACGTCGAGTCCGTGCTCGCGAACGGGCTGCTGCGCCATGGATGAGCTGGCCGCGACGATGACCGGGTTCGCCAGGACGCTGCGCGCGGCCGGGGTGGCGGCCGACCACGAGCGCACCCGCAACCTGCTGCTCGCGCTGGACCACCTCGACGTGGCCGAGCCCGCGCAGGTGTACTGGGCCGGGCGGCTGACGCTCTGCGCCGCACCTGATGACCTGCCCCGTTACGACCGGTGTTTCGCCGCCTACTTCGGGGGGCTGCGGGCGGCCGGCCGTAGCGCGGACCGGGTGGTCACGCGGCACGTGGCGGCGGCCGAGACGGGCGAGGACGGCGCGGCGCAGGACGCCGACGCGGCCCCCGGAACGGCCAGCCGCATCGAGATCCTGCGCCGGCGCGACGTGGCCAGGATGACCGAGGCGGAACGCGCCGAGGTCCACCGGATGCTGGCGATGCTGCGCGAGCGGCGGGCCCGCCGCCGCTCGCGCCGCCACCAGCCCGCCCACCGCGGGGTGCTCGACCAGCGGCGCACGATCCGCGAGGCGCTGCGCAAGGGCGAGGTGGCGCGGCTGCGCAGGAAGGCGCACACGACGCGGCCGCGCAAGGTGGTGCTGCTGGTCGACGTGAGCGGGTCGATGTCGCCGTACGCGGAGACGCTGCTGCGTTACGCCCACGCGCTGGTGCGCGGGGAACCCCGGGCGACCAGGGTGTTCTCGATCGGGACGCGGCTGACGCACCTCACCGCCGAACTGCGCCACCGTGACCCGGGGACCGCGCTGAACGAGGTGTCGCGGGTCATACCGGACTGGAGCGGGGGCACCAGGCTGGGGGAGGAGCTCCGGCGTTTCCTGAAAAATCATGACGCGCGGGGGGCGGTCGTGGTCATCGCCTCCGACGGGTGGGAACGCGGCGATCCCGCACTGCTCGGTTCCCAGATGGCCAGGCTGGCCCGGCAGGCGTACCGGGTGATCTGGGTCAACCCGCACAAGGGGTATGAAGGCTACGAGCCGCTCACCGGTGGGATGCGGGCGGCGTTGCCGTACATCGACGACCTCGTGGCCGGGCACAGCCTGGCGGCGTTCGAGGCGCTCAGCGAAAGGCTCGGCCATGCGTGAGGTGCTCCCGGAGATCATGCGGTGGTGGCGCTCGGGGCTCAGGTTCGGGCTGGCGACGGTGGTGAGCACGTTCAGCAGCGCGCCCCGGCCGCCCGGCGCGGTGATGGCGGTGCGCGGGGACGAGGTCGTCGGCAGCGTCTCCGGCGGCTGCGTCGAGGGCGCGGTGTTCGAGCTGGCCGCCGCGGCCGAGGCCCCCGTCCTGCAGCGCTACGGCGTGAGCGACGACGACGCCTTCGCGGTCGGTCTCACCTGCGGCGGCATCATCGACATCCTCGTCGAGCCGGTCTCCATCGAGACCTTCCCCGAGCTCGGCGACATCGACGCGTCGGTACGCGCCCACGAACCCGTCGCCGTCGCCACCATCGTCGGCGGCCCCGGCCGGATGGGCGCCCGCCGGGTGATCTGGCCCGACCGCACCGCGGGCAGCCTGGGCCTGGAGCGCCTCGACCAGGCGGTCGACGACGACGCCCGCGGCATGCTGGCCCAGGGCCTGACCGGCATCCGGCACTACGGCGGCCACGGCGAGCGCCGCCTGGACGACCTGTCGGTGTTCGTGCACTCCTTCGCGCCGCCGCCGCGCATGCTGGTCTTCGGCGCCATCGACTTCGCCGCCGCCGTCGCCCGCGTCGGCAAGTTCCTCGGCTACCACGTCACCGTCTGCGACGCCCGCCCGGTGTTCGCCACCCCCAAGCGCTTCCCCGAGGCCGACGAGGTCGTGGTCAAGTGGCCGCACGACTACCTGGCCACGCAGAAGGTGGACGAGCGCACGGTCATCGCCGTGCTGACCCACGACCCCAAGTTCGACGTGCCGCTGCTGGAGCTGGCTCTTCGCACCGACGCCGGTTACGTGGGCGCGATGGGCTCGCGCCGTACCCACGAGGACCGGCTGGAACGGCTGCGCGAGGCCGGGCTCACCGCAGAGGAGCTGGGACGGCTGCGCTCGCCCATCGGCCTCGACCTGGGCGCGCGCACTCCGGAGGAGACGGCGGTCTCCATCGCCGCCGAGCTCATCCAGCTTCGGTGGGGCGGTTCCGGACGGCCGCTCGGCCAGACGCGTGGACGCATCCACGGATGGGCAGAAGAGCGGAATGAAGCGATCTGACGTGGCCGGGCTGCTGCTCGCGGCCGGACGCGGGGCGCGGCTGGGCACGCCCAAGGCGCTGGTGGAGTACGAGGGCGAGCGGCTGGTCGATCGCGGCGTGCGGCTGCTGGAGTCCGGCGGCTGCCATCCCGTCGTCGTGGTGCTCGGCGCGGCGACCGTGCCGGTGCGCGGCGCCGTCGTGGTGCGCAACCCCGACTGGCGCACGGGCATGGGCTCCTCGCTGCGCGTCGGGCTGGCCGCGCTGCCGCCGGACGCCGCCGCCGTCGTCGTGGCGCTGGTGGACCAGCCGTTCGTGACGCCCGACGCCGTGGCCGCGCTGATCGCCAGCGGGGGCGAGGTCGCGGTCGCCACGTACGGCGGCGCCCGGCGCAACCCGGTGCTGTTCGCCCGTGCCCACTTCGCCGAGGTGGCAGGGCTGGCCGTGGGGGACGTGGGGGCCAGGCCGTTCCTGAAGGCGTATCCGGAACTGATCACCGACGTGCCGTGCGACGGGCTGGGCAGCCCGGCCGACATCGACACGCCGGAGGACCTGGAACTCCTGAAAGGCCCCTAGCTCAGCCGCAACGAGGCCAGGGCCGCCCGGTGGTCGCTGCCGACGGCCGGTGCGACGCCCGCCTTGGTGGCCGTCATCCCCTTGTACAGGATGTGGTCGGGCCGGGTGATCGGGAACGACGACGGCCAGGTGAACCCGAACCCGTCGCCCGCCTCGCGCTGCGCGTCCCGCAGCGGCGGCGTCAGCCCGGACATACCGCGGTCGGTGGTGGCGGTGTTGAGGTCGCCCATGAGCAGGATGCGCTTGCTGTCGTCCTTGTCCACCAGGGCGCGCGCGTGGGCCAGCGACTTGTCGCGGAAGGCGGTGTGGCCGGGCCGCGCCGAGGCCAGGTGCATCACGTAGACGGTGACCTTGCCCTTCGGGGTGTCGGCCACCGCGCGCAGCGCCCTCGGCCAGCCCATGCCCACGTCGAGCTTCTGCTGCTTGCTGAGGGGGTAGCGGCTCCAGAGCCCGACCGTGCCGACCGGGTACTTGTGCGGGAACATCCGGTCGAGCTGCTTGGCCGCCGGTCCGCCCGGGGTGAGTTCCTGGGCCGCGACCAGGTCGAGCCCCTCGGCGATCTTGCGCATGGCCTCGCCGGAGGCGTCGTTGGTGACGCCGACGTTGACGGTGGCCACCTTGAGGTCGCTGGCGCCGCCGGGCGGCGATCTCAGCACGGTGGAGCCGAACATCAGCGCCCACACCAGCCCCGGGACCAGCGCCGCGACCGCGGCCCCCTTCGACCGCGACAGCGCGGCGCCCAGCAGCAGCACCGGCACCGTGAGCCCCACCCAGGGCAGCATGCTCTCCCAGATGGGGGTGAACCCACCCATGACCGGAAAGAGCTGATGACCCGCCAAGGCCACGGCGACCAGGGCGGACACGACGATGACGACCCGACTCAGCACCTGCCCCAGGCTAGCCGGTATGGGCCCGCGGCGCGGACAGGCTAACCTGGTGCCGAATATAGTTCGGTTACTGCTCGGTTCGAGGGAGTCCGGCATGCGGATCGGTATGGCGCTCAACTACTCAGGCGGCTTCAAGGAGACGGTCGCGGAGCTGGCCGACTACGAGCGGGCCGGGCTCGACATCGTCTTCGTCGCCGAGGCCTACAGCTTCGACGCCGTCAGCCAGATGGGCTACATCGCCGCCAAGACCGAGCGGCTGGAGATCGCCTCCGGCATCCTGCCGATCTACTCCCGCACCCCGACCCTGCTCGCGATGACCGCCGCCGGGCTCGACTACGTCTCCGACGGCCGCTTCACCCTGGGCCTCGGCGCCTCGGGCCCACAGGTGATCGAGGGCTTCCACGGCGTCCCCTACACCGCGCCGCTGGGCCGTACCCGCGAGGTCATCGACATCTGCCGCCAGGTCTGGCGCCGCGAGCGGCTCACCTACTCCGGCAAGCACTACACGCTGCCGCTCCCGCCCGAGCAGGGCACCGGGCTCGGCAAGGCCCTCAAGATCATCAACCATCCGGTACGGCCGCGCATCCCGATCGTGGTCGCGGCCATCGGCCCCAAGAACGTGGAGCTGACCGCCGAGGTGGCCGAAGGCTGGGAGCCGATCTTCTACGTGCCGGAGAAGGCGAGCGAGGTCTGGGGACCTTCGCTGGCCGCCGGGGCCGCTCGGCGCGACCCGTCCCTCGGCCCGCTGGACACCATCGCGCAGGCCGCCCTGGCCATCGGCGACGACGTTCAGGGGTTGCTGGAGCTTGGGCGGGGGATGGCTGCCCTGTACATCGGGGGGATGGGGGCCAAGGGGCGCAACTTCTACAACGAGCTGGCCCGGCGGTACGGGTACGAGAAGGAGGCCGAGCAGATCCAGGACCTCTACCTGGAGGGGAAGAAGGCGGAGGCGGCGGCTTTGGTGCCGCAGGAGCTGCTGGAGAAGATGTCGTTGATCGGGTCGGAGGGGTTCGTCCGCGACCGGATCCAGGCGCTCAAGGAGTCGGGGGTGACCACGTTGAACGTGACGCCCCTGGCCAACACGCACGAGGAGCGGCTCCGCCTCCTGGAAACCATCAAGACCCTGGCCGCCTGACCCCGACACCCGCCCCCCACCCAGGGGCTCCCTCCGCCCTTGGGTGCCCGCACACCTCCGCCCCGGCCATCACGCCTCCGGCGCGGCCATCACGCCTCCGTCCCGGCCATCACGCCTCCGTCCCGGCCATCACGCCTCCGTCCCGGCCATCACGCCTCCGCTGGCCACCTCGCCCCACCGCCTCGGCCACTACGGCTCCGCCCTCGGTCCCCGGCTCGTCGTGGGCCCTGGGTCTCCCGCGGCCCCCTGGTCTCCCGACGGCCCAGGCCCCCAAGGCCCCAGGCCCCCGACCCCGACCCCCGACCACCCCGACGGCCCAATCCCTCCGAGGGCCTCTGGTCCCCCGAGGCGTTCAGGTCAACTGACGGCCCCTTGGCCCCTTGGCCCCTTGGCCCCTTGGCCCCTGAGCCCCTGGGCCCCTTGGCTGGGGCTTGTCCTGAGGGGTTCGGGGCTTGCCCCGAGGGTTTTCGTGCGCCGCACGGACGGAGGGGGTGCGGCGGCGTTCGGCGCACCGGTACGGCGCCCGGCGTGGGCCACGGCGGCCAGTCTACGGATCGCTGTGACGGCGCCCAGCCGGAGTGCGGCGGGGAGCATCGGCTGCGGCGGCGAGTTGGGGCGGCGGGCGGGGGTCCGTGGGCGGAGCCGTACAGGAGGGTGGTCCAGATCACAACGACAACCGGGAATACCAGGACATAAGGGCTATGTTGTGACCCTTCGTGAGGTATTCGGTAGTCAACGTGTGGCTCGTCGAGCGGCTGCACATCGACCTGTGCCGCGTGACGGGGACGAGCTGTCGCTGATCGCGCCATGACGCGCTAGATCGCCACTCACCCCTTTTCTCCTTACCGGTGTGCTCAGGCATGCCGTCATCTCCGGAGCCTTCCTCACGTGAAGAGATTCAGCTTTTCCCTGCAACTGCTCGCCGGCCTGGTAGCCGGCGTCGCCCTCGGATTCGTCGCCAAGATTTGGGACGTCTCCTGGCTCGCAGAGACCCTGACCCAAGTCGGCAAGATCTTCGTCCAGTTGCTGAAGCTGGCCGTGCCGCCGCTGGTGTTCACCGCCGTGCTGGTCAGCGTGGCCAACCTCCGCAACGTCAACGGCGCCGCCCGACTGGCCTCGAAGACTCTGTTCTGGTTCCTGGCCACGGCGTTCATCTCGGTCGCCTTCGCCATCGGCCTGGGCCTCCTCATCAACCCCGGCCAGGGCGTCACCCTCGACACCAGCACCGCGAAGCCCGTGGACACCGAGGGCGCCGGCACCTGGCTGGACTTCGTCACCGGCATCATCCCCACCAACATCGTCACCGCCTTCACCGAGCTCAACGTCCTCCAGATCGTCTTCCTGGGTGTCGTCCTGGGCGCCGCGGCCCTGGCGATCGGCGACAAGGCCGAGCCGTTCCTGAACCTGAGCCGCTCAGTCCTCGAACTGGTCCAAAAGGCCCTGTGGTGGGTAATCCGCCTGGCCCCGATCGGCACGGCCGGCCTGATCGGCAAGGCCGTAGCCACCTACGGCTGGGACCTGCTGGCCCCGCTCGCGAAGTTCTCAGCCGGCGTCTACATCGGCTGCTTCATCGTCCTGCTCGCGATCTACCCGACGCTGCTGGCGGTCTTCGGCAAGGTCAGCCCGCTGAAGTTCTACCGCAACGCCTGGCCCGCGATCGAACTCGCCTTCGTCTCCCGCTCCTCCGTCGGCACCCTGCCCCTGACCCAGCGCGTGACGATCGAGCGCAACGGCGTCGACCGCGACTACGCCTCCTTCGCCGTCCCCTTCGGCGCCACCACCAAGATGGACGGCTGCGCCTCCGTCTACCCCGCCCTGGCCGCCATCTTCGTAGCCCAGGTCTTCAACGTCCCGCTGGGCATCGGCGACTACCTGCTGATCGCCTTCGTCTCAGTAGTAGGCTCCGCCGCCACAGCAGGCCTGACAGGCGCGATCGTCATGCTGACCCTGACCCTGAGCACCCTGGGCCTCCCCCTGGAAGGAGTGGGCCTCCTCCTCGCGATCGACCCCATCCTGGACATGATCCGCACCGCCACCAACGTCGCAGGTCAAGCGGTAGTCCCGGTACTGGTGGCCCGCTCGGAGAACCGCCTCGACGAGTCGATCTTCAACGCCCCACCCCAGCCCCTAGACAACGACGAAACCCCCACCGCCAAGCCCCCCGCAAGGGAACCGGCCCTGGCGTAGAGGGTTCACGCACGGCAAGCAGGCCATCTTTCGGTATGAAGGGTGGCCCGCTCGCTGGATGCCAGTGTGACCACACCCGGTCGCCATGGGACGGTCAGCCGATGGTGCGCGTCTCGGCAACGTGTATTGCGCGTACGGCCCGCAGGTCCAGCATCTCGAGTAGTCGCTTCTTGGGGTATCCGTACGTGAGTAGACCGTAGATGCGCCCCTCCCGGGCGGCCTGGCGCAGCCGCTCGGCGTTCAGTCCCATTTGTGTGAGGCCGATTCCATCGAACCAGGAGAGCCGCGAAACCCAGCGGCGATAGAGGTCCAGACTGGATCTGTTCGCACACTCTGACCGATAGATTGCGCAGGATCGCCAGAAGACAGGCTTCCTCATTCCTGGCTCGAGTCCGGAGAGGAACAGGTAAACGGTATCTGTTCGCGTATCAACGTAGCCTGCTAAGGCGACCTCCATCTCACGCTCGTCCATGGGGGTGGCCAGTTCGACTACCGCGGTCGCGAAAGCGTTGTCGGGTAATTTGGAGAGTTCGGCCCTGGCCTGATGCTTGGTGCTCACCTCTGTGCCTTGGCCGCCACGAAAGCTCCGAAGCACAGCTGTCATTTTGGTGTCCGGAAGCGGAGATATGCTGAGCGATCTGAACGCACTCATCCTGACCGAACCGTTGAGGTAGCCACTGGTTGATGGCCCATAGCTGTCGGCCCAAAATGTAAGCGTCGTTGTGATCAGGCTGAAGTTGGCATCTGAGTCAACAATATAATGTTCTGGGTATGCGATCTGGACAGCACCGCCGTAAATCTCGTGAAATCGCCCAGGGCTGTCTACAAAGAGATGGACAACCTCGACGAGTATGATGAGTGTAGTAATCGTCAAGGCGGCGCGGCGAGCGATTCGACGCGGCTTCATGAGTACCCCTCCTCTTGGGATGGTGCGACAAGGCCGGCCGTGGGGTGTCCCTCGGCCGGCCTCATCTAGCGGCGAACGAATCGGGCGGTCCTACGCCTGCCGTGTCGCCTCACACGAGATTGGCTTTCACCCTCGAATTCTGTCGTCGTATGCGTGGGGCCACGTCGTGGGCGCCCACCAGAACTTCCCGCCGCGCTCGTTGACCGAAATGGTCTTCGGAGCACTGATGCAGTCTGACGGCTTTGGAGAACTGCCCTTACATTGTGCAAGCAGGTTCAGTATCCCCCTTACCGAGTGCTTGATCCCGCTGAATCCGGTGCAGAATGCGCTCCCACACGTCAAGGAGAACGCCCTGAACTTCTCTGGGAAAAGTCTCTTGACCTTGGGGTGTGCTTCATAAGAGAGCGTTCCCGTTTCTTCGCTCTGCCCGACGCTTACACCTGGAGGCCAGGAGACGGATGGCGAGAAAATCGACGCCTTAAGCGTCAACCCAGTCTCGACCTTGATTTGGAGATTATCCAGGATTAGTTTATCGACCTTGCTTTTGCCGAATGACCCGGACGGTTTGGCCTCGGCATAGACACTCCACTCTCTCACGCTGAGTGGAAATCCTGGCTGCGCGACCTCATACTGCCATCGGACGACGCCACCTGCCTCGAATGCCAGACCCTTGGTTAGATAATTCCAGCCAAAGATGTCGGACCTGCATGCGCCGCTTGCGCAGACTCTCAGCGCGTCCCATCCTTGCGTCCCCACGGGCCCTGCGCCGCCGCCACCACTTCCACCGTCGGTTGATTCACATACGCGGCGTTCTGTGCCGTCTGGGTCGACAAATCCGCCGCAGCGGTCGTAGCCGTCCGTGGGGTCCTGATATTTGGGCATCGGGACTTGAATCTCAGTCATGTTGCCGCAGCGGTCGAACACGTGAATCGATATGGTCGATTCGATCGGGTGCACGACACCCTGGGTGCTTGCTCCGGACCGCTTCGTGTCACTTCCGGGAGAAGTTTGAGTCCAGGATCGAGTGACCTTGGCGACGACATGTACTGACCCGCGTGCACCGGGCTGGACCACGACGTTGTCGAGCGTGACGCTGGAGTCGCTACGTGTCTCCTGGGCCTGGTCCATGCTGGCGTCCTGCTGCACCAGTGGCCCGTTCAGCAGGGACAGCTTGGCCGTACTCGGGTCCCGAGGACCCACCCCGGGCACATTCCAGATCGTCGCCGCGCGACCTTCGAGCACGGCATCCTGGGCCTGGTAGTACGCCTTCACACGATCGGTGTAGGTCTGGGCGCCGGACTCCTCGGTGGTGGCAGCCTTGGCTTGTGGCTGCTCGCCGTCCAGGAAGGGAACGCAGGGTTGGCTCCCGTCGTTGGCTGGTGGCGGCGGCACGATCTTCGGAGTAACGCTGGTCGCCTCCCAATCGCTCTGTCCGTACGCGGTCTTGGCACGCACCTTGATCGTGTGGGCCTGTCCGTTGGCCAGGCCGCTGATGGCGGCGTAAGGGTCCTTTACTTCAAGTGTCTTGATGACGGTGCCGGTGCTGTCGGTGGTTTCGACGTCGTAGCCGTCGAGGGTTGCGATGCTGCCGTTCGTTTCAGGTAGCCCCCAACTGACGACAGCGCTTGCATCGCCGGCCGTCGCGCGGAGGTTGAGGACCTTTCCGGGCGGTCCGGCCGGGATGTAGGTGAGCGCCAGCGACGCTTGCTCGGTCGCCGCGGCGTCACCAAAGGTGATGACCTCGTCCTTGTTGGACGTGAGCAATAGCCACCGGAAGGCGTCGTCGGAGATGTCCGCCTTCGGGGCGGCGATCGGGAGGGAGAAGTTGCCGGTGGTGACCGCGTCGCCCGCCAGATCTGAGCCCTTGCTCTCGCCGGTGACCGGGTTCTTGAGCGGGGTCACCGTGACGACGGCGTCCGCCGGGCAAGTACCCGCCGGGCAAACCGGGCTGCCAAGCTTGAGTACGCCTTCCGAAATACCTGCACCCTCGGGAAGCTCGTCGAGCTTGAAACCGATGACCGCAGCGGTCTTGTCGGCGCCGGCGCCACCGATGCGCATGACGGTGTCGTCGGTGACGGTGCACGGATTCCCGCCACAGGCGGTGGGATCTGTCTTGGCGTTCTTGATGACGAAGCTGTCTTTGGCGAGCGTGAGATTCTTGACGTTCTCCACCGGAGGCGGCGGAGGTGTCCCCGGGGTGGTGAAGGAGACAGGCGCCGTCTTGGAGGTACAAACTTCCTCAACGGCCTGGGAGGTCGCGGTGGTACCGGATGCCTTGGCATCGCGAGGGGAAGCCGCACGGCTGTTGTCGTCCTGGATGGGCTTCGTTTCAAGGAAGTCCAGCCCGACGAGTGCCTGGGGGAACGTCGCGGAGAGCTTGATCGCGATGGTGTTCGAGCCCTGCTTGAGGCTAGCCGTGGTGTTGTGATCAGCCCAGCCAGTGGACTGGCTGAAGGCCTGTGTGGCCTCGATGCCGTTGATGACCAGCGCGAAGAACGCGGTGGCGTCCGGGCTGACGTAGCGGAAGCGCAGGTCGTGACGGGCGGCCACGTCACTGTTGACGGTCCACGTCACGCTCTTGCCACTCGCCCTGCTGGAAACCGCACTGCCCGACACGCCCGCCGGCGGGTTCACCATCGTACTGAACCCTCTCAATTGAGCGGTTTCAGCCTCGAGGCGTGTGACTGTGGGCGTCGGGGTGGGCGTGGGTGTTGGGGTAGGCGTCGGAGCCGGAGTTGGCGTGGGGCCGGGGTCAGTGCCGCCTCCGCCCTGTTGGCCGACGGCGCACGCGACCATCTGCCACTTGTAGGTGGTGCCTGGCTGGACGGTGTTGGTCGGTACTTGGAGGGAGGCCCGTTCGCCGCCGGAGACTGTGCGCGTCCCCAGTGGGCTGGTGCCGACGGGTGCACCCGCGTTGTCGTACAGGTAGTACTTCGCCGTAACGAGTCCGCCGGAAGGCCGGTTGACCATGCCGGACAGAATCGGCTGGGTCGGGTCGGACATACCGGTCTGGGTGTCGCTCGGCAGTACGGGTGCGTCGCTGGTGATGCGGTAGGCCGGGCTCTCGTTGCACGAGGGCGGGGTGACGCCGGCGCGGCAGGCCTTGACGACGAACTTGAAGCTGGCCGGGTTGTCCAGGGTGAAGGTCTTGTCCAGCACCTGGCCCGACGGGATGTTGTTGTGCGTGGTGGTGCCGGGTACTCCGACCAGGGTGCGGATCTCGGCGGCCGTCAGCGCACGCTGGTACACGTGGACATCGTCGACGGAGCCGTCCAAAGGGCCCCCGAGGCCGCGGTCGCGGCCGATCTCGAACGCGCCACGGGCATTCCAGTTCGGGGTGTGGTCGCGCTCACCGACCTGGGCGCCGTCGACGAACAGGCGGATCTTGTGGGCTGTGGCGTCGTATTGGGCGACGACGTGTGTCCATTCGCGGATCTTGGCGAGGTCCTTGGACTGGATGAGCGTCTCACGGATGATGTTGGGAACGTCCTCGGTGACCATTGACATCACCCAGCGCTGGTCGTACTCGGGCGCCTGTGAGGTTTGGTACGACAGCGTGAAGCCAGGCTGGTTGACGCCCATCTGCGAGAACACGGTCTGCATGTCGGCGCTGCTGTTCAGGCGCACCCAGGCGGCCGCGGTGAAGCTCTGGTTCGTGTTGATCGCCGGCTTGCTGGTGGCGGCATAGGCGCCACCGGTGAAGGTCACGGCGTTGCCCAGGGGGCCGGGGCCCCGTGTGTAGGAGCCGGACAGCGTCGCGGGCACGTTCTTGCCGGAGGAGTCGGCCGCGGTGCTGCCTGAGGTCTCATCCAGCTTCCAGTACGCCGCCTCGCCCGCCGGAAGCTGGGCCGCCGGCGGAGCCATGGTCGAGTCGTTGACCGTGACGGTGTAGTTCAGCTTGGTGGCCTCGGGCACGCTGGACTTGTAGGTGACCTTGACGTTGGTGCTGCGGGCGATGGCGTCGTTGCCGTCCATGGAGTCGATGGACTCGGCGGTCACGGTCGGGATCTCGGGCGGCAGCACCCAGTCCACGCTCAGCTTGGGCACGTTCTGGTTGAACATCTGCGGCCAGAAGAGGAAGTCCTCGCTGTAGTACTGCGGGGTCGGAGTCTCTTGGGCGAGCCTCATGACCAGTCCGTGGTTGGGTGTACCGGATGCCCACATGCTGGTCATCTCGGTCAGATTCCAACTCCAGACCGCCCCGGTGGTTCCCGGCAGGGCGCACGGGTCGACCGACGCGCGGCCCTCCGTGGTGGAGGCCGGTTGATCGCTCCAGAAAGTGTCGTCGGCCACCCACGCCTCGGTGACGCGCTGGGCGGTGACGCCCTGGAACTCGCTGCAGTTGGTGACGTCCGAGCGCAGCATCAGCTGCATGGTCGACTTGACGACCTGCCGGCCGGTGATCGGTGCGGTGTCGAAGGCCATCAGCCAGCGGGACGCCTGCTCCAGGAAGACAGGGGTACAACCGGTGCCCGTGCACGTCTTGTGGTGCGAGCGTCCCACCTTGCCGGGCGAGATCTGGTAGCTCGGGGACTGGACGCCGGTCTCCTGGGTGATTCCCAGGGTGGTCGTGGGATCGATCGTGACGGGGTAGCGGGTGGCTGGGTCGGCCAGCCACGCGGCGTCCGGCTTGAGCACCAGGACCGAGCCGCCGTCCTGCTTGCGGACCGAGATGTCGACCGGTGCCAGCCGGTCCGGCCCCTTCGCCTTCACATCATCGGTGTTGGCGTCCCACATCATGGGCGCCGGTGCCGACAGCACCGTCTTGCCCTTGTCGTCGGTCAGCTTCAACCCGTCGTTCTTGGTCAGGCCGAGCTTGAGCTTGTCGGTGGCCACGGGAATCCGAAACTCGACCGGGCCCTGAGGGCGTTCGCGCAGGACCACGTCGTGCCGGAACCCGGTGGGCAGAGCGGTGACGACAAGGTCCGCGCCCGCTCCGGCTCCGTCGACGTAGCGGGCGACGTTGCCGGTTACCTCCGGTCGTGGAAGTTCTGTTGGCCAGGTCAGGGCAAGACGCTGGCCCCTGGCCCGTTCCATCGACGCGAACGGGGCGCCACCACCGAGGGAGAACGACACGTCCGCTTTGGCGAGTTTGGGCGCCAGGACTCCGTTCTGCTCCACGAGGGTGGTGTCGATCTGGCCCCAGGTCCCGTCCGCCTGCTTCAGCTGGGTGGGACCGCCGTACGACTGCGTGGTCAGATGACCGTCCGGATAGGCCCACGTACGTGACTGCTCGGTGTAAGCGGACTCCACCGGGATGATCTGGCCCAGCCGCTTGGCCTCGGCCACCGCCGCCCGGAGCGCCGCGTCTGGATCGGCAGGCCGGGGGAAGGCGGTCGCTGAGGGGAGCGGGGCCGTCGTGGCCGGTTTGAGGGGGTCGGCGTCCGCGGGTAAGGCGACGAGAAGAGAGGCGGCCAGCACGGTGGTGACCGCGGCCGCCACCCATCCCGTGTAGCCGTTTCCACGTTGGCGCCGAAGAGCCGCAGGCTCAGGCGAAGCCAACGGTCGATCTCCCGATAAGCGGCGTTGACCGCCTCGGGAAATCGGGGGCTGAGGGGTCATTCGTTGCTCCATCCATGTCATGCGAGCGTCCGGCCGCCAAGGCAACCGAAAGCGGCTCGACCAGGGGTAACCAGCTGAGCATGGATGAGCGTGCTCTTGATTTTCTCTCGGGAATGTCGTGATCATGGTTGCCGGTCCGATTCGTGCTCGGGCACTGAAGGCGGACGCGAATCATGATGGGAAGCTGGCGGGGGAATCTCACGGAGTCAGGGGGATGGGTGAAGTTCCGCATCTTGGGGCCGGTCGAGATCTGGCGCGGTGGAATGGCGGTATCGATCGTCGGTGAGAAGCAACGGACGCTTGTCGCACACCTCGTGCTCCGAGCGAACCAGGCGGTCTCACACGACGAATTGCTCCGCGCTCTGTGGGGAGACACGCCGCCCGCCTCTGGGCGGCGGGCACTGCACAACCACGTCTGGTCGGTACGCCGCCTTCTCTCCGACGAGGAGGGCATCTCCACCAGTTCCGGCGGATACACGATGAAGGTCCCGGCACGAGGCTCCGACCTCGGAGTCTTCGGCGCCGAAGTCGCCGCCGCTCACGACGCCCGGGCCGCGAACGACTTACCGGCGGCCGCCGAGCGGCTGCGTACCGCGCTCGACCTGTGGCGAGGTCCCGCTCTGACCGGAACACGCATGGATTTCCAGATCGAGCACGGTTATGCGCTGGAGGAAATGCGACTGGCGGCCCTGACCGACCGCATCGAGGTGGACCTGGCTCTTGGGCGGCAGGCCGACCTCATCGGCGAGCTTCGGCAACTCGTCGTCTCCGCTCCGCTGCGCGAGCGCTTCCGCGGACAGCTCATGCTGGCCTTGTACCGTGAGGGCCGTCGCGCGGACGCACTGGAGGAGTACCGGCTGGCGCGGCGCTACCTGCGCGACGAGCTCGGCATCGAGCCAGGTGAAGAACTGGCGCGGATCCATCACGGAATCCTCGCGGCGGATCCCGAGCTGATGAAGGCAGGCGCCCGGGAGCCGGCTCAGGTACGGCCGTCGCCCCCGAAAGTCGTACCACGGCAACTTCCGGTCGATGTCGTCCGTTTCACCGGCCGCGAGGAGAGCCTGGCAGCGCTCGACACCCTGTTGTCCGAGGACCGCGGCAGACCGTTGGTGATCTCGGCCATAGCCGGAGCGGGAGGCGTCGGGAAGACCGCCCTGGCCACTCACTGGGGCCATCTGCGTGCTGATCGGTTCCCCGACGGCCAGCTTTACGTGAACCTCCACGGTTACTCCCACAACGCCACCGTCACCTCGGGGGAGGCGCTCCGTCAGCTCCTGCGGGGACTCGGGGTGGAAGTCGAGGAGATGCCGCTCGACACGGATGAACGGTCGGCCTTGTACCGATCGATACTCGCGGGCAAGAACGTGCTCGTCCTCCTCGACAACGCCGCCACCGCCGATCAGGTGCGGCCGTTGCTTCCAGGTTCGTCGTCATGCCGGGCGGTCATCACCAGCAGAAGCTCCCTACGCGGGCTGGCCGCCACCCATGACGTCGACCTGGTCGTCCTGGACGTCCTTCAGCCGGAGGAGGCCGAGTCGCTGCTGCGCGCCTTCTTGCGCGAGGACGGGCAGAGTGATGAGTCGATCAGGGAGTTGGCGGCCCTGTGCGGATACCTGCCGCTCGCGCTACGGCTGGCCGCCGCGCGCCTACGTGACACCCGGGAGCCGGTCGCCGATCTCGTGGGACGCCTGCGTGCGGGCAGCCGGCTGGCAGCGCTTGAGTTCGAGGAGGATCCCCACTCGGGAGTTCGGTCCACGTTCGCGTTGTCGTATCAGACCCTGCCGGTCACGGCGAGGTCGGTGTTCCGCGCCGCGGGCCTTCACCCTGGCCCGGACATCAGCCTCGATGCCCTCGCGGCCATGACGGGTCAGAGTTCGGACGACACGCGCGAGGCCGTCTCGGTTCTCGTGCGCGCTCACCTGGTCCACAGTTCCGAGTCTCATCGGGTGAGCATGCACGATCTCATCCGGGAGTACGCCCGTGAGCTTTCCGGCGACGTCGATCTGGGAGCTGAGGCGATGGCGCGGTTGCTCGGATGGCACGCTCACACCGCGCGTTCGGCGATGACCCACGTCGATCCCGATGTGCGCCTGCTGTGGCCTGACGTCAAGCCGCCGCCGGGCGGACCACAGGATTTCGCCGACCGAGACAGCGCCATGGCCTGGCTGAACAACGAACACCGCAATACCGTGGCGATCATCGCGTACGCCGCGCACCATGGTTCGCCCGTCCTCGCCTGGCAACTGGCCTACGTCACGGCGTATCACTTCTACCTGGCCGGCCAGGTGGACGACTGGATCGCCTCCCACCAGAGCGCCTTGGAAGCGGCACGTCAGGCGGGCGATCTCAACGGCGAGACCAGGATCCTTACCACGTTGGCACATGGCTTGATGGAGGCGGACCGCTACGGTGAGTTCCTGGACTACCAGCGCATGGCGGTTGAACTGGCCGTGGCGACGGACGACATTCGCATGCAGGCGGAAGCGCAGTTCTACGTAGCGTTCGGACTGTTTCGCACGGGACAGCTCACGGAGTCCCTTGAGGCCAACGCGCTCGCGCAGGAGTTGTACCGGGCGTTCGACCACGAACCCGGTGAGATCGCCACCGTCTATCTCAAAGGGCAGATCTATGTACGTCTGGGCAGGATGCAGGAGGCGCTGGATTGTCTGCACCCCTCGCTCAAGGCGCTACGGGAACAGGGCAGGCAGCATGACGAGGCGCACGGACTGCTCGATGTCTGCACGGCCTATCTGGGCGTGGGGAAGGTCGGTGCGGCCCTCGAGAGTGTCACGCTGGCCCTGAGCATCGCCCGCGAACTGGGCGACCGCGTTGTCGAGGCCCTTGCGCTGTGCCACCTCGGCGAGGTCAGGGGACGGCAGGGCCTGTACGGCGAGGCATTCCAGTCGCTGCAGGAGGCTCTGGCCCATGCCCAGCAGCTGAGAAGGCGTCTGACCGAGTGCAAGGTGCACAACGGGCTGGGGCGCACCTACTCGCTGGTGGGAGACCGGGAACAGGCCAGGAAGCATTTCCGCACGGCCATGGACCTGGCGACGAAGATCGACGACGTCTACGAACTGGAGGCCGCGCGGGCCGGGCTCGGCTGAGCGCGTCGTCAGTGGCCCAAGGCGGCTCCAGCGGTGGCCCACGCGGTCGGGTTGCCCGCTGGAGTGAACCGCTCGACGGTCTGGGGTCTGGCGACCAGGGTGCGCATTGATGCCAGGTCGGTGGCGAACCCTGCACTTCGGGCCTGGACGAGGATGTTGCCCAGGGCGGTGGCTTCCATGGGGCCGGCGATGACCGGGAGGCCGCAGGCGTTGGCGGTTAGTTGGCAGAGGAGGCGGTTGCGGGAGCCGCCGCCTAGCAAATGGATTATCTCTACTGGGTGGGCGGACAATGTTGTCGCGTCGGTTATTGCGTTTTTGTGGGCTATGGCCAGGCTTTCCAGGATGCAGCGGACAGTTTCGGCCTGGGTTCTGGGGGCGGGGTGGCCGGTTGCCTTGCAGGCTTCGGCTATGCGGGAGGGCATGTCGCCTGGGGCCAGGAAAGAGGGGTCTGCGGCGTCGATCAGGGAGCGGAAGGGGTCGGCCTGCTCGGCCGCCTTCAGCAAGGCGGGGAGGTTGGGGGAGCCCCAGGTGGTCAGGCATTCCTGGAGGAGCCACAGGCCCATGACGTTGCGGAGGTAGCGGGTGGTGCCGTCCAGACCGGTCTCGTTGGTGAAATTTCCGGTACGGCTGGCCTCGGACAGCACTGGGGATGCGAGTTCCACGCCCACCAGGGACCAGGTGCCGCAGGAGATGTAGGCGAAGTTGTCCGTCGTTGCGGGGGTGGCTATGACGGCGGAGGCGGTGTCGTGGCTGGCTACCGTGACGACCTGGGCCGACCAGTCGGGGAAGGCGTCTCGGCAGCACGGCGCGGGGGCTTGGGCGGGGGTCATCTGGCCGATGACGGTGCCGGGGTGGCGGATCGGGGGGAGGAGGTGGGTGGGGATGCCGGCCTTCGCCGCGAGGTGGTGTGACCAGGTTCGGGAGTGGATGTCCAGGAGGCCGGTGGTTGAGGCGTTGGTGACCTCTGCGCCGATCTCGCCGGTAAGCCAGTACGCGATCAGGTCGGGGATCAGGAGCATGGTCGCGGCGTCGGCCAGGTCGTCGGCCAGGAGCTGGAAAATCGTGTTAATGGGGTGGGGCTGGATGCCGGTGGCCTGGTAGAGGGTGTCGGGGCCCAGCAGGTCCAGCGTGCGTGCCACCACTCCCTCGGTACGGCTGTCGCGGTAGCTCACCGGGTCGCGGAGCAAGCTGCCGTCGTGGCCCAGGAGGCCGTAGTCCACGCCCCAGGAGTCGATGCCGATCGAGTCGACCGGGCCGCATTTGGCCAGGCCGTACAGGATCTCGTGGAAGATGCGGTGGATGTCCCAGCGCAGGGCGCCGTCGCGCATCGTGGCGCCGTTGGGGAAGCGGTGGACCTCGGTCAGGGTCAGGGACTCGTCGCTGACGATCACGCGGCCGCTGGAGGCGCCGAGGTCGATGGCGGCGAAGCGGGTCATCGGGTGGACTCCCTTACGACCAGTTCGGGCTGGAAAACGATTTGCTGGTGGGCGTGGGCCTCTGGGCGGTCGCACTCGTCGAGGAGCAGTTCGGTGGCGACCTTGCCCAACTGGTACGTGGGCTGGCGGATCGAGGTCAGCGAGACGGCCGAGGCGGAGGCGAAGTCGATGTCGTCGTAGCCCATCAGGGTGACGTCGTCGGGGATGCGGACGCCGCGCTGGATGAGGCCGCGCATGACGCCGAGCGCGAGCAGGTCGTTGGCGCAGAAGACGGCGTCGGGAACGCCGGTGTCCAGGAGCACCTGGGCGGCGTGTTCTCCGTCGCGGGCGGTCATGGCGGGCATCTGGAGCAGGCGCAGGGTGCCGGGGAAGGTGCGGGAGGCGCCGTCGAAGCGGTCCTGGCACTGGCGGATGGTCAGCGGGCCGCTGACGTAGGCGACGGAGGTGGCGCCTCCGGCCAGCAGGTGTTCGAGGGCCAGGCGCCCGCCGACGACGTCGTTCACCGCCACCGAGCACTGGTCGGCGCGGTGGGGCGGGTGGTCGACGAGGACGACGTTGATGCCGCGGGCGCGCAGGCGGTCCAGGCGCGCGGGGTCCTCGTCGGACGGGGTGATGAGCACGCCGCGTACGCGCTGCTCGGCCAGCACGTGGAGGTTGCGTTCCTCCTTGGCGCGCGAGCCGGCGGAGTTGCCCAGGATGACCGCGTACCCCATGGCGCTGGCGGTCTCCTCCACCCCCGCCGCCACGTCGGTGAAGAAGGGGTTGCCGATGTCGATCACCGACAGGCCGATCGTACGGCTGTAGCCCGCGCGCAGCGTCGAGGCCGAGGCGTGCCGGACGAAGCCGAGGTCCTCGATGGCCGCCTCCACCCGCAGGCGGGTCGTGGGGGAGACCTTCTCGGGGCGGTTCAGGACGTTCGAGACCGTGCCGGGGCTGACCCCTGCCAGTTCGGCGACCTCCTTGATGTTCACCACGGGACCTGATTAAAACGTAACAACCCCGAAACGGCAATTGACGGCAGCCGGATCGCTGTCTAGCGTCGCACACGTTGTTAAAACGATTCAAGGGACGGCTTTGCGTGGACATCAGACCGCAGCTCAGAGCGCAACGGATCGAGACCCCCTCGTGGGCGTACGGGAACTCGGGCACCCGCTTCAAGGTCTTCGCCCAGCCCGGCGTGCCGCGTGACCCCTACGAGAAGCTGGCCGACGCCGCCCAGGTGCACCGCCACACCGGGATCGCGCCGAGCGTCGCCCTGCACATCCCCTGGGACAAGGTCGACGACTACGCCGACCTGCGCCGCCACGCGAGCGGTCTCGGGCTGAACATCGGGGCGATCAACGCCAACGTCTTCCAGGACGACGACTACAAGCTGGGCAGCGTCACCAACCCCGACCCGCGCGTACGCCGCAAGGCGCTGGACCATTTGCTGGAATGCGTCGACATCATGGACGCCACCGGATCGGACACGCTCAAGCTCTGGTTCGCCGACGGGACCAACTACCCGGGACAGGACGACGTCCGCGCCCGCCAGGACCGCCTGGCCGAGGCCCTTGAATCGGTTTACGCGCGGCTGAGGGAGGGGCAGCGGTTCCTGCTGGAGTACAAGCTGTTCGAGCCCGCCTTCTACGCCACCGACGTCCCCGACTGGGGCACCGCCTACGCCCACTGCCTCAGGCTGGGGCCGAAGGCGCAGGTCGTCGTGGACACCGGCCACCACGCGCCGGGCACCAACATCGAGTTCATCGTCGCCTTCCTGCTCAGGGAGGGCAAGCTCGGCGGCTTCGACTTCAACTCGCGCTTCTACGCCGACGACGACCTGATGGTGGGGGCGGCCGACCCGTTCCAGCTCTTCCGGATCATGCACGAGGTGGCGGGGGAGCCCGGGATCGCGTTCATGCTCGACCAGTGCCACAACCTCGAGCCCAAGATCCCCGGTCAGATCCGTTCGGTGATGAACGTTCAGGAGGCCACCGCGAAGGCCCTCCTTGTCGACAAAAATGCCCTTGAATCCGCGCAGGCCGCGGGGGACGTCCTCGCCGCCAACGCCGTCCTCATGGACGCCTACAACACCGACGTACGCCCCCTGCTGGCCGACCTCCGCCAGGAGATGGGCCTCGACCCGGACCCCATGGCCGCCTACGCCAAGTCCGGATATTTCCAGGAAATCAGCGCCACCCGCGTCGGCGGCGCCCAAGCAGGCTGGGGCGCCTGATGACCCACGAAACCCACGCACCTGGACACGACGCCGCCGCACAAGCGGCCGAAACCCCCGCGCGAGCGGCCGAAGCTCCCGCGCAAGCGCGCGACTCCGTCGCACACGCGCTCGAAGCTCCCGCCCAAGCACGCGACCCCGCCGCGCACGCGCTCGAAGCCCCCGCGCAAGCACGCGACTCCGTCGCACACGCGCTCAAAGCTCCCGCGCAAGCGCTCGAAGCCCCCGTACGCGCGCTTGAACCCCCGGCGCCCGTCCAAGACCTGCTCGACCGCGCCCACACCCTGGGCGGCGACCCCCGCAACACCAACTACGCGGGCGGCAACGCCTCCGTCAAGGCGGCGGGCCCCGACCCCGTCACCGGCCAGGACGTCGAACTCATGTGGGTCAAGGGTTCCGGCGGCGACCTGGGCACGTTGAAGGCGAGCGGCCTGGCCGTCCTGCGGCTCGACCGCGTACGCGCACTAAAAACGATCTACCCCGGCGTTGAACGCGAAGACGAGATGGTCGCGGCGTTCGACTACTGCCTCCACGGCAAGGGCGGCGCGGCGCCGTCCATCGACACCGCCATGCACGCCCTGGTCGAGGCCGCGCACGTCGACCACCTGCACCCCGACGCCGGGATCGCGATCGCCACCGCGCAGGACGGCTCCGAACTGACCGAGCGGATCTTCGGCGACCGCGTGGTGTGGGTGCCCTGGCGTCGCCCTGGCTTCCAGCTCGGCCTGGACATCGCCGCCATCCAGGCCGCGAACCCGCAGGCCATCGGCGTCATCCTGGGCGGACACGGCATCACCGCCTGGGGCGCCACCTCGCAGGAGTGCCGCGACAACTCGCTGGAGATCATCCGCACCGCCGAACGGTACATCACCGAGCACGGCCGCCCCGACCCCTTCGGCCCGATCGTCCACGAGACCCCGCCGGAGGAGGTACGGCAGGCCGCGGCGGCCAGGCTCTTCCCCCTGCTACGCGGCCTGGCCTCGACCGACGCGCCCATGGTCGGCCACTACACCGCCACCCCCGAGGTCCTCGACTTCGTCTCGCGCGCCGAGCACGTACGCCTGGCCGCCCTCGGCACCTCCTGCCCCGACCACTTCCTGCGCACCAAGGTCGCCCCCCTCGTCCTGCCCCCGGACCCGGCCGAGGAGCAGATCAGGGAACTCCACGCCGCCTACCGCGCCGACTACGCCGCCTACTACGCGCGCCACGCCGTACCGGAATCACCCCCGATGCGCGGCGCGGACCCCGCGATCGTGCTGGTACCCGGCGTCGGCATGTTCTCCTTCGGCAAGGACAAGCAGACCGCTCGCGTCGCCGGGGAGTTCTACCTCAACGCGATCAACGTCATGCGCGGCGCCGAGGCTTTGTCGGCATACGCGCCGATCGAGGAGAGTGAGAAGTTCCGCATCGAGTACTGGGACCTTGAGGAGGCCAAGCTCCGCCGCCTGCCCGCGCCCAAGCCGCTGGCCACCCGGATCGCGCTGGTCACCGGCGGCGGTTCCGGCATCGGCGCGGCGACCGCGCGCCGCCTGGCCGCCGAGGGCGCCCGCGTGGTGGTCGCCGACCGCGACCTCGCCGCCGCCGAGAAGGTGGCCGCGCGGATCGGCACGGCGGACGCGGCGGTGGCCGTCCGCGCGGACGTGACCGACGAAGCGCAGGTCCAGGACATGGTACGGCAGGCCGTGCTGGCCTTCGGCGGCCTCGACCTGGTGGTCAACAACGCGGGACTGTCCCTGTCGCGCCCCCTGCTGGAGACCAGCTTGGCGGACTGGGACGTGCAGCACGACGTGATGGCCAGGGGCTCGTTCCTGGTCTCCCGCGAAGCCGCCCGGGTCCTGATAAATCAGGGCATGGGGGGAGACATCATCTACATCTCCTCCAAGAACTCGGTCTTCGCCGGTCCCAACAACGTCGCGTACGGCGCCGCCAAGGCCGACCAGGCCCACCAGGTCCGCCTGCTGGCCGCGGAACTGGGCGAGCACGGCGTCCGGGTCAACGGCGTCAACCCGGACGGGGTGGTGCGCGGTTCGGGCATCTTCGCCTCCGGCTGGGGCGCCAACCGCGCGGCCGTGTACGGGGTGCCGGAGGAGCGGCTCGGCGAGTTCTACGCCCAGCGGACGTTGCTGAAGCGCGAGGTGCTGCCTGAGCACGTGGCGGCCGCGGTGTTCGCCCTTACGGCCGGAGACCTGGCCCTGACCACGGGCCTGCACGTCCCGGTAGACGCAGGCGTCCCCGCCGCCTTCCTCCGCTGACCCGCCCCGCCCGTACCCGTCCAGGTCCGGCCTTCCCCGCGCTGCCTCGGTATGCCTGGCTCGGCCCCTGGCCAGGCGGACGAGAGCAGCCGCGGGGTGCCGGTGAGCGGGTGTTCGAGGGCGTTCGCGAGATGGTGGGCGCTTGTGCGGAGGGCGCGGGGCGATTGCAGGCGCGTGTTGCGCGATGTCCGGCGCTCTTGCGGGTGGCGCGGGCTGGGGGTGTCGCGGTGTGGGTGGGGCGGGGCGTGTCCCAAGATGGTGGCGCCCGTGCGGAGTGCGCGGTGCGGCCGGGCGGGTGTGCGGGTGCGGGGTGGTTGCGGGCGTCCTGCGAAATGGCGATGGCCGTGCGGGTGATGTGGGGCGGCCAGGAGGGCTGGTGGAGTGGCGTGGTTGGGGGTTTCCGGGTGGGGGTGATGAGGGGGTGGGGTGGCTGGGTGGGTGGGGAGTTTGAGGGATTGGGGGGATGGGAGCCCCTAAGGTTGGGGGCAAATTGCCAACCTTGAGACGCATTGGCGGGGATATGTCCGAGGAGACGCCGGTCGCCGGTCGCTACCGGCTGGACGAGCTCATCGGCCGAGGTCAGGCCGGTGAGGTGTGGCGGGCGCACGACGAGAACGCCGACTGGACCGTGGCCGTCAAGATGCTCACCGCGGGCTCCAGCGAACTGGCCCACAAACACGCCCAGACCGTCGCCAAGGTCGTGCATCCCCATGTGGCCATGGTGCTGGACATCGGCGGTCACAACGGCGTGCCGTACCTGGTGATGGAGTTCTTGACGGGGGCGAGCCTCGGTGAGGAGCGGGCCGCGCACGGGCCGCTCGGGATCGTCGAGGCGTGCGACCTGTTCGGGCAGGCGGCGGCCGGGCTGGACGCGGCGCACCGGGCGGGGGTGGTACACGGGCAGATCGACCCGGACTCCTTCCGCCGGGCGGGCAGCGGGGTGCTCAAGGTGGTCGGATTCGGGATTCAGGGGGCGGATCAGGGGCCGGTGACGCCGTACCGGGCGCCTGAGCAGCTTGACGGCCGGGGCGGGCCCGCGGCCGATCTGTATGCGCTGGCCGCTGTTTGTTATGAGATGTTGTGTGGTCGGCCGCCCTTCGAGGGCGAGGGGGAGGAACTGGCCGAGCGCATCCGCACCGCGGAGCCTGAGCCGCCCACGCGGCATCGTCCCGCCGTTCCGGCCGAGCTGGAGCAGTTGTTGCTGGCGTCGCTGGCCAAGGATCCCGCCGCACGGCCCGCGAGCGGTGACGCGGTACGGCGCCGCCTGGCCAGCATCGCCCGCCCCGGTGCCACCCAGCGCACCGGCCCCCTGCCCAGCCTCCCCGACACCCCGGGTCCGGCCCCCGTCCCGCAGACCGGCATGCAGTCACCCATGGGCCCGCCGCCCCACCGGGACAGCCAGCCCGCGGGCCCGCCCTACAAGGACGGCCACACCCAGATCTACGAGGGCCCTCTCCACGAGGACCCTCCGAACCAGAACCGCCGCCTGATCATCCAGCTCGTGGCAGCCCTGGCCGTCATCGCCCTGGTGACGATCGGCTTCGTCGTTCTGTCAGGGCGCGACCGGCCCGAGGCCACGCCCGTCGTCAGCCCGACTCCGACCCTGGAGGAGCCGACCCCCACGCCCACGCCCACCCCCGAGGAACCGGAGCCCACGGGCCTGGTCGACACCCTGGGTCCGGCGAACCCCCTGGACACCCTCACCCCGCAGCCACGCGACACCACCGGCCTCACCCAGACCCCGCCGGGCGGCTGGCAGAACTGGCTGGGCCGCTTCGACGAGGCCGTCAGGCTGCAGCAGCAACTGAGGGGTATCGACGGCGAGGTGGCCGCCGACGCCCGCAAGAAGATCGCCAGAGCCATGGACCGCCTCAGGAAGGGCCGGGAGGACCAGGCCCGCCGCCAGGCCCTGGAGGCGGCGGCGGACCTGCGTCAGGCGGCCGGCAGCGGCGACATGGCCGCCACTGGCCCCCTGGCGGACTTCCTCGCCGACTGGGGACTCAACCGCCCCGCGACATCAGCGTGAGCGCGTAGAGCGCGACCGCGGCGAAGTCGTCGGCGGGTTCGGACGCCTGCCACGACCGCACGTCGTCCACGAACCGGCTGCCCCGCCCGGTGAAGGGCGCGTACCGGTCGACGCCGTCGGCGGGGCAGGGGCTCATGCGGTCCATGTGGCCGCCGAGCCCGTCGTCGAACAGGGAGGCGCTGTTCGGGCCGTTGACGACGGCGCCGGTCGGCGGCCGGCCGGTGATGTTGGACATCTGGTAGTGCGGGCAGGTGATCGCGTTGTCGCCGACCCCGGAGACGAAGGACACGCCCCACGCGTTGGCCCCGAGCGCCCAGCCGCGCTGGCGGGTGCCGAAGGCGTCGTAGGCGCGCTCGCCGCTGACCGAGCGGTACAGCCGCGAGGTGGCGGCCAGGCCGAACGCGTGCGGCACCGAGTCGAACTGGTCATACCGCGCACCGGCCTGGAACGGGTCCTGCCCGGCCCGGGCGGCGCCGATCTCCAGTTGCGCCCTGAGGTCGCCGACGAGCTGCCGCTCGGTCACCGGCAGCGTGCCGGGACGCGCCTGGCGGATCGCCTTGACGAGGTCGGCGTGGCCGAGCGCGCTGACGTCGTAGAGGTTGAAGGTGTCGCCTCCGGCGTCGTGCTTCAGGTACTCGCCGGCCCAGTGGGCGGCCTGCCGCAGCCAGTCGCCGGCCCGCGGGTCGCGCAGGCGCTGGGCGGCCAGGGCCAGTTCCGCGCCGCCCAGCTCCATGTCGTCGCGCCACACGCTCTCCGGGTAGAAGGCGTGGGGGAGCGAGGTGACGAGCTGGCCGACGTTCTCCGTCTTGGCCATGGCGTAGACGGAGGCGCCCTTCTCCAGCAGTTCGCGGGCGCGTCCGCGGTCGGGCTCCACCTGCGCGGCCAGCGCGAAGGCCGCCGCGGTACGGCCGGCCAGGTTCGGGCTGATCGGCTGGCCGGGGGCCGCGGCGCGGAAGACGGGCCGGTCGCGGATGTACTTCTCGGAGGAGTTGTCGTCCTCCTCCGGCATGCGCCAGATGTCGTGGTCGCCGGCGAAGGTGCCCTCGGCGTTGCCCGCGCCGATGCCGACCTGGATGTAGAGGGTCTTCGACGTCTCGTCCCACATCTTGTCGAGGAACTTCAGCCCGTGGTCGGCCTCGCCGCGCAGGCGCGGGTCGATGGCGCCGTCGCGTTTGGCCGCCCACAGGAGGGTGTCGACATAGGCGAGGATGTGGGTGAACTTCAGGTAGTCCCCGGCGTCGAACCATCCGCCCGACACGTCCACCGGGCCGCCGATCTTGGTCAGGTCGCCCCTGATCTGGTCGGTGCCCGGACCGGTGAACTCGGGCCAGTCATAGACGAACGCCGCCTTGTCGCTCTTGTGCCAGCGGTCGCGCTGGCCGCCGAAGAACGTCACGATCTTGGCCGCGGGCAGCGACAGGGCGATCGAGGGGGCGACGGCGAACTCGGCGGAGGTCTGGCCGCCCGCCTTGACCCGGTAGCTGCCGGGGGTGCGGAGCCTGGACAGGTCCAGGTGGTAGACGTGACGGTAGGTGTCGTTCCACTCGCCGAGGTCGCGGCCCGCCGTACCGCGCAGGACCACCCGCCCCCGGCGGTCGACGACGGTGAAGGGGAGAGGTCGATCGGCCATGAGGTAGGCGTCTTTGGCCTCCTCCGGCGCGAAGCCCACCTGGTCGACCCTGATGAACGACGCGCTCTCGGCCATCGCTGGGCTCCCTGCGATCAGGACGGTTAACGCGGTCAACGCCGCTGCCAGCTTCATGCACGCTCCTTGAAGGTTAGGAAACCTTACTAACCTTGCTGCGCACGGTAGCCGCGGAGCGTGAGGAAGGTCAATACGCGTACATTGACGAAATGACCGACACTCCCGCGCGGCGCAGAGCCGCCCTGGCCGCGCTGCTCCCGGAGCGCGGCGTCCCCGCGGTGCTCGTCTCCTCCCTGGTCAACGTGAGGTACCTGACCGGCCTCGACAGCAGCAACGCCGCCGTCCTGGTGCGCGAGGACGGCAGCGCCACGCTCGCGACCGACTCCCGCTACATCGAGATGACCCGCGACCTCGGCCTCGAGGTCATCGAGGCGCCCGACACCGCGGGCGCGCTGGCCACGCCCGGCACGGGCGTCGAGGCCGCGCACATGTCTGTCGCGACGTTCCGGCGGATGTGCGAGGGCCTCGTCCCGCTGGAGCCGCTGGTGGAGCTCCTGCGGACGGTCAAGGACGAGGAAGAGATCGAGTTCCTGCGTACGGCCTGCGCCATCTCCGACCAGGCATTCCACGATATTTCCGAAAAAATCCGCCCAGGCGCCACCGAACGCCAGATCGCCCGCGCCCTGGAGAACCGGATGATCGAACTCGGCGCCGACAAGATCGCGTTCGAGTCCATCGTGGCGGCCGGCGAGCACGGCGCCGTGCCACACCACACCCCCACCGACCGCGAACTGCGCAAGGGCGACCTGGTCACCCTCGACTTCGGCGCCAACCACCGCGGCTACCACGCCGACATGACCCGCACCGTCAGCCTCGGCGAGCCCGCCGCCTGGCAGCGCGAGATCTACGACCTGGTCGCCGCCGCGCAGAAGGCCGGTCGCGAGGCCCTCGCGCCCGGCGCCACGGCCAAGGACGTCGACTCCGCCGCGCGCGCCCTGATCGCCGAAGCGGGACACGCCGAGCACTTCCGCCACGGCCTCGGACACGGCGTCGGCCTGGAGATCCACGAGGAGCCGTTCCTGGGCCCCGCCAGGACCGGTAGACTAGAGGATCGAGTTCCGATCACCGTCGAACCGGGGGTCTACCTCCCGGGCCAGGGCGGGGTCCGCATCGAGGACACGCTGGTCACGCGTGCGGGCGGGCCGGAACTCCTCACGAAGACGACCAAAGAGCTGCTCGTCCTTTAAGAGCGGCAACACGCGGGAGAAAACGAGTGGCGACGACCAACGACCTCAAGAACGGCATGGTGCTGAGGCTCGACGGCGGTGAGCTGTGGGCCGTTGTGGAGTTCCAGCACGTCAAGCCGGGCAAGGGCGGCGCGTTCGTGCGCACCAAGCTCAAGAACGTGCTCTCCGGCAAGGTCGTCGACAAGACCTTCAACGCCGGGGTGAAGGTCGACGTGGCCAACGTCGACAAGCGCGAGATGCAGTACTCCTACAAGGACGGCGACGACTTCGTCTTCATGGACACCGAGACCTACGACATGGTCAACGTGCCCGCCAAGACCGTCGGCGACGCGGCCAACTACATGCTTGAGAACACCCTGGCCACGATCGCCTTCAACGAGGGCTCCGCGCTCTACGTCGACCTGCCGGCCGCGGTCGAGCTGCTGATCTCCAACACCGAGCCGGGCCTGCAGGGCGACCGCTCGACCGGCGGCACCAAGCCCGCCACGCTGGAGACCGGCGCCGAGATCAAGGTCCCGCTGTTCATCACCACCGGTGAGAAGGTCAAGGTCGACACCCGCAGCGGCGAATACCTCGGCCGGGCCTGAGGTGTCGGCACGGGGTAAAGCACGCAGACGCGCCCTCGACATCCTCTTCGAGGCGGAGGCCAGGGAAGAGGACCCGCTCAAGATCCTCGCCGAGCGGGTGGAGCGGAGCGAGCCGCCGGTCAACGAGTACACCTCGGCGATCGTCGAGGGCGTGGCCCGCCACCGGGCGCGCATCGACGAGCTCATCACCACCTACGCGGAGGGCTGGACGCTGGAGCGCATGCCCGCCGTGGACCGCAACCTGCTGCGCGGCGGCACGTACGAGCTGCTGTGGATGCCGGACGTGCCGGAGGGCGTGGTCATCAGCGAGTGGGTGCACCTGGCGGGGGAGCTGTCCACCGACGAGTCGCCCAGCTTCATCAACGGGCTCCTGGCCCGGTTCAAGCAGCTCAAGCCGAGCCTGTCGCTGTAGCCGAGCGCGCCGTGATCGTCTTACGGCGCGCCGCCTTTCGTGACGAGGGCCTCGTGACGAGGCCCGCTGGCGCTGGGCGCCGTGATGAGCCCCATCCGTTACGGCTACCGCCACCCCACCCGCCCCGCCGCCGTGGCCGGGCGCCCGTCGAGCGCCGCTCGTGAGGGCTCACGGGGTCCCCGCCGCAACGACTCCGCCCTTGACCCGCTCCGGGCTCCAAAGCTGGAAATCTCTACCCGGCTCAAGGGTTTCCAGGTTCTGCCCGTCAAGGTTCCAGGGTCGTTGACTGGGTTCTGAGGTGGTCGAGCATGGCCTTCGCCGCGGGCGTCAGGGCACGTGAGCGGGGCAGGGTGACCCCCACGGACCGTTTGACCGAGGCCAGCGGCACCGGCAGGCACACCAGTTGCGGATCGGACCTGACCAGCAACGCCGGCAGCGCCGCCACCATGTCCGTCTGCAGCAGCAACGACCGGATCGTCAGGATCGACGTGCACTCCACGCGGTCTTCGGGCAACGGCAGGTCCTGGGCCTTGAAGACCTGTTCGAGCTCCTGCCGCAGCGCTGTCTGCTCCAGCGGCAGGATCCACGGGTAGCCCAGCAGCCCGGCCAGCGACGAGGCGGACGAGGCGGGATGGCCGGCGCGGGCGACCAGGAGGATCGGCTCGTCGTAGAGCGGGATCTGGCGCAGCCCGTGCCGGTCGTCGATGGGGTTGAGGCGGCCGAGGACCAGGTCGGTGTCGCCGTCGATGAGCCGGGGGACCAGAGAGTCGAAGGTGCCCTCGCGCACGATGACCGTGATGCCGGGCCGTTCCGCCTTGAGGGTGGCGATCGAGCGGGGGAGCAGCACGTTCGTGGCGGCCAGCAGGGTGCCGACGGTGACGGTGCCGGTCTCGCCGTTGGCCAGGCCGGTGATGCGGTCGCCGGCCCGGCGCAGTTCGGCCTGGACGGCGCGGGCGTGGTCGACGAACGCGGTGCCGAACACGGTCGGGGTGACCCCGCGCGGGCCCCTGGTGAACAGTTCGACGCCGAGGATCTGCTCCACCTCGCGCAGGCCGCGCGTGGCGGCGGGCTGGGCGAGGTGGAGGTGTTCGGCGGCGCGCAGCACGCTGCCGTGGTCGGCGATGGCGGTGACCAGCACGAGATGGCGGAGCTTGAGGCGTCCGCCGAGCAGGTCCAGAGCGCGGGACATCACCATTTCAGCATAGCTTCAGCTCTGGGAGACCCGATTCGGTATGGCTTCGGGGACGTCGCCGAAGCGCTCGGCGTCGTTGCGCGGCAGGACCAGCGCGGCCGCGAGGCTGATCGCGGTCACGAACGCCAGGTATGCGGTGATCGACCACGACGACCCGGTCGAGGCCAGCAGGGAGGCGGCCACCAGCGGCGTGATGCCGCCGCCGAGCAGCGCGGCGAGCTGGTAGGCGGCCGAGGTGCCCGAGTAGCGGATGGCGACGGGGAAGAAGCTGGCCGTCAGCGTGCCCTGCGCCGCGTGGGTCATCGCCAGCACCGCGCCCATGACCACCATGAAGACCGCGATCAGCGCGTGGTCGCCGGTGTTGACGACCGGCAGGATGGCCACGGCGCCGGCCAGCAGCACCCACGAGCCGTAGGAGAACAGCGCCCGCAGCCCGAGCCGGTCACCCAGGTGGGCCCAGAGCGGCGCGGTCGCCAGCCAGACCGTCGCGCCGCCGATCACGCAGGTCAGCAGGAAGGTTCTGGACAGGCCGATCGCGGGGGCCTGGCCGTACTGGAGGATGTAGACCATGAAGATGTAGGCGACGGCGCTGTTGCCGATGATCACCGCGATGCTGTGCACGACGCCGCGCCAGTGGCCGCGCAGGACCTCGGCGATCGGCAGCTTGACCGGCTCGCGCCGGACGACGAAGTCGGGGCTCTCCTCGATGCGCAGCCGCAGGTAGATGCCGACGACCACGAGCACGACGCTCAGCAGGAACGGCACCCGCCAGCCCCACGACATGAAGGCCTCCTCGCTCAGGGCGGAGGAGGTGCCCAGGAAGACCAGGTTGGCGCAGAGCATGCCGGCGGGCGTGCCCATCATCGGGAAGGCGCCGAACAGGCCGCGCCGGCCCTTCGGCGCGTGCTCCATGGTCAGCACCACGGCCCCGCCGAGTTCGCCGCCGAGGCCGATGCCCTGGGCGATGCGCATCACGACCAGCAGGACCGCGGCCCAGATGCCGATGCTGGAGTAGGTGGGCAGCAGCCCGATGAGCGTGGTTCCGATCCCCATGATCAGCAGCGAGACGACCAGCGTGTTGCGGCGGCCGAGGCGGTCGCCGAAGTGGCCGAAGACGATGCCGCCCAGCGGGCGGGCCAGGAAGCCCACGGTCATGGTGCCGAAGGCGGCGATGGAGCCGGCGACGGGGTCCATGGCGGGGAAGAACTGCTTGTTGAAGATGAGCGCGGCGGCCGTGCCGTACAGGAAGAAGTCGTACCACTCGATGGTCGTGCCGATGAAGGCCGCCCACGAGACGCGGCGCGCCGCCCTGCGGCGGTCAGTGTCCATTTGCGTCTGTACCTTCCGATCAGGGGGTACGGACGAGGATGCACGCTGGTGGTATGTCCAGGCGAATACCGTTCTGGCCGTCACCTATGCATAAAACGACATATATAGGTTTTGTGATGGCAGGCCAGCGATCCGGTATTGGTCTGATATGGCCGCGCGGCCGGACAATGCGTCCATGAAGCATTACGTCAACGGGGTCTTCGACACCTCGGGGACGGCCTTCCCGCTGATCTCGCCCGCCGACGGGCGGCAGGTGGGAACCGTGCCCGAGGCCCCGCGCGAGGTCGTCGACGCGGCGGTCGCCGCGGCCAGGGCGGCGCTGGCCGGCCCGTGGGGCGCCACGAGCACCGAGGAGCGCTGCGCCTACCTGCGGCGCATCGCCGACGGCATCGAGGCCCGGTTCGACGCGTTCGTCGACGCCGAGGTGGCCGACACCGGCAAGCCGCGGGCCCTGGCCGCCACCGTCGACGTCCCGCGCGCGATCGGCAACTTCCGCGCCTACGCCGACCTCTCCTACGGCCGCCCCGAACGCGCCTACCACACCACCGTGCCCGGCTGGAGCGGCTCGGGCGAGGCGCTCAACTACACCGTCCGCCGCCCGCTGGGCGTGGTCGCGGTCATCTCGCCGTGGAACCTCCCGCTGCTGCTGCTCACCTGGAAGGTCGCGCCCGCCCTGGCGGCGGGCAACGCGGTGGTGGCCAAGCCCTCGGAGGAGACGCCCTCGACCGCGACGCTGCTCGCCGAGGTCATCGACGACGTACGGCTGCCGCCCGGCGCCTTCAACCTGATCCACGGCCACGGCGCGGACGCGGCGGGCGAGTTCCTGACCGGCCACCCCGGCATCGACGCCATCGCCTTCACCGGCGAGTCGGCCACCGGCTCGGCCATCATGCGCGCCGCCGCTGACCACGTCACCCCGGTCTCCTTCGAGCTCGGCGGCAAGAACCCGGCCGTGGTCTTCGCCGACGCCGACCTGGACGAGGCGGTCGAGGGCACGATCAGGTCGAGCTTCACCCACTCGGGCCAGATCTGCCTGTGCACCGAGCGCGTCTACGTGCAGCGCGAGATCTTCGCGGAGTTCACCGAGCGCCTGGCCGCCAGGGCCCGCGAGCTGAAGGACTACGGCCCGATGATCTCGGCCGAGCACCGCGACAAGGTGCTGTCCTACTACCGCCTGGCCGTCGAGGAGGGCGCCACGGTCCTGGCCGGCGGCGGCGTCCCGAGCTTCGGCGACGAGCGCGACGGCGGCTTCTACGTCGAGCCCACCGTGCTGACCGGCCTGCCGGAGGACGCCAGGACCGTCCGCGAGGAGGTCTTCGGCCCGATCTGCCACCTCGCGCCCTTCGAGGAGGAGGCCGAGGCCGTATGGCTGGCCAACGACAGCCCCTACGGCCTGGCCGCCACGGTGTGGACCGGCGACCTGTCGCGCGCCCACCGGGTCGCGCCGAAGATCGAGGCCGGGATCGTCTGGGTGAACTGCTGGAACCTGCGCGACCTGCGCACCCCGTTCGGCGGGGTCAAGGCGTCGGGCATCGGCCGGGAGGGCGGCGAGTACTCGCTCGACTTCTTCTCCGAGCCGGTCAACGTGTGCGTGAAGATTTGAGGACATCGGTGACGAACGTTCAACAGGCCGCCGAGCGGCTGCTGGAGGCGCACGCCTCGGGCCGGCCCTGCGCGCCCGTGCGCGACCTGGTCATCGGGGTCGAGGAGGCGTACGCCGTCCAGGACCGGCTGACCGACAGGTGGCTGGGCGAGGGACGGCGGCTGACCGGCCGCAAGATCGGGCTGACCAGCGCGGCGGTGCAGCAGCAGCTCGGCGTGGACCAGCCGGACTTCGGCGTGCTGTTCGCCGACATGGCGGTGCCCGACGGCGCCGAGATCCCGGCGGGGACTGTCCTGCAGCCGCGCGCGGAGGCCGAGGTGGCGCTGGTGCTGGAGCACGACCTGCCACACGAGCGGCACACCGTGGCCGACGTGATCAGGGCCACCGCGTTCGCGCTGCCCGCCATCGAGGTCGTCGGCAGCCGGATCCGCGACTGGGACATCACGCTGGCCGACACCGTCGCCGACAACGCCTCCTCCGGCCTGTACGTGCTGGGCAACCGGCCCGTCCCGCTGAAAGACCTGGACCTGCGGCTGGCCGGGATGGTGATCGAGCGGCGCGGCGAGCAGGTCTCGACCGGGATCGGCGCCGCGTGCCTGGGACACCCGCTGCACGCGGCCGTCTGGCTGGCCGACACCCTGGCCCGCCTCGGCCGCCCGCTCCAGGCCGGCGACACCGTGCTCACCGGCGCCCTCGGGCCCGTGGTGCCGGTCGTGCCCGGCGACGTGCTGGAGGCCAGGATCGACGGGCTCGGCGACGTCCGGGCCGCCTTCGCGAAGGAGAACACGTGAACCTCCTGGCCCAACGCCTGGACGAGGCGGCGCTGAGCCGTACCGCGATCCCGAAGCTGACCGAGCAGGCGGCGCTCGACGTGCCCGCCGCCTACCGGGTGCAGCGCGAGGTCGTCGCCCGCCGCCAGGCCCGCGGCGAGAGGCTCGCGGGCGTCAAGATGGGCTTCACGAGCCGGGCCAAGATGGTCCAGATGGGCGTGGACGACGTCATCTGGGGCCTGCTCACCGACGCCATGCTCATCGAGTCCCGCCTGGACGTGGGCGGCCTCATCCACCCGCGGGTCGAGCCCGAGATCGCCTTCCTGCTGGAACGCCCGGTGCGCTCGCCCGCCGACGTGGAGGCCGCCGTCGGCGGCGTGGCGGTCGGCTACGAGGTGCTCGACTCCCGCTTCGCCGGCTTCTCCTTCACGCTGGAGGACGTCATCGCCGACAACGCCTCCGCCAGCGGCTTCGGCCTCGGCCCCTGGCACCGGCCGCGCGAGGTCGCCAACGTCGGCCTGACCCTGGAGATCGACGGCAGGATCGTCGCCTCCGGGTCGTCGGCGGCCATCCTCGGCGACCCCATGCGCTCCCTGCGCGCCGCCGCCCGGCTGGCGAGCGCCGCCGGGATCGAGCTGGAGGCGGGCTGGGTGGTGCTGGCGGGTGCGGCGACCGCCGCCGTACCCCTGCCGCCCGGCGCGCACGTGCGGGTCAGCGGGCAGGGGCTCGGGCACGCGGAGGTGACGACGTGAGCGCGGACCCGACCCCCGGGCTGGTCCCCGGCAAGGCCCGCCCGCGCGGCCGCTTCCCGCACTTCAGACGGGCCGGCGACCTGGTCTTCGTCTCCGGTACGAGCTCGCGCCGCCCCGACGGAACCTTCGCGGGGGCGAGCGCCGACGAGATGGGCACCACCAGCCTCGACATCCGCGAGCAGACCAGGGCCGTCATCGAGAACGTCGCCGACATCCTCAAGGCCGCGGGCGGCGGGCTGCAGGACGTCGTCAACGTCACCACGTACCTGGTCAGCATGAACGACTTCGGCGGCTACAACGAGGTCTACGGCGCCTACTTCGACGAGAACGGCCCCGCCCGCACCACCGTCGCCGTCCACCAGCTACCCCACCCGCATCTGCTGATCGAGATCTCCTGCACCGCCCACATCCCGACGAGGAGCACCCCATGATCCCGCCCTTCAACCTCGCCAGGTGGATCGACGAGCACGCCGGCCAGCTCAAGCCGCCGGTGGGCAACGTGCAGATCTGGAAGGAGGCCGACCTGATGGTGACCGTCGTCGGCGGCCCCAACCAGCGCACCGACTTCCACGACGACCCCATCGAGGAGTTCTTCTACCAGCTCAAGGGCGGCATGGTGCTGCGCGTCATGGAGGAGGAGGGCAAGCCGCCGGTCGACGTCCAGATCCGCGAGGGCGACGTCTTCCTGCTGCCGCCGCACGTGCGCCACTCCCCGCAGCGGCCGGTGCCCGGCTCCATCGGCCTGGTCGTGGAGTACGCCCGCCCGCGCGGCGACCTGGACGCCTTCGAGTGGTACTGCGTCAACTGCCACCGCCTCGTGCACCGCGCCGAGGTGCAGCTCGAGTCGATCGTGGACGACCTGCCGCCGGTCTTCGAGGGCTTCTACGGCGGCGACCGCACCTGCCCGCACTGCGGGGCCACGCACCCGGGCAAGGACTGGCCCGACGAGCTCCGCCCGGTGGTCCAGTGATCGACATCCACGCACACGTCTTCCCGCGGATCTCCCGCGAGGAGGCCCGCGTCCTGGCGGGGGCGGGCGAACCGTGGCTGCGCGAGGGCATGATGATGAGCGGCGAGCAGGACTACCGCCCGGTCACCCCCGAGCTGTGGGACGCCGGGGCGCGCCTGGCCGCCATGGACCGCACCGGCGTGCGGGTGCAGGCCGTCTCCTCCACGCCGCTGCTGTTCGGGTACGAGGCCGAGCCCGGCCGCGCCGCCGACTGGTGCGACATGGTCAACGACCGGATCCTCGCGTACTGCGCCGAGGACCCCGGACGGCTCGTCCCGCTGTGCCAGGTGCCGCTGCAGGACCTCGGCCGCGCCACCGAGACCCTGGCCAAAGCCAAGGCCGCCGGCCACAAGGGCGTCCACATCGGCAACCACGTCGGCGCGCGCAACCTCGACGACGCCGACCTGCTCGCCTTCCTGGAGCACTGCGCCCACCAGGACATGCCGGTGCTGGTCCACCCCTGGGACATGATGGCCGCCGACCGCATGCGCGGCTACATGCTGCCCTGGCTGGTCGGCATGGCCGCCGAGACCCAGCTCGGCATCCTGACCATGATCCTTTCGGGCGCCTTCGAGAAGCTGCCCGGCGAGCTGCGGCTGTGCTTCTGCCACGGCGGCGGCAGCTTCGCCTTCCTGCTGGGCCGGGCCGACAACGCCTGGCACCGGCGCGACCTGGTCCGCCGCGACTCGCCCAAGCCGCCCTCCGCCTACACCGACCGCTTCTCCGTGGACTCCGCGGTCTTCGACCCCCGGGCGCTGCGCCTGCTCGTGGACGTCATGGGCGCCGAACGGGTCATGCTCGGCACCGACTTCCCCTTCCCGCTGGGCGAGGAGGAGCCGGGCTCGGTCGTGCGCGAGTGCCCCGGGCTGACCGACGCCGAGCGCGAGGCCATCCTCGGCGGCAACGCCGCCCGGTTCCTGGGCCTGGACGGATGACGCTCGCCCACACGCCGCAGGGCACGCTGCGCGGGCTCGACCTCGGGGGCGCGCTGGCGTTCAAGGGCGTCAGGTACGCCGCCCCCGCCCGCCGCTTCACCGCCCCCGAGCCCCCGGCCGCCTGGGACGGCGTCCGCGACGCCCTGGTCCCGGGCCCGCCCGCGCCCCAGCGGCCGGGCCGGATGGCCTGGGTGCCCGGCCTGGAGATCGACCCGGCCTCCGCCCGCGAGGACTGCCTGTTCCTCAACGTCTGGACCCCCGGCACCCGCGGCCGCCACCCGGTGCTGGTCTTCCTGCACGGCGGCGCGTTCGTGTTCGGCTCCGGCGCCCAGGCCATGTACGACGGCGCCACCCTGGCCCGCGAGCACGGCCTCGTCGTGGTGACCGTGAACTACCGCTTCGGCGCGAGCGGCCTGTGGTACGGCGACGGCGTGCCCTCGAACCTGGCCCTGCGCGACCAGATGGCGGCGCTCGCCTGGGTGCGCTCGGCCGCCGCGGCCTTCGGCGGCGACCCGGGCAACGTGACCCTCGCCGGGCACTCGGCGGGCGGCACCAGCGTCCTGGCCCTGATGGCCTGCGCGCCCGCCCTGTTCGAGCGCGCCGCCGCGATGAGCCCCGTCCCGTACGGCTTCGCCACCCCCGGACAGGCCCTGGCCTGGACCCGGGCGAGCGGGATCGCCGACCCGCACACCGTGCCCATCGCGGACCTGCTGGCCGGGGAGGAACGCGCCGCCCGCGCCCTGCCCCCGGTCGGAGGGCTGCTGCCGGTCGCGCCGGTGCTCGACGGCGACCTGCTGAAGGAACACCCCATGACCGGAAACCTCGCGAGCATGCCGCTGCTGGTGACCACCACCGCGCAGGAGGCGCGGCTGTTCACCGCCGCCGGCATGGGCGAGCCGTCCACCGGCGAGATCTTCACCGAGCCCGCGCGGGAACTGGTGCGCATCCACCCCGGCCCCGCCCGCCACCTGCTCCGCGAGGTGCGTTCACCCATGACGTACGGCGGCGTCGAGCTCGGCGCCTGCCACCTCGTGGACCTGCCGCTGTACTTCGGCAATTACGACACCCCGCTCACCGGCCACGAGCCGGCGCCGGAGATGACCCTTGAGTTCGCCCGGTTCTGCCGCGGCGAGGAGGACACATGAGCAAGATCGCCATCATCGGGTCCGGCAACATCGGGACCGACCTGATGATCAAGGTGAAGCGGACCTCCGCGTCGCTGGAGGTGGCCGCGATGGCCGGGATCGACCCCGGCTCCGACGGCCTGGCCAGGGCCAGGAGGATGGGCGTGGCCACCACCCACGAGGGCGTCGAGGGCCTGCTGGCCCTGCCCTGCTTCGAGGAGGTCGCGGTGGTGCTCGACGCCACCTCGGCCGGGGCCCACCGGCGCAACGCCGCGGCGCTGGCGCCGTACCGGAAGAAGGTCGTGGACCTGACGCCGGCCGCGCTCGGACCCTACGTCGTGCCCGCCGTGAACCTCGGCGAGCACCTCGGCGCGGACAACGTCAACATGGTCACCTGCGGCGGCCAGGCCACGGTGCCGATCGTCGCGGCCGTCTCCCGGGTCGCGCCGGTCCGCTACGCCGAGATCGTCGCCTCGATCGCCTCCCGCTCGGCAGGGCCCGGCACCCGCGCCAACATCGACGAGTTCACCGAGACCACCGCGCGCGCCCTGGAGAGCGTCGGCGGCGCGGAACGCGGCAAGGCGATCATCGTGCTCAACCCGGCCGAACCCCCGGTGATCATGCGCGACACCGTCTACTGCCTCGTGCCCGGCTGCGACGAGGCCGAGGTCGCCGCCTCGGTCAAGGAGATGGTGGCGGCCGTCGCCGCGTACGTGCCCGGCTACCGGCTCAAGCAGGACGTGCAGTTCCGCCCGGCCGAGGGCGGCACGCTCGTCTCGGTGTTCCTGGAGGTCGAGGGCGCCGCCCACTACCTGCCCGCCTACGCCGGCAACCTGGACATCATGACGTCGGCGGCGCTGCGCGTCGCGGAGAGGATGGCGGCCCGATGAAGCTCTACGTCCAGGACGTGACGCTGCGCGACGGCATGCACGCCATCCGCCACCGCTACACCGCCGACCAGGTCGCCGCCATCGCGCGCGCCCTCGACGCGGCCGGGGTGGCGGCCGTCGAGGTCGCCCACGGCGACGGGCTGGCCGGCAGCAGCGTCAACTACGGCTTCGGCGCCTGCCCCGACGACGAGTGGATCGAGGCCGCCGCCTCCGCCATGGAACGCGCGGTCCTCACGACGCTGCTGCTGCCCGGCATCGGCACCATCGCCGACCTGCGCCGCGCCCACGCGCTCGGCGTGCGCTCGGTGCGCGTGGCCACCCACTGCACCGAGGCCGACATCGCCGCCCAGCACATCGGCGTCGCCCGCGAGCTCGGCATGGACGTCTCCGGCTTCCTCATGATGTCCCACCTCGCCCCGCCCGCCGAGCTCGCCCGCCAGGCCGGGCTCATGGAGTCGTACGGCGCGCAGTGCGTCTACGTCACCGACTCCGGCGGCAGGCTGACCATGGACGGCGTGAAGGAGCGCGTGCGCGCCTACCGCGACGTCCTCGACCCGGGCACCGAACTCGGCATCCACGCCCACCACAACCTCGGCCTGGGCGTCGCCAACTCGGTCGTCGCCGTGGAGAATGGGGTCACCCGCGTCGACGCCTCCCTGGCCGGCATGGGCGCCGGGGCGGGCAACTGCCCGCTGGAGGCGTTCGTCGCGGTCGCCGACCTGATGGGCTGGGAGCACGGCTGCGACCTGTTCGCGCTCATGGACGCCGCCGACGACCTCGTCCGCCCCCTGCAGACCCGGCCGGTCCAGGTGGACCGCGAGACGCTCACCCTCGGTTACGCGGGCGTCTACTCCAGCTTCCTGCGCCACGCCGAGGACGCCGCCGCGCGCTACGGCCTCGACACCCGCGCCATCCTCGTGGAGGCGGGGCGCCGCGGCATGGTCGGCGGACAGGAGGACATGATCGTGGACATCGCGCTCGATCTCGCGGGCCGGCGCGGGTGACAATCGGGGGATGGTGACCGAGGAAGACGTCCGCCGCCTGGCCCTGGCCCTGCCCGAGACCGGCGAGAAGCCGATGTACGGCACGCCCGCCTTCTACGTGAAGGCCAGGTGGTTCGCCCGCATCCGCGAGGAGGGCGAGGTGCTGGTGCTGCCGGTGGCCACCCAGGAGGACAAGCACGAGCTGATCGCCGCCGACCCGGACGTCTTCTTCACCCTGCCCCACTACGACGGCCACGCGATCGTCCTGGTCCGCATGCCCGCGATCGGGGAGCAGGAGACGGCCGAACTCCTGGCCGACGCCTGGCGCCTGCGCGCGCCGGGGAAACTCCGCCCCCTCGTGCCGTGACCGATTACCCTGGGTGTTCATGCAGGTAGCCGCGTTCACGCAGTTCATGAGCGCCGACCGGATCGCCTCCTACGTCTACGGCGGCGCCGACCCGGGCGACGACCCCCTGTGGCGGTTGTCGGGCGCGCGGACCCGGGCCGAGTACTCCCGCTGGTGCCGCCACGCGTGCGGCATGGCCTGCCTGCGCATGCTCCTGCACCACCGCGACGGCCACGCGCCGCCCCTGCTCGACCTCGTCCACGGCTGCCGCGCCTACGGCGGCTACCGCGAGGAGCCCGAGGGCATCAAGGGGCTCTACTACGCCCCCTTCGCCGACTACGTCCGCGCCGAGCACGGCCTCGCCGCCGAGGTCCACCCGCGCCTGGACCTGGGCGAGCTCCAGGAGCTGCTGGCCGAGGGCAGGATGGTGATCGCCTCGGTCCACCCGGAGATCCGCCGCCCCGAGCGCCCGGCGCCGGGCAGGGGCGGGCACCTGGTCCTGGTCACCGGCGCCGCGGACGGGACGATGAGCTTCAACAACCCCTCCGGCCACACCGAGGACAGCAGGCGGGCCAGGCTGGCCCCGGAGCGCTTCGGCGACTTCTTCGCCGGGCGGGGCATCAGCGTTCCCGCCCAGGACACCAGGCCGGCGCCGGAGCGCGTAGGCTGACACCGGCTGGCCGAGTGGGAGGGGAACACGTGACGAGGAGCCCGGTGCGCACCGCCGTGGTCTGGGACGCCCTGCGCGGGGCGCTGGCCGAACGGGCCGCGTCCGCGGGGCGGGGGGTGCTCGACATCGTGGACGCCGGAGGGGGCACGGGCGGCTTCGCCGTACCGCTGGCCGAACTCGGGCACGACGTCACGGTCGTCGACCCCAGCCCCGACTCGCTGGCCGCGCTGGAGCGGCGGGCCAAGGAGAAGGGCGTCGGCGTCAGGGCGATCCAGGGCGACGCCGCCGACCTCGGCGAACTGCTGCCCAAGGACGGCGCCGACCTGGTGCTGTGCCACAGCGTCCTGGAGTACGTCGAGGACCCCATCAGCGCGCTCACCGCCGTCTCGGGGCTGCTGCGCCACGGGGGAGCGGTCAGCGTGCTGGCCGCCAACCCGCTCGCCAGCTCCCTGCACCGGGCGCTCACCGGCCACTTCGACGAGGCGCTGGCCGTACTGGACGATCCCGAGGGGCGCTGGGGCGAGCGCGACCCCACGCCGCGCCGCTTCACGCCCGCGGCGCTGTCGGAGCTGCTGGCGGCGACCGGGTTCGCGGTCGGGCCCGCGCTCGGGGTACGGGTCTTCGCCGACCTGGTGCCCAGCAGGCTGGTCGACGGGGAGCCGGGAGCCGTGGAGGCGCTGGTGGCGCTGGAGCAGGCCGCCGCCGCCCATCCGGTCCTGCGGGAGATCGCCGCCCAGGTCCACGTCCTCGCCCACAAGCCGTAGAACGCCTGTTCGGATAGAATCACGGAGTGGCACGCAAGCAGATCACCGGCATCGGCCCCGCTCCCACCACCGGGGCCGACGACACCGGCTGCCCGATCCTCCACGTCGACATGGACGCCTTCTTCGCCAGCGTCGAGCTGCTGGAGCGGCCCGAGCTCAGAGGGCGCCCGGTCATCGTGGGCTCGCCCGCGGGCCGCGGCGTGGTGCTCAGCGCGACCTACGAGGCCAGGGCGTTCGGCGTGCACTCGGCGATGCCGATGAGCAGGGCGCGCCGCGTGTGCCCGCGGGCCGTGATCATCCCGCCCAGCCACGGGAAGTACTCCGAGGTCTCCAGGGGCGTCATGGAGATCTTCCACGCGATCACCCCGCTGGTCGAGCCGATCGCCTCCGACGAGGCCTTCCTCGACGTCGGCGGCGCGCGGCGCAGGCTGGGCCCGCCGGCGAGGATCGCCGAGCTGATCCGGTCACAGGTTCGGGAAAGATACGGCATCACCTGCTCCGTGGGCGTGGCCGCGAGCAAGTTCATCGCCAAGCTTGCCTCAAAACAGTGCAAGCCCGACGGGTTGCTCGTGGTGCCGGCCGGCCAGGTGGTCGACTTCCTCCACCCGCTGCCGGTCTCGGCGCTGTGGGGGGTGGGCGAGCGCACCGAGCAGGCCCTGGTGCGCCTCGGCATCCGCACCGTGGGCGATCTGGCCAGGGTGCCGCCCGCGACGCTCCAGCGCGAACTGGGCCCCGCCGCGGGCAGCCACCTCGCGGCCCTGGCATGGGGCCGCGACGAGCGCGCGGTGACCGCCCACACCCCGGACAAGAGCATCGGCAACGAGGAGACATTCGCCACAGATGTGGACGACCCCGAAGTGATCAAGCGCGAACTGCTGCGCCTGTCGGAGAAGGTCGCCGCCAGGATGCGTAAGAGCGGCCACGTGGGCAGGACAGTGAGTGTGAAGCTCCGCAGAGCCGACTTCTCCACGATCAACCGCTCCCGCACCCTCAGGGAGCCGACCGACGTGGCCCAGGAGATTTACGCCACGGCCTGCGAGCTGTTCACCGCCGCCGGACTGGAGCGCGTGCGGCTGCGCCTGGTGGGCGTCCGGATGGAGAATCTCGGGCCGGCGGAGACCGCGTCTCGCCAGCTCAGCCTGGGTGCGCGGGAGACCGGCTGGCGTGAGGCGGAGCAGGCGATGGACAAGGCGATCCGGCGGTTCGGGCCGGATGCGGTACTCCCGGCGTCGCTGGTCCGGGGGCGACTTGATGAAATGGAGGCATGACGCCCATGTCGCGAATGGCCCAAAATGGAGGTATGACGTCACCTCCGGTTTGGTCTGCGTTGGACGTTTCCTTTCGCCTACGTCTACAGGCTCGTATTCTGGGGATAACCGACCGCGAGGTTCGGACACCCCGTGTCGTCCGTTGCCGTCTTCCCCGTCCTGGGGCCGTCCTTGGGAGGCGCCGTGCCGCTCTCTGAGCACGAGCAGCGCTTGCTCGACCAGATCGAGCAGGCCCTCTACGCCGAGGACCCGAAGTGGGCCAACACCGTAAGGATCAGTGACCCGCGCAGCCATTACAAGCGTCGCCTGATCAAAGCCTCCATCGGCTTTGCTCTGGGTGTCGTCATCATGATGGTCGGCGTCGTCATCCAGATGATCCCGCTCGGCGTCGGCGGTTTCGTGGTCATGCTCGCCGCGTGTCTGTGGGGTCTGTCCAGTTGGAAACGTATGAACGGATTCGGTGACTCCGGCTCCGCCCAGGGCGCTCCGGTGCCGGGCAGCAAGGGAGCCAAGAAGAGCCGTGGCTCGTTCATGGAACGCATGGAGGAGCGCTGGCGGCGTCGCCACGACGACCGCTGACCCTTCTCCACGCGTTACGGCGGTGCCGCCCCACCGCCACCCGCCGTTGAGGGCTGGCCTCGATCGGGGGGATCGCCTCGCACGCCGGACGTGGTCCCCGCCGTCACGGTCATCCTCGACCGGCCGACGGGGACGACCGGACCAGGGCGCAACGACGAAGGTGGCCTGCCCAGGACCGGGCAAGCCACCTTCCTCCCGCTGATCTACCGGGTCGCGCCCCTCCTGAACCTGACGTTCTCCAGGCGGTCGAACCCGTCCAGCACGCCCTCGCCCATCGACCGCAGCCCGCGCAGCGTCGAAGGGGGCAGCAGCGCCGCCCTGATCCGCCGGCCCCGTGACACGGTGGCCGCCAGGGCCCGCCGTACCTTGCGCAGGTCCTTGCCCAGCGGGCCGACCTCGCCGGGGTCGCGCGCGAACAGCACCCGCTCGACCGTCGAGGCGATCGAGGCGATCGCCGTCGCGGAGTCGGCGTCGAACTCGTACTGCTGACTCAGCCTCCTGGCCAGCGCCCGCGGCGTCTCGCTGCGTTCGCGCGCCATGCCGTAGTCGTAGAGGACGTCGTCCAGTTCCGCCCACGCGGCGGCCACCGACGGGTGGCTGCCCGCGACCACGCGCGCGGTGAGCTCGTCGGACGGCGCGGAGACCTTCCAGCCGAGCGCGCGCACCCTGCGGCTGCGGGTGATCTGCCGGATCGCCGCGGGGATGAGCAGGATCAGCAGCAGGATCGCCGCCCCGATCCCGATCTTGGCGATCAGCGGCGTCGGCTCCTCCACCGGCAGGCCGTTGCCGCCGAGCCTGGCCTCGCGGTCGTCGATCTCGCGCGGGTTGCGGCCGGGCTGCGTGCCGGGCGGGAGCTCCTCGCCCTGCGTGGTGGCGCCGGGCGTCGGGCTGGAGGACGAGGCGGTCGGCGTGGGCTGCGGGCGGGCGTACAGCGGAACCCGCGCGCTGCCCTGACCGGCCGAACCCGCCGGCGTCGGCTCGAACGGCAGCCAGCCGATGCCGTCGAAGTACAGCTCCGGCCAGGAGTGGGAGTCGTCGGTGCCGACCTCCCACCGGTCGCCGACCTTGTCGCCGCCGGTGTAGCCGACCGCGACCCTGGCGGGGATGCCGACCGCCCTGGCCAGCACCGCCATCGCGCTGGCGAACTGCTCGCAGTAGCCGACCTTGCTGCTCAGCAGGAAGTCGCGCAGCGCCGAGGTGCTGCTGCCCTGCGTGCGCAGGTCGTAGGTGAAGTTGCCGGTCTTGGTGAAGAACTCCTGCAGCCGCAGCGCCGCCTCGTACTGCGTCTCGGCGCCCTTGGTCTGCTGGTAGGCCAGGTCGAGCAGGTCGGAGGGGAAGTCCTCCGGCAGCCGCAGGTAGCGCGGGTCGACGTTCGGCTGCTGCGGGCGCTGCACCGCGCGCAACTGCTCCGGCGTCGGCTGCGGCTCGCTCGTCGCCACCCGGTACTCCAGGCCGGAGGCGCTGTCGCGGGTGGAGAAGACCATGAGCGTGCTCACGTCCGCCCGCCAGTCGCCGTCCGCCTGCACCTCGCGCGGCGGGTACGGCAGCGGCAGGAAGACCAGGTTCTCGACCTCTTCGCTGATCTTGACGTCGGTCACCGCGTTCACGGTCTCGACGCCGCCGGCCAGTCCCGGGGGAGGCGGCAGCGGGCCGGCGTCGGTGCGGTTCTCCGCCGCGCCCTTCGGCTTGGTCATGTCGAACTTGTCGCCGTCGAAGACGTCCAGGGAGTAGATCCGCAGATAGCGCGGGAGGTCGTCGTTGTTGGTGTAGGTCATCACCGTGCGCTTCTCGGGAAGCGTGAGCTGACCTCGCATGTTCGTGACCGGGTCGGGGATCTGGATCATGTTGCCCCGGCCCCCGGTGCCCTGGCCGCCCACGCCGAAGCTGAAGAACGACACCGGCTCCAGCGGCGGCAGGAACGCCGGCACCACGACCGCGATCGCGATCGCGGCGAACCCGATCCGCTTGCCCGACAGCCGCAGGCCGCGCGTGTCCGCGTTCTCGCCGGGCGACGGGGTGGTGGCCGCGCGGGTCCTGCGCACCAGGACGGCCCTGCCCCAGTGCCCGACCCGCTCGCGGCCGTCGGCGATCAGCAGGGCGGTGAAGCCGAGGGCGGCGATGATGAACGCCCACCAGGCGATCGGCTCCAGCAGGATCGTCGCCGGCACCGTCGCCAGCGCCAGCAGCGGCAGCCCGGCCAGCGCCGCCCGCCGCATCCTGGCGGACAGCAGGTCCACCGCGATCGCGATGAGCCCCACCCCGCCCGTGGTCAGCAGCGCGATGCCCGGGTTGTCGCCCGGCACCGGAGCGGCGAAGCGCTGGATGTCGTCCCAGCCGGTGGCCAGCAGCTTGAGCAGTTCGGCCGCCGAGCCCTTCGTGGGCACCACCAGGGCCCACGCCTTGTCACCGGCGAACGAGGCGGTCAGGTACACGCCGAGCACGGCCAGGCCGACCAGGCCCGCCGCCCACGTGGGCAGCGACAGCCTGCCGCTGATCGCGCCGGCCACCAGGACCGACAGGACCGCGCCCAGCGAGCCCCAGAACCAGGCGCCGCCCTCGAACAGCGGGTACAGCAGGATGGCCGCGCAGAACGTGGCGACGGCCGCGGCGACGGAGAGCCTCATGCCGCACCTCCGGGATGGACGGCGAAGCGGCCCCGGCTGGCGGCGTCCTGCCACACCGAGGCGATGGACGTGCCCGCCGGGAGCCGGACGGTGCGCCAGCCGTACCCCGCGAGGACGGTCTGCACGGCCAGGTAGCTCTCCGAGGTGCTGGGCTCGGCGGCGTCCCAGGTGTCGACGTCCAGCAGGACGGCCACGCCGGTGATGCCGCTGTGCCTGATCCTGGCCAGGTCGCGCGCCTCCTCCGGGTCCATGGCGCCGAGCACGGCCACGACCAGGCCGTCACCGCTGCCCTGCCGCAGCGCCGAGACGCCGATCTCCAGCGAGCGCGCCGGGCTGTTGCGCACCATCGCGAGCGTGTCGAGCAGCGACCAGCTCAGCCCGGTGTCGGTCAGGTGCTCGGCGCCCTGGTCGGTGACCAGCCGCAGGCCGAGCCCCTCGTGCGCCAGGTGCACGCCGATCGAGGCCGCCGCCGAGACGGCCACCTCGAACGACGAGCGCGGGCCCTCGCCGCGGTGCGCCGCGCGCCGGGTGTCGAGCAGGAGCGCGCCGCGGCTCTGCCACTGCTGCTCCTCGCGCCGCACCATCAGCTCGCCGTGGCGGGCGGTCGAGCGCCAGTGCACGCGCCGCAGGTCGTCGCCCTGCCGGTACTCGCGCGGCGCCACGTCGTCGTCGCCCGCCGCCGCCACACTCCTGGTACGGCTGTCGCCGCCGCCGGTCCACTCGCCCGACAGGCGTACGTGGGGAAGGGCCACGACCTGCGGCGTCACCACGAGCGTGTCGCTGATCGTGAACGCCCGCGACAGCTCCACCAGCCCGAAGGGGTCGGCGATGCGCACCGACAGCGGCCCGATGGTGAACCGGCCGCGCAGGTCGGAGCGGACCCGGTAGTCGATCTCCCTGATGCCCTTGGCCTCCACCCGGTCCAGGACGAAGCGCGGGCGCACGCCCAGGGCGTACGGGACGGTGTCCTCGATGAGCAGCAGGCCGGTGGGCAGGCGGGTCACGTTCTCCAGCCGCAGCGTCACGGTCGCCTCGCCGCCCACCTCGGCCCGCGAGGGCGACAGGCGGCGGGCGCAGCTCAGCCGGTAGCGGGTGCGCGCGACCACCATCGCGGCCAGCAATGGCAGCGCCGTCACCAGCACGCCGATGCGCAGCAGGTCGTGCTCGCCGAGCATCAGGGCCATGAGCAGCGCCGCGATCCCCGCGGCGAGGAACGACCTGCCGCGCGCGGTCAGCGCCCGCAGTCCCGTTCTCACGCCCGGCTCTCCGGTACGGGCACCCTCCTGACCAGATCGCCCACGACCTGCTCCGGCAGGCGGCGCTGGCCCTGCGCCTCGACGCTGGGCAGCAGCCGGTGGGCCAGGACCGGCACCGCCAGTTCCTGGAGGTCGTCGGGGATGACGTAGTCGCGCCCGGCCAGGGCCGCGTGGGCGCGGGCGGCGCGCACGAGCTGCAGCGTGGAGCGCGGGGAGGCGCCCAGCCGCAGGTCGGGGGAGTGGCGGGTGGCGACCACCAGGTCGATGGCGTACTTCTTGACCGGCTGCGAGACGTACACGCCGCGCACCGCCTCGATCAGCGCCCGCACCTCGGCCGTGGTGGCCACGGGCTGCAGCTTGTCCAGCGGCGGGGTGCCGCCGTGCACGTCGAGCATCTCCAGCTCGGCGGCCGGCTCGGGGTAGCCCATCGCCACGCGCGCGGTGAAGCGGTCGCGCTGCGCCTCGGGGAGGGGATAGGTGCCCTCCATCTCGATCGGGTTCTGCGTGGCGATGACCATGAAGGGCGACTCGAGGCCGTAGGTGACGCCGTCGACCGTCACCTGGTGCTCCTCCATGCACTCCAGGAGGGCCGACTGCGTCTTGGGGGAGGCGCGGTTGATCTCGTCGCCGACCACGATGTTGGCGAAGACGGGACCGGGCTTGAACTCGAACTCGCGGGTCTGCTGGTTGTAGGCGCTGACGCCGGTGATGTCGCTGGGCAGCAGGTCGGGCGTGAACTGCACGCGGCGCACCGGGCAGTCGATGGAGCGCGCCAAGGCCTTGGCGAGCATGGTCTTGCCGACTCCGGGCACGTCCTCGATGAGCAGGTGCCCCTCGGCGAGCAGCACCGTCAGGGTGAGACGGACGGCGTCGCTCTTGCCCTCGATCACCGACTCGATCGCCTGCCGAATCCGGTGCGCGGTGGATACGAGTTCGTCCAGCCGCTGAGGGACGTCATGGGTTACTGCCACCAGGCCTCCATGAGAAGTGCGACGGCTGTCCCGCTGGATCATGCCTTGGCGGGAGCCATGCCATTCCTTTTCCATTGTGTGTACCGACCCTACGACGCTGGGGGTTCTTGAGCGACATTTGTCGGTATTCCTCCGGTCCTGACAGTGCTCATCAGTGTTCGGAGGTTCCTTCCTGTTCTTGTGCCGTCGCGGTGCGAATCCCGTGACAGTCGGTGGCCGCGGGCGCTCCACTTTCCTCCACCACCGCCCCCGCCGGACCCCTCCAGGCCCTATTTCCGGGGGCGTTTCAACCCTCGACACGCCCATGAGGGTTGACCGGCCGCCCAGCCCGCTCCACCGGACCGCATCGCGCTGACCTGGGGATTTGTGAAGCGGATAGGCGGCGACCAGGGTTGTAATCAGTTGACGGTGGGGAGAAGTGGAGTATGGTGGTGCGCAGTGGAGGGCCGGTGCACCAGCGCTAGGCACTTCATGAGGCACGGGAGGTGGGGCCGATGTTCCTCGGCACCCATCAGCCGCGTCTCGACGACAAGGGACGGCTGTTCCTGCCGGCTAAGTACCGTGAGGAGCTGGCGGAGGGTCTTGTGATTACCAAAGGCCAGGAGCGATGCCTCTACGTCTTTCCCGTGGAGGAGTTCCAGCGCATTACCGAGGCTCTCAGCACCGCCCCGGTCACCGCCAAGGCGGTGCGTGACTACAGCCGTGTCTTCTTCGCCAGCGCGTCCGACGAGACTCCGGACAAGCAGGGGCGCATCACGATCCCGCAGGGCCTGCGCACGTACGCGGGCCTGGAACGTGACTGCGTGGTCATCGGGGCCAACACCCGCCTGGAGATCTGGGACGCGCAGGCCTGGGAGACCTATCTCAACGCACAGGAGCAGGCCTTCGCCGATCTCTCGGAGGAGGTGCTGCCAGGGATTCTGTAATCGTCACGGTCGATTCGACGGTGTGGTCGTTCGGCGAGGTCTCCACCCGCAACCACTGCCCGGCAGCTGATGCACCTTCCCCGGTGTCAGATGGCCGGTATCTCGAAGAGGATGCGGATGGGGACCTGGCCGGACGGGCACCGTGTGGGGACCTTTGGAAGGATCGGCCGTCGCGTCATCCGCGAGCAAGGACGCGAGAGGGGGGTTGGAGAGATGGCAGACAGCGGTCACGTTCCGGTGATGCTCGAGCGCGTTCTGGAGTTGCTCGCGCCGGCCTTGACCGGTGCGCAGCCCGTCGTCGTCGACGCCAACCTCGGCCTCGGTGGCCATACGGAAGCCCTGCTCGCCGCCCACCCCGCACTGCACGTGGTGGGGATCGACCGCGACCCTTACGCGGTCGAGTTCTCCACCAGACGGCTCGCGCCGTACGCCGGAAGGACCTCGCTCGTCCACGCCACCTCGGACGAGCTGGCCTCCGTGCTCGCGCGGCTGGGCCGTGAGAAGGTCGACGGAGTGCTGTTCGACCTGGGCGTCTCCTCGCCGCAGCTCGACGAGGCCGAGCGCGGTTTCGCCTATTCCTACGACGCTCCGCTCGACATGCGGATGGACACGAGCCAGGAGCTCACAGCGGAGAAGGTGGTCAATACCTACTCGGCTGGGGAGCTAACCCGCATCCTCCGCGAATACGGAGAGGAACGGTTCGCACCGCGTGTCGCGGGCCTAATCATCAAGGAAAGGGCCAAGGAGGCCATAACGTCGACTAAGCGGCTGGCCGACATCGTCCGAGAGGCGATTCCTGCCGCTACCCGGCGCACTGGGGGAAACCCCGCCAAGAGGACTTTTCAAGCGTTGCGCATCGAGGTGAACGCGGAACTCGCCGCCCTGGAGGCGGCGCTGCCCGCCGCCCTCGACGCGCTGGCGCTGGGTGGGCGAGTCGTCGTGCTCGCCTACCACTCCCTGGAGGACCGGCTGGCCAAGCAGGTCCTCACGGCGCGAACCAGGGACACCAGCCCGCCCGGGCTGCCCGTCCCGCTCCCGGCTCACCAGCCGAGGTTCCGCCTGCTGACGAGGGGAGCGGAGCTCCCAAGTGAAGAAGAGGTCACCCGCAACCCGCGGGCGACCTCGGCCCGGCTGAGGGCGGCAGAGAGGATCCGTGTTGACGACGAGGACTGAGCAGGAGATCAGGAGGAGCGCGCCCGCACGCGGCGCCGGCACGTCGAAGAGCGGTGCCGGCAGGTCCGGTTCGGCGGCCAAGCCCGTCCCGCCCCCGCGTCCCGCCGCCTCCACCCTTGACCACGCCGACGAGCCCCGCGACGTGCGCTCCCGGTCCCGCCAGGGTGCCGAGCCCCGCGACGAGCGGGCGGCCACCTCGCGGGCCCGCCGGGGTCCGGCCGGGCGGGCGCGGCGTGCCGAGGACGCGGGCGAGCGCGCCGTGCGGGCGCCGCAGGACGGTGAGCGTGTCTCCGCCCGGCGTGGTGAGGAGGTCGCCGGCCAGGAGGCCGGTGCTCTGCTGACGCGTCAGGGCGACGAGGTTCGCGACGGGCGCGGCGCCGGTGCGCCGGGGGCCGACGGGGCGCGGGTGCGCGCTGCCCGGCCTCAGGGCGCGCGACGGCCGGGCAGCGCTCGGCGTGGGCCGGCGCGGCGCCAGCGCGGTCCTTTCATCGTGCTGGTGCTCGGGCTGCTCGGCGGCGGGCTGGTCAGCCTGCTGCTGCTCAACACCGTGCTGGCCCAGGACTCCATCCGCGCGGGCAACCTGAAGTCCGAGATCGCCCAGCTCGAGCTCAGCAAACAGCAGCTCGGCGTGGACATCGAGCGCCGCCAGCAGCCCGGCCAGATCGCCGACGCGGGCACGCGGCAGGGGCTCGAGCCGGACTGGAAGGACCCCAACGTCATCACCCCCGCCAGCGAGGACTCCAGCAAGGTGGGCGGCGCGAACCGGTGAGGGACCAGGGCGGCCGCGGGCAGGGACCCGGTCGCGGACCAGGCGGCGCCGGCGCTCAAGGAGGGCCCGGCGCCGCTCGGCGTACTCCGCGTGGCGCCGGCGGCGCGGGGCGCTCCGGCAGGCCCGCGGGCGGCGGGCGACCGGCGCCGGACGACGACCCGTTCGACCTGCCCTTCACCGACGACCGCCGCCGCCCCAGGACCGGTGACGGCGAGCGTTCCCGTGGCCGCGCGTCCCAGGATCCGGCTCAGGAGCCGCGGCGCCGTACACCGGAGGAGGGCCGGGACGGCGACGCGCGCAGGCCCGGGAGCGACGGCGAGGGCAGGACCCGGCCGCGCAGGGCCGACAGCGACGGCGAGGGCGGGGTCCGGCCGCGCAGAACCGACGCCGAGGACGGCCGTGAGACGGAGACCCGGCCGGGCAGGCAGGCGACCGGCGGCGGACGGACGAGAAGCGAGGTGCCGAGGCCCCGTGGCGGCGCGCCGCACGGGCCCGGCGACCAGACGCGCGGAACCCGGCAGCGGGAAGACGGGGAAGGCGGGCGCAGGGGCGGGATGCCACCGCGGCGGCCGCCGATTCCGCCGCGCCCGCCCAGGCCGCCGCTGGTGCTCAGGCTCGGCAACCCGCGCCGCCGCATCAACATCGGCATGATCGCCATGACCTTCATCCTGTCGATCTTCGCCGGCCGCCTGATCCAGATGCAGGGACTCGACTCCAAGATCTACGAGGCCAAGGCCGTCGGCCAGCGCATGATCACCGAGGTGATCCCGGCCAAGCGCGGATCGATCACCGACGTCAACGGCCACGCTCTGGCCATGACCGTCGAGGCCCGCGAGGTGGCGATCGACCCGTCGAAGGTGCACGCGGGCGTGCGCGCCAAGGTCGCGAACGTGCTGGCGGCCGAGCTGGGCAAGCCCGAGCAGGAGATCGCCGCCAAGCTCGCCAAGGACACCACCCGCTACCAGCTCCTGGCCAAGGACGTCGACCCGATCGTGGCGAACCGCCTGCTCAAGGCGCAGATCCCGGCGCTGACCGCGAAGAAGCAGTACAAGCGGATCTACCCGGCGGGCGACCTGGCCGGCTCGCTGGTCGGCTTCGTGGGCGTGGACGGCACCGGGCTCGGCGGCCTGGAGGAGTCCAAGAACTCGGTCCTGGCCGGCCGCGACGGCAAACAGCGGGTGGAGCAGGGCCGCGACGGCCAGCGCATCCCGATGACCCACAGCCAGCGCCAGGCGCCCGTGGAGGGCAGCGACGTACGGCTGACCATCGACCGCGACATCCAGTGGGCCGCCCAGAAGTCGATCGCCGAGCAGGTGCGGGCGGTCGGCGCGGAGAGCGGCACGGTCATCGTCATGGACGTGAAGACCGCCCAGATCGTCGCCATGGCCAACGCCCCCGAGCTCGACCTGAACAACTGGCGCCAGGCCCCCCAGGCCAACTACGTCAACCGGGCGGCGGCCGACGTGTTCGAACCGGGCAGCACCAACAAGGTGATCACCGCCGCGGCGGCGCTGGAGAGCGGCGCGGTCCGGCCGACGACGAGCTTCCGCGTCAAGGACAACATCCGCTGCTACGACCGCACGCTGCGCGACGCCGAGCCGCACCCGACCGAGACGATGACGTTCCAGACGGCGATCGCCAAGTCCAGCAACGTCGCCACGATCATGGCCGCGCGCAAGGTGGGCTCGCAGCGGCTGCACGGCATGCTGAAGTCGTTCGGGTTCGGCGCCAGGCCGGGCGGCGGCGTGCCGGGCGAGGAGGCCGGGCTGCTGCCCGACTACAAGACCTGGTCGGGCAGCCAGAGCTGCACGATCGCCTACGGCCAGGGCGTCTCGGTCACGGCGCTGCAGATGGCCAGCGTCTACCAGACGATCGCCAACGGCGGCGTCAGGGTGCCGCCGCAGATCGTCGCGGGCACCACCGGCGGCGACGGCAGGTTCACGGCGGCTCCGGCCGGCAAGCAGACCAAGGTCGTCAGCGACCGGACGGCGAGCGAGATCACCGCGATGCTCGAAAGCGCGGCCAGCGAGGAGGGCACCGGCGGCCTGGCGGCCATCCCCGGATACCGCGTGGCGGGCAAGACCGGTACCGCGAACCGCTACGATCCGAAGCTGGGCCGCTACGACGGCTACACCGCATCCTTCGTGGGCTTCGCGCCCGCCGACGCGCCCCGCCTGGTGGTGCTGTCGGTGCTGCAGAACCCGCAGAAGGGCCACTTCGGCGGGCAGCTCGCGGCCCCCGTTTTCAAGCAGGTGATGACGTTCGCCATCAAGAGCAGGAAGATCCCGCCCACAAGCTCGACCGCGCCTCCGGTGCGGTTGAGCGCCGGACAGTGACCGGGGAAGGTACGCTCTCGCCGTGCGTCCCCCGTCGTCTATGCGTCCCACGACCAGCCCGCCGCGCCCGCTGACCGGCCTGGCCACCATGCTCGACGCCGATTCCGGCACGGCGCGTTCGCCGCATGCCGCGATCACCGGCGTCACCATCGACTCCCGCCAGGTGCGGCGCGGAGACCTCTACGTCGCGCTGCCCGGCAGCCACGCCCACGGCGCGAGCTTCGCCGCCGAGGCCATGGCGCGCGGCGCGGTCGCGGTGCTCACCGATCCGGCCGGCCGCGCGGCCGCGGTCGCGACGGGGCTGCCGGTGCTGGTCGTGCCCGAACCGCGCGGCCTGCTCGGGCAGATCTCCTCCTGGGTGTACGGCCAGCCGTCCCACGACCTGTCGGTCATCGGCGTGACCGGCACGAGCGGCAAGTCCACGACCACGTTCCTGCTGGAGGCGGGGCTGCGCGCCGCGGGCCACACCACGGGCCTGATCGGCGGGGTGGAGATCCGGGCGGGCGAGGTGCGCTTCGAGTCGCGGCTGACCACGCCGGAGGCGTCGGAGCTGCACGGGCTGTTCGCCTTCATGCGCGAGCAGGGCGTCTCCTCGGCGGTGATGGAGGTCTCCAGCCACGCGCTGGCGCTGGGCCGCATCGACGGCGTCTTCTACGACGTGGCCCTGTTCACGAACCTGTCGCAGGACCACCTCGACTTCCACCGCGACCTGGAGGACTACTTCGCCACGAAGGCCAGGTTGTTCCAGCCGGAGCTGAGCCGGGCGGGCGTGACGAACCTGGACGACGCCCATGGCCGCGAGCTGCTGGCGGTGGCCAAGATCCCGATGACGACGTTCTCGCCCACCGGCGACCCGCAGGCCGACTGGCGGGCGCTCGACGTGCGGCTGGGCCCCGACGGCTCCTCCTTCCGCGTCGTGGGCCCCGGCGGCGTCGAGGCCGACGCCCAGGTGGCGCTGCCGGGGGCGTTCAACGTCGCCAACGCGCTGGGCGCGATCGTGACGCTGGTGGAGGCGGGCGTGCCGCTGCAGGCCGCGGTGAGCGGCGTCGGCTCGCTGAAAGGCGTTCCCGGCCGCATGGAGCGGGTGACGACGGCGCAGGACGAGTTCCAGGCGGTCGTCGACTACTCCCACAAACCGGGCGCCGTGGAGTCGGTGCTCGGTTCGCTGCGCCAGGTGACCGCCGGCACGCTCACGATCGTGCTCGGCTGCGGCGGCGACCGCGATAAGGGCAAAAGGCCCATGATGGGCGAAGCCGCCGCGCGTCTGGCAGATGTGGCCATTTTCACCAGCGACAACCCCCGCACAGAGGATCCTCTCCATATCCTTGCCGCGATGATGGAGGGGGCGCTCGGCGTTCCCCGGCATGAGCGCGCTCATGTGATCATTGAGCCCGACCGCGCGGCGGCGATCGACCTGGCCGTGCGCCGGGCCGGCCGCGGCGACGTGATCGTCGTGGCGGGCAAGGGCCACGAGCAGGGCCAGTACATCTCAGGCGAAGTGATCCCCTTCGACGACCGCGAGGTGGTCGCCGAAGCGATCCACAGGAAGGTTTACCAATGATCCCGTTGCCACTGGCCAGGATCGCCGAGATCACCTCGGGCGCTCTGTCGGGCATGGCCGACCCCAGGGCCGTGGTGCGCGGCCCCGTCGTGATCGACTCGCGGCAGGTCGAGCCGGGATCGTTGTTCGCCGCCTTCCGTGGCGCCAACGTCGACGGGCACGAGTACGCCGCCCAGGCGGTCCGCGCCGGCGCGGTCGCCGTGCTGGCCAGCCGCCCGGTCGAGGCGCCCACCGTGATCGTCCCCGACGTGGCGGAGGCGCTGGCGGCGCTCGCCTCGGCGGTGGCCGGCTCGCTGCCCCAGGCGACCGTGCTCGGCGTGACCGGCTCTGCGGGCAAGACCACCACCAAGGACCTGCTGGCCCGCCTGACCGGCCGCATCGGGCCGACGATCGCGCCGGTCGGCTCGTTCAACAACGAGATCGGCCACCCGCTGACCGTCCTGAAGGCCGACCACGACACCCGCTTCCTGGTGCTGGAGCTGAGCGCCCGCGACGCCGGGCACATCGCCCACCTGGCCCGCATCGCGCCGCCAAGCATCGGCGTGGTGCTCAACGTCGGCACCGCCCACCTCGGCGTCTTCGGCGGCAAGGACGCCATCGCCAAGGCCAAGGGCGAGCTCGTCGAGGCGCTGCCGGCCACCGGCGTGGCCATCCTCAACGCCGACGACCCGCTCGTGCGCGACATGGCCGGGCGCACCGACGCCCGCGTCACGTTCTTCGGCCGCGGCGAGGACGCCGCCATCCGCGCCGAGGAGGTGACCGTGGACGAGCGGGGCCGCGCCGCCTTCCGGCTGCGCACGCCGTCCGGCGTCGCCTACGTGCGGCTGCGGCTGTACGGCGCGCACGCCGTCGAGAACGCGCTGGCCGCCGCGGCGGCCGGCTACGAGCTCGGGCTGCCGGTGGCCACGATCGCCGAGGAGCTGTCGGAGGCCGAGCCCCGCAGCCGCTGGCGCATGGAGGTCACCGACCGCCACGACGGCGTGACCGTCGTCAACGACGCCTACAACGCCAACCCCGACTCCATGCGGGCCGCCTTCGAGGCGCTCGGCGTGATCGGCGAGGGCCGGCGCCGCTTCGCCGTCATCGCCGCGCTGCGCGAGCTGGGCGAGGACAGCGTCACCCTCAACGAGGAGCTGGGCCGCCTGGCGGGCGGCGCCGGGCTGGCCGGGCTGATCGTGGCAGGGCCCGACGCGGGGCCGGTGCTGGAGGGCGCCTTCGCCGCCGCCGGGCAGGCGGCCCAGGGAGCGCCGCCACCGGGCGCGCCGCCGGCCGGGCCGTACCCACAGCAGGGGACGCGGATCGTACACGTGGCCGACGCGGAGGCGGCGGCCCAGGAGCTCGCGGCGTGGCTGATGCCCGGTGACGCGGTGCTGGTCAAGGGTCCGCGGGCGATGGGGCTCGAACGCACGGCCGAGCGTGTTCTCGGGAGCGCGCGGTGACCAACATCATCATCGCCGGCGCGGTGGGACTCATCCTGTCGATGCTCGGCACCCCCCTCGCGATCCGCCTGTTCGCCAGGCGGGGCTACGGGCAGGAGGTCCGTGAGGACGGCGTCCAGGCGCACCTGAGCAAGAAGGGCACGCCCACGATGGGCGGCGTGGTGTTCGTGCTGGCCTCGCTGCTGGCCTACGGCGCCTCGCACCTGGTCATGTTCGAGTCGCCGACGATCTCGGGCCTGCTGGTGCTGTTCCTCATGACGGGGCTCGGCGCGGTCGGCTTCCTCGACGACTTCATCAAGATCTACAAGCAGCGCAGCCTCGGCCTGCGCTCGGGCGCCAAGGCGCTGGGCCAGCTCGTCGTCGGCGCCGTCTTCGCGGTGCTGGTGACCCAGCAGGCCAACGTGTACGGCATCACGCCCGCCGAGACCCGGCTGTCGTTCCTGCGCGACTTCGGCCCCTCGATCGGCATCGTCGGGTTCACCATCTGGGTGCTCATCATGATCGTCGGGTTCTCCAACGCGGTGAACCTCACCGACGGCCTCGACGGCCTGGCCAGCGGCGCGACCGCCGTGGTCCTGGGCGCGTACGTGCTGATCGGCAACTGGCAGCTCCGCAACAACTGCATCGACCAGCTCGGCCCCAACTGCTACTGGGTGCGCGACCCGCTCGACCTGGCCGTGGTGGCGGCGGCGGTGCTGGGCTCGCTGATCGGGTTCCTGTGGTGGAACGCCCCGCCGGCCAAGATCTTCATGGGCGACACCGGGTCGCTCGCGCTGGGCGGCGTGCTGGCCGGCCTCGCGATCGCCACCCGCACCCAGCTCCTGCTGATCATCCTGGCCGGGCTCTGCGTGATCATCACGATGTCGGTGATCATCCAGGTCGGGTTCTTCAAGATGACCGGCAAACGGGTCTTCCGCATGGCACCGCTGCAGCACCACTTCGAGCTGAAGGGGTGGGCGGAGACCACGATCGTGGTCCGCTTCTGGCTGATCGCCGGGTTGTGCGCGGCCGTGGGACTCGGGCTGTTCTACGTGGAGTGGATGCCGCGCGCATGACGCTGACGTGTGTGGCGGGGCTCGGCGTCTCCGGTACGGCCGCCGCCCGGGTGCTGGCCGGGCGGGGCGAGCGGGTCGTCGTCCTGGAGGCGGTCGAGGGGGAGCGGCAGCGGCTCGTCGCCGCCGAGCTGGCCCGGCTGGGCGTCGAAGTGCGCTTCGGCCCCATGGAACTGCCCGAGTCGGTCACCCGGCTGGTCACCACCGGCTGGGCGCCCCACCATCCGCTGATCGCCGCCGCGCTGGCGGCGGGGGTGGAGGTCGTGGGCGAGGTCGAGCTGGCCTGGCGGCTGCGGTCCGCGAACGCGGCGCCCTGGCTGGCCCTGACCGGCACCAACGGCAAGACCACCGCGGTGCGCATGCTCACCTCGATGCTGCTGGCGGCGGGGGAGAAGGCGCTGGCCGTCGGGAACGTCGGGGTGCCGGTGGTGGCGGCGGTGGCCGAGCCGTACGACGTGCTGGCGGTCGAGCTGTCCAGCTTCCAGTTGCACTGGTCCGGCTCGCTGGCGCCCCAGGCGGCGGCGCTGCTCAACGTCGCCCCCGACCACCTCGACTGGCACGGCTCCCTGGAGGAGTACGCCGCCGCCAAGGCCAGGATCTTCGAGCGGGCCGGGACCGTGGTCTACAACGCCGACGACCCGATCGCGGCCGAGCTGGCGGCGCCGTACCCGGGGGCGGTGGGGTTCACGCTGCGCGTGCCGAGGGCGGGCCAGATCGGCGTGGTGGAGGACCTGATCGTCGACCGGGCCTTCTGCCCCGATCCCGTGCGCGCCGCCGACGAGCTGGCCAACCTGGCCGACGTGCACCCGTTCGCGCCGCACAACGTGGCCAACGCCCTGGCCGCCGGAGCGCTGGCCCGCGCCCACGGCGTGCCCGCCCACGCGGTACGGCAGGGCCTGCGGGACTTCGTCCCCGACCCGCACCGCATGGCCTTCGTCGAGCGGGTCGCCGAGGTCGACTACGTGGACGACTCCAAGGCGACCAACCCGCACGCCGCCGCCGCCGCGCTGGCCTCCTACCCGTCGGTCGTCTGGGTGGCCGGCGGCCAGCTCAAGGGCGCCGACGTGGAGGAGCTCGTGCGCGTGGCGGCGCCGAGGCTGCGCGGGGCGGTGCTGATCGGCGTGGACCGCGCCAGGATCGCCGAAGCGATGTCGCGACACGCGCCGAATGTCCCCGTGGTGGACATCGCCGACCAAGACACTGGGGTGATGGACCGCGTCGTCACCGAAGCCGCAGCGCTCGCCTCCCCGGGGGACACCGTGTTGCTGGCGCCCGCGGGCGCCTCCCTCGACATGTTCGCCAACTACCCGGCGCGGGGGGAGGCCTTCGCGCGAGCCGTACACGAGCACGGCCGCAGGGAGCCGCGGACGTGAGCGCGACCACGGACGAGCGGCCGCGCGGGGCCGTCGAGGGGCCGTCGGCGTGGGCGCGCGAGCAGATGGGCGCGCTGCGCGAGCTGCTCGGCAAGCCGCTCACCACCTACTACCTGATCATCGGCTGCAGCGCGCTGCTGCTGACCCTCGGGCTGATGATGGTGCTGTCGGCCTCCAGCATCGAGGCGCTGAACAAGACCGGCAGCCCGTTCTCGTGGTTCATCAAGCAGTCGCTGTCGGCGGCCATCGGCGTGCCGGTGATGTACGTGTGCTCGCGGCTGCCGCACAAGTTCTTCCGGTGGGCGGGCTACCCGCTCATGGTGCTGTCGATCATCGCGCTGGTCATGGTGCTGTTCATCGGCTCCTCCGAGCTGGGCGCGCAGCGCTGGATCTACATCGGGCCGCTGACCGTGCAGCCGTCGGAGCCGGCCAAGCTCGGCCTGGCGCTGTGGGGCGCGGACCTGCTGGCCCGCCGGGCGCGGCTGGGGCGGATCGAGTGGCGGCAGATGCTCATCCCGCTCATGCCGGGCACCGCGATCCTGGCCGTCATGGTCATGCTGGGACGCGACCTCGGCACCACGCTCGTGCTCATGATGATCTTCCTGGCGCTGCTGTGGGTGGTGGGGGCGCCGCTGAAGCTGTTCGGCGGCATCCTCGGCGTGGCGGTGCTGGCGGCGGTCATCATGATCAAGGTCGAGCCGTACCGCATGGCCCGCATCGGCGCCTTCCTCGACCCGTGGGCCGAGGCGCAGGGCGCCGGGTACCAGGCCGTGCAGGGGCAGATCGCGATGGGCTCGGGCGGCTGGTTCGGGCTCGGGCTCGGGTCCAGCCGGCAGAAGTGGAGCTGGCTGCCGCACGGGGAGAGCGACTTCATCTTCGCCATCCTCGGCGAGGAGCTCGGGCTCATGGGCACGCTCGTGGTCGTCGCGCTGTTCGGCCTGCTCGGGTACGCCGGGCTGCGCGTGGCGGGGCGCGTCAAGGACCCGTTCATCCGGCTCGCCGCCGCCGCGGTCGTCGCCTGGATCTGCGGCCAGGCCATCGTCAACATGGGCGCGGTGATCGGCGTGCTGCCCATCACCGGCATCCCGTTGCCGCTGGTCTCCTACGGCGGCTCGGCCCTGCTGCCGACGCTGGCCGCGCTCGGGATGCTGCTGTCGTTCGCCAAACAGGAACCGGGCGCGCGGGAGGCGCTGGCCGCTCGTGGCCCCGGACCGGCCGCTCGGGCTCTAAGCTGGCTTGGCCTGGGGGGAAGAACGAGCAGGGGCAGAGCGAGACGTTAGGGAGTGACCGATCATGAGGGTGGTCCTCGCCGGTGGCGGGACGGCCGGGCACATCGAGCCCGCTCTCGCCCTAGCGGACACGCTGCGCGGGCTGGACCCGGGCATCGGCATCACCTGCATGGGCACCGACCGCGGCCTGGAGACCCGGCTGGTGCCCGCCCGGGGGTACGAGCTGGAGCTCGTGCCCGCCGTACCCCTGCCCAGGGCGATCACCCCGCAGTTGCTGACCATGCCGGGACGCCTGGCCGGAGCGGTCAACGCGGCGGCCGCGGTCCTGGACCGCGTACGGGCCGACGTGCTCGTGGGCTTCGGCGGGTACGTGGCCACGCCCGCGTACCTGGCGGCCAAGCGGCGCGGCGTGCCCATCGTCGTGCACGAGGCGAACCCGCGGCCCGGCCTGGCCAACCGCCTGGGCGCCAAGCTCACCGACCACGTCTTCACCGGGCACCCCGAGTGCGTGCTGGCCAAGGCCGAGTACATCGGCACGCCGCTGCGGCGCGAGATCGTCCAGCTCGACCGGCTGTCGATGGGCGACAAGGCGCGCTCCTGGTTCGGCCTGCAGACCCACCGGCCGACGCTGCTCGTCTTCGGCGGCTCCCAGGGCGCACGCTCGATCAACCAGGCCGCGCTGGCCGCCGCGCCCGCGCTGCGCGCCGCCGGGGTGCAGGTGCTGCACGTCGTCGGCCCCAAGAACACCGTAGAGCGGGAGCCGCCGCCCGGCGACCCGCAGTACGTGCTGCTGCCCTACCTCGACCGCATGGACCTCGCCTACGCCGCCGCCGACCTGGCCCTGTGCCGGAGCGGGGCGCTGACCTGCGCGGAGCTGACGGCGGTCGGGCTGCCCGCGGCGTACGTGCCGCTGCCCCACGGCAACGGCGAACAGCGGATCAACGCCGAGCGCATCGTCGGCGGCGGCGGGGGCCTGCTCGCCGACGATGCCGATTTGTCACCTGATTGGATCATCCAGAACGTGCTGCCCATCCTGCGGGACCCTGAGCGCGTCGCCGTCATGTCGGAGGCCGCGGCCAGGCTGGGACGCAAGGACGCGGACAGCACCCTGGCCGGGAAAGTGTTGGAGATAGCCCAATGAGCTGCGAGCGAGACCGACGCGGTGAGCGGAGTGGAGGGTGAACGACCGATGAACATGGTCAAGCTTGTCGATCCGGTCGCCGCCGAGGACCTGGGGAGAGTCCACTTCATCGGCATCGGCGGGGCCGGGATGTCGGGGATCGCCCGCATCCTGCTCAAGCGCGGCGTACGCGTGACCGGCAGCGACGCCCGCGGCTCCGACCTGGTGAACGAGCTGCGCGAGCTCGGCGCGACCGTGCACATCGGGCACGCCGCCTCCCACGTCAAGGACGCCGACACCGTGGTGGTCTCCACCGCCATCCGCGACTCCAACCCCGAGCTGGGGGAGGCGCTCAAACGCGGGGTGCGGGTCATCCCGCGCGCCGCCGCGCTCGCCTCGGTGATGGCGGGGCGCACCGCGGTCGCCGTCGCCGGCACCCACGGCAAGACCACGACGACCTCGATGCTGACCGTGGCGCTGCAGAAGTGCGGGGCCGACCCGTCCTACTGCGTGGGCGGGCAACTGGTCACCACCGGGCTCGGCGCGGACGAGGGCGCCGGGGAGGTGTTCGTGGCCGAGGCCGACGAGAGCGACGGGTCGTTCCTGATGCTCGCGCCGGACATCGCGCTGGTGACCAACGTCGAGGCGGACCATCTCGACAACTACGGGGACCCGCGGGCGGTGCACGACACCTTCAACCGGTTCGTGGAGCGGGTCGGCTCGCTGCTGGTCGTCTGCGCGGACGACCCGGGGTCGGCGGCGCTGATCGAGGTGGCCGCCAAGCGCGGGCTGCGGGTCAGGACCTACGGCACCGAGTCCGACGACTACCGGGTGAGCGGGGTGCGGCCCGACGGGTTCGGCACGCGCTTCACGATCGAGGGGCTCGGGGAGGTCAGGCTGGCCGTTCCCGGGGCGCACAACGCGCTCAACGCGACCGCGGTGGTGGCCGTGGCCGATGCCTTGGGCCTGCCGTTCGAGGAGATCAGGGACGGTCTGGCGGCCTTCACCGGAGCCAAGCGGCGCTTCGAGGCCAAGGGCGAGGCGGGCGGCGTGGCCGTCTACGACAGCTACGCCCACCATCCGACCGAACTGGCCGCCGACCTGCGCGCCGCGCGCGACGTGGTCGCCTCCTACTCGGGCGACGGGCGGGTGATCGCGGTGTTCCAGCCGCACCTGTACTCGCGCACCCGCTTCTTCGCCGACGAGTTCGGCGCGGCGCTGGGGCTGGCCGACCGCGCGATCGTGCTGGACGTCTACGGCGCCCGCGAGGATCCCGAGCCCGGGGTGTCGGGCGCGATGGTCGCGGGGCGGGTGACGCTGCCCGAGTCGCACGTGGACTACGCGCCCGACAAGGCCGCGGTGCCCGCGCTGGTGGCCGAGAAGGCGCGTCCCGGCGACATCGTGCTGACGATGGGCGCGGGCGACGTCACCGAGCTCGGGCCGCAGATCGTCGCGGAGCTGTCCACCCGGTGAGGGCGCGCACCGCCTTCATCGGGCTGCTGACCGCCGGGGTGGTGGGCGCGGCGGTCTGGCTGGTTTTCTACTCGCCTGTCCTTGGTGTCCGAGATGTGGAGATCGTGGGGAATCTCACAGTGCCCGCGGACCGGATCGAGCAGCAGGCCGCGGTCGCCGCGCTGCACCCGCTGGCCACCGTCGACCTGGCCGCGGTGGAGAGCCGCGTACTGGGCATCCGGCAGCTCGCGACCGTGAAGGCCGCGCGGGTGTGGCCGTCCACGCTGGAGATCACCGTCGCCGAACGCGAGCCGGTCGCCGTGCTGCCCGTGGGCGGGAAGGCGGCGCTGGTGGACAAGCAGGGGGTGGTGACCGAGATCCGCGACATCGGGCCGCCGCACCTGCCGGTGCTGCACATGGGCCGGCCCAGCCCTACGGACCCGGTGACGCTGGCGGCGCTCAAGGTCGTCAGCACACTGCCCGACACGCTGGCCGGGAAGGTCAAGACGGTGCGCGCGCCGACGGCCGAGGGCATCACGTTCGGCCTCAACGACGGGCGGACCGTGGTGTGGGGCGGCTCCGACCGGGGCGAGGACAAGGCGGCCGTGTTGCTGTCCCTGCTATCCCGCAAGGCCGACGTCTACGACGTCAGCTCGCCGGATGTCGTCACGCTCAAGTGACCGTCCGTCTTGTCGTTCGGGCCCCTTCTCCGTTACGGCGGGCCAGGCTTCGGGCTCTTTCTCCGTTACGGCGGGCCAGGCTTCGGGCTCTTTCTCCGTTACGGCGGGCCAGGCTGACGCCACCCGCCGACGTGGGCTGAGGCAGGTCGGGGGGATCGCTTCTCACGTCGGACGTGGTCCCCGCCGTCACGGCCCCGCTTGACCCCCGCCTCCCCAACCCGGCCCCCGGCCACCCCACCCGAACACACCCGCCCACCCCGGCCAACACCCTCTGCCCGCCGCACCCGCTCCGCCACGCCGTGTGCACCGCGTCCGCTTCGCCATGCCTTTGCCCTGGTCGTCGCGGCTGCTTCGCCATCTCTTGTTCGCGGTTCCGCCGCGCCGAGGTCCTGCCGGGTGTGGCGGTGCTGCTGGGTGGTGCGTTGTCGCCCTGCTCCTTCGGCGTGGCAACTCCCGTGGTCAGGGTCCGGTGTCATGCCCGCCCGACCCCGACGGCGTCTGCCCAAGGGGGTGTCCGGCAGGGGTGGCCGGTGGGCTGGTGGCGGGTTGCCGGGTGGTCTGGACGCTTGCCGGGCTCTTGGGGGTCTTGGGCCTGGTCCGGCGGGGGTGGGGGAGGCGGTAGGCGTGGAATGTCTGGTGTGTGGTAGTGGCAGGGCAGGGTTGGGCGGCTTGGGGTGGTGAGGGTTTGGGAGGAGAATGGGTGGAGCCTGTCCGATCCGGGGGGTGGAGCGTGAGAGTCTGTATCCCGGACGGGAGCCCGGCCAGGCATGACACGGGAGCGAATCGGACAGCCCGCGACACGCCGGACGTGCTTGCGGCGCGGTTAGTTGACCCGCCCGGAGCGTAACTCCTACTGTCCGTATCAATCCTCAGGTTGACATAAATCTAAATCTCAACCTGAGGTTGAGAGTTACCCGAAGTGAGAAATGGCGGAGAACAATCCGCACCGAAATGGCAAGTCAACGAGCGGAAAGGCCCCTCGTCGTGGCAGCACCGCAGAACTACCTCGCGGTCATCAAGGTCGTCGGCATCGGCGGCGGCGGAGTCAACGCCGTCAACCGGATGATCGAAGAGGGACTCAAGGGCGTCGAGTTCATCGCGATAAACACCGACGCCCAGGCGCTGCTGATGAGTGACGCCGACGTGAAATTGGACGTGGGCCGCGAGCTCACGCGCGGACTTGGCGCGGGCGCCAACCCCGACGTGGGGCGCAAGGCGGCCGAGGACCACCGTGAAGAGATCGAGGAGGTGCTCAAGGGCGCCGACATGGTCTTCGTCACGGCCGGCGAAGGCGGTGGCACGGGCACCGGCGGCGCGCCCGTCGTGGCCAACATCGCCAGGTCGCTTGGAGCGCTGACGATCGGCGTGGTGACCAGGCCGTTCAGCTTCGAGGGGCGGCGCAGGGCCTCGCAGGCGGAAGCCGGCATAGAGACGCTGCGCGACGAGGTCGACACCCTCATCGTGATCCCGAACGACCGCCTGCTGTCGATCTCCGACCGCCAGGTCAGCGTGCTTGACGCCTTCAAGGCGGCCGACCAGGTCCTGCTGTCCGGTGTCCAGGGCATCACGGACCTGATCACCACGCCCGGTCTGATCAACCTGGACTTCGCGGATGTGAAATCCGTCATGTCCGGCGCCGGCTCGGCCCTCATGGGCATCGGGCACGCGCGTGGCGACGACCGTTCCGTGGCGGCGGCCGAGATGGCGGTCTCCAGCCCGCTGCTGGAGGCCTCGATCGACGGCGCCCACGGCGTGCTGCTGTCGATCGCGGGCGGTTCCGACCTGGGCCTGTTCGAGATCAACGAGGCCGCCCAGCTCGTCTCCATGGCCGCCGCGCCCGACGCCAACATCATCTTCGGCACGGTCATCGACGACGCGCTCGGCGACGAGGTGCGGGTGACCGTCATCGCCGCGGGCTTCGACGAGGTGCCCAAGCAGCCCCCGGCCGCCGTACGGCCGGCCGCCTCCTCGGCCACCGCCCAGGCCTCGGCCCCGGTGCGCCCGAGCGGCGTCCAGCCGCCCAGCGTGAAGGCCGAGCCGGTGGCGCCGCCGCGTGCCGAGCCCGCCCGTCCCGAGCCGGCCCGCGCCGAGCCCGCGCGCCCGGAGGCGGTGCCGTACTCGCAACTGCGCGCCGAGCCGATGCGCCCCGAGCCGCGGCCGGAACCGCGGCCCGAGCCCAAGCCCGAGCCCGTCCGCCCGGCCGAGACCCACACCCCCGAGCCGCCCGCCGCCCAGGTGGCCCCCGCGGTCGAGCCGGTCGCGGAGGAGCCGCCCGCCCCGGTCTCCATCCCCCGCCCCGCCCCCGAGCCCCCCAACCCGCCGACGCCGATCAACTCCCGGATGTCGGAGCCGGCCAAGCGCCGCCCGGTGGTCTTCGAGGAGCAGGAAGAGGAACTGGACGTCCCCGACTTCCTCAAGTAACAGCGGACACAACGTGCGCCCGTGCCGGATCCGGTGCGGGCGCACCGCTGTCTCCGGGGGGCGCGACACGCCGGTGGCGGGCAAGAGTGATCGAACTCACGTGCGAGGCTCTGCCCTGGCCTGGAGTAGCGTTCTGTCCTGGTTGCGGCGGCGTGCCGTACCGGGAAGAAGGGTGTGACGTGACGCGCGAGGCGGAGATCGGCGAGCGGCTGGGCGAGGTGGAGGCGCGGATCGCGCGGGCGTGTCAGGCGGCGGGCAGGGACCGGGCGGAGGTGACGCTGATCGCGGTCACCAAGACCTATCCCGCCGCCGACGTGCGGATCCTCGCCGGGCTCGGCGTCAGGGACGTCGGCGAGAACCGCGACCAGGAAGCCGCCGGCAAGGCGGCCGAGTGCGCCGACGTGCCGCTGACCTGGCACTTCGTCGGCCAGTTGCAGACGAACAAGGTCAGGTCGGTGGTCAGGTATGCGGACGTGATCCACTCCGTCGACCGCGAACGGCTGGCCACGGCGATCTCCAAGGAGGCCGTCAGGGCGGGACGCGAGGTGACGTGCCTGGTGCAGGTGGCGCTCGACGACGACCCGGAGCGCGGCGGCGCGCGGCCGGTGGACGTTCCGGCGCTGGCCGACGTGATCGCCGCGGCCGGCGGGCTGCGGCTGGGCGGGGTCATGGCGGTGGCGCCGCTGGGGGAGGATCCGGGCAAGGCGTTCGGCAGGCTGCGGGAGATCGCGCTCGCGCTCCAGGCGCGGCATCCGGGGGCGGTCATGGTGTCCGCGGGGATGAGCGGGGATTTGTCCGAGGCTGTGGCCCACGGCGCGACACACGTGCGGGTCGGTACGGCGTTGCTCGGTCGCCGCAAGCCCTTCGTCAGGTAATGTCCCCTCAAGTGGGTCTTAGTAGAGGTCGATCTGCGGTGAGCTCCAAGGGGGTACGGCTACCGCCTCGGGTCCCCGCCCGAGCGAGTGCGACCATGAGCAGGAGGACGACGTAGTATGGCCGGCGCGATGCGCAAGATGGCGGTCTACCTCGGTCTCGTGGAGGACGACCGCTACGAGAGGTACGAGGCCTACGCGGACTACGACCCTCCGTACGAGGAGGAGTCACCGCGGACCGGCGAGGAGCGGGCCGTCGCGGTCCAGGACCGCGACGACGAGACCGATCCCGGCGTGCCCGCGCCGAGGCCCGCGACGACGGTGCTGGAGCGGCGCACCACCGACCTCGCGAGGATCACCACACTCCACCCGCGCACCTACAACGAGGCGCGCACGATCGGAGAGCACTTCCGCGACGGGACCCCGGTCATCATGAATCTGACCGAGATGGTTGACAGCGACGCCAAGCGGCTTGTGGATTTCGCGGCAGGTCTGGTCTTTGGCCTACATGGCAGCATTGAACGTGTTACCAACAAGGTGTTCCTGTTGTCCCCTGCCAATGTCGAGGTGACCGCCGAGGACAAGGCTCGAATCGCGGAACGCGGATTCTTCAACCAGAGTTAGAGTCTCTGTATGCCTATCGGACCCAACCTGGTCTCGCCGAGACCGACGGGAGGGCTCATCAGAAGTGGAGGCGCGGCCACGCCGTGGGGATCGTAGGTCAGATCTTGGTGGTTGTCCTGTCCCTCTATCTGGTGTTGCTCATCGGAAGAATGATCTTTGAGACGGTGCAGGCGTTCGCCCGGCAGTGGCGGCCCTCCGGCGTCGTGCTGGTCCTCGCTGAGGCCACATACACCGCAACGGACCCACCTCTCAAGTTTCTCCGCCGTTTCATTCCTCCCCTCCGGTTGGGTACGGTGGCCTTTGACCTAAGCTTCACAGTCCTGTTCATCGTGGTGCTGATCCTGATCCAGATCGCTGGGTCACTCGCCAGATGACGGGCCTGCGAGGTCCGGTCGAGAACCGACTCGTGTCCGCGCTGAAGTGATTCGGTCTGCCCCCTCCGGACAGACTCCAAGCGCGCCAAGGAGACCAAAAGATGCCGCTGACGCCCGCTGACGTGCGGAACAAGCAGTTCAGTACCACCCGGCTGCGGCCGGGCTACGACGAGGAAGAGGTCGACGCCTTCCTCGACGAGGTGGAGGCTGAGCTTGACCGCCTGATCCAAGAGAACGAGGAGCTACGCGCCAAACTGGCCGAGTGCCTGCGTGGGAAGGTGCCCGGCGGCATGAACATGCCCATGGCCTCCGCCCCCGTGCAGGAGCCCAAGGCCGAGATGCAGCTCCCCCCGCAGCCGGAGCCCATGCGGGCCCCCGAGCCGCCGCCCATGCAGCCGCAGCCCCAGCCGGTCGCCATGAACATGCCTCCCGCCGAGGACAACATGGACACCGCCGCTCGCGTGCTCGCCCTCGCCCAGCAGACGGCCGACCAGGCCATCGCCGACGCCCGCCGCGAGGCGGACGAGACCGTCACCCGCGCCCGCCGCGAGGCCGACGACATCCTGACCAAGGCTCGCCGCCAGGCCGAGCAGGTCATCGGTGACGCGCGTGCCCGCGCCGAGACGCTGGAGCGCGACGCGCAGGAGCGCCACCGCCAGGCCATGGGCTCCCTCGTCCAGACCCGTGACGAGCTGGAGCGCAAGGTCGAGGAGCTGCGCAGCTTCGAGCGCGAGTACCGCAGCCGCCTCAAGCTCTACCTGGAGAACCAGCTCGCCGAGCTGAACGTCTCCGCGGAGGGCAGCGGCGGGTTCCCGGTTCTTTCCAACCCCGGAGCACCGGCCATGTCGCACGCCGTTCCCCAGGGTGGTCAGCAGCCGCTTCCCGGCGGTCCCAGCCCGTTCGGCGGCGAGGCTCCCCAGGGCGCCTTCCCCGGCGCCGACGGCCCGCACAACGACCGCCGGTAAAGTAGCGGGTCAACAGGACCCGTCACTCGAGAGAGCCCCCTAGTGATCCTTATCAGTGCTGGTTTGGTGCTCGCGGCGGTCGTACTTCTGATCGCGGGCTTCGTGCTGGCAAAGCCGTTCCTGATCATGTGGTCCATCGTGGTGAGCGTGCTTTCCGCGTTGTTCCTGGTGATCGGGGCGCTGCTGCGGCGTCATGAGCTGTTCCCCGGCGGGCGTGCCGGGGCCACGGCCACCCCTCCCGAGCCTCCCAAGTTCGGGTACCCGCAGCCGCCACACTCCGACCAGGCTCCCGCGGGAGCGCCGCCGTCTCCTCCGCGTCCCCAGACGTTCCAGCAGACGGCGACCGTTCCTTCCCCGGCTCCCCGCCGGCCCGCGGCACGCGGGATCTCCCCGGACGCCATCGTCCTGGTGATCCCCGGGCGCAAGCGCTACCACGTAGCGGGCTGCCGGCAGCTCATCGGACGGGATCACGAAGAGCTCACCTTCGAGGAGGCGCGCGAGGAGGGGTTCACCCCCTGCACGAGCTGCCTTCCCGACGCGGCGCTCGGCGGACGGCAACTGCCGCCTGCCGCCGACCCCGAGCCTGCCACGCCCCAGCCCGCCGCCTCGCCGGAGACCAGGACCGTCTCCGCCGAGCTTCCGGCGGAACCCTCCGAGGCGACCCGCGACCTGCGGCCTCCGGGCCCCGTCGCAGCGCCGAAGCCGGCCCCCGCCGCCGCTTCCACCCCCACCCCGGAGTCCGGGCCCGACCAGCCTGGCGGCTGGTTCGCCCCCAAAGCCTCTTCCTCCGGTACGGCAAAGCCGCCCACGGCGGCTGATTCCCCCGGTACGGCGAAGCCGCCCACGGCGGGCGATTCTCCCGGTACGGCGAAGCCGCCCACGGCGGGTGACGACACCCCGCCCACCCCGGGACCGGACGACGAGTCCGACGCCGAGACCACCAACCCGCACCTGCGCCTGCCCGCGATGGAGTCCCCGGCCAAGCCACCGACCGGCCGTACCAGCGCCCCGCAGGACCAGACCCGCAAGCCGTCCGCCAAGCCCGGCACCCCGCCCAGCGCGGCCATGGGCGCGGAAGGCGAGCCCAGCGGCCCGGCGCGGTCTGCGGACGAGAAGCCCGAGCGGGTGGCGCCGGCCGGTGCGAAGGAGTCCTCGGGACCGGGTGACAACGGCGCGGGACGACGGCCCGAGGCGCCGGTCGCCGACGAGGGCAGGTCCACCGGCAAGAGCCCGTCAGGGCCCCGTGTGGCGCCCTATGTCAGCCCCTCGACCACCAACGGCGCCGCCAAGCCCGCGCCCCCGGAGAGCAAGCCTGAGCGGCCCGCCGCATCCGGCCCGCGCCCCCCGGCAGCAGGGGAGTCCGGCGCACGGCCCTCGGCGGCCGGAGAATCTGGCCCGCGGCCCTCGGCAGCAGAGCCTGGCCCCCGGCCCTCGGCGGCCGGAGAGTCCGGCCCGCGGCCCGCGGCAGCCGACGGGCCAGGGAAGCCACGGCCCGCCGCCTCCGGAGACAGGCAGGAAGGCGGCAAGCGGCCCGCCGGCGACGAGGCCGGTGAGCCCGCCCAGGACGAGCGGCCGGGCACGGTCAAGGTCATCGTCGGCACGCGGCGCTACCACAGCACCGCCTGCCCCCTGATCCGCGGCGCGGGCGACACGGGCGTCGAGACGATGACGCTGGCCCAGGCCGAAGCCGCCGGGCTCACGAGCTGCTCGGTCTGCCAGAACGACCGCGAATCGGTCGGCTAGCCCGCGACACCGAGAGGGACACAGGGCCGCCGGCACGGACCATGACGGCGCCTCCTGGCGGGCACAAGATGACGCCGCCTTCCAAGCGGCCGGGACAAGGCGTGGCCCCTGACACGAGAAGACGCGGCCCCCGGGTGAGGGGGACCGCGTCTTCTTGTCCGAGGTGGTCAGGCGCGGCGTAGCTGGAAGGTCAGGCCCAGGTCGGTGTCGGTGAACACCGGCTCGGCGGAGGAGCCCTCCGTGACGGACACGGCCAGGACCTCGTCGGCCACCAGCCCGAAGTCGGCGCGCAGCGCCTGTGCGAGGTCGGCGGACTCGGCCGCCCACCACAGCTCGATCCGGTCCGTGATCGCCAGGCCGCTCGACTTGCGGGCGTCCTGCACGAGGCGGATGACCTCGCGGATCAGCCCGGCCCTGCGCAGTTCGCCGGTCATGGCCAGGTCCAGGGCGACGGTCTCGCCGGTGCCGGTGTCGACGGCGCCGGTCTCCACCGCCCAGCCGGAACGCGGCTGCTCGGTGACGATCACGTCGTCCGGGCCCACCTCGACCGTGCCCAGCTCGCCGGCCTCCAGCGGCGCCGTACCCCCGGAGCGCAGGGTGCGCGCTAGGGAGGCGGCGTCGGCGGCGGAGACGGCGGCGGCGACCAGCTTGGTCTGGGAGCCGAACCGCTTGCCCAGAGCGCGGAAGTTGGGCTTGACCGTGTAGGAGACGAGGTCGGCGCTGTAGCCGGACATGTCCTCCAGCGTCTGCACGTTCAGCTCGTCGGCGATGAGCTCGCGCAGCTCGTGCGGCAGCGCGGGCCAGTCGTGCGCGCCGACCAGTGCCCGGCCGAGCGGCTGGCGGGTCTTGACGCCGGACGACGCGCGCGCCGAGCGGCCCAGCTCGACCAGCCGCCGCACCAGCGCCATCTGCTGCGACAGCGCGGGGTCGAGCAGGTCCTCGCGTACGGCCGGCCACGAGGTCAGGTGGACCGAGGCGGGCTCGCCCTCCCGGCGCAGCACGTCCCACAGGTAGTCGGTGACGAACGGGGTGATCGGCGCCATGAGCCGCGTGACGGTCTCCAGGCACTCGTACAGCGTGGCGAAGGCGTCCTGCGAGCCCTGCCAGAAGCGGCGGCGCGAGCGGCGCACGTACCAGTTGGACAGGTCGTCGAGGAACTCCGCCAGCCGGCGCCCGGCCCGCACGGTGTCGTACTCGTCGAGCGCCGCGCTCACCTCGGCGACGGTGCGGTGGAGCTCGGCCAGCGCCCAGCGGTCGATGAGCGGCCGCTCGGCGGCGGGGGAGGCGTCCTGGGGCGGCGTCCAGGACGAGGCGTTGGCGTAGAGGGTGAAGAAGGAGGCGGTGTTCCAGTAGGTCAGCAGGACCTTCCTGACGATCTCCTCCAGCGTGCCGTGGCCGACCCGGCGCGCCGCCCAGGGCGAGCCCGAGCAGGCCATGAACCAGCGCAGGGCGTCGGCGCCGTGCTGGTCCATGAGCGGGATGGGCTGCAGCACGTTGCCCAGGTGCTTGCTCATCTTGCGGCCGTCCTCGGCCAGGATGAGGCCGAGGCAGAGCACGTTCTCGTAGGAGGACTGGCCGAAGGTCAGCGTGCCGACGGCCATGAGGGAGTAGAACCAGCCGCGCGTCTGGTCGGTGGCCTCGCAGATGAACTGCGCCGGGTAGACGCCCTCCGGCTTGCCGCGGGCCCCCCACTGGGCGAACGGCATCGAGCCGGAGTCGTACCAGGCGTCGATGACGTCCGGCACCCGCCTGGCCTCGGCCGAGCAGGTCGGGCAGGGGAAGCTCACGTCGTCGACGAACGGGCGGTGGGGGTCGAGCGCGGACAGTTCCTGACCGGCCAGCTCGCCCAGCTCCTCCAGGGAGCCGACGCAGGTGACGTGGCTCTCGTCGGCGGTGCACACCCACAGCGGCAGCGGCGTGCCCCAGTAGCGCGAGCGCGACAGCGACCAGTCGACGTTGTTGCGCAGCCACTCGCCGAAGCGGCCCCACTTGATCGTGTCGGGGAACCAGTTGGTCTTCTCGTTCTCGGCGAGCATCTGGTCCTTGACCGCGGTGGTGCGGATGTACCAGGAGGGCAGCGCGTAGTAGAGCAGTGCGGTGTGGCAGCGCCAGCAGTGCGGGTAGCTGTGCTCGAAGTGGCCGCCGCGGAACAGCAGGCCGCGGGCGCGCAGGTCCTCGGTCAGGCCCTCGTCGGCGTCCTTGAAGAACTGGCCGCCGACCATGGGGACGTCGTCGAGGAAGCGGCCGTCGGGGCCGATCGGGTTGACGACCGGCATGCCGTAGCGCTTGCAGACGGTGAGGTCGTCGGCGCCGAACGCGGGCGCCTGGTGGACCAGGCCGGTGCCGTCCTCGACGGTGACGTAGTCGCCGAGCACGACGTAGTGCGCGCCGGGGATGTCGACGAGGTCGAAGGGGCGCGTGTAGGAGGTGCGCTCCAGCTCGCGGCCGGTGAAGCGGGCCACCTCGGTGGCGCCGTCGCCCAGCACGCCGAGCAGCGGCTCGGCGACCACGAGCACCTCGCCGTCGGCGGTGCGCGCCGCGACGTAGGTCACGTCGGGGTGTACGGCCACGGCCGTGTTGGACACCAGCGTCCACGGCGTCGTCGTCCAGACCAGCAGCGAGGCGCCGAGCTCCTGGAGGCGGCCGGAGGTGGCCGGCATGCGCACGTACACCGACGGCGAGGACACGGTCTCGTAGCCGCCCGGCTGGCCCAGCTCGTGGTCGGACAGGCCGGTGCCGCAGCGCGGGCAGTACGGCGTGATGCGGAAGTCGCGAAACAGCAGGCCCTTGTCGAAGATGACCTTCAGCGACCACCAGACCGACTCGATGTAGTCGGGGTCCATGGTCCGGTAGGCGGTGGACAGGTCGATCCAGTAGCCCATCCGCTCGGTGAGCTCTTCGAAGGCGTCGACGTGGCGCAGCACGGACTCGCGGCACTTGGCGTTGAACTCGGCGATGCCGTACGCCTCGATGTCCTTCTTGCCGGACAGGCCGAGTTCCTTCTCGATGCCGACCTCGACCGGCAGGCCGTGACAGTCCCAGCCGGCCTTGCGCGGGACGCTGAAGCCGCGCATGGTCTTGTAGCGCGGGAACAGGTCCTTGAAGACGCGGGCCTCGACGTGGTGGACGCCGGGCAGGCCGTTGGCGGTGGGCGGGCCCTCGTAGAAGACCCACGACGGGTTGCCTTCGTTCTGCTCCACCGAGCGCTCGAAGATCTTCCCGTCACGCCAGCGGTCGAGGACCTCGCGCTCGAGCGCGGGCAGGTCGACCTGCGCGGGAAGAGAGCGGAAAGAGTGGGAAGACATCTCGGGCGGGACCTCCACGCTGGTCACGAGCTGACAGGTGCGTGAAGGGACGAAGCCGTACGGCCCCGCGGTACCACCCTTCTTGGCCCCCGGAGGGGACCCTCTTCGTTTATGGCTGCGGCCGGTTCTAGTGAGCTCGGGAAGAGCCGTTCTTCCGGCGGCTCCGGGGTGATATCCCTCACAGTCGGGCCCCATCGACGCCTTGCAGGCTCAAACCATAACGCAGAGTGGAGCGAAAGACTTCCCCGTTTTCCGAGGGCCGGGTCCGTGGCGGGCAAAGCGGTGGGAATGGACCACCCAGTGCAGGAGTTGATTGCGCGGGGCGGGATAGTACGGGAGAGGCAAACCCCACGGCGGGTCGTTTGCCGATCCGTTATCGGGCACCTAAGCTGCCCGCACCATTTACCGGCCTTGATCAGCATGGAGGCAGCCATGGCGGCAGTCACGCAGACCGCAACACCGTCGATGTGGTCGGAGAAGGAGCTGGCCGAGGTACGCGAGTCCCTGCAAAGGGAGATAGACGAGCTCAACGCGGACATCCGCCGCCACGAGTCGGAGATCGCCTCGGGCGACGTCACGCAGGGCGCCGGCGACGACCAGGCGGACGCCGGAGCCAAGACCTATGAGCGGGAACGCGAGATCGCCCTTACCCTGAATGCGCGCGACCTGGTCGCGCAGAACGAACGTGCGATCGCCAGGATCGACGCAGGGACCTATGGAGTGTGCGAATCGTGCCAGAAGCCGATCGGCAAGGAGCGCCTGCAGGCGTTCCCGAGGGCGACGCTGTGCGTGACGTGCAAGCAGCGGGAGGAGCGCAGGTAAAGCGCAAGCTTCTCCTCCTGCTGGGCGCGCTCGCCTTCGTGATCTACGCGGCCGACCTGGTCACCAAGACCGTCGTGCTGCGGACGCTCGAAGGCGAGCCGCCCAACGTGATCATTCCGGGCGTGCTCCAGTTCCGGGTGATCTTCAACTCCGGTGCCGCGTTCAGCATCGGGACCGGGATGACGTTCGTGTTCACCATCATCGCCGCGGGCGTGGTGGTCGCGATCATCCGCACCGCCCGCAAGCTGCGCAGCCTGCCGTGGGCGATCACGCTGGGCCTGCTGCTGGGCGGCGCGCTGGGCAACCTGACCGACCGGTTGCTGCGCTGGCCGTCCGGTTTCGGCCGCTCGACCCAGTTGCAGGGGCACGTGGTCGACTTCATCGAGGTGCTGCCGGGCAACTTCCCGGTGATCGACTACTTCCCCGTCTTCAACATCGCCGACTCCGCGATCGTGTGCGGCGGCATCCTGGCGGTCATCCTGGCCTGGCGCGGACTGCAGATCGACGGCACCCGCGAGGTGAAGAAGTGAGCGAGCAGCGCAGCCTGCCGGTGCCCGACGGGCTGGAGGGCGAGCGCCTGGACGCCGCGCTCTCGCGGCTGTTCGGCTTCTCCCGTACGCGCGCCGCCGAGCTGATCGGCGCCGGAGAGGTGCTGGTCGACGGCAAGGAAGCGGCCAAGTCCGACCGGGTCCAGGCGGGCGCCTGGCTGGAGGTGACGATGCCGCCCCCGGTCACCACCCCGATGCCGGTCGCCGAGCCGGTGCCCGGTATGGCGATCGTCTACGAGGACGACGACGTCGTCGTGGTCAACAAGCCGATCGGCGTGGCCGCCCACCCGACCGTCGGCTGGACCGGCCCCACCGTGATCGGCGGGCTGCTCGGCGCCGGGCACACGATCGCCACCAGCGGCGCGGCCGAGCGCCAGGGCATCGTGCACCGCCTCGACGCCAACACCACCGGGGCGATGGTCGTGGCCAAGAGCGAGCACGCGTACTCCCACCTCAAGCGCGCCTTCAAGGAGCGCACGGTGGACAAGCGTTACCACGCGCTCGTCCAGGGGCATCCCGACCCGTTCAGGGGCACGGTGGACGCGCCGATCGACCGGCATCCGGCCGGGGACGGGCGCTGGGCGGTGGTGGCGGGCGGCAAGCCGTCGGTGACGCACTACGACACGATCGAGGCGTTCCGGGCGGCGTCGCTGCTGGACATCAAGCTGGAGACCGGCCGCACGCACCAGATCCGGGTGCACATGTCGGCGCTGCGGCATCCATGCGTGGGCGACCTGCTGTACGGCGCGGACCCGACGCTGGCCGCCCGGCTGGGCGTGACGCGCCAGTGGCTGCACGCGGTGTCCCTCGGCTTCGAGCACCCCTCGGGGGAGTGGATGTCGTTCTCCACGGAGTATCCCGCCGACCTCCAGAAGGCCCTCGACCTGGTGCGCGCCGAGTCCTAGACCCCGCCCACCCGTTACGGCGGAGCCGCCCCCACGCCACCCGCCGCCGCGCGCGGGCGCTGATCGTGGGGGTCGCCTCCCACGTCGCACGGACGCGCCGCCGTAACGGCCCGCCTTGACCACCTGGGCGGAAACCCCTGGCCCAGGTGTCCCGGTCAGCCGGTGGGTTGCGGGGTGCGGGTCAGGTAGTCGGTGACGAAGCCCGTCGTGTGGGTGCCCGCGGCGAACTCGGGCTGCGCCAGCAGCTCGCGCAGCAACGGAAGGGTAGTGGCCACCCCCGGACCCTCCACCGCGAACTCGGCCAGCGCCCGGTCGGCCCTCGCGATGGCCTGTGCCCGGGTCGGCGCCCACACGACCAGCTTGGCGACGAGCGAGTCGTAGTCCGGCGGCACCCGGTCGCCCTGGGCGAAACCCGAGTCCACGCGGACACCGGGTCCGCCCGGCGGGCGGAAGACGTCGAGCCTGCCCGGCGTGGGACGGAAGTCCGCCGCCGGGTCCTCGGCGTTGATACGGCACTCGATGGCCGCGCCGGTGAGCCTGACCTGGTCCTGGGTCAGCGACAGCCGTTCGCCCGAGGCGGCCCTGATCTGCTCGGCGACCAGGTCCACGCCGGTGAGGAGCTCGGTGACGGGGTGCTCGACCTGGATCCTGGCGTTGATCTCCATGAAGGTGGCGTTGCCGTCGGCGTCGACCAGGAACTCCATGGTGCCGGCGCCGGTGTAGCCGACGTGCCGGGCCCCCGCGACCGCGTGGGCGCCCAGGCGGCGGCGCAGGTCCTCGGGCAGCAGCGGGGAAGGGGCCTCCTCGACCAGCTTCTGGTTGCGCCGCTGCAGCGAGCAGTCGCGCTCGCCCAGGTGGATGACGCTGCCCGAGTCGTCGCCCAGCAACTGGACCTCGACGTGCCTGGCCGCGGGGACGAACCGTTCGACGTACACCGAACCGTCGCCGAAGACCTGCTGGGCCAGCGCGGTCGTGGCGCGGTAGACCTCGCGCAGCTCGGCGAGGTCGCGGGCCACCGCGATGCCGCGACCGCCGCCGCCCGCGGCGGCCTTGACGATCACCGGATAGCCGATCTCGGCCGCCACCTTCTCCGCGTCGGCCAGTGACGGGACCGCGCCGTCGCTGCCCGGCAGCACCGGCAGCCCGGCCTCGGCCATCAGCGCGCGTACCCGTGCCTTGTCGCCGACCAGCTCCATGACCTCGGGGCGCGGGCCGATGAACGTGATGCCGTGGGCGGCGCAGATCCGGGCGAAGTCGGCGTCCTCCGACAGGAACCCGTAGCCGGGATGGATCGCGTCCGCCCCGGTGCGCAGGGCCGCCTCGATGATCGCGGGCACGTACAGATAGCTGCGCCGGGCCGGGGGCGGGCCGATGCGCACCGACTCGTCGCAGGCCGCCACGTGCCTGGAGTGCCGGTCGGCGGTCGAGTACACGGCCACCGTCGGGATGCCCAGCTCCCGGCAGGTCCTGGCCACGCGGACCGCGATCTCGCCCCGGTTGGCGATGAGGATCTTACCCGGCCTCATCCGTCCACCCTGATCCGCACCAGGTCCTGGCCGTACTCCACCGGCTCGGCGTTGCCCGCCAGCACCTCCACGACCTCGCCCGAGTGCTCGGCGGCCACGGGGTTCATCAGCTTCATCGCCTCCACGATGCCGATCGTCTGGCCCGCCTCGACCCGGTCCCCGGCGCGCACGAACGGCGCCGCCCCCGGCTCGGGCGCGAGGTAGAACGTGCCGACGAGCGGCGCCGTCACGACCGTCAGCGCCGGATCGGCCGCCTCCTGCGGCGTCTCCTCCCAACCGGCCTGTACGGCGGGCGGCACACTGGGCGCTTCCACGGGCACGGAACCGGCCCAGGACACCTCGAGGGAGCATTCGCCGAGCCGTACCGAGACCGACGACACCGGCCCGGGAACGGTCTTGACGAGATTGCCCACCTCCTCGCGCAGCAGGCGCAGCGCCGCGTGCAGATCCTGTTCACTCACCTTCGAACACCCCCAGCCGGCGGAACCGCTCGTACCTGTCCTTGCGGAGCTGGGCGCCGTCCATCCCGGCCAGCTCGCCGAGCGCCTCCAGCACCGCCGCGCCCAGCGCGTCCATGGCGGCCACGGGGTCCGCCTGCGCGCCGCCGGGCGGCTCGGGCACCACGCCGTCCACCACGCCCAGGCGCAGCAGGTCGGGCGCGGTGATGCGCAGCGCCGACGACAGCTCCACCGCGTGGGAGGGGTCGCCGTGCAGGATGGTGGAGCAGCTCTCCGGGCTGATCACCGAGTAGACGGCGTTGCGCAGCATCAGCACCCGGTTGGCCACGGCCAGCGCCAGCGCGCCGCCGCTGCCGCCCTCGCCGATGACCGTGGCGACCACCGGCACGGACAGCTCCGACATCCCGGCCAGGCACTCGGCGATGGCCCACGACTGGCCGCGGTCCTCGGCGCCGACGCCGGGCGCGGCGCCCTGGGTGTCGACGAAGGTCACCACGGGCAGGCCCAGGCGGTCGGCCAGGCGCATCAGGCGCAGCGCCTTGCGGTAGCCCTCGGGGTGGGCCAGGCCGAAGTTCCTGGCGACGAGCTCCTTGGTGTCGTGGCCCTTCTGGTGGGCCACGATCATCACCGGGGCGCCGCCGAGCATGGCGGGGCCGCCGACGATCGCCGGGTCGTCGGCGTGCAGGCGGTCGCCGTGCAGCTCGACGAAGTCGGTGCACAGGTGCCAGACGTAGTCCAGTGCGGTGGGGCGGGCGGTATCGCGGGCCAGCCGTACCGTCTCGTGGGGGCCCGACGGACCGGCCGGCTCCTCCGGATCCCGCACCACGACGGGCCCGGCCGGCGGCCGGGCTTCGCGCACCACGGCGGGCTCAGCCTGCGGATGGGCACCCGGCATGACGCCGAGGGACGTCAGGGCGTCGGGCGCCACGCCGTCGGACGGCGGGGTGGCGAGCGGCAGGGCGGGACCTGGGGAGGTCAGGGCGAGGAGGCGGGACAGGAGCGGGCGCAGGCCCTCGCGGGGCTCGACGCGGTCGAGCATGCCGCCGGCGAACAGGTACTCGGCGCTCTGGAAGCCCTCGGGCAGCCGCTCCCTGGTGGCCGCGGCGATGACGCGCGGGCCCGCGAAGCCGATGAGCGCGCCCCGCTCGGCCACCAGCACGTCGCCCAGCGTCGCGAACGAGGCGGTCACCCCGCCGAAGGTCGGGTCGGTGAGCACGCACACCGACAGCAGCCCCTCCTGGCGCAGGCGGCTCATGGCCTGGGCGGTCTTGCCCATCTGCATGAGCGAGAGCGTGCCCTCCTGCATGCGGGCGCCGCCCGAGGCGATGGCCAGCACCAGCGGAAGGCGGGTGCGCACGGCCAGCTCGCAGGCCCGGGTGACGGCCTCGCCGACCGCCGAGCCCATGCTGCCGCCGAGGAAGGCGAAGTCCATGGCGGCCACGACCGCGGGACGCCCGCCGACGCTGGCGCGGCCGTAGACGATCGCGTCGTCGAGGCCGGTCTTCGCCCTGGCGCGGGCCAGCCGCTCGGTGTAGGGGAGGGTGTCGGAGAAGCCCAGCGGGTCGCCGCCCCTGACCTGGGGTACGGCCGGCACGAAGGAGCCCTCGTCGACGAGGGTCGCGAGCCGCTCCGTGGCCCCCAGCCGGTGGTGGTGGCCGCACTCGGGGCAGACCTGGTGCGCGCGGGCCAGGCGCGGCAGGTAGACGATGGCCGAGCAGCCCGCGCACCGGGTCCACTCGTCGGTGGCGGTGACGGTCACTGCGCACCTCCGCCGGGTGTCCAGTGGTAGAAGCGGGTGGCCATGGCGTCGGCGGGGCCGCGCCAGGTCGCCGGGTCGTACGGGACGACGTGCGGGCTCAGCTCCTCGCTCAGTCCGCGGAAGTCGTCGCGCTCGCGCGCCCGCGTCATCGCCTGTCCCGCCGGGCCGTCGAAGTCGACGACGTGGAAGTACAGCTCGCGGTACTGGTACAGCTCGCGCCGCCGTACCCCGAGCGCGCGGGGGAGTTCGCCGTCGTCGGACTCGCCGAACAGCCGGGCGACCTCGGGGGCGCTGCCGGGGGTGAGCCTGGCGACGATGAGGATCCTTTCGGACACGTGACCTCCTGGGTGGAACGAGCCGCTGTGTCGCTCACACCGTAGGAAGCGCCCCCGGCGGGTGTCTCCCACCGCGCGCCTGATTGCCCGCCTCCTCCGCGCGGGGGAGAGCGCTAACGCGCGGAGGAGGGGACCAGGCCGTTCTCGTAGGCGTAGATCACGACCTGGACGCGGTCGCGGACGCCGAGTTTCTGGTAGAGGTGCTGGACGTGGGACTTGACCGTGCTGTCGCCGAGCACCAGTTCCCTGGCGATCTCGTCGTTGCTGTAGCCGCGCACGAGGAGGCGGAAGACGTCCCGCTCCCGGTCGGTGAGTTGCTGCGGCGTGGCTCCGGCGGCGCCGGAGAGCGTGGGCCGCTTGGCGAACTCGTCGATCAGCCGCCGGGTGACCGAGGGCGACAGCAGCGCGTCGCCCTCGGCGGCCTCGCGTACCGCCTCGATGAGCCGCTCGGTGGGCGCGTGCTTGAGTATGAAGCCGCTGGCGCCGTTGCGCAGGGCGTCGAAGAGGTGCTCGTCCTGGTCGTAGATGGTGAGGATGACCACCTTGGCCGGGCTGCGCGCGCCGATGATCTCCCGGGTCGCGGTGAGACCGTCCATGCGCGGCATGTTGATGTCCATGAGCACCACGTCGGGGCTGAGCCGCTTGACCGCCTGCACGGCCTCGACGCCGTTGGCCGCCTCGCCCACGACGACGATGTCCGGCACACCGCTGAACGTGGCGTGCAGGCCGGTCCTGATGAGCGGCTGGTCGTCGACGATCAGGACGCGGATCGTTCGCACTGACGCTCCTCCCGTAACCTGCCGCCTTCGAGCGGGAGCAGCGCGCGTACGGCGAAGCCGCCCCCGGTGACCGGGCTCGACTCCAGTACGCCGCCGTGCTCGGCCACGCGCTGGCGCAGCCCTTCGAGCCCGGTGCCGCCTCCTCCTTCCGGCGGCACCGCCCTGGGCCCGCCGCCGCCGTGACTGATCACCTCGACGGTGAGGCAGCCGTCGACCGAGGCCGACAGCAGGATCGGTCCGTCGGCGTGCTTGAGCGCGTTGGTCAGCGCCTCCTGGGCGACCCTGAAGGCGGTGTGCTCCACGTCGGCCCCCACGTCCTGGACGCTGGACAGGTTCTCCAGCACGAGCGTGAGCTGGCCTTCCGGGGCACGGTCGGTGAGTTCGGCCAGCCGGACCGCCAGCGGGGTCCTGGAGGGCGCCACGAGGCCGGGTTCTCCTCCCGGCGGGGGAGCGGGCATGGCCCGGAGGCTGCCCAGGGCGCCGCGCAGCTCGGCCAGCGTGGCCTGCGCGGTGCCGTCGATGACGTCGGCGGCGCAGCGCGCGGTGGGCACCGCGGCGGCGAGCTGACGGGCGTGGAAGGCGATGACGACGAGACCGTGGCCGACACCGTCGTGCAGGTCACGGGCGATCCGGCTGCGCTCGCGCAGCATGGCGCCGGACTTGAGCCGGCAGTGCGCCCCGGTGACGACCAGGGCGGCTGTGGTGAGGCCGAGAAGGACGGCCAGCAGTACCTCCACTTCAAGGAGCAGGATGCCCTGAAGTAAGTGAGTATTTCCCCATTTAACCCCCATGATCGGGGAGCCTAGTTGAGCCGGATACCCATTACAAGAAAATCGTAAGAATGGTCACAGGAGCTTCACATAGAGGGTTATTCGGTTAGCCGGAGCCCCGCCCGCGCCAGGTCATACCATGCTGACCTGCCCGGATCAAGCGTTCACAGGGTTCTCCCAGGGTTCGCTATGGCTTCTCTATGCCAGCCGTAACCAGGCGAAATGGTGCGCGGTTCAACAATTTACATTTGGGTTTTATTGGGGTGAATCCTCTATGTCTCATTCGGGGAGGGGAGGAGATCCTCCGAAGTGAGGGGACGCGGGTTCGCCTGAGCGGTGGAAGACACCCGGCGCGCCTGCGAACACGCTGAAGGCATGCAACGTCATGCGATCACATTCCAGATCAAGCCCGGCTCCGAGGCGGCCGTGCGCGAGCTGCTGGCCACCTACGAGCCGCCGGAGTGGGACACCCCCGACGGCGCGCGGCTGATCAGCACCTCGATCTTCATGAAGGGCACCACGGTGATCCGCGTCGTCGAGATCGAGGGCAGCCTGCCCAGCGTGATGGCGCACCTGTCGAGGCAGCCCAGCATCCAGAGGCTGGAGCGCGCGCTCGACCCCCACCTGGCCGTGCCCCGCGACCTGAGCACGTCCGACGGCGCCCGCGCCTTCTTCATGACGGCGATCATGGAACACGTCACCACCCGCGTGGCGGAGCCCGTCCGATGACCGCGATCATCGTGACCGGGGCGACCGGCGGCCTCGGCCCCGCCGTCATCGGCCGGCTGGCCGAGCGCGGCGACCGCCTCCTGCTCACCGGGCGCGACAAGGACCGGCTGGCCGAGCTGGCGGGGGAGTTCGGCGCCGAGACCGTGACCGCCGACGTCTCCGACCCCGAGGGGGCCCGCGAGGTGGCCGACGCGGCCCTGGCCGCCTTCGGGCGCATCGACGGAATGGTCCACCTGGTGGGCGGGTTCCGGGCCGGGCCGTACTTTCTGATGGACGCGGCCGCGTACGAGGGCATGCTGCGCGACAACTTCCTGTCCGCGGTCACCGCCACCCAGGCGCTGCTGCCCCACCTCACCGACGGCGGGCGGCTGGTGTACTTCAGCACGCCGCTGGCCGACGAGCCGATGCCCGCGCTGTCGGCCTACGCCGCCTCCAAGGCCGCGCTCGTCGCGTGGGTGCGTTCGATCGCGCACGAGCTCAAGCGCGGCGGCGTGCACGCCAACGTCGTGTCGATGACGATGGCCGACACGCCCCGCAAGCGCAGGGAGCGTCCCGACCTCAACACCGACCACATGGTCGCGCCCGAGCTCGTCGCCCGCGCCGTGGCGTTCCTGACCAGCGCCGAGTCCGACGGCCTGTACGGCAGCGTGGTGCCGGTGCTCGGCCGCTTCGAGTTCACCTCCGAGCTGTCGGGGAGGCCGCCGCAGTGAGCGCCCGCATCGTCTTCCTCATCCGGGTGCCCGCCGAGCGCACCGACGACTTCCTCACCGCCTACGAGAAGATCCGCTACGAGGTCGCCGGCGGCGTGCCCGGCCACCTCAAGGACCAGGTCTGCCAGTCGGCCACCGACCCCGAGCAGTGGCTCATCACCAGCGAGTGGGCGAACCTGGAGGCGTTCCTGGCCTGGGAGGCCGGCGAGGAGCACAGCGAGCTGGTCAAGCCCATGCGCGAGTGCATCACCGAGGCGCGCTCGCTGCGCTTCCACATCAGGCAAGAGACCAGCAGCCCGTCGTGAGCGCGCGCAGGATCGCCGTGGTCGGCGGCGGCATCGGCGGTCTCAGCGCCGCGATCGCGCTGCGCCGCGCCGGCGCCGCCGTCACCGTGCACGAACGCGCGCCCGCGCTGCGCGCCGCCCAGTCGGGACACGGGCTGGTGCTCTGGCACAACGCCGTGCTGGCGCTGCGGCAGCTCGGCCTGGACGCCGCCAAGGTGGGCTACGAGCTGCACACCCATCACTTCCGCAACCGGCGCGACCGCACGCTCGCCACCTGGCCGATGGCCGACATGGCCCCGGTCTACGACGCGCCCGTCTACAGCGTCAGCCGTCCCGACCTGCACCAGTTGCTCGCCGAGGAAGCCGGCGGCGACCTGGTGCTCGGCTCCCGCTGCACCGGCTTCTCGCCCGGCCGCGACGGGGTCACGCTCCGCTTCGACGACGGCAGGGAGGAGCGGGCCGACCTGCTCGTCGGCGCCGACGGGCTGCGCTCGTCCGTGCGGGCCGGGCTCATCCCGCACGAACCGCCCCCCAGGTACGCCGGCTTCACCGCCTTCCAGGGCGTGATCAAGCTGCCCGGATCCGGCGTCCCCCCGCACACCTTCCTCAGCACCTGGGGCGAGGGCCGCTGGTTCGTCTGCTACCGGCTGGGCGGCGAGCACGTCTACTGGGACGGCGTGCTCAGCGACCGCGTCGCGGCCCCGCTCGGCACGAGGACCATCGACCTGCTGGCCGCGCAGTTCAACGGCTGGCCCGACCCGGTGCCCGCCCTCATCGCCGCCACCCCCGAGGCGGACCTGACCCCCGTCCCCATCCACGACCGGCCGCCGGCCCCGCGCTGGAGCCACGGCCCGGTGACGCTGCTCGGGGACGCCGCCCACCCCATGACCTTCAACCTGGGCCAGGGCGCGGGCCAGGCCATCGAGGACGCCGTCGTCCTCGGCCAGGTCCTCGCCGAGCCCGGCGCCTGGGACGACCTGGCCGCCGCCCTCGCCCGCTACGAGGCGAGAAGGGTGGCCCGCACGGCCCGCATCGCGCGCAGGTCCAGGGCCAACGGGGCGCTCACCCGCTGGCGCAACCCGCTGGCCTGCGCCGCCCGCGACGCCTTCATGCGGCTGACCTTCGACCGCCTCGTCTTCCGCAAGACCTACGACCTCACCATGGCCGTCGACTTCGCCGAGAGGAACACACCATGACCGGGCTGCCCAGCGGCGTGAGCCGTACAGCCGTGCTGATCGCGCAGGCCAGAGAGGGAGAGAGCGCGCGCCCGAGCGGCCTCTTCCACGACCCCCTCGCCCGCCCCCTGGTCGACGCGGCCGGGCGGATCGAGGGCGTCAGCGAGGCGGGACGGCGTGCCGCCGACCACTTCGTGCTGCGCACCCGCTACTTCGACGACCGGCTGACCGAGGCGGCCGCGGCGGGCGTCCGCCAGGTCGTGCTGCTGGCCGCCGGGCTCGACACCCGCGCCTTCCGCCTCGACTGGCCGCAGGATCTCGCCCTGTTCGAGGTGGACCTGCCCGACCTGGTGGCGTTCAAGGAGAAGGTGCTGGCCGACCAGGGCGCCCAGCCCCGGTGCGTACGCCGGGCCGTGGCCGCCGACCTGCGCGAGGACTGGCCCGCCGCGCTCGCCGAGGCCGGGTTCGACCCGGACAGGCCGACCGCCTGGCTGATCGAGGGCGTGCTCATGTACCTGGCGCCCGAGGACGGCGCGCGGGTGCTGGAGCGCGTGGGCGAGCTGTCGGCGCCCGGCAGCCGGCTGTCGGCCGAGCACGTCAACGAGGCCTACCTGCGCCAGCCCGCCATGAAACCGGCCATGAACCGCCTGCAGGCCACCCAGGCCGCCTGGCTGTCGTCGGTCGAGGACCCCGTCGACTGGCTCGCCGGCTTCGGCTGGCGGGCCGAGGTCACCCACCAGGCCGACCTCGCCCAGAGCCTCGGCCGCCCCGTTCCGCCGATGGCCGACGCGTCCGTCGTCGGCGCCGCCCGCATCTGGCTCGTCACCGCCCTGAAAGGATCATGATGGAATTCCCCGACAGCACGCTGCGCGAGTTGCTGGCCTCCGTGGGCCTGCCGTCCGAGGCCGGAGACGGCACCGCCGAGCGCACCTTCGACGAGCTCGGCCTTGACTCCCTGGCCCGCGTCGAGCTGGCCACCCGCATCGAGGACCGCTTCGGCGTCGACGTGGAGGACCGCATCACCGAGCACGCCACGCCCGCCGAGGTCCGCGAGCTGGTCAACCAGCGCCTCACGGCGGTGACCCGATGATCGGGCACACCGACAACGCGATCGAGATCGCCGCCCCGGCCGCCTTCGTCTGGGAGCACACCAACGACGTCACCACCTGGCCGGAGCTGTTCTCCGAGTACGCCAAGGCCGAGGTGCTGGAGGAGAGCGAGTCCTCGGTCACCTTCCGCCTGACCATGCACCCCGACGAGCAGGGCCGGGTCTGGAGCTGGGTCTCCGAGCGCTCCTGGGACCGCGACACCTGGACCGTGCGCGCCCGCCGCGTGGAGACCGGCCCGTTCGAGTTCATGAACATCACCTGGGTGTACGAGGAACTGGCCGACGACCTGACCAGGATGCGCTGGGTCCAGGACTTCCACATGAAGCCCGACGCCCCGATCGACACCGCCGCCATGACCGACCGGATCAACGCCAACACGCTGGTCCAGATGGGGCTGATCAAGGAGAAGCTGGAGAACCGCCGCCGCGCGGTGATCGGCTTCCACGACGTGCCCTCCAACCAGCGGCGCGGCGGCGACCTGCGCACCCTGCTCTCGCCCGCCACCTGCGGCGCCACGTCCGGCTTCAGCGGCGCGGTCCGGGTCGCGCCCGGCGAGAAGGTCGCCGAGCACTACCACCCGTACTCCGAGGAGTTCCTCTTCCTGACCGCCGGCACGCTCAAGGTGGACCTGGACGGCGAGCCCGTCGTCCTGGAGGCCGAGCAGGCGCTGTTCGTGCCGCGCAACGTCCGCCACCGCCTGACGAACGTCGGCGAGGTCGAGGCGCTCGTGGTCTTCCAGCTCTGCCCGCTCGCACCCCGGCCCGAGCTGGGGCACGTCGACACCGAGGAAGCGTCGTGAGACCCGGCTCGGGCAGGCGCGTGGTCGTCACCGGCCTGGGCGTCATCGCGCCGGGCGGCGTCGGCCGCGAGGAGTTCTGGAACCGGATCGTGGACGGCAAGCCGGCCGTACGGCGGATCACCGCCTTCGACCCCTCGCCCTTCCGCTCCCAGATCGCCGCGGAGGTGGACTTCGATCCCGCCGCGGCGGGGCTGACGCCGCGCGAGATCCGGCGCACGGACCGGTTCGTGCAGATGGCGCTGGCCTGCGCCGACGAGGCGCTCGCCGACTCCGGGCTGGACCTGGAGTCGGCCGACCGCGACCGGATCGGCGTCTCGCTCGGCTCGGCCGTCGGCGCCACCATCACGCTGGAGGACGAGTACGTGGTCGCCAGCGACCACGGCCGCGACTGGGAGGTGGACCACCGCCACCTGCGGCCCTTCCTCTACCAGGCGCTCGTGCCCTCCAGCGCGGCCACCGAGCTGGCCGTGCGCTACGGCGCGCACGGCCCGGCCGCGGTCGTCTCCACCGGCTGCACCTCGGGCATCGACGCCATCGGCCGCGCCTTCCAGCTCATCCAGGACGGCGAGGCCGACATCATGATCACGGGAGCGGCCGACGCGCCCATCTCCCCGATCACCGTGGCCTGCTTCGACGCCATCCGCGCCACCACTCCCAGCAACGACGACCCGGAGGCCGCCTCGCGGCCCTTCGACGCCGACCGCAAGGGCTTCGTGCTCGGCGAGGGCGCCGCGATCCTGGTCGTGGAGGAGCTGGAGCACGCCGTACGGCGTGGCGCGACGATCTACTGCGAGGTCTCCGGGTACGCCGCCCGCGCCAACGGCTTCCACATGACCGGCCTGCGCCCGGACGGCGTCGAACTGGCCGAGGCGATCACCGCGGCGCTCGGCCAGGCCAGGCTCGACCCCGAGGCGATCGGCTACATCAGCGCCCACGGCTCCGGCACCAAGCAGAACGACCGCCACGAGACCGCCGCCTACAAGCGGGCGCTCGGCGAGCACGCCGGGAACGTGCCGATCAGCTCGATCAAGTCGGTCGTCGGGCACTCGCTCGGCGCCATCGGCTCGATCGAGATGGCCGCGTGCGCGCTCGTGCTCAAGCGCGGCGTCGTGCCGCCCACGGCCAACCTGGCCACCCCCGACCCCGAGTGCGACCTCGACTACACGCCGCTGGTCGCGCGCGAGGTCAGGGCACGGCACGTCCTGTCGGCGGGCAGCGGCTTCGGCGGCTTCCAGTCGGCGATGGTCTTCTCGGGGGCCGCATGAGCGCGCGCCGCGCGGTCATCACCGGCCTCGGCGTGGTGGCGCCCACGGGGGTGGGCGTCACCGACCACTGGGAGGCCTCCCTCGCCGGTGAGAACCGCATCTCCGCCGTCGCCTCAGGGCCGGTACGCCTGGCCGGCCAGGTCGGCGGCTTCGACGACAGCGAGTTCGTCGACAGCAAGCTACGCGTCCAGACCGACAGGTGGACCTGGTTCGCGCTGGCCGCGGCCCACCTGGCGCTGGCCGACGCCGCCTTCGACCCCAGCAGGGAGAATCCGTTCGACCTGTCGGTGGTGACCGCCAGCGGCTCCGGCGGCAACGCCTTCGGCCAGCGGGAGATCCAGGCGCTGTGGAGCCAGGGCCCGAAGGCGGTCAGCGCCTACCAGTCGATCGGCTGGTTCTACGCCGCCAGCAGCGGCCAGTTGTCGATCAAGCACCAGCTCAAGGGCGCCTGCGGCGTCCTGGTGGCCGACGCCGCGGGCGCGATCGACGCGCTGGCCGAGTCCGCCAGGCTCGTCCGCGGCGGAACGGAGGCGGTCGTCACCGGCGGCACCGAGGCGCCGCTGTCCCCCTACGCGCTGGCCTGCCAGTCGAGCGAGACGGCCCTGTCCGGCGACACCGACCCCGGCCGGGCCTACCGCCCCTTCGCGCCGGACGCCTCCGGGTACGTCCCGGCGGAGGGCGGCGCCATCCTGCTGGTCGAGGAGAGAGACTCGGCCTACGGCAGGGGCGCCCCCACGATCTACGCCGAGATCGCCGGCACCGCCTCCACCCACGACGCCCACCACGTCACCGACCCCAGCCCCGACCATCGCCAGTACGCGCGTGCCATGCGCGAGGCGATCGCCAGGTCCGGGCTGACCCCCGCCGACATCGGCGTCGTCTTCGCCGACGGCGCGGGCAGCAGGGACCGGGACGCCGCCGAGGTCGCCGCCCTGCGGGAGGTCTTCGGACCGCGAGGGGTCCCGGTGACCGTCCCGAAGACGATGACCGGCCGCCTGTGCTCGGGCGGCGCCGCGCTCGATCTGGCCTGGGCCGCGCTGGCCCTGGCCGACGGGGTCATCCCGCCCACCATCAACACCACCTCCGCCGACCTCGACCTGGTCACCGAGCCGCGCCTGGTGCGCGGCCTGTCGGCCGCCCTGGTCACCGCCCGCGGCGCCGGCGGCTTCAACTCCGCCGCCGTCCTCACCCGCCCCTGACCTTCGGCCTCCTGAACGGCCCGCCTCCCGACGGGGGCGGGCCGTTCCCTTGTCCCCATGAGCCGCCTGCCATCCGGAGGCCCTGAACGACCAGGTTGGGGCCGCCGCCCCGGGCGGGATGGCGGCCCGTCCGGGGTCAGCCCACGGGTTCCGGTACGGCCGGCGTCACGCTCTCCTCCCTGCGCAGCGGCGAGGGCCGCACGAACAGCACGCGTGCCGCCCACCCCGGCAGCCACCAGTTCCAGCGCCCCATCATGGCCACCGCCGCGGGCACCAGCACGGCCCGGATGAGCGTGGCGTCCAGGGCGATCCCCAGCGCGAGACCGCTGGCGAACACCTTCACGTCCAGCTCGGGCGTCATGGCCAGCACGGCGAAGGAGATGAACAGGATCAGCGCCGCGGAGGTTACGAGGCGGCCGGTCCGGCCCACGCCCTCCACGACCGCGTGCGCCGTGTTGCCGGACTTGTCGTACTCCTCCCGCATCCTGGCCAGGAGGAAGACCTCGTAGTCCATGCTCAGCCCGTACAGGAAGGCGAAGATGGTCAGTGGGACGAACTCCCCGATGGACCCGGTCGGCTGGATGTCCAGGATCTCGCGGGTGCCCCAGCCGTACTGCCAGATGAGCACCATCGCGCCGATCACCGCGCCCAGCGACAGCAGGTTGAGCAGGACCGCCTTCAGCGGCAGCAGCAGCGAGCGGAACGCGCGGGCCAGCATGACGAAGGTCACCAGCGCGATCATCGCGAACATCCACGGGAACGCGCCGTAGGTGTGCTCGCGGAAGTCCATGCTCTGCGCGGCGTTGCCGCCGACCAGCACGCCGTCGGGGACGGCGGCGCGCACGCGGGCGATGGTCGCCTCACCGGCGTCGGTGCCGTTCTCGGCCGTGGGCAGCACGGCCAGGACGGCGGTGCCCTCGCGGCGCCAGCCGGGCGTGTCGGGCGACAGCACCGCGGAGACGCCCTCCACCCCGGCGATCGTGGTGGCGGCCGCCGCGGGGTCGCCCTTCACCAGCACGTCGAACGGGGTGATGGAGCCCGTCGGCACACCTGCCTGCCGCAGGGCGGTCAGCCCCGCGTACCCGGAACCCGAGGTGCGCAGGTGCGAGCTCTCGGGCAGGCCGAGGTTGACGCCCAGGGCGGTGTAGCAGAGCGCGGCCAGCAGCCCGCCGGCCACGATCGCGGCCGGCCAGCGCCGCCGCACCACCGCGTGCGCCCACGCCGACCAGGCCCGTCCCGCCCGCGCCTCGCGGGCGAAGCGCACCTCGCCGCCCTTCTTGCGGTCCAGGCGCTGCCCGGTACGCGCGAGCAGGACCGGCAGCACGGTCAGCGTCGCCAGCACGCTCACCGCCGCGATGATCATCCCGGCGACCCCGAGGCTGCGCAGGAACGGCACCGGCAGCACCACCATGGTCACCAGCCCGATGGCCACGGCCACGCCGCTGAACAGCACCGCCCGCCCGGCCCCCGCCATGGCCCGGTGGACCGCCTCGTCGCCCCGGTGCCCGTTGGCCTGCTCCTCCCGCCAGCGCGCCACGATCAGCAACGAGTAGTCCACCGCGATGCCGAGCCCGAGCAGCGGCATCGTGGTCAGCGCCACGTCGTGCACGGTCATCACGAACGTCAGCAGCAGGATCACGATGAACGACACGAACACCGCCAGCACCGAGATCAGCACCGGCACCAGCGCCAGCGCCGAGCGGAAGACCAGCAGCAGCACGAGCACCGCCGCCAGCACGCCGATGCCGAGCTTCGTGGGCACGTCCACGCCGCCGGCGTCCACGCTGGGCGCCAGCGCGTCCAGGCCGGTCACCTCCACGCGGCTGCCGGGGGGCAGGTGCGGGCTCATCGCCGCCCTGATCACCGGGCCCTCGTCGGGCGTCTCGCCGAGGCCGCCGCCCGGTGGGCTGCCGTCGGAGTAGGTGCCGGGGTAGACCAGCCCGAAGGTGGTACGCCCGTCGGAGCCGACCAGCCTGGCGTCACCGGTACCGGCGAACGACACCACGCGCGACTGGGGCAGCGCGGCGGCCACGGCGTCGTACGCGCGGCCGAGCGCCTCCCGCTGACCGGTGGCGGCCGTGCCCTCGGGCAGCACCACGACCGGCACGAACGGCCGCTGGTAGCCGCCGTTGCCATAGATGCGGACGATCTCCTGGTTGGCGTCGAAGGCGGGCATGCCGGCGTGGGAGTACTCCTCCGACAGCCGCTGGATCGCGATCGGGGTGGCGCCCATGCCGACCAGGAAGGCAAGGACGGCCAGCAGCGTGACGAGGCCCTTGCGGCCGAGCACGAAGGCCGAGATTCTCTCCATGGAACCAGTCGAGCAGCGCCGCCGGTGGCCGTTCTGTGGGCGTTCTTAGGAAAGCATGTGAGTGCGGTTTCACAGAGATCTTTATGGGCTTTCACAGAACGGACGGGAAAGACTGGTCCCGTGAGCCGAATCCTGGTCGTCGACGACGAACCGTACCTGGCCGACCTGGTCTCCACCGCCCTGCGCTACGAGGGCTTCGAGACGCGGATCGCCGGCAGCGGGGCGTCCGCGGTGGCGCTGGCCCAGAGCTTCGACCCCGACCTGATCGTGCTGGACGTGCTGCTGCCCGACATCCTCGGCACCGAGGTCTGCCACCGGATCAGGACGGCGGGCTCCCAGGTGCCCATCGTCTTCCTCACCGCGCGCGACGCCACCGAGGACAAGATCACCGGACTGACCGTGGGCGGCGACGACTACGTCACCAAGCCGTTCAGCCTGGAGGAGCTGATCCTGCGCATCCACGCCGTGCTGCGCAGGACCAGCAGGGCCGCGCAGAGCGCCGCCAGGGTCGGGTTCGCCGACCTGGTCGTGGACGACGACACCTACGAGGTCTGGCGGGCCGGCCAGCGTATCGACCTGACGCCGACCGAGTTCAAGCTGCTGCGCTTCCTGGTCGCCAACGCCGGCAAGGTCATGTCCAAGCGCCAGATCCTCGACCACGTCTGGGACTACGACTTCGGCGGCAACGACGGCGTCGTGCAGACCTACATCAGCTACCTGCGCCGCAAGGTCGACGCCTTCGAGCCGCCGCTGATCCACACCATGCCGAGGATCGGCTACGTCCTGCGCCTGCCCAGGGAGGACCGATGACGCTGCGCACCCGGCTGGTGATCACCACCGTCGGGCTGGTCACGCTGGCGCTCGGACTGGTGGCGGGGGCCACGTTCGGCGCGCTGCAGGACTGGCGCGGCTCCGACGACAGCAGGCTGCTGGCCATGGCCACCCCCGAGGCGCTCGTGGCCGCCTCCGACGAGCTGACCTCGCGGGTGGCCTGGGTGCTGGCCGGTACCTCGGCGGCGGCGCTGGTCCTGCTGACGTTCCTGGCCGCCCACCTGATCCGCAAGGGCCTGCGCCCGCTGGACCGCATGGTCGAGGCCGCCGCCGACATCGGCGCCGGCGACCTGGAACGCCGCATCGAGGCCACCCGCCCGGTCGGCGAGGTGGGCCGGCTGGCCCACGCGCTCAACGCCATGCTCGGCCAGTTGGAGGGCGCCTTCCGCGAGCGCGAGTCCTCCGAGGAACGGCTGCGCCGGTTCGTCGCCGACGCCTCCCACGAACTGCGCACCCCGATCGCCACCATCCGCGGCTACGCCGAACTGTTCCGCCGCGGCGCCGACGGCCGTCCCGAGGACCTGGCGCGCGCCATGCACCGCATCGAGGCCGAGGCCGGGCGCATGGGCTCGATGGTGGACGAGATGCTGCTGCTGGCCCGCCTCGACCAGGGCCGTCCCCTCGAACGCACGCCCGTCGACCTGATGGCCCTGGCCGCCGACGCCGTCTCCGACGCGCACGCCATGGACCCCGGCCGGGTGATCGCCCTGGAGTGCGCCGCCCCCGTCACCGTCACCGGCGACCCGCTCAGGCTCCGCCAGGTCGTCGGCAACCTGCTCAAGAACGTCCTGGACCACACCCCGCCCGGCACCCCCGCCGTCGTCCGCCTCCTCCGCGAGGGCGGCCACGCCGTCCTGGAGGTCGCCGACGAGGGACCCGGGCTGAGCGCGGAGCAGACCGAGCGGGTCTTCGAGCGCTTCTGGCGCGGGGAGCACCGGCAGGCCGACGGGCGCAGGCTCGGCGGCTCCGGCCTGGGCCTGTCGATCGTGGCCGCCGTCGTCGCCTCCCACGGCGGCGAGGTGCGCGCCTCCACCCCTGGCACAGGCACCACCTTCACGGTACGGCTGCCGCTCTGAATCTCGGCCGTTCCGGTGCGGCCTCAGTTTCCGGCGCCGGAACGGCCATCGCGTTACCGGAGCCGGTGCCCTCACCCCTGCTGGTCCGCGGCGCCCCGCTGGTCCGCGACGCTCTGCTGATCCGCGACAGTCTGCTCGTCCGCGTCAGCCTGCTGGTCCGTGTCGCCCTGCTGGTCCGCGTCGCTCTGCTGGTCGGCGTTCTCGCCCTCGTCCTGCTTGTTCTGGCCGCCCTTGTCGTCGCCGTTGTCCGAGGGCTCCACCTCGCCGGGCTTGTCGTCGTCGCCCTTCTCCGTGGCTGAACGGGTGGGGGTGGGCTCCTTCTTCTTGGTCTGGGTGGGATCGGGCTCGGGGGCCTTCGTGGTGGCGTCCGGGGTGGGGCGGGTGGTGGTGCCCTGCCGTACCGGGGAGTCGGTGGGGGCGGAGGACGGCGGCTGATCGCCGGAAGGCGAGGAGCCCTTGGAGGGGGTGTCCTTGACCGCGGGCGTCACGCGCGACGGGGTCGCCACGTCGCGCTCGGACCACCACGCCACCCCGCCCGTCACCAGGCCCGCCGCCAGCACGAGCCCGACCAGCACGGCCACCCGCCCCGCCCGCCCCGACCCGCGCCCGCGCCCGCCACGCCCGTGCCTGCCGCCCCGGCCGCCGCCCCCCGCGCCCGGCCCGCCAGCCCCGGCCGCCACATCCAGGCCAGCGCCTCCCAAACCCGCGCCGTGCGCGCCCACACCCGCGCCGTGCGCCCCTGCGCCCGCGCCGTGCGCGCCCGCCCCCGCCCCCGCGCCGTGCGCGCCCGCGGCGGCCCCTCCGCCTGGGCCTGCGCCTGGGACTGCGCCGGGGGCGCCGATGCCTGGGGCTCCGGCGCCCGCGTCACCGCCTGGGGCTCCCGCGTCACCGGGGTTCGCGCGCCACAGGCCCGCGGCCCCCGCGCCCGCCGCGGCTCCCGCGCCCGCCACGCCCGCGGCGCCAGGACCGCCCCCGGCGGCCGGGGGTGCGGGGGGTCTCTCGATGATCGGGGTGATGGGGGCGGTGGGTTCGGGGGCCAGGCCGGTGGTGATGGCGTGCAGGTGGCGTTCGGTGTCCACGGCGGTCAGGCGGGTCGCGGGATCCTTGGCCAGCAGGCCCAGGATGACCGGGCCCAGCGGGCCCGCCTTGGACAGCGGGCCGGGCGGGTCGTGCATGACGGCGCCCAGCGTCGCCAGCGCGTGCGCGCGCTGGAACGGGGAGTGCCCCTCGACGGCCACGTACAGGGTGACGCCCAGGGACCAGAGGTCGGCGGCGGGGGAGGCGGTGCTGCCCGCGGCGCGTTCCGGGGCGATGAAGGCGGGGGTGCCGACCAGGACGCCGGTCCTGGTGAGGGAGGAGTCGTCCTCGGTGGTGGCGATGCCGAAGTCGGTCAGCACCGCCCGGCCGTCGTCGGTGAGCAGCACGTTGTCCGGTTTGACGTCACGGTGCAGGACGCCGGCCATGTGCGCCGCCTGCAACGCCTGGAGGAGCTGCTGGCCGATCTCCGCCGCGCGTACCGGCGAGAGCGGCCCGTCCTCGCGCACCATCTCGCCGAGCGTGCGCGAGGGGACGAACTGCATGACGATCCAGGGGTGCCCGTGCTCTTCCAGCACGTCGTAGACGGTGGCCACGCCCGGGTGGGCGACCCGGCCCGCGGCCCGCGCCTCGCGGAAGGTCCGGACGGTGAACACCTCGCGCTCGGGGCCGGTGAGGTCGGGCGGCGGCTGGATCTCCTTGACCGCCACGTCCCGGCCGAGCACCTCGTCATGGGCCTGCCAGACGGTGCCCATGCCACCCTTGCCGATGGTTCTGAGCAGACGGTATCGGCCGCCGACGATCCCCGCAGATTCGGACATGTGGGGCGCCTACCCGGTAATCAGCCTCACAAGCGCGGTGACGACCGCCGCCGAGGCCAGGACGGCCAGGAAGGGCGCGCGCAGCAGCAGCGCGACCACCGCGGCGCCCAGCCCCGCGGTCCTGGCCAGGTCGAAGTCCAGGCGGCCCTGCTCGGTGAACATCTGCACCGCGATCAGCGCGGCCAGCAGCGCCACGGGCACCAGTTCGGAGAAACGGTGCACGAGCGGGTGGTCCAGCACCTTGCGCGGCGCGGCCAGGCCCGCCAGCTTCAGCGCGTAGCAGCCCGCGCAGACGATCGCGATCGCCCACCACAGCGTCATCGGACCATCACCACCAGCACGGCCGCGGCCGCCAGCAGCACGGGCACGCCCGGCGGCAGGAACGGCGTGGCCGCCAGCGCGATCAGCGCCCCGGTCAGCGCGAGTACGCGCAGCTCGGAACGTTCCCGCAGCCTCGGCCACAGGATCGCCAGGAACGTCGCCGGGCCGACGACGTCCAGCCCCAGCATGCCCGGATCGCCCAGGAAGGACGTGCCGAGCGCGCCGGCGAGCGTGGTGAGGTTCCACATGACGTAGAGCGTGGCGAACGTGGTGGTGAACCCGGCCCTGGCCGCCGCCGGGTCCGGCTGGGCGAGGGCGACGGCGGTGCTCTCGTCGATGACGCCGTGGGCGGCGACCGCCCGGCGCGCGCCGCGTACCTGGAGGAGGTCGGCCAGGCGCAGGCCGTACAGGGTGTTGCGGGTGCCGAGCAGCAGGGCGCCGGCCGTGGCGGAGACCAGGTCGCCGCCCGCGCCCACGGCGCCGGTCAGCGCGAACTGCGAGGCGCCCGTGAACGTCAGCAGGCTCAGCACGCACGCCTGGGCCACGTCCAGTCCCGCGGTGACGGCCGCGGCTCCGAAGGCGACACCGGACAGGCCCACCGCCAGCCCGACGCCCAAACCGTCCCGGATCGCGGCGGAACGGGTTGTTGTCTGTTCCATACGGGTAAGGCTAGGAAGCTGGGGGTTCCTCGGTCTTGTACGTTCCTGCGGCCCGCCGGTACGCCGCCGGTGGCACGCCCACGATGCGCTTGAAGTGCCGGTTCAGGTGGGCCTGGTCGGTGAAGCCCACCTCGGCCGCCACCAGGGCCGGCGGGCTGCCCGTCTCCAGGAGGGAACGGGCCTGCCGTACCCGCAGCGAGGTGAGGTAGGCGTGCGGCGGCAGGCCCGTCGCCGCCTTGAACGCCCGCAGCAGCGGGAACGGCCGCGCGCCCACGGTCGCGGCGAGTTCCTCCAGCGTCGGCGGGTCGGCCATCCGCGCGGTCAGGACCTCCAGCGCCGCCGCCACCTCGCGACCGCCCGCGGGCGGGCCGCTCACGGCGGCGTGGTGCGGCGTCGAGTGCCGCGACATCAGCCGCGCGAAGAACGTCCGCATCAGCGTGGAGGCCGTCAGGTCGTCGCCGCGCTCGGCCGCCAGATGGGTGCGCGCCAGCAGCCCCGCCAGCGCCCGGTCGCGCACCACCTGCTCGGGGAAGAACGGCCGCGCGTACGGCAGGCCCAGCTCGGCCGCCACCTCCGCCATGGCCTCCACCGGCGGGTACAGCATCCGGTAGGCCCACCCGTCCGCCGTCCCCGCGTGGCCGTCGTGCACCGAGTCGGCGTTGACCAGCACGATCTCGCCCGCGCCCGCCCGGTGGCCGGCGCCGCGGTTCTGGAACTCCTCGACGCCGTCGACGATCAGCCCGATCGCGTACTCGGCGTGGGTGTGGCGGGTGAAGCGGTGGGTCACGTAGCGGGCTTTGAGCAGGTCGACCTCCGGCACCGCGGGGTGCCGCCAGAAGTTCGCCTGCTCCTTCACAACACCCGAAAATACTCCACGAAGGTGTTGAAGTAGTTCACGTGGGCCTTCCATCGGCTGTCGGGCAGCTCCCAGTAGACGGCGTAGGGGCGGCCGTCGGCGGCGCGGAAGCCGCGCGTGATGACGTGCACCTTCGTGCCGCCCTTGGCCCGGGTGAACTCCCAGTCGGCGGCCGGGCGGCCCAGGTAGGTCAGCCGCCTGATCGCGATCCGCCGGTAGTCGCGGAACTCCTCGCGCCGCAGGATGTCGCCCTCGACGTTCTTCCAATGCTGGACGGGGTCGCTCCAGATGTCGTCGGTCCACTCGACGATGAGCTGGCCGCCCGGGCCGGGGCCGGTCCAGGAGATGCTGTCGCGGTCCTGGCTCTTGGCGCCCTTCCAGTCCTTGGGCACGGCGAGGGAGAAGCGGCCGGCGCGGCTGGTGACACTGCGCCAGCCCTCCGGCAGCGTGGGGGTCGGCTTCGGGGTCGCGGTCGCGGTGGCGGTGGTCTGGGACGGTTTGGGGCTGGGCGTGGGGTTGGGCGCGGCGGCGCCGATCAGCCGGTCGGACAGCAGGATGCCGGCCGTGGCCAGGCCGCCCACGGCCACCAGCGCGGTGGAGGCGAGGATCCAGCGCGGGCGGCGCCTGGCGCGCGACTCGCCCGTGGGACCGGGCCCGTCACGGAAGGTGTCGTGGCGGCTGAGCTCGTGGCGGCTGTGCGCGTGGTGTCCGGGCTCGTGGTGCCCCGGCTCGTGGTGTCCGCGCTTGTGGCGGCCCGCCTCGTGGGGGGCGTGATCGTGCGGTACGGCGGCGCCGGGCGGCGGGGCCGTACCGGATGCGGCGCCGAGCAGCGCGGCGGCCTGGGCGGCGGGGATGCGGGCGGCCGGGTCGCGGCGCAGCAGGCCCTCGATGACCGGCGCGAGCGCGCCCGCCCGCCCCGTCGGGGCCGGCGGGTCACGCAGGACGGCGGCCACCGTGGCCGCCCACGAGTCGCCGCGGAAGGGCGCCCGGCCCTCGACCGCGGTGTACAGGGTCGCGCCCAGCGCCCACAGGTCGGACTCCGGCCCGGCGGGCAGGCCGTTGAGGCGCTCGGGCGGCATGTACGCGGGCGTGCCGACCAGGTTCCCCGTCGCGGTCAGCCCCTGTTCGGCCTCCAGCGTGGCGATGCCGAAGTCGGTCAGCACCACGCGGCCGTCGTCGGCCAGCAGCACGTTCTCCGGCTTCACGTCCCGGTGCAGGACGCCCGCCGCGTGCGCGGTGCGCAGCGCGTCCAGCAGCGCCGCGCCGATCGCGGCCACCCGGCCCGGCGGCAGCGGCCCGCCGTCGGCGACCACGCGGGCCAGCGAGCGCGAGCGCACGAGGTTCATGACGATCCAGGGCCGGCCGTCCTCCTCGACCACGTCGTAGACCACGACGACCGACGGGTGCTCCAGCCGTCCGGCGGCCCTGGCCTCGCGGATCGTGCGCCGGTTCAGCTCGTTGCGCTTGGCCTCGCCGACGCCGGAGTAGCGGACCTCCTTGACGGCCACGGGACGGTCGAGCAACTCGTCGTGGGCGCGCCACACCACGCCCATGCCGCCCTCGCCGATCGGCTCGATGAGGCGATAGCGGTTGCTGACCAGCCGTTCCACGCGGTGCAGCCTACTTGGCCGGCTTGAAGGTGGCGGCGAAGGTGTCGAAGAAGTGCAGGTCCTTCTTCCAGCGGCTGTTCAGGTTGTGCCAGTAGATGGAGTAGCCCATCCCGCCCTCGGTGACGAAGCCCCGGTTGCGCACCCTGGTCTTGCCGGTGTTGGTGTTCCAGGTGAACTCCCAGTCGGCCGCCGCCACCATGTAGTCGACCTTCTTGATGTGGATCTTCTCGTAGCCGCCGAAGCTGTTCTTGGCCGACTTCTCCTGCCGCTTCCAGTCGCCGACCGGGTCGTCGCCGGCCTTGTCGATCTGGTCGATGGCCACGAAGGCGTTGGAGCCGGCGCCGGGACCGCGGAAGAAGACCTGGCTGCCCTCGCGCTTGTACTCCTCCCAGCCCTTGGGCAGGGCCATGGAGAAGCCCGTCTTGTCCTTGTACATCTTCCAGCCGGCCGGCAGCACGCCCTCCGACTTGGTCTCCTCCGGGCTGGGGGAGGGCTCGGGCTGCTGCTCGGGCTCGCTCGCGTCGGGCGTGGAGGTCACGGCGGCCGTCTGCCGTACGCGGCCGGGGTCCTCGTCCTTGTCCGGCGCCGAGCGCAGGCCGAGGTAGCCGCCGATCCCGGCGACCAGGATCACGGCGGCGCCCGCCGCGATGAGCGGCAGGTAGCGGCGCCGGCGGCCGCCCTCGCCCGCGGGATGGGTGAGCTCGCCCTCCGGCGGCGGGGTCAGCTCCCAGGAGTCGGGGTCGTCGGCGTCGGAGGGCGGCTGCGCGGCGACCGCCGCCCGCTCCCTGGCCTCGCGCTCGCGTTCCCTGGCGGCCTCGCGCTCCCTGGCGCGTTCCTGCTCCCGCTCGCGCTCTCTGACACGTTCCTGTTCCCGCTCGCGTTCCCTGGCGCGCTCGCGTTCCGCCGCCTTCTCGCGCTCGCGGGCCCTTGCGCGCTCGCGCTCCAGCTCCCGCTTGCGGATCAGCTCGCGCTCGCGCTCGGCCGCGCGCGCCTGCTCGGCCGCCGCGCTCTCCAGGGCGGAGGAGTCGATGCGGGTCGGCCGGGCGATCTTGGTCCCGGTTTCGGGTACGGCCGCCGCCACCGGCTTGAGGTTGGGATCGGTGGGCATGTCGTCCACGGCCACCGCGGCCTCGGAGTGCGACTGCATGACGATCCGGCGCAGCATGCGCGCCGTCTCCTCGTACGTCAGCCGCTGCACCGGCTCCTTGACCAGCAGCCCGTCGATCACGGGTTTGAGCGGACCGGCGTTGTGGGAGGCGTCGGGCTCGTCGGTCAGCACCGCGTGCATGGTCGCCAGCGCCATGCCGCGCTCGTGCGGCGACCTGCCCTCCACCGCCGTGTACAGCGTGGCGCCCAGCGACCACAGGTCGGACTCGCGCCGCGCGGGCAGGCCCTTGAGCCGCTCGGGCGCGATGAACGCGGGCGTGCCGGCCAGGCCGGTCATGGTGAGCTGGGTCTCGGTCTCCAGCGTGGCGATGCCGAAGTCGGTCAGCACCACGCGGCCGTCGTCGGCCAGCAGGACGTTCTCCGGCTTGACGTCGCGGTGCAGGACGCCCGCCTCGTGCGCGCGGTGCAGCGCGTCCAGGACGGCCACGCCGATCTCGGCCACGCGGCCGGGCTGGAGCGGCCCATCCTGCTTGATCACCGCGCCCAGGGAGCGTGAGGGGACGAGCTGCATGACGATCCAGGGGCGGTCGTCCTCCTCGATCACGTCGTGCACGACGATCACGTTGGGGTGCTCGAACCTGGCCGCCGCCCTCGCCTCGCGCATGGTACGCCGGTTGAGCAACTGGACCTCGTCGCCCAGGGCGGCCGCGTAACGGACCTCCTTGACCGCGACCGTGCGATCGAGCAACTCGTCATGGGCCCGCCAGACGATCCCCATGCCGCCCTTGCCGATGGGCTCCTGCAGCTGGTAGCGGCCGGCGATGCGGCGACCACGCTGCGTACGATCCGACGTCAACGGCCTCAAACCCTCCTCTAGGCCAAGAAATACTCCCATAGCGGGGGATCAACGGCGACTCACGTAAGAGCCAGTCCGTTCTGCGGCAAGTAAGGTATGGCAGGTAGAGGGCAGATGTAATCTTTTCGACATCATTCATCGCCACATGTTCACGAAGTCGCCGGTCGACGGCGGTTGCGCTACCGGTGGGCGCGGCGGCGTACCGCGGTGATCTTCCAGCCGGCCGCGATCGCGGCGGCGAGCAGCGGCAGCAGGAAGAACGCCACCCGCTGGTCCTCGTCGGCGAACGGCATGAGCAGCACCACCAGCGCCAGGAACGCCAGCGTCGCCCAGTTCGTGTACGGCGAGCCCGGCATCCTGAACGACGAGACGTGCCCACGCGCGCGCAGCCGGAGCTGGCAGTAGACCAGCGTGCCCCAGGTGGTGATCACCCCGAGCGAGGCCACGGCGGTGGCGATGTTGAACGCCCGCTCGGGCACGAAGTAGAACAACGCCACCCCGGCCAGGAAGACCGCGGCGGTCATCATGATGCCGCCGATGGGGACGTGCCGCCCGCTCAGCCGCGCGGCGAAGGCGGGCGCCTCGCCCTTGGTCGCCATCGAGCGCAGGATGCGGCCCGTGGAGTACAGGCCGGAGTTGCACGACGACATCGCGGCGGTGATCACGATGAGGTTCATGGCGTCGGCCGCCCACGGCACGCCGAGGCTGGCGAAGAACGTGACGAACGGGGAGGCGCCGGCGCTGTAGGCGGTCCAGGGCAGCACCATCGCCAGCAGGATCACCGAGCCGACGTAGAAGACCGCGATGCGCCAGATGACGCCGTTGATGGCCTTGGGCATGACCTGGCGGGGGTTGGCGGTCTCGCCGGCCGTGATGCCGACCAGCTCGATCGAGGCGTAGGCGAAGACCACGGCCTGCAGGCTCATCAGCACGACGCCGAAGCCGTTGGGGAAGAAGCCGTCGTGCGCGACCAGGTTGGCCGGGGTGGCCTGGCCCACCGAGAACACCACCGCGCACAGGCCCACGATCAGGAAGGTGACGATCGCCAGCACCTTCAGCAGCGCGAACCAGAACTCCAGCTCGCCGAACAGCCGCACCGACAGCAGGTTGACCACGAGCACCAGGCCCAGGGCCAGCAGCGCGGTGATCCAGGTGGGGAAGTGGGGCGCCCAGCGGTGGACGTAGGTGGCGATCGCGGTCAGCTCGGCGATGCCGGTGAAGGCCCAGTTGATCCAGTACATCCAGCCGCTGGCGAAGGCGGCCCACGGGCCGACGAACTCGTTGGCGTACTCGACGAACGAGCCCGACGTGGGCCGGTAGAGCACCAGCTCGCCCAGCGCCCGCATGACGAAGAAGGCCGCGAGGCCCGCCGCCGCGTAGGACAGCACCAGCGCGGGCCCCGCGGCGGCCAGCTTGCCGCCCGCGCCCAGGAAGAGGCCGACCCCGATCGCGCCGCCGATCGCGATCATCTGGACGTGCCGGTTGCCCAGCGCGTGGGTGTAGCCTTCGTCCGTCTGCACCGTGTGAGCCCTTCGTCGCTTTCCGTAAGGGCGACGATATCCACGCAGGTGTCCGCGACGCGGGGGACGCGCCGATCGGTCCGCCTTCGCGGCGGGCGCCGAACTGTCGGCGCGGACCACTAGAGTCGGAGCGCACACCACGTCCGTCCGGGAGGCGCCGCTCCATGTCGTCCAGCGACTCGTTCGTCCATCTGCACGTGCACACCGAATACTCCATGCTCGACGGGGCCGCGCGCCTCAAGCAGATGTTCAAACAGGTCGGCGAGCTGGGCATGCCCGCGATCGCCATCACCGACCACGGGAACATGCACGGCGCCTACGACTTCTACAAGCAGGCCACCGCGGCGGGGGTGAAGCCGGTCATCGGGATCGAGGCGTACGTCGCCCCCGAGATGCGGCAGAACAAGAAGCCCGTGCTGTGGGGCGAGCCGCACCAGAAGAAGGACGACGTCTCCGCCGGCGGCTACTACACCCACATGACGATCTGGGCGCGCAACAGGGCCGGCCTGCACAACCTGATGCGGCTGTCCTCGCGCGCCTACACCGAGGGCTTCCACCGCAAGTGGGCCCGCATGGACGCGGAGATCCTGGCCGAGCACGCCGAGGGCCTCATGGCCACGACCGGCTGTCCTTCCGGCGAGGTGCAGACCAGGCTCAGGCTCGGGCAGTACGACGAGGCCGTGAAGGCGGCGGCCAAGTTCCAGGAGATCTTCGGCAAGGAGCACTACTTCCTGGAGATCATGGACCACGGCCTGGAGATCGAGCGCCGCGTGCGCGACGGCCTCACCAGGATCAGCAAAGAGCTGAACATCCCGCCGCTGGTGACCAACGACTCCCACTACACCTACGAGTCCGACGCCGCCTCCCACGACGCCCTGCTGTGCATCCAGACCGGCAAGCAGCTCTCCGACCCCGACCGCTTCCGCTTCGACGGCTCCGGCTACTACATCAAGTCCGCCGACGAGATGCGCGCGGTCGACTCCTCCGACCTGTGGGCCGAGGGCTGCCGCAACACGCTGCTGGTGGCCGAGAAGGTCGACGCCACCGGGTTCTTCGAGCACAAGAACCTCATGCCGACCTTCCCCGTCCCCGAGGGCATGACCGAGGAGCAGTTCTTCCGCCAGGAGGTCTGGAAGGGCCTGGAGCGCCGCTTCCCCGACGGCGTGGACGAGGAGCACCGCGCCTGGGCCGAGAACGAGCTGGGCGTCATCATCCAGATGGGCTTCCCGAGCTACTTCCTCGTGGTCGCCGACTTCATCATGTGGGCCAAGAACAACGGCATCCGCGTGGGGCCGGGACGAGGCTCCGCCGCGGGCTCCCTGGTCGCCTACGCCCTGGGCATCACCGACCTCGACCCGATCCCCCACGGCCTGATCTTCGAGCGCTTCCTCAATCCGGAGCGCGTGTCCATGCCCGACGTCGACATCGACTTCGACGAGCGCAGGCGCGCCGACGTGATCCGCTACGTCACCGAGAAGTGGGGCGCCGACAAGGTCGCCATGATCGCCACCTTCGGCACCATCAAGGCGAAGGCCGCCATCAAGGACGCCGGCCGCGTCCTGGGCTACCCCTACGCGCTGGGCGACCGGGTCTCCAAGGCCTTCCCGCCCGCGGTCATGGGCAAGGACATCCCGCTGTCGGGCATCTTCGACAAGGACCACCCGCGCTACGCCGAGGCCGGCGAACTGCGCAAGCTCTACGACGAGGACGTCGACGTCAAGGCGACGATGGACCTGGGCAAGGGCCTGGAGGGCCTGATCAGGCAGACCGGCGTGCACGCCGCCGGTGTCATCATGTCCTCCGAGGTCCTCACCGACTACATCCCGATCATGCGCCGCGACTCCGACGGCGCGATCATCACGCAGTTCGACTACCCGACCTGCGAGACGCTCGGCCTGCTGAAGATGGACTTCCTGGGCCTGCGCAACCTGACGATCATCGACGACTGCCTCAAGGCCATCGAGTCGACCACCGGCGAGACGATCGAGCTGCTCGACCTGCCGCTCGACGACGTCAAGACCTACGAGCTGCTGGCCCGCGGCGACACCCTCGGCATCTTCCAGCTCGACGGCGGCGGCATGCGCTCGCTGCTGCGCCTGATGCGCCCCGACAACTTCGAGGACATCTCCGCCGCCCTCGCGCTCTACCGGCCCGGCCCGATGGGCGCCAACTCCCACACCAACTACGCGCTGCGCAAGAACGGCCAGCAGGAGATCTCCCCGATCCACGAGGCGCTCGAAGAGCCGCTGCGCGACATCCTCGACACGACCCACGGCCTGATCGTCTATCAGGAGCAGGTCATGGCGATCGCGCAGAAGGTCGCCGGCTACTCGCTGGGCGGCGCCGACCTGCTGCGGCGCGCGATGGGCAAGAAGAAGAAGTCCGAGCTGGACAAGCAGTACGAGTTCTTCGAAAAGGGCATGAAGGACAACGGCTACCCGGCCGCCGCCATCAAGGCCCTGTGGGACATCCTGCTGCCCTTCTCCGACTACGCCTTCAACAAGGCCCACACCGCCGGCTACGGCCTGGTCTCCTACTGGACCGCCTACCTCAAGGCCAACTACCCGGCCGCGTACATGGCCGCGCTGCTCACCTCGGTCAAGGACGACAAGGACAAGTCGGCGCTCTACCTCAACGAGTGCCGCCGCATGGGCATCAAGGTCTTCCCGCCGGACGTCAACGACTCCGACTTCGACTTCACCCCGCGCGGCACCGACATCCGCTTCGGCCTGTCGGCGATCCGCAACGTCGGCGGCAACGTGGTCGACGGGATCATCTCCGCGCGCAAGGAGAAGGGGCGCTTCGCCGACTTCAAGGAGTTCCTGCGCAAGGTCCCGGCGATCGTCTGCAACAAGCGCGTCATCGAGTCGCTGATCAAGGCGGGCGCCTTCGACTCGCTCGGGCACGTCCGCAAGGGCCTGGTCATGGTGCACGAGCAGGCCGTGGACGCGATCATCGACATCAAGAAGAACGAGGCCATCGGCCAGGACTCCCTGTTCGGCGCGATCGAGGGCGGCGAGGACCAGACCTTCGACGTGCAGATCCCGGTGGGGGAGTGGGACAAGAACACCCTGCTGCAGTTCGAGCGGGAGATGCTGGGCCTGTACGTCTCCGACCACCCGCTGTTCGGCGTCGAGCACATCCTGGCCTCCGGCGCCGACTGCTCGATCGCGGCGCTGCAGGACGAGAGCCGGGCCGACGGCCAGGTCGTCACCGTGGGCGGCATCCTGTCGGGGGTGCAGCGCAAGGTCACCAAGAAGGGCGACACCTGGGTCCTGACCCAGTTGGAGGACCTCGAAGGCGCCATCGAGGTCATGATCTTCCCCTCGGCGTACCAGCTCTGCTCGACGATCCTGGCCGAGGACGCGATCGTCTTCGTCAAGGGCCGCATCGACAAGCGCGAGGACGTCGCGAAGATCATCGCGATGGAGGTGACCGCGCCCGACCTGACCCAGGAGGCGGGCGGGCCGCTGACGGTCAGCCTGCCGCTGGGCCGCTGCACGCCGCCGGTCGTCTCCCGGCTCAAGGAGATCCTGACCACCCACCCCGGCACCTCCGAGGTGCACCTGCAGGTGCACAACGGGCCGAAGACGACGGTCCTGCGGGTCGAGGACCGGCTGCGCGTCACGCCGTCGCCGGCGTTGATGGGCGATCTGAAGCAGTTGCTCGGCCCGGCCTGCCTCGGAGGTTAAGAAACCTTCCTAACTAACTTGACACGCGCGTTGCCGCTTGCCACGATCGCCGGTAAGTGGCTCGGCGCGGCCCTGTGACGGGGTGACGCGCTCGGCGTGGAAACCACCCGCCGTCCCGGCTGCTCAACGGATCATGCCCAGATCTCGCCCCCAGGAGATTCGCCATGTCCAGAGCACGCTGGTCTCTGCTCTCCGTCCTCGTCCTGATGGCTGGGCTGTTAACCCCGGCCACCGCCTCCACCGCCTCCACCACGTCGTCCGCCGTCGTCGAGACCCTGCTGTCGCAGGGCAAGCCCGCCGCGTCCTCCTCGAAGGAGGGCACCTCCTACAGTTCGGGCAAGGCCGTCGACGGCAACTTCACCTCTACCCGCTGGGCCTCCCTGGAAGGCAGCGATCCCCAGTGGATCCGCGTCGACCTGGGCAGCGTCCAGCAGATCTCGCGGGTCAAGCTGTTCTGGGAGGTGGCCTACGGGCGGGCGTACCAGATCCAGGTCTCGCCCGACGCCGCCACCTGGAGCACCGTCTACTCCACCACCTCGGGCGACGGCGGCCTCGACGACCTGACCCTCACCGCCTCCGGCCGCTACGTGCGCATGTACGGCACCGCCCGCGGCACCTCCTACGGCTACTCGTTGTGGGAGATGCAGGTGTTCGGCGGCACCCCCGACCCCGGCGGCCCCTCCTTCACCGTCGCCGCCGCCGGCGACATCGCCGAGCAGTGCACCTCCGGCTCCTCCTGCGTCCACCCCAAGACCGCCGCCCTGGTCGAGTCGCTGAACCCCGAGTTCGTCATCACCATGGGCGACAACCAGTACGACGACGCCCTGCTGTCGGACTTCCGGAACTACTACGACAAGACGTGGGGCCGGTTCAAGTCCAAGACGCGCCCCTCGCCGGGCAACCACGAGACCTACGACCCGGCGGGCCCGCTGGCCGGCTACAAGTCGTACTTCGGGTCCATCGCCTACCCGCAGGGCAAGCCGTACTACAGCTACGACCGGGGCGAATGGCACTTCATCGCCCTCGACTCCAACTCCTTCGACGACCAGGCCCAGCTTGACTGGCTCAGCGCGGACCTGGCCGCCAACGGCAAGCGGTGCGTGGCGGCGTACTGGCACCACCCGCTGTTCAGCTCGGGTGAGCACGGCAACGACCCGGTGAGCCGCCCGGTCTGGCAGCGGCTGTACGCGGCCCGCGCCGACCTCGTCCTCAACGGGCACGACCACCACTACGAGCGCTTCGGCCCGCAGACCCCGACCGCGCAGGCCGACCCCAACGGGATCGTCGAGATCCTCGGCGGGATGGGCGGGGCCTCGCCGTACAACATCGAGAACGTGCAGCCGAACAGCCAGAAGCGGATCACCGGCACCTTCGGCGTCGTGAAGCTGACCTTCACCGACACCACGTTCGCCTGGCAACTCGTGGGCGTCGACGGTGCGGTCAAGGACACGAGCCCGACCTACACCTGCCACTAGATGTACGTGTCGATACGCGGCACCACGCTCACCCGCGCCGTGCCCGCCAATGTGGTGGCGCTCGGCGCGGTGAGCCTGGTGACCGACATCTCCTCAGAAATGATCACAGCGGTGCTGCCGCTGTACCTCGTCGGCACGCTCGGGCTCAGCCTCGTGCAGTTCGGCGTCCTCGACGGCCTCTACTTCGGCGTCACCGCCGCCGTGCGCCTGGCCGGCGGCCACGCCGCCGACCGCTGGCGGCGGCGCAAGCTGGTCGCGGGCCTCGGCTACGGCCTGTCCGCGGTGGCCAAGGTGGGCCTGCTCGCCGCCGGTTCGTCGGTGGCGGCGCTGGGCGCGGTCATCGCCGCCGACCGCACCGGCAAGGGCCTGCGCACCGCGCCGAGGGACGCGCTGATCACGCTGAGCGCGCCGCCGGAGGGGCTCGGCTCGGCCTTCGGCGTCCACCGCGCGATGGACACGGCCGGCGCCTTCCTCGGGCCGCTGGCCGCCTTCGGCGTGCTCGCGGCCACCGGGGGCGCGCACGACGCCGTGTTCGTGACCAGCTTCTGCGTCGCGGTGCTCGGGGTCGTCCTGCTCGCCGCCCTGGTGCGCGACCGGCGCGGCCCGCTCGCCCCGCGCCCTTCGCTGCGGGCGGCGGTGCTGCGCGACCGCGCGTTCCTGCGGGTCTGCGCGGCCGCGTGCCTGCTCGGGCTGGTGACGGTGAGCGATGCGTTCGTCTACCTCATGCTGCAGAGCCGCCTCGGGTTCGCGCCCGAGCTGTTCCCGCTGTTGCCTTTGGGGACGGCTGGGGTCTATCTGCTGCTGGCCGTACCGTTTGGGCGGCTTTCTGACCGGTACGGCAGGGCCGCGGTGTTCCTGGGCGGGCATCTGGCCCTGCTGGGGGCGTACCTGGTGCTGATGGGGCCGGGCTGGCTCGTGCCGGTGCTGGTGCTGCACGGGGCGTTCTACGCGGCGACGGACGGGGTGCTGATGGCGCTGGCCGGGCCGATGCTGCCGGAGGGACTGCGCACCAGCGGCCTGGCGGTGCTGCAGACCGGGCAGGCGGCGGCGCGGATGGTGTCCTCGATCGCCTTCGGGGTGCTCTGGACGGGTCTGGGCGCGGGGCAGGGATTGCTGGTGATGTCGGCGGGACTGGTGGTATCGGTCATCGTGGCGTGGAGGGTGCTGTGAGTTTCCGGCGTGCTGGCGCGGTCGTCCTGGCGGTGGTGGTGCTGGCGGGAGTGGCCGTCGGATACGCGAGCTGGGCGGCGGCCAAGAAGGAGGGGCCGGCGGCGTCGGCCGTGGATCCCGGGAAGGCGGGCCAGTTGCTGGTGCGCAGTTCCGGGCGGATCGCGGCCGTGCCGCTCGCCGACCCCGGGGCCGTGCCCGCCGTGAGCGCGACCTCCTGCGACCGCAACTACACCGCCGCCGGCACGACCCTCTGCCTGCTCACCCGCCCCGGCGCCCCGCCGACCACGGACGCGGTCGTCCTCGACCGCTCGATGCGCGAGGTCCGCAGGGTACGGCTGGCCGGCATCCCCAGCCGGGCCCGCGTCTCGGCCAGCGGGCGGATGGCGTCCTGGACGGTGTTCGTGACCGGCGACTCCTACAACAGCGGCGGCTTCTCCACCTGGAGCGGCATCCTGGACACCAGGACCGGCTACGTGATCACCAACATCGAGGAGATCCCGCTGCGCATCGACGGCCGCCGCTACTTCTCCGCCGACGTCAACTACTGGGGCATCACGTTCGCCGCCGACGACTCCCGCTTCTACGCCACCCTGTCCACGAAGGGCCGCACGTACCTGGTGGAGGGCGACTTCACGAACTGGCGCGCGCGCACGATCCGCTCGAACGCCGAATGCCCGTCCCTGTCCCCGGACGGCGCCACCCTGGTCTACAAGAAACGCGTCAAACCGGGCCCGTGGCGCCTGCACTCCCTCGACCTGGCCACCGGCCGCGAAACCCCGCTGGCCGAGACCGCCTCCATCGACGACCAGGCGGCGTGGCTGGACTCCCGGACCGTGATGTACGCCAAGGGCAATGACCTCTGGTCCGTCCCCGCCGACGGCACCGGCACCCCCCACCTCCTCACCCGCAACGCCTCCTCTCCCTCCACCCCCCACTAACCACCCACCCCCGCCCTCCACATCCCGGCGCCGGCCGACACCCTCCTCCGCCCCAACACATCCACCCCTGCCCGGCCCGCCCAACATACCGGCGCCGGCCGACACCCCGCTCTGTCCCAACACATCCACCCCTGCCCGGCCCGCCCAACACCCCGGCGCGGGCCCACACCCCAGCTCGCGCGCCACGTCTCAGGGACGCGGGCACCACTCTCCGGGCTGGGGGCTCGCGCGTGTGCACCGTCGTGCCGTGACCTTGCCCGGCCAAGTCCAGAGGCGGCTCCGCGTGGCCCCGCCCGCAGGTGGCGGCGGATCGTCGGCATGGCCAGCGGGCTCACCGGTGCGTCGGGCCGGGCGCTAGTGGGGGTGCGTGGACCGGGCGTGTCGGGCTTGTGTGCTGGGCCTGGGCCGCGGGGGCGGGTGCCACGGCCGGGGAGTGGTGGGCGCCGCCGCGCGGAGACGGGCGTGCCGGGCTTGGCGTGCTGGGCCCGCGGCTTGGGGTGCCGGGCTGGGGGAGTGGGTGCTGGGGGCGGGGTGGGGTGGAGGTCAGGTGGGGGTGTCTTACAGGTGGGCGCGTAAAGCGGGGGTTAGCGTAATTTCCGTACGTATACCGATATCGATACGGATATCCCGTCAAGCTGTCCAGTCTTAGTGTCAAGCCGCCACACCCCCCATCCTCCACGCCGGCCCGCCCACACCGGCGGGCCAGCGTGGACGGACCCCTGAAAGGACTGGCGAGTGAGACGCAGATCCGTCCTCGCGGCAGTCGCCGGGCTGGCCGTCACGGCCGCCATGGTGATCAATCCGGCCGCCGCAGCGGCGCCCCCGGGCGTCAACCCCCAGAAGAGCCTGACCGCCTCCGACCCGAAGAGCCTCGCCGCCGCCGCGGCCGACCGCGCCGTGGCCAGCGGGCTCGACGAGTTACGCAAGGGCGCTGACGAGACCTACTGGCGCCGGGCCGTCACGCCCGGCGCCAGCGGCATGTTCTACGTGTCCTACGACCGCACCTACAAGGGCCTGCCGGTGGTCGGCGGCGACGCCGTCGTCGTGACCGACTCGCAGGGCCGGGTACGCGACACCACCGCGGCCTCCGGTCCCGCGCCGGCCGACCTGGCCACCAAGCCGGCGGTCAGCGCCGAGCGCGCGGCCCGCGTGTCGAAGAGCCGGCTGTCGCGGGTGGACGTCACCGGCACACCCCGCCTGGTCGTCCTGGCCTGGGGCGAGCGGCCCACGCTGGCCTGGGAGACCGTGGTCGAGGGCGTCGCCGCCCGCAAGCCGAGCAAGCAGCACGTCTTCGTGGACGCCCGCACCGGCAAGGTCGCCGACCACTACGACGAGGTCAAGGCCGGCACCGGCAACGGCTACTACTACCCGAACGTGACCATCGACACGAGCCAGTCCGGCGGCACGTACCGGATGGTCGACACCGCCCGTCCCGGCATCCAGTGCGGCGGCCAGAACGGCCAGCCGTACACCGGACCCGACGACGTGTGGGGCAACGGCTCGGGCACCAACCTGGAGACCGCCTGCGTGGACGCCCTGTACGGCGTGCAGCGCGAGTGGGAGATGCTGCGTGACTGGCTCGGCCGCAACGGCATCGACGGCCAGGGCCGCGGCTTCCCGGCCCGGGTGGGCCTGGCCGACGTCAACGCGTACTGGAACGGCAGCTACACCAACTTCGGCCGCTCCCAGGACAACCAGCGCCAGGTCACCCCGATCGACGTGGTCGGCCACGAGTACGGCCACGCCATCTTCCAGACCACGCCGGGCGGCGCCGGATCCGGCAACGAGAACGGCGGCATCAACGAGGGCACCGGCGACATCTTCGGCGCCCTGACCGAGCACTACGCCAACCACCCGAACGACCCGCCGGACTACGAGGTGGGCGAAGAGGTGAACCTGGTCGGCGACGGCCCGATCAGGTACATGTACAACCCGTCGCGCGTCGGCGACCCGAACTGCTGGTCCACCTCGATCCCCAGCACCGAGGTGCACGCGGCGGCCGGTCCGCTGAACCACTGGTTCTACCTGCTGGCCGAGGGCAACGCGCCCGGCGGCGGCAAGCCGGACAGCCCGATCTGCTCCGGCGGGCCGAGCTCGGTGACCGGCATCGGCATCCAGAAGGCCGGCAAGATCTTCATGGGCGCCCTGGCCCGCAAGACCTCGTCCTGGCGTTACGCCAACGTCCGCTCGGCCTCGCTGGCCGCGGTGGTCGAGCTGTACGGCGCCAGCAGCGTCGAGTGCGCCACGACCAAGGCGGCCTGGAACGCGGTGAGCGTGCCGGTGCAGTCCGGCGAGCCGACCTGCCAGCAGCCCGGCCAGGACTTCTCCATCTCGACCAACCCGACGACGGGGACGGTCCAGCCGGGTCAGACGGCCACGACGACGGTCGGCACCCAGACCACGTCGGGCGCGGCGCAGACGGTCAACCTGACCGCCTCCGGCCTGCCCGCCGGCGCCAGCGCCAGCTTCAACCCTGCGTCGGTGACCAGCGGCAACAACAGCACGCTGACGATCACGACGAGCGCCTCGACGCCGCAGGGCGCCCACACCATCACGGTGACGGGCACCGGCCAGACGGCCACGCACACGGCCACCTACCGGCTGACCGTGGGCTCCTCGACGGTGGACCCGCCGGACATCAGCCTGGCCAACGTCAAGGCGCACATCTCGCAGTTCCAGACGATCGCCAACAACAACGGCGGCAACCGCAGGTCGACCGGCGCCGGCTACACCGCCTCGGTCTCCTACGTGGAGCAGAAGCTCCAGGCCGCGGGCTATGAGGTACGCCGCGTGGCGTGCGGCTCGACCTGCACCTCCGGGGCGGGCCCGAACCTCGTCGCGGACTGGCCGGGCGGCGACGCCAACCAGGTCATCATGGCCGGCGCGCACCTCGACGGCGTCTCGGCGGGTCCGGGCATCAACGACAACGCCTCGGGCTCCTCGGCGCTGCTGGAGGTCGCGCTGACCCTGGCCGCGACGCGGCCGAACATGCTCAAGCACGTCAGGTTCGGCTGGTGGAGCGACGAGGAGCAGGGGCTCAACGGCTCCGAGGGCTACGTCGCCTCGCTGAGCCAGACCGAGCGCGGCAGGATCCAGGTCTACCACAACTACGACATGGTGGGCTCGCCCAACGGCGGCTACTTCATCAACAACATCAACACCACGGCCGCGCAGCACCTCAAGGCGTTCTACGACCGGCTGAACCTGCAGCCTGAGGAGAACACCGAGGGCGCCAACCGCTCCGACGACGCCTCCTTCCGCAACGCGGGCATCGCGACGTCGGGTGTGGCGGCGGGCGCCAGCTACACCAAGACCCAGGCGCAGGCGGCCAAGTGGGGCGGCACGGCCGGACAGGCCTACGACCGCTGCTACCACGCCGCGTGCGACACCTCCGCCAACATCAACGACACGGTTCTCGACCGTGCCTCCGACGCGGCGGCGTACGCCATATGGAAGCTCGCGGTGGGTACCGACAACCCGAACCCGCGCGACTTCTCGATCGCGGCCAACCCGTCGTCCGGCACCGTCCTGGCCGGCAACGCGGCGACGACCACGATCAACACGCAGACGACGGCCGGCACCGCGCAGACGGTCAACCTGACCGCCTCCGGCCTGCCCGCCGGCGCCAGCGCCAGCTTCAACCCGGCCTCGGTCACCTCCGGCGCCAGCTCCACGCTGACGATCACCACCAGCACGTCGACCCCGACGGGCAACCACACGGTGACGATCAACGGAGCCGGTGAGACCGCGACCCGCTCCACGGTGTTCACGCTGAACGTGACGGGCGACACGGGCGGCCGCACGTTCCGCAACGACACCGACTACCAGATCCGCGACTTCACCTACGTCCAGAGCCCGGTCACCTCCACGGCGACGGGCACGGCGCAGTCGCCGGTGACGGTCACGGCCACCAGCACCCACACGTGCCTGGAGGACCTGGACATCTGGTTGCGCGGCCCGAACGGGACGTGGCGCCAGATCAGGGCCGCCGGCGGCACCTCCTGCTCGGCCTTCGGCACCCGGACCTGGTCCGTGCCGGTGACCCAGCAGGCCGCGGGCCAGTGGGTGCTCTACATCGAGGACATCTACGCCCAGGACCAGGGCGTTCTCGACTGGTGGAGCATCAAGGTCTGATCACCCGGGTCCCGGCCGTCCGTCGGCCGGGACCCCTTCAGCCGCGAGCGCGGACACGACCTCCGTCCGCGAGCGCACTCCGAGTTTGCGCAGGAGGGTCGCCACGTGAGTCTCGACCGTCCTGCGCGACAGGAACAGCACCTCCGCGATCTCCTTGTTGGTACGGCCCAGCGCCACCAGCCTGGCCACCTCCCGCTCCCTCGGCGACAGGACGCCGGCGCTCTTGCGCCGCACGGTCGGGATGGCGACGCCGCACTCGCGCAGCGCGTGCCGGCAGCGCGCGGCGTCGCGGGTGGCCCCGAGCGCCGCGAAGCGCTCGGCCGCCTCGGCCAGCGCGGTGGCGGCAGCCGTACGGTCGCCCAGGGCCAGCAGCGAACCGGCCTCCGCCTCCCCGGCGCGGGCCGCGGCGTAGGGCTGGGGCATGGCCGCGTAGGCGGCGCGAGCCAGCGCGAACCTGGCGGCGGCGGCCTCGTGCCGGCCGGCGGCGGCCTCAAGGGTGCCGCGGGCCAGGTCGAGCGCGGCGGCGCTGGAGGGCGCGTGCCGGCCCACGACGCCCTCGGCGAAGGCGGCGGTCAGGTCCGCGGCCTCCTCGGCCAGCCCGCCGCGCAGCAGGGCGTTGACCGCGGGGACGAGCAACTGGTCGCCCCAGACCCACAGGCCCTTGCCGCGCAGCCGCTCCACCGCGCGCACCGCCTCTCGCACCGCCGCCACCACCGCGGGGGCCTGCTCGCCGCGGGCCAGATGCAGCTCGATGAGGCCGCCGCTGGCGGCCAGCGCGAGCGGCAGGTAGCCGGCGTGCGGCTCGTCGAGCCCGGCGGCGTGCAGGTGCGCGGCGGCCTCCGACCACTCGCCGGAGGCCAGCGCGAGGCGGCCGATGACGAAGTGCGCGTCGAGGGTCGCGACCGGCGTCTCCTCGAACTGCTCGATCGCCGTCGCCGCCCTGGCGGCCAGCCCCTCCCAGCGCCCGGTCAGCCAGGCCAGGCGCAGGTCCACGCCCTCGGCCAGGTTGGCGTGGAAGAAGGCGCCGGTCTCCTGGGCGAGGGTGCGGCCGCGGCGGCCGAGGTCGTCGGCCTCGCCGTACAGGCCGAGGGTGGCGGCCAGGTCGTAGAGGTTGCAGTAGGCGCGGGCCACCTGCCTGCGTACGGCGGCCGACGGATCGGCGGCCGGGAGCATGGCGACGAGCTTGCTCGCATCGGGGGTGCCCGTCGCCATGGACAGCGCGGCCCTGTTTCCGAGCACGGCCGCGCTGACCTCCGGGTCGTCGGCGGTGGCGACCAGTTCCTCGGCGCGGGCCATCCACTTCTCGTGCACGGCGAGCGGCTCGGTGCCCCACCAGGGCATGGCCAGCCCGGCCAGGCCCCTGGCGGCGAGCGCGGGGCGGTCGTCCAGCTCCTCGACGGCGGTCAGAATCACCGGCGGCCCGGTGACCATGTCGCCCATCTGGGCGAACAGGATGAGTCCGAGCGCCAGCCTGGCCTGGCCACGCAGGTCGCGGGAGAGCGTCGTGTCCGTGAGCACCTGCTTGAGCAGCCGGGTCACGCGGGGCACCGACAGCCCGGCCACGGCCAGGCGGCCCATGGTCAGCACCAGCGCGACGCGTTCCGAGCCGGGCAGGCCGGGGTCGGCGACCATCTCCTCGAGCAGGTGGATGGCCATCGCCACGTCGCCGAGCGCGGCGGCCCGCTCGGCGGCGGCGGTGCCGTAGCGCAGCCAGGCTGTGGTGTCGCCGGATCTGCGGGCGTGGAAGGTGAGCTGGACCAGCGAGGGCGGGTCCTCGCCTGACAGGGCACGCACCGCGCGCTCGTGGGCCATCCTGCGGTCGGGGCCGGGGATGGTGTCGTAGACGGCCTCCTGGGCGAGGGCGTGGCGGAAGCCGTACCGGTTGCCGGGGTATTCGTGCAGGACGCCGAGGGCCAGCGCCTCCAGGAGGCCGCCCGCGTCGCCGGCGACGGCGGCGAGCTGCGGCTCGGCGGACGGCAGGCGCAGGACGGCGGCCGCGCGGACGGTGGCCAGCGCGGCGGGGGAGAGCCTGGCCAGTTGCTCGGTCATCGACTCGCGCAGCAGCAGCGGCACTCCGGCGTGTTCCAGGGCCTCGGGGCTGCGGTCGTCGCCGAGCGAGCGCACCACCTCCTCGACGAGGAACGGGATGCCCGAGGTGCGTTCGTGCAGCCGGGTGGCGAAGGCGGGCGGCAGGTCGTCGCGGCCGAGCAGGCCGGCGGCCAGCGTGCCGACGTCGCGCGCGTCCAGCGGGCCGAGCGGGATGACGACCGTGGTGGCCTCGGGGGCGTGACGGTAGGCGGAGCCGAGCGGCAGCCCGGCGGCGGGCAGGTCGCGCCTGCGGTAGGTCATGACCAGCGACAGTCCGTCCGGCGGCCGGCGGCGCAGGAACCGCAGCAGGTCCTGGGTGCCGTCGTCGGCCCAGTGCAGGTCCTCGATGACCAGGACGGTCGGCCCCGCGGCGTCCAGCAGCCCGTGCACGGCGCGGAAGAGGCGATGGCGCTCGGCGTCCGGATCGGAGAGGGGCGCCGGCGCCGGGGGTAAGACGTCCCCCAGTTCGGGCAGGTGCCCGTGCAACGCGCCGGTGACCGGATTGAGCCGGTCCGGGTACGGCAGGCGCCCCATCAGATCGCGCAACGCCTCGAAGACCGGCCCATAGGGGAACGGCTCACGCAACTGATGGCAGTGCCCGAGCAGGAGGCTGCGCCCGGACGCCCGGGCGTGGACGGCCGCCGCGTGCACCAGGGTGGTCTTGCCGATGCCCGGCTCACCCTCCACCAACGCCACGGACGGGGGAGCCGTCATCGCCTCACGCAGCGACTGAAGTGCGGCGTCCCGCCCGACTAAACCTGGCCAATCGCGCATGAATGACTCCGAACGGCTAGGTGAATCCTCCCGGACGTTATCCACCGCAGACACGTGGTTCAATCCCGGAACATAACTCCCGGGTTGCGATGCGGTGTCAAGCGGCCCTGTCAACGGTGGCGGCGCTTCCAGCGGACCTTGTGCGGCTTGCGGTGGTGGCCGCCGCGGTTCCAGCGCGCCCGCTGGTGGCGGGCCCTGCGGTCGCGGCCCGGCTTGCGCTCGGCCGCCTCGGCCTCTTTCTGGGCCTCCTTCAATCCCGGGGTGAACCCACCGCCGAAGCGGGACATGTCGGGATGGGCGAAGCCGTTGCTCCGCACGCCACGCAGCGCCGCCTCCATCGACCGCACCCAGATCGGGCCGGGCAGCGAGGCGCCCTGGACCGAGCCGTAGTAGGAGTCCCCGATCTGGACGCCGCGCAGCGGGTAGCGATAGGAGCCCCGGATGTCGCCGACGCTGACCGCCGCCGCCAGGTCCGGGGTGTAGCCGGCGAACCACGCCGAGGTGTAGCCGTTGTTCGTCCCGGTCTTGCCGGCGGCGGGGCGGCCGATGCTCTGGCCCTTCATCGTGCCCTTGCTGAACACCCCGCTCAGCACGTGGTTGACCGCGTCGGCCACGGGCCGCTCGATCGCCTGCTCGCAGGAGGGCGGCACCGCCGTCCTGCCGCTGTCGCCGCCGGAGATCTCCAGGATGGCCTGCGGCTCGCAGTAGCGGCCCCGCGCGCCGAACGCGGCGAACGAGGCGGCCACCGTGACCGGGTCCATCTCGTTGACGCCGAGCGTGAACGTCGGCACCTCGCGCAGCGCCGCCCCGTCGGCACGGCCGATGCCGAGCGCCCGCGCGGTCCTGACCACGTTGCACAGGCCGACCTTCTGCTCCAGCATCATGTAGAAGATGTTGACCGACTGCCAGGTTCCGGTCTCCAGGCTGTGCGGGCCGCCCTTGCCCTCGCCGCTGGCGTTGTAGACGCGGGCGCCCGGGTCGTTGACGGGGTTGCCGCGGCAGTCGCGGTAGCCGCTGGCGGGCACCAGCGCGCCGGGCGTCTGGAAGCCCTGGCCGAAGCGCCAGCCCTGCTGCAGGGCGGTGGCCAGCGTGAACACCTTGAACGTCGAGCCGGCCTGGAAGCCCTGCCCGCCGCCGTGCCGTACGTCGGCGGCCAGGTTGAAGGTGGTGCGCGGGCCGTTCTTGCGGTTGCCCGGGTTGTTGCCGAAGCGCTTGCTGGCGGCCATCGCCCTGATGCGCCCGGTGCCCGGCTCGACCATGGCCTCGGCGGCCACCTCGGTGTCGTCGGCCGCCACGCGCGCGGTGATCGCCCGGTCGGCGGCCCGCTGCGCCTTGGGGTCGAGCGCGGTGCGGATCGTCAGCCCGCCGCGGGTCATGCGCCGCTGCCGCTCGGCGGGCGTGTTGCCGAAGACCGGGCTGGAAAGCAGCTCGCGCTGCACGTACACGCAGTAGAACGGGTAGGGGCTCTGCGCGCAGCCGCCCGGCTGCGGCGCCAGCCTGATGCCGAGCTTGGCGGCCTTGGCCGCCGTGGCCTGCGCCCCCGTCACCAGGCCGAGCTCGGCCATGCGGTCCAGGACGAGGTCGCGCCGCGCCTTCAGCCGCGCCTGCTGCCTGCGTCCGAGCGAGGGATCGTTGGCGTACGGCGAGCGCACCGCCCCGGCCAGCGTGGCCGCCTGGGTGAGTGTGAGCTTGGCCGAGGAGGTGGAGAAGAAGCGCTGGGCGGCGGCCTCCACGCCGTAGGCGCCGGCGCCGAAGTAGGCGATGTTGAGGTAGCGCTCCAGGATCTCGTCCTTGCGGTACTTCTCCTCCAGCGCCAGCGCGTACCGCAGCTCGGTGATCTTCCTGGCCATGCTGGGCGCCCGCGCGCGGTCCCGCTCGACCTCGCTCTGGGCGTTCTCCACCAGGATGTTCTTCACGAGCTGCTGGGTGAGCGAGGAGCCGCCCTGGCGGATGCCGCCCGCCTGGCTGTTGGTGATCAGCGCCCGCAGCGTGCCCTTGACGTCGAGGCCGCCGTGCTCGTAGAAGCGGGCGTCCTCGATGGCCACGATGGCCTGGCGCATGACCGGCGCGACCGCCGCCAGCGGCACCTCGGTCCTGTTGGCGGTGTAGAACTGCGCGAAGACCTCTCCGTGGCGGTCGAGGAGCCGCGTGACCTGGGAGAGCGGCTCTTCGCGCGGGGCGGGCGGCAGGTCGGTGAAGGTCGCGGCGAGGCCCTTGGCCGTGAGCCCCGCGCCGCTGACGGCGGGCACGGCCAAGGCGGCCGCCAGCACCCCTCCGAGAGCCCCCACCACACCCAGCGCGCCGACGGATTTGAGGACAGTCACGAAGGTTGATGTACGACCTGGTGATCAGCGGCAAACGCCCGCTTCCAACTCTTTACCGGCGCCTTTGGATGTTCAATCCCAGCATCTTGAACTGCTCGAAAGGCCGGTGGTAGCCGCGTTCGATGTGGTGGACGCCGCGCAGCGTGGACCGCCCGTCGGCCACCGCCGCCGCCAGCACCGCGGAGAAGCCCGCGCGGATGTCGGGCAGCCGCACGTCGGCGCCCTTGAGCTGGGAGACGCCGCGCACGACCGCCGAGTGCTTGGCGTTGGTGTCGTGGTAGCGGCAGGCGGGGCCGCCCAGGCACTGGTCGAACACCTCGATCTCGCAGCCCATCTCCTGCAGCGCGGGCACGTAGACCAGGCGGTTCTCGAAGACGGTCTCGTGCAGCACCGACATGCCCTGGCTCTGGGTGAACAGCACCATGAGCGGCGTCTGCCAGTCGGTCATGAAGCCCGGGTGGGTGTCGGTCTGCACCGCGGCCGAGCGCAGGCCCTCGGGCGGGGCGGTCGCGCACAGGTACTCGTCGTTGATCTCGAACTGGGCGCCCATCCTGGCCAGCGTGGTGATCGCGGTGACCAGGCGGTCCTGGGGGCAGCCGTGCACGCGTACCTCGCCGCCGGTCACCAGGCCCGCCGCCAGGTAGGAGAAGGCCTCGATGCGGTCGCCGGCCAGCCAGGTCTGGGCGCCGTGCAGGCGCTCGACGCCCTCGATGACGATCCTGCGGTCGGGCGAGAGCTCGATCCTGGCGCCCATCCGCTGCAGGAACAGCGCCAGCTCCACGACCTCGGGCTCCATGGCCGCGTTCTTCAGCACGGTCTTGCCCTCGGCCAGCACCGCCGACATGAGCACGGTCTCGGTGGCGCCTACGCTCGGGTAGGGCAGCACGAGCCGGGCGCCGTTGAGGCGCTTGGCCTTGGCGTAGACGCCGCCCTCCTGGATGTCGACCTCGGCGCCCATCTGGCGCAGCGCGTCGACGTGGAAGTCGATGGGCCGCCGGCCGATCGGGTCGCCGCCCACCAGGGGCACGAACGCCTCGCCCGCCAGGTGCAGCAGCGGGCCGAGCATGAGGATGGGGATGCGGTTGAGCCCGGTGTACTCCTCCGGCACCCGCGGCCGGATCTCCGGCCCCTGCTCGATGCGGATCTCCCCGTCGTCGATCTCGACGTTGATGCCGAGGGCGCGCAGCATGGCGGCGGTGATGCCGACCTCGCCGACCTCGGGCGCGTTGCCGATCGTGCTCTCCCCGCTGCCCATCATGGCGGCCACCATGTGCTTGGAGACGCCGTTCTTGGATCCCCTGACGACGACGTCCCCCCGCAGCGGTCCGGAGGGATCGATCAGCCAGACCTCTTCATCGCTCATCCGGACATTGTCCCGCGTTACCGGAGGCGCTCGTGCGATGTCCGCCTCGGCGTGTTCGGATAGGTACCGGGATACCATCGAGCGGTTCGGGCATAGTTGCGAGGGAGAGTGGCTTGGTACGGCATGTGCGGCCTTTCGCGGTGACCGTGCTCGTCATGGCGGTGCTAGGGGTTCTGGCCGGCCTGGCCTGGTCGTACGCCGCTCCGCGCGCGGCGATGGCCGTCACCGAGAAGGGCCCCGCGCTGGCCGACCCGTCCACGCAGGCGCTCATCGCCGCCGACGGCTGGTTCGCGGCGATCACCGGCGGGCTCGGCCTGCTCTGCGGCGCCGTGGCGTGGCTGCGCAACCGGCAGGACCAGCTTCCCGTGCTGGCCGGGCTGTGCGCGGGCGGCGTGCTGGCCGCCTTCCTCACGCTCTGGGTCGGCTCGGCGGTCACCATCGGCGTGGTCACCGTGGAGGCGGCGGCGCCCGGGCTGAAGGTGGTGCCCGGACCGCTGGAGCTCACCGCGGGCGGCGTGCTCGTGGCCTGGCCGCTGCTGGCGGTGGCGCTGTTCGGGCTGCTCGAAGGCATGCACGGCTACCGCGACTCGGCGCTGCGCAAGCCGTACGGGATCTAGAGGGCGGGGCGGCGGGAGCCGTACCCGGTGGCCTGCTCGAAGGCGTTCGCCACACGCAGGACGCGCGCGTCGGCGAACGGGCGGCCGACGATCTGCACGCCGACCGGCAGCCCGTCGGGCGTGAAGCCCGCGGGGACGCTGGCGGCGGGCGCGTGCAGCACGCTGATCCAGTACGCCGAGCGCATCCACGACAGGTAGTCGGGCAGGCGGACCCCGTTGATCTCGCCGACGTACGGGTCCTCGACCGGGAACGGCGGCACCTGGCTGACCGGGGCCAGCAGGACGTCGTAGCGGTCCCAGAACGCGGTCATCCGGTGGTAGAGGCCGGTGCGCAGGCGTTCGGCGCGGGCCAGGTCGGCGCCGGTGAGCAGGCGGCCCTGCTCGGCGTTCCAGCGGGTGTTGGGGCCGAGGATCTCCAGGTCGGGGAAGGCCAGCGCGTAGTACCACGCCCGGTAGAGGCGGAAGGCCTCGTCGGCGTCGGACAGATCGAGGTCCACCCGCTCGACCCGGGCGCCGAGCTCCTCCAGGACCCTCGGCGCGCTCGCGGTGACCTCGGCGGTGCGCGGGTCGACGGGCAGTCCGCCCAGGTCGGGGCTCCAGGCCACCCGCAGGTGCTCCACGGTCTCGATGGGGTCGGGGTGGAAGGGCTCGGTGACCGCGAACGGCGAGCCCGGGTGGAACCCGGCGACGACCTGCAGCATCAGCACGAGGTCGGGGACGGTCCTGGCCATGGGTCCCGGTACGGCCAGCGTGTACCAGGCCGCCTTGTCCGACAGGGCTGGCACCCGTCCGGGCGTCGGGCGCAGGCCCACCACGTTGCAGAACGAGGCGGGGTTGCGCAGCGATCCGCCCATGTCGGAGCCGTCGGCCAGCGGGATCATCCCGGCCGCCAGCGCCGCCGCCGCGCCGCCGCTGGAGCCGCCCGCGGACTTCGACAGGTCGTAGGGGTTGCGGGTGGCGCCGAAGACCTCGTTGACGGTGTGGGAGCCGGTGCCGTACTCGGGCGTGTTGGTCTTGCCGATCGTGACCGCCCCGGCCGCCTTGAGCCGCTGGACGATCAGGTCGTCCTTCTCCGGTACGTGGTCGGCGAAGGCGGGCGAGCCGTACGTGGTGCGCAGGCCCGCGGTGTCGACCAGGTCCTTGTGGGCGATGGGCAGCCCGTGCAGGGGCCCGGCGGGCGCGACGGAGTCCAGCGCCCGCGCGGTGTCCATGGCCTGCTCGGCGGCGAGCGTCACGATCGCGTTGACGCGGGGGTTGACCTGCTCGATGCGGTCGAGGTGGGCCTGGAGCAGCTCCACGGCGCCGATCTCGCGGGCACGCAGCAGCCGCGACATCTCGGTGGCCGTCAGGTAGTGCAGATCCGTCACAGGCCGATCCTACGAACCGCCGGCCGGAGGGTGCTCAGCCGGTCTTGGCGATCGGGGCCGTCGTGGCGCCGGTCAGGCCGACGAGGTTGCCGGGGGCGGTCTCGATCTGCAGCCCGCGGCGCCCGGCCGAGAAGTAGATGGTGGCGAAGCCGAGCGCCGAGGCGTCCACCACGGTCGGCAGCGGCCTGCGCTGCCCGAGCGGGCTGATGCCGCCCACGACGTACCCGGTGACGCGTTCGACCTTGGCCGCGTCGGCCATCGCCGCCCGCTTGCTCTTCAGCGCCGCCGCGAACGCCTTCAGGTCCAGCTTGCCCGCCACCGGCACCACCGCCACCGCCAGGCCGCTCTCCACCTCGGCCACGAGCGTCTTGAAGATCCGCTCGTACGGCAGGCCGAGCGCGTCGGCCGCCTCCTCGCCATAGGCCTGGGCGTTCGCGTCGTGCTCGTACGGATGGAGGGTGAAGTCCACCCCCGCCTTGGCCAGCGCCACCGTGGCCGGGGTGCCCTGGCCGCCGCCTTTGCTCTTCTTGCTCACAGCCCTCATCGTACTCGGGATCTACAATGTAAAGGCGTCAGGTCCGGAAGGCGCGGCCGGGCGTGTGGCCGAACGCGTGCCGGAAGGCGTCGATGAACGCGCTGGCCGACGACCAGCCGCACCGGTGCGCCACCGTGGTGACCTGCAGGCCCTCGGCCAGCAGGATCAGCGCGTGGTGGAGGCGGGCCTGGGTGCGCCACTGGGGGAAGGTCATGCCGAGCTCCGCGCGGCAGAGCCTGGCCAGCGTGCGGTCGCTGGTGCCCGCCGCCGCGGCCAGCTCCGGCAGCGTACGGTCGCCGGCCGGGTCGTCGCGGACCATCGCGCACACCGCGGCCAGCCGGGGGTCGCGGGGCTCGGGCAGGCGTACCGGATGCTCGGGGACGGGGGCGCGCCGCAACCGGTCGAGCAGGACGGCGCGCAGCAGCGGGTCGCCCGGCTCCTCCGAGCAGGCCACGATCAGCTCGCGCAGCAGCGGCGTCACGGACAGGACGGCGGGCTGGTCCAGGCCCAGCGGGTTCTCGGCGAGGCCGATCAGGCGCAGGTCGGTGCGGCCGTAGGCGCGGTGCTCGTGGACGGTGCCCGCGGGGATCCACAGCGCCCGGTTGCCGGGGGCCACCCAGGTGCCGGCGCCGGTGCTGATGGAGATGACGCCCTCGCGGGGGTAGGCGATCTGGTGGTCGTCGTGGCGGTGCGCGTCGATCTCGGCGCCGCCGGGCAGGGGGCGGGTGCCGGTGGGCGCTTCCGGCATGTGCCGTACCACTTGGCCGCCTCCCTCCCGCTGCCGTGATCCCGGTGCCGTGATCCCGGTGTCGTGATCCCGGTGTCGTCATCCCGCAGTCGTCCCGCGGTCGTCGTCCCGCTGCTGTCTTCCCGTTCCCGGGCGGGCTCGCCGGTGATTGGCGATTTTCCGGGATATGTTGGCACTTTATCGGAAGCGCGCCAGATGTCGTTAAGGCGACGATCGTAGGGTGCGGATCAACAGGATGGGCGTGCTGGCCGCCGGGCATGCCAGCGTCGACTTCTACCAGGGGGTCGTCCCCGCGATGGTGCCGTTCCTGGTGGCGGAGCGGCACTACGGGTACGTGGCCGCCTCCGGGATCGTGCTGGCCGCCACCCTCCTGTCGTCGGTGGTGCAGCCCGTGTTCGGCGTGATCGCCGACCGGTGGCGGCTGGGCTGGCTGATCCCGGTGAGCATGCTGGTGACCGGACTCGGGGTGGGGCTGGCGGGTCCGGCGGGCTCGTACCCGCTGACGTGGCTCGCGATCGCCCTGTCCGGGCTGGGGGTGGCGGCCTACCACCCGGAGTCCGCGCGGCTGGCGCGGGCGGCCAGTCAGGGCAGTCATGTGGGGATGAGCTGGTTCTCGCTGGGCGGCAACCTGGGGTTCGCGGTGGCGCCGCTGCTGGTCACGCCGTTGCTGTCGTGGGGTGGGCTGGCCGTCTCGCCGCTGCTGGCGGTGCCCGCGGTGCTGGGGTGCCTGGTCACCGTGGGGGCGATGCGGTCGGTGGGGCGGGGTGGGGGCGGCAGCCGTACCGTGGAGGGGGCGCGCGACGACTGGGCGGCCTTCGTGCGGCTGGCGCTGGTCATGGGGCTGCGGTCGGTGGGCTACATCGGGCTGAGCACGTTCGTGGCGCTGTACGTCGGCGGTGGCGCGGCGGGTGCGGTGGCGCTGTTCGTGCAGTTCGCGGGGGGTGCGGCGGGCACGATCCTGGGCGGGCGCCTGGCCACGCGCTTCGGCCGGGTGCGGACGCTGCGGCTGGCCTACCTGGCCGCGGTCCCCGCGGTGGCGGGCGTGGTGCTGGTGCCCGGACCGGCCGTGTTCCTGTTCGTCGCGGCGTCGGGCCTCGCCCTCTACGTCCCGTTCTCGCTGCACGTCACGCTCGGCCAGGACTACCTGCCCCGCCACGCCGGTACGGCCAGCGGTGTCACGCTCGGCCTGGCCGTCAGCGCCGGCGGCGTGGCCAGCCCGCTGGTCGGCGCGTTGGCCGAGGCCACCTCACTACGCCTGGCCCTGGCCACCCTGATCGCGATGCCGTTGCTGGCCTGGCTCCTGTCCCGCCCTCTCAAGGAGCCCGCGATCGCCGTGCCGTAGCGGCCTCACCGACCCAACCGCGGCCCGGCCCAGACCGCCTCGGACGAGCAGCTTGTACGGCGCTGCCCAAGCGGGACCGGCCTGAGGCCGAGCGCGCTTGCCGGAGGACGGGGTGTCAGGGCGAGCTTGCCGGAGACGGGGTGTCAGGGCGCGGTTGGACAAGCTGGGGGCTGCTTGCCGTGCGGGCTTCGTGGCGGCGCGCGAGGTGGGTCGCGCAGTGGCGGTGGCGGCGCGCGAGGTGGGTCGCGCGGTGGCGGTGGTGGTGTCGCGTGGGCGGTTGCGTTGGGGTGGGAGCGGGTGGGGAGGGTGGGATCCCAGCCAGGGGAAAAGCTGGGATCCCGGGCCCCGGGCGGGGACCCAGCCCCGGAGGGAGTCGGGCTGGGGCCCCGGGTTTGGCGGGGGTCAGGCGCGGACCGGGCGGCCGGGGAAGGCCGTGGGGACGATCTGCGCGTCCCTGACCACGAACTCGCCGGAGACGACGACGTGGACGAACCCGGACGAGTTCGCGGCGGTGTCGGTGTAGGTGGCGCGGTCGGTGACGGTTCCCGGGTCGAAGACGGTGAGGTCGGCGTCGCAGCCCACCTGGACGCGGCCCTTGCGGTGCATCGCCGGCACGCCGGAGCCGACGACGTCGGCGGGCACCAGCGTGCAGCGCCTGATGGCCTCCTGGAGCCCGAGCACGCCGTTCTCACGCACGAGGCGCCGGAACGTGCGGCCGTAGGTGCCGGCCGTACGCGGATGGGTGACCGCGTCGGGAGCCAGCGGCCAGGCGAGCGGGTCGGGCGCGCCCGAGCGCCACAGCAGCGGCACGGCGTCGGTGGCGACGGCGGCGTCGGGGAAGGCGAGCGCCCGCTGGATGTAGGCGAAGGCGTCCGGGTCGTCCTCGTCCAGGAGGTGGACGAACGCGGCCGCGCCCGGGTCGTCGCGGCGGGCGGCGCGCAGGGCCGCGTCGTCGGCCAGGCGGCCCTCGGCGCCGAGCAGGCCGATGGAGTGGGCGGTCAGCCCGCGCCGGTGCAGGATCTCGGGGGCGAGGAAGGCGGCGCCGACGCCGGTCATGCCGGCGCCGTACGGGTAGGCCTCGGTGGTGACGCGCGAGCCTTCGGCGCGGACCTTCTCCACGAGGCCGAGCACCCGGTCCACGTGCCGGATGGAGGTGCTGTTGACGTGGCAGTAGTGCATGTGCGCGCCGGTCTCGGCGGCGGCCCTGACGATCTCCTCGGCGCCGTCGATCGGCGTGGTGGGGTCCTGTTCGACGAGTTCGCGGGCGTGGGTGTAGGTCGGCAGGTTGTGGCGGGCGGCGAGCGCGGCGACGGCGAGGTACTCGGCGGGGTCGATGCGCGGCGCGTAGCCGACGAGGATGCCGATGCCGAGCGCGCCGTCGGCGAGGTCCGTTTCGAGCATGCCGAGGATGCGGTCCACGGCGGGGCGCGGCGCGGGCTGCTGCCAGTCCTCGTGGCCGATGTGGGGCAGGAAGGCGTCGAGGTCGCCGCCGGTCTCCAGGCCGAGCAGGACGGACATGCGGGCGATGGCCCAGGAGGTGGCGTAGCCGTAGTTGAGCGGCCTGCCCTGCTGGGCGGCCCGGTGGTAGGAGCCGGCGACGGGGTAGGCGCCCGCCTCGAGTTCGAGGACGGTGGTGACGCCGTCGAGGGCCTGCAGGCGGTGCCCGGCGACGTCGGCGCTGTGGCTGTGCAGGTCGATGAAGCCGGGGCAGACGACCAGGCCGCCGAGGTCGACGCGGGTGGCGCCGGTCAGCGGCGTCGCCGACACGGCGCGGATGACGCCGCCGGTGATGCCGATGTCGCGCACGGCGTCGAGGCCGGTCTCGGGGTCGATGGCCCGGCCGTTGGCGAGGACGAGGTCGTATCCGCTCACGCGGCCTCCTTGGTGCCGAGGATGAACTGGTCGGGGCGTTGCGGGACGATGACGGCGATCAGTGCGGCGAGCACGGTGGTGGCGATGAGCAGCCCGAACGCGGCGGTGTAGGAGAACCGGTCGACGAGCAGGCCCATGAGGACGGGGGCGAGGACGCCGGCGACCTGGCCGCCGACGTTGACGACGCCCATGCCGGAGCCGACGACGGCGGGCGGCAGCGCGCGGAACGGCATGCCGAGGATGCCCATCGTGGAAAGGCCCGCCACGGCCAGCGCGAGCGTCTGGTAGACGGTGAAGCCGGCGGCGGTCTCGGCCTGGAGCATGATGACCAGCAGCACGGCGGTGAGCAGCAGCAGCGGGATGACGTAGAGCCGGGCGCGGTCGTGGAAGTAGCGGTCGAACAGCCAGCCGCCGACGAACGTGGTCGCGCACATGACGAGGCTGGGCACGGCGGCCATGAATCCGGTGCTGATGAGCGAGATGCCGCGTTCCTCCAGCAGGTAGCTGGGGACCCAGGTCATCATGCCGTAGCCGAGCATGTTGGTGGCGCAGAACAGGGCGGCGAACTTCCACACCGAGGCGGAGCGGAGCACGACGGACAGGGGCACGCCGCGCTGCTCGGGCCGGTCGGAGCCGTTGAGGTGGGCGGGCAGCGGCGGGGGCAGCATCTTCCACAGCAGGAAGCCGATGACCACGCCGGCGGCGGCGATGACCCAGAAGGTGTGCCGCCAGTCGATCAGGAGGATGAGCGGGGCCACGATGAGCGGGGCGACGCCGGCGCCGAGCTGGTTGGAGGCGAGCATGGACCCGGCGGCGGTGGCGCGGGTGGCCGGCGTGGTGCGTTCCGCCATGGCCTTGAACGACGCGCCGGGGAACAGTCCCTGGCCGACGCCGAACAGCGCCCTGATCACCAGCAGCGACGCCAGGCCCCAGGCCAGGCCGGTGAGGGCGGTGAACGCCGACCACAGCACGAGGGAGACCATGAGCTGGCGGCGGGCGCCGTAGCGGTCGGCGAGGATGCCGCCGGGCACCTGGCACAGCAGGTACACCAGGGAGAAGACGGTGATGAGCCAGCCCTGCTCGGTCTTGGTGAGCGAGTACTCCTCTCCGATGAACGGCAGGGCCACCGCCATCATGACGCGGTCGACGTAGTCGATCACCCAGACGCCCATGAGCAGGCCGACCGTCACGGTGGCGGTCCTGCGCACCTGGACGGGCGTCAGGGTGGGGGTGTTTCCGGCGAGTCCCATGCCAGTGGTCCTCCTGGGGCTCGAATCGCTTTCCGTAACCCTCCGCCCGCCGGGTGCGATTGTGCTTCGTGCTGGACCACCAAGTCGTCGGCCACGGGCTGTGCTGGCGTACAAACTGTCCGCATCGTGGACGTTACGGGGATGGGGTGCTGGACTCCGTAGACTAGGGAGGGTGATTTCCCGTATCGACATGCGCGGTTCCCTGCCGGAGAACCTGCGCGACGTGCTGCCCCGCGCCGAGCTCGACGTCGAGGCCGCCCTGGAGAAGGTGCGGCCCATCTGCGAGGACGTGCGCCATCGTGGGGCGGCAGCCGTACGGGAGCTGACCGCCAGGTTCGACGGTGTCGAGATCGCCTCCACGCGCGTGGCGAAGGAGGAGATCGACCGGGCCCTGGCCGAGCTCGACCCCAGGGTGCGGGCGGCGCTGGAGGAGTCGATCAGGCGGGCCAGGAAGGTCCACCGCGACCAGCGGCGCACGGACACCACGACCGAGGTGGTCCCGGGCGGCACGGTCACCGAGCGCTGGGTGCCGGTGGACCGGGTCGGGCTCTACGTGCCGGGCGGCCGGGCGGTCTACCCGTCGAGCGTGGTCATGAACGTGGTTCCGGCGCAGGAGGCGGGGGTCGCCTCGCTGGCGGTCACCAGCCCGGCGCAGAAGGAGTTCGGCGGGCTGCCGCACCCGACGATCCTGGCGGCGTGCGCGCTGCTGGGCGTGGACGAGGTCTACAACGTGGGCGGCGCGCAGGCGGTGGCGATGTTCGCCTACGGCACCGAGGAGTGCGCGCCCGCGACCATGGTGACCGGCCCCGGCAACATCTGGGTGGCGGCGGCCAAGCGGCTGCTGAAGGGCCGCATCGGCATCGACTCCGAGGCGGGGCCGACCGAGATCGCGATCCTGGCCGACTCCACGGCCGACCCGGCGCACGTGGCCGCCGACCTGATCAGCCAGGCCGAGCACGACGTGATCGCCGCCGCGGTGCTGGTCACCGACAGCGTCGAGCTGGCCGAGGCGGTGGAGAAGGAACTGCCCGGCCAGGTCGCCGCGACCCGGCACGGCGAGCGCATCGCCGAGGCGCTGGGCGGCAGGCAGTCGGGCATCGTGCTGGTGTCGGACGTCGAGGCGGGGCTGAAGGTGGTCGACGCGTACGCGGCCGAGCACCTGGAGATCCACACCGAGGACGCCGCCGCGGTGGCGGCGCGGGTGCGCAACGCGGGCGCGATCTTCGTGGGCACGTACGCGCCGGTGTCGCTGGGCGACTATCTGGCCGGGTCCAACCACGTGCTGCCGACCGGCGGGTGCGCCTGCCACTCCAGCGGGCTGTCGGTGCAGTCGTTCCTGCGCGGCATCCACGTCGTGGAGTACACGCGCGAGGCGCTGGCCGGCGCCGCCGCGCACGTGTCGGTGCTGGCCGACGCGGAAGACCTGCCCGCACACGGCGCGGCGGTCCGCGCCCGTTTCGACTGGGAAGTGCCTAACCCGTGAGGCTGGAAGACCTGCCGCTGCGCGACGACCTCAGGGGCAAGACGCCGTACGGCGCGCCCCAGATCGACGTCCCGATCCGGCTCAACACCAACGAGAACCCGTACCCGCCCTCCAAGGCCCTGGTCGACGACCTGGCCGAGGAGGTGCGCAGGAGCGCCTCGACGCTCAACCGCTACCCCGACCGCGACGCCGTGGAGCTGCGCGCGGAGCTGGCCGCCTACCTCGGCCACGGCCTGGGCGGCGAGCAGGTGTGGGCGGCCAACGGCTCCAACGAGGTGCTCCAGCAGATCCTCCAGGCGTTCGGCGGCCACGGCCGCAGCGCGCTGGGCTTCGAGCCGTCGTACTCGATGCACCCGATCATCACCTCGGGCACGAGCACCGAGTGGGTGGACGGCTCGCGCGAGGAGGACTTCACGCTCGACCCCGGCAAGGCGGTGGCCGCGGTGGAGGAGCACCGGCCCGACATCGTCTTCCTGACCTCGCCGAACAACCCGACGGGCACGTCGCTGCCGCTGGAGACGATCCGGGCGGTGCTGGAGGCGGCGCCCGGCATGGTGGTGGTGGACGAGGCCTACGCGGAGTTCGCCCGGGAGGGCACGGCGTCGGCGCTGTCGCTGCTGCCGGACTTCCCCCGGCTGATCGTGACGCGGACGATGTCGAAGGCGTTCGCCATGGCCGGGACGCGGGTGGGGTATCTGGCCGCGCATCCGGTGGTGGTGCAGGCGTTGCTGCTGGTCCGCCTGCCGTACCACCTGTCGACGCTGACGCAGGCGGCGGCGCGTACGGCGCTGCGCCACCGCGAGGAGTTGCTCGGCGGCGTGGCGGCGCTGCGGCGCGAGCGCGATGCCACGGTGGAATGGCTGCGCGGTCAGGGGTTGACGGTCGCCGATTCGGACGCCAATTTCGTGTTGTTCGGACGGTTCGCAAATCGTGAGGCCGTGTGGCGGGGGCTCCTGGAGCGGGGAGTGCTCATCCGCGAGGTCGGGCCACCGCAGTGGCTGCGGGTCTCGATCGGCACCGGCGAGGAGATGGCGGCGTTCCGCGCCGCTCTGGAGGGAGTTCTGTGAGCCGTATCGGCCGCGTGGAGAGGGCCACCAAGGAGACGTCGGTGCTGGTCGAGGTGGACCTCGACGGCACGGGTCAGGTCGAGGTGTCCACCGGGGTGGGCTTCTACGACCACATGCTCAACCAGTTGGGCAAGCACGGGTTGTTCGACCTGACCGTCAAGACCGAGGGCGACCTCCACATCGACTCCCACCACACGATCGAGGACACGGCGCTGGCGCTGGGCGCGGCGTTCCGGCAGGCGTTGGGTGACAAGTCGGGCATCCGGCGGTTCGGTAGCGCGTCGTGCCCGCTGGACGAGTCGCTGGCCAACGTGACGGTCGACCTGTCCGGCCGGCCGTACCTGGTGCACTCCGAGCCCGAGGGCATGGCGCCGATGATCGGCCCCGAGTACGACACGACGATGACCAGGCACATCCTGGAGTCTTTCGTCGCGCAGGCGGCGATCTGCCTGCACGTGCACGTCCCCTACGGCCGCAACGCCCACCACATCGTGGAGGCGCAGTTCAAGGCGCTGGCCAGGGCGCTGCGCGAGGCGAGCGAGCGCGACCCGCGCGCCAGCGGGGTGCCGTCCACCAAGGGTGTCCTATGAGCGAGAACATGATCGCCTATGCGATGGTGTTCATCGGGCTCTTCCTGTTCGGCGGGGTGTTCTCGCTGCTCAAGCAGGGACTGAAGCTGGGCGCGGTGTTCTGCGCGCTCGGTGGCGTCATGGCGATCACGGCGGGGGTGCTGTGGTGGTGAGCAGGAACGTCGTGGTGCTCGACTACGGCTCGGGCAACCTGCGCTCGGCCGAGCGGGCCCTGGCCAGGACCGGCGCGCAGGTGACCGTGACCGCCGACTACGACGCGGCGCTCAACGCCGACGGGCTGGTCGTGCCCGGTGTGGGGGCGTTCGCGGCGTGCATGGCCGGGCTGAAGGGCGTGCGCGGCGACGAGATCGTCGGGCGCAGGCTCGCCGGCGGCCGGCCGGTGCTGGGCATCTGCGTGGGCATGCAGGTGCTGTTCGCGCGGGGCGTCGAGCACGGCGTGGAGACCGAGGGCTGCGGCGAGTGGCCGGGCACCGTCGAGCGGCTGGAGGCGCCCGTCCTGCCGCACATGGGCTGGAACACCGTCAAGGTGCCCGGCGGCAGCGTCCTGTTCGCCGGGATCGAGGAGGAGCGCTTCTACTTCGTGCACTCCTACGGCGTGCGGGAGTGGGAGCTGGTGCCCGGCGACGGCTTCGGCGCGCCGCTGGTCACCTGGGCCGAGCACGGCGTGCCGTTCGTGGCCGCCGTGGAGAACGGTCCGCTCATGGCCGCCCAGTTCCACCCGGAGAAGTCCGGGGACGCGGGAGCCGTCCTGCTGAAGAACTGGGTCGGCACCCTGTGAACAGGCGGTGAGCAAGGAACGCGCGCGGCGGCGCGCGCTGCGCGAGGCCGAGCGCGCACAGGCGATGCGGCGCAACGAGGAGCGGCAGGCGCGTTCGGCGCGCCGCCGTGCCCGCCTCGTCCGGCTGGTTCCCCGGCCGGTGCGCTTCGCCCGCCAGGGCGGGGTGCTGGCCCGCCGCCACCGCGTCCAGAACGCCATCGTGGCCGGCGTCTTCCTGCTCGTGCAGCTCCTGGTGTGGCTGATCTGGCGGGCGCCGGCGGTGAGTTTCGGGGTGCTCGTCTTCTCGGTGTTGTTCGTCCCTGTGTTCGTGACCCTTGCCTTCAACCGGAGGATCTGAATGTCGCTCGTGTTGCTCCCGGCCGTGGACGTGGTGGGCGGCCAGGCCGTACGCCTGGTCCAGGGTGAGGCCGGCACCGAAACCGGCTACGGCGACCCGCTCGCCGCCGCGCTGGCCTGGCAGGAGGCGGGCGCGGAGTGGATCCACCTGGTGGATCTCGACGCCGCCTTCGGCCGGGGCAGCAACCACGCGCAGCTCGCCAAGGTCGTCGGACAGCTCGACGTGCACGTCGAGCTGTCCGGTGGCATCCGCGACGACGAGTCGCTCCAGGCGGCGCTGGCCACCGGCTGCCGCCGGGTCAACATCGGCACCGCGGCGCTGGAGAACCCGGACTGGTGCCGGAAGATCATCGCCGAGCACGGCGACAGGATCGCGGTCGGCCTCGACGTACGCGGCACCACGGTCGCCACCCGAGGCTGGACCCAGGAGGCCGGCGACCTGTGGCAGACGCTGGAGCGGCTGGAGGCCGACGGCTGCCCGCGCTACGTGGTGACCGATGTGACCAAGGACGGCACGCTGCGCGGCCCGAACCTGGACCTGCTGCGCGAGTTCTGCTCGCGCACCGAGCGGCCGGTCGTGGCCAGCGGCGGCGTCTCCAGCCTCGATGACCTGGTGGCGTTGTCCGGCCTGGTGCCGCAGGGTCTGGAGGGCGCCATCGTGGGCAAGGCTCTCTACGCTCGGGCGTTCACGCTGGAGAACGCGCTGGATGCGGTCCGCGTTTAGTTCGTTGGGAGGGGGCGTGATGGGCAGCGTGAGCATGGAAAGAACCGGGACGAGGGTGTTCTCGGGCGGAGTCTGGGAGGAGCGCTACGGCTACGCGAGAGCCGTCGTCGTCGGCGACCGGGTGGTCGTCTCCGGCTGCACGGCCACCGTCGACGGCGAGGTCCAGCACGTCGGCGATCCCTACTGGCAGAGCATGACGGCGATGGGCATCGCCCTGGAGGCGGTCGAAGCGGGTGGGCTGACCCGCGACGACGTCGTCATGGTCAGGTACTACGTCGTCGAGCACCGCCACTTCGACCAGGTCGGCGCCGCGATCGCCGAGGTGTTCGGCCGGGTGCGGCCGGCCTGCACCGGCGTGCGCGTGGCCGGCCTGGTCGACCCGCGGATGCTGGTCGAGATCGAGATCGAGGCGCAGAGAGCATGACGGTCGCGGTACGAGTCATCCCGTGTCTGGACGTCGACGCGGGACGCGTGGTCAAGGGCGTCAACTTCGAGAACCTGCGCGACGCGGGCGACCCGGTCGAGCTGGCGCGCCGCTACGACGCCGAGGGCGCCGACGAGCTCACCTTCCTCGACATCACCGCCTCCTCCGGGGAGCGGGAGACGATGCTCGACGTGGTCCGGCGGACCGCCGAGCAGGTCTTCATCCCGCTGACCGTCGGCGGCGGCATCCGCGCGGTCGAGGACGTCAACCGGCTGCTGCGGGCGGGCGCGGACAAGGTGTCGCTGAACACCGCCGCGATCGCCCGTCCCGAGCTGCTGACGGAGTGCTCGCGCCGCTTCGGCGCGCAGTGCGTGGTGCTGTCGGTGGACGCGCGCCGTGCCCCAGGTACGGCCAGCGGCTTCGAGGTCACCACCCACGGCGGCCGCCGCGGCACCGGGATCGACGCCGTCGAGTGGGCGGCCCGGGGCGAGGAGCTCGGCGTGGGCGAGATCCTGCTCAATTCGATGGACGGCGACGGCACCCTCGACGGCTACGACCTGGAGATGATCCGGGCGGTGCGAGCCGCGGTCCGGGTCCCGGTGATCGCCAGCGGCGGGGCGGGACGGCTGGAGGACTTCCCTCCGGCGGTCGCGGAGGGGGCCGACGCGGTGCTGGCGGCCTCGGTCTTCCACTTCGGCACCCTGAAGATCTCCGAGGTCAAGGACACCCTGCGCACGGCCGGATACCCGGTCAGAGGCTGACCGGCGGCGTCCCGAGGCACTTCCGGCCCCGGGACGCCGCCGCGCGCCGGACCGGCCCGAAGATCCAGCGCTTCGGGCCGGTCCTGGCGTCGGCGGGCGCTCCGAGGCGGGCCCGGCGTTTCGCGCCGGACCCGATGTTTCGCTCCGGACCTGGTGTTTCGCTCCGGCCCGGCGTTTGGAGTGGTGTCAGAAGGCGCGCACGTGGTTGTAGAGCTCGAAGGCGGCGTCGCGTTCGCCGAAGGCCGCCGCCTCCGAGCGTTTGACCGTCAGGTACGCGCGGGCGCGCAGGTCGCCCAGGGCCGCCATCAGCACTTCGTCGGCCTCCAGCGCGTCCAGGGCCTCGGTCAGGGTGGCCGGGAGGCGGGGGTGGCGGCCGGGCTCGGTGTCGGGGTCCACGGTGACCGCCTCGCCCGGGTCGAGCTTGCGGCGCAGGCCGTCCAGCCCGGCGTGGATGACGGCGCCCAGCGACAGGTAGGGGTTGGCCGAGGAGTCCGAGGGCTTCAGCTCCAGGTTCGTCTCGCCGGTGGCGCCCAGCGGTGAGCACACGCGGACGGCGGCCTCGCGGTTGTCGGGCCCGTGGACGGCGTAGCCGCTGGACCACATGCGCGGGCCCAGGCGGCGGAAGCTGTTGACGCTGCCGCAGGTCAGCGCGGTCAGGGCGGGCAGGTGGGCGAGCAGGCCGCCGATGAACCAGCCGCGCACGTCGTCGTCGGCGAACACGTTGCGGCCTTCGCGCCACAGCGACAGGTGGAGATGGGCGCCGTTGCCCGCCTGGTCGGCCAGGGGTTTCGGGGCCAGGGAGGCCCACATGGCCATGCGGACGGCGACGCCGCGTACCGTCTCGCGGTAGAGGACGTGGTTGTCGGCCGCGCGCAGGGCGGGAGCGTGGTGGACGGACAGCTCCTGTTGGCCGGGGCCGAGTTCCGGATGGTAGTGCTCGACCTGGAGCCCCTGCTTCTCCAGGGCGTGGATCAGGCGCATGGTGTAGTCGTGGGCGGTGTCGAAGCCGGTGGCGGCGTAGCACAGCGTGTCGTCGAGGGGGAGGAGCCGGTCGGGTCCGCCGTCGGGGTCGGGCAGGCGGCGGCCGAGCGTGAACTCCGGCTCGAAGGCGGCCACCAGTGTGTAGCCCTCGGTTTCGAGGGTAGTGATGGCGTCCTTGAGGAAAGTGCGCGGGCAGGCGCCCCACGGGCTGCCGTCGGCCTGGCGCTGGTCGGCCATCATCGCGGCGGCGCCGGGCGCGTAAGGGAGCGGCACGAAGGTCGCGGGGTCAGGCACGAGCCTGACCTCGCCGACGGGTCCGAGCTGCTCGACCTCCTGGAGCTGGTCGAGCATGTTCATCGCCATCATGGCCACCGTGTGCCCGATTCCCGACTCCAGCCGCTCGGCCAGCCGCGAGCGTGACGCCGCCTTGCCGCGGATGACGCCGCCGTGGTCGGCGTAGAGGAACCGGATCAGCTCGATCCCATCGATCTCCGCGCGCTCCAGAATGCGGTTGACGGCGGGATCAGGCTGACGGACCCTGGTGACGCTCTGACGATCTCCCATCCTGTCTGCGTAGCACGAACCGGCAGCTCAAGGAAGCGACTTCCGCAGACGAAGACGTTCCTCAGTTGAGAACGTTGGTGAAGAACACCGCCAGTTGGTTCGCTCCATTGACGATTCCGTCGAACACGCCGTTCACGGCGGCTGCGGCTTGGGCCGGCCGGGTGAACAAGTAGAAGATCACGAACGCCACCGCGACGTATGTGACCACCTTCTTGACCTGCATGGGGGGCCTCCTGCAGTCCATTCCCAGCCGTATATACCCGGATCTGGGCGATCACTGGCATCTTCTGTGAAGATGTTCTTGATCATAACCGGGGGGCGTCTTTCCTACGTCATGGTACGGGCTTTAGGGGCCCGGAGCGCGCCTGCCGCGCCGTAATTCCGACCCATGAGATGGAGTCCCAGGTTGTCCCGGCCTATTTGGATAGCTAAGCTATCCGGCTCTGGGGTGGGGAGGTTCCGCGACGTGCGCATGGCCGAACTGAGCGCGACGACCGGGCTCGCGGTGGCGACGATCAAGTACTACCTGCGGGAGGGGCTGCTCTCCCCGGGGCGGCCGATCGGCCGCAACCAGGCCGAGTACGGGCCGGAACACGTGCGGCGGCTGCGCCTGGTCCGCGCGCTCATCGACTACGGCGGCCTCGGCATCGCCGACATCCGGGACCTGATCGCGCGCCTCGACGATCCGGGCGTCGGCCTGTACGGCCTGGCGGGGCTGGCGCAGAAGAGCGTCACCGAGCGGGAGGAGGCCCGTCCGGGCCCCCATCGCGAGCGGGCGCGGCGGATCGTGGCGGAGGTGATGGAGCGCAAGGGCTGGCAGGACTCCGCCGCCAACCCGGCCGTCGGCACGCTCGTGGGGGTGGTGGCGGTGCTGGAGGAACTCGGGCTGCGGGAGATCTCGGCCGTGCTCGGCGACTACGCGGACGCGGCCGAGGGGATCGCCCGGGTGGACCTCGGGGTTGTGGGGACGGCGGGCGACCGGGAGCGCGCGGTCGAGATCGTCGCCCTCGGCACCCGGCTGGGGGACGCGATCGTGGTCTCCTGGCGCCGGGTGGCCCAGGAACACCTGACCACCCGAACCCTCAACCCCTGAACCCCCACCCCTGTGGCGCGCTCGGCGGCCTTGGGATGGCGACGGTGCCGGACAGACGCCAACCACGCGTCGGAGGGGCGTGGAGCTGGGATGCCCGTGAGGTGGAGCGGAGGCTGGGGTGCCGTGGGAAGGGGCGCGTCGGGGGTGTGGAGGCTGGGGTGCCGTGGGAAGGGGCGCGTCGGGGGTGTGGAGGCTGGGGTGCCGAGGGGAAGGGGCGCGTCGGGGTTGGAGGCCGGGGTGCCGAGGGAAAGGGGCGCGTCCGGGGTTAGACGCCGAGGGAGGCGTTGAGGAGGCGGGCGACGGCGTCCTCGTCCCCGGTGAGGTCCACGCGGGCATGCTGCTGGCGGCCGAAGCAGAACAGCAGCAACTCGCCCGCCCTCCCGGTCACCTCGACCTTGGGCCCCTCCTGCGCCCCGCCCAGCGCGACCCCGCCGCCCAGCCGGTGCAGCACCACCCCCACGGGCGACCTGCGCAGCATGAGACGGGCGCCCATGCTCAGCCGCTTCCAGATGAGGCGCTCCAGGTCGTCGGGCAGTTCGCGGGGCTCCCAGCCGGGCTGGGCCCGCCGTACGTCCTCGTGGTGGACGAAGAACTCCAGCGTGTTGACCGCCTCGTCCAGGAACGGCAGCAGCCCGTAGAAGCCGCCCGGCCTGCGGACCATCCCGACCAGTTCGGGGAAGGGGTGCCTGGCCTTCAGGGCGTTCTGCACCGAGGCGGTGTGCCCGGCCAGCGGGCGCAGCGCGATGCCGGCCGCCGCGTCGGGTCTGCGCTCTCTGAGCACCAGGTGCGCGGCCAGGTCGTAGGTCGTCCACCCGGTGCACAGGGTGGGCGCGTCAGGGCCGGTCTGGTCGAACAGATCGCACAGCGCGGAGCGTTCGGCACGGGCGTGAGTCACGAGACCCAGCCTACCTGTGGGAATAACGAGGTGATCAGCCGTGATAGGCACTATGTAGAAATATCCCCGTTGGGAAGGAATCCCCCCGAGTGGCGAGCAAGGTCACCTCGGCCGTGATGCGTCAAGGACTGGGCGTCCTTGGGGTGGCCATCCGCACGGAGAAAGCGATGTTCGCGATCGCCGTCCTGGCCAGCGGCCTGTACGGCGGCATGACCGTCGCCTCGGCGTGGGCCCTGGGCTGGGCGACGGAGAACGCCGTGCTGCCCGCCTTCGAGCAGGGCGACATCACCTCAGGGGTGCTCTGGTCGGCCACCCTGCTGATCATGGGCACCGCGCTGCTCAAGGCGATCGGCGTGGCGGGGCGGCGCATCTTCGCCGGCGTCGTCCAGTACCGCATGCAGGCGCGCTCGCGCCGCGACGTCACCAAGCAGTACCTGCGCCTGCCGCTGGCCTGGCACCACCAGCACCCCACGGGCCAGCTCCTGTCCAACGCCAGCGCCGACGCCGAGGCGGCCTGGGCGCCGCTGGCCCCGCTGCCGATGGCGGTGGGCGTGATCGTGATGCTGTTCACGGCCGCGATCGCCATGCTGATCACCGACCCGGTCCTGGCGCTGGTCGGTTTCCTGATTTTTCCGGCGATAGCCGTACTGAATCTGATTTATCAGCGCAAGCTCAGCCCGCTGGCCACCCGCGCCCAGCAACTGCGCGCCGAGGTCAGCGAGATCGCGCACGAGAGCTTCGACGGCGCGCTCGTCGTCAAGACCCTCGGCCGCGAGGCGCTGGAGACCGAGCGCTTCCAGCGGCGCGCCCACGAGCTGCGCGACGCCAACATCGCCGTCGGACGGGTGCGCGGCCTGTTCGACCCCATGCTGGAGGCGCTGCCCACGCTCGGCGTGCTCATCGTGCTCGCGGTCGGCGCGGTGCGACTGTCCAGCGGCTCGATCAACTCCGGCGAGCTGGTGCAGGTGGCCTACCTGTTCACGTTGCTGGCCTTCCCGATCAGGGCGCTCGGCTGGGTGCTGGCGGAACTGCCCCGCAGCGTGGTCGGCTGGACGCGGGTGCAGGCCGTTCTCGACGCGAGCGGCTCCATGGAGTACGGCACCGCCGAACCCACCGGCACCCGCCCCGCCTCGATCGAGGTCTCCGGCGTCTCCTACGCCTACGGCGACAGCCAGGTGCTGCACGGGGTGAGCTTCGACGTGGCGGCCGGCCGTACCGTGGCGCTGGTGGGACCCACCGGGTCGGGCAAGTCCACGCTCACGCAGTTGCTGGTGCGGCTGGTGGACCCGGGCGCGGGCGAGGTCAGGCTCGACGGCGAGGACCTGCGCGAGCTCGCCTACGGCGCGATCGCCCGCTCGGTGGCGCTGGTGCCGCAGCAGACATTCCTGTTCGACGACACCGTGCGCGGCAACGTCGCGCTCGGCCTGGACGTCACCGACGAGGAGGTGTGGGCGGCGCTGCGGCTGGCGCAGGCGGACGGCTTCGTCGCGCGGCTGGCCGACGGCCTCGACACCCGCGTCGGCGAGCGCGGCACCACGCTGTCCGGCGGCCAGCGCCAGCGCGTCGCGCTGGCCCGCGCGATCGTGCGCGCCCCGCGCCTGCTGATCCTCGACGACGCCACCTCCAGCGTGGACCCGCAGGTCGAGGCCAAGATCCTGTACGGCCTGCGCGACTCCGCCGAATCCTCCACCACGGTCGTGGTGGCCTACCGGATGGCCACGATCGCCCTGGCCGACGAGGTGGTCTTCCTGGACCGCGGCAGGGTCGAGGACCGGGGCACCCACGAGGAGCTCCTGGCCCGCTGCGAGGGCTACCGCAACCTCGTGACCGCCTACGAACGCGAGGAAGCCGAGCGGGCCGCGATCGAGGCCGACGAAGCAGAAGGGGTGAGCGCCTGATGGCTCTGCAGGGAGTGGAGCGCACGGCGCTGGCCACGGTACGGCGGGGCCTGTCCCTGACGCCCGAGTTCCGCGACGGCCTGGTCGGCACGCTGGCCCTGGCCGTCGTCGCCACCGTCGGCAAGATCATCGTGCCGATCGCGGTCCAGCAGACGATCGACACCGGCCTCAAGGGCGGCAAGCCCGATCTTTCCTACATCTTCGGGGCGGTGGCGATCTGCGCCGTCGCGGTCATCCTGACGGCGCTGGCCGGATACCTCATGAACGTCCGCCTCTACAAGTCCACCGAGTCCTCCCTGGCGACGCTGCGCGTGCGCGGCTTCCGTCACGTTCACGACCTTTCGGTCCTGACCCAGAACAGCGAACGCCGCGGCGCCCTGGTCTCCCGCGTCACCAACGACGTCGACCAGATCAGCAACTTCATGCAGTGGGGCGGCCTGATGATCATCGTGGCGCTCGGGCAGTTGCTCGTGGCCACGGTGCTCATGTTCGTCTACTCCTGGCAGCTCACGCTCCTGGTCTGGGCCTGCTTCATCCCGCTGATGATCGCTCTGCCCCGGTTCCAGCGGCTGCTGTCGCGGGCGTACACCATCGTGCGTGAGCGCACCGGCGACATGCTCGCCGCCGTCAGCGAGTCGGTCGTCGGCGCCGCCGTCATCCGCGCCTACGCCGCCGAGCGCCGCACCGCCGACCGGGTCGACACCACCGTGGACGCCAACCGCTCCGCCCAGATCAGGGCCCAGACGATCGTCGGCTTCGTCTTCCCGCTGACGGAGATCGTCGCCGCGCTGGCCATCGCCGGGATCGTCCTGCTCGGCGTCCAGCTCGGCCTGGCCGGGGGCATCACGGCCGGCAAGCTGGTCGCGTTCCTGTTCCTGGTGACGCTGTTCGTCTCGCCGCTGCAGATCGCCACCGAAGTGCTCAACGAGGCCCAGAACGCCGTCGCCGGCTGGCGGCGCATCCTCGGCGTCCTCGACACCCCGCCCGACGTGGCCGACCCCGGCGAGCAGGGCGCCGAACTGCCCCGCGGCCCCATCTCCGTACGCTTCGAGGACGTGCACTTCGCCTACCCCGGCGGCGAGCCCGTGCTGCGCGAGGTCACCGTCGAGATCCCGCCGCGCTCGCGCGTGGCGATCGTGGGCGAGACGGGGTCGGGCAAGACGACGTTCGCCAAGCTCCTGACCCGCCTCATGGACCCCGCCTCGGGCCGCGTCACCATCGATGGCCACGACCTGCGCGACATCCGCTTCTCGTCGCTGCGCGAGCGCATCGTGATGGTGCCGCAGGACGGCTTCCTGTTCGACGGCACACTCGCCGACAACATCCGGTACGGCCGGCCGTCCGCGACCGACGCCGAGATCACCCTCGCGCTGACCGAGCTCGGCCTGGCCGACTGGCTGGACGGCCTGCCCGCCGGCCTCGACACCCCCGTCGGCCAGCGCGGCGAGTCGCTGTCGGCCGGTGAGCGCCAGCTCGTCGCCCTGGCCCGCGCCTACCTGGCCGACCCCGACCTCCTCCTGCTCGACGAGGCCACCTCCGCCGTCGACCCCGCCACCGAGGTACGGCTGGCGCGCGCCCTGGAGGGCGTCACCCGGGGCCGCACGGCCATTTCGATCGCCCACCGGCTGTCGACGGCGGAGAACGCGGACGAGGTGCTGGTGTTCGACGGGGGGCGGCTGGTGCAGCGGGGGGCGCACGCGGACCTGGTCCGCGAGGAAGGCGTCTACGCCGGCCTCCACGCCTCCTGGATCTCCGCCGCCCACTCCTGACCCCACCTGCCCACCCTTCCCGTCCCGCCCACACCCTCAAAGGCCGACAAACGCCACCGAACACGCCACACCCACCCGCACGCCCCCTGAGCCCGAGCCTCAACACCGCACCGCCTCACCGAGCACGGCGTGCCCCACATGGCCCCGGGCTCTGAGCACGCCACGCTCGACCCGCACGTCGAGGCCCCGGTGCCTAAGGGCCAGGACACCCGCGTTCTGCCCCGAGGCCGGGCCGGCCTCGGGGGTTGGCCTGGGGCCGGGGTAGTGGGGGGTGGGAAGGGGCAGGCGGTGGGGCTGGTTGAATGGCGGCATGTCCCTGGATCCCGACATCGCCGCGCGGCTCAAGCGCGGCCCCGACGGGCTGGTGCCCGCCATCGTCCAGCAGTACGACTCCGGCGAGGTCCTCATGCTCGCCTGGATGGACGACGAGGCGCTGCACCGCACCCTCACCACCGGCCGCGCCACCTACTGGTCGCGCAGCCGCCGGGAGTACTGGGTGAAGGGCGACACCTCCGGCCACGTCCAGCACGTGAAGGCGGTGGCGCTCGACTGCGACGGTGACACGGTCCTGCTCAAGGTGGACCAGGTGGGCGCCGCCTGCCACACGGGCGACCGTACCTGCTTCGACGCGGACGCGCTGCTGCCGTGAACAGGGAGACGTGGATCTGGGCGGCGGGCACCGCTGCGGGCTGCCTGCTGGTGCTGCTGGCGGCGGGCCGCGTCTGGGTGAGCGCGGCCGGGACCGGCGGGGCCGCGGCCACGGGGACGGGCGGTGACCTGAGCGGCGGCCTCACCGCGGTGGGGCTGGCGGCACTGGCCGGTGTGGTGGCGGTGCTGGCGACCAGGGGCGCCGGGCGCCGCGTGGTGGGCGCGCTGCTGGCACTGTGCGCCGCGGGGCTGGGATGGATCACGCTGGCGGCGCTGTCGCAGGGGTCGGTCGCCGGGTGGGCCAGGAACGTTCCGGCGCTGCACGGGGTGACGGATCCGGCGTACACGATCGAGGTCCTCTGGCCGGTGGTGGCGGGCGTCGGCGCGGCGCTCGTGCTGGTGGGGGGTGTGATGGCGGTGGTACGCGGCGGGCGCTGGACGGCCATGTCCGCCCGCTACGAACGACGCCCGGCGGGCGAGCGACCTGCGGACGACCGCTCGATGTGGGACGCTCTGGACAGAGGCGACGATCCCACCAGTTGAGTCTTCCGGTGTCGATCGAGGTACCTGACCTACGCTTCCGTGCAAGGGGCCACGATGACGAAGGGCGCGGCAGCATGACCTACGGCAACCAGGACGGCAGCGGCGGTTACGGCGCGCAGCCGCCCGGCGGGGGGTACGGCCAGCAGCCAGGCAGCGGGGGAGGCTACGGCCAGCAGCCGGGAAGCGGCGGCGGTTACGGCCAGCAGCCCGGCAGCGGCGGGGGATACGGCCAGCAGCCCGGATCCGGCGGCGGCTATGGCCAGCAGCCCGGCAGCGGGGGCGGTTACGGCCAGCAGCCCGGCAGCGACGGCGGCTATGGCCAGCAGCCCGGTTATGGCCAGCAGCCGGGCAGTGGCGGGGGATACGGGCAGCCCCAGCCCGGCAGCGGCGGTTACGGCCAGCCGGATCCCTACGGTCAGCAACAGCCCGGCTACGGCTACGGCCAGCCCAGCGGCGACTACGGCCAGGCGTACGGCCAGGCCCAGGAGGCCTACGCCCAGCCGCCCGTCTACAACGCCCCCGGCTACGGCCAGCCCGCCTACGCAAAGCCCCCGGTCCAGACCAACGGCATGGCCATCACCTCGCTGGTCCTCGGCATCGTCGGCCTGTTCCTGTGCGGCCTGACCAGCATCCCGGGCGCGATCTGCGGCCACGTCGCGCTGGCCCAGGTGAAGCGCAGGGGCGGCGAGGGGCACGGGCTGGCGGTGGCCGGTCTGATCACCTCCTACCTGACGATCGTGGCCTGGATCATCGGCTGGCTACTGTTCGGCGGGTTCTTCCTGGCGATGTTCGGGCTGGCCAGTATGAGCTACTGACGACCTCCTTGCGGTCAGGTCACAAATCATCCTTATGGCGGATAATTCCCCATGTGGGGCGTGGTAGGTCGCTATGCTGCGGCGGGCAACTCGCCACAAGCACCACACGAGGAGTCTCCAGTCATGAGCTACGGAAACCAGGGCGGCAGCGGCGGTTACGGTGCCCAGCCCCCCGGTGGGGGATACGGCCAGCAGCCGCCGAGCGGCGGCGGCTACGGCCAGCAGCCTCCCGGCGGAGGCTACGGCGCGCAGCCTCCGAGCGGCGGGGGCTACGGCGAGCAGCCGCCCGGTGGTGGCGGGTACGGCCAGCAGCCCCCGAGCGGCGGCGGCTACGGCCAGCCCGGCGGCTACGGCGCCCCGCAGACGCCGCCTGACAACCACCTGGTGGCCGCGATCCTGACCACGATCTTCTGCTGCCTCCCCCTTGGCATCGTGTCGATCGTGAAGTCTTCACAGGTCAACTCCAAGTGGCAGGCTGGCGACTACCAGGGCGCGATGCTGGCCTCCGAGGAGGCCAAGACGTGGTGGAAGCGCTCGCTGATCGGCGGCATCATCTACTACGTGCTGCTCATCATCGGCCTGATCATCTACTTCGTGATCATCGCGGCCGCCGTGTCCAGCAGCTACTCGTCGTACTAAGAGCGATACTTGACCTCATGAGCGTTGCGAACCTCGAGCGGCGGGCCGCGGACCGGTGGAAGGCCGTGCTCCCGCCGCTCGGTGTCGCCGCGGGCACGGCGGCGGTCTTCGCCTTCGTCGGAGCGGTCGATCCCAACGAGCCGGGGCACTATCCGACCTGCCCGTTCCTGTGGCTGACCGAGCAGGCGTTCGGCACGGGGCTGTACTGCCCCGGCTGCGGGACCCTGCGGACCATCCACGCGCTGGCCCACCTCGACCCGGTGGCGGCGCTGGGGCTGAACCCGCTCGCGGTCGCGGTCGTGCCGTTTCTGCTGTTCTGGTGGGGCCGATGGCTGGTGCGGTCGTGGAAGGGGTCGCCCAGACGGACGACGCTCGCCCACCCCGCCTACATCTGGGCCTTCCTGGCGGTGGTGATCGTCTACTGGGTCGTGCGAAATCTTCCCTTTGGGGCTTTTTTGGCTCCGTAGGCGGGCCCCGATGGTGAGGTGAGCGCGACCGGGCCGATACCATCGCAAGAGCAGGCCGGGAGCGTACGCGAAGCGAACTCTCAGCCGCCCCCAACACTGCCGACCGGAGGGACCCCAGCGCGTGAGTGTGCTCGACGACATCCTCGACGGGGTGCGAGCGGACCTGGCCACACGACAGCAGGCCGTGTCGCTTGACGAGCTCAAGGAACGGGCAGGGCGGGCTCCAACCCCCAGAGACGCCTACGCGGCACTGGGCGGCGACAGGGTGTCGGTGATCGCCGAGGTCAAGCGCTCCAGCCCGTCCAAGGGCGCGCTGGCCGCGATCGCCGACCCCGCCGCACTGGCCGCCGACTACGAGGCGGGCGGCGCGCACGTGATCAGCGTGCTGACCGAACAGCGCCGCTTCGGCGGCAGCCTCGACGACCTGGCCGCCGTACGCGCCCGGGTCGACATCCCGATCCTGCGCAAGGACTTCATCCTCACCGCCTACCAGCTCTGGGAGGCCAGGGCCTACGGCGCCGACCTGGCCCTGCTCATGGTCGTCTCCCTGGAGCAGGAGGCGCTCGTGTCGCTGATCGAGCGCGCGGAGTCGATCGGGCTCGCGCCGCTGGTCGAGGTCCACACCGTGGAGGAGACCGAACGCGCGATCGCCGCGGGGGCCAGGATCATCGGGATCAACGCCCGCGACCTGAAGACGCTGGAGGTCGACCGCGAGGTCTTCAGCAAGATCGCGCCGATGATCCCCGACGACATCATCAAGATCGCCGAGTCCGGGGTGCGCGGCCCGCACGACCTGCTCGCCTACGCGCGCGGCGGCGCCGACGCGGTCCTCGTGGGTGAGAGCCTGGTCACCGGCAAGGACCCGCGCAAGGCCGTGGAGGCGCTCGTCACCGCAGGCGCCCACCCCGCGACGCGCCCCGACCACGGATCAGAGGGATAGCAGTGGCACAAGACGGCTCCATCCTCACGGCCGCCGACCTGGCGGGCAACGGCGCCTACGGCGACGACCCCGACGTGCACGGCAAGTTCGGCATCTTCGGCGGCCGCTACGTGCCCGAGGCGCTCATCCCGGCGCTCGACGAGGTGGCCTCGGTCTACGAGACGGCCAAGAACGACGTGGGGTTCCTGCGCGAGTTCGACCACCTGCTGCGCACGTACGCGGGCCGGCCCACCACGCTGACCGAGGTCCCGCGCTTCGGCGAGCAGGCCGGCGGCGCCCGGATCATCCTCAAGCGCGAGGACCTGACCCACACCGGCGCCCACAAGATCAACAACGTGCTGGGCCAGGCGCTGCTCACCAAGCGCCTGGGCAAGAAGCGGGTCATCGCCGAGACCGGCGCGGGCCAGCACGGCGTGGCCACCGCCACCGCCGCGGCCCTGCTCGGCCTGGAGTGCGTCATCTACATGGGCGCCGTCGACTGCGAGCGCCAGGCGCTCAACGTGGCCAGGATGAAGCTGCTGGGCGCCACCGTGATCCCGGTGACCAACGGCTCGCAGACGCTGAAGGACGCCATCAACGAGGCCTTCCGCGACTGGGTGACCAACGTCGACACCACCCACTACCTGTTCGGCACCGTCGCGGGCCCGCACCCGTTCCCGGAGATCGTGCGCGACTTCGCCCGCATCATCGGCGTCGAGGCGCGCCGCCAGATGCTGGAGCTGACCGGCGCCCTGCCCGACGCGGTCTGCGCGGCCGTCGGCGGCGGCAGCAACGCCATCGGCATCTTCCACGCCTTCATCGGCGACAAGGACGTCGCGCTGCACGGCTACGAGGCGGGCGGCCACGGCCTGGAGAGCGGCGAGCACGCGCTCACGCTGACCGCGGGCTCGGTCGGCGTCCTGCACGGCTCGCGCACCTACGTGCTGCAGGACGACGAGGGCCAGACGATCGAGTCCCACTCGATCTCCGCCGGCCTCGACTACCCGGGCGTCGGCCCCGAGCACGCCTGGCTCAAGGACAGCGGCCGCGCCACCTACCACGGCGTCACCGACGCCGAGGCCATGGAGGCGTTCTCGCTGCTGGCCAGGACCGAGGGCATCATCCCGGCCATCGAGTCCTCCCACGCGCTCGCCGGAGCGCTCAAGCTCGGCCGCGAGCTGGGCCCGGAGGCGACCATCCTGGTCAACCTCTCCGGGCGCGGCGACAAGGACATGGGCACCGCCATGAAGTACTTCAACCTCTAGGGTTCACGATCATGACCACTCTTCAGACGGTGTTCGCCAAGGCCAAGGCGGACAACCGGGCGGCGCTCGTCGGCTATCTGCCCGCGGGGTTCCCGTCCAAGGACGGCGCCATCGCCGCCGCCGCGGCCCTGGTCGAGGCGGGCTGCGACGTCATCGAGATCGGCCTGCCGTACTCCGACCCGCTCATGGACGGTCCCACCATCCAGGACGCGGTGCACCGCTCGCTGATTAACGGCACCCGCATCGCCGACGTGTTCCGCACGGTCGAGGGGGTGGCCGCCACCGGCGCCGCCACGCTCGTCATGACCTACTGGAACCCGATCGACCGCTACGGCGCCGAGCGCTTCGCCCGCGACCTGGCCAGCGCCGGTGGCGTGGGCACGATCACGCCCGACCTCACGCCCGAGGAGTCGGGCCCGTGGCGCGAGGCGTCCGCGGAGGCCGGCATCGACACCGTGTTCCTGGTGGCGCCCAGTTCCACGGAGGAGCGCATCAAGGCCGTGGTCGAGTGCTGCACCGGGTTCGTCTACGCCGCCTCGCTCATGGGCGTCACGGGCGCCCGCGAGAGCGTGAACGTGGCCGCCGAGGGCCTGGTCGAGCGCACCCGCGCGCACACCGACCTGCCCGTCTGCGTGGGCCTGGGCGTCGGCACCGGCGCGCAGGCGGCCGAGGTGGCCGCCTACGCCGACGGCGTCATCGTCGGCTCGGCCTTCATCCGCCGCCTGCTCGACGCGCCCGACGAGGCCGCGGGCCGCGCCGCCTGCGCCGAGCTGGCGCGCGACATGGCCGCGGGGGTCCGCTCCCACGCCTGATCTCCGGTACGGCGAAGCGCGGTCACCCAGGGTTTCCCGGGGGCCGCGCTTTTCGTTTGCGCCTGCTTTCAGCGCGTCGGCGGCACAAAAGTGCAACAAGGCGCAGGGTTTGTCCATGGAAGCGGTGCGGTGATCGCGCCAGGGTGGCGGCAAACCCTTCGCACGAAAGGCCGCCCATGCGCAGACGATCCGCCGCCGCCTTAGCCGGATTACTCACGCTGGCCACCCTCACCACCACCCCCGCCCAAGCCACCCCCACACCCCCAGCACCTCTGTCCGAGCCCACCGACGCTCCACCGGACGTTCGCCTGCCGCCCGCCGCGCCGCCCGCCTCCACGGGCCGGCCGCACGCCGCCCCCGAGACGCCGTCCACCCCGGTGCCGCCTCCCGCCGTGCCGGTCACGATCTCCTCCAGGGAGCTGTCCGTCTCCCTGGACCCGGCCTTCCCGAGGGTGCTCGGCTACACCGACCGCGCGAGCGGGGCAAGGCTGGGCGGCAGCACCACCGCCCCTGCCGTGGTCCTGAACGGCACGCCGTACCCCGTGACCGGGACGCTCACCGGCACGGACGGGAGGACCGCGCGCTACCGGCTGACCTTCGCCGCGCTCGACGGCGTGGCGCTGGAGGCGTCGGTCGGGGTGCGGGGCAGGACGGCCACGTTCAGGATCGACCGGGTGCGCGACACCGCGGCCTTCCGGGTCGGGACGATCGACCTGCCCGGCCACGACCTGGTGTCGGTCGCCAGTGACCAGCCGGGCGCGGCGACGGCGTTCACCCGGCTGGATCCCGACTCCACCCGGACGGCGGACGTGTTCGCCAAGGTCACGGCGGCGACGGCGGCCGAGGCGCAGCCGGTCGGGGCGACGTACGGGATCGTCGGCACCGACCGGCTCGCCGCCGCGATCGAGTCGAACTCCACCTACGACCGCCCCTCGGGCTCCACCGACGTGGACCGCGCCCGCTTCTGGCACCAGGCCCGCAAGGGCACGGACGGCGTGGTCAGGGTGGGCGTGTGGAGCGGCCAGTGGACGTATCGGGCGGCGGGCGCGCCGTTCACGGAGGAACTGCCGTGGGCCAAGGTGGTGGTGACCCCGGACGCCAACGGTGACGGGACGGTGGACTGGCAGGACGGCGCGATCGCCTTCCGCGACATCGCCGTCAGGGCGAAGGGCGCCGAGGAGACCAAGGACCGGGTGGCCATCCACATCCCGTTCAACTTCGCCAGCCAGGCCACGCATCCGTTCCTGCGCAGTCTGGACGACGTCAAGCGGATCGCGCTGGCCACCGACGGGCTGGGCCAGCTCGCGATCCTGAAGGGCTACCAGTCCGAGGGTCACGACTCGGCCCACCCGGACTACGGCGGCAACTACAACAAGCGCGCGGGCGGTCTCAAGGACCTCGGCACGCTGCTGAAGCTCGGCAAGGAGTGGAACGCCGACTTCGGCGTGCACGTCAACGCCACGGAGGCGTATCCGGTGGCGAAGACGTTCAGCGAGACGCTGGTGAACAAGGACGCCAAGGGCTGGAACTGGCTCGACCAGTCGTACTACATCGACCAGCGCACCGACCTGACCTCGGGAGACCTCGCCGAACGGTTCGGGCGGCTGCGTGCGGAGACCCGCGGCGACCTCGCCCTGCTCTACGTCGACGTCTACTACAGCCACGGCTGGACCGCCGACCGCACGCTGGCCGAGCTGCGCCGCCAGGGCTGGCAGGTCTCCACGGAGTGGTCGGACAAGCTGGAGCGCGCCTCGCTGTGGTCGCACTGGGCCACGGACATGAGCTACGGCGGCGCCACCAACAAGGGGCTCAACTCCCAGATCATCCGCTTCATCCGCAACCACGAGAAGGACGTGTGGAACGCCCACCCGATCCTCGGTAACGCCAGGATCGAGGAGTTCGAGGGCTGGACCGGCGAGGTCGACTGGAACGCCTTCACCCGCAACATCTGGGAGCACAACCTGCCCGCCAAGTTCCTGCAGCACCACCCGATCATGAAGTGGGGCGCCGAGGAGATCCTCTTCGCCGACGGCGTGCGCGGAAGCTTCGAGAACGGCAGGCGCGAACTGTTCCAGAACGGCCGCAAGATCCTGGACGGCTCCGCCTACCTGCTGCCGTGGCAGGGCAGGTCCTACCACTACAACCCGGCCGGCGGCCCGACCACCTGGGACGCCGACCGGCCCATGCACGTCTACAGGCTGACCGACCAGGGCCGCGTCCCGGTGGGCACACTCACCCCGTCGGGCGGCAGGATCACGATCGAGGCCGAGCCCGGCGTGCCGTACGTGCTCTATCCCCGCAAGGCCCCCAAGCAGGACGCGCCCGAGTGGGGCGAGCGCTCCGGCCTGGCCGACCCCGGCTTCAACGACGACGCCCTGCGCGCGTGGGAGCGCACCGGCCAGGTCTCCGTGGAGAAGAACGCCAAGGGGCAGCGGGTCGCGCTGCTGGCCGCGGGGCAGCCCGCCGCGATCGAGCAGACCGTCAGGGGCCTGACCCCCGGCCGCGCCTACAGCGCCTCGGCGTGGATCGAGGTCGAGCCCGGCAAGACCCGCGAGACCACCCTGGAGATCGGCGGCCGGTCCACGCGCCTGAACGCCTCCACGGCCAGGAACAACGTCGCGGCCGACGAGAAGCACGGCACCTACTTCCAGCGCGTCAGGGCCGTCTTCACCGCCACGGCAGGCCACGCCAGGCTCCGCGTCGCCGCGGGGACGGGCGAGGGAGCGGTCCGCGTGGACGACCTGCGCCTCGTCGAGACCGCCAGACCGGGCCCGGTCGAGGACTTCGAGCACGTCGACCAGGGCTGGGGACCGTTCGTGAAGGGCGACGCGGGCGGGACGACCGACCCGCGCACCCACATCGCCCAGAAGCACGCGCCGTTCACCCAGGCCGGATGGAACGGCAAGACCGTGGACGACGTGATCGGCGGCGAGGAGTCGCTGAAGGTCCACGAGGAACGGCAGGGCCTGGTCTACCGGACGCTCCCGCACACCGCCCGCTTCGTGAACGGCCACGCCTACGAGGTCTCCTTCGCCTACCAGAACGCCCAGCAGGGCACGTACGCCTGGGTGACCGGCTACGACAAGGGCGGCAGGAGCGTCGAGACCCGGCGCACCCCGATGCCGGAGCAGCGCTCCACCGCCCGCTTCACCGAACGCGTCGTGGCCGGGTGCGGCGAGGTCTGGGTCGGCCTGCGCTCCCTGCGGCCGGAACAGGCCGGGGCCGACTTCATCCTCGACGACTTCGCGGTCAAGGACCTCGGTCCCGCCCAGGAGCCGCCGGCCTGCGCCGCGCTGGAGGTACGGCCCGCCGCCCCCACGCTGGAGCCCGGGGCGGCCAACGACGTGACGACCGTGTTCACCAACCTTGAGGACGCCCCGGCCGAGGTGGAGGTGACGCTGGCCGTACCGGAGGGGTGGCAGGTCGGCGGGCAGGGGAGCGGGACCGTCCAGCCCGGCGCGGCGCTCACCACCGTGTGGAAGGTGACCCCGCCGCTCGACGCCCCCTACCGCGCCTACGACCTCAAGGCGAGCGCCGCCTACGGTGGCAGGCGGGTCGAGGCGGCGATCAGCGTCAGGACGCTGCCGCCGCCGCCCTCGGGCACCGTCTGGGCCAGCGGCCACGACTGGGTCAGCGCGGACAACGGCTGGGGCCCGGCCGAGCGCGACCAGTCCAACGGCGAGCAGGGCGAGGGCGACGGCCGGCCGCTGACCGTCGGCGGCGTCGCCTACGCCAAGGGCCTGGGCGTCCACGCGCCCAGCCGGATCCGCTACTACCTGGGCGGACGCTGCACCGCCTTCACCGCCGCCGTCGGCGTGGACGACGCCCAGCCCACCAGGGGGTCGGTGCGGTTCAGCGTGCTGGCCGACGGGGCGGTGAAGGCGCGGAGCCCGGTCCTGCGCGCCGCCGACGCCCCGCACGAGGTACGCGCCGACCTGACCGGGGCACGGTACGTGGACCTGGTCGTGGACGACGGCGGCGACGGCAACGGCAACGACCACGGCGACTGGGGAGGGGCTCAGTTCACCTGCGGGTGAACCGCTAGGATCCCCTCCCGGCGTGGAGGAGGGCGTGAGGATGGCGCAGCCGTACCGGCAGTGGATGCACTACCTCACGCCCGGCCCCGCCCACACCCGGCTCGGACTGGTCTGCCTCGGAGTCGGTCACCAGGACGGCGCGCTGCCGACCGTGGGCCCGCGCACCATGCAGAACCACGTGGCGGTCGTGGTCACCGAGGGCGGCGGCTGGTTCGCCGAGGCGGGCGGCGCGCCGGTGGAGGTGTCCGCGCCCGCCGTGCTGTGGCTGCGGCCCGGCGTCCGGCACCACTACGCGCCGCACGCGCCCGGCTGGACCGAGTGGTTCGTCGACTTCACCGGTTCGGCGGTGGCCGCCTACACCGAACTGGGTTTCCTGGGCGACGGGCGGCCGGTGACGCCCTTGACCACGGCCGAGCCGGCCGCCCGCGCCATCGGCCGCATCGCGGGGGCGTGCCGGCGCGGCAGCCCGTACCTGGAGGTGGAGACGTCGGCGGTGGTGCACGAGGTCCTGGTGGCGCTGCGGCACGCCCGCGTGGAGGAGGGGCCGGACGGCGTGCTGGAGGCGCTGGCCAGGGACGCCTGCCTGCCGATCCCGGTGTCCGAGCACGCCAGGCGGCTCGGGCTGCCGCTGGCCGACCTGCGGCGGCGGGTACGGCGGCTGACCGGGTGCAGCCCCAAGGACTACGTGCTGACGGTCCGGCTCAACCAGGCCAAGGACCTGCTGGCCGGGACCGACCTGCCGGTGGCGGCGGTGGCGCGGCGGGTGGGTTATGACGATCCGGCGTACTTCACCCGGTTGTTCACCCGCAGGACGGGATTGCCGCCGGGCGAATTTCGTGCGCAACGTTTAAGTTAAGTCAGGACTTTTTGTCAAATCAGAGGACAATGGGGGTCCCAGGAGGAGGAGATCCCTTGCGTCGCTGGTTATCAGGGCCGCTCGCCGCCGTGCTGTCCCTCGCCATGGCCGCCCCGGCCCACGCCACTCCCCCCGACCCACCCTCGACCGCGCCGCCCCTGCCCACGACCGCGCCACCGTCGCCCCCGACCGTGCCGCCGTCGAAGAGCGCACCGGACCCGAGCGGGCCGGAGCCGAGCGGGCCGGAGCCGAGTTATGAGCTGCCCTCGCCGGAGGAGCCCGCGTCCGGCACGCCCCGGCCGGACGTCCAGCGCATCCAGCCCGCCCCCGCGCGGGTGGCGCGACCCCTGACGCTGCGTTCCGCCGAGCTCGCCGTCGAGGTCGATCCGGCCTTCCCGAGGGTGCTCGGCTACACCGACCGTGCGAGCGGGGCAAGTCTGGGCGGCGGTACGGCGGTGCCCGCCGTCGTCCTGAACGGCCGGCCGTACCCGGTGACCGTGACCCTCACCCGCACCGACGCCAGGTCCGCCCGCTACCGGCTGGCCTTCCCCGACCTGGGCGGCGTCGAGCTGGACGCGGCGATCAGTGTGCGCGGGCGCGTGCTGACCTTCGCCGTCGAGGCCGTGCGCGACACCGCGGCCTTCCGGGTGGGGACGATCGACCTGCCCGGCCACGACCTGGTGTCGATCGCGAGCGACCAGCCGGGCGCGGCGACGGCGTTCACGCGGCTGGACCCGAACTCCACGCGGACCGCCGACGTGTTCGCCGGGGTCACGCGGGCCGAGCCGGAGCCGGTGGGCGCGACCTACGGCATCGTCAACACCGGGAGCCTGGCGGCGGCCGTCGAGACCAACTCGGTCCACGACCAGCCCGCGGGCGCCACCGACAAGGACGCCGCCCGCCTGTGGCACCAGGCGCGCGAGGGCGCCGACGGCGTGGTCAGGGTCGGGGTGTGGAGCGGCCAGTGGACGTATCGGGCGGCGGGCGCGCCGTTCACGGAGGAGCTGCCGTGGGCGAAGGTCGTCGTCACCCCCGACGCCAACGCCGACGGGACGGTGGACTGGCAGGACGGCGCGATCGCCTTCCGCGACATCGCCGTCACCCCGCTCGGCGCGGACCGGACGAGCCGCCGCGTGGTCACGCACATCCCGTTCAACTTCAGCAGCCAGGCCACGCATCCGTTCCTGCGCACGCTGGACGACGTCAAGCGGATCGCGCTGGCCACCGACGGGCTGGGCCAGCTCGCCATCCTGAAGGGCTACCAGTCCGAGGGCCACGACTCGGCCCATCCCGACTACGGCGGCAACCACAACACCCGCGCGGGCGGCCTCAAGGACCTCAACACCCTGCTGAAGACCGGCAGGAAGTGGAACGCCGGCTTCGGCGTCCACGTCAACGCCACCGAGTCCTACCCCGAGGCGAAGACGTTCAGCGAGACGCTGGTGAACAAGGACCTCAAGGGCTGGAACTGGCTCGACCAGTCCTACCGCATCGACCAGCGCCGCGACCTGGCCGCCGGAACCCTCGCCGAGCGCTTCGCCCGGCTCAGGGCCGAGACCGACCGCAACCTGTCGGTGCTGTACGTGGACGTCTTCCGGCCGTTCGGCTGGGTCGCCGACCGTACGCTGGCCGAACTGCGCCGCCAGGGCTGGCAGGTGACCACCGAGTGGTCGGACAAGCTGGAACGCTCGACCCTGTGGGCCCACTGGGCCAACGACCTCAACTACGGCGGCGTCACCAACAAAGGACTGAACTCCCAGATCATCCGCTTCATCCGCAACCACGAGAAGGACGTCTGGAACGCCCACCCCATCCTCGGCAGCGCCCGCATCGTCGAGTTCGAGGGCTGGACGGCCGAGAACGACTGGAACGCCTTCTACCGCAACATCTGGGAGCACAACCTGCCGGTGAAGTTCCTGCAGCGGCAGCCGATCATGAAGTGGGGCGCCGAGGAGATCCTCTTCGCCGACGGCGTCCGGGCGAGCTTCAAGGACGGCAGGCGCGAGGTGTTCGCCGGCGGCCGCAAGGTCCTGGACGGGACCGCCTACCTGCTGCCGTGGGAGGGCAGGTCCTACCACTACAACCCGGCGGGCGGGCCGACCACCTGGGAGGCCGACCGGCCCATGCGGCTCTACCGGCTCACCCCGCAGGGCCGGGTCGCCGCGGGCATGCTCACCCCGTCCGGCGGCAGGATCACGATCGACGCCGAGCCCGGCGTGCCGTACGTGCTCCATCCCGGCACCCCGCCCCGGCAGCCGGACCCGGAGTGGGGCGAGGGCGGCCCTCTGCGTGACCCGGGCTTCAACGGCGAGCGCGCCTGGACCACGACCGGCCCGGTGAGCCTGCGCGTCAACGACCTCGGCCAGCGCCACGCCCACCTCGCCGCCGGCGCGCCCGCCGCGCTGGAGCAGCGCGTCACCGGCCTGCGGCCCGGCCACCGGTACGCGGCCGAGGCGTTCGTGGAGATCGAACCCGGCCACAGCCGCGCCGTGACCCTGGAGATCGGCGGGCAGAAGGTCAGGCTCGACAGGTCCACGGCCAAGAACCACATCGCCTCCGACGAGAAGCACGACACCTACTTCCAGCGGGTCAGGGTCCGCTTCACCGCCCCAGCGGGCCCGGTCACGCTGAGGATCGCGGCGGCGGACGGGGAGGGCGCCGTGCGGGTCGACGACGCCCGCGTGGTCCCCACGACCGCGACGCCGGCCACGGACGCCACGACCGGGCAGGACGGCTTCGAGGCGCCCGAGGCGGGCTGGGGCCCGTTCGTCAAGGGCGACGCGGGCGGCTCCTTCGACGCCCGCACCCACCTTTCGGAGCGGCGCGAGCCGTACACGCAGAAGGGGTGGAACGGCAAGGCGGTCGACGACGTGCTGGCAGGGCAGTGGTCGCTGAAGGTCCACGAGGAACGGCAGGGCCTGGTCTACCGGACCGTCCCGCAGACCGTCCGCTTCCGGAACGGCCACGCCTACGAGGTCTCCTTCGCCTACCAGAACGCCCAGGCCGACGCCTACACCTGGGTGACCGGCTACGACAAGGGCGGCAGGAGCGTCGAGACCCGCGGCACCCCGATCCCCGAGCGGCGCTCCACCACGCGCTTCACCGAACGCGTCGTGGCCGGGTGCGGCGACGCCTGGGTGGGCCTGCGCTCGCTGCGCGCCGAGCAGCCCGGCGCCGACTTCATCCTCGACGACCTCGCCGTCAAGGACCTCGGACCCGTCGCCGAGCCCGCCGCCTGTGCCACGCTGGAGGTCAGGCCGGCCGCGCCGAGCGTGGAGCAGGGCGTCGCCAACGAGGTCACGACCGTCTTCACCAATCTGGAGGACGAGACGGTCCGCGGCGTCGAGGTCGCGCTCACCGCGCCGCCCGGCTGGAGCGTCGAGGGGCAGGGACGCGGCGACGTCGAGCCGGGCGCGGCGCTCACCACCGTGTGGAAGGTCACACCGCCCGCCGACGCCCCGCATGACACCTACGAGCTGAAGGCGGTCGCCGCCTACCAGGGCAGGAGCGTGGCCGCCGCGGCGCTCGTCAGGACGCTCCCGCCGCCGCCCTCGGCCGACGCCCACGCCGGCGACCTGGAGTGGGTGGCCGCCGACAACGGCTGGGGCCCGGTCGAGCGCGACATGTCCAACGGCGACCGGGCCCAGGGCGACGGCACGCCGCTCACCGTCGGCGGCCGGGTCTTCGCCAAGGGCCTCGGGACGCACGCCCCCGCGAAGGTCCGCTACTACCTGGGCGGACGCTGCACCGCCTTCACCGCCGCCGTCGGAGTGGACGACTCGCAGGCCGCGCCGCGCGGCTCGGTGACCTTCACCGTGCTGGCCGACGGGGCGGTCAGGGCGCGCACGCCGGTCCTGCGCGGGCCCGACCCCGCCCACGAGCTGAGCGCCGACGTGCGCGGCGCGCGCTTCGCCGACCTGGTCGTGGGCGACGGCGGAGACGGGATCGGCAACGACCACGCGGACTGGGGCGAGGCCCTGTTCCGCTGCAGATGAGGAAGGATTTTGCCTTAGCCGACGCTTATCCAGCCCGTGATCGGATGTCCTGCGAGTACTGTGCGCTGTCGCAGGCGAAGACATGAAGGAGATCACCGTGGCCGCGTCGTCACCGTCACGCAACGTCAGATCGGCGATACCCTGGGTAACGACCGTGGCCCGGCTGGTCCTGGGCGGGGTGCTGATCGTGGCCGGGGGGCTGAAGATCGGCAACCCGTCCGACTCGGTGGTGGCGGTCAAGGCGTACCAGCTGCTGCCCGAGTCGCTGGCCACCATCGTGGGCTACGCGCTGCCGATCGTGGAGATCATCATCGGCATCCTGCTCGTGATCGGCCTGATGACCAGGGTGGCGGCGGTGGTCGGGGCGTTGCTCATGCTCGCCTTCGTCTTCGGCATCGCCTGGGCGTGGGCGAAGGGCTACAAGATCGACTGCGGCTGCTTCGGGGGCGGTGGCGAGCTCAAGAAGGGCCAGGAGCCGACGTACCTGCTCGACATCCTCAGGGACTTCGGGCTGGTGGTGCTCGGCGCCTGGGCCGCGCGTTTCCCGCCGGGGCGCTTCGCCCTGGATGGGGCCCTCGGTTTGCACACGGTGGACGACAAGGAGAACGACTGATGGGCAAGGGCGACCGCGAGAAGTCGGCGCGCGACAGGATCAAGGAGCAGCAGGCCGCCGATCGCAAGCGGGACCAGCGCCGGCGGGTCATCACCTACACCACGGCGGGGGTCGTGGCGGTGGCCGCGCTGGGCGCGGGGGTGCTCTGGAACATGAACCGCTCCAAGTCGGAGGAGGCCGGCGCCAACCTCGCGACGGTCACCGTCCAGCCCGACGCGGGCGTCACGATGGGCAACGCCGGGGTCGACCAGCCGGTCATCGACATCTACGAGGACTTCCAGTGCCCGGCCTGCAAGGAGCTGGAGCGGGTCAGCGGCAGCACGTTCAAGAACCTCGCCGCCGAGGGCAAGGCCAAGGTGGTCTACCACCCCATCACGATCTTCAGCGAGGAGCCGACGCGCGGCAACTCCATCCGCGCCGGCGCCGCGGCCCGCTGCGTGAAGGACGGCAAGCAGTGGATGGCCTACCACGACACCCTCTTCGAGAAGCAACCGAGCGAGACCGTCGAAGGCTTCAAGATCGACCAACTCGTGGCGTGGGGCAAGGACGTCGGCATCACCTCGCCCGACTTCGAGCCGTGCGTGACCAAGCAGCAGCACGCCGCCGTCCAGCAGAGCTACAGCGACAAGGTCAACAAGGAGCAGAACCTGACCGGCACGCCCACGGTCAAGCTCAACGGCGTCGAGATGGACAACGAAGTCCTCTTCCGCCCGTCGGAGCTGCGTGCGGCCGTCCTCAACGCAGCCAAGTAGCCCGCCGGTCCGCTACCCTCACCTGACATGCCCCTTGTTGTTGCCTCGATTCCCAGCCCTTCCGAAGGGGTCTGGTATCTCGGCCCGATTCCGATCCGGGCCTACGCACTCTGCATCGTGCTCGGCGTCATCGTCGCCGTATGGATGAGCGAGCGCCGCTGGCGCGCCCGTGGCGGCGCGCCCGGCACCATGATCGACATCGCCGTGCCCGCGGTGATCTTCGGTCTCATCGGTGGCCGGCTCTACCACGTCATCACCGACTGGCAGCTCTACTTCGGCCCCGAAGCCCCCAACGAGCCCTACGAGGCCCTGTTCATCTGGAACGGGGGGCTGGGAATCTGGGGCGCGGTCGCGCTGGGCGCCGTGGGCGTCTGGCTCACCTGCCGCAAACGCGGCCTGTCGCTGTCGGCCGTCGCCGACACCGTCGCGCCCGGCATCGCGATCGGCCAGGCGATCGGCCGCTGGGGCAACTGGTTCAACCAGGAGCTCTACGGCGGGCCGACCGATCTCCCGTGGGGGCTGGAGATCGACGTCAACAAGGACGGCGTGGTCGACGGGCTCTACCACCCGACCTTCCTGTACGAGTCCATCTGGAACCTCGTGCTCGCGTTCGTCCTCATCTGGGCGGGCAAACGCTTCACGCTGCGGCACGGGCGGCTGTTCGCGCTCTACGTGGCCGGATACACGCTCGGGCGCTTCTGGATCGAGGGGCTGCGCATCGACCCCGTCGGCGGCGTGGACCACGCGGTGACGTTCCTGAGCCTGCGCATCAACCAGTGGACCTCGATCGTGCTGTTCGTGGGGGCGCTGATCTTCTTCTTCGCGACCCGCGGCAAGGACACCGTGGAGTACGTGCTGCCGCGCGATGGCTCCGGGCCACCGGAGGAGGATGCGTCGGCCGACCCGGCGCACTCGGCGGACCAGGCGGACGAGGCCGACACGGTCCGGGACGCGGCGGACTCGGACCGGTCACCGGATGACGCCGGAAAGGCCGAGGACGAGGGCGAACCCGTAAAGGCGGATGCCGGCGAACCGGTCAAGGCCGACGAACCGGCGAAGGCCGAGGCGAGCACGGACGCCGAGAACGACGCGGCCAAGAACGACACGGTCAAGGACGATGTCGTCAAGGATGAGGCCGCTCAGGATGGGGCGGGAGCCGTACGGGAAGAGGAAAAGAACCCGCGATGAACGACGGCGCGGAGCGGCACCACCGGCATCGTGACGTCACCGGCGGCTGGTTGCGGCCGTCGGTGTTCGGGGCGATGGACGGACTGGTGTCGAACTTCGCGCTCATCGCCGGTGTCGCGGGCGGCACCGACGACACCAAGGTGATCGCCCTGGCCGGGGTCGCCGGCCTCGCGGCCGGGGCGTTCTCGATGGCCGGAGGCGAGTACGTCTCGGTGGCCAGCCAGCGCGAGCTGGCCCTGGCCGAGATCGCGGTCGAGCGGCGCGAGCTGGACCGCCACCCCGTCGCCGAGCAGCAGGAGCTGGCCGACGACTTCGTCGCCAAGGGCGTCGCGCCCGACCTGGCCGCCGAGGTGGCCAGGCAGATCTCCGCCAACCCCGAGCGCGCCCTGGAGGTCCACGCCCAGAACGAGCTGGGCATCGGGCCCAAGGACCTGCCCTCGCCCAAGCTGGCGGCGCTGTCGTCGTTCGGCTCCTTCTCGGTGGGGGCGGTGCTGCCGCTGCTGCCGTACCTGCTCGGGGTGACCAGCCTGACGGTGTCGGCGGTGCTGTCGTGCCTGGCGCTGTTCGGCGCGGGCGCGCTCGTGTCGGCCGTGACCGCGCGGAGCTGGTGGTACTCGGGCCTGCGCCAGCTCGTCGTGGGCGCGGTGGCGGCGGGGCTGACCTTCGCGCTCGGCAACCTGATCGGAGGAACGGGGCTGTGACGAGCAGCAGGAAACGGCGGCGCACCCCGAAGTCCGACTGGCAGTTGCCGCTGCTCACCGACATGGGCCTGCGGCCTGAACAGCAGCGACTGCTCGTGGTCATCGGCTCGGTGCTGGGCGTCCTGGTCCTGGCCGTGGGCCTGGTGGCGCTCGTCGGCTCGATGGGCACCGGCTACCTGCCCGACCGTGCGGCCACCGCCGCCGCGGGCGGGCCCGGCGCCGCCCGGCCCAGCTCCTTCCACGGCTGGAGCTCGCCCAAGCTGTTCGAGCCGATCGGCGAGCGGGCCAAGGACGCCAAGCCGCTGACCGAGAAGGAGCTGTTCGCGGGCAAGACGCTGACGGGGGAGAAGAAGCTCACGCTCAAACTCGTCGGCCAGGAGCTGGGCGCCGACTGCGCGGCCGTGCTGTGGGGCCCCGCGCTGCTGGAGAAGGTCGCCGACAGCGAGTGCACGCAGGCCGCCCGCGCCCTCTACACCAGCTCCGACGGCCGCTACGTGGCCCAGTACACCCTGCTCAACCTGCGCGACGCCACGGCCGCCAACGAGCTGGTCACCGAGCTCAAGTCGGGCTACCGGGGCGGCTGGACCCACGCCCTGCAGAGCGAGAAGGCGTCCTTCCCGCCCGGCGGCCACACCGAGGGCGGCGCCTACGCGCTCGGCCACTACCTCGGCCTGGTCTGGATCGGCCGTGCCGACGGCGCGGAGCCGACGCCCAAGGACGACTTCGTCTCCGCCACCCTCACGCTGCGCGGCGCCGAGAAGGCCGTCTACCGTCGCGTGGTCGCGATCACCGGACAGCCCTCGTGACCTGCCGCTCCGGAGGCTCCCGATGATCCCGGGCCGCGTGGCGGTGCCCGCCGCCGTGCTGATCGTGCTGGCCGCAGCCCTGGCCGCCTGGTTCCTCACCCGCGGCGGGCCCGTGCGTCCCGCGACGTTCCGCGGCGAGGCCACCTCGGCCATGTACGCCGCCATCGACTCCCGCCAGAGCGACGCCGCCCCGCTGACCACCGGCGAGGTCTTCACCCCCGCCACGGCGAAGCTGGGCGAGCTGACCAGGGGCGCGGCCGAGCAGCTCGGCGACTGCGCCGACGCCCTGGACGGCCCCGACGCCCCCGGATGCACCCAGGCCCTGCGCGCCACCTACACGGGCCAGAAGGTCAACGGCCAGTTCGTGATCTTCAACCTGCCCGACGGGCGCGCCGCCGACGCCCTGGTGACGGCGCTGGGCAAGGACGGCTTCCTGGAGCAGGCGGTCGCCTTCGACACCGCCCGGAGCTGGGCGCAGGCGCGGGCGCTCGGCCACTACGTGACCGTGAGCTGGGTGGGCCCCGCCGCCGAGGGCGGCAAGGTGGACCTCACCCGGTCACAGGTGGCTCTGGACACCCTCGCCCGCGTCGTGCAGTCCAGGATCCTGAAGGCCGTCTGAACCGGCGAGCGTCGCCGCCACCGCGCCCGGCAGGGCCCGCAGGTGGTGCAGCGGGGCCTCCAGCGGCGTGATGCCCTCCGCCCAGGGAGCGGCGGCGCGGATGAGCGCGCGGGCCGCGTTCTTGGTGAGCGCCCCGTCCCTGGCCGTGATGAGCGCCTCCCGCCAGGTGTTGGCGAGCTTGGCGTGGGCGTTGTCGAGGATCCTGCGCAGCACCCTGGCCGCGGGGTCGGCGGGGGGCGGCAGCCGTACCGCGTCGAGGACCGTGCCGCCGTCGCTCAGCTCGTAGACGGCGCCCAGCCCGTCGGGCCGCGCCGCGAGCGGCGCGGCGAGGTAGGCCCGCACGTGGCGGGCCTTGGTGGCCAGCAGAAGGCGCGGCAGCGCCCCCTCCAGCCCAGCCGGTACGGCTACCGCCACCCGCCCCACGGCGGCGGCGTACGGCTTGGCCAGCCAGGTGGACAGCTTCACCCTCGGCTGTCCCAGCGTCTTGGGCCATTCGCCCACGAGCAGGTCGGGCGCGAAGTCCCCGAGGTCGTGGGCCCGCTCGGGCGTGGACTCCACCGACTGCGGCCCCTGCGTGTAGATGGCGGTGGCGACCCGGTCGAGGCGGGCGGCGACGGAGGGCGCGGTCTTGGAGGTGGGCCGCAGGATGTACAGGTCGGCGGCCGAGCCGATGGCCTCGGCGCCCAGGTAGCGGTTGAAGTCGGGGTAGATCGCCTCGTTGAGCAGGTTGAGGGAGGACAGGGCGTTCTGCACCTTGAGGGCGAGCATGGGCGTGCGCTCACCGGCGCCGTAGGCCAGCAGCACCCGGCCGTCGTCCTTGAGCCCTTCCAGCGCCCGCGCGACGAACAGCCCGACCCCCTCCGGCGTGTACGGCGGGTCGGTGATCGCCAGATCGTGGCCACGCGCGGACTGCGGCAACCCCAGCCGCAGGTCGGCCCAGCGGGTGTGGACCCCGAGGTCCTGCTCGTCGATGTAGGCCAGGATGCGCTCGTCGATGTCGGCGACCGTGACCTCGGTGGCCGGATGGACCAGCTTGACGGCCAGCGAGGTGAGGTCGTGGTCGCCGACGCACAACAGCCTGGCGCCGGGCAGCCAGAAGCGGGCGCCGAGCAGCAGCGCCCTGCGCAGCACGGTCTCGGGGGTGGCGGCGACGTGGTCGAGCGTGTGGCGGCCCCGCGGCGCCTTGGCGACCAGCTCCTCCAGCCGCGCCAGCACGTGGTGGTAGTGGGGCAGCAGGTGAGCGACCGGGTCGGCGGGCGGCGGGGCCAGCGCGAGCAGGTCCTGGTAGTCGCCCGCGTGTTCGAGGGGCAGCCGGTAGCGCTCGCCGGAGCGTTCCAGGGTGGGCAACTCCCTGAGCAGGGCCTCGACGCCCCGGCGGGAGGTGGCGCTCTCGCGCACCAGTTCGGCCTGCGTGAGCCACCGGCCCTCGCTCAGCAGCGCCAGCGCGTGCCGGTAGCGTCTGCTGTCCGCCCCGGCCTCGTCGAGCAGGCGTTCGACCCCTTCACGCTCCATGGAGGAAGCTTATCGGTCCTGGAATTCCGGGGTTTGGGACACAGGAGTCCGAATATCGGAACACGGCGGATGTTCGCGATGTGGACCTGGTGGGCACCATTCGGGCAACGTGTTGTAACCTCTAACGCACAACTGCAGCAGGGCCAACGTCGTCCCTCGCCTTTGAAGCACCAAGAGCAAGACGAAGAGACGACGGGAGGGATTCAATGCCTGCTGCCCACCTCGGGTTCCCCGAGCCCCAGGGCCTCTACCACCCCGCCAACGAGCATGACGCCTGCGGAGTGGCCATGGTGGCCGACGTCGCCGGGCGACGCGGCCACGGCATCGTGGAGAAGGCCTTGGAGGCGTTGTGCAACCTTGACCACCGGGGGGCCAAGGGTAGCGAGCCGGACACCGGCGACGGAGCCGGGATCCTGACGCAGATCCCCGATGCATTCCTGCGCGCGAACGTGGAGTTCGCGCTGCCCGCGGCCGGCGAGTACGCCGTGGGCACGGCCTTCCTGGCCAGCGACCCCGAGGCGCGCGAGATCGGCGTGCGCATGATCGAGGAGATCGCGGCCGAGGAGGGCCTGACCGTACTCGGCTGGCGGGACGTGCCGGTCGACCGGGCCCTTCCCGGGCCGAGCGCCCGGGCCGTCATGCCGTTCTTCAAGCAGCTCTTCGTGGCCGGGCCCGACGGGGAGTCCGGGCTGGAGCTGGACCGGCTGGCGTACTGCCTGCGCAAGCGGGCCGAGCACGAGGTGGACGTCTACTTCCCCTCGCTGAGCGCCCGCACGATCGTCTACAAGGGCATGCTCACCCCGGACCAGGTCGAGCCGTTCTTCCCCGACCTGACCGACGAGCGCTTCGAGAGCGCGATCGCGCTGGTGCACTCGCGCTTCTCGACCAACACCTTCCCGAGCTGGCCGCTGGCCCACCCGTACCGGTACGTGGCGCACAACGGCGAGATCAACACGGTCAAGGGCAACCGCAACTGGATGCGGGCGCGCGAGGCGCTGCTGGAGTCGTCGCTCATCCCGGGCGATATTTCGCGACTTTTCCCGATCTGTGACCCGGACGGCTCCGACACCGCCTCCTTCGACGAGTGCCTGGAGCTGCTCCACATCGGCGGACGCTCGCTGCCGCACGCGGTGCTCATGATGATCCCGGAGGCGTGGGAGAACCACACCGGGATGGACCCCGCCCGCCGCGCCTTCTACGAGTTCCACTCCTCGATGATGGAGGCCTGGGACGGTCCCGCCTCGATCACCTTCACCGACGGCACCCTGGCCGGGGCGGTCCTCGACCGCAACGGCCTGCGCCCCGGCCGGTTCTGGGTGACCGCCGACGGGCTCGTCGTGCTCGCCTCCGAGGCGGGCGTGCTGGACTTCAAGCCCGAGGAGGTCGTCCGCAAGGGCCGCCTGCAGCCGGGCCGGATGTTCCTCATCGACACCGCCCAGGGCAAGATCATCGAGGATGACGAGATCAAGGCGGAGCTCGCGGCGGCGCTGCCGTACGAGGAGTGGCTGCACGCCGGGCTCGTCCGCTTCGAGGAGCTGCGCGCCCGCCAGCGCGAGATCCCCACGCACGAGGCGCTGGTCAAGCGGCAGCAGACCTTCGGCTACACCGAGGAAGAGCTGCGCATCATCCTGTCGCCGATGGCCAGGAGCGGCGCCGAGCCGATCGGGTCGATGGGCACCGACACGCCCGTGGCGGTCCTGAGCGAGAAGCCCCGGCTGCTGTTCGACTACTTCACGCAGCTCTTCGCGCAGGTCACCAACCCGCCGCTGGACGCCATCAGGGAAGAGGTCGTCACCTCGATGGCCAGCGTGCTCGGCCCCGAGGGCAACCTCCTCGACCCCGGGCCGACGAGCTGCCGCCAGCTCGTGCTGCCCTACCCGGTGATCGACAACGACGAGCTCGCGAAGATCATCCACATCAACGACGAGGGCGACCTGCCCGGCTTCCACCCGCACACCATCTCGGGCCTGTACCCGGTGGCGGGCGGCGGCGAGGCGCTGCTGGAGCGGCTGGCGGAGATCCGCGCCGAGGCCAGCAGGGCCATCGAGCAGGGCGCGCGCATCCTCGTGCTGTCCGACCGCGGCTCCTCCGCCGAGATGGCGCCGATCCCGTCGCTCATACTGACCGGCGCGGTCCACCACCACCTCATCCAGGAGAAGACCCGCACCAAGATCGGCCTGGTGGTCGAGACCGGCGAGGCCCGCGAGTGCCACCACATGGCGCTGCTCGTCGGCTACGGCGCCGGGGTCATCAACCCCTACCTGGCCATCGAGACCGTCGAGGACCTGGTCGACACCGGCGTGCTCGCGCTCGACAAGCACAAGGCCGTGCGCAACCTGATCAAGGCGTACGGCAAGGGCGTCATCAAGGTCATGTCCAAGATGGGCGTGTCCACGGTGGCCTCCTACACCGGCGCGCAGATCTTCGAGGCGCTCGGCCTGGGCTCCGAGGTCATCGACGCCTGCTTCACCGGGACCACCTCGCGGCTCGGCGGCGTCGGCTTCGCCGTACTGGCGGAAGAGGTCGCGCAGCGGCACAAGCGGGCCTACCCGCGCGCCGAGAACGCGCACCGGCGCCTGGAGGTCGGCGGCGAGTACCAGTGGCGGCGCGAGGGCGAGCCGCACCTGTTCAACCCCGAGACGGTCTTCAAGCTGCAGCACGCCACCCGCACGCGGCAGTACGAGATCTTCAAGGAGTACACCGGCCTCGTCGACTCGCAGGCCGAGAAGCTGATGACGCTGCGCGGCCTGTTCCGGCTGCGCGAGGGCAACCCGATCCCGATCGAGGAGGTCGAGCCGGTCAGCGAGATCGTCAAGCGGTTCTCCACCGGCGCGATGTCCTACGGCTCCATCTCGCGCGAGGCCCACGAGACGCTCGCGATCGCGATGAACCAGCTCGGCGGCAAGTCCAACACCGGCGAGGGCGGCGAGGAGCCGGACCGGCTTTACGACATCTCCCGCCGCTCGGCGATCAAGCAGGTGGCCTCCGGCCGCTTCGGCGTCACCTCCGAGTACCTGGTCAACGCCGACGACCTGCAGATCAAGATGGCCCAGGGCGCCAAGCCCGGCGAGGGCGGCCAGTTGCCCGGCCACAAGGTCTACCCGTGGATCGCCAAGACCCGGCACTCCACCCCGGGCGTCGGCCTCATCTCGCCGCCGCCGCACCACGACATCTACTCCATCGAGGACCTGGCCCAGCTCATCCACGACCTGAAGAACGCCAACCCGGTCTCCCGGGTGCACGTGAAGCTGGTCGCGGAGGTCGGCGTCGGCACCGTCGCCGCGGGCGTGTCCAAGGCGCACGCCGACGTCGTGCTGATCTCCGGCCACGACGGCGGCACCGGCGCCTCGCCGCTCACCTCGCTGAAGCACGCGGGCGCGCCCTGGGAGCTCGGCCTCGCCGAGACCCAGCAGACCCTGCTGCTCAACGGCCTGCGCGACCGGATCGTGGTGCAGGTCGACGGCCAGCTCAAGACCGGCCGCGACGTGGTCATCGCCGCGCTGCTCGGCGCCGAGGAGTACGGCTTCGCCACCGCGCCGCTGGTCGTGTCCGGCTGCGTGATGATGCGGGTCTGCCACCTCGACACCTGCCCGGTGGGCGTGGCCACGCAGAACCCCGAGCTGCGCAAGCGCTTCACCGGCAAGCCCGAGTTCGTGGTCAGCTTCTTCGAGTTCATCGCCCAGGAGATCCGCGAATACCTGGCCGAGCTGGGCTTCCGCTCGCTCGACGAGGCGATCGGGCACGTCGAGATGCTCGACGTCACCGCCGCGGAGAACCACTGGAAGGCCGGCGGGCTCGACCTCGCGCCGATCCTGCACCAGGTCGACGTGCCCGCGGGCGCGGACCTGCGCCGGACCAAGTCCCAGGACCACGGTCTGGAGCACGCGCTGGACAACACCCTCATCCAGCTCGCCGAGGGCGCCATCCAGTACGGCGAGCCGGTCAAGCTCGATCTCCCGATCCGCAACGTCAACCGGACCGTCGGCACCATGCTCGGCCATCACGTCACCAAGAAGTGGGGCGGCGACGGACTGCCGGACGACACGATCGACGTGTCGTTCACCGGCTCGGCGGGGAACTCGTTCGGCGCGTTCGTCCCGCGCGGCGTCACGCTGCGCCTGACCGGCGACGCCAACGACTACCTGGGCAAGGGTCTATCGGGCGGGCGCATCACGGTGCGGCCGCACGACGCGGCGCCGCTGGACGGCCACATCATTTCCGGAAATGTCGCCCTTTACGGCGCTACGTCGGGTGAGGCGTTCATCCGGGGTGTCGTCGGCGAGCGCTTCTGCGTCCGCAACTCCGGCGCCACCGCGGTCGTCGAGGGCGTCGGCGACCACGGCTGCGAGTACATGACCGGCGGCCGTGCCGTCATCCTCGGCCCCACCGGGCGCAACTTCGCGGCCGGGATGTCCGGCGGCATCGCGTACCTGCTCGACCTCGACGACAGCCGGGTCAACCGGGAGATGGTCGCGATCGAGGAGCTCACCGCGGAGGACGTGGAGTTCCTGCGCGAGACGGTCGAGCGGCACTTCGCCGAGACCGGCTCCTCAGTGGCCGCCGCGCTGCTGGCCACCTGGGATCCGGGCCGGTTCAGCAAGATCATGCCGACCGACTACAAGCGGGTCCTGCAGGCCGCCGAGGCCGCCCGCATCGAAGGCCGGGACATCGACGAGGCGGTCATGGCCGCCGCGGTCCAGTCATGACCCGCCGTCATGAGCCGGGCCGTGATCGGCCGGCGGTGTCGACCAAGAGTGTTCAGGGATGGGGGGCTTCCAATGGCTGACCCGAAGGGTTTCCTCACGCACGACAGGGAGCTGCCCGCGCGCCGTCCCGTGGACGTGCGCATCCAGGACTGGAAGGAGGTCTACACCGACTTCCCTCCGGCCAAGCTGAACCAGCAGGCCGCCCGGTGCATGGACTGCGGCATCCCGTTCTGCCACAACGGCTGCCCGCTGGGCAACCTGATCCCCGAGTGGAACGACCTCGTCTACCGCGAGGACTTCCAGGAGGCGATCGAACGCCTGCACGCCACGAACAACTTCCCGGAGTTCACCGGCCGCCTGTGCCCCGCCCCGTGCGAGGCCGCCTGCGTGCTCGGCATCAACTCCGACCCCGTGGCGATCAAGCGCGTCGAGGTCGAGATCATCGACAGGGCCTTCGCCGAGGGCTGGGTCCGTCCCGAGCCCGCGCCGGTCAGAACCGGCAGGCGCGTGGCCGTGGTCGGCTCCGGCCCCGCCGGGCTGGCCGCCGCCCAGCAGCTCACCCGCGCCGGGCACGACGTCGTCGTGTTCGAGCGGGCCGACGCCATCGGCGGGCTGCTGCGCTACGGCATCCCCGAGTTCAAGATGGAGAAGCGGCACATCGACCGGCGCCTGGAGCAGATGCGGGCCGAGGGCACCGAGTTCCGCACCTCGGTCAACGTCGGCGTCGACGTCACCGCCGCGCGGTTGCGCGCCGAGTTCGACGCGGTCGTGCTCGCCGGCGGCGCCACCCAGTGGCGCGACCTGCCGGTCGAGGGACGCGAGCTACGCGGCGTCTACCAGGCGATGGAGTACCTGCCGCCGGCCAACCGGGACCTGGCCGACTCGCCGATCAACGCCCGCGGCAAGCACGTCGTGGTCATCGGCGGCGGCGACACCGGCGCGGACTGCATCGGCACCGCCATCCGCCAGGGCGCCGCCTCGGTGACCCAGTTGGAGATCATGCCGCGCCCGCCGGCGTCCCGCGCGGGCTCGCAGCCGTGGCCCACCTACCCGACGCTGTTCAAGATGGAGAGCGCCCACGAGGAACTGGCCGACGGCGGCGGCGACCGCGTCTACGCCGTCTCCACCATGGGCTTCGCCGGAGACGCCGACGGCAACGTCAGGGCGCTGCGGCTGGTCGAGGTCGAAGGGCCGCAGACCGGCTTCAAGCCCATCCCGGGCACGGAACGGGAGATCCCGGCCGAGCTGGTCACGCTGTCCATGGGCTTCACCGGGCCGGAGAAGAGCGTGCTGCTGGAGGAACTCGGCGTCGCCTATGACAAGCGCGGCAACGTCGCCAGGGACTCCTCGTACATGACCTCGGTCGAGGGCGTGTTCTCCGCGGGTGACATCGGGCGCGGGCAGTCGCTCATCGTCTGGGCCATCGCCGAGGGGCGCGCCGCCGCCTCCCGGGTGGACGCGTTCCTGACGGGGGAGACGGCGCTGCCGTACCCGATCCTCCCGACGGCCCGCTCGCTCGTCTGACCCAGCACACGGTACGGCGGGGCGGTCCCAACCGCCCCGCCGTCGCCTTTCCCAGGGCTCCCTTTCCGAGACTCCGGGTTTCCCGGGGCCGGCTCCCGTTCGCGAGGCTCGCGGCGTCGTCAGGCGACCCTGTCCGGGGCGGCGGTCCAGGTGTTGCAGGCGGCCGGGCTCTCGGCGGCGAAGCCCCTGTTGAACCAGCGCGCCCGGTTGGCGCGGCTGCCGTGGTCGTTGGCCTTGCTGCCCTTCTCGCCCCCGAGCGACCACGCGATGGCGATCAGCGTGCCCCACTCGGGCACCGAACGCTTCTGGGCGTCCCACACGCTGCCGATGTAGACGCCGGCCAGGCAGTCGGCCTGCAGCTCGTAGCGCCGCTGGGCCTCCAGGACGTGGGCCTTGGAGGTGTACCTCTCCTGGGCGGCGCCCTGGAGCACGCCGGTCAGCCGCTGGACGTGGTGACCGTACTCGTGCGCCATGACCAGCAGGAAGCCCACCTCCGGCGCGTACTCCCTCACCGGTCCCGGCAGGTAGACGCCGATGGCGCCGGTCGGGTTGCAGTAGGCGCCGGGCATGATGTCGGCGGCCTTGCCCTGGCAGAAGGGCGCGTCCGGACGGGTCAGGTAGGCGAACGACGGCTTCGCGCCGGGCAGGCCGTGCGTCCTCAGGTGCCTGCCCCAGGCGGTGTTCAGGCAGGTGTAGGTCGTGGTCAGGTACGCGCGCACGGCCGCGTGCCCACGGTCGGCGGGCGGCGCGACCCGGCAGGCGGAGGCCGGGAACTGGCCGGTGCCGTACAGGGCGTTGTGGGTGAGCCTGCGGTCCTTGATCGGGTACGAGCCGGCCATCGCCGGGCTCGGCGCGAGGCCGGTCAGGACCGCGGCGGTGAGCGCGGTGGCGGCGACGGCGGTGAGTCTCATGCCCCTCACGGTGGCCGGTGCCTCTTGAAAGCCGGTTGCCGCTCACCTGAAAGCCACCGCAGTTACCACTAGATACCGAAATATCGGCATGAAGTTGACCTATTGGGTGAGTGTCGGAAAGATGCGTTTCCTTGGCCGTGACAAAGGGGGAGCAATGCGGCGGATCGCCTCAGTCTTGACGGGGTTGGCCCTCGTCACCTCCCTCGCCGCCTGCGCACCGGCCACGCAGCGCGCCTCCGAGGCGAACGCCGACTACCTCGTCTTCTACGCCGACGGCAAGCGGCTCGAAGCGCTGGGCGCGATCGGGCGGGCGGGGGGCTCCGCCGTACGGACCGAGGAACGGCTTGGATACGTGCTGGCCACGGGCGCGGGGGAGCGCTTCACCGCCGTCCTCGACGACGACCCGGCCATCGTGGGCGTCTCCTCCGACCGCGAGATCGGCCACGCCGCCGCGAGCCCGGGACGCGGCGGTACGGCGGCCGCCGTCCCTGACGCCTCGGCCCGCGAAGGCGCGGTCAAGGGCAGGGAGCCGCTGGCCGGCCGCCAATGGGACATGCGGATGATCGGCGCCGACAAGGCCAACGCCACGCTGCCCGGCAGCAAGAAGGTGCTGGTCGGCGTCATCGACACCGGCATCGACGGCAACCACCCCGACATCGCGCCGAACTTCGAGCGCGCCCTGTCGCGCAACTTCGTCACCGACCGGCCCAAGGACAAGCACGGCGAGACGCTCGACGGTCCGTGCGAAGCCGCCGGCTGCAAGGACCCGGTCGACCGCGACGACGACGGCCACGGCACCCACGTGGCCAGCACGATCGCTTCCCCGCTGAACGGCATCGGCGTCGCCGGCGTCGCGCCCGGCGTGCGGCTGGTCAACATCCGCGCCGGCCAGGACTCCGGCTTCTTCTTCCTCAAGCCCAGCCTCGACGCCCTCACCTACGCCGCCGACATCGGCGTCGACGTGGTCAACATGAGCTACTACGTGGACCCGTGGCTGTTCAACTGCACCGCCAACAAGGACGACAGCGCCCGCGAGCGCTCCGAGCAGCGGGCCATCATCACCGGCATGCAGCGCGCGCTCGACTACGCCAGGAAGAAGGGCGTCACGCTCATCTCCGCCCTCGGCAACGGCGCCACCGACCTGGGCCGGCCCAAGCTCGACAAGGACAGCCCCGGCTACCCGCGCGGCGATGAGCGCGTGCGCCACGTCGACAACTCCTGCCTCAACGTGCCCGCCGAGTCGAAGGGCGTCATCTCGATCTCGGCGGTCGGCCCGTCCGGCCGCAAGGCGATCTACAGCGACTACGGCGTCGAGCAGACCGACCTGTCCGCGCCCGGCGGCGACGCGCTCGATGGCAAGGGCGCCTCACCCACCCGCTCCATCCTCGCCGCCGCGCCCGAGCAGGCGCTGCGCGCCAGCGACAAGATCGACAAGAACGGCAGGCCGAAGACGAACGAGGTGGTCCGCGACTGCTCCAAGGGCTCCTGCGCGTACTACCAGTACCTGGACGGCACCTCCATGGCCGCCCCGCACGCCACCGGCGTCGCCGCCCTGCTGATCAGCCGGTTCGGCAAGCCCGGCAAGGGCGGCCTCGCGCTGTCCCCGGCCACGGTCGAGGAACTGCTGTACAAGAGCGCCACGCGCAAGCCCTGCCCGACGCCGCGCGCGTACGTCTACCGGATCTACGACGAGCAGACCACGCACACCTGCGAGGGCGAGGCGGCCAAGAACGGCTTCTACGGCCGCGGCATCGTCAACGCGCTGAACGCCACGACGGTCGGGCGCTGAATGTAGGGTCGGGGCATGGGGTACCGCCTCATCGCCGAGGGCGCGATGCTGGTGCACTTCGCCTTCCTCGTCTACATGGCCGTCGGCGGGTTCCTGGCCTGGCGGTGGCCGCGTACCATCTGGATCCACCTGGGCGTCGCCGCCTGGGGCGTGCTGTCGGTCACGACCGGCATGGAGTGCCCGCTGACCCTGGTCGAGGACTGGGGCCGCGAGCGGGCCGGGCAGGCGGGGCTGCCGGCGTCCGGGTTCATCGACCACTACATCGAGGGCGTGATCTACCCGGAGGAATACACACTCTTGGCGCGCTGGGGTGTGGCCGTTCTCGTGCTGTTCTCCTATATCGGCTACGTTCTCCGACGTCGATGACGGGGTCCTCACGGGTGATGGCGCGACCGAGGATGCTCGCTTCGCTCCATCAAGTGGTCTGTACCAATTAAGGTGGGACTCGTGACTCGTCGCGCGAAAATCGTCTGCACACTTGGCCCTGCCACATCCTCCCCCGAGCGACTGCGCGAGCTGATCGCCGCCGGGATGGATGTCGCCCGATTCAACCTCTCTCATGGCAACCATGAGCTGCACAAAGAGGTATTCGACCGGGTGAGGGAGGTGGCGGCCGACCTCGGCCGCGGCGTAGGCGTGCTGGCCGACCTGCAAGGCCCCAAGATCCGCGTGGGCACCTTCGAGGAGGGCCCGGTCCGGCTCGGCTTCGGCGACGTCTTCACTATCACCACCGAGGACGTGCCCGGCGACCGCGAGCAGGTCTCCACCACCTACAAGGGCCTGCCCGGCGACGTGCGCTCCGGCGACACGATCCTGGTCGACGACGGCCGCCTGGTGCTGGAGGTGACCCGCGTCGACGGCCAGCGCGTGACCACCCGCGTCGTCATCGGCGGGATGATCTCCGACAACAAGGGCCTCAACCTGCCGGGCGTCAACGTCAGCGCCCCCGCCCTCACCGACAAGGACGAGGCGGACCTGCGCTGGGCGCTGCGCACCGGCTTCGACATGATCGCGCTGTCGTTCGTGCGCCGCCCCTCCGACGCCGACGTGGTCCGCAACATCATGGAGCAGGAGGCCGTACGGCTGCCGCTGCTCGCCAAGATCGAGAAGCCGCAGGCCGTCGAGCGCCTGCCGGAGATCGTCGAGGCCTTCGACGGCATCATGGTGGCCCGCGGCGACCTGGGCGTCGAACTGCCCCTCGAAGAGGTGCCGATCGTCCAGAAGCGCATCATCGAGCTGTGCCGCGAGAAGGCCAGGCCGGTCATCGTCGCCACCCAGATGCTCGACTCGATGATGAACGCCCCGCGCCCCACCAGGGCCGAGACCTCCGACGTGGCCTACGCCGTCATGGACGGCGCCGACGCGGTCATGCTGTCCGGCGAGACCTCGGTCGGCAACTACCCCATCGAGGCCGTCTCCACGATGGACCGCATCGCCTGCGCCGCGGAGAAGTCCTCGCTGCAGGCCACCCACAGCCTCGACCGGCTGCCCGAGACCACCGGCGGCGCCATCGCGCGTGCCGCCGCCGAGGTCGGCGCGATCGTCGGCGCCAAGGCGCTGGTCGCCTTCACCATGTCCGGTGAGACCGCGCGCCGCCTGGCCCGCTACCGCTCGCCGATCCCGCTGCTGGCCTTCACCTCGGCTCCGCACGTACGCGGGCAGTTGTCGCTGACCTGGGGCGTGGAGACCTTCCACGTGCCGTTCGTCCACCACACCGACGACATGGTCCGCCAGGTGGAGGCGTCCCTGCTGTCGCTGGGCCGGCTGGAGAAGGGCGACAAGGTCGTCATCGTGGCCGGTTCCCCTCCCGGCACCCCGGGCTCCACGAACGCGCTGCGCGTCCACACCATCGGCTCCGCCGTCTCCCACGCCCACTGAGCCGGTCTTCGCCGGACACCCCGACGCTCTTCTCGCCGAGGGCCCTTCCCGCCGGACACCCTTCTCGCCGGACACCCTTCCCGGCGAGGGCCCTTCTAGGTGAGGGCCCTTCGTGGCGAGCGGCCGTTTGTCGCGAGAGGCCCTTCGTGGCGAGCGGCCCTTCGTCGCGAGAGGCCCTTCCACCGAAGGCCCTTCGCCTGAGGCTTTACCGCCGAAACCCCGCGAGCACCGCCTACCCGGTCTCGCGGGGTTTCCCCTTGCCCGGCCTCAGTTGGCGTGCAGGGCGGCGTTCAGCTCGATGCGCTGGCCCGTGCGGGCGACCGCCTCCACCGCGCCCGACTGGGAGTTGCGGCGGAACAGCAGCCCGCTGGAGCCCGACAGCTCGCGGCCCTTGACCACGCGGCCGTCCGGCAGCGCGATCTTGGTGCCGGACGTCACGTACAGGCCCGCCTCCACCACGCAGTCGTCACCCAGCGAGATCCCCACGCCGGCGTTGGCCCCCAGCAGGCAGCGCTCGCCGATCGCGATGACCTCCTTGCCGCCGCCCGACAGCGTGCCCATGATCGAGGCGCCGCCACCCACGTCGGACCCGTCACCGACCACGACGCCGGCCGAGATCCGGCCCTCGACCATCGACGCGCCCAGCGTGCCGGCGTTGAAGTTGACGAAGCCCTCGTGCATCACGGTCGTGCCGGCCGCCAGGTGGGCGCCGAGACGCACCCGGTCGGCGTCGGCCACCCGGACGCCGGAGGGCATCACGTAGTCCACCATCCGCGGGAACTTGTCCACGCCGTAGACGGTGACCGCGCCCGCGGCACGCAACCGCAGCCGGGTCCGCTCGAACCCGTCCACCGCGCACGGCCCCCTGTCGGTCCACACGACGTTGGCCAGCAGCCCGAACAACCCGTCCAGGCTCAGCCCGTGCGGCCGTACCAGGCGCGACGACAGCAGATGAAGACGCAGGTACGCGTCGTGCGCGTCGGCCGGGGGCTCCGACAGCTTGGCGATGCCGGTGCGCACGGCGACGACCTCGACGCCGCGCGCCGGGTCGGGGCCGGTCAGCTCGGCCAGCTCACCCGCCTCCTCGGCGGAGAGCCGTTCGGTGCCGGTGAAGCCGGGCTCGCCCAGCTCGGGCGCGGGGAACCAGGTGTCGAGCACGGTGCCGTCGGCGGCGATGGTGGCCAGGCCGGTGCCGTGGGCGCCGGTGCTGGTGGGATCGATAGCAGTCACGGGCCCAAAATACCGGGTCAGATGGTGCCGAGGTCGGCCGACAGCCACCGCTCGGGCCGCATGTGGAAGGTCACGAGGACGGCGAGGTTCGACTGCTCGACGTAGCCGGCCACCGCCTCGTCGGGCAGGTAGCGGGCGACGATCCTGGTCATCTCCTCCAGCGTGGTGGGATTCCTCCCGACCACCGGCCCCTCGACGGACACGTACCTGTAGGTCGGGTGGGTCCGCTGGGCGAGCATCGTCACCCTGCCCGCCTTGCCGATGAGCTGTGCCTTGACCGAATCGCCGTCGGTGAGGAACGACACCGTGCCGCCCGGCTCGTAGGCGTACCAGATCGGCACGCTCAGCGGCGCCCGCCCCGCACCCGCCTCCACCGCGACCGCCCCGACATACGGCTCCGCCAGGAACGCCTCCCGATCAGCAGCGCTCAGTGCCACGGCAACCCCCCGAAGATCGTCGTACTCCTGCCGCCGACCCTAACCCACCGCCACCTCCCCAAACGCGACGCACCCCGCCACTCCACCCTCCAGCTTCGCCCAGCCGCCACACCGTCACCGTAGGCGCAGACGCCCGCCGCCCCGCCCGCCCCGCCCGCCCCGCCCGCCCCGTTCGCGCCGGCGACAGCCGCCACAATCGACAACCCGAACCCCGCGCCCTCGCCAGGCATGTGCTGGCGAGGACGCAGCGACCGGAACGGAGCCGCCCGAAACCTCCCCACCACAGCCCCCACACCACCCCATTAGGGCACCGCGCCGTGCGCGCTCGCCCACGTCCGCCGACAGCCCGTCGCCAAGCCTGCCCACCGACCGACCCGTCCGCCCCTCGTGCCCCGCACAGCCTCAAACTGCCGCTGCCGTACCCCTCAAACTGCCGCTGCTGCAGCCTTCAACCTGCCGCAGCCTTCAAACTGCCCGGGCACAGCCTCAACCGCCCTGCGCAGCCCTCAGACTGCCCGCGCGCAGGCGAGGCCGCCTGGCCGCGGTCGATCCCATGCCCAGCGGCCCTGGTCACCGCCCTCGGCCCGAGGACCTCATGCCTTCGGGCCCACGTGGCAGTCGAGCAGCGCCACCGCCTCCCGCCGGGCCACGGAGATCTCGTTGCGCTTGCTGTACCGCCAGGCCACCCCCAGCCGATCGAGCGCCTCCCCGCAGATCCGCAGGATGTCGGCCGACTCGTTCTTGAACAGGTAACGCGGATACTCGTACCAGCGCACCCCGCCAGGAAGTTCGCGCCGCACGCGGTTGAGGCCGCGGTAGCCGTCCGAGTGCATGAGCCCGCGCACCAGCGGCCCCGGATGCATGCGGGCGACCTCCTCCTGCCACGGCTGGAGCATGATCGCGCGATGGTGCTTCTTGCCAGGACCGTGCTGGGGGAACATGTGCGGCCAGTGCTTGGAATAGGAACTGATCTCATGGGAGCCGGGCCGGCGGGAGGCCCGGACGCGGTTGGTCGGCCGGACGGCGCGCAGCGCTCGCTCGCATTCACGCATGAGTCCTGGCCAGGCGTCGGCGCAGATGATGCGCATGGCCCACACGCCCTTGGCCAGGTCCCCGACGGGGCTGAGGCAGCCGTCACCGAGGTAGAGGCCGAGAAGGTAGGCGTAGGCGTCGCAAGGCTCCGGCAGGCGTGGTGGCTCCACGCAGCGGGCGCAGACGCCAGTCATGGGGGAGGTGCGATCGGGATCCTGTCGCCAGGTACGCAGGGTCGACCGGTTGACGCCGGTCCGGCGGCTCACCTCGCTGAGGCTCAGCCCTTGGTCAAGCAGGAGAAGCGCGCGAGCGCGGACCGCGGGGGAGTACACGCGGGCAGCTTCGCAGCCGGGTACGACAAGAGTGCCCCGAGTGGGATTCGAACCCACACTGAATGGTGTTTGAGACCATCGCCTCTGCCGTTGGGCTATCGGGGCAAATTTCCAGACATGTCTGGAAAGAGAGCCGACACTCCACGCATACGCGCCCGGACACCGGCGTGGATCTAATGTAGCGGACCTCGGTACTCTTCTGCTCGTGAGTACGCAGCGGCGAGTAGTGATCGCGGAAGACGAGGCGCTGATCCGCCTCGACCTCAAGGAGATGCTTGAGGAGGACGGCTACGTCGTCGTGGGTGAGGCGGGTGACGGTGAGCAGGCGATACTGCTGGCCACCGAGCTCAAGCCCGACCTCGTGATTCTCGACGTCAAGATGCCCGTGCTCGACGGCATCTCGGCGGCCGAGCGCATCGTCGCCGAACGGGTGGCCCCCTGCCTCATCCTCACCGCCTTCTCCCAGCGGGACCTGGTCGAACGGGCCAGGGACGCGGGGGCGATGGCCTATCTGGTCAAGCCGTTCACGAAGGCGGACCTGGTGCCGGCGATCGAGATGGCGGTCAGCCGGCACGAGGAGATGGTGGCGCTGGCCACCGAGGTCTCGAGCCTGTCCGAGCGGCTGGAGACCCGCAAGCTGGTCGAACGGGCCAAGGGGCTGCTGATGGCCGCCCACGGATGGAGCGAGCCGCAGGCGTTCCGCTGGATCCAGAAGGCCTCCATGGACCGCCGCCTCAGCATGCGCGAAGTGGCCCAGATCGTCGTGGCCGACGCCACCAAGACCGAATAGCCCCCCGAGGTTCGGCGCCTCGCTCGCCGTAGCCTCCGTCCCGAGCGGCCTCGGGCGGCCGTGCGTCTTGTGGCGGTCCGTGCACGCCTGTCGGGGGTACGCCGCTTCGCCGCCCACGGCCCATAGGCCACGGGTCATGGGCTTCTGGGCCCCTTGGGCGGCTCTGGGGTTGGCCGGGGAGCGAGGCGGCCGTGGGGAGCGGTGTGAGGACGGCCAAGGAGTGAGGCTCTCTTGCGGTCGGCTAGAGGCCGCAGGTTTTGCGGGCGTAGCCGAGAAAGAGCTGGTCCAGCCGCGTCGACGGCGTCTGGACCGTGTCGGAGCGGAAGACGAGGAACCGGGGCTCGCCCGCCCCCAGCGCCACCCGGGCGTTGAACAGCATCGCGATCTTGGCCTCCGCGAACGAGTGCGGGTCGCAGCGCCCCGGGGTGATCTCCACGGGCATCTCCAACCGCCCCACACCCGCCTTAAGCGTCATCTCGCGAAATTTCAGTTCATAGTGCACGTTGCCTGACAACTCGGCCACGGTCACATCTTCGTTGCCATCACGTCGCGTCACGATAACGGTGCCGTGGAGAACCTTGTCCTTCTCGGTCCAGTCCGGTCCGAACCCGATCTCCACCGCCTGCCGTACCAGGAACTGCTCGCACTCCTCACGGAAGAGCTTGGCCAGCAGGGGCTCCGGGTGGGGCAGCGCCCAGGTGACCTCGCGGGAGGGTTCCTCACCCGCCTTGACGTGCGCGATCACCCGCGCCGGCCGCAGTTCCGGGACGGCTCCCGGCGCGCAGTTGGCGGCGCCGTACGAGACGCGCAGGGCGACCGGAACGCTCTTGACGGCGGTGTCCATGCGCGAGAACCCCGTCTCCTGGAAGGACGGCCCGCTCAACCGCACGTCGGACACCCACACGGGCGTGGCGGCGCTGTTGGCCATCACCACGCTGAGCATGTGCTTGGGCATGTCGGATCGCCCCTGCGTGAGGGTCACGGTGAGCCCCTCGGGCGGGGTGGCGGAGGGCACGGGCGGGCTGCCCGCGCAGGCGGAAAGGCCGAGGACGAGGGCGAGGAGGGCGGCGGTGCGCTTCACATCGCCACAGTAGGGGCGGCTTCCGGCGGCGCCAGGTTAAGGAGGAGTCACGACTGCGCATCGTAAGGTCCCGGCCGCTCGCGCCGGATATTTCCGGAGTCATGCTGATCGTGGATTTCGCGAACTCCATGTCCCCCCTGCATCTCTGCAAGAAGGAGATATCGATGATTCGGCGAGCGTTGGCCGTCGCGACCGCGGCGGTCTCGGCCCTCGCACTCGCGGCCTGCGGATCCTCCGGTCCCGACCGGGCCGGCACCCCGGCGAGCGACACGGCCTCCGCGCCGGGCACCACCGCCGCCAAGGGCGACGGCACGCTGGTCCTCGGCTCCGTGCTCCCCCAGACGGGGAACCTGTCCTACCTGGGTCCGCCGATGTTCGCGGGCGTGGACCTGGCGGTCAAGGAGATCAACGACGCGGGCGGCGTCCTGGGCAAGCAGATCTCGGTCTCGCACACCGACTCCGGCGACACCACGACCCAGATCGCCGCGCAATCCACCGACAGCCTGCTGGCCAAGAAGGTCGACGCCATCGTCGGCTCGGCCTCCTCCTCGGTCTCGCTGTCCATCCTCGACAAGATCACGGGCTCGGGCGTGCTGATGTTCTCGCCGTCGGCGACGGGCATCGAGCTCACCAACGCCAAGGACAACGGCCTGTTCTGGCGTACGGCCCCGCCCGACCTGCTCCAGGGCCGGGTCCTGGGCGACCTGGCGGTCTCGGAAGGCGACGACACGGTCGCGATCGTGGCCATGCAGGACGCCTACGGCTCCGGCCTGGCCGACTCGACGGAGAAAGCCGTTCTCGCCGGCGGGGGCGAGGTCGTGGAGAAGATCCTCTACGACCCCAAGGCGGCCGACTTCTCGGCGGACGTGGCCAAGGTGAAGGCGAAGAACCCGAAGGGCATCGTGCTCATCGGCTTCGCCGAGACCAGCAAGGTCGTCCAGGAGCTCGTCAAGCAGGGCCTGAGCAGCGACAAGCACCACTGGTACATGGTCGACGGCAACCTGTCCAACACCAACTACCTGAAGTTCCCCAAGGGCACGATGAAGGGTGTCAAGGGCACCCTGCCCGGCTCGGAGGCTCCCGAGGCGTTCCAGAAGCGGCTGCTGGAGGTCAATCCCCAGCTCGACGTCTTCGGGTACGGCCCCGAGTCCTACGACGCCGTGAACCTGATCGCGCTCGCCGCCGAGGCGGCCAAGAGCGACGTGGGCGCCGACATGGCCGCGAAGCTGGGCGAGGTCAGCAAGGGCGGCGAGAAGTGCAACGCCTTCAAGGCCTGCGCCGATCTACTCAAGGCGGGCAAGGACATCGACTACGACGGCGTGAGCGGCCCCGTGGAGTTCAACGACGCCGGCGATCCGGCCACCGCCACGATTGGCATCTACCAATTCGGCCAGAACAACACCTTCAACGCCGCGAAGGCGCTGGAGTATCGGACGGGGAACATCGCGGGGTAACAGGGCGTCAGCGGCCGGTTTCCCAGATAACCGGCCGCTACCTGGGGGTTTTCTCCATAAGTTGAGGAGTGATTACGACTCCGCATCCAAGTGCCGACAGTTCTTCCAGGCATCTAGCTGGAAGCCTGCTGCTTTTTGTACGTTTCGCTCATTCGATCGGGAACGTCGGCGGTGCTGACAGCCTCCCGGCCTGGATGAAGGAGACACTTCATGACCCGCATTGCCCCACTCGGGCGCGTGCTCGCCGTCGCGGCTGCGGCGAGCCTCGCTCTGACGGCCTGTGGCGGCGGCGCTGACACCGCCGGCACCACGGCCACCGACTCGGCTGCGCCGGCGACCTCGGCCGCTGCCGGCAAGGGCGACGGCACGCTCAACCTCGGCACCCTCCTCCCGCAGACCGGCTCGCTCGCCTACCTCGGCCCGCCCGAGTTCGCGGGCGTGGACCTGGCGGTCAAGGAGATCAACGACGCGGGCGGCGTCCTCGGCAAGCAGGTCTCGGTCTCGCACACCGACTCCGGCGACACCACGACGCAGATCGCCTCGCAGTCCGTGGACAGCCTGCTGGCCAAGAAGGTGGACGCCATCATCGGCGCCGCCTCGTCCTCGGTGTCGCTGTCCGTGATCGACAAGATCACGGGCGCCGGCGTGGTGCACTTCTCGCCCGCCAACACCTCCATCGAGCTCACCACCTACAAGGACAACGGCCTGTTCTGGCGTACGGCTCCGCCGGACATCCTGCAGGGCCGCGTCCTGGGTGACCTCGCGGTGGCCGACGGCGACGACACGGTCGCCATCCTCGCGCTGCAGGACTCCTACGGCACCGGCCTGGCCGACTCCACGGAGAAGGCCGTCATCGCCGGCGGCGGCGAGGTCGTCGAGAAGATCATCTACGACCCCAAGGCCGCGGACTTCTCGGCCGACGTCGCCAAGGTCAAGGCCAAGAACCCGAAGGGCATCGTGCTCATCGGCTTCGCCGAGACCAACAAGGTCGTCCAGGAGCTCGTCAAGCAGGGCCTGACGGCCGACAAGCACCACTGGTACATGGTCGACGGCAACCTGTCCAACACGAACTTCCTGAAGTTCCCGAAGGGCACCCTGAAGGGCGTCAAGGGCACGCTGCCCGGCGCGGCCGCCCCGGACGCGTTCCAGAAGAAGCTCCTCGAGGTCAACCCGAAGCTCGAGGACTTCAGCTACGCGCCCGAGTCCTACGACGCCGCCAACCTGATCGCCCTGGCCGCCGAGGCCGCCAAGAGCGACGCGGGCACCGACATCGCCACGAAGCTGGGCGAGGTCAGCAAGGGCGGCGAGAAGTGCAACGACTTCAAGACCTGCGTGGACCTGCTGAAGGCCGGCAAGGACATCGACTACGACGGCATCAGCGGTCCGGTCGAGTTCAACGACGCCGGTGACCCGGCGACGGCCACCATCGGCATCTACCAGTACGGGGACGACAACAAGTACCCGGCCAAGGCCATCGACTACCGCACCGGCAACATCGCCGAGTAAGTAGCCAGGAAGAAGCCCCGGGACCGCGGTCCCGGGGCTTCTTCGCGTTCACCCGCCCTTGCAGCCCGCCACGATCCTGTCGGCGGCGGCCCGGTAGTCCTTCAGGAGCGCCACCTGGCGCTTCCTGGGGGTCTGGGCGCTGGAGAGCCCCTGCGTGGCCTTCTCGACCTTCTCCGCCTCGCCCCGGAGCGTCTGGGGCAGCCGGGGGCCGAACTCCTGGACGATTCCGCGCAGCTCCGCCAGGCGGCCCAGGACGGCGTTCTCGAAGTTCTGCCGGTCCTCCTCACCCGCGGGAAGGAGCAGCAGCCCGGCGTAGCCGATGGAGGAGACGATCCGCGTGCAGGGGTCGTCGTCGGCGTCGCCGCCGGTGCTGTACTTGCTGGTCTCCGTGGCGGCCGCCTGCGTCTTCTGCGCGGGTGGGCTGTTCTGGCACGCCACGAGCATGGGCATTAACAGGGCTATAGCCGTAATGCGTCGCACATTGCTCATTAAACGCGGAGAAGGGGCCCCAAGGGGACCCCTTCGCGCAAGGCAGCGTGGTTACGCCCGTGCCAGCGTGCCCAGGTAGAGCTCGATGACCTTCGGGTCGTTGGCGAGCTGGCGGCCGGTGCCGGTGTAGGCGTTGCGGCCCTGGTCGAGCACGTAGCCGCGGTGGCAGATCTGCAGGCAGCGCCGCGCGTTCTGCTCCACCATGATCACGGTCACGCCCGCCTTGTTGATCTGCTGGGCCTGGATGAAGACCAGGTCCTGCAGCTTCGGCGACAGGCCCGCCGACGGCTCGTCCAGCAGGAGCACCGACGGCTCGGTCATGAGCGCCCTGGCCATCGCCACCATCTGCCGCTCGCCGCCTGACAGGGAGCCGGCGCGCTGCTTGCGCCGCTCCTTGAGGGCCGGGAACAGCTCGGCGACGAACTCGAAGCGCTCCTTGAACTTCGTGGGCACCTGGTAGGCGCCCATTTCGAGGTTCTCCTCGATCGTCAGGCTCGGGAAGACGTTGTTGGTCTGCGGGACGTAGCCGACCCCGCGGGCGACCAACTGGTGCGCCTTCATGTTCGTGATGTCCTCACCCTTGAGCACGACCGAGCCGCTGCGGATGTTGACCAGTCCGAACATGGCCTTGAGCAGCGTCGACTTGCCGGCGCCGTTGGGGCCGATGATGCCGATCAGCTCGCCCTCGCCGACGTACAGGTCGGAGCCGTTGAGGATGTTGACACCGGGCAGGTAGCCCGCGATGAGCTCGTCGCACCGGAGCACGGCGTTCTCGGCCCCGGCCACGTGGGCGCTGCGGTCGGTGACGGCCGCCTTGGATTCCGGGATGCTGCTCACTTGCCTGCCTCCTCCTCGACCTCGGCCTCGAGCGCGGCCTCGGCCTCGTGGAGCTGCTCTTCCAGCTCCTCCTCCGACAGCGGCGCGTCGTGGTGGGCGCCCAGGTAGGCGTCGATCACCCGGGCGTCGGACATGATCGTGTCCGGCGGGCCCTCGGCGATGACCGTGCCCTGGGCCATCACGATCACCCAGTCGCTGATGTCGCGGACCATGTCCATGTCGTGCTCGACGAACAGCACGGTCATGCCCTGCTCGCGCAGGTCCTTGACGTGGCCCAGCAGCGACTGCGTGAGCGCCGGGTTGACGCCGGCCATCGGCTCGTCGAGCATGACCAGCTCGGGGCTGACCATGAGCGCGCGGGCCATCTCCAGCAGCTTGCGCTGGCCGCCGGACAGGGAGCCGGCGAAGTCCTCGCGCTTGGCGTCCAGCTTGAAGCGCGCGAGCAGCTCGTCGGCGCGCGCGGTGATCTCGTCCTCCTGGGCCCGCCAGGAGCGGGGCAGCAGCGCGCGGAAGAAGCTCTCGCCCTTCTGGTTCTGGGCGCCCAGGCGCATGTTCTCGATCACCGTCAGCTTCGACAGCGCCTTGGTCAGCTGGAACGTGCGGACCATGCCGGAGCGCGCGACCTTGTGGGCCGCGACGCCGTTCATCTTGGCGCCCTTGAACGTCCACTCGCCGGCGTCGGCGGTGTCGAAGCCGGTGAGCTGGTTGAAGAACGTGGTCTTGCCGGCGCCGTTCGGGCCGATCAGCGCGGTGATGGAGCCGCGCTGGACCTCCACGTGCTTGACGTCGACCGCGGTGAGGCCGCCGAAGCGGCGTACGACGTTGTCGACGACCAGGATCGGGTCGGGTTTGGCGACACCGGGCTCGCGCTGGAGGTTCTTGAAGGCGGCCAGCGCCGCGGCCTTGATGTCACTGGGCGTGGTTTCAGCGTGCATCGAGTGCGATCTCCCTCTTGTCGCCGAAGATACCCTGTGGACGGAAGACCAGCAGCAGGACCAGGCCGAGTCCGACGAGCATGAAGCGGAAGGCGCCGATCTGGTTGACCGACATCCAGGTGATGTACTGCGCCTCGATCAGCTCGTTGAGCAGGTTGCCGACGAAGACCAGGAGAACCCAGAAGATCATCGAGCCCACGACCGGGCCGAAGACGCGGGCCGCGCCGCCGAGGATGACGATCGTGTAGGCGTAGAAGGTCAGCTCCGTCGAGAACGCGTCCGGCTGCACCGAGGCGTAGCCCAGCGCGTAGATGTAGCCGCCGAAGCTGCCGATGAGGCCGCCGAGGATCAGCGACTGCATCTTGTACGAGAACACGTTCTTGCCCAGCGCCCGCACGGCCTCCTCGTCCTCGCGGATGGCCTTGAGCACGCGGCCCCACGGGCTCTTCATGAGCATGTAGATCACCAGGCACGACAGGGCGACGAGGATCCAGCCGATGAGCAGGACCCAGGTGACGCGCTCGTTGAAGGTGAAGGGGCCGATGCCGTACTCGCCCTTGGAGAAGGGGTTCATGGCGAAGAAGCCCTCGGAGAAGCCGTAACGGCCGTCCGACCCGCCGAAGTAGTCCTTGAAGGTGACCGAGCGGAAGATCAGGCGGACGATCTCGGCCGCCGCGATCGTGACGATCGCCAGGTAGTCGGCGCGCAGCCGCAGCGTCGGGATGCCGAGCAGCAGGGCGAGCAGGATGACCGAGGCGATCCCGACGCCGATGCCCACCCAGAACGGCAGGCCGATCGTGACGACGGTGACGGCCAGGCCGTACGCCGCGACGCCCAGGAAGGCCGCCTGGCCGAAGTTGAGCAGGCCGGTGTACCCGAAGTGCAGGTTGATGCCGATCGCGGCCAGCATGTAGAAGACCGTCTCGACGCCCACCGCAGCCTCGACGGTGGTCACCATGATGTTGAACCAGTCCATGTTTCCCCCCGTCAGCCGATCCGCTCGCGGCGGCCGAGGATGCCCTGCGGCCGGAAGAGCAGGACGATGATGAGTACGGCCAGCGCGCCCACGCTCTTGAGCTCAGGGGAGATCCAGAGGGTGGACAGCTGGATGAACAGGCCCACGATGAGGGAGCCGACCAGCGCGCCGAACGCGGTGCCGAGGCCGCCGAGCGTGACTCCGGCGAAGATGAGCAGCAGGATGTCCTGGCCCATCGTGTACTTCACGGTCTGCGACAGGCCGAGCAGGATGCCGGCCAGCGCGGCGATGGCGCCGCCGGAGGTCCAGATGACGCGGATGACCCGGTCGACGTTGATGCCGGAGGAGGCGGCCAGCGCCGGGTTGTCGGCGACGGCGCGCGCGGCCTTGCCGGTGCGGGTCTTGAGCAGCGCGATGCCGACGATGATGAGGACGACCAGTTCGATGCCCATCATGATGAAGTTCTTGGGCGCTGCGGTGATCGGGCCGACCGTCACGCCGGCCTGGGCGTTGAACTCCGTGTACGGCTCGCTGTCCCCGCCGTACAGGAACAGGAAGAGGAAGCGCAGGAACATCGCCACGCCGATGGAGATGATCATCATGGCGATGACGCCGGTGCCCCGCCTGCGCAGTTGCCCCCAGAAGAAGCGGTCCTGGAGGTATCCGAACGCGCCGCCGGCCACGACCGCGATCACCGCGGAGGGGATGACGCCGAGTCCGAAGCCCACGTTGAAGAGGTAGGCGATCAGCGCGCCGAGCGTCACCAGCTCACCGTGGGCGAAGTTGGTGAGCTTGGTGGTGCCGAAGATGAGCGACAGGCCCATCGCGGCCAGGGCGATGATCAGGCCGAGGTTGAAGCCCTCGAAGGTGAGCTGTGCCGCCCGCGGCCAGAAGTTGCTGTCGGTCGAGGTGTCGGTGGGAGCCGGGGCTCCGGGCGTCTGCTCGCCGCCGCCCTTGGGAACCAGGGCGAACAGGACGGTGGAGCAGTTGTCCTTGTAGACCGTCGGGGTGCGGACGTTGTTGCCGCCGCGGACCTCGGCGTTCTGAGGGAGCGAGCTGACATCCAGGGTGACCTTGAACTTCCCTGGTTTGTCGACCTGGACGTCCCATGTGCCTTGGGCGTTACTGGTGACCTCCTTGACGGGTTTTCCGTCCTCGGTGGTCACGACGATTTTCGCGCCGTTCACTGGCTGGCCTTGGAGTTTGAGTGTTCCCTTCACTCCCTGGCAGTCGGCAGGCCCCGCGGAGGCGGGGCTGGCGAGCAGGAAGATCAGTCCACCCAGGAAGGCCGTGAACGCGATCACGGCTCTGCGCAATGGTGCTCCCTCTATTAGGTCAAGGCGGGGCTTGGGTTGTACCCCTCCATCTCGACACGCGGGCATCGCAGGCACAACTGGGATGCTGTGGCGGGAGCCTATTCCGGCGACGTCCGGTTCCGAACCGTTCGTCACCAATTAGTGATGCGGGTGTGTCAGTGATGTGAGCAAATAAGACGGCAGGTCAGGGGCTAAATCGAGGTATACCCCTGGCGCGGGCGCGGAGCCGTACTAAAACGAGACCATAACGATCGAGGGAAAAGCGCTGCACAGGAGGGCGATGTATGTATCGAGCCCGTAAAGATGGGATGACCCGCGTAATGCGCGGGCAAAAAAGAGCGAGCCCGGGGGTGACCTTTGGGACCGTGTCCGGGCTTCCCCGGCCCGACACGTTATCTACTCGGCCTCCCCGCGGGCTCTGTCCGGTCAACCGTAGCGACCCACGGGGGCCGTGTGCAAAGGGTGAGCCGAACTGCCTTCGCCGTCTCAGGCGTCGCGCAGCATGCACGTGAGGCGGGAGGTGCACACGCGCCTGCCCTCCTCGTCGGCGATCTCGATCTCGAACGTGGCCAGCGAGCGGCCGCCGTGAATACGCCTCGCCACGCCTGTGACGTGCCCGGACGTGGCCGACCTGTGGTGCGTGGCGTTGATCTCGATGCCGACCGCGATCCGGCCCTCGCCCGCGTGGATCGCCGAGCCGATCGAGCCCAGCGTCTCGGCGAGCATGACCGACGCGCCGCCGTGCAGCAGCCCGTACGGCTGCGTGTTGCCCTCCACCGGCATGCGGCCCACCACGCGCTCCGCGCCGGCCTCCAGGATCTCTATCCCCATTCGCTCGGCCAGCGTGCCCTGGTGAAGGGAGTCGATGGTCACCCGGTCTATCTGCGTCAAGGAGGGGCCTCCAGTCTTCCGAGCTCAGGTTTTCTGTCGCACTTGGAGACTAGGCTTCTGGTGTGCCGAACAGTGAAGTGACCCCCAACCGCCCATGCCTGTTGCTGCTCGACGGGCATTCGCTGGCCTATCGCGCGTTCTACGCGCTCAAGGACGCCAACCTCATGACCACCGACGGTCAGCACACCGAGGCGGTCTACGGGTTCACCTCGATGCTGACCAACATCCTGCGCGACGAGCAGCCGACCCACGTGGCGGTGGCCTTCGACCGGTCGGAGCCCACGTTCCGGCACGAGGAGTACTCCGAGTACAAGGCCAACCGCAGTGAGACACCGGAGGACTTCAGGGGCCAGATGCAGCTCATCTTCGAGCTGCTCGACACCCTGCGCGTGCCCCGGCTGTCCAAGGCCGGCTTCGAGGCCGACGACCTCATCGCCACCCTGGCCGTCCGCGCCTCGGGCGAGGGCATGAACGTGCTGATCGTCACCGGCGACCGCGACGCGCTGCAGCTCGTCAACGAGCAGGTGACCGTCCTCATGACCCGCCGCGGCATCAGCGACATGACCCGCTTCACGCCCGAGGCCGTCTTCGAGAAGTACGAGCTGACGCCGCAGCAGTATCCCGACTTCGCCGCGCTGCGCGGCGACCCGAGCGACAACCTGCTGAGCATCCCCGGCGTGGGCGAGAAGACCGCCGCCAAGTGGGTGCGCGAGTTCGGCTCGCTGACCGAGCTGGTCGACCGGGTCGACGAGGTCAAGGGCAAGGTCGGCGACAAGCTGCGCGAGCACGTCGCCCAGGTGCTGATGAACCGCAGGCTCACCGAGCTGCTGCGCGACGTGCCGATGGACGTCGAGATCGAGGGCCTCGTCCAGGGCGCCTGGGACCGCGAGGAGATCAACAAGCTCTTCGACACCCTGCAGATCCGCGGCGAGCTGCGCGAGCGCGTCTTCAAGGTGCTCGGCAGCGGCGAGGAGGAGCCCGAGCAGGGCTTCGAGGTCGAGACGATCATCCTCGGCCCCGACCGCGTGGCCGGCTGGCTGCAGTCCATGCCCGAGGGCCGCGCGGGCCTGGCGTTCAAGGGCGTCTACGGCAGCGGCACCGGCCGCATCGACGGCATCGCGATCGCCTCGCCCGACGGCACCGCCGCCCACATCGACCCGACCAAGCTCACCGAGGCCGACTACGCCGCGCTCGGCGCGTGGCTGGGCTCCGACGAGCGGCCCAAGGCCGTCCACGACGCCAAGGGCCCGCTGCTGGCCCTGTGGACGCTGGGGCTCGACCTGCGCGGCCTGAGCGCCGACACCGCGCTGGCCGCCTACCTGGCCATGCCCGGCCAGCGCACCTTCGCCCTCGAAGACCTCGCCCGCCGCTACCTCCACCGCGACCTCAAGGTCGAGGAGGAGTCGGGCGGGCAGGCGGCGCTGTTCGGCGACGACGAGGACGCCCCGGCCAAGGACCTGGCGCTGCGCGCCCACGCGGTGCGCGAGCTGGCCGACTCGCTGGAGTCCTTCCTGTCCCAGCGCGGCGGCACCCAGTTGCTGGGCGACGTGGAGCTGCCGCTGGTGCGGGTGCTGGCCGAGCTGGAGCGGGCCGGCATCGCGGTCGACCGCGACTACCTCACCGGCATGGAGGCGCAGTTCGCCGCCGCGGTCAAGCAGGCCGTCGAGGAGGCCCACGCGGTCGTGGGCGAGCAGTTCAACCTCGGCTCGCCCAAGCAGTTGCAGGAGATCTTCTTCAACAAGCTCAACCTGCCCAAGACCAAGCGCACCAAGACCGGCTACTCCACCGACGCCGACCAGCTCGCCTGGCTGGCCACCCAGACCGAGCACGAGCTGCCGGTCATCATGCTGCGCCACCGCGACCAGCAGAAGCTCCGCCAGACCGTCGAGGGCCTGATCAAGGAGATCGCCGACGACGGCCGCATCCACACGACGTTCAACCAGATCATCGCCGCCACCGGCCGGCTGTCGTCGGAGAAGCCCAACCTGCAGAACATCCCGATCCGCACCGCCGAGGGCCGCCGCATCCGGCAGGGCTTCACGGTCGGCGAGGGCTACGAGACGCTGCTGACCGCCGACTACAGCCAGATCGAGCTGCGCATCATGGCGCACCTGTCGGGCGACGAGTCGCTGATCGCCGCGTTCGAGTCGGGCCACGACTTCCACGCCGCCACCGCCTCGCGGGTGTTCGACCTGCCGCCGGAGCAGGTCGACGGCGAGCTGCGGGCGCGCATCAAGGCGATGAACTACGGCCTTGCCTACGGTCTGTCCGACTTCGGGCTGGCCGGCCAGCTCAACATCCCGGTGGCCGAGGCACGGGCGCTGAAGGAGGAGTACTTCCAGGAGTTCGGCGGCGTGCGCGACTTCCTGCAGGCCATCGTCTCCCAGGCCCGCACCGACGGCTACACCGAGACCATCATGGGCAGGCGGCGCTACCTGCCCGACCTGACCAGCGACAACCGCCAGCGGCGCGAGATGGCCGAGCGCATGGCGCTCAACGCGCCCATCCAGGGCTCGGCGGCCGACATCATCAAGGTCGCGATGCTCAACGTGCGGCAGGCGCTGGGCGAGGAGGGGCTGCGCTCGCGCATGCTGCTGCAGGTCCACGACGAGCTGGTGTTCGAGGCGGCGCCGGGCGAGCTGGAGCGGCTCAGGCAACTGGTGACCGACCAGATGAACGCCGCCTACCAGCTCCGGGTGCCGCTGGAGGTCTCGGTCGGCGTGGGGCGTACCTGGGAGGACGCGGGCCACTGACCCACCTGCGCGACCTCGACGGCGGGCCCCTGCGCCCGCCGTCGCTCCTTTTCTCCGGGTACGGCTCCGCCTCCGGAGACCCACCTCGCCAGAACCCGCGACCCCCGGTAACCCTGGAAGTGCCCCAGGGCTTCCGGTTGGCGCTCGGGTGGAGGGGTCGTAACCCCGGCAGCTTTCGGGCACAACCAGAGCCAGGGGCGAGGTGACCGGGGCTGGGCGCCGACCCGGGCATGCGGCTCGCCGCAGTCGCGTGTGGGGGCGTCGCTACCAGCGCGGGCGTGGGCGCAGCCCCAAGGCTGGGTGCCAACCTGCGATCGCTAGCGGGGTGCGCGCCCAGGGGTGGGGTCGGGGGGACCCGGGGGGCTGGGCGCGGTCCCGGGCATGTGGCTTGGCGTTTTGGGACTCGGTTCAGAGGGGACTGTGGGGGTGATTTCCGGACATGGGTGATGTTGCAGTGTGATGTGTGACATGCCTGGACACGGTGTGCCGTGGGCCTTGTGGGAAGGGCTTCTGGACTACGCTGGACCTTTGCCATTCCCCGACCGGGTACGGGAGTTCTGTGCGGCCCTCACTGTCATCCACGCGTGTCATCGGTGCGGCGAACGTCGCGGTCATCCTCGTCGCGGTCGTCGCGTTGATGATCATGCCGGGCGACGATCCGGGTGCCGAAGTGCCGCCGGAGGCGGTCAAGGTGGGGCAGATCCAGCCGAAGCCCTCCGGGCAACCCTCCGGGCAACCCTCTGGGCAACCCTCTGGGCAACCTGTGCCCTCCTCGGGGCAGCCGTCCGCGCAGGCGTCGCAGCCCGCCCCGGTGCCCACCGCGAGCCAGCCGCCGCCCGTGGTCGCCACCCCCGAGTTCGCCAAGCAGGTGAAGGCCAACGAGGCCGGGCTGGTGCCGATCATCATGTACCACCGCATCGTCAAGAAGCGGATGGCCTCCATCGACCGCACCCCCGACCAGCTACGGCAGGAGCTGGAGAAGCTGGCCAAGCAGGGGTACGTGCCGATCACCGCCGCGGAGTTCGCCGCCGGGCGGATCCAGGTCCCGGCCGGCAAGTTCCCCGTCGTGCTGACCTTCGACGACGGCCACTCGAGCCACTTCGCCCTCGACGACCAGGGACGGCCCGCCAGGAACACCGCCGTCGCGATCATCTACGACGTCGCCCGCAAGTTCCCGTCCTTCCGGCCTGTCGCGACCTTCTGGGTCAATCACTACCCGTTCGGACTGCAGAAGCACGAACAGCAGGCCACGGCGGTGCAGTGGCTGCACCGGCAGGGCTTCGAGGTGGCCAACCACACCTGGGCGCACCCCAACCTGCGGGCCATGGGCACCAAGAAGGTGCGCGAGCAGATCGCCCGCCTGGAGCGGATGCTGAAGAAGCTCGGCGTGCCGCCGTCCAAGACGATGGCGCTGCCGTTCGGGAGCATGCCGCACAAGAAGAAGGCCGCCCGCGAGGGGGAGTGGGGCGGCACGCGCTACGACTTCGACGCGGTCTTCCTGGCCGGGGCCGAGCCGTCGCTGTCGCCCTTCGCCAAGGGGTACGATCCCGGGGCCGTCCAGCGGATCCAGAGCAACGGCAAGCGGGGCGAATGCCGTAAGTGGTGCTCGCAGTACTGGCTGGAATGGCTGCAGAAGCACCCAGGATGGCGCTTCGTCTCCGACGGTGACCCCGAGCGCGTCTCCGTGCCGAAGAAGCTTCAGGGTAATATCGCCCCGAAGCGGAGAGACCAGGTCAACGCCTACTAGCGGCGAGAGTTCCTTGAAGGTCATCGCTCTCTCGGATTGACCCTCGCGGCTAGGTCTCATATGCTGATCGCTGCGCTGTGGGCTCGCGCGCGCCTCAGACGGAGCGGGCTCGCGCTCGGTCACGTCGATGTCGTAATCCTCGGCTTGATGCGGAAGAGGGCCTGCCGCGCGCCGCCACATCGATATCTGTCCGCGTTCGGAGCAATTCCACACATGACGTCCAGCACTGAGGCCACCTCGAGCACCCCGCAGGTAGCGGTCAACGACATCGGGTCCGAGGAAGCCTTCCTCGCAGCGATCGACGAGACCATCAAGTACTTCAACGACGGCGACATCGTCGAGGGCACCGTCGTCAAGGTCGATCGAGACGAGGTTCTTCTCGACATCGGCTACAAGACCGAGGGTGTCATCCCCTCGCGCGAGCTCTCGATCAAGCACGATGTCGACCCCGCGGACGTCGTGGAAGTCGGCGAACACGTAGAGGCCCTGGTTCTCCAGAAGGAGGACAAGGAGGGTCGCCTGATCCTGTCCAAGAAGCGTGCGCAGTACGAGCGCGCCTGGGGCACGATCGAGAAGATCAAGGACGAGGACGGCATCGTCACCGGCACCGTCATCGAGGTCGTCAAGGGTGGTCTCATCCTCGACATCGGCCTCCGTGGCTTCCTCCCGGCCTCCCTGGTCGAGATGCGCCGGGTCCGCGACCTCCAGCCCTACGTCGGCCGCGAGCTCGAGGCGAAGATCATCGAGCTCGACAAGAACCGCAACAACGTGGTTCTGTCGCGCCGCGCCTGGCTTGAGCAGACGCAGTCCGAGGTCCGCCAGACGTTCCTCAACACCCTCCAGAAGGGCCAGGTCCGCAAGGGCGTCGTGTCCTCGATCGTCAACTTCGGTGCCTTCGTGGACCTGGGTGGCGTCGACGGCCTCGTCCACGTGTCGGAGCTGTCCTGGAAGCACATCGACCACCCGTCCGAGGTTGTCGAGGTCGGCCAGGAGGTCACGGTCGAGGTCCTCGACGTCGACATGGAGCGCGAGCGCGTCAGCCTCTCGCTCAAGGCGACGCAGGAAGACCCGTGGCAGCAGTTCGCCCGCACCCACCAGATCGGCCAGGTCGTCCCCGGCCGGGTCACCAAGCTGGTGCCGTTCGGCGCGTTCGTCCGGGTCGAGGAGGGCATCGAGGGCCTGGTCCACATCTCCGAGCTGGCCGAGCGCCACGTGGAGATCCCGGAGCAGGTCGTCCAGGTCGGCGACGAGATCTTCGTCAAGATCATCGACATCGACCTCGACCGCCGTCGCATCAGCCTGTCGCTGAAGCAGGCCAACGAGGGTGTCGGCACCGAGGTCGAGTTCGACCCGACCCTCTACGGCATGGCCGCCACCTACGACGACCAGGGCAACTACATCTACCCCGAGGGCTTCGACCCCGAGACGGGTGAGTGGCTCGAGGGCTTCGACCGCCAGCGCGAGGAGTGGGAGCGGCAGTACGCCGAGGCCCAGACCCGCTTCGAGGCCCACAAGAAGCAGATCGAAGAGGCCCGCAAGGCCGAGGCGGAGGCCGGCGAGGCCGCTCCCTCGTCCTACAGCGGTGAGACGCCGGCTCCGGCCAGCTCCTCCTCGTCCTCTTCTTCGTCGGCTCCGGCCAGCGGCGCCCTGGCCTCCGACGAGGCTCTCGCCGCGCTGCGCGAGAAGCTCGCGGGCGGCCAGAGCTAACAGCTCGGCAAGCACGTAACCGGTCAGGCCCCGCACCTCACGGTGCGGGGCCTGACTTGTTTGCCCGTTTCGTCCCTTTGGGTGGGCATCCGGTAGGGTCTGCAGCTCACAACAGATCTAAGGAACGACCCATATGCGCAAGCTGACCTATTTCGTGGCCGCCACCCTGGACGGCTACATCGCCGAGACCTCCGACGCCGACCCGTCGAACGGGCTGTTCGCCATCGGGCAGGACTACGTCGAGTTCGTCGTCGCGAACTACCCGGAGACGCTGCCGGTGGGCGCCCGTCAGGCGCTCGGCGTCACGGACCCGGGTACCCGTTTCGACACGGTGCTGGAGGGGCGGCGCTCGTACCAGATCGGTCTTGACCTGGGCGTCACCGACGCCTACCCGCATCTGCGGCACCTGGTCTTCTCCCGCACGCTCGGCGCGGCGCCCGCCCCGGACGTCGAGGTGGTCGCGAGCGACCCCGTGGAGCGGGTCAGGAAGCTGAAGGCCGCGGACGGCGGCGGCATCTGGCTGGTCGGCGGCGCGGAGCTGGCCGGCGTGCTCTACGACGAGATCGACGAGATCGTGGTCAAGGTCAGCCCGGTCACCGCCGGCGCGGGCGTGCCGCTGTTCGCGGGGCGCAGCGGGGCCCAGGCCCGCCGCTACAAGCTGACCGCGCACCAGATCCTGGACAGCGGCGTGGCCGTCATGACCTACTCCGCCTGAGCGGTACGCCGTGTGCGCTGGACCAGCTCGATGACCTGCTGCTCCAGGTCGCCGTCGAGCGGCACGGTCCTGCCGCGTTCGTAGGCGTTGACGACGCGCGGGTCGATGTAGGAGGACAGGGCGACCGCCGGGGTGTTGCCGAGGCGGCCGGCCACCTGCTCGACCACGCGCTTCACGGCGCGCCGCCGCCCCAGCCTGCCGCGGGGGCGGCGGGTACGGGCCAGCCCCTCGGCGGCCAGGACGGTGGCGTGCCAGGTGCGGAAGTCCTTGGCCGACACCTCGCAGTCGAGCAGCTCGCGCAGGTAGCCGTTGAGATCCTCGGTGCGCACGTCCTTCCAGCCGGAGCCGTTGCGAAAGCGCAGCAGCTCGCCGTCGTGGCCGGTGCGCAGCAGCGCGGTGACCACCTCGCGCACGTGCGGGTCGCGGATCTCGGTCTCCTGCGGCTTGCCGCCCTTGGCCGGGAACCTGCACACGACGCCGTCGCCGGTGCAGGTGACGTGCTCGGTCCTGAGCGTGGTCAGGCCGAAGGAGTCGTACTCGGCGCCGCCCGCCCTGAACAGCCCTAGGTCCAGCATGCGCGCGCCGGCGGCCAGCACCCGCTCGCGGGGCAGCCCGTCCTGCCCCAGATGCCGGAGTACGCGGCGGCGGAAGGCGGGCAGCCGCCCGGCCATCTCGGTCACCCGGTCGAACTTGAGCCGGTCCTGCTCCTCCCGCCACCGGTCGTGGTAGCGGTACTGGCGCCGGCCCGCCGCGTCGGTGCCCACCGCCTGCAGGTGTCCCTCGTCGCGGCAGATCCACACCTCGCGCCAGGCGGGCGGGATGGCCAGGGCGCGGATCCTGGCCAGCGTACGGCGGTCGCGCACGAGGCGGCCGTCGGGGTGGTGATAGCTGAACCCCCGCCCCCGCCGCCGCCGGGTGATGCCCGGTTCCTCCGGGCTGCTGTGACGCACGCTCCCGCGCCTACCCGAAAAACGGCGCCGCTAGCACCCGGACGCCTCGAGCCGGACCGTCCGCCCGCTGATCACCTGGGTGTAGACGGCCTCGGTACGCTCGGCGACGCGCGCCCAGCCGTACCGGCGGCGGGCCCGGCGGGCCCCGGCCTGGCCGAGCTCCTCGCGCCGCTCGGGGGAGTCCAGCAGTTCGCCCAGCGCCCTGGCCAGCGCGCGGGGACGTCGTGGCGGCACCAGCACGCCCCAGCCCGCGACCGTGTCCAGGTGCCCGCCGACGGCCGAGGCCACCACGGGCACGCCGCAGGCCATCGCCTCGATCGCGACGATCCCGAACGGCTCGTACCACGGCACCGTCACCACGACGTCGGCCGAGCGCATCAGGGCCGGCACGTCGGGCCTGGCCACGCTGCCGACGAGCCGGACCCGTCCGGCCAGGCCGTGCATGGCGGTCAGCGCGCGCAGCCGGGCCAGTTCGCCGTCGCCGGGGTCGCCGCCCGCGACGAGCAACTGCGCGCCGGGCAGCCGGCGGAGCGCCTGGATGACGGTGTCAACGCCCTTGCGCGGCACCAGCCGGGCCAGGCAGAGGATCCGGCCGCCGGTACGCGGGCCGTACCACCAGCGGCTGACCTGGACGGGATCGGGCGGCGCGGGACGGAAACGGTCGAGATCCACGCCGCACGGCACGACCGAAACCCGCTCCGGCGGCACGCCCATGGCGGCGAGCTCGCGCACCTCGTCACCGCAGGTGGCCACGATCGCGTCGGCGCGGCGGCCGATCGTGCGCTCGGTGCCGACGCGGTGCGGCGGGCTGGTGTCGGCCGCGCCCTGCCAGCGCCGCTTGACGGTGCCGAGCGCGTGGTAGGTGAGCACGACGGGGACGTCGCGCGCGGCGGCGAGCGCCGCCTGCCCGCTCATCCAGAAATGGGCGTGGACCACGTCCGGCCGCTCGCGCCGCCAGCGTTCGCGCAGGATCCGCGCGAAGTCCGGCATGTACGGCACCAGCCCGTCCTTGGGCACCGGCGCGGCAGGCCCGGCCGGGATGTAGTCCACGGTGACTCCGGGCCCCATCGGCGCCTGTTCCGGCTGGCCGGGGGAGGTGCGACGGGTGTGGACGACCACCGTGTGCCCGCGCGCGGCCAGGGCCGAGGACAGGGCGGCGACGTGGACGTTCTGGCCGCCGGCGTCGACGCCGCCGATGGCGGCCAGCGGGTCGGCGTGCTCGGAGATCATGGCGATTCTCATGGGCTCGGCTCCTTATGACCACAGGCTCGGTCGGGTCTCGAAAGATCGCTGTAGAGCGCGGGCCGCGCCGAAGCCGAGTCACCAGCAAGGCGCCATCGCCATGGCTGGGGCGGCTGGAGCGCCTCGCGGGGGCGCGGACCGTGGGTAACGCTGGATCGTCCGGCGGGGGGTCGAACCCGGGACGTCTCATCTACGCTCCTCCCCGCCGGACTCCACCTTCGCTACCGAGAAACGGGGTCCTCAAACCTCGGCAGGGCGGGGTCAGGCGGGGAGCAGGGGTCAGGAGTCGCCGGTGGGGGCCTCTCGGACGAACAGTTCGATCAGGGCGCGCACCGGCGCGTGTGCCTCGGTCGGGTAGCGGAAGCCCCGGTCGAGGTTGAGCTCGTAGCGGTTGCGGCGTCCGACCCGGTCGCGGGTGAGATATCCGGCGTGCTCCAGGTCGGTCACGATGCCCTGCACCGCACGCTCCGTGATGCCGATCGTGAGCGCGATCTCGCGCAGCCGGGCGTCCGGGTCACGGGCGATCTCCAGCAGCACCCGCGCGTGGTGGGTCAGGAAGGTCCACGACGAGCGATCATCAGAGCTACCCATAATCCCATCCTTACGGCCCCTGACCGTAACTTCAACGATTGGGGAACTCTCTTTCCGGAAAAGGTCGTCGGGGTTAAGCTGCTGCCGTGAGCGGTCTCGACGTCAGTTGTGAGCATGCGCGCGGCGTCACGCTGATCCGTGTCGCCGGCGAGGTCGACGCCACCAACTCCGCCGGGCTGGCGACGGCGATCGAGCAGGCGCGCAGGCCAGGGGTGCCGGTGGTGCTCGACCTGGCCGGAATGACGTTCCTGGACAGCAGCGGCCTGAAGGTCCTGCTGAGCGCCCACCTCCTGGGTGAGGGCCAAGGCAGTCCGGTGCACCTGGCGGCCGTCCAGCCGATGCCGGTCCGGGTGCTGCGGATCACCGGGGTCCTGGACCGGCTGAACGTCCACGACACCCTCGAACGGGCCTGGGTGGCCGTGTCGTCAAACGGACATCGACCCTAATTTGTGGATTTTTCCCTCTTTGTCGGGTAGTTGGTGAACATTCCGACGAGGAGGCGATCTTCCATGTTGTACGGCGCGCAGAGAGCGCCAGCAGCCGTCTGGGCGGACCGGGATGTCTTCGACCTGTTCGACAGCGATCGCGACGGACTCCTGTCCGCGGACGAGATCCTGCTCGGGCTCGGCCTCATGGCACAGCCGGTCACCAGGTCGGACGTCGAGTTCCTCATCGGGCTGACCGACGGCGACGGCGACGGCCGCATCTCGCGCGCGGAGTTCGCCCAGCTACGCGAACGCGCCCCGGCGCCCTTCTACGGCGGCGAACTGGTCTTCGCCGGCTTCGGCAGCCCGGTCATCGACACCGGCGCGCTGCTGGACTACCTGCGCCGCCGCGGCCTGGACTTCTCGCGGGCCCAGGTGACCGCGTTCTTACGCAACGTCCACCCGCAGGGCCGCGCCGCCCTGCCGTGCGAGGTGTACGAGGCCTTCGTGCGCGCCTACCGCGAGGCATGAGGACCGCCCGACCGAGGGAAAAGGGGACCATGAACGACCACGACCTGGACAGGCAGGCCGACCGCCAGACCGCCACCGTCATCGCGGGCAGCCTCACCGGCGCCGCGAGCGGGGAGCGTGGCCGGAAGGGGCGCCGGGTGCTGCGGGTGTGCCTGGTGGCGGCGTGCGGGGTGGCGGCCGGCGTGGCCGTACAACGCCTGCGTCGCAGGGGGTCTGGCGCTTTTTGTCGGACGATGAGGTGATTGCGGGGGATACGCGGGCAGGGGTGACCTGGGAGAACTCAAGGAGCAGGGCCGGAATCGGCCCTTGCGAAAGGATGACAAAATGCCTCGGGGATCCAGCCCGAAACGGGAACGGCAGTACGAGCACATCAAGGACAGCGCCAAGAAGCGCGGCACGAGCGACAAGCGTGCCAAGGAGATCGCGGCTCGCACGGTGAACAAGGAGCGGGCGCGCTCGGGTGAGGCGAAGACGGCCAGCCGTACCTCCACGCAGGACATCTCCTCCGGGCGGCGTGGCGGGCTGCGCTCGCACTCCGGCGCCGGCGGCCGCACCCGCGACCAGCTCTACGCCGAGGCCAAGCGGCGCAACATCAAGGGCCGTTCCAAGATGACGAAGGCCCAGTTGCAGAAGGCCGTCGGCTGACCCGCCGCCAGGGCCGTCCGCTCTAGGACGGCCCTTTCAGCGGCTTTCGAGAAGTCTGGCCAGGTTGTCGAGCGCCATGCGGGTGCCGGTCTCGTTGGCGGCCGGCGAGACGGCCTCGGGCAGGCCCTCGTGCAGGATGACGACCTCGGTGCCGCCGTCGGCGTCGGCCAGCGTCGTGGTCATCGTCATCTCGCCGCCCATCGCCGGATCGGCCGACTCGAACTCGACGACCTCCACCACCCGCTCATCCGGCACCAACTGGACGAAGCGCCCGTGGTAGGTGTCGGTGTTGCCGCCGGACTTCCCCTCCTCATCGCTTGAGTGGTACGTCAGGGACACCCGGAAATACCCGCCCTCGCGGGCCTCGAACGTGTGCACGTGGCTGCTCATCCCCTCGGGCACCCGCCACGCCGCGATCGCGCCCGGGTCGAGAAGTGCCTGGTAGACGGCCGACCGCGGGGCTCGGACCAGCCGGGAAACCTGCGTCGTGGGCATGCGCCCAGCTTACGGCCCGCCGTACCCTGTCCGAAGGATGGCCCGCGACAAGTACGTGCTGGTGGTGGCCGCCCTTTTGTGCTCCTGTCGCGCGTAGGCTCGGGTGAGGGCGACGAAGGGTGGACGATGTCAGCTACACGCCTGCTGATCCTGGGTGCGGTACGCCGGCGCGGCCGGGCCCACGGCTACCAGGTGCGTAGCGACCTTGAGTCCTGGGGTGCCCATGAGTGGGCGGGGATGAAACCCGGCTCCATCTACCACGGGCTCAAGCAGATGGCGGCCCAGGGGCGAATGCTGGCCCACGACGTCGCGCCGAGCACCGCGGGCGGGCCGCCGCGTACCGAGTACGAGATCACGCCGGTCGGTGAGCAGGAGTACTTTTCGTTGCTGCGGGACGCGCTCACCCGCCACGACCAGCGGCTCGACGTGATCACCGCGGGCGTCGGCTTCATCGAGGACCTGTCCAGGGCCGAGGCGGTCGAACTGCTGCTGCGGCGGGTTCAGGGGCTGGAGGAGTGGCGGGACGCGGTGACCAAGGAGTGGACGCCCGGGGCGGCTCCGGAGGATTGGGGCGCCGTGGGCGAGGTGCTCGGGATGTGGGTCCACACGGCCGACAGCGGGGCGCAGTGGACGCTGGGTCTGATCGAACGGCTGCGCAACGGCGCGTACACGATGGCCGACGACATCGGACATTAGCCACTAAGTGGGTATATATCTCTGCATGAAGGATCATGCGGATGATGTCGGGGTGCTGCTGCTGCGGGTGCCCGCGGGGCTTCTGCTCATGGGGCACGGCGCGCAGAAGCTGTTCGGCTGGTTCGGCGGCGGCGGGCCCGACAGGACCGGCGAGATGATGACCGCGCTCGGCTACCCCCACGGCAGGCTCATGGCGCTGGCCGCCGGGCTCGGGGAGTTCGGGTCGGGCGCCGGGATCGCGCTCGGCGCGGCCACCCCGCTCTCCTGCGCCGGGCTCATCTCCGTGATGACGAACGCCACCGTCTCCGTCCACCTGCCCAAGGGGCTGTGGGCGCAGGACGGGGGCTTCGAGTACCCGATGCTGCTGGGGATCGGGGCCACGGCGCTGGCCGTGCACGGGCCGGGGAGGTTCTCGGTGGACGCGCTGTTCGGGCTGGACCGCAAGGGGCTCGGGTGGGGGCTGGCCGCGCTCGCGCTGGGGGTGGGGGCGGCGGCAGCCGTACTGTCACAACGAGGCAGGGACACGCCCGCACGGGATGAGTAAAGTGAGCGGGTGCTGATAGAGCGGGCAGTCGCGGCCGACGCCGGGGAGATCCTCACGCTTCAGCGTGCGGCCTACGTCACCGAGGCCCAGCTCTACGGCGACCCGTTCATCGCGCCGCTGGTGGAGTCGGCCGAGCAGGTGCGCAAGGCGGTGGAGGGCGCGACCGTCCTCAAGGCCGTTGACGGCGCCCGCATCGTCGGCGCCGTGCGCGGCCAGCTGTCCGGCACCACGTGCCTGGTCGGGCGGCTCGTCATCGCCCCCGACCGCCAGGGCGAGGGGCTGGGCACCGCGCTGCTGACCGCCCTGCATGAACAGGTGGCGGAGGCGACGGCCTTCGACCTGTTCACGGGGCACCTGTCGATGAGCCTGCGCCTGTACCACCGGCTCGGCTACCGGGAGACGCACCGCGAGCGGATGGACGACCACCTGACGCTGGTGCACCTGCGCCGTCCGGGCTCGGTACGCTGATCACGTGCTGAAGGTGGGACTCACCGGCGGGATCGGCTCCGGTAAAAGCGAAGTGTCCAAGCGGCTGGCCGCCAAGGGCGCCGTGGTGATCGACGCCGACAAGATCGCCCGCGAGGTGGTGGAGCCCGGCACCGAGGGCCTGGCCCGCGTGGTGGCCGCCTTCGGCCACGAGATCCTCCGCCCGGACGGCACCCTCGACCGCGAGAGGCTCGGCGCCGTCGTCTTCTCCGACGCCGACCAGCTCGCCACCCTCAACGCCATCGTCCACCCGCTGGTGGGCGAACGCGTGGCCACCCTCCAGAACCAGGCCGCCGCCGACGCCATCGTCGTGTACGACGTGCCGTTGCTGGCCGAGAACAACCTGGCTCCCATGTACGACGTGGTCATCGTGGTGGACGCGGCCGACGACACGCGTATCCGCCGCCTGGCCGAGCACCGGGGCATGCCGGAGCGGGACGCCAAGGCCCGCATCGCCGCGCAGTCCTCCCGCGAGGCCCGGCTCGCCATCGCCGACCTGGTGGTTCCCAACGAGGGGTCGCTGGAGGAGCTGGGTGAGCGGGTGGATGAGGCTTGGGAGGAACTGCGGCGGCGCGCGGGCCGTGGGTAGTCAGAGGCTGGACCGCTTGATGCGCTGGATGAGATCGGCGTAGTCGGAGGCGGCGAGGACCAGGGGGGACCGGCTCAGATCCTTAGAGTCCCGGATTCCGACCTGATCTCTGCCGAGTCGCGCCACTCATCGGACCGGAGTACCGGTCGTACCGGGACGTGGAGGACGGGTTCGACGAGCGGCTGCGGTCACACCTGCCACCGGATGATCCCTGGGTCACGGATGGCGGTGCGGCCGGCGCAGGTGAGGGGGGCAGGCCCAGGCGGTGGTCGCCGAACATCATGCCGCCGCCGTGGACGAAGTAGAGGGCGGGGACCGCGCCGACGGCGGCCGAGGGGCGGGCCACGAGGAGCGTGATGTGGGGCGCTTCCGGCCCTGCGCGACGTGGTCGGCGATGACGAGCCCGCCGGCCCGCGAGCGCCATCTGGCGGGTTCAGATGTCGGCCTCCAGCGGGATCTGCCTGACGCCCGGCAGGTGCACGTCCAGCTCGCCGAGGTCGAATCTCGACATGCCCACCACGTGCCAGAACTGGCCGCCGACCTGTCCCTCCAGCTTGTACCTGCCGTCGGGCGCCAGCGCCGCCCATCCCTCCGGCAGGGCCAGCAGTGTCGCCCGGCGTTCGGTTCCGGCCCACAGGATCACGATGCCGTCGTCTCCCGCGCTGGCCAGGAGGTCCTCCGACGGGCTGAAGGCGACCGACCAGACGCGGCGGGCGTGGCCGTACAGTGTGTGGAGGAGACGGCCGGAGGCCGTGTCCCAGATGTGGACGGCGGGATCGTCGCCGCCGGTGGCCAGCCGGAAGCCGTCGTGGGAGAAGGCGACGCTCCAGAGGCGGCCGGTCTTCCTGGTGAGGGTGTGCATCAGGCGCGGCTGCCAGGGCTGGCCTGGCCGCAGCTCCCACATCATGGCCTTGCCGTCGTTGCTGGCGCTGGCCAGGTGCCGGCCGCTCGGGGAGAAGACGACGGAGTGGACGCGGTCGGTGTGGCCTTCGAGGGTGGCCACGCGGCCACCGGACTCGACATGCCAGATGCGCACCAGCCGGTCGTCGCAGCCGGTGGCCACGTAGCGGCCGTCGGGGCTGAAGGCGATCGAGCGGACCCGGCCGCGGTGGTCGGCGAGGTTGCTGAGCAGGCGTGCGGTGGGGCGGTACCAGACGCGGACGCTGTCGTCGTCGTTGGCCGTGGCCAGCAGCGAGCCGTCGGGGCTGAACGCCTCGGCCCACACGTGGTCGGTCTCGGCGTTGAGCTCGCGCTCGTAGTCGCCGGTGGCGCCGTTCCAGAAGTGCACGCCGCCGTCGTTGCTGGAGGTGGCCAGCAGCGGCCCCGACGGGGCGAACGTGGCGGAGATCAGCCGATCGGCGCTGCCGGTCAGCTCGCGCAGCCGCCGCCCGGTGCGCGGCTCCCAGATGCGGACGATGCCGTCGTTGCCGCTGGTGGCCAGCATGGAGCCGTCGGCGCTGAACCTGGCCGAGGAGATGCGCCTGCCGTGGCCGCGCAGCACCTGCTGGCAGCGGCCGCTCGCCGGCTCCCACAGCCGGACGGTGCCGTCGTTGCTGCTGGTGGCCAGTTGCTCGCCGTCGGGGCGGAACGCGAAGGGCCACACCGAGCTGCGGTGGCCGCTCAGCTCGGTACGGCGCCCGCCGCCCACGTCCTGCAGCCGCACGGCGCCGTTGGCGTCACCGGTGGCCACGGTGTGCCCGTCGGGGGAGAAGGCGACCTGGTAGACGGAGGCGGAGTGGCTGGTGTGGACGCCGTGCGAGGTGCCGGTGGCCGGGTCCCACAACCGTACGGCTCCCGCGGTGTCCCCGCTGGCCAGCAGGTTGCCGCCGGGGGAGAAGGCCACGCAGTAGACGCTCCTGGCGTGCCCGGTGAGGGTCTGCTCCAGGGCCCAGGTGGCGGCGTTCCAGACGCGGACGGTGCCGGCCTCGTCGCCGGTGGCCACCCAGCGCCCGCCGGCCACGACGCGGTAGACGGCGCCGCGGTGCCCGTCGAGGGTGCCGGTCAGGCGGCCGGCCGCGACGTCCCACACCCGCACCACGCCCGCGGCGTCGCCGGTCACGAGCGCGTCGCCGGCGAACGCGGCGGTGAACACCGGCGCCTCATGGCCGGCCAGGTCGTGGACGAGGCTGGCGGTGGCGGTGTCCCACACGTGCACGATGCCGTCGGCGTCGCCCGCCACGACCAGCCCGCCGTCCGGGCTGAGCCGCAGCGGCCAGACCCCGTCGGGGTGGCCGGGCAGGCGGTGGCGCAGTTCGCCGGTGAGCGCGTCCCAGAGCAGCACCTGGCCGTCGCTGGCGCCCGTGGCCAGCAGGTCGCCGGCGAAGGTGACGGCGTACACGCGGCCGGTGTGCTCCTGGAGCGTGCGCACGGGCCGGCCGTCCACGCACAGCAGCACGCCGCCGTCCTGGTTGCCGATCGCCAGCGTGGAGCCGTCGGGGCTGTAGGCGACGGGCTCGGGCAGGCGCGTGGTCTGGAAGTGGAAGCCGTACGGCACGCCGATCCCGGCCGGCGCGAGGTGCACCTCGACCGGCTGCCCCGGCACGACGGCGGCGCCGTGGAGCTCCCGCGCCGGTGGCAGGGTGCCGGTCACGTTGATCAGCGCGGCACGGTGCCAGCGGGTGCCCTCGGCGGCCACGTCGCTGAGGTCGGCCCTGGCCAGGCGGGCCCCGGACAGGTCCGCCCCGGACAGGTCGGCGCCGGTCAGCCGGGCGCCGTCGAGCTTGGCCCCGGCCAGCTTGGCCGAGGTGAGCCTGGCCCGCGACAGGTTCGTGCCGGCGAGGGTGGCGCCGGTCAGGTCGGCGCCGGTGAGGTCGACGCCGGTCAGGTCACGGCCGGACAGGTCCTCGCCGCGCAGGTCCGCGCCGCGCAGGTCGGCCTGGGCGGGCGTGCGCAGCCGGGTGCTGATCTTGATGGCGTTGGCGGTGGTCACGTCGTCGGCGGGCGGCTCGGCCAGCCAGGCGCGCAGCGCCGCGGAGTCGGCCAGGTCGCACAGGAACTCCACGGTCAGCGCCGACAGCGGCCGCCGCGACAGCGCCTCCCAGTGCCCGGCGGCGATGTGCCGGGCGATCAGCCACTCCATCACCGAGGCGTGGATGAAGCCGAACATGCCCTCGTCGGTGCGGACCATCAGGCTGCCCGTGCCCACGGCGTGCGCGGTCTGCGGCCCGGTGAGCTGCCCGTCGGCCAGGTCGCTGAGGGTCTCGGCGAGCTCGGTCAGCTCGGCCAGGCCGAGGAAGGCCTCGCCGGTGTCCCACAGCCGCAGGGCCAGCGCGGTGACGGCCCGCCACAGCTCGTCCACGCTGAGCATGCCGGCCGAGCCGGGGATGCTGGTGCGCTGCTCCTCGAAACGCAGCCACGAGCTGAGGATCTCCTCGTACAGCAGCGCCGGGCTGATCGTGTGGCGGGTCGTGGCCACCGTACGCAGCCGGTCGGCGTCGAGGTCGGCGATGAAGCTGAGCATGCGCGGGTTCTGCGCGAGGTCGATCAGGTCCTTGATGCCCTCCATGAGCGACATGCGGGCCACGGCCTCGTCGCCGTCGGTGAACCGGTTCTCCAGGTACGCGCGGATCTGGGCGTGGGTGAAGTCCTCCACGGCGAACACCCGGCGCTGCGGCAGCACCCCCACGCGCTCGCCGAGCGTGGTCAGCACCTGGCTCTGCGACTTGAAATGTTGCGTACGGCTGGCCACCACGATCTTCGCCTTGTCCACCGCCGCCGCCAGCAACGTGGACAGGTGGTCGGCCGCCCGGTCGTAGGTCAGCCGGGTCACCAGCTCGTCGAACCCGTCGAACAGCAGCACGATGCGCCCCTGGCCGAGCAGGTAGCGGAACGCCTTGAGGTCGATGACCTCCTCGCGGTGGTTGGCCAGGTGCGCGGCGACGAGCGCGTCGACCGAGTGCGCCTTGTCCAGGGCCCGCAGCTCGATGAAGATCGGCGTCAGGTGGGGCAGCTCGGCCGGGATGCGCCGGGCCAGCTCCCGCAGCGCGAACGTCTTGCCGTGCCCGAACTCGCCGAGCAGCAGCAGGAAACGGCCGTGGTCGGCGGAGAGCTGGCGCATCAGCTCGTCGGTCAGCCCCTGCTCGACCCTGCCAGGGCGGTCGAGGGCACGGTAGCGCTGCGGCACGTACAGATCGGGCGGGTAGCGGCGGTCGCCGGCCAGCCTCGCGGTCTGCTCGGCGACGTAGCCGGACAGGTCGAGCAGGCCCTGGAACTCGGTGAAGCTGCGCAGGCGTACGCCGCGGCGCATGAGGTCCTCGCGCAGGGAACGTTCCGGGGGCGGGCCCTGGTAGACGAGCTCGGCCTGCAGGCCGGAGGCGTGTGCCTGGCGGGCGAAGCGCTCGGCGTCCTCGGCCGTGGGCGTGCCGGCGTGCGCGCCGACCATGGACTGGCGCACGAACCCGTCCTCGGGGTAGGTGACGACCAGATGGTCGGGGAAGCGGCGGATCCTGGCCCGCTCGTGCCTGGCCTCGCAGACCTCGGTGAGCCGGTCGAGCAGCAGGTCGACGGGGCGGGGGGCGGGCGGAGCCGGTTCCGGTTCGGCGTCGGGGACGGGTCCCGGCGTGGGCGGGGCGCTCTGGGAGGTGCGGAAGGTCTCCTGGGCCGAGCGCCAGGGGCGCTTCTCGCGCTCGGGCCGGCCGTCGTCGGGCGTCCAGGCGCGCAGGCCCTCGCGGGTCAGCTCCAGTACGCGGTGGCGGCCGGGCCGCAGCTCCGGGCCGTCCAGGAGGAGGTTGACCCGGTGGGCGAGCAGGCGTTCGTAGGTGGCGGCGTCGCTGAGCTCCCGCACCGGATGGCCGATCACGCCGAGCCGCAGCCAGCCGCGCTCCTCGTAGGGGCGCAGCCGTTCGGCGAACCAGGCCGCCTGACCCTCGCCGAGCAGCGCGTACGCGTCGCGCTCCAGGTGGCTCATCGCCATCGTGGAGTTGAAGCCGGCGAGCACCACCTTCAGGTCGGGGATCTCGAACAGCGACCACGGCTGGCCGCCGTCGAAGACCCGGTCGTCGAGCCCCTGGAAGACCTCGGCGAACAGCCCCGCGAAGTGCCGCCACTTCGGCCAGTACGGCGGCTGCGGGCTGACGTCGTCGGCCTCGCAGGTCAGGAAGTACGCGCTCGCGGCGGCCTTGGTGACATCGCGCGGTCCGGGAACCACGGCCAGCCGGTGCGGTTCGAGCCCGACGAGGTGACGCAGGTCGGTGAGGAAGCGGGTGGCCTGGCCGAACTGGCCGAGGCTGCCGGACTCGGTGAGGTTGCCGCTGACGACCATCAGGTCGGGACGCGGCATGCCCTGGTCGTACAGGCCGGTCAGGTCGGCCCAGATCCTGGCCTGCATGTCCTCGGGCGTGAACGGCTCGCCCGGCTCCGGCAGCGCCCGGCCGAAGCGCGGTCCGCCGATGTGCAGCACGCTGACCGACTCGCGCGAGCGGGCCGCCTCCGCCTGGGGCGGGAAGCCGGGCGCGGTCACGGGCGTGCGACGGGCGCGTGAGCGGGCGCCGGGTTCCGGAAGCGTGGGCGCGGGGGCGGGCTCGCCGGCGCCGTCGGGGAAGGCGGGCGCGAGTTCCGGTTTGGCGCGGCCGGCCAGCGCGGCGCGTACCCGGCCGAGCAGCAGTGCCCTGGCCAGCCCCGGATCGGTCACGCCGAGCAGGTCCACCCAGGTGATCGTGGACAGCAGCCCTTCGAGCTGGACGTCCTCCAGCCGGATGGTGACGAGCTTGTTGGAGGGGTTGTCCGGGTCGGCGCGCAGCGCGGCCTGCCACTCCATGCGGCCGTAGCGCGAGGTCAGGTAGTTGCGCGAGAGCACCGCCACGACGAGCTGGGCCTCGCTGACGCCCCGGTCCATGAAGTCGATGAAGTTGGTGCCGGGCACGAAGTCCCAGTCCTGGATCATGGTCCGATATCCGGCCGCCTCCAGTTGCCAGGCGATCCAGGTGGCCCACGCCGTGTCGGCGGGGGAGTAGCTGACGAAGATGTCCGTGGGCCTTCCGTCACGCGCCATCTGCCCAGTATCCCGCGTGGGATCGGCGATTTGGAGGTGGTGTGCGATCATCGTCGGGTGTGGAGGCGACTGTCCGCGCTCGACTGGGTCAGGATCGGGCTGCTCGCGCTGGGAGTGGCCTTCGTGGCCACGGGGTGGCTGCCGCTGAACGTCGCGGTCGAGCGGTTCGACGAGATCGCCCCGTTGCTGCTGTTCCTGGTCGGCGTGATCGTGCTGGCGGAGCTGACCAAGGAGGCGCAGGTCTTCGACGCGATCGCGGCCAGGATGGCGGTGCTCGGCCGCGGTAGCTACCTCGCCCTTTTCTTCCTGTGTACGGCTTTCGCCTCCTTTGTCACGATATTTCTGAACTTGGACACCACGGCGGTCCTCCTCACCCCGGTCATGCTCGCCCTGGCCGCCCGCGCCGGCATCGCCGCGCTGCCCCTGGCGATGACCACGATCTGGCTGGCCAACACCGCGAGCCTCCTGCTGCCGGTCTCCAACCTGACGAATCTGCTGGGCATGAACGCCCTGCAGATGTCCAACCGGGAGTTCGCCGGCCGCATGTGGGCGCCGCAGGTGGCCGCGATCGTGGTGACGATGGCGTTCCTTTGGCTGTTCTTCTGGCGCGCGGGCCGGCGCGGCGAGGCCCGCTACGTCCCGCCCGCGCTGGAACCGATCGCCGACACCGTGCTGTTCTGGTCGGCGTCGGCGGCCTGCGTGCTGTTCATCGGCGCGCTCCTGCTCGACCAGGAGGTCCACATCGCCGCCACGATCGCCGCGCTGGTCGTCGTGGTGGCCTTCTTCCTGCGCGACCGCAAGCGCCTGACCTGGAGCCTGATCCCCTGGCAGTTGCTCATCTTCGTCACCGGGCTGTTCCTGGTCGTCCCCGCGCTGAGCCTGCACGGCCTGGGCGACGTGATGACCTGGATGATCGGCGACGGCGACGACCCGTACCGCACCGCCGCCGTGGGCGCGGGCCTGTCCAACGCCATCAACAACCTGCCCGCCTACCAGGCGCTGGAGGAGGTCGCGGACCACGACCAGCTGCTGGCCGTGCTGATCGGCACGAACGTCGGCCCCGTCATCACCCCGTGGGCGTCGCTGGCGACCCTGCTGTGGTTCGAGTCGTGCAGCCGCCACGGCGTGAAGGTGCCGATGCGCCGCTTCGTGCTCACCGGCGCGGTCCTGGCGGTCACCGCCCTGGTGGCGGCGGTCTGGGCGCTGGGCGCGGTGTGATTATGTTGGTCTGATCGCCATTTGCCGGTAATGGGATAGTTTTCTACCTTTGGCACGCTCTGCGCCATGTCTCTAGCACCCTCCCGCCGGGGCCTTTTCGCCCTCGGCGCCGGCCTCGCGGCCGGCTCGCTGCTTCCTCCCTCCGTGCACCGGGCCCTGGCCATGCCCGTCCCGCAGGGCGGCCTGTCGGCCATCAAGCACGTGGTTTTCCTCATGCAGGAGAACCGCTCGTTCGACCACTACTTCGGCAGCATGCGCGGGGTGCGCGGCTTCGCCGACCGCAACGCGGTCACGCTCAAGAACGGCAGGCCCGTCTTCGAGCAGCCGAACGGCGCCGCGAGCGTGCTCCCCTTCCCGGTACGCGAGGCCGCCGACCTGGTCGGCAAGGACCTGCAGTGGATCGGCGCGCTGGCCCACGGCTGGAGCGACGGCCAGCGCGCCGCCGCCAAGGGCTGGCACGACGGCTGGATCCCGGCCAAGAGCCCGGCCACGATGACGTTCCACCGCCGCGCGGACATCCCGCTGCAGTACGAGCTGGCCGACACCTTCACCATCTGCGACAACTACCACTGCTCCGTGCTCTCCTCGACCAGCCCGAACCGCAACTACCACGTCTCCGGCCACACCGGCTACGAGCCCGGCACCACCAAGCGGGCCATCGACAACGCCGCCTACAGCGAGGACACCCACAAGGGCTACGACTGGGCCAACGCCGGCGAGATCCTCCAGACCGCCGGGCGGAGCTGGAAGGTCTACCACGAGTGGGACAACTACCAGGACAACAACCTGGAGTTCTTCGCCCGCTTCCGGCAGATCGCCCGCAAGGCGCTCCAGGGCGACTTCAAGAGCATGGACTCCTTCTACGGCCAGGTACGCGGCGCCGCCGAGCCCAGGCGCCGGCAGCTTCTGGCCCGCCTGGAGGAGGGCGTGGCCAAGCTCGACCCGCAGGAGCGCGAGCTGTTCGAGCGGGGCCTGCGCCGCGTGCCGTCCAAGCAACTGGCGGCGTCCTTCCGCGTCGACGTCGAGGCCGGAACCCTGCCCGAGGTCAGCTACATCGTGCCCTCGGCCGCCGACTCCGAGCACCCGAGCGCCTCCTCGCCGCTGCAGAGCGCCCGCATCACCTACGACATCCTCGACGCGATCGCCTCCCACCCCGAGACGTGGAACTCGACCGCGCTGTTCATCACCTACGACGAGAACGACGGCTTCTTCGACCACGTCCCGCCGCCGCTGCCGCCCGCCGACCAGACCTCCGACTGGTACGACGGCAAGCCCATCGGCCTCGGCATCCGCGTCCCGATGACGATCGTCTCGCCGTGGACCGCCGGCGGCCACGTCGCCTCCCAGATCTTCGACCACAGCTCGACCTGCCGCTTCCTGGAGACCTGGCTGGGCGTGCGCTTCCCCGACATCACCCCCTGGCGCCGCACGGTCGCCGGCGACCTCACCTCCGCCTTCGACTTCTCCGGTACGGCCCAGCCGCCCGCCCCCGCGAACCCGGCTCCGGTCCCGGCCTTCAGCGGCCGGTGGCGGCCGGCGCCGCCGGCCGACCAGTCGATGCCGGAGCAGGAGCCGGGGACCAAGCCGGCGCGGGCGCTGCCGTACCAGCCGAACGCCTGGGCGCGGGCGCTCGGCAAGGAGCTGGAGCTGACGCTCGCCAACACCGGTGCGGCGAGCATGCACATGACGCTCTACCCCTACAAGGGGGAGTTCGACCTGCCGCAGCACTTCGACGTGCAGGGCGTGAGCACGCGGCGGGTGCCGGTGGGCGATGCCTACCACCTCGCGGTGACGGGCCCGAACGGCTTCCGCCGCGAGTTCGCCGGAACGTTGTCCGGTGCGGCCGGACGGGTGGAGGCACGCGCGGTGATCGACATCGACCCGCGGCGGCTGCGCGTCGAGATCACCAACCTGGGTGAGGCTCGGGTGAAGCTGCGGGTACGGGCGCTGGCGTATGGCGGTAAGGAGCAGGCGGTGCCGCTGCGGCCGGGGCAGTACCGGCAGGTGGTGTGGCCGCTGGAGGGCTCGCACGGCTGGTACGACCTGGAGATCACCTGCGAGGACGACCCGTCCTACCGCCGCCGCCTGATGGGCCACGTAGAAAACGGCCACCCCAGCATCACCGGCTAACCCGCCCAACCCCGTGCGAGGCCACCCCCGTGTGAGGTCGCCTCCGTGTGAGGTCGCCTCCGTGTGAGGTTGCCTCCGTGTGAGCCTGGCTCCGCATGGATTGCCCTGGTGCGCGGGGCCGCCGAGTGGGGCGCCCGGGCGCGGGTGCCCGCGTGCGTGAGGTGGTGCCCGCGTGCGTGAGGTGGTGCCCGCGTGCGTGAGGTGGTGCCCGCGTGCGTGAGGTGGTGCCCGCGTGCGTGAGGTGGTGCCCACGTGCGGCTACCCGCGTGGGGCTCGCACCGTCCCGGGGTTGGCTCCGTCGGAGGTCGCCTCCGTGCGGCGCAGACTCCGTGTGAGGTTGCCTCCGCATGAGGTTGCCTCCGTGTGGGGCTCGCTCCGTCCCGGGGTTGGCTCCGTCGGAGGTTACCTCCGTCTGGGCGTGACCCCGCGAGGGTGTGACCCCGTGTGGGCTTGGCTCCGTGCGGAGGTTGGCCCCGTCGGAGGTTGGGGCTGTCGGGGGTTACCTTCGGGTGGGGTTGGCTGCGTGGGGGGTGAGGAGGGGGAGGAGGGTGGGGAGGGTGTCGGGGTGGGCGGCCACGAAGCTGCGGTCCTCGGCGGCGCCGTTGACGTTCTCGTCGAAGGGTGACCCGTCCAGTGTCCGGATCTCCATCCCCGCCTCCTGGGCGATCAGTGCCCCCGCCGGCAAATCGACGGACTCGGCGCGGTAGCCGACCATGCCGTCGATGTCCCCCCTGGCCAGCATCACCCAGGACAGCAACGGCGCCCACAGTTGCAGGACGCGCCTGGCGTGCAAGTCCAGGGTGGCCTTCAGGGCCAGGACGGTCGGGTCGTCGCGGGTCACCGTGTATCCCTGGGTCCAGGCCAGCAGCGGACCGTGGGGGAGCGGGCGGGCGGGGGGCGAGAGCCGTACACCTGAGGGGGACAGTGCCCCGTGACCGCGGATGGCCGACCATGTCTGGCGGGTCACGGGGTCGTGCACGACCCCGAGCACGGGACGGCCGGCGTGGCACAACGCCAGCCCCACCACGTAGGCGGGCAGGCCGATGGCCACGTTGTTGGTGCCGTCGAGCGGGTCGACCAGCCAGGTCCACTCCGCCCCCGCCGCGCCCCGCAGGCCGGACTCCTCGGCGATCACCGCGTGGCCGGGGTAGGCGGTCAGGATGCGCTCGACCAGCACCTTCTCCGAGGCCAGGTCGAGATCGGTGACGACGTCCCCGGCCGGGCCCTTGGCGTGCACGCCGAACGCCTCCGCCGTACCGGCCGAGAGCAGCCGGCCGGCCGCCCGCGCGGCCTCCACGGCCAGTTCGCGCGCACGCTCCAGATCCATCACGGACCCCCAAGGTGAGTCAGGACCAGTTGCAGGGCGAGCGCCCGCTCCCCGTCGTCGAGCGGGCGGCGGGCGACGTGGTGGCCCGGCGCGCCGAGCGGGCCCAGCGACAGGTCGCGGCTGCCGCTGCGGCCGGTGCCGAGCGCGATCGTGGCCGCCTCGCCGCCCTCGGGCACGACGCTGGAGTGGAAGCTGTCGGCGGGCAGCGTGTAGGTGTCACCGGCACCGAACACCTCCACCAGCCCGGTCGAGTGGCGCACGGTGCGCGGCGTGGGCGAGATGCGGTCGCCGTCGTCGCCGCTGACCACCTCGAACACCCGGTGGGTGGCCTCGGCGGCGGGCGCGTCGGTGACGACGGCGTGGACGTTGCGCACCTGGCCGTACAGGACGTGGCTGACCAGGTCCCAGCTGTGGCAGTGGATCTGGGAGGTGGTGCTGCCCGTGCCGGGCAGGCGGCGCGACCACAGGTGCAGGCAGACGCCGTCGCCGCCGGCGCGTTCGAGCGGCAGGCAGACGAATCCCAGGGGATGGTGCACACCGTGGAAGTCCCCCCGGAGGGCGGTGCTCACCCATGCGCGGGCGCGCGCCGCGGTGAGTCCCTCATGTGCGCTGCGGTAGCTCATACGGATCCTTGGCCCGCAAGGCCTTGCGGGCGATGTCGACGACGTCGTGGTCGTTGTACGTCCTGGGCAGGGGCAGATCGATCCCGCGGAAGAGTTCCTGGACCTCCTCGACCGTGGGCTCGTCGCTCAGCGGCACCCGCTTGTAGGACTCCAGCGGGACCCGCTTCGCCTGCTCCAGGCTCAGCCGGAGCTCGGTGTCGCAGCTCTCGTAGTAGAAGGTGCCGGCCAGCGCGGTCATCGCGCGGTTCGGGTCCTCGATGGTCATGATCACCCGGCTGGCGGACAGGTCCCAGCGGAAGGTGGTCATGGTGGCGGACAGGCCCACGCCGATGTCGAGCAGGCCGTAGCGCTGGCGGTGCCAGAACGCGGCCAGGACCGTGGCGTAGGACTCCTTCCTGACCCGGTCGGTGGTCCACGTCTCGCCGGTGGCGTCCGGGGCGTCGGCCAGCGAGCGGCGGTAGTGGGCGTACGCCTCGCAGACCTCGCCGTCGGTCGGGTCGATGATCTCGATGCGGACGGTCAGGTGGCGCTTGTCCTTGCGCGCCGCCGCCACGCACTCGGGCAGCGTGACGGCGCGCAGGAACGTTCCGGTCCCGCCCTTGAAGCTCCACCGCGTGGTTCCGGTACGCGCGTCGGCGTGGGCCTGGGCGATCTCCAGCGGGCTGGCCAGGACCCTGACCAGCTGGAGCTCGTCCAGGGCGCGGCGGGTGCCGGTGACCAGGGTCTCGATCTGCTCAAGACGGGCCAGGCGCAGGGGCAGCTCGGACAGGGCGCCGGAAGTGATGGTCGCCTCGACGGGGGCCTGGCGCAGCCGGTCGCGCAGCAGGGCGGTGGCGACCAGCGCGAGGATGACCAGCGTCGCGGCGCTGACGAGCTGGTCCTGGATCTGCTGGCCGTTTTCGCCGAACAGCTCGTCCGGCATGATGCCCAGGACGCCCACGGTGATCGCCAGGCCGAGCGCGATCGCGCCGTCGGCGTTCTGCGCCGCCCATGGGGCGATCCGCCTCAGCGCCGCGCCGACCCGCCTCATCGTCTCGCCCCGCATCCGCAACGATCAGTCAGTTCCCCCACGCATGGTAACGAGCCGGTCATGCGACCACCAGAGCATGATCCCGTACCTGGGGAGGAGACGGGAATCAGCCCGAGTGAGGAGGTACAACTCTGACCTGCCCGTACGCTGGTTACGGGGGTTACAAACGGGGATGAAGTGGGTCAAGGCGGCGGGGGCCGTCCTGGGGGCTCTGGTGCTGGCCGTGTCCACGGTCTGCCCGGTGCTGCCGTGGACGATGGGTCAGGTGGTGGCGGCCGAGCGGGCCGACCGCTTCGTCCAGGTCGTCGCGCACGCCGACGACGACCTGCTGTTCATGAGCCCCGACCTGTTCGGCGCGGTGGCCGGCGGCCGGGTCACCACGACGATCTTCCTTACGGCGGGCGAGGGCCCGACCGGGGTGGAGGACGACCGCGACCCCGCCGCCTACGTGCGCGACCGGCAGGAGGGCATCAGGGCCGCCTACGCCTACCTCGCCGGGGTGCGCAACGTCTGGCGCTCGCGGGTGCTGAACCTGGGCAGGCTCCCGGTGCGGGTCGACACGCTGGTCGCCGGCCCGAGGATCCGGCTCGTCTTCGCCGGGCTGCCCGACGGCGGAGACCCACGGGCCGACGGCGGGCACGACGCGCTGGCCAGGATGTGGGACAGGGGAGCCTGCGTGCGCAGGTTCACCGGACCGTGCCCGCACCCGTGCGTACGCAGGGAGGACGTGCTCGCCACGCTGCGCGCGCTCTACCAGCGCTACCGCCCGACGGTGCTGCGCACGCTCGACCCCAACCCGCCGGACCGGCACGGCGACCACACCGACCACACGACCTCGGCCAAGTTCGCCGCCGAGGCGGCGCGGGGGATGAAGCTCAGGCTGCTGGCCTACCGCGGCTACACGATGACCGGCTGGCCCTCCAACCTCGACTGGCGGGTCCGGCGGCTGAAGGCGGCGGTGTTCCGGGTCTACCGGCGCCACGACTACCGTGCCGAGTCCGGGCCGCGCTACGCCGCCTGGCTCAAGAGGATGTACCTCGTCCGGCCCGGGGTGTTCGGGCCGTGAGCCAGGCGGCGGGAGCGTTCTAGAACCAGCCCCTGCGGCGGGCCATCGCCTCAAGGCCCTGCTGGAGCGCCTGCTCGGCGGCGCCGGGGTGGTCGCCGTAGCGGACGGTGAAGCGGTTGTAGGTGTCGCCGCCCGAGCTGAGGAAGCCGCCCCGGTTGTCGGCCTCCAGGATGACGTCCATCTGGGACGGGCCCGCGATGAAGGTCAGCTCCAGCTCGTTGAAGTGCCGGCGCCACTGGCCGCCGGCGTAGTACTCGATCTCCTGGAAGAACGGCATCGTCGAGCCGTACAGCGTGCCACGCTCCAGGTCGGCCTTCTTGAAGCCGAAGCCCAGCCGGTCCAGGGCCGTGATGATGTGCTCCTGGGCCGGCAGCGGGGTGACGAACAGCGGGTCGAGGTCGCCCTTGTCCAGCGCGCCCGCCAGCGCGAGCTCGGTCTGCACGCCCAGCCGCATGCCGGGCAGCGCGTGGCCGCCGATCGCGCTGATCGGGGTCTCCCACGGCACCGGGATCTCGAACGGGTGGCTGTGCGAGGTCCCCGCCGCGAGCTGGAACGGCCCCGACACCTGCTGGCGCAGGAAGCTGTAGGTCGAGCGGTACTCGCTGTCGCCGCTCTCGATCTCGACCACGGCGGTGAACTCGATGTGGATGCCCTCGACCTTGTAGTCGGAGCCGCTGCTCTTGAAGTGCACGTCGCCGCGGAGCATCTCGCCCGGGCGGACGGTGGCGCTGCTCAGGACCGTGTCGACCTCGACACCGGCGCCGAACGCGGCCTTCAACTTGCGGAACACCATGGGGTTCTCCTAAGAGGTAGTGCCTGACCCGTTTCCGTGGGAGCCGGAGAGCCGGGGGAGTAGCTGGGCGAGCAGCAGGGTGGACATCGGGTCGTTCTGGCCGCCGGCCGTACGCACCACAAGGGGCTGAGGTGCGCTCTCGGCCAGTTTGGCACCGACGTCGAGACGGCGGCGCGCCAGCTCATATTGCAGGACGGCGCGGTTGTCGCGGTAGGACTCCGCCAGCCTGCGCAGCGCCTTGGCCTCGTTCTCCGCGGCGGTGAGCTCGGCCCTGCCGCGCGCCTCGATCTCCCAGCGCACGCGCTGCGCCTCGGTCTCCTGCTCCTCCAGCATGCGGGCGACGTCCTTGCGCGCCTTGTTGTGGGCGGCCTTGACCTCGACGACGCGGGCGTCGCGGGTCTTCTTGGAGCGCTCGATCTCCATGAGCAGCGTGTCGATACGGCGCTTGCGCGTCAGCTCCCACTCGCGCTCGTAGGCCGACAGCTCCTTGGCGACCTTCTCCCGCGTGGCCAGGTGCTGCTGGTACTGGTCGGGCAACTGGACGTCGGGGATGTTGGCGCCGGTGATGCGCACGCCGTACCTGCCGAGCTGGCGGTTGAGCGCGTCCTGCATGTCGCCGACGTCGGAGCCGCGCAGGTCGTAGGCGCGCTCGGTGTTGACGCGGCGGCTGCGCTGGCGGATGGCGTCCTGGACGGCGCTGGACAGCACGAGGTCGAAGTTGCCCGCGCCGATGGTGCGCACGAAGGCGACCGGGTCGACGATGCGGAACTTCAGGAAGAACTCGATGGACTTCAGCGGCACGTTCTCGGCCGTCGGGCAGGCCACGATCGGCGCCGAGTAGGGGATCTCGGTGGAGGTGTCGACGACGGCGTCCACGCGATCCCACGGCAGCCAGAGGTAGTGGCGGCCGGGCGGCAGCGTCCCGGTGATCGCGCCCCACCTGCTGCGGACCCCGGTCGTGCCCTCCTCGATCTCGATGATCGCCTTGCGCCACATCCACACGGCCGCGAACACCACGAGGGCCACGGCGGCCAGCGCCGCGTACATCGCGCCGGAGAAGACCGCCACCCCGGCGAAGTAGACGGCCAGGAACACCAGGGACATCCACGCGAAGCCGCGCCGGTCCTTGGGGATCACGACCGGCACGAGCTGGCCCTGCTCGCCGCCGCGCAGCAACTGCCTGATGTCCGACCAGGAGGCCAGTGACTCCTTGATCTTCGAGAACTCGCGCGCCATCAGAGCTCACCCTCCTTGTGTACGGCAGGCAGCGGCCGTTCCACGGTCTTGTCCGCGTCCACGGGCGGGTCCGGCGCGATCTCCGGCAGGTCGCCGCCGTCGGCAGGCTGGGCGACCTTCTTCAGCAGCGTGGCGATCTCGGCCTCGCGGCCGGCCACCCGCTGCCCGATCTCGGCGAGCCTGCCCCGGATGGCGGACATGTCCTCGGGCGAGAACAGCGCCGCCCCCTTGCCGCCGACGAGCTGCTGGGCCAGCGCGAGGAAGTCGATGTCGGTCTCCTCGCCGACCTGCACCACCTGGGGCAGCTTCGCGGCCACGGACTCCAGCTTGGCCAGCAGGTCCTGCTGGAAGCGGTAGTCGAGGATCTCCGGCGCCTCGGCGGCGCTCAGCGCCCTGATGTCGAGCGCCTGGGCCTCCAGGAGGGCGGCGTTGGCGTTGGCCGTGGACTCCGCCTCGACCAGGCGCTGCCTGGCCTGCGCGGTGGCCTGGTGGGTGGCCCGCTCCAGGGCGGTGTCCATCCTGGCCTGGTAGGCGGCGATCTCGGCCTGGATGGCGCTGAGCGTCTCCTGCAGCCCGGCCAGCTCCTTGATCAGGTCGCCCTCGTTCTGCTCCTTGCGGAGCTGGAGCTCGTACTCGTAGGTGTAGGCCTCCTTGGCAACCCGGACCATCTCGGGAGCCGCGAGGTCCATGCGGTACTCCTGGCTGGAGGGCTCGGCGTGGGTGATGTTCACGTCGGTCAGCCGTACCGCGGGCAGGAACTGCTGGTTGAGGCTCTCCAGGATGCCCTGGGTGCTCTCGCCCACCAGGTCGTAGATGTCCTCGGCGCGCTGGGCGTAGATGAGGGAACGCGTGACCTCGCTGACGGAGTTCTGCAGCTTGGACTGGAAGCCGCTGACCGAGCCGAGCACGAAGATGAACTCCGCCGGGTTCTCGATCCTGAACTGCAGGAACAGGTCGACGCTCGCCTTGACGCCCTGCTGCGTCGGCGCCTCGCTGATCGGGGCGTTGAAGGGGTACTCGCGGGTGGTGTTGACGATGTAGCTGACCCGCTTCCACGGGTTGAACAGCGTCACCCGGCCGGGGTCGGCGATCTGCACCAGCTTGCCGAACTTGGTGATGAGCGCCTTGCAGCCCTCGGGCACCATGACGACGCTGCGCCGCCACCACAGGAACACCGCGGCCAGCACCAGCACGAGCCAGTAGTGGGGGCCGAAGAACAGCTCGGTGTTCGGGATGATGCCGCCGAGCGCGCCGATGAGGCCGAGCACCACGAGGATGCCGAGCGGCACGACCACCTTCGCCGTCGTCCCCTTGGGGATCACGACCGGGGAGATGACGTGCATGCCGTTCTCGCTGAAGCTGCGGTTGACGATCTCGCCGGCTTCGTTGAGCGAGGCACTCCTGGCCTCGATGACGGTGCCCGTCGAGACGCCGCCGTCACGGGCGGCCGCGAAGTCGTGCGGGTTGAGCGCGAACCCAGGAGCTTGGGCGGCGAGTTGCTGCCCGGCCTGGTCCACCGCCTGGCCGACCGCCTGCCGTAGGTCGCCGCCTTGAACCACCGCCTGGGCTATCCCCTGGCCTGCCTGGATCAGGGCCTCTCTGGGTCGTGACATCGCACCTCTCTTTTCCTGTTCAGGCCGCTCTTGACCGTATCGGGTGAGACTTACTGTTCGCTTGCAATGTGTTGTCACAGATGTATTGCGTCGTGTAGTAGGTGTGCTATCAATGTAGTAGTCCTACTATCGGGAGGGATGATGGAGGCTCTGAGCGAGCTCCCGCTGGACGCGGAGCCCACCCGCGACGGCGCCGTCATCGAGGTCAGCGGCCTGCGGATGAGCTACGGCCCGCGCGAGGTGCTGAACGACGTCGGCTTCACCGTGCGGGCCGGAGAGGTGATCGCCCTGCTCGGCCCCAACGGGGCTGGAAAGACGACCACGATCGAGATCCTCGAAGGGTTCCGCGGGCGCTCGGCCGGGCAGGTGAGCGTGCTCGGCCAGGACCCGGCGCAGGGCGGGGAGGCGTGGCGGGCCAGGCTCGGCGTCGTGCTCCAGTCGTGGCGCGACCACGGGCGGTGGCGGGTCAGGGAACTGCTGCGGCATCTCGGGCGGTACTACGAGCCGTTTCGCGTGCCGTACCCCACGGACGAGCTCATCGACGCGGTCGGGCTCGGCGAGCACGCCGACAAGCGCGTCAACCGCCTGTCCGGCGGGCAGCGGCGCAGGCTCGACGTCGCGATCGGCATCGTCGGCCGGCCCGAGCTGCTCTTCCTCGACGAGCCGACCGCGGGCTTCGACCCGCAGGCCAGGCGCGACTTCCACGACCTGGTGCACCGGCTGTCCGACCTGGACTCCACCACGATCCTGCTGACCACCCACGACCTCGACGAGGCCGAGAAGCTCGCCGACCGCATCCTCATCCTGTCGGGCGGCCGCATCGTCGCCGACGGCAGCCCCGACCAGCTCGCCAGGAGCGTCTCGCGCGACGCCCAGGTGCGCTGGAGCCGCGACGGCGAGCTGTTCGTGCACGCCACCGACGACGCCACCCGCTTCGTGCAGGGCCTGTTCGCGCAGTACGGCGACGCGATCGAGGACCTCGAGGTACGGCGGGCCACCCTGGAGGACACCTACATGGCCATCGTGCGGCAGGAGGAACGGTGAACGCCACCACCCACGCGGTCAAGCTCGGCCTCGCCCGGGGCTGGATCGAGTTCCGCCACAGCCTGACCAGCTCCACCGACATGTACTTCAACGCCTTCGTCGCGGTGGCGTTCGTCGTCGTCCTGTACTTCCAGCGCGACGTCACGCTGCCCGGCACCAGCCTCTCGCTGGCCGCAGCCACGATGCCCAGCATGCTCGCCCTGCTCGTCACCGTGGGCGGCCTGGTCGGCACCGTCGGCACGCTGGCGATCGAACGCGAGGACGGCACGCTGCTGCGCGCCAAGGCGGTGCCGCACGGCATGACCGGCTACCTCATCGGCAGGATCATCAGCACCTCGACGACCGGGCTGGTCACGCTCGCGATCGTGCTGGTGGCCGGGCTGATCCTGGTGCCCTCGCTGATCGGCGCGGGGCCCGGCGGCTGGCTCATGTTCGCCTGGGTGATCGCGCTCGGGCTGTTGGCCACGCTGCCCCTGGGCGCCGTGATCGGCTCGCTGGCCACCAACCCGCAGACCGCCGCGGGCGTCTCGATGCTGTCCATCGGCGCCCTCACCTCGACCTCGGGCATCTTCTACCCGATCACCTCCATGCCCGAGTGGCTCCAGGTGATCAGCCAGATCTTCCCGCTGTACTGGCTCGGCCTCGGCATGCGCTCGGCCTTCCTGCCCGACGCGGCCGCCGCCGTGGAGATCGGCCAGTCCTGGCGGCACTTCGAGACCACCGGCGTGCTCGTCCTTTGGGCGGTCGCCGGGCTGCTGCTGGCGCCGCCCATCCTGCGCCGGATGGCCAAGCGCGAGTCCGGCTCGGTGGTGCAGGAGCGCCGCGAGCGGGCGATGCAGCGCGTGAGCTGAGAAGATAGGCGGCGATGAGCGAGATCGTCTACAACCGCATCGCCCTGCTGCGGGCCGAGCGCGGCGTCACCCGCAGGCAACTGGCGGACGCGCTCGGCGTCCACTACCAGACGGTCGGCTACCTGGAGCGGGGGGAGTACAGCCCCAGCCTGTTCCTGGCGCTGCGCATCGCCGCCTACTTCGAGGTGCCGGTCGAGGTCGTCTTCTCCACGACACCGTTCCCGCGCATCGGCGAGCGCACGGCATGAACTGTCGGTCCCGTTGCCTACAGTGGCAGCATGCGACCGGTCACAGATTTGCAGCGCAAGGTGGCGCCCTTCGAGGTGATCACCGAGATGACTCCCTCGGGCGACCAGCCCACGGCCATCGCCGAGCTGGAGCGCCGCGTCACGGCCGGTGAGAAGGACAACGTGCTGCTGGGCGCCACGGGCACCGGCAAGACCGCCACGATCGCCTGGCTCATCGAGCGCCTCCAGCGGCCCACGCTGGTCATGCAGCCCAACAAGACCCTGGCCGCGCAGTTCGCGAACGAGCTGCGCGAGATGCTGCCCAACAACGCGGTGGAGTACTTCGTCTCCTACTACGACTACTACCAGCCCGAGGCGTACGTCCCGCAGAGCGACACCTACATCGAGAAGGACTCCTCGATCAACGACGAGGTCGAACGGCTGCGCCACTCGGCGACCAACTCGCTGCTGACCCGCCGCGACACCGTCGTGGTCGCCTCCGTCTCGTGCATCTACGGCCTGGGCACGCCGCAGGAGTACGTCGACCGCATGGCCAGGCTCAAGGTCGGCATGGAGGTCGAGCGCGACCAGCTCCTGCGCCGCCTGGTCGACATGCAGTACACGCGCAACGACCTGGCCTTCACCCGTGGCACGTTCCGGGTCAGGGGCGACACCATCGAGATCATCCCGAAGTACGAGGAGCTGGCCGTACGCATCGAGATGTTCGGCGACGAGGTCGAGAAGCTCGCCACGATGCACCCGCTGACCGGCGAGGTCATCACCGAGGACGACGAGCTCTACATCTTTCCCGCCTCCCACTACGTCGCCGGCGAGGAGCGCATGGCCAAGGCCGTCGCCGGGATCGAGGCCGAGCTCACGGGCCGGCTGGAGGAGCTGGAGCGCCAGGGCAAGCTGCTGGAGGCGCAGCGCCTGCGCATGCGCACCACCTACGACATCGAGATGATGCGCCAGATCGGCACCTGCTCCGGCATCGAGAACTACTCGCGCCACATGGACGGCCGCGAGGCGGGCAGCGCCCCCAACACCCTGCTCGACTACTTCCCCGAGGACTTCCTGCTGGTCCTGGACGAGTCCCACCAGACCGTCCCGCAGATCGGCGCCATGTACGAGGGCGACGCCTCCCGCAAGCGCACCCTGGTCGACCACGGCTTCCGCCTGCCGTCCGCGCTGGACAACCGCCCCCTGAAGTGGGAGGAGTTCCTGGAGCGCATCGGCCAGACCGTCTACCTGTCGGCCACGCCCGGCTCCTACGAGCTGGGCCGGGTCAAGGGCGACGTCGTCGAGCAGGTCATCCGCCCGACCGGCCTGGTCGACCCCGAGGTCGTGGTCAAGCCCACCAAGGGCCAGATCGACGACCTGGTCCACGAGATCCGCGAGCGGGCCGACCGCGACGAGCGCGTCCTGGTCACCACGCTCACCAAGAAGATGTCGGAGGACCTCACCGACTACCTGCTGGAGCTGGGCATCCGGGTGCGCTACCTGCACAGCGAGGTTGACACGCTGCGCCGGATCGAGTTGCTGCGCGAGCTGCGCAGCGGCGAGTTCGACGTCCTGGTCGGCATCAACCTGCTGCGCGAGGGCCTCGACCTGCCCGAGGTGTCGCTGGTGGCCATCCTCGACGCCGACAAGGAAGGCTTCCTGCGCTCGGAGACCTCCCTCATCCAGACCATCGGCCGCGCCGCCCGAAACGTCTCCGGCCAGGTCCACATGTACGCCGACAAGATCACGCCCTCGATGGAACGGGCGATCGACGAGACCAACCGGCGCCGGGCCAAGCAGATCGCCTACAACGAGGCCAACGGCATCGACCCGCAGCCGCTGCGCAAGAAGATCGCCGACATCCTCGACTCGTTGCAGCGCGAGGACGCCGACACCGAGCAGCTCATGGGCAGTGGCCGCCAGCAGTCGCGCGGCAAGGCGCCCGTACCGGGGTTCGCGGCCAAGTCGGCCGGTCAGCATGCCAAGGCGATCGCGGGGGAGATGCCGCGGGCGCAGATGGAGTCGTTGATCGAGTCGCTGACCGAACAGATGCACCAGTCGGCGGCCGACCTGCAGTTCGAGGTCGCTGCCCGGCTGCGGGACGAGATCAAAGAACTCAAGCGGGAACTGCGTGACATGCGGGAGGCGGGGATCAAGTAGGCGCGGTCCCTAGCTGGTGCGGGGTTAGGGCATGGTCCCTCGCTGGCGCTCGGGGCTGTGACAGCGGGGCGCTGCCCCACACCCCGGGCGAGGGGGAACCCTCGCGCTCCCCGCGGGGTTGCCGGTGGGTGATGGCGCTGGGGTTCGGCTGGGCTTGGCGGCTGCTCTTTCGGTGGCCTCTGGTTGGCGCGTGCGCATGGCAGTGGGCGGTTGGCGATGGGCGGTTGGTGGCGCTCGCGGCTCGGCACTGGCCGAACCGCAGGGGCTCGGCTCTACGGTGACGTGGGCGCTCGTCCTTCACGACATTGCGGTTCGTCGGGCATCGTCACGTAGGCGGCGCCGTTGGGATGCCCTCTACGAAGGTGCCGCTGCTGGTGGACAGGGTGTCCCATACGGGTTTGACTCGGGTGTGGCGTGGGGCCGTGAGGGTTGGGTTTCACGGGCGGTTCTGGCGTGTCAGCCGGGTGGCGGAGCGGGTCGGGGTGTTTTGGGTTGCCGAAACTGGCCATATTGCGCTGCGCCCATCGCGGGGAATTCTGGGCGAGGAGGTTGCCCGGGTGAGGTGTTCCGGGAAGGGTGCTTGCGCGTGAACGTGGCTTTGAGCTGCGGGAACGCGCCGCTGCTAGGTTCTGGCTTGGGGCTCAGGGTGTCGGGTGTGACGTACGACACTCGGCGGTTCGGCGATATCGAGAATCAATAGTCCCACCGGTCACGGTAAACACAGCGTAATCTGGCGATCACCCTTCGAGAGGAGTCAAGCCATGTCCGGACAGCAGGTGTACGAGATGCCGCTGGAGATGGTCAGGTGGCACCCCAGTCTCGTTCTTGAGCTGATGTCCGTGGCGCAGGGCGGGCTGCCTACCGGGTATCGGGATGCGCGGCTTGTCCCTGAGAGTGAGGGTGTTCCGGAAGCTCCGGTGGTTGAGGTCACGGCGGCCAACGGGGAGCGGATCAGGGTGTGTCTGCGGTTTCCCCGGGAGTGTGACGGGCGGGGTGCCGCCGACGGTGGGCTGTTGATGGTTGTCTGTTTTGACGAAGAGGTGGCGGAGGGGTTCCGGCATGGGCTGGAGACCGTGGTGGTCGGGCCGCGGGATCTTCGGCGCTGGTACTCGTTGGAGAAGATCGCGGAGTCGCCGGAGCTTGCCACGCTCTGGGCGATCGCGTGTGGCGATTCTGAGGTTCGAGCTTGTGTTGCCAAGGCGCTGCTGGTGTTGAGGGATGAGCGTGGCGCCCACTATTACTCGTACTTGAGCTCTCGGCTTCCTGCTCCGGACCGGGCGAGGCTGGAAAACCTGCTGATGGGGGAGCGGTACCTGCTGATCGAGAACGCCGTCACCAGCCCCTTCTGGGACGCGGGGCGCTGGCAGGGGCGGCGGGAGACGTTGCGCTGGCTGCTGGATCATCGGGGGCTGAAGGTGGACCGGTTCCAGGACGAGGTCATCGACTCCTGCCGGCGTCAGGCCACGGTGCGGGAGTGGATGCGGCGGGCCCTCACTGCCTCGACTTCCGACGACGTGTTCACCGGGTACTACCGCGAAGATGCTCGCGTCCGGGCAGGGGAAGAGCCTGACCCCTGCGGAACAGGCCAAGGGTAGGCGAGCGCCAGGCCGCCATCGGGATGTACAAAGAACGGGCTTGGGCCGCTGAGATGGCGGAGCGCGCAACGCCAGTGCAGGTTCAGGAACGGGCTTGGCGCGGCGGGCAACGGGCTCGCGCCCGTTGAGACGGCCGAGCGGGCAACGCCTGTGCGGGTTGAGGGCGAGCGGGCGCCCGGGGTAGTGGAGCGGGCGCCCGGTAATGAGCGGGGAAGTGGCACGGGTGTGAGGGGAAGCGGTCAGGGGAGCTGGGTGGCCACCCATGGGGCCAGGTCGTCGTAGGTGGCGCCCTTGTTGATGCGGGCGCGCAAGCTCTGCGCCTGCGGGGTCGTGAACATCCCACCCGCCAGCACCAGCGGAAACCCGAGACGCCAACTGAGCAACGCCCGATCACTGTGCCGATGCGCGTTCCGCAGCACCGCCGCGCCCACCCGGACCGCATGCTCGTTCAAGGGCGGCACCCCAGGACGATCGGGCTCCCGAGCCGAATAACGGAAACCCTCGTCCAGATCACAAGGCGGACACCCCGCAGGCCCCCTGCCCCGCCGGTTCCCGCAGGCAGGGCAGGTCAGGCGGTCGAAGGCGCCGTCCACGACCCGCCACAGATAAGGCTTGATCTCGCCGACGATCATCTCGGCGAGGTCCGGGTCGTCGGGCAGGCCCTGTTCGGTCAGGAACTCCTGGTACCCGTCCTCCACGAGAGCGTCCAGCAGGTCACGGCAGCGGGCGCAGGAGGGGGCGCCGCCGTACTCGAAACAGCCGCATCGCGGGCACCGGTGCATCGGTCCAGCGTAGCCAGGGCTAATCGGGTTGCGGGTGGTGGAGGGGCTGGGCATACTCGTCGGAGCTTCGAGAGAGAGGGAGGTCGAGACCATGGCGAATGTCTTCCGCGTGCCTTTTTCCGCGTCCTCAGACCTCCCCACCGGTCAGCCGCCGACCTGATCGCCGCGCCGGTGGGCCTTCACTCTGGAGCCTTTCACCGTGCCGAAGCAGTACCGCAAGCGTGGCAAGAACGCCCTCGACGCCGACGACATCGAGTGGCTTGAGAACAATCACCGTGACGACGCCGAGCTCGACGGGCCGCCCGAGGGCGATCGCTGGTCCACCTGGGACCAGAGCGTGCCGACCGAGCGCGGGCCCCGGCCGTACCCGGAATGGCTGGTCACCGAGCTGGCCGCGGTCGACACCGAGCTGGGCGTGCTCAAGACCGGCAAGGAGGCCGACGTGCACCTCATCGCGCGCGGCGTGCCCGGCACCGACCGCCGGTGCCTGCTGGCGGCCAAGCGTTACCGGTCGGGCGAGCACCGGCTCTTCCACCGCGACGCCGGCTACCTGGAGGGACGGCGGATGCGCGACAGCCGCATGTCGCGGGCCATGGCGGGGCGGACGGCGTTCGGCAAGCAGGTGATCGCCGGGCAGTGGGCCGGTGCTGAGTTCGCCGCGCTGACCAGGTTGTTCGAGCTGGGGCTGCCGGTGCCGTACCCGGTGCAGATCGTGGGGACGGAGGTGCTGGAGGAGTTCATCGGCACCCCGGACGGGTATGCGGCGCCGCGGCTGGCCAACGTCTCCGACGACCTTCCCGGTCTCTGGGAGCAGCTCGTCGAGGCGATGGTACGGCTGGCGCACGAGGGCCTGGCCCACGGCGACCTGTCGCCCTACAACATCCTGGTCCACGAGGGCCGCCTGGTCATCATCGACCTGCCCCAAATCGTGGACGTGATCGCCCACCCGACCGGCCCCGAGTTCCTGGACCGCGACGCCCGCAACGTGGCCACCTGGTTCGCCGGAAAGGGCCTGATCCAGGCCGACCCGGACGAGCTGGCCGCCCTCCTGCGCAGGGAGGCCCGCGTGGGCTGAACCGGGGCCGCTCAGGCGCCGGCGGTGCCCATCACGTGGAACGCCCACGGCGTGCGCCCGCCGGGGAACAGGAACCGGTCGAGCCGCCCCACCCGCAACCCGGCGCGTTCCACGGCCGCGACCGTGTCCCGCCCGCAGTGGCAGCCGCCGAGCAGCCGCGGGCCCACGGTCGCGTCGATGACCCGCTGGGCGCGCTGGATGCCGGCGGTGTCGGCGCGTACGTGCTCCAGGAACCGGAACTGACCCCCGGGCGCCAGCACGCGGCGCACCTCGCGCAGCGCCGCGGCCTGGTCGTGCACCGAGCACAGAACCAGGCAGGACACCACCCCGTCGAACTCCCCGTCCGCCGCCGGCAGCCGCTCGGCCAGCCCGGCGACCACCTCGACGGGCACCGGCGCCCGCGCGGCCGCCTGCCGGGCGGCGGCGCGCAGGCGGGGCTCGGGTTCGACGGCGAGGACGTGGGTGACCTCGCGCGGGTAGTGGCGGAAGTTCATGCCGTTGCCCGCGCCGATCTCCAGCACACGGCCGCGGAGCGGGGCGAGCAGCGCGCGGCGGTTCTCGCGCATGCCGCCGCGCTCCATGGCGTGGCTCAGCCGGATGTAGAGGCGGGCGAAGATCGGGTGCTTGACGTCCACCCGTCCATCACACCACCCGGGCTGTGGTTAGTGGAGCGCCGGCTCCTCGACGAGGGCGACGCGCACGTCCGCGGGGGCGCCGCCGTACAGGGGGATGGAGAAGACCGCGGTACGGCCACGCGCCGCATAACTCGCGAACCGCAGCCCGCCCTCATCCCAGAAGTCCTGGATGTCCGAGGACAACTGGGCGGCGGCCGTGCAGTAGGCGGGGCTGCGGTAGAGGAGGCGCAGTGAGGTCTCCAGCGGGATCAGCCCCGGCTCGCGTACGGCCAGCGGACGCGTCAGCCGTACCAGAAGCTGCTTCGACGGCGTGAGCCAGTGGCGGTCGAGTTCGGGGGAGAGGGCCAGCAGGGCGAGGGCCTCGGCGGCGGCGATCACGAGCGCGACCGGTTCGATCGGGTACGGCCCGGCCGTCACCGCCAGCGCGCTCATGGCCAGCAGGAGCCCGGCGCGGGCGAACGTGCGCCACTCGATCCGCCGGCCGTGGGCGCCCAGGCAGCCGCAGGACGAGTCGGGCACGGCGATCGCGGAGTAGGCGAGGTAGGCGAGGAAGCCGGTGGACAGGGCGGCGGCGGCCGTACCCTCCCAGGGGGAGGACGGCGGCGCGAGCAGGACGCCCGCCACCGCGAGCTCGGCCACCGCCACCAGACGGAGCAGAGGGACCGCGCGCGCCGGGCCGAACAGCCGGGCCAGCGCCGTCCGGCCGGCCTGCGACCGCATCCGTCGGCTGAGCAGTTTCATCAGGGCCGCCCAGGCGAGGAAGGCGGCGATCACGTAGGGCTGCAGCGCGGCGATCCCTTGCATCACACGCTCCTAGTGCGGGGAGAAGACGGTGGCGATGTCGACTTCGTTGGTGTCGGGCCGCCAGGCGCCCAGGATCTGGACGTGCTGGCCGACACGCAGGAGCGACAGGTCGGCCGTCGGCGGGGCGTCGGAGTGGACGGCCACGGACCTTCCGGGCACGACGTGGCAGAGCACGTCCTTGCCGTTGTGGTCGAGGTGGACCTTCTCGTTGGTGATGTTCCTGACGTGGCCCTTGATGTTGACGATGTTGAGCCACACCGATTCGGCGGCGAGCATGCCGTCGGGCATGCGGACGCCTCTGGCGTACAGGCCGTCGCCGGGTTTGGCCTGGTCGAAGCCGACCGGGCCGAGCTTCCACAGACTCGTGCCGTCGACGATCCTGATCTGGTGGAAGACCATGTTCGAGCCGAGGACCATGAGCGTGTTGTCCTTGATGGCGCGGATGCGGCCTTCGGCGAACTCGGGGTCGGGGATTCCGGGTTCCGGCTGGTCCGGGGCGGCGGCGAAGGCCGCCTCGGGGCCGAGCGAGCCCATCGCGGTGGCGGCCACGACCGTGGCGCCGCCGCCGAGGAGCGCGGATCTGAGCATCTGCCTGCGCGTGGTCATCCTCAGCTCCCCTCAGGCCGTCGAGATCTCGCACGGGCGCAGGCCCGTGGACAGGCTGGCGATCCTGGAGTAGGCGGCCGGGGTGAGGTCGATCAGCCGGTTGCTGGCGCAGGTGGCGCCGCAGCAGCTTCGCTCACCACAGAACAGGTCGGTCTGCGGGCCGCAGTCGGCGATGGAGGTGACGACGCTGGCGCCGCCGCACAGGGACGTGGTCCGGTGGCGGAACCCGCAGGTCCGGCGGGACAGGGCGTCGCCGCAGCGGTCGGGGCGGGTGATGTTCCAGCAGGCGTCGGAGGTGTTGGGCCAGGCGTGCTGCAGGCTCCCGGAGTTGCAGGTGCCGCAGGCACCCTTGCCGGTGGAGCTGCAGGGGCCCCAGGCGTTCCCGCAGCAGAACCACGAGACTTCGCCTTGGACCGGGCCGAGTAAGTCGATGGGGTCAGTGGGCGTGCTGCGCACCATGCGCGTCCTCCTTGGGGGGTGAGGTGAGGGCCGGCGGTGCAGCGCTGCGATTGAAACTTTCCGACTCGATCTATCAATAGCATGTAAGGAAGTTTCGTCAACGCCCAAAAACGTGACGGCGCGGACCGAGGAGGCGATCGGTCACGACGAGCGGCCCGCCGCCGAAGCCTGGCCCGGCAGCGCCGGACCAAGCCCTGTCACTACTCACCCACTGCCACGACCTCGCCGCGGACGTCAACCTGCGGGCAGGGGCACAAGCCAGAATCGACCTCCGACGTCCGGCCATTCCGGCACCTGTTTCGCGTTGACGATCACACGCAGTCTCAGATGAGCTTGCCGTAGTCGAGATCAATCTCGACGTCGAAGCCGATGCTGGTACGCAGCACGCCGCGATGGATGCCCGTGGGGACATATGCCTTCATGGCCGGTTCGAGCTCGAAGGTGTAAGCGACCGCGACGCCGTCTTCATCCTCGATGCGCCAGAAGAACTTGATTCCGGCGTCGGCATACTTGCTCGGCTTGGTGGTCCGGTCCCGCTCCTCGGACTCCTTGGAGACGACCTCCACGATCAGGTGAACATCCTCCGGCTTGAAGGAGGTTGTCACGCTCATCATGGCGGCCCTGCTGACCAGCAGGATGTCGGGCTCCGGGCGTTGCCTGATGCCCAGGGTGACGGTCATCTCCCGGGCCACGGCCAAATGCTCGGGGAGCTGGAACCGCTGCTCCAGCAGGCGGAGGACAAGCATGTGAAATCTGGTCTGCGGCGACATCATGACGAGTGACCCATCGATCAGCTCGACGTGCTTGGGCGCGTCGGGGGGGAGGTGATCGAGCATGTCGGCGGTCCAGCCGTCCCGGGGGCCCGGATAGAACCACTCGGGGAGTGCGGTGGTCACAGTCCACCTCCTCTGAGGCCCTTACGCGACGACTTCATGATGTCACACAGAGTTAATTCAGATGGGCTCTTGGCGGTTCTGGATGGTCTTGCGGTAGAGGTCGTCGATCTCGTCCAGCGGGTCGGAGAAGGGGGCCGGGCGGCGGGCCTCGATCTCCAGGTCGGTGCGGCTGGAGAGGTCGTCGATGCCGCCCGAGGCGTGCTGGACCTGGGTGCGCATGAGGTCGGCGCGGATGCGGGCGCACATGGCCGTGAGCTTGGCCTGGTGCTCGCGCAGCCGGTCGGCCGTGACGTGGTCGACGACCGAGGAGATGCGCAACTGCTGAGCGTAGATGCCCAGTTGCTGGTCCTGGACCTCGGCCTGCTTGGCCAGTTCGGCCATCAGGTGGGGCAGGTCGCCCAGGCCCCAGCCCGACTGGTGGGCCTGGTCGATGGCCTGGCGGGTCAGCGCGACCTCGCGGCGCAGGTCGAGGCGGAGGCGTTCGATCTCGGCCGCCTCGCCGGTGCCCATCGCGTTGACGTGGGCGCTGAGCCGGGTCGTCGCCTTCTTGGCGGACTTGGCCGCCTTCTTGCCCAGCTTGACCATGAAAAAGATCGCCACCCCGCCGAGCACCAGGAACAGCAGGAAGACGACCAGCAGAATCGCGAAGATCGTTTCGATCGGAGGCACCTCCCGTGCACTGAGCATAGTCCGCCGAATCGGCCGGCATGAGGCTCAGCCTGATCGCGTTCTGTCGCTTTCCCCAACGTGGGACGGTGTCACCGTAGTTCCAGCCGCCGCGAATCCGGTAACCGAGCAAGCTCTTGATTGTGTACGCGGCCCTGTGGTTCAGTGCGTCCATTGTCCCGGGCAGCCTGAGGAGCCGCGCATGCTCGACGGGAAGGTCGTCGTCATCACCGGGGGAGCGCGCGGCCTGGGCGCCGCGGCCGCCCGCCGATGCGCCGCCGCGGGCGCGGGCGTCGTCCTCACCGACGTCCTCCTGGAGGAGGGTACGGCTGCCGCCAAGGAGATCGGCGCCCGCTTCTTGCCCCACGACGTCACCAGCGAGGACGACTGGGCCCGCGTCATGGACGAGGTCGGCCCCTTCCACGGCCTGGTGAACAACGCCGGGATCGTCTCCGCCCAGCCGATCGAGCGGACGACCGCGGCCGACTTCGAGCGGGTGCTGAAGGTCAACCTGACCGGCGTCTTCCTCGGCCTGCGCGCGGCGGCCGGGCCCCTGCGGGCCGCGGGCGGCGGCGCGATCGTCAACCTGTCGTCGGCGGCGGGCCTGTTCGCGCTGCCCGGCGCCGCCGGGTACGGCGCTTCCAAGTGGGGCGTGCGCGGACTGACCAAGATCGCGGCATTGGAGTTCTCGTCGGCCCGGATCCGGGTCAACTCCGTACATCCCGGGATGATCGTCACGCCGATGACCGAGCCGTTCGGGGGAACGCTGGAGGAAGGCGGCTTCCCGCTGGCGGCGGCCGGGCGGTGGGGCGCGCCCGAGGAGGTGGCCGAGGCCGTGGCGTTCCTGCTCTCGGACGCCGCCTCCTACATCACGGGCGCCGAACTCGCGGTGGACGGCGGCTGGACCGCGGGCGAGACCGCCCTGCTGGCCCGGCCCCCCGCCACCGCCCCTCCCGCGTCTCCTCCGCCACCTGCCGCCAACGCTCCCGAGCCTGGCCCGGCCGCGCCACCGGGGGCCTGACGTGGGCGTCGCGGTGCCAGGGAGCGTCCGTCACGGGCACAGGGTGGTCCGATATGGAGCTCAGGCGCGGTTGCGCGTGGGTCTGACGAAGGATGAGGAGGTACGGCGTGGCCGTTGACGAGGGCACGCGGTTGGTCATCGACGTGCTGACCGATGTCTTTCCGAAGATCGGCACCGAGGTGCTGGACGCCGCCGAGGCCAGGCGGATCCTGGCGCAGGCGCCGCCCATGGCGGCGGAGCCGTACCCGGTGGGCGGGGTGGAGGATCGGATGGCGGGCGAGATTCCCGTGCGGGTCTACCGGCCCGAGGGGGAGGGGCCGCATCCGGTGGTCGTGTACTTCCACGGCGGCGGCTTCACGCTCTGCACGCTCGACACCCACGACGGCGTCTGCCGCACGCTCTGCGCGGGCGCGAACGCGGTCGTGGTGTCGGTGGACTACCGGCTGGCGCCCGAGCATCCCTATCCGGCCGCCGCCGAGGACGCCTACGCGGCCACGATGTGGGCCTATGAGCACGCGGCCGAGCTGGGCGGGGACGCCGGGCGGCTGGCGGTGGCCGGGGACAGCGCGGGCGGGAACCTGGCCGCGGTCACCTGCCTCAAGGCGCGGGACGCGGGAGGCTCGCCGCCGATCAGCTTTCAGTTGCTGGTGTATCCGGTGACCGACGCGGCGATGGACACGCCGTCCCACCAGGAGAACGGCGAGGGATATTTCCTGACCAATGCGCACATGCGGTGGTACTGGGACAACTACCAGCCGGACCCCGCCCGGCGCGGCGAGCCGTACTGCTCGCCCATCAGGGCCGACACCCACGGGCTGCCGCCCGCGCTGGTGATCACCGCCGAGCACGACCCACTGCGCGACGAGGGCGAGGCGTACGCCGGCAAGCTGCGCGCCGCCGGCGGTGCGGCGCGGACGCTGCGGTTCGAGGGCATGTTCCACGGCTTCTTCGGCTTGGACGCCTTCCTCCCGGCCGCCAAGTCCGCCTCCGAGCAGGCCTGTGCGGCCCTGCGCGACGGCCTGGGCCAGAGATGAGCCCGAAGATGAGCCGGAAGACGAGCCCAGCACGCCACGGCTGAGTCGGCGGACGAGGTAAGGGAGAGGCATGCCGTACGCGCAGGTCACCGGGGACGTCCGGCTCTTCTACACCGACGACGGCGGCGGAGAGGCTGCCCCGCTGCTGCTGGTCCACGGGTGGGGCGCCGACTCACACCAGTGGTCCTGGCACCTCGACGCCCTGGCCGCCGAACGTCGGGTGATCGCCGTGGACCTGCGCGGCCACGGCTACTCCTCGGTCCCCGCCGAGGACAACACCCCGCGCCGCATGGCCGAGGACCTCGCCGCGCTGCTGGGCACGCTCGGCGTCCCGAGGGTCGTCGCGATCGGCCACTCGATGGGCGGCCAGGTCGTCTCCATCCTCGCCGTTGAGCATCCCGGCCTGGTCGAGCGGCTGGTCGCGGTCGATCCGGGGTACGGCGTCGCCCCCGAGGTGGCCGGGATGTTCCCCGGCACGATCGCGGCCCTGCGCTCGGAGCACGCGCACGAGGCGGCCGTCGAGATCGACCGCTGGTGCACCAACCGGCGCACCCCGGCCGTGATCCGCCGCTGGCACCGGCGCCGCCTGTACGGGATGGCGCCGCACGTGCTGGCCCAGGCGTTCGAGGCGATGTTCGTCCTGCCCGACTCGATCGGCGTACGGCCCGCCTCCGACGCCTACCTCGCCCGCAGGACCTGCCCGGTGCTGTCGCTGCGGTTCGACCCCGGTCAGGCGGCGTGGGAGGAGGGGCTGCTCAAGCACCCGGACTCGAAGGTCGTTGTCTGGGAGGGCGCCAGTCACCGTCTGCACGAGGAGCGCCCGGAGGAGTTCGTCGCTCTGGTGCTCGGCTGGCTAGCCGGGTGAGGAGCGGTTGCGGCGCCGCCGTACCCGTCTGATCACCCACCACGCGAGCACGGCCAGCGCGAGCAGCAGGACGATCACCAGCACCGGGATGAAGATCGCCACGAGGCTGACGCCGAGCGAGCCGGCGTCCTCGACGGTGCTCATGACGGGCGCGCCGACCCCGCCGGTGCCGACGTTGACGACCGGGCGGGCGGTGGCCTTCAGCGCGTGTACGGCCAGCGCCACCAGGATGCCGAGCACCCAGCTGATCCACGGGTTCTCGGTGAGCCAGGTGGAGTTGTCGAGTTCGGCGGCGGCCGAGGTGGCGCTGAACACCACGCCGCCCGACGCCGGTCGCACCGCGGTCTGGATCATGTCGTTGACGCTGTCCACGGCCGGGATCTTGTCGAGCACCACCTCGGCCAGCAGCAGGACGGCGAGGACCGCCAGCACGCCCCAGTTCGACAGCCACGCGTAGCCGTCGGGCAGCTTCACGGCGTCGGTGAAGTTGGCCAGCACCCCGACGACCAGCAGCGGGATGTAGGCGTTGAGCCCGGCGGCCGTCGACAGACCCAGGCCGGTGAGCGTGGCGAACATGTCACCAACCTAGCCCGCCGACGGCCGGTGTCAGTCCGGCCGGGTGGCCTCGTCGAGCAGCGCGGGAAGGGCGGGGCCGGTGAACTCGGCCACCGCCCGCTCGTACTTCTCCATGCCCCAGGACCAGAAGTCGAAGTCGATGGACTCGTTGGCGCCGTCCTGGATGGCTGCCCAGAGCGTCCAGCCGTACTTGGACATGAGGCCGAGCAGGCGCGCCCGCGCGATGCGGTTGCGCAGGTGGCGGCCGTAGTAGGCGGTGACGAGCTCCTCAAGATGGTCCAGCGACAGGTCGGACTCGCTCCAGATGTTGCCCAGCTCGAAGCAGGCGTCGTTGTTGCCCGAGTACTCGTAGTCGATCAGCCACAGGCGCCGGCCGTCGTCGATGAAGTTGCCGGGCAGGAGGTCGTTGTTGCAGGGGACGGTCCCCTCGTCCTGGACCTTCAACGCCTCCCTGATCCGCGCCACCTGAGGCTCGAAATCCCGATATTTCGCAGGGAGGCGGAAATTTCGGGATTGGACGATCGCTAAATAGCCCTGCTGGATCTCGAACATGTCGAAGTCCCGGGAGAAGCGCGGCCCCGCGTGCAGCAGGCGGCACGCCTCGGCCACCCGCGGCAGGTTCGCCGAGTCCCGCAGGTCCGCTTCGGTGAACGTGCGCCCCGGCAGGTACCCCACCACCAGCACCCCGAGCTCGCGCAGATAGGCGTGGACCGGCGCCCCGACCCCCGCCCGCTCGGCCGCGATCGAGTTGGCGTGCTCGGCGTCCCTGTCGATGCCCAGCAGCCCGCCCTCGCTGGCCGGCACCCTGACCACGTACTGCGCGCCCGGCACGCTCACCTTGTAGTTGCGGTTGGTGAGCCCTCCCGGCAGTTCCTCGACGGTACGCGGCAGGCCCGCCAGCAGGGGAATGCGGTCGAGAACCTCATCCATGGGCGCTCTCCTCGTCAAGATTGACCGGCGATGCTAGCACCGTGCCCCCCGGCTTCGATCGTGCCTCACCCGCCCGCGACACGCGCCCGATCGAGAAGAAAACGGTCTAGACCTTTTACTTTCGCGCGGTTAGCGTCGCGGGCATGAGCGACTCGGCCCGGATCGTGATCATCGGCGGCGGCGTCGGCGGCGCCAGCGTGGCCTACCACCTGACCGAACTCGGCGAACGTGACGTCCTGCTCCTCGACCGCGACGAACTGACCAGCGGCTCCACCTTCCACTCCGCGGGACTCGTCGGCCAGCTCCGCGCCGATCCCACCCTGACCCGCATGAACCAGTACTCGGTCGAGCTCTACCGCAAGCTCGACGTCTGGACCGAGTGCGGCGGCATCAAGCTGGCCACCACCCCCGAGCGCATGGAGGAGATCCGCCGCCAGATCGGCTGGGCCCGCACGTACGGCCTGCCACTGGAGGAGATCTCGGTCGCCGAGGCGGCCGAGCTGTTCCCCCTCATGGACCCGCAGGGCGTGCTCGGCGCCGCGTACCTGCCGACCGACGGCCAGATCGACCCCTCCCAGCTCTGCTACGCCCTGGCCGGCCTGGCCCGCGAGGGCGGCGCCAGGATCCGCACCCACACCCGCGTGCTCGGCATCGACGTGGAACGCGGCCGGGTGCGCCGGGTCCGCACCGACAAGGGCGACGTCGAGTGCGAGGTCGTGGTGAACTGCGGCGGCATGTTCGCCCCGGAGATCGGCCGGATGGCCGGGGTCCGCGTCCCGATCATCCCGATGTCGCACCAGTACGTGGTGACGGAGGGCTTCCACGAGCACACGGGACTGCCCACGCTGCGCGACCCCGACCTGCTCGTCTACTACCGCCAGGACGTCCAGGGCCTGGTCATGGGCGGCTACGAGCGCACCTCGGCCCCCTGGCTGGACCCGGTTCCCCAGGACTTCAACGGCCGCCTGCTGCCCGAGGACTGGGACCGCTTCGCCGAGATCTCCGACAACGCCCGCGTACGCGTGCCCGCCATGGGCGACGTCGGCATCCGCAAGATGATCAACGGGCCGGAGGCGTTCACGCCGGACAACGAGTTCTGCCTGGGCGAGACGGAGGTCGGCGGCTTCTACGTGGCGGCCGGCTTCTGCGCCCACGGCATCGCCGGGGCCGGCGGCATCGGCATGGTCATGGCCGAGTGGATCGTCGAGGGCGAGCCGTCCATGGACCTGTGGCACATGGACGTGCGCCGCTTCGGCCGGCAGTACCGCTCGCCCTCCTACACGCGCAAGCGCGTCGTGGAGAACTACGAGACCTACTACGACATCCGCTACCCGGGCCACGAACGCCAGGCCGGGCGCCCCCTGCGCACCTCGCCCGCCTACGCCTGGCACGCCGGGCACGGCGCCGTCTTCGGCGAGAAGTCGGGGTGGGAGCGGGTCAACTACTACGCCTCCAACGCGGCGGAGCCGTACGGGAAGGACGACGCGCCGCGGGGATGGGCGGCGCGCGGCTGGCATCCCGCGATCGGGGCCGAGCACCGCGCCACCCGCGACACGGCCGGGCTGTTCGACGAGAGCTCGTTCGCCAAGATCGAGGTGAGCGGGCCCGGCGCCGCGGAGCTGCTGGAGTGGGTGTGCGCCAACCGCGTCGCCCGCGAGATCGGCCAGGTCACCTACACCCAGGCGCTCAACCGGCGCGGCGGCGTCGAGTGCGACTTCACCGTCACCCGGCGCGGCGAGGAGGACTTCCTCATCGTCACCGGCACCGCCTTCGGCTCCCACGACCTCGGCTGGCTGCGCAAACAGGCCAGGCTGCGCGGCTCGGCGGCGCGCATCGCCGACGTGACCGGGCAGTACGCCTGCTTCGCCCTGTGGGGACCGAAGGCGCGCGACATCATGGCGACGCTCACCGCGGACCCGCTGGACGCGCCGTTCATGTCCGCGCGCGAGCTGACCGTGGGCGACGTGCCGGTGCTGGCGCTGCGGGTGACGTTCGTGGGCGAGTTCGGGTGGGAACTCTACTGCTCCACCGAGTACGGCAGGGCGCTCTGGGACACCCTCTGGACCGCCGGCCAGGGCCACGGCCTGATGGCCTGCGGCTACAAGGCCATCGACAGCCTGCGCCTGGAGAAGGGCTACCGGGTCTGGGGCGCCGACATCGGCCCCGAGACGACGCCGTACGAGGCGGGCCTGGGCTTCTGCGTCAAGCCGGACAAGGAGTTCCTGGGCCGCGAGGCGCTCGACCCGTCGCCCGCGCGGCGGCTGCGCCGGATCACGCTGGACGACCCGCGCGCGGTCGTGCTCGGCAACGAGCCGGTGCGGGTCGGCGACCGAATCGAGGGCCGGGTCACCTCCGGCGGGTACGGCTACACGCTGGGCGCCTCGCTGGCCTACGCCTACCTGGAGGCCGAGCCGGGCAGCGCCGTGGAGGTCGAGCTGTTCGGCGAGCGCGTCACCGGCACGGTCGGCTAGCCGGTCCGCACCGTCAGCCGGACCCGGTCGGGACGGAACAGGTCGCGGGCGTGCTCCACCGGCACGCCCGCGGCCGTGCGCGCGGTGCGCTCGATCCGCATGAGCGGCGTGCCCGGCGCCACCTCCAGCTCGGCGGCCTGTTCGGGCGTGGCCACGACCGGGTCCAGGTGCTCGACCGCCCGGCCGGGGGCCAGGCCGTAGCGGGTGGCCAGCAGGTCGTACAGGGAGCCGCCGAGGTTCTCCTTCAGCAGCCCCGGCAGGATCGCGGCGGGGAAGAACGACAGCTCCAGCGCCACCGGCGAGCCGCCGGCCGAGCGCACGCGGGCGATCTCGTGCACCGGAGCGCCCGGCTCCAGCTCCAGCGCCGCCGCGACCTCGGGCGGCGCGCGGCGGGTGCGCGCGCGCAGCAGCCTGGCCTCGGCGGTGAGGTGCGCCCGCCGCATCCGCTCGGTGAACCCGGCCAGTCCCGTCAGGTCGCACTCGACCCGGGGCTCGGCCACGAACGCCCCGCCGCCGCGTCCCTGCGTGCGCACCAGGACGCCGCGTGCCTCCAGCGTCGCCAGCGCCTGCCGTAACGTCATCCTGGACACGCCCAGCCGCGCCGCCAGCTCACGCTCGCCGGGCAGCCGGTCGCCCGGCGCGACCTCGCCGCGCCCGATCGACTCCAGCAGCCAGCGCTCGATCTGGACGTGTGCGGGCACCTTGCCGCCCCTGGCCAGCTCGACGAACTCCACCGTTCTACTCTGACAGGCGGCGCAGCCGCTCCACGGCGTCGGCGAACTCGCTCACCATCGCGTAGACGACCTCGCGGGCCGGCCTGACCTGGTCGAGCTGGCCCACGACCTGGCCGACGAAGTAGTTGGCCAGCTCCAGCGCGCCCGGATCGCCGCGCTCGGCCGCCGCGCCGATCCTGCCCATCGCGCTCTCGGCCACCAGCATCTGCAACGGCATCCCCAGCGGGCCAGGACTCTCGGGGGCGGCGTCCCACTCCTCGGTCCACGCCGACTTGAGCTGCCTGGCCGGCTTGCCGGTGCGCGAGCGCGAGCGGACGGTGTCGAGCGAGGAGGCGGCCAGCATCTTGCGCTTGACCGCCGGCGCCGTCTCGGCCTCCTCGGTGGTCAGCCAGACCGAGCCGCACCACACGCCCTGCGCGCCGAGCGCCATCGCGGCGGCCATCTGCCGCCCGTCGGCGATGCCGCCCGCCGCCAGCACCGGGACCGCGCCCACCGCGTCCACGACCTGCGGCACCAGCACCATCGTGGAGATCTCGCCGGTGTGCCCGCCGGCCTCGGTGCCCTGGGCGACGATGACGTCCGCGCCCGCCGCCACCTGCCTGCGCGCGTGCTCCACGGTGCCGACCAGGGCGGCCACCGGGACGCCGCGCTCGCGGGCCCTGGTCACCATCTCGGGCGGGGGCGGGCCCAGGGCGCTGGCGATGAGTCCGATCGGGTGCTTCAGCGCCACGTCGATCAGGCCGGTCGCGCCCGCCGCCGTCACCCTGCCCGCGAACTCGTCGGCCGACCCCATCTCCCTGCCGGAGGTGGCGGGCACGCCGTACTTGCGGAAGAGGTGGGCGACGAAGTCGCGGTGGCGGTCGGGGATGAACCGCTCGACGTCCATGCGCGGCCCCTCGATCTTGCCGGGGACGAGCACGTCCACCCCGTACGGCCGGCCGCCCACCCGCTCGTCGATCCACGACAGCTCGGTGTCCAGCTCGGCGGGGGAGTAGGCGATGGCGCCCAGGACGCCGAAGCCGCCCGCGCTGGTGACCGCGGCCACGACGTCCCTGCAGTGGCTGAAGGCGAACAACGGGAACTCCACGCCGAAGCGCTCGGCCAGTTCGGTGCGCATGCCGCGACGCTAACCCCAGAACGTTGTTCGGTCTAGGAGTCGTCGTCCTCGTCGTCGTCCTGGTCCTCCACCGTCCACGACACCGAGGTCACCGAGGGCTCCAGGCTCAGGCGGCTGGTGGCCGACTCGAAGAGGTTCTCGTCGCGGCGCAGGCTGTCCACGATCGCGATCACCTCCACCTGCCCGCGCCGGTCGGCCTCCTGTCCCTGGAGGCTGCGCAGCCGCAGCTCGGGCCGGGTCAGCGCGTTGACGACCAGCTTGCGCACGTGCGCCTGGTCGTCGTCCCAGCAGCGCACCTCGAACCGATAGCGGGTACGGCGGGCCGCCCGCCTGCGGTCCAGGAAGCGGCCCAGAGGGCGCATGAGCGTGTTCGCGCCCACGATCAGGAACGTTCCCGCCGTGGCCATCGTGTACATGCCCGCGCCGGCCAGCGAGCCGACCGCCGCCGCGCACCACAGGGTCGCGGCGGTGTTGAGGCCGCGGATGTTGAAGCCCTCGCGCAGGATCACGCCCGCGCCGAGGAAGCCGATGCCGGAGACGATCTGGGCGGCGACCCTGGTGGGGTCGGCGGTGGCGCCGGCGAAGCCATACGCGCTGAGCAGCACGAACAGGGCCGCGCCCACGGCGACGAGCAGGTTCGTGCGCAGGCCCGCCATCCGGGCCCGCCACTGCCGCTCGATGCCGATGACGGCGCCGAGCACCGCGGCCGCGACCAGGCGCAGCAGCAGATCGACCTCCACGCCCCGGTATGTCCCCCGCGTGGACGGGCGTGAGGCGGCCTTTGCCGGGTTATGGCCGGTCCAAGGGGTTCCATGGCTGTGGCGCGCGGCCCACGGGCGTTCGGGGCGGCGGTCCAAGTGCGGTCGCCTGACGGTTCGGCGGTGGTTCAGCGTGGCGCCTGACGGTTCGGCGGTGGTTCAGCGTGGCGCCTGACGGTTCGGCGGTGGTTCAGCGTGGCGCCTGACGGTTCGGCGGGGGTTTCAGGTGGTCGTCTGGCGGTTTCGGCCGGGGTTCAGGCGGTGGCCTGGCGGTCCAGGGCGGTGATCGTGGAGGTGCCGGGGGCGTGCCAGCCCAGTGCCGGGTCGTAGCGGCGCACCAGCTTGGCCGGGATGCCCGCCACCACGCTGTGGTCGGGGAACTCGCCCCGCACCACCGCGCCGCCCGCCACCACGCACTGCCGCCCCAGCCGGGTCCCCGGCAGGATGATCGCGCCGGTGCCCAGCCACGAGCCGGACCCGATCGAGACCGGGCTGTTGCGCGGCCACTGCCGTCCGATCGGCACCTCGGGGTCGTCGTAGACGTGGTTCTGGTCGGTGATGTACACGTACGGGCCGGTGAAGACGTGGTCGCCGACGTCGATCGACTGGTGCGCCACGATGTGGCTGCCGCGCCCGATCGAGCAGCTCGCGCCGATGCGCAGGACCGAGCCGGGGCCCAGGTCCACCCCCGGGCCCATGCCGCACGACAGCGAGACCCGCTCGCCGACGAGCGTCCCGTCGCCGATCTCGATCCACTGCTCGCCGAAGATCGCCCCGGGCGGGAACGCGATCGACACGCCTTCGCCCAGGTGACGGAAGCGGTACCCGGCCGGACTGGACGGGCTGATCGCCCCGGCTCTGCGCAAGGCCGTGTAGGCGCGGTGAATCAGCGCGCCCGCCGCCCGCCGTACGTGTGACATAGGGCCCAAAGTTACCGCTTGGTCATGCCGTTCGGGCATGTCGGGGGCGTTCTTTGATATCCTGAGAGCCCGTGGACACATCGACCACACCTCGAGCCACGGGAGCCCCTTTGCGCAGCGCATCGCAAACCAAGCATCTGTTCGTCACCGGCGGTGTCGCCTCCAGTCTCGGCAAGGGGCTCACGGCTTCCAGCCTCGGCCGCCTGCTCAAGGCACGCGGGCTACGGGTCACGATGCAGAAGCTCGACCCCTACCTCAACGTCGACCCCGGCACGATGAACCCGTTCCAGCACGGCGAGGTCTTCGTCACCGACGACGGCGCGGAGACCGACCTCGACGTCGGCCACTACGAGCGCTTCCTCGACACCGACCTGCACGGCTCCGCCAACGTCACCACCGGCCAGGTCTACTCCAACGTCATCGCCAAGGAGCGGCGCGGCGAGTACCTCGGCGACACCGTCCAGGTGATCCCGCACATCACCAACGAGATCAAGGACCGCATCCGCGGCATGGCCGGTCCCGAGGTGGACGTGGTCATCACCGAGGTCGGCGGCACCGTGGGCGACATCGAGTCGCTGCCCTTCCTGGAGGCGGTGCGCCAGATCCGCCACGAGGTCGGCCGCGACAACGTCTTCTTCCTGCACGTCTCGCTGCTGCCGTACATCGGTCCGTCGGGCGAGCTGAAGACCAAGCCGACCCAGCACTCCGTCGCGGCGCTGCGCAGCATCGGCATCCAGCCCGACGCGATCGTCCTGCGCTCCGACCGGCCCGTGCAGACCTCCATCAAGCGCAAGATCAGCCTGATGTGCGACGTCGACGAGGACGCCGTCGTCAGCGCCGTCGACGCCGCCTCCATCTACGACATCCCCAAGGTGCTCCACACCGAGGGCCTCGACGCCTACGTCGTGCGCCGCCTCGGCCTGCCGTTCCGCGACGTGGACTGGAAGGAGTGGGAGCAACTGCTGCGTCGGGTGCACCGCCCGGCCAAGGAGGTCACGATCGCGCTGGTCGGCAAGTACATCGACCTGCCCGACGCCTACCTGTCGGTCACCGAGGCGCTGCGCGCGGGCGGCTTCGCCAACGACGCCCGCGTCAACATCCGCTGGGTCAAGTCCGACGACTGCGAGACCGACGAGGGCGCCTCCCGCGAGCTCGACGGCGTGGACGGCGTGCTCATCCCGGGCGGCTTCGGCGTACGCGGCATCGAGGGCAAGATCGGCGCCATCAAGCACGCCCGCGAGAACAAGGTGCCGCTGCTCGGCATCTGTCTCGGCATGCAGGGCATGGTCATCGAGGCCGCCCGCAACCTGGCCGGGGTCGACGACGCCAACTCCGCCGAGTTCGACGCCGACACCAAGCACCCGGTCATCTCCACCATGGCCGACCAGGAGGACGTCGTCGCCGGCGAGCGCGACATGGGCGGCACCATGCGCCTGGGCGCCTACACCGCCAAGCTCGGCGAGGGCACCCTGGCCAGGCAGCTCTACGGCAAGGCCAAGGCCGACGAACGCCACCGCCACCGCTACGAGGTCAACAACTCCTACCGCGAGCGGCTGGAGAAGGTCGGCCTGGTCTTCTCCGGCCTGTCGCCCGACGGGCGCCTGGTCGAGTACACCGAGCTGCCCGTCGAGACCCACCCGTTCTTCATCGGCACCCAGGCCCACCCCGAGTTCAAGTCCCGCCCGACCCGCGCCAACCCGATGTTCAAGGGCCTCATCACCGCCGCGCTGGCCTACGCCGACGGCCGTGTCTCCTCCAGGGTCGCCAAGTGAGGGACACCGCCGAGCAGTGGGACGTCGTCGCCTCCAAGGAGCACTTCCAGGGCCGGGTGATCGGCCTGCGCACCGACTCCGTGCGCATGCCCGGTGACGAGGTCGCCGACCGCGACTACGTCGTCCACCCCGGCTCGGTCGCCGTCCTCGCGCTCGACGAGGAGGGCCGGGTCCTGCTGCTGCGCCAGTACCGGCATCCGGTGCGCCACCTGCTGTGGGAGCTGCCCGCGGGCATCCGCGACGTCGAGGGCGAGCCGCTGGTCACGACCGCGGCGCGCGAACTGGCCGAGGAGGCGGGCTACGCCGCCGACACCTGGCACACGCTGGTCGACCTGATGAGCTCGCCGGGGATGACCGACGAGCGCATCCGGGTCTTCCTGGCCAGAGGGCTGCGCCGTACCGAGATCGACTTCGAGCGTAAGCACGAGGAGACCGACATGCCGGTCGAATGGGTGCCCCTCGCCGACGCCGTCGAGAAAGCGCTCATGGGAATGATCCACAATTCCCCGGCCGTGGCCGGTATCCTCGCCGCGTACGCGGCATCGGTCGAAGGGTTCGGGCTGTTGCGGCCCGCCGACGCACCTGAGGAGTGAGCTTTCGTGGAGGCGGTGCTCTCCAGCTACCTCGCCCATCTGGCGGTGGAGCGGGGCCTGGCTGTCAACACGCTCGCCTCCTACAAGCGTGACCTGCGCCGCTACGTCGACCACCTCCAGGCGCGCGGGCGCCTGGAGCTCGACCAGGTGGCCGAGGCCGACGTCCTGGCGTTCCTGTCCGCGCTGCGCGAGGGCGACGGCGAGCACCCCGCCCTCGTGGCCAGCTCCGCCGCGCGGGCCGTCTCCGCGGTGCGCGGCCTGCACCGCTTCGCCCTGCGCGAGGGCGTGACCGGCCACGACCCCGCCCACCAGGTGCGCCCGCCCAGGCAACTGCGCCGCCTGCCCAAGCCGATCACCGTCGACGAGGTGGAGCGCCTGCTCGCCGCCTCCGGCCCCGAGGGCGCGCCCCTGACCCTCCGCAACCGCGCCCTCCTGGAGGTCCTGTACGGCACCGGCGCCCGCATCTCCGAAGCCGTCGGCCTGGCCGTCGACGACCTCGAAGCCGAGCAGGTACGGCTGCGCGGCAAGGGCGGCCGCACACGCGTGGTCCCGCTGGGCCGTTATGCCCGCGAAGCCCTCGACGCCTACCTCGTCCGGGCCCGCCCCGGTCTGGTGGCCCATGGCCGGGGCACGCCCGCGTTGTTCCTGAACGCCCGGGGTGGCCGGCTGACCCGGCAGGGCGCCTGGGAGGTGCTCCAGGCCGCCGCGGAACGAGCCGGACTTGCCGGGATTTCCCCCCACGTGTTGCGCCATTCCTTCGCAACCCACCTCATCGACGGCGGTGCCGACGTTAGGGTGGTCCAGGAGCTGCTCGGCCACGCCTCGGTGACCACCACCCAGGTCTACACGCTGGTGACGGTCGACAAGCTCCGCGAGGTCTACGCTGCGGCGCATCCGCGTGCCCGCCAGTGATCTATAGTCTTTGCGACGTGCGGCGAGTACGGCGTGCCGCCTTGCCGCGTTAAGTGCTGACGCCATAGTGTCCGTCCGGACGGTCCGGTTCGGGATCGTCAGGGAGGTTCGAGCTGGTGACTGTGACGACCAACGGATCGACCCAGGGGAACCCCGAAAACCCCTGGGGTGACACGAAGACGGCCACGCCCACCGCCGGCGTGAACCTGGGCCCCACCCGAAGGCCGCGCCCCGTGTTCCCGGAACCAGCCCCGCGCGAGATCCACGGGCCCGCCCGCGTCGTCGCGATGGTCAACCAGAAGGGCGGCGTCGGCAAGACGACGACCACCATCAACCTGGGCGCCGCGCTTGTCGAGTACGGGCTGAAGGTCCTGCTCGTCGACTTCGACCCGCAGGGCGCGCTCTCGGTCGGCCTCGGCATCAACCCCCATCAGCTCGACCTCACCGTCTACAACCTGCTGATGGACCGCAACGTCTCCGCCGAGGACGTGCTGCTGGAGACCGGCGTCGAGGGCCTCGACCTGCTGCCCAGCAACATCGACCTGTCCGCCGCCGAAGTCCAGCTCGTCACCGAGGTGGCCCGCGAGCAGGTGCTCGGCCGCGTGCTCAAGCCGCTGCTGCCCCACTACGACGTCTGCCTCATCGACTGCCAGCCGTCGCTCGGCCTGCTCACCGTCAACGCGCTCACCTGCGCCCACGGCGTCATGGTGCCGCTGGAGTGCGAGTTCTTCGCGCTGCGCGGCGTCGCCCTGCTCATGGACACCATCGCCAAGGTCCAGGAGCGCCTCAACGACGAGCTGGAGATAGAGGGCCTGCTCGCCACCATGTACGACGCGCGTACCCTGCACGGCCGCGAGGTGCTCGCCCGGGTCGTGGAGGCGTTCGGCGACAAGGTGTTCCACACGGTGATCAACCGCACCGTCCGCTTCCCCGACGCCACCGTCGCCGGGGAGCCCATCACCACCTTCGACCCGTCCTCGCTCGGCGCCAACGCCTACCGGGAGCTCGCCCGCGAAGTGCTGTCGCGCTGGCCCGCTCCTGCCACAATGGCCAGGTGACATCGACCCCCACGGAGCAAGGCGGCTTCCAGGTCCACCTGGACGTCTTCGAGGGGCCCTTCGACCTGCTGCTCGGCCTGATCTCCAAGCACAAGCTGGACATCACCGAGGTCTCCCTGTCGAAGGTCACCGGCGAGTTCATCTCCTACATCAAGTCGCGCGGGCCCGAGTGGGACCTCGACCAGACCAGCCACTTCCTCCTCGTGGCGGCCACCCTGCTCGACCTCAAGGCGGCCCGGCTGCTGCCGACCGGCGAGGTGGAGGACGAAGAGGACCTCGCGCTCCTGGAAGCCCGTGACCTCCTGTTCGCCCGGCTGCTGCAGTACAAGGCGTACAAGGAGGTGGCGAGGATCTTCTCGGGCAAGATGGCGGAGGAGGCGCTGCGCTTCCCGCGGACCGTGCCCATGGAGCCGCAGTTCGCCGACCTGCTGCCCGAGCTGATCCTCGGGATCGGGCCCGACCAGCTCGCCAGGATCGCGGCCAGGGCCTTCACCCCCAAGCTGCCGCCGACCGTGAGCGTCGGCCACATCTACCAGCCGCTCGCCAGCGTCCGCGAACAGGCGGCCATCCTGGTGCTGCGCCTGCGGCGGATGCGCAAGGCCACCTTCCGCGCGCTGGTCGCCGACTGCGAGGGCACCTTCGAGGTGATCGCCAGGTTCCTGGCGGTGCTGGAGCTGTTCCGGGAGTCGGCCGTGACCTTCGACCAGGTCGAACCGCTCGGCGACCTGCACGTGACCTGGACCGGCGCCGACGACGGCGACATCTCGGTCGGCGACGACTACGAAGAATCCGCGGAGAAGAAGACCGATGCCTGAGCACGACACCCCGCCCGCACCCCGCCGGGCCGCGGAGCCGTCCCTGCCCGCCTGGATGAACCTGCCCGGCGCCCTGTCCACCACCCCACCCACCCCGGCACCCCGCCTGCCCGCCGACGAGGACGACACCCAACCGGCCACCGAAACCCCGGAACCTCCCGGAGAACCCGCGGACACCGAGACCGGCGCAGAGCTTACGGCCGACACCGCGGATGCTCCGGTCTCGGTCTCATCGGACTTGGCGCAGGGCGCTCCGGGCGGCGAGGCGGACCCGGAGCCGGTGGTCTCCGCTCGCGAGGACCTGGTCGCGCCGGGCTTGGTGGAGGGCGCTCAAGGTGGTGAGGCGGAGCCGGTCGTCCGGGTTGAGGAGGCCACGGTCGCGCCGGGCTCGGTGGAGGGCGCTCGGGGTGGTGCGGCGGAGCCTGTCGTCGTGGTGCCGGCGTTGGTGGAGGAAGTTCCGGGTGCCGAGGATGTCGCGGGGGTTGGGGAGGCGGGGCCTGGGTTGAAGGCGTCGCTGGAGGCGATCCTGCTGGTGGTGGACGAGCCGGTGGCCGAGGTGACGCTGGCCCAGGTGCTGGAGAGGCCCACGCAGGAGGTCGGGCTCGCGCTTTCCGAGCTGGCGGCGGAATACACGGCCGGCGGGCGGGGTTTTGACCTGAGAGAGGTGGCGGGAGGCTGGCGTTTCTACACGCGGGCCGAGTGCGCGCCTCTCGTCGAGCGCTTCGTGCGCGACGGGCAGCAGACGCGGCTTACGCAGGCTGCCCTGGAGACTCTCGCGGTCGTGGCCTACCGGCAACCGGTGAGCCGTGCCCGCGTGGCCGCAGTGCGCGGTGTGAACAGCGACGGCGTCATGCGTACGCTCGTCGCGAGGGGGCTGGTCGAGGAGGCCGGCACCGACCCGGAGAGCCAGGCAGTGCTCTACCGGACAAGCTCATACTTCCTGGAGCGTCTGGGACTGAAGGACATCGGCGAGCTTCCTGAGCTGGCGCCGTTCCTCCCGGACGACGTGGAGAACCTCGAGGAGACAACGAAGTGAACAACAGGCGAAGCACCCCGTCCGGTGATGGACGCGGTCGAGGACGTTCGGGCGGCCACGCCGGCCGCGGCGGGCGTCCCGCCTTCCGCTCCGACGACCGACGTGGCGGCGGGGAGCGAGACTCTCTGCGCGCCGACCGGGGCGGCTCCCGAGCCCGCCCCGGCAAGCCCACCGACCGCCGCGACGACCGCGGCGGCTCCCAGGGTCGCGACGACCGTGGCGGCTACCAGCGTCGCGATGACCGCGACCGAGGCGGCTACCAGCGCCGGGACGACCGCGACCGCGGCGGCTCCCAGGGCCGTGATGACCGTGGTGGTTACCAGCCCCGTGACGACCGGGACCGTGGCGGCTACGAGCGCCGCGACGACCGCGACCGTGGCGGCTACCAGCGCCGGGACGACCGGGACCGCGGTGGCTATGGCCGCAGCGACTCCCAGAGCCGTGATGACCGCGGTGGTTACCAGCGCCGCGATGACCGCGACCGTGGCGGCTACCAGCGGCGTGACGACCGGGACCGTGGCGGCTACCAGCGGCGTGACGACCGGGACCGTGGCGGTTACCAGCGTCGCGATGACCGGGACCGTGGTGGTTTCCAGCGGCGTGACGAGCGGGCTGACCGTCCCGAGCGTTCGGCGCGGGACGACGTCCGTGCCGGGCGTGGTGGGCGGCGTGACGCCCCCAGCACCACCAGGGCACGGTACGGCAAGCGCGACGACGTCCAGACGATCGGCGGCAGCCGTACCGGCGGATCCTCCAGCAGGGGACCCCGGCGCGACGAGCGGCCGAGCAGGGACGCGCGGCCCGCGGACCGGTTCAAGACCGCCCGCCAGCCCCTACGGGACTCGGCGTTCTTCGAGCCCGGCTACACCGACGAGCGGGACACCACCGAGGTCCCCGGCGGCGTCAGGCTGCAGAAGGTGCTGGCCCAGGCGGGCGTCGCCAGCCGCCGGGCGTGCGAGGAGATGATCGGCGACGGCCGCGTGACCGTCAACGGCCAGGTCGTGCGCCGCTTCGGCGCGAAGGTCGACCCGGCCACGCAGGTCATCCACGTGGACGGCAAGCGCATCCCCACCGCCCCCGACCTCGTCTACTACGCCCTGAACAAGCCCATCGGCGTCGTGTCGACGATGGAGGACCCGCAGGGCCGCCCGTGCCTGGCCGACTACGTGCAGGAGCTGGCGCCGCGGCTGTTCCACGTGGGCCGGCTCGACACCGAGACCGAGGGCCTGCTGCTGCTCACCAACGACGGCGAGCTGGCCAACAGGCTGACGCATCCGAGCTACGGGGTGCAGAAGAAGTACTGGGCGAAGGTGCCGGGGCCGATCCCGCGCGACCTCGGCCGCAGGCTGCGCGAGGGCATCGAGCTGGAGGACGGCCTGGCCCGTGCCGACGCGTTCTCGATCGTGCAGGAGCACGGCCAGCAGGCGCTGGTCGAGGTGGTGCTGCACGAGGGCCGCAAGCACGTGGTGCGCCGCATGCTGGAGGAGGCCGGTCACCGCGTGATCGACCTGGCCAGGATCGAGTTCGGGCCGGTCAAGCTGGGCCGGACGAAGCCGGGCACGCTCAGGGCGCTGTCGCTGATGGAAGTCGGCGAGCTGTACGCCGCCGTCAAGCTGTAATCTGGCAGCCCATACCAAGGAGCCCGTACCGTCGTGTACGGGCTCCATGCCATATGAAGGGGACGAGCACCATGGTCCGCGCGATTCGCGGGGCGATCCAGGTGGACGCCGACGACCGCGACGCGATCATCGAGGCGACGACGGAGCTGGTGAGCACGCTCATGGAGCGTAACCGGCTGACGACCGACGACGTGATCAGCGTGTTGTTCACCGCGACGCCCGACCTGACGGCGGAGTTCCCCGCTCTGGCGGCGCGCAAGCTGGGCTTCCACGACGTGCCGCTCATCTGCGCCACGGAGATCGCCGTGCCGGGCGCGCTGCCGCGCGTGGTGCGGCTGCTCGCGCACGTGGAGACCGACCGGCCGCGTGCCGAGATCGTCCACGTCTACCTGCGCGGCGCCGTCGCGCTGCGCCAGGACATCGCGCAATGAAGCTTGAGAGCGTCCTCGTCCTCGGCACCGGCCTGGTCGGCACGTCGATCGGGCTGGCGCTGCGCCAGCGCGGGGTGAGCGTCCTGCTCGCCGACCGCGACCTCGGCGCGGTACGCCTGGCCAGGGAGATGGGCGCCGGCCAGGAGTGGCATTCCGGCGAGCGGGTTGACCTGGCGATCGTCGCGGTGCCGCCGGACCACGTGGCGAGCGAGCTGCGCGGCCTGCAGCAGCGCGACACCGCCCGCTTCTACACCGACGTGTCGAGCGTGAAGGCCATGCCGATCCTGCGGGCGGCCGAGCTGGGCTGCGACATGGGCGCGTACGTGGCCTCCCACCCGATGGCCGGCCGGGAGAAGGCGGGGCCGGGCGCGGCCAGGGCGGACCTGTTCCTGGGCCGGCCGTGGGCGCTGTGCCCGACGGAGGAGGCGCGGCCCGAGGCACGGCAGGCGGTGCTGGAGCTGATCGAGCTGTGCGGCGCCAAGCCGGTCGAGGTGAGCGCCGAGGAGCACGACCGCGCGGTCGCGCTGGTCTCGCACGCGCCGCACGTCGCGGCCTCCGCGGTGGCGGCCCGGCTGTCCGACGCCTCCGACGTGGCGCTCGGCCTGGCCGGTCAGGGCGTGCGCGACGTGACCAGGATCGCGGGCAGCGACCCCGGCCTGTGGCTGGGCATCCTGTCCGGCAACGCCGCGCCCGTCGCCGAGGTGCTGGAGGCGGTCTCCCGCGACCTGACCGAGGCCGCGGCGGCGTTGCGCGCGCTGGCCGAGGGCGACCGGAGCGCGGGGCCCGACGTGACCCAGTTGCTCAAGCGCGGGGTCGCCGGGTACGGGCGCATTCCGGGCAAGCACGGCGGGCCTGCCGCCGCCTATGCCGTCGTCCAGGTGGTCATCGGGGACCGGCCCGGTCAGCTCGCCCGGTTGTTCCAGGTGTGCGACGAGGTCGGGGTCAACGTCGAGGACGTACGGCTGGAGCACGCCCCCGGCCTGCCCCTGGGCCTGGCGGAGCTGTCGGTGCAGCCGGACGCGGTAGCCGTACTGCAGGAGGCTTTGCACGAACGCGGCTGGCAGGTCCCCTAGTCAGCCATCGGGCGCCCGGATGTCACATTCGGGCGCGCTGGATCCGTCTACCCGGCATGACACACATCATGGTTCTGGGAGCCGGATACACCGGGTTGCTGACGGCGATCCGGGTCGCGAGGAGGACCCGTCGCCACGGCGCGAAGGTGACGCTGGTCAACGCCTCGCCGCGGTTCACCGAACGGCTGCGCCTGCACCAGACGGCCGCCGGGCAGCGGCTGGCCGACCACGCGATCGCGGACGTGATCGCCGGAACGGGCATCACCTTCCTGCACGACCGGGTGGCCGGGCTCGATCCGGGGCGGCACGAGGTCACGCTGCTGAGCGGCGGCGTCGTCCGCTACGACACGCTCGTCTACGCCCTCGGCACCGTCACCGACCGCTCCACGCCCGGCGTGCGCGAGCACGCGCACGTCTACGACGACCACCACGACGCGGTACGGCTGGCCGCCTCGCTCGACCGGCTCACCGAGGGCACGGTCGTGGTCGCCGGCGGCGGGCTGACCGGCGTCGAGTCGGCCACCGAGATCGCCGAAGCCCACCCCCGCCTGCGCGTGGTCCTGCTCAGCAGGGGCACGCCGGCCGCGATGATGGGCCCGCGGGCCCGCGCCTACGTCAGACGGGCGATGGACCGCCTCGGCATCGAGGTGCGCGCGGGCGCCGAAGTGACCAAGATGCTGCCCGACGCGGTGGAGCTGGCGGGCGGCGAACTCGTGCCGTCCTCGGCCACGCTCTGGACCGCGGGCACCACCGGGCTGGCGCTGGCGGAGGAGTCGGGGCTGGCCGTGGACGGGCGCGGGCGCGTGGTCGTGGACGCCACCCTGCGGTCGGTCTCGCATCCCGACGTGTACGCGGTGGGGGACGGGGCGGCGGTCGGCCAGCCGTACGGGGTGATCCACGGGACGTGCCAGAGCGGGATTCCCACGGCCCTGCACGCCGCCGACGCGATCGCCGATCGGCTCAGGGGCAGGCCGGCCAGGCCGTTCCGGTTCGGGTACTTCCACCAGCCGCTCAGCCTGGGGCGCGGGGACGGGGTCATCCAGTTCACGCGGGGCGACGACAGCCCGCGGCGGGCGTACCTGACCGGGCGCTGGGCCGTGGCCTACAAGGAGGCGGTCAGCGGCAGCCCGCTGCTGACCGCGGCGCTGCTGAAGCGCGGGCTGGTGCACCCGCGCGCGCTCCGCGTCAGCAACGGCTGAACCGGCGGCGCCTTCGAGGGCGCCGCCGGGTCGGACCCGGTTGTGAGAGAGGCGAGGTCGGACCGGCTGAGCGTCACAGCGGTCGCGGGAGAGGGCGGGGCGGGTGAAGCTGGATCGGCGAGTGACGTGGAGGCGGTAGCCTCTTCAGGTTGAGGTAAAGCCGTGAAGAGGGAGAGACCGTGACCGGTCTGGTCGTCGCCATGGACGGCCCTTCGGGGTCGGGCAAGTCGAGCGTGTCGCGCGGGGTGGCCCGTGCGCTGCGCCTGCGCTACCTGGACACCGGGGCGATGTACCGGGCGATGACCTGGTGGATGCTCCAGCAGGGCGTCGACGTGGCCGACCCGGCCGCCGTAGCGGCGCGTTGCGGCGAGCCCGAGATCGTCAGCGGCACCGACCCGGACGGCCCGTCCATCCACGTGGGCGGCGTCGACGTCGCCGGGCCGATCCGCACCGGCGAGGTCACCGGCTCCGTCTCCGCGGTGGCCGCGGTGCCCGAGGTGCGCACCAGGCTGGTGGCGCTGCAGCGGGAGATCATCGGCGCGGGCGGCATCGTGGTCGAGGGCCGCGACATCGGCACGGTCGTCTGGCCGCAGGCCGCCGTCAAGATCTACCTCACCGCCAGCGCGCAGGCCCGCGCCCTGCGGCGCACCGCGGAGCTGGCGGGCACCACGGTGGAGGCGCAGCAGGCCGCCATGGCCAGGCGTGACACCCTGGACTCGACACGTAAGACCGATCCACTGTCGATGGCGGATGGCGCCATCGAGCTCGACACCACGCCGCTGACCCTGCAAGAGGTCATCGACGCGGTGCTGGGTGTGGTCGCGAGCCAGGAGGACCCGGGGCCGTCGGCCGGCGGGTTCCGCGGCGAGCGCGACCGGGTCAACGAGCGCGCCTGACCTTCAGGTGCGGTACTCACACGAAGGACGAGAACATCGTGAACACGGGGGACTGGGTCGAGGCTGAGCTCGACGACCTGGAGATCAGCGACCACGACGACGACAGCGGACCGCTGCCCGTCGTGGCCATCGTCGGACGCCCGAACGTCGGCAAGTCCACGCTGGTCAACCGCATCATCGGCCGCCGCGAGGCGGTCGTCGAGGACGTGCCCGGCGTCACCCGCGACCGCGTCGCCTACGACGCCAACTGGCGCGGGCGCCGCTTCACCGTGGTCGACACCGGAGGCTGGGACCCCGACGCCACCGGCATGAACCTGCGCATCGCCGAGCAGGCCCAGGTGGCCGTGGAGCTCGCCGACGTGATCGTGTTCGTGGTCGACGCCACCGTGGGCGCCACCGACGCCGACGAGATCGTCGGCGGCGTCCTGCGCCAGTCCGGCAAGCCGGTCATCCTGGCCGCCAACAAGGTCGACAACCAGCAGCTTGAGCTGGAGGCCTCCGGGCTGTGGGCGCTGGGGCTCGGCGAGCCGTACCCCGTCTCGGCCCTGCACGGGCGCTCCAGCGGCGACCTCCTCGACGTCATGCTGGACGCGCTGCCCGAGACGCCGGAGCTGAAGTTCGGCGAGCAGGGCGGCCCCAACCGGGTGGCGTTGCTCGGCAAGCCCAACGTCGGCAAGTCCTCCCTGCTCAACAAGCTCGCGGGGGAGGAGCGGGTGCTGGTCGACCCGATGGCGGGCACCACCCGCGACCCGGTGGACGAGCTGATCGAGCTCGGCGGCAAGCCGTGGCGCTTCGTCGACACCGCCGGCATCCGCCGCCGCGACCGGGAGCTGCAGGGCGCCGACTTCTACGCCGCCATGCGCACCCGTGCCGCGCTGGAGAAGGCGGAGGTGGCGATCGTGCTCATCGACGCCTCCGAGCCGCTCACCGAGCAGGACCTGCGCATCATCGGGCTGGTCATCGAGTCGGGGCGGGCCATGGTCGTGGCCTTCAACAAGTGGGACCTGGTCGACGAGGACCGGCGCTACTACCTGGAGAAGGAGATCGACCGGCAGCTCGTGCGCACCCCGTGGGCGCTGCGCGTCAACATCTCCGCCAAGACCGGCCGGCACGTCGACCGGCTCGTCCCCGCGCTGGAGAAGGCGCTCGACTCCTGGTCCACCCGGGTGCCGACGTCGCGGCTCAACGCCTTCCTCACCGAGCTGGTGCAGGCCACGCCCCCGCCCGTGCGGGGCGGGAAGCAGCCCAAGATCCTGTTCGCCACGCAGGCGTCCACGGAGCCGCCGAAGTTCGTGCTGTTCACCTCGGGCTGGCTGGAGGACACCTACCGGCGCTTCATCGAGCGCCGGCTGCGCGAGGAGTTCGGCTTCGCCGGCTCGCCCATCGAGGTGACCATGAAGATCCGCGAGAAGCGCAAGGGCGGCGGCTCCGCGGCCAAGAAGTGATACCTTGACCGGCAACGCGTAGACGGAGACGAGTAGCCCGGGGCCCGCGCGGGTCCAGAGAGCCGCCGGAAGCTGCGAAGGCGGCCCCGCGCCCCCGGGCGAAGACACTCCCGAGTGCGGGGAGGCAATGCCCCGCCGGTCTGACCCCCGTCATCGGGTCGTGGAGGCCGCCTCCTCGCGGGGCGGCGAAAGTGCGGTGGCACCGGGAGCTCCCTTCTCCCCCGCACTCCCAAGGGGTCATGCATCTCTCCTAGGAGTTGTGATGATCTCTCGTGTCCTGTCGGCGGAGCTCGCTGAGCACGCCGGGCAACGAGTCAAGATCGCCGGTTGGGTCCATCGCCGCCGGCTGCTGAAATCCGTGTCCTTCCTGGTCGTACGCGACCGCGCCGGCCTGGCCCAGGTGGTCGCGGACGGCCCGGAGCTGCCGGGCGAGGAGACCGTCGTCGAGATCACCGGGCTGGCCACGCCCAGCGAGCGGGCGCCCGGCGGCGTGGAGATCACCGAGCCGGAGATCACCGTGCTGGGGGAGGCCGCCCAGCCGCCGTTCGAACTGTTCCGGCCCGAGGTGGGCGCGTCGCTGCCCACCGTGCTCGACCACGCGCCGCTGGCCCTGCGCCATCGCGCGCTGCGCCTGCCGCTGGAGATCTCCGCGGCCAGCGTGGCCGGGTTCCGCGAGGCGCTGGACCGGCTGGCGTTCACCGAGATCCACACGCCCAAGCTGGTCGAGTCGGCCACCGAGTCCGGCGCCGACGTCTTCTCCGTCGGCTACTTCGGCCGCCGCGCCTACCTGGCCCAGTCGCCGCAGTTCTACAAGCAGATGATGGTCGGCGTCTTTGAGCGCGTCTACGAGGTCGGTCCCGTCTTCCGCGCCGAGCCGCACGACACCGCCCGCCACCTCGCGCAGTACACGAGCCTGGACGCCGAGCTCGGCTTCGTCGCCGACCACCGCGACGTCATGGCGGTCCTGCGCGAGGCCCTCGCGGGCATGGTCGAGTCGGTACGGCGCCGCGTCCCCCGGGCCCGCGACCTGCTGCCCGAGGTGCCCGCCGAGATCCCCGCGGTGCACTTCGCCGACGTCAGCGACGAGCCCGACCTGTCACCGGCACGCGAACGCGAGCTGTCGGAGTGGGCGCGGCGCGAGCACGGCTCGGACTTCCTGTTCGTCACCGGCTACCCGATGGCCAAGCGCCCCTTCTACACCCATCCCGACCCGGCGCGGCCCGGCTACTCCAACGGCTTCGACCTGCTGTTTCGCGGGCTGGAGCTGGTCACCGGCGGGCAGCGGCTGCACCGGCACGCCGACTACCTCGCCGCGCTGGCCGAGCGGGGGGAGACGGCGGGGCCGTACCGGGGATATCTGCAGGCCTTCAAGTACGGCATGCCGCCGCACGGCGGCTTCGCCATCGGCCTGGAGCGCTGGACGGCCCGGCTGACCGGCGCGGCGAACATCAGGCAGGCGACCCTGTTCCCGCGCGACCTGCATCGCCTCTCGCCGTAGGCATCCAGAGGGCCACCACGGCGCCGAGCAGGCAGAGCACGGCGGTCACGAGGAACATCTCGGTGTACTCGACGTGCAGGGCCGCCTTCACCTTCGCGGTGTAGGCGGCCAGCTGCTTGGCGTAGGTGACCGCGTCGACGCCGACGGGCAGCGGGGTGTCGAGGTCGGCGGTCAGCGACTGGAAGCGGTAGAAGCCCCAGGCGGACACGCCCGCGATGCCGATGAGCATGCCCATCATCCTGGCCACGACGACGGCGGCGGAGGCGACGCCGTGCTGGACCGCCGGGGTCACGCGCAGCACCGCCGCCGAGATCGGCGCGATGACCAGGCCCAGGCCGAGGCCGGAGACGAGGAGCGCGAGGTCGATCGGGTGCCCGGCCAGGTCGAGCGGCCAGCGGTTCATGAGCACGTAGCCCACGGTGGCGACGAGCAGTCCGGCGACCGCGACCGGGCGGTCGCCGAGCCTGCGGGCCAGCACGCCGCCGAGGACCGCGCCGACCGGCAGCGCGACGAGGAAGCGGCCCAGCACCAGCGACGCCTCCAGCGCCTCCATCTCCAGCAGCGTCTGGGCCGTGAACTGCACGAACACCATCGTGACCAGCAGCGCGGCGCCGGTGAGGAAGCTGACGCCGAGCGTGGCCAGCAGCGGGCCCTTGCGGGTGCCGGTCAGGTCGAGCAGGCGTACCGGTGAGCGGATCTCCCACCAGACGAACACCGCGGCGGCGACGAGGCCGGCGGCGATCGCCGGCGGGCCCCACGGCGGCAGGATCGCCTTGGCCGGATCGTCGTTGTAGAAGCCGATGACCAGCAGGGCCAGTGCGAGCGCGAGCAGCGCGCCGCCCACGACGTCGATCCTGGTTCCGGACTGGGCGGCGGCTCCCTGCGCGCGGCCGGGCACGGTGCGCTGCACCGCGAAGGCGGCCAGCGCGGTCAGCGGGAGGTTGATCCAGAAGATGGCGTGCCAGCCGCCCAGCTCCACCCCGGCGAGCTGGAAGGCCGGGGCCAGCGCCAGCACGCCGCCGTAGAGCGGGCCCAGGGCGCTGCCGAGCTCCTGGGCGGCGCCGACCGCGCCGAGGGCGACCGGGCGCTCGCGCTCGTCCCACAGGTCGCCGATGAGCGCCATGGTGATCGGCAGCAGCGCGCCGCCCGCGATGCCCTGCAGGGCGCGCCCGCCCACGATCATGGGCAGCGATCCGGCCAGCGCGGTCAGCAGGGAGCCCAGCGCGAACGCCGCCAGGCAGGCGTGGATGAGGGGGCGCCGGCCGTACCGGTCGGACAGTTGGCCGAGCAGCGGCATCGCGGCGATGTAGCCGAGCAGGAAGCCGGTCACCACCGGGGTGGCCCGCTCCAGGTGGTTCAGCGGCACCCCGACCTCGGTGGCGATGTCGATCAGGACGGTCACCACGACGTAGGCGTCGAGCGCGGCCAGCAGCACCACCGCCCCGCCGACGCCCAGGGCGACCCGGCGCGCAGCCTTCATCCGGCGGGCGGGGTGATCGTGACCGGGGCGTCGTAGTCGCTGAAGGAGACGATCACCGAGCCGTCCTGCACCGGCAGGGTGGCCTTGGTCAGGCGGGAGGAGGCCTTGTCGATCAGGAGCTGCCCGTTGACGCCCTGGCTGAGGCCGGGGACCAGCTTGCCCAGCACCTCGGGGGAGAAGGTGGCCGCGACCTTGTACGCCGCGCCCTCCTCGCCCTCGACGCGCGGCTCGGTGGCGGTCGACAGCAGCTTGGAGATGCCCTCGGCGGGCGACAGGATCAGCGACGGGTCGTAGATCTGGGCCAGGTTCTGCTTCGACATCTTCTGGAAGCCGCCGGTCGGGCCCTTGAAGTGGACGGTGTCGCCGACCACGAAGAAGCTGATCTCCTGAAGGCTGCCGAGCACCTCGATGGTCAGCGTGCCGTCGGCGTCTCCGGCGGAGGTCAGCCGGCCGTCGGCCTTGCGTACCTGGACCTTGGGCTTGCCCTCGGTGGCGATCGAGAACGAGGCGGACTTGACCGACTTCATCGCCTCGGCGGACCTCTTCATCAGGTCGGGGCCGCTGGGCAGCTCCGTCCCGCCGGCGGACGAGCAGGCCGCGGCCAGCGCTAGAGCTAGGACGATCAGCAGCTTTCTCAGCATGTCCGGATCGTAGCGAGCGTGCGGGAGCCGCTGGGCCGGTCGCCGGTATCGGTTGGGTGTCAGCGCAACTTCTTGAGATGCTCCACGATCGGCGTGTACGCGGCGTCGAGCGAGTCGAGCTGGTCGTCGGTCAGCCGGTCCACGAAGTGCTCGCGGACGCTCGCCACGTGGTGGGGCGCCACCCGCTGGATCGTCTCCCAGCCCTGCTCGGTGAGGACTGCGAACGTTCCACGACGGTCGTCGCGGCAGTCCTCCCTCACCACCAGGCCCTTGGCCTCCATGCGGGAGATCTGGTGCGACAGGCGGCTGCGCGACTGGATCGTGGCGTCGGCCAGGTCGCTCATCCGCATCCTGCGCTCCGGGCTCTCGGACAGGTTGACCAGGATCTCGTAGTCGTTGAGCGACAGCTCGAACTCCTGCAGCTCCCGATCGAGGCGGTGCATGAGCAGCTTGTGCAGGGCGAGGTGGGCACGCCATGCGCGCTGCTCGGTGTCGGTCAGCCAACGAGGGGCGTTCATGATCTCAATCTACCTCTCAAAAGCCTCTGCCCACCTCCGCAAACCCCGCCGGACCTGTGCCGAAGCCTGCAAACCCAGGTGTTCCGGGTCCGCTTCGCGTCCTGGTGCGTCGCTTTCGTGGGTGCTTGGCCGCGTAGTCAGCAGAATCCGAAGGTGCTCACGTAAGGTGATGATCCATGGCGGAGGGTTCGGGGGAGAGCTTCTGGACGGTGCTGGTCGCCGGGCTGGCCAATCTGGCCATCGCCGCGGCCAAGCTGGTCGCGGGGCTGATCAGCGGGTCGGCCGCGATGCTGTCGGAGGCGGCCCACTCGGCCGCCGACACGGTGACGGAGGTCCTGCTCCTGGTCGCGGTCCGGCAGACGGGCAAGCCCGCCGACCGCCGCCATCCTTTCGGGTACGGCAAGGCCGCCTTCTTCTGGGCCATGATGGCGGCCGTGGCCACGCTGGTGGGCGGGGCCGGGTTCTCCATCACCCATGGTGTGCACACGATCTCCCACGGGGAGTCGCTGGGCGACCTCACCGTCTCCTACGTGGTGCTCGCGGTGTCGTTCGTCATCGAGGGCATCTCGTTCCTCCGGGCGCTGTCGCAGGCGCGGGCCGAGGCGCGGCGGTGGGGGATCGGGCCGCTGCGGCTGGTCGCCCGGACCTCCGACACGGCGTTGAAGGCGGTCATGCTGGAGGACGGTGCGGCGCTGACGGGGCTCGTGATCGCCGCGGGCGGGCTGCTGGGGTCGCAGCTCACCGGGTCCTCGCTGTGGGACGGGGTGGCGTCGGTGGCGATCGGGGTGCTGCTGCTGGTCGTGGCGCTGGCGTTGATCGCGGCCAACGTGTCGCTGCTGATCGGGCAGGCGGCGCCGCGGCCGGTGGAGACGGAGATCCGGGCGCTGCTGCTGGCGCAGTCGGAGGTGGCCGATGTGGTCGAACTGCTGACCATGTACCTGGGGCCGGGGCGGTTGCTGGTGGCCGCCAAGATCGACTTTGACGACGCGGCCAGTGCCGCCGGGGTGGAGATCGCCTGTGACCAGGTGGACCGGCGGCTGCGCGAGCACGTACCCACGATCGCCCAGGTCTTCCTAGACCCCACCCCCACCCACCGCTAGCACCTCCCACCCACCCCCACCGCTGGCACCTCCACCAACCCCGGCCTCGCCGCCGGCCCGCGCCCATCCGCTGCCGATCCGAGGGTAAGACCACCCCCGGGCCCACCGCTGGCGCGCACCGATCCGCCTCCAGCCCAGGGACGATCCGTGAGTCCGCCGATCCGCGAGCCGGGCAAGCCGCGTGTGCTGTCAGGCGCTGATCGGGTGTGTCGCTGGCCGCCACCGACCTGCGGTCGTCCCGCCGCTGGTCCGCGCTGATCCGCCCTCGGTCTGTGGCCGATCTGGGAGTCGGGCAGGTCGCAGGCGGGGTGCCGTTGGTTGGTGGATGCCGTGGATCTGGAGGTTGGTTCGGGGCTGGGGTGGGTTGGTAACGGGGTTGTCACATTTCGTGGTGGGCTGACAACAGGTGAGCCGGGTCTCATAGCTTTTGCGCAAATTCAGCAGAAAGCATCGACCTACTGGACAGCTCGTCAGTAAGGTGACTGCTCCGGAGTCGCCCCGGTTCACGAGGTGGTCATGACGGTAACCAAGGCGGAGCGCTGATGGCCGGTTACGTCGGCCGGAAGGCCGGGTCGGCCCTGGGGCAGGTGGGTGAGCTTTTCGTCATCGTCCTGGAGGGCCTGCGGCGTAGCTGGGACGTCAAGAGCTGGTGGTGGGAGTTCGTCGACCAGTGCTGGTTCCTGGCCCGGGTGACGAGCGTGCCGGTGCTCCTGGTCTCGTTGCCGCTCGGCGCCACCGTCGCCCTCCAGGTGGGCGAGCTGGCCTGGCAGCTCGGCGCCGCCTCGGCCACCGGCAGCGCCGTCTTCGTCGGCCTCATCCGGGAGGTCGCCCCGCTGGCCAGCGCCCTGCTCATCGCCGGCGCCGGCGGCAGCGCCATGACCTCCGACATCGGCGCCCGTCACATCCGCGACGAGCTGAGCGCCATGGAGGTCATGTCCGTCAACCCCGTCCACCGGCTCGTCACGCCGCGCATGTGGGCGGCCAGCACCGTCGCCGTGTGCCTGTGCCCGCTGGTCATCCTCGCCGGCGCCTCGGGCGGCTACTTCTTCAACGTCGTCGTCCAGGGCGTCACCCCCGGCGCGTACTTCGACGGGGCGCTCTCGCTCGTCGTCGGCTCCGACCTGTACGTCACCCTGTTCAAGGCGTGGGTGTTCGGCTTCATCGCCGCGGCCGTCGCCTGCTACAAGGGCATGACCTGCGCGACCAGCCCGGTCGGCGTGGGGCGGGCGGTCAACCAGTCCACCGTGGTCACGTTCATGCTGGTCTTCGCGTTCAACTACCTGATCTCCGCCGTCTACTTCCTCGCCTACCCGCCCAAGGCGCTGTGATGGCCACCCGTACGGCGGGCCTCAGGTTCGCCCGGCAGGGCCGGGAGCTCGGCGAGAGGTTCGCCACGCTCGCCGACTGGCCGCTGTTCGTCTGGCGGGTGCTGTTCTACTCGGTACGCGACGTCATCCTGCGCCTGCGCTACTTCAAGGTCGTCATGCGGCAGGTCAGCGACGTCGTGATCGGCGTGGGCGCCACGGTCATCGGCGGCGGCATGATCTTCGTGGTGTTCACGATGGCCTTCGTCGTGGGCGCCACCGTCGGCCTCCAGGGCTACCAGGGGCTGCAGGCGATCGGCGCCGAGTCGTTCATGGGCCTGGTGGGCAGCTTCGCCAACGTCCGCGAGATCACCCCGATCATCGCCGCGACGGCGCTGGCCGCGCAGGTCGGATCGGCGTTCACGGCGGAGCTGGGCGCGATGCGGATCTCGGAGGAGATCGACGCGCTGGAGGTGATGGGCATCAACGCCTTCACCTACCTGATCTGCACCCGGGTGGTGGCGGCGCTGCTGGCGCTGCTGCCGATCTACCTGATCGCGCTGTTCGCCAGCTTCTTCGCCACCCGGCTGATGAGCACGGTGCTGTTCGGGCTGGCGCCGGGCGTCTACGACTACTACTTCTACCTGTACCTCCCGGTCAGCGACATCGTCTTCAGCGTCGCCAAGGTCGGGGTGTTCGCGTTCACGGTCATCGTCATCCACTGCTACTACGGCTTCTACGCCACCGGCGGCCCGGTCGGCGTCGGCGTCGCGGCCGGGCGTGCCATCCGCCAGTCGATCGTCACGATCGTCCTGCTCAACCTGCTGCTGTCGTACCTGTTCTGGGGTGGCGGCGGCAGCGTGAAGCTGACGGGGTGAGGAGCATGGGACGCACGGAGCTCACCCTGCCCGCCAGGATGGCGATCGCCGCCCTGGTGCTCGTGGCGCTGGCGGCGGCCACGGTCTTCGTCGTGCGCAACGCCACCGAGGTGAGCGGCACCAGGATCGACGCCGTCTTCGGCCGCGCCGGCCAGGGCATGGACACCAACTCGCCGGTCAAGATCCGCGGCATCACGGTCGGCGACGTGACCGGCGTCGCGCTCAACGCCAAGGGGCAGGCGGTGGTGACCATGCACCTGCGGCCGGGGGTGCGGGTGCCGCAGTCGGCCGTGGCCTCGGTCGAGCCCGCGTCGGTCTTCGGGCCCAAGTACGTCAACCTGAAGCTCGGCTCCGGGGAGGGGACGGGGCCGTACCTGGCCGCCGGGGCGGTGATCACGCGGACCGAGGACCCGCTGGACCTGTCCGACACGCTCGGCGACGCCTACCGCGGCCTGGACGCGGTCGACCCGCGCGAGGTGACGGTCATCGTGCACACGCTCGCCAAGGGCCTGGAGGGCCAGGGCGAGGACCTGCGCGAGCTGATCGACGACGCGGGCACGGTCGTCGGCGTCGCGCACAAGCACCGCGGGCCGGCGCAGCGGTTCCTGCGCGACACGGCCCTGCTGTCGGGTGCGCTGGCCGACAAGGGCGACGAGCTCGTGGACATCTCCGCGGACGTCAACACGATCACCCCCGACCTGCTGAAACGGGCCGACAAGGTACGCGCACTCCTCAAGGAGATGACCGAAATATCCGACCTGACCGCCCATGGCCTGAGCAAGCACCGGCAGAACCTGCGCGCCGGCGTGCACTCGGGCGAGCGGGTCGCCGCGCTCATCTACGCCCAGCTCGGCCTGGCCGGCGACGGCGTACGCGGGCTGCGCACGCTCGTCGACCTGCTCAACGAGCTGATCGAGGCCCCGGGACCGGACGGCGCTCGGCAGATCCAGGTGGAGGCGTTCGTCTCGACCGACATCTGCGAGCTGATCGTGGGCTCCTGCGGGCCGACGGACGGGAGGCGCTGACGTGGCCGTGCCGGCCGGGAAGGAGCGGACCTCGCCGCAGATCGTGCGACGCCGCTGGACCCTGGCGAAGTTCGCGCTGTTCTTCGGCGTCGCCGCGGGCCTGATCGGGCTGATCATCGTCCAGATCGCCCGGGTCTCCACCGGCGGCGGTTACAGCCTGATCGCCACCTTCGACGACGTCTCCGGTCTCGTGGAGGGCGACCAGGTCAAGATCGCGGGCGCGCCGGTCGGCCAGGTCGACGCCATCAAGGTGGTGAACGGCAGAGCCGAGGTCACCATGGAGGTGCAGGACGGCGTCACCGTGCCTTCCGACACCGAGGCGGCCATCCGCTGGCGCAACGCGGTCGGCCAGCGCGTGGTCTACCTGCTGCCCGGCACCGCCAAGGACCGCCTGCCGCCGGGCGCGCGCATCGCCCGCACCGCCTCGGTCGTGGACATCGGCGAGCTGGTCAGCGACCTCGGCCCGCTGACCAGGAGCCTGGACCCCGAGCAGATCAACCAGTTGCTCACCGCCGCCGCCAAGTCGCTCAAGGGCAACGACAAGAACATCCCGAGGCTCCTCGACAACGTCAACGCCATCACCGGCACGCTCACCGAGCGCAGGCAGACCATCCGCGCGCTGCTGAAGGACTACGCGACCGTCAGCGGCGTCGTCGCCAAGCGCGACGAGCAGATCTCCCAGCTCGTCGACAACCTGGTCGTGCTGTCGGAGGCGTTCGCCGACAACAGGCGGCTCATCGACGACTCGATCGTGGAGCTGAGCGCGACCCTGCACACCTCCAACGAAGTGCTCGGCAAGAACGCCGGGGAGCTGGGCGCGCTCGTGGACAACCTGTCACGCCTGACCGGCGGCATCCGCCGCAACGTGGGCACCATCGAGAAGACGGTCAACACCTTCCGCCCGCTGTTCGAGCGCGCCTACACCAGCGTCAACCGCGGCCACTACTTCATCTCCGCGGTGCCGTGCGTGGCGCTGGGCCCGTCGCCGTGCCCCTACCCGATGACCACGCCGCCGCCGCTGCGCGGCAGCAAGAAGATCGCCAGCACGAAGGACCTTCAGAAGCTCATGGTGGGTGACTGATGGCCCTGAAGTCCTTCCGCGACCGCAACAAGATCGTCGTCGGCCTCGTGTCGATGGCCGTGCTCGGCTCGCTGCTGGTGGGCACCTTCCTGGTGGGCAGCCTGGGCCTGCTGGAGGGCGGCTACACGATGTCGGGGGTCTTCACCGACTCCGGCGGGCTGCGCGGCGGGCAGGACGTGCGGGTGGCGGGCGTGCGCGTCGGCGAGGTGACCGAGGTCCGCGCGGACTACGCCCAGGGGCACGTCGTGGTCACCTGGCGCGTGGACTCCGAGGTACGGCTGGGCCGTACCACCAGGGCCGACATCGCCCTGTCGAACCTCCTCGGCGGGCGCTACGTCCGGCTGACCGGACCGGTCGCCGCCCCGTTCATGGACCAGCTCCCCGAGGGGCAGCGCCGCATCCCCGTGGAGCGCACCGGCACCCCGACGCTGATCAACGACGCGATCAAGGACGCCACCCGCCTGGTCAAGGCCCTGGACACCGACGCCGTGGACGACCTGCTCACCGAGCTCGGCAAGATCGACACCAGCAAGCGGGGCCGGATCACCCGCCTGCTGAAGAACATCGGCGACCTGTCGGACACCATCAGCGAGAGCGAGCCCCAGCTCCAGAAGCTCCTCGACAACGGCACCCGGATCATGGACCTGCTGGAGAAGAAGGACAAGCAGCTCGCCCGCCTGATCGACGCCATCGAGATCATGCTGAACGAGCTGCGCGGGCGCAGGAACGAGCTGCGCACGCTGCTGGGCGACGGCAGCGACCTGGTGCGGAGCACCACCGAGCTGATCGACGAGCATGAGAAGTCGCTGGTCCAGGTCCTCGACGACAACGGCGCGATCACCACGCGGCTCAACGCGAGCAACCAGGAGTTCAACAAACTGGTGGCCTGGATCGGGCCGACGTTCTCCGGCCTGGCGACGATGGGCGGCCAGGGGCCCTGGATCGAGGCGATCGCCACCGGGCTCGGGCCGATCAACCCCGAGGTGCTGGGCGCCATCGCCAAGGACAGGAAGAACGACCGATGAGAGTGCTGAGGCTGCTCGTGGCGGCGATCCTGCTGGTGTCCTGCGGCGGCTGCGGGCTGGTGGGCGGGGCGGGGCCGTACACGATCACCGCGATCTTCTCCAGCGCGCCCTCGCTGTACGAGCAGGCGCGCGTGAAGGTGATGGGCCTGGACGCCGGGTACGTGGAGCGGATCGCGATCGAGGGCGACCGGGTCAGGGTGACGATGTCGGTGGACGCGCAGGTACCGCTGCCCGACCAGGTGAAGGCGGTGGTCGCGCCGCAGAACACGCTCGGCGAGCGCAACGTGGTGCTGTACCCGCCGTGGAAGCCCGGTGACCGGCGGGCCGGGCCGGGCACGGTCATCCCGCTGGGACGTACCGACCTGCCGGTGGAGATCGACGACGCGCTGGACGCCTTCACGAAGCTGACCGACGCCCTGGACGACGAGAAGCTCGGCGACGTCGCGGGCAACCTGGCCGACGGCGTACGCGGACGCGGCAAGACGATCAACGGCGCGCTGGCCGACACCGCCGAGCTGACCGGCACCCTGGCCAAGCAGGACCAGCAGCTCGTGGACCTGGCCAAGGGCCTGAACCGGCTGGCCACCAGCCTCAACGAACGCGAGGGCCAGGTGACCAGGGCCATCGACGCCTTCTCCGAGGCGAGCGCGATCCTGGCCGAGGAACGGCGCAGGCTGCGCGGCTTCATCTCGGGCATGGCCGACTTCGTCCGGCGCGGCGACGTGATCATCGAGGAGTACTCCGAGCGCCTGCCCAGGGCCGCCGGGACGCTGGCCGAGATGGTGCTGACCGTGCGGGCCAACAGTGAGTCGCTGGCCGCGGGCATCAAGGGCGCGGCCGACTTCGCCGACGTGCTCGTCGAGGCGTGGGACAGGAAGAACCACCTGCTGAAGATCCGCGTCGTGCTCAACGCGATGACCAGGGCGTGGCTGCAGCCGCTGTTCGACGCGCTGAACCTGGGCAAGGTGCCGTGCCTGCCCGGCCGGCTCAGCAACTGCCCGTTCCAGAAGAAGGGCGGACGATGAGAGCGCGCGCGCTGACCGCCCTGCTCGCGGTGGCGATCACCACCTCGTGCTCGCCGGGGGCGGGCGACCTGACGCTCCACGCGACCTTCGACGACGTGCAGAGCCTGGTCTCCGGCCACAGCGTGCAGGTCTCCGACGTCAAGGTGGGCACGGTCACCGAGATCCGGCTGCAGGGCTACCAGGCCAGGGTGACCATGGAGATCGACGCCGCGCACCGGGTCCCGCAGGGCACGACGGCCACGGTCGCCAAGACCTCGGTGCTGGGGGAGAACTACGTCGCGCTGACCCCGCCGCCGGGCAAGGACCTGGCCACGGGGCCGTACCTGCCCACGGGCGCGACGATCACCGACACCTCCGTCGAGCCCGACATCGAGCAGGTCACCGAGAAGGCCGGCCCGCTCATCGAGGCCATCGGCGCCCAGGACGTCAACGGCATCCTGGAGGCCGCCTCGACCGCCTTCGCCGGCAAGGGCGGCGACGTCAACCAGCTCATCAGGAAGACCGCCGAGGTCACCGACAGCTACGCCGCCGCCCGCACCGAACTGGCTGCCACCATCGACCACCTGGCGCGGCTCGGCGACGACCTGGCCAAGGGCGAGAAGGAGCTGGACAGGCTGCCCGGCACGCTGGCCGCGGCCACCGCCAGGATCGCGCACGGACGCAAGCACGTGAAGCGGGCCCTCGTCGCGCTGACCGGCCTGGCCAAGGAGGCCAACGCCACCGTCTACCCGCGCCACGCGGCCCGCCTGCGCACGATCATGCGCGAGCTGGACGGCGTCACCGACGCGATGATGCGCGGCAAGGAGGACCTCAAGCGCCTCATGGCCAGGATCCAGTTCTTCATCGACACCCCGCCGATCACCGTCAACGGCCAGGTGCTCATCTACGTCTGGCTGAAGGGCCTGCTGGTCAACGACGGCAGGGGCGTCATTCCCAACGACGTCAAGGTCGAGCCGCCGGCGCTGCCGAACCAGCTCAAGGACTTCCAGCTCCTGTGGGAGCCGCCGCGATGAGGAACCTGCGCATCTACCTCAACCTGGGATTCTTCGCGCTGCTGGGGATCGTGATGACGGTCTGGGCGTTCACCACGATCATCAAGCTGGACGCGATCGAGCAGCCGTACCGGGTCTCGGCCGAGTTCGAGTCCTCGCCCGGCCTGATCCGCGGCTTCGACGTCGCCTATCTGGGGGTGCGGGTCGGGCGGATCGGCGACGTACGGCTGGCGCCCGGCAAGATCGTCGTGGGCCTCGACATCGACCGGGAGGTCCGGCTGCCCAAGGCGCTGACGGCCGAGGTCAGGCGGAAGTCGGCGATCGGCGAGCCGTACGTGGAGCTGTCCCCGCCGAAGGCGATGACCGGCCAGAACCTCGCGCCCGGGGACACGATCCCGCTGCGCAGCACGTCGGTGCCGCTGGACTACAAGAAGCTGTTCGAGGGCGTGGGCAAGCTGCTCAACGCGGTCCCGCCCAAGGACGCCAAGACGATCACGCACGAGCTGGCCGTGGCGCTGGAAGGCCGATCGCCGGCGATCAGGAGCATCGTCGACGACGCCCACGGGCTGACCGACACGCTGGCCGACAACTCCGCGGTGCTCGACGAGCTGTCGGTGCAGCTCACCGAGCTGACCCACACGCTGGCGGGCAAACGGAACGAGCTGGCCTCGGGGATCGAGAACACCGAACTGGTGACGGCCTCGCTGGTGGAGTCGCGGCGGGAGCTCAACGCGTTCCTGGACCACGGGCCGGGGGTGTTCGCGCAGATCGACGGGCTGCTCAAGCGGGCCAGGCCGGGCCTGTCCTGCCTGCTGACGGCGGCCGGGGCGCCGCACAAGCCGATCTTCTCCGCCGCGTCGGAGCGCAACGTCCACCACCTGCTGAGCATCATGCCGACCGCGCTGAGCCTGGCCGACGACATCAGCGACCGCCGCGACGGCACCGTGTACGGGCGCAACATGTTCGTCTTCAGCGTGCCGGGCGGGCCGAAGGTGGCCGAGGAGTACGCCGAGCCGCTGGGGCCTCCGGCCATCCCGGGGCTGCGCGCCTGCCCCAAACGCGCGCCCGCCGCCGAGGAACGCCCGGCTGAGGAGCGCCCCGCCGAACGCGAAACCGGCGAACGCGCCCCGGACCCCGACGCCGCCGAACGACGCGACCAGGAGGGCCCGCCCGTGGCAGGTGAGAAGAAGAAGGAGCTGACGCCGACCCCGGAGAAGGACGTTCCCGCCAGGACAGCCTCGGCGGACACCCCACTGGACCACACTCCGCTGATTGCCGCGATATTCCTCGCGGTCGTCGCGGGTGGTGGCATCGTGGGCTGGATCGCGGTGGGCCGTGCCGCCCGCCGGCGCGAAACGGAGCTTTTATGACCACTGACCAGGAAACCCCCGCGAAGGTCGAGTCTGAAGTAGAGGTTGAGACCGAGGCTCAGCCAAAGGTCGACTCCGGTTCCAGGCGGAAGATCCTGGGCGCCGTGGCCGCCATGCTCGTCGCCGCCCTCGCCGCGACGGCCGTGCTCCAGTGGTTGTCCGCCGGCCGCGCCCAGGAGGCCCGCGCCGCGCTGGAGGCCGACCGGGCGCTGCGCCTGGAGGTCTCCCAGGCCGCGCACACCTTCGGCCAGTCGCTGCTCAGCTACGACTACCAGAGCCTCCAGGCCACCAGGACCAAGCTCATGGCCATGGCCACCGGCGACTTCCTCAACACCTACGACGACGCCCTCGGCGGCGTGATGGAGCAGGTCATCGTCAAGCTGCAGGCCGTCTCCGTCGCCACCGTCCGCGACGTCTACCTCGCCGACGTCGACCAGTCCTCCGCCCATGCCATTGTGGTGGTGGACCAACAGGTGACGACCGCCAAGGCGATCAGAAGCGTCAAGGACTCGCACCTGAAGATCGCTCTGGTGCGGGAGAAGGGGTCATGGAAGGTTCGCGAGGTCACGGTGCTCGGCGCGGCCCAGGAGAACCAGTACAACAAGGACGGCACGCCCCTGGCCGACCCGAGCCCCACCCCGAGCGAGAAGGACTGACCGCCGTCGTCATGGGGGCGCGCCCGGAGCAGGTGCTCGCCCCCGCCGGCTGGCTCACCGACGTCGAGCGCGCGCGGTCCGCGCGCTTCGTGCACGAGGCCGACCGCCGCGCGTTCGTGGCCGCCCATCTCCTGGTACGGCTCAGCGCCGCCGCCTGCCTGGACACCGATCCCGCCGCCCTCACCCTGTTGCAGCACTGCGAGATCCACGGGGAGGGGCACGGCCGGCCGTACCTGAAGGAGTTCCCCGACCTCGGCGTCAGCCTGAGCCACACGCGCGGCTACGTCGCGGCGGCGGCCGGGCCGGGACGGGTGGGCGTGGACGCGGAGCGGGTGCCGCCGGGCGACTTCGACACCACGCTGGCCGCCCAGATCGCCGCGCCCACGAGCATCACCGGCAACACGGAGCTGATCCGGCTGTGGGCGCGCAAGGAGGCGCTCATCAAGCGCGGCGAGCTGTCGCTGGACACCGTCCGCAGCCTGGTGGAGTGGGAGGGGCGGCACGTGCTCGAATGGATGGAGCCGCCGGACGTGGTGGTGGTCGCGGTCACCGACGTCAGGGCCGAGCGGGTGGCCGTATAGCCTGGGAGCATGTTCTACAAGAAGCCCATCGAGGAGCGTATCGCCGACCGCATGGCGAAGCGGCGTCCGCTGGAGGAGGGCAAGACGTTCGAGCACGGGCCGGCGAAGTTCGTGTTCATCTCGCTGCTGGTGGCGGTCGTGCTGATGCACGTGGTCGGCGTCGCCATCGTCATGGCGTTCGACGCCTAGCCGCCGCCTCCCGGCTCGCCGGGCCGCCGTGGTAGTGCGGCAGGTCGAGCGGAGGCACGGGGAAGCCGCCCGCCGAACGGGACAGCTCGTCGAACTCGGCCGCCACCCTCGCCCGCGCGGCCTCCTCACGCCGCTGGCCCACGGTGTCGAATCGCAGCCAGACGGCCAGCACGCCGATCACGACGGCCGCGCCGATCCCGATGCCGAGCACCCTGTCGCCGTCGTTCACCACGAGGTTGCGCACCGCGGCCACGATCATGATCGTCGCCAGACTGGCCGGGATCAGCACCTTCCATCCCAGCGCCATCAACTGGTCGTAGCGCACGCGGGGCAGCGAGGCCCGTACCCAGACCACGAAGCAGAAGACCAGCGCGAACTTGGCGAAGAACCAGAGCAGTCCCCACCAGCCCTCGTCCGGCAGCCCGAACGGGGCCCGCCAGCCGCCGAGGAAGAGCGTGACCGCCGTCGCCGAGGCGGTGAACGTGTGCAGGTACTCGCCCATCATGATCAGGGCGAACTTCAGCGAGGAGGAGTACTCGGTCTGGAAGCCGCCGACCAGCTCGCCCTCACCCTCGGGCAGGTCGAACGGGATGCGCCCGGCCTCGCCGAACATGCAGACCACGTAGATCACGAACGACGGCAGCAGCAGCACCGCGAACCAGGTCTGCTCCTGCGCGGCGACGATCTCGGCGGTCGACAGCGTCCCGGCCAGCAGGAACACGGACACGAACGACAGGCCCATGGCGATCTCGTAGGAGACCACCTGCGCCGCGCTCCGCAGACCACCCAGCAGCGCGTACGGCGAGCGTGACGACCACCCGGCCAGCACCACCCCGTAGACCGAGACGGCGCCCATGGCCAGCATGAACAGCACCGCGACCGGAAGATCCACGAGCTGCAGCGGCGTCCGGACCCCGAACAGGCTGACCATGCCCGCGAACGGCGTGATCGAGAAGGCCAGGAACGCCGGCACCACCATGATGACCGGGGCCAGCAGGTAGAGGCCCTTGTCCACCGTGTTCGGGAACAGATCCTCCTTCAGGCCCATCTTGATCGCGTCGGCGACCGACTGCAGGATGCCGAACCGGCCGGCCCGGCTGGGCCCCCTCCGGTGTTGCATGCGCGCGATCAGCTTGCGCTCGAACCAGACTCCGAAGACGACCCCGAGCCCCAGGAAGAGGAAGAGCAGCACCGCCTTCACGATGGTGATCCACAACGGGTCCCGGCCGAAGTCGGCTAGGCCCGGATCGGCCGCGAGTACGCCTGCCATGACGTGATGCCCCTTCCTCAAGAGGAAGATCACGCTAGACGGACAGGCGATCGGTGTCTTGGACGAATGCGAACAGGCGCTTCGGCGTCATCCGCGTCATCGCCCGTGCCTCCCTGGCCAGGTGGGACTGGTCGGCGTACCCGCAGGCGACGGCGTCGTCCAGCCTGGCCGACGGCCGCCGCCAGGTGTCCAAAGCACGCTGGAACCTGGCGATCCTGGCGACCGTCTTCGGCGTCAGCCCCACCACCCGGCCGAACCCGAGCTCGACGTAACGGCGGCTGATGCCCAGTTCGGCGGCGAGGGCGGCCACGGTGGGCGGCCCGGCCGGGTCCTGCAGCCGCGTCCAGGCGTGCGTGATCAGGTCGTCGGGGCCGTGCGCGGGACGCAGCCACCTGGTCAGCAGCTCTTCCAGCAGGCCGAAACGCTCGGCCCAGCTCGCCCGCGCGAGCAACCGGCCGCTCAGCTCCTCCGCCCGCGGGCCGAGCAGGCCGCGCGGCCCGGGCAGGTCGCGCCGGACGAGCAGGTCCTCCAGCCGCACGGTCGTGCCGGTCACCTCCCGCAGGGGCGCCCCCGTCAGCGCCGCCATCCCGGCCGGGGTGAGCCCCACTGCCATGCCGTGCCGCCACGGCGTGCGCGGCGAGAACGTCGCGCTCGCGCGGGGACCGGTGACGATCGGGACCACACCGGTGAAGTCGATGATCAGCGTGGCCGCGTTCAGCGGCAGCGTCCTGCTGGGCTCCACCGTCCCGATGCGGAACCCGGCCCACCCCAGCACGTACGGACGCAGGCGCGGCGGCGCCGGACGCGCGCTCATCTCGTACGGCTCCGCCCCCGGCCGCACGGGCAGCGAATGGATCGCCATCACCCCGCCAGCCTGCCCCACCCGGCGGCCAGAGGAAAAGCGCACGGTCCTTTCGTGCGTTCCGCACCTGCCCTTTGACCGCCGCTGGCGCGAGGTTCGAGTCATGACGACGACACGGCGCCACCCCCTCCGCCGGCTGGCGAACCGCTGGCCCACCGCCCTCGCGCTGACCATGTCCGCCCTCACCTTCGGCGGCGGCACGTCGAGCCAGCAGGTGTACTCGCTGGCCGGCACGCTGCTGATCCTGCAACTGCTCTACCTGGTCATCGCCAAGCTCAGGCGGCGCGAGGCCACCTGGCCCGGCCTGGTGATCGGGCTCGCCCTCGTCGTCGCGCTGCGCGTCCTGGACGTGGTCGAGCCGGCGTTCGTGTACTCGGGCCTGGCGCTGGTCGTCCTCGTGTGGGGAGCGGCCGACGGGCAGCTCAGAAGCTCGGGGACGCTGCGGGTCCAGGCCGTGGGGATGCTCGTCTTCGGGGTCCTGGCCTTCGCCGGGCTGCTCGTCGATCCCTCGATCGGGCGGTACGTGGTGGCCGCGGGCTGGTTCTTCCACGGCGTCTGGGACTTCGTGCACCTCAAGCTCGACAAGGTCGTGGCACGCAGCTTCGCGGAGTGGTGCGGCGTCGTGGACGTGCTCATCGCCGCCCAGCTCGTTCTGATGCTCTGACGCCTGGATGCTCTAGCGCCGGAAGTTCAGGACGAAGCGGATGCGGTCGCCCTGGATGCGGCGCCGGACGTAGAGGACGGGCGTGCCGTCGGGGTCGCAGCTCACGCCCTCGCGGACCAGCAGCGGGCTGCCGATGGCCACGCCCAGGTGCTCGGCGTCGCCGATGTCGGCGGCGGTGGCGCTGAAGGCCCGCCAGTCGTACTGCAGGGCCACGCCCAAGGAACGCACCACGTTGCCCTCCGGCGGCAGGCGGCCGGGCAGCAGGGGCTTGGGCAGCCAGTAGGTGTTGACCGCCCAGGGCTCGGCGGCGATCCAGATGAGCGTCTCGACCCGGGCCAGGTCGCCGGGGCCGCGGCGCAGGTGGGCGGCGGCCTCCAGGTCCTCGGGGGCGTGCGCGGCGGTGGCGGTGGCGACGATGCGCTCGACCGCGCTCTCCACGCCTTCCCCGGGCAGGGCGGCGTGCATGCTGCCCAGGTCGACCCGCTGGCTCAGCGGATCGACGTCGATGGAGACCCGGGTCACGGGGGAGCGGACGAAGGTTCCCACGCCGCGGCGGATCTCCACCGAGCCGGCCCGGTCGAGCTCGGCGATGGCCTGGCGGATCGTCAGCCGGTTGACGCCGAACTCCGCCGACAGCTCCGGCTCGCTGGGCAGCCGCGCTCCCGAGGGCAGGGCGCCCGAGTCGATCCGTTCCTGGAGCGTGCGCGCGAGCCGGCGGTAGACCGGGGTGGAGGAACGCATGTTCACCAGCTTGCCACCGGCGGTATCGGCCCGCGTCAACGTCAACATCTAGACATCTAGACGTGGTCCGGAGGCGAACCTCGACACGATCGGCTCCAGGCGCGGGGGAGCGGAGGGTTCCTGCTGAGCTGCGGCCTCTCACCGGCGGCCGTCGCCGCGATCCGCGCCCGCCCCGGCGCGCCGGCCGCGGGGCCGGACGCCGGCGTCACTCCGGCGGCGAACCTGCTCCAGCGTGTCGAAGCGGCGCGCGAGCGCCGCCAGCAGGCCCGCGCCCACGGCCAGGGCGGCCGAGACCGCGATCACGCTGGACCAGCCGCCGCTCTCCCACCGCCGCGCGGCCAGCGCCCCGAACAGCGAACTGCCCGCGTAGTAGGCCAGCAGGTACAGCCCCGCCGCCTGCCCCACGCCCACCCCCACCCGCTGCGCGCGGTCCGACACCCAGCCGCTGACCAGCGAGTGCGTCCCGAGGAAGGCGAAGGTCAGCACCGCCAGCCCCGCCACGATCGCGGGAAGCTGGGGCGCGGCGGTGAGCAGCGTCCCGGCCAGCAGCAGCGCCACGCCGAGCAGGACCGTCACGCCCCGGCCGCGCCGCAGGGCGAGCCGTCCCGCCGCCACGGGCGCGGGCACGCCGACGGGGTAGGCGAGGAAGACGAGCGCCCCCGCCCCGCCCAGCAGGTACGGCGCCGCCTCCAGCCGGAAGGTGAGCGCGTTGCACAATCCCACGAACGCGCCCATCGTCGCCGCCCCGACCAGGCACAACGCCACCAGCGCCGGGTCGCGCAACGTCAGCGCGGTGTTGCGGGCCAGGCCGCGCAGGCTCGGCGTGGAGCGGGTGAAACCGCGCGAGGGCGGCAGCAGTACCCACAGGCCCGCCGCGCAGACGAGCATGACGCCGCCGACGGCCAGCGTGGTGCCCTGCCAGCCCCACAGCGCGTGGACGGGACCCGGCAGCAGGCGCCCGGCCGCGCCGCCGAGGGCGGTGCCCATGATGTAGGTGGCGTTGGCGCGCACGTGGTCGCGCGGCGGGGTCTCCTCGCGCACGTAGGCCAGCGCCACGGCGGGCAGCCCCGCCAGCGCGATCCCCTCCAGGCCGCGCAGCACGAGCAGCGCGTGCCAGGTCGGCGCGAACGCGCTCGCGATGCCCAGCAGGGCCGAGCCGAGCAGGGAGGCGCGCATGATGGCCACGCGCCCGGTCATGTCGGAGATCGGGCCGACGAACAGCAGCGCGACCGCCATCGTGATCGTGGTCAGCGACAGCGCGGCGGCGGACTCGCCGGGGGAGACGCCGAAGCGGCCGGCGATCCCGGGCAGGAGGGGCTGGACGTAGTAGAGGGCCAGGAAGTTCGCCAGGCCGCCGAACATCAACGCATATCTCACGCGGCGGATCACGTGCCCGATGCTGCCCGCTCCCGGCTGATGCTCAAAATGCAATAATTGACGCTGCTGATGTGAATCGCGCATCATCGCTGGGTGGACGTGCAGACGCTGCGCTGGTTCCTGTCGTTGTGCGAGACCGAGAACATGCGCGACACGGCGGCGCTGGAGCGGATCAACCAGTCGACGCTCTCGCGGGCGCTGGCCAGGCTGGAGGCCGACGTCGGGGCGGAGCTGTTCCACCGGTACGGGCGGCGGCTGGCCCTCAACAGGTTCGGCACGCTGTTTCGCGAGCACGCGGCGCGGGCGGTGGCCGAGCTGACCGAGGCGCGGGGCAGGATCGAGGCCCTGGCCGACCCCGGCACCGGGCTGATCAGGCTCGGGTTCCTGCACTCGGTGGGGCGCTGGCTGGTGCCCGAGGTGCTGCGCGACCACCGGGCCCAGACGCCGGGCATCCGCTTCGAGCTGCGGCAGGGGTTCGGCAGGGAGCTGTACGCGTGGCTGCAGCAGGGCGAGGTCGACGCCGCCTTGGTGACGCCGCCGCCGCAGGCGCACCCGGCGCGCTGGCACGGGCTGCGCGAGCAGGAGTTGTGCCTCGCGCTGCCGGTCGAGCACCCGCTGGCCGTACCGGGGCTGCGGCTGCGCGAGGTGCGGCAGGAGCCGTTCATCGCGTTCGCGCCCACGACCGACCTGCGGCGGGTGATCGACCGGCTGTGCCGGGCGGCCGGGTTCCAGCCGGTGATCGCCTTCGAGAGCGAGGAGATCGCGACCGTGCGCGGCCTCATCGGCGCCGGGCTGGGCGTGGGCGTCCTGCCGAGGCCCGCGGTGCTGGAGCACGACGACCCCGTCTACCTGCCGCTCGTGCCCGCCCAGCACCGGCCCATCGGCGTCGCCTGGGACGCCCGCGCCACCCCCGCACCGGCGGTGGCGCGTTTCCTGACGAACCTGGGCGCCTAGGACAGCAGCGTGGCCATCCAGCCCTCGACCTCGTCCGGGTGGCGGGGGAGGGCGGCGGACATGAGGCGGGCGCCGTCGCCGGTGATGACGAGGTCGTCCTCGATGCGCACCCCGACGCCCCTGAACTCCGCGGGCAGCGTGAGGTCGTCGGGCTGCAGGTAGAGGCCGGGCTCGACGGTGAGCACCTGGCCCTCCTCCAGCACGCCGTCCAGGTAGACCTCCGAGCGCGCCCTGGCGCAGTCGTGCACGTCCAGGCCGAGCATGTGGCCGCTGCTGCACAGCGTGTAGCGGCGGTACAGGCCGGTGGCCATCAGCTCGTCCACCGAGCCCCTGAGCAGGCCCCAGTCCCGCAGCCCCTCGGCGATCACCCGCATGGCCGCCAGGTGGAAGTCGCGGAAGCGGGCGCCGGGACGCAGCGCCGCGATGCCGGCGTTCTGGGCCTCGTACACCAGCGTGTACACCTGCCGCTGCACCGGGCTGAAGCGGCCCGACAACGGCAGCGTACGGGTGATGTCGGCGGTGTAGAGCGTGTCGGCTTCGACGCCGGCGTCCATGAGGAGCAGTTCGTCCGGGTTGAGGCGGCCGTCGTTGCGGATCCAGTGGAGCACGCAGGCATGGGCGCCGGAGGCCATGATGCTGTCGTAGCCGACCGCGTTGCCCTCCAGCCGCGAGCGCAGGCCGAAGATCCCCTCCAGGTACCGCTCGCCGCGCGGGTGCCGCAGGGCCTCGGGCAGGGCGCGGACCACGTCCTCGAAGCCGCGTACGCTGGCGTCCACGGCGCCCTGCAGCTCGCCGACCTCCCACTCGTCCTTGACCAGCCGCATCTCCGACAGGAAGCTCGCGAGCTCGGCGTCGCCCTCGCCGGGCGCGACGGCGGCGTCCACGACCGGGTCCACGCCGCGCAGCACGCGCGCCGCGCCCTCGGGCCGGAAGTCGCGGATGTCGGCGCACTCCACCTGGTAGAGCCGCTCGGCCTCGGCCAGGTCGGGGCGGCGGCCCACCCAGAACTCGCCGTAGCGCCGGTCGCGGTAGAACGCCTCCGAGCCCTCCTCGCGCGGCGAGCGCGGGCGCAGGTAGAGCCCGGCCTGGCCGTCCGGTTCGACCACCAGCACGTCGTCCGGCTCGCTCGCCCCGGTCAGATAGGAGTACGCGCTGTGCGGCCGGAACCGGTGGTCGCTGTCGTTGCTGCGCACCCGGAGCACCCCGGCGGGCACGATCAGCCGCTCGCCGGGGAATCGGGCGGCCAGGGCGGCCCGGCGCTTGGCCGCCCAGGGCGCGATCGGCAGCGCCGCCAGGTCGGTACGCCGGGTGTCGGCCCAGCCGGTGCGCATGAAGGCGGCCAGTTCTTCGGTGATGGGCAGGTCGTGGCTACCGGTGTTCAGCTGCTCGTTCATCGCTTCCCTGCGCTGCGGTCGGAGAGTGGTATTTCACATATTAATAGGGCGTCGGTACGGCAAGCCAGCCTACTTAACGACGGATGACGGCCCGGAGTGCTTAACCCGGGCGCCGAGCGGGGAATGACCCTGCTATCGAGAGCCGAGGTGGTGCAGATGCTCATTGGAACTATCCTGCGCAACAAGGGCAGCGACGTGATGACCGTGGAACCCGGAGCCACGGTCAGGGAACTTCTGGCCAAGCTCGCCGAACACAACATCGGCGCCGTCGTCGTCTCCTCCGACGGGACGACGATCGACGGCATCGTCTCCGAACGCGACGTCGTCCGCCGCCTCCACGACCAGGGCGCCGCCGTCCTGGACGCGGAGGTCTCCGCGATCATGACGACGGAGGTCCGCACCGCCGGACCCCACGCCAACGTCGACGAGCTGCGCCGCATCATGACGACCCACCGCTTCCGCCACATGCCCGTCGTCGACCAGGGCCGCCTGGTCGGCATCGTGAGCATCGGCGACGTGGTCAAGAGCGCTATAGAGGAGCTGGAGACGGAGAAGGCGTCCCTGGTGGACTACCTGCACCGGTGAGCTCGGCCCGGCTGCCGGCCCACCGGTCCAGCAGGACCTCGTCGTGGCTGATGGCCAGCACCCCGGCTCCCGTCCTGTCGCGGTAGGCGTTGACCACCGCGACCAGATGAGCCTGCGTCGAGGCGTCCAGCATCGTGGTCATCTCGTCACAGATCAGGTAGCCGGGGTCCAGCGTCAGCGCCCGCGCGAGGCAGGCCCGCTGGAGCTGACCGTCCGACACCTCGTGCGGGCGGCGGGTCAGCAGGTCGCCGGTCAGCCCGACCTCGGCGGCCAGCGCGGCCACCCGAGCCGCGTCGGGACGCCCCACGGCCGCCAGCGGCTCGGCGACGATCTCGCGCAGCCGCAGCTTCGGATCCACCGCCAGCCTCGGCTGCTGGTAGAGCAGCGCCACCCGGGTGCGCAGCTCGCGCGGCGCCCGCTGCCGCCAGCCGCGCACCTGGACGCCGTCCACGCTCAGCGTGCCGCCCGCCGGGCGCAGCATCATCGCCAGCACCCTGGCCAGCGTCGACTTGCCGCAGCCGCTCGGGCCGCCCAGCCCCACCACCTCGCCGGGCGGCAGGTCGAAGGAGACCCGGTCCAGGACGGTCCGCCGGCCGTACCGCACGGTGATCTCATGCGCGCGCAACATGTCCGGACCTCCAGCAGGCGACGCCGTCCGCCATCGCGGGGACGGTACGGCAGGCGTCGGCGGCCCGCGGGCAGCGGGGCGCGAACGCGCAGCCGTCGGGCAGAGCGGTCAGTTCGGGCGGCAGCCCCGGAATGGGGACGAACGCCCGGTCGGGCTGTGCGTCCACCAGCCCGGCCGTGTAGGGGTGGCGCGGGCGTTCCAGGATCTGCTCGGTGGGGCCGGTCTCGACCAGGCGGCTGGCGTACATGACCGCGATGTCGTCGGCCACCCGCTCGGCCGCGCGCAGGTCGTGCGTGATCAGCAGCACCGCCCGGCCCTCGTCGCACAGCTCGCGCAGCACGTCCATGGCCCGCTCGACCAGCGGGCGGTCCAGCCCGGTCGTGGGCTCGTCGGCCAGCAGCAGGCCCGGGTCGCCGGCCAGCGCGATCGCGTTGGCGACCCGCTGCGCCATCCCGCCGGACAGCTCGTGCGGGTAGCGGTCGAGGTCCTCGGCGCGCAGGCCGAAGCGCTCGGCCAGCTCCTCCGGCGGGCGCCGGGAGCCGAGCTCCCTGACCGCCTCGGCGAGCTGCGCCCGCGCGGTGCGCACCGGGGTCAGGTGCGTGGCCGGGCTCTGCGGGATCAGCCCGATCAGGCGCCCGCGCACCCTCTTCGCCAGTACGGCCGGCGGCGCCGCCAGCAGGTCGAGCCCCTCGCCCGCCACGTCGAGGCGGGCGGCGCCGGTGACCGTGGCGTTGGCGGGCAGCAGGCCCAGCAGCGCGTGCGCGAGCACGGACTTGCCGCAGCCGGACTCGCCGACCAGGGCCAGGCAGCGGCCGGGCCGTACCTGGAAGGAGGCTTCCGTCACGGCCCGCACCACCGCGCCGGGGACGCGGAAGCGGACCGACAGGCCGGACACGTCGAGCATCACAGCGCCAGCTCCGATCGGGTGCGCGGGTTGAGCCGGTCGCGCCAGTGCTGGGTGAGCACCGAGACCGCCAGCGTCGGCACGAGGATGAACAGGCCGGGCGCGAAGCTCGACCACCAGTCGCCCGACAGCAGCGACCGCTGACCGTCGTTGATCATGTTGCCCAGCGAGGCCAGGTGCGGCGGCAGGCCCAGGCCGAGGAAGCTGAGCGCGGTCTCGTGCCAGATCGCGTGCGGCACCATCAGCACCGTGGCCAGCAGCAGGTGCGGCGCCAGGTGCGGCAGCAGGTGCCGCCCGACCACCCGGGCGCGGCTCGCGCCGCCCGAGATAGCCGCCTCCACGAACGGGCGCTCGCGCAGCGACAGCACCTCCGAGCGGACGATGCGCGCCGCGGTCGTCCAGTGGGTGACGCCCACCGAGACGATCACCGCGTAGGGGCTCGGCGCGAACATCGCCACGATGAAGATGCCGAGCAGCAGGTGCGGCAGCGCGGAGAAGCCGTCCACCACCCGCATGAGGAGGCGGTCGGGCAGACCCCCGAGACTGCCCGCCGCCAGACCGAGGAGGCCGCCGATGACCATGCTCACCAGAGCCGCCACCAGGCCGACCATGAACGAGACGCGCAGGCCGTACAGCGAGCGCAGCAGCACGTCGCGGCCCATCTCGTCGGTGCCGAGCGGGTGCGCGAGCGACGGCGACAGGCCCGCCGAGCGCAGGTCGACCAGTTGCTGGTCGAGCTGGACGATCGGCGGCACCACCAGCACGGCCAGCGCGAGCACGCCCAGCGTGATCGCGGCCGCCCACACGCCCTTCCTGCGGACCTTCACGGGCGCGAGTTCCGTCGCCGTCATGACGTCGCCACCCTCGGGTCGGCCAGCCGGTACGCGAGATCCGCCACGAGGTTGCCGGTCAGCACCGCGACGGTGCCCAGCAGCGTCAGCACCGCCAGCAGCGGGAAGTCCACCGCCAGCGCCGCCTGCACCGAGGTCGAGGCCACGCCCGGCCAGGAGAAGACGGTCTCCACCAGGATCGCGCCGGTGACCAGTTCCGGTATGCGCGCGCCCAGCAGCGTGAGGAACGGCAGCAGCGCCGCGCGCAGCGCGTGCCTGACCAGCACCGTGCGCTCCCTGAGCCCGCGGGCCCTGGCGCCGGTGACGAAGTCCTCGCGCAGCGTGCCGATCACCGACTCGCGCACGTACAGCACCAGCCACGACGACTGCGAGACCGCCAGCACCGTCACCGGCAGCACCATGTGCCTGGCCACGTCGAGCGGGTCCACGGTGGTCGAGGCGGCGTCGGTGAGGCCGCCGGCGGGCAGCCAGCCGAGCTTGACGGAGAAGACGTAGACGACCAGGAGCGCCAGCCAGAACACCGGCGCCGACTCGTTGGCGAATGCCGCCCCGGTGATCACCCGGTCCAGCGCGCCGCCCTGCCGCCACGCGGCCAGCGTGCCCACGACCAGGCTCCCGGCCAGCATGAGCACGATCGCCGAGCCGGTCGCCAGCAGCGTCCACGGCAGGCGCTCGGCCACCACGTCCAGGACCGGGCGGTGGAAGGAGCGCGACTCGCCCAGCTCGCCCTGGAGCAGGTTGCCGAGCCAGGTCGCGTACTGCTCCATGACCGGGCGGTCCAACGCCCAGTTGGCCCGGATCTGGGCGACGACCTCCGGAGCGGTGGTCATCGCCCGGTCGCCCAGGTACTGCCGTACCGGGTCGAACGGGGAGGCGCTGGCGAGCGCGAACATGCCGATCGTGACCATGATCAGCACGGGCACGGCGAACGCCAGCCGCCACAGGACGAGGCGGAGCATCAGGCGGCGGGCTTCCAGGTGTGGATGTCGCGGAACAGGCCGCCGGTCGCGTGCTCATGGGCGTCGACGCTCTGCTGGATGCCCTGGTAGGAGCCGCGCACCACGTAGACGTGCTTGAGGAAGGTCAGGTAGGTCCAGGCCTCGTCCTCGCGGATGAGCTTCTGGAACTCGTCGTACGCCTGCTTGCGCACCGCCGGGTCGGCCGACTCGCGGCCCTTCTCCAGCGCCTTGTCCACGGCCGGGTTGTCGTAGTGGCCGGGGTTGAAGAAGCCCTTGCCCGCCTGGGAGGAGTGGAACAGGTCGTAGTTGATGTAGTCGGGGTCGTACGGCGAGCCGTACCCCATCATCAGGGCGTCCTGGGCCATGCGGGGCTCGATGGCGTCCCAGTCGAGACCGGCCAGCTTCACCTCGATGCCCGCCTTCTTGGCGTCGGAGGCGGCGGCCAGGGAGAGCTCCTTGCGCAGCGAGTCGCCGGCCGGGTACATGAGCGTGAAGCTCGCCTTGGTTCCGCCCTTGGCGCGGACGCCGTCGGGGCCGGGCTTCCACCCGGCCTCGTCGAGCACCTTCTGAGCCTGCGGGAGGTCGGCGGAGGGGCTGCCGGTGACCTCCTTGTTGTGCCAGGAGATGTCGTGCGGGACCGGGCCGAACGCGGGCTCGCCCGCCCCCGCCAGGATCGAGTCGACCATCGCCTGCCGGTCCACGGCCAGGCCGAACGCCTTCCTGATCGCCCGGTCACCGGTCACCGGCGGCTTGGACGGGAACATGATGCCCCGGTAGTCGGCGCTGTGCTGCTTGTAGACGGTCATGCCCTGCTGGCCCTCGAAGCGCTTGGCCGCCTTCGGCGGCAGCACGGTCGCGTCGAACTCGCCCGCCGCCAGGCGCGTGGAGCGCACGTTGTCGTCCGGGGCGAAGGCCACCACGACCTTCTTGATGGCCGGCGCGCCGCCCCAGTACTTCTCGTTGGCGGCCAGCGCGATCTTGTCGCCCGGGGTCCAGTGGGTGAAGGTGTACGGGCCGGTGCCCACGGGCTTGGCCGGGTCGAGGCCACCGTCGGGCACGATGCCGAGCGTGGTGCGCTGGGTGAGCGGGGCGTAGGCGTACTTGAGCGTGAACTCGACCGTCTTGTCGTCGGGCGCGGTGACCTTGTCGATGACGGCGTAGTCGCCGGCGATCGGGGAGCTGGACTTGGGGTCCAGGACGGTGGTGTAGGTGTAGACGACGTCCTTGCTGGTGAGCGCGCGGCCGTCGTGGAAGGTGACGCCGTCGCGCAGCTTGAACGTGACCTTCTTGCCGTCGGGCGAGGTGACCGGGGGCTGCGCGGCCAGCGCCGGCTTCAGCGAGAGGTCGGGACTCCTGGACATGAGGCCGTCGAACATCAGCGAGCCGCCGTCGGCCGCGTAGCCGAGGATCGGGCTGAGGTTCTCGAACTCCGAGCTGATGCCGATGACGAACGTGTCGTCGCCCTTGTCCTGGGCGCCTGGCTGAGCTGGGCCTGACGGTGCGGAACAGGCGGTGAGCACGGCGATGGACAGCACGGCGGCAGGCCGGGCCAGCCTCATGGGGAACCTCCGGGGGAACGGTTGGAACTCTGGCGAGCATAATCCGCACCTGCGAAGTTGTCGCAATAAGGGGGGTTGTTATGGGATAGGTGAGGCGTGGGAGTCTTGTCCGGTGACGTACGGGCCTCCCGAACCACCGCGCGCGACCAGCAGTCCGTCGGTGATCCTGCTCGTGGCCGGGCTGACGGCCGCGCTGGGGTTCCTGATCGGGTACTTCGCCGGGCTCGGTGAGGGGGAGCCGGTCACCTCGCCGGGGCCGACGGTGTCGGTCACGATGGACGAGCCGCTGCCCGACGAGAGCGCTCCGCCCTCCGAGGACCTGCCTTCTGATCCGCCTTCCGGCCTGCCGTCCGGGGTGCCCTCTTCGCTGCCGTCCGGCCTGCCCTCCGGGTCGCCTTCCGGGCTGCCCTCGGCGTTGCCGTCCGGGTTGCCGTCGTCGTTGCCGTCCGGGCTCGCGGGCGGGAACAGGACGCTGGCCGTACCGCAGGAGATGCAGCCCGGCACCTACCGCACCACCGGCCCCGCGCCCGGCCAGAGCGCCTGCTATTGGGCCCGGCTCAAGGGGCTCGGCGGGATCGGCGACGTGCTCGCCGCCGACATGGTCACCGGCCCCGCCACCGTCACGATCCAGCCGGCCGACAAGGCGTTCCAGACCGGCGGCTGCGCCGCCTGGGTCAGGGCATCCTGAACCCCCGGCAGGGGAATCAACAACCAAACGTCCCGAGGAGGATGCCATGTCCGTACTGCGCAGCCTGGTGGAGTCCATCCGCAGCGGCGCGATCGAGGTCGTCGACCTGACCGCGCCCCTGTCGTCGGAGACGCCGATTCTGCAACTGCCCGAGCCGTTCGGGAACACCATCCCGTTCCGGCTGGAGGAGATCAGCCGCTACGACGACCGTGGCCCCGCGTGGTACTGGAACGACATCCACACCGGAGAGCACACCGGAACCCACTTCGACGCCCCCGTCCACTGGGTGAGCGGGCGCGACGGGCACGACGTCGCCCAGGTGCCGACCGGCCACCTGCTCGCGCCCGCCGTCGTCCTCGACGTGGCCGCCGAGGCCGAGAAGGACCCCGACTTCCTGCTGCGGGTCGAGCACGTCCAGGAGTGGGAACGGGCCAACGGGGCGCTGCCGGAGGGCGGCTGGCTGCTGTACCGCACCGGCTGGGACGCGCGCTCCCACGACCAGGCCGCCTTCCTCAACGCCGACGAGACGGGTCCGCACAGCCCCGGCATCTCGGTCGAGTGCGCGCGCTGGCTGGCCGAGCAGACGCCCATCCTCGGCGTCGGCGTCGAGACCGTCGGCACCGACGCCGGTGCCGCCCACTCCTTCGACCCGCCCTTCCCCTGCCACTCCTTCCTCCTCGGTGCCGGCAAGTACGGCCTCACCCAGCTCCGCAACCTCGACCGCCTGCCCGTCACCGGCGCCGTCGTCCTGGCCCCGCCGCTGCCGATCACCGGCGGCTCCGGCAGCCCCGTGCGCGTGCTGGCGCTGGTCGAGCAAGGCGCCTCCGAGGCCGCGCGGTGATCGTCGCGGAGGCCGTCGGGCGGCTGCTGGCCGCCGCGGGGGTGGACACCGCGTTCGGGGTGGTCGGCAGCGGCAACTTCCACCTCACCAATGCCCTGGTACGGCACGGCGCCCGCTTCGTCGCCGCCCGGCACGAGGGCGGCGCCGCCACCATGGCCGACGCCTACGCCCGGATGAGCGGCAGGGCGGCCGTCCTCACCGTCCACCAGGGCCCCGGCCTCACCAACGCGATGACCGGCATCGCCGAGGCCGCCAAGAGCCGCACACCCCTGCTCGTCCTGGCCGCCGACGTCACCGACCCGCACTCCAACTTCCACCTCGACCAGGCGGCGCTGGCCAGGGCGGTGGGGGCGGTGCCGATGCGGCTGGGCCGGGCTGAGGACGCGCTGGAGGCGCTGCGAGTGGCCCGCGACCACCGCCGCACCGTCCTCCTGAGCCTGCCTCTGGACATCCAGTCCACCCCCGCCAGGCCCACCCCCGACCCCCTCACCCCACCGAACCCTGACACCTTTCCCCCCGACCCGGCCACACCCGCGTCCGCCCCCGTCACGCCCGCGTCTGCCGCATCCACGCCGTCGTCCGCCTCTGCCCGGCCTGGATCTGCGTCCGCCCCCGTCACGCCCGCGTCTGCCGCATCCACGCCGTCGTCCGCCTCTGCCCGGCCTGGGCCTGCGTCCGCCCCCGTCACGCCTGCATCCGCTGCGGCTACCCCGAGCGCGCCGTCGTCTACCCCGGCCACGCCTGAGCTGGGCGCGTCTCCGTCCTATCTCGGCGCGTCTTCGTCGCCTCCCGGGACGCCTGCGTATGCGGTCGAACCGGCAAGGTTTCCGCTCGACCCTGGTCTGCCCGGTCGTTCCGGGGTTCAGGAGGCGGGTCCTGTGGCGCTTCCGGCGACGCGGGAGGCGGGGCTGGGGGTGCTGGCGCGGGTGCTGGGGGAGGCGCGGCGGCCGGTGTTCGTGGCCGGTCGGGGCGCCCGGCACGCCAGGCGGGAACTGGAGGACCTGGCCGACCTGACCGGCGCCCTGCTCGCCACCTCCGCCGTGGCCAAGGGCCTGTTCCGCGGCAGCCCCTGGGATCTGGACGTCAGCGGCGGCTTCAGCACCCCGCTGACCGCCGAGCTCATCCAGGGCGCTGACCTCGTGGTCGCCTGGGGGTGCGCGCTCAACATGTGGACCACCCGCCATGGCACCCTGATCAGCCCCGGCACCCGCGTGGCCCAGATCGACCTGGAACACCCGGTCGCCGCCCGGCACGTCCCGGTGGACCTGCCGGTGACCGGAGACGTCGCCCGGGTAGCCGCCGCCGTCGCCGAACTCCTGCCCACGCCACAGGAAATCCCGCCCTCCGAGTACGGCTCGCCTGCCGGGCACCTCCCGCCCGACGAGCCTGGTCCGTACGACGGGTCTGGTCCGTCCGGCGGGCATGGGCCGTACGACGGGCCTGGTCCGTCCCGCGGACATGGGCCGCACGACGAGCCTGGTCCGCCCGACGAGCCTGGTCCGCACGACGGGTACCGTTCGCGCTCCGGGTATCGGTCGGCCGAGCTGGCGCGGCGGATCGCGGCGGAGGGGAGGTGGCGGGCGGTGCCGTACGAGGACGAGACGGGGGAGGGGCGCATCGACCCGCGGACGCTCAGCATCGCCCTGGACGACATCCTCCCGGCCGAACGCCTCATAGCCACAGATTCCGGAAATTTCATGGGATACCCGGCCATGTGGATGGATGTCCCGGACGAGGGTGGCTTCTGCTTCACCCAGGCCTTCCAGTCCATCGGGCTCGGGCTGGCCACGGCCATCGGCGCCGCGCTGGCCAGGCCCGACCGGCTGCCCGTCGCCGCCCTCGGGGACGGCGGCGCGCTCATGGGCATCTCGGAGCTCGAGACCGTGGCCCGCCTCGGCCTGCCCATGGTGATCGTGGTCTACGACGACGAGGCGTACGGCGCGGAGGTCCACCACTTCACCGGCCACCCGCACGACACCGTGACCTTCCCGCCCACCGACCTGGCGGCCGTCGCACGGGCGCTCGGCCTGGACGCCGTCACCGTCACCGAGCCCGCCGACCTGCGGGCCGTGTCCGCCTGGCTGGACGGACCCAGGGACCGCGCGATCCTCGTCCACGCCAAGGTCACGAGGGAACGGCCGTCCTGGTGGCTGGAGGAGGCGTTCAGGGGCCACTAGCCCTTGCGGAACGTCCGCGCCTCTTCGGCCGCGGCCAGCACCTGCGCCAGCGGCGCCCCCGCGCCCGAGGTGACGGCCGCGGCCACCGCGCCCTCCACGAACGGCACGTCCGCCAGCACCACCCGCCCGGGATCCACCAGCAGCCGCGCGGTCAGCACCGAACTGCCCAGATCCGGGATGAGCAGCACCCCGTCCCCCTGCTGCACCGCGCCGACGGCCGCCTCGATCAGGTCGAAGCTGGTCCCGAGCCCGCCGCCGTCGGCCCCGCCCGCCGCCGCGATCGGCACCTGCTCACCCGCGATCCCCCGCGCCAGCGCCACCGCCTCGGCCGCGAGACCGGCACTATGCGATACCAGCACGATCCCCACCATCACGCCTCCCCGCCCGGCACGTTCTCCACGGTCAGACCCTCTCCGCCCGGCACGTTCTCCACGATCAGGCCCTCTCCGCCCGGCACGTTCTCCACGATCAGGCCCTCTCCGCCCGGCACGTTCTCCACGATCAGGCCCTCTCCGCGGACGCCGCCCGGCATCAGCCCTCCACCGCCGTCACAAGGGCGGCGACGATCAGCGCGGAGGAGGCCGCGCCCGGATCCTCGTGTCCCGCGCTGCGCTCGCCCAGGTAGCTCGCCCGCCCCTTGCGCGCCACCAGCGGCACCGTCGCCCACGCCCCCTCACCGGCCGCGCGCGCCGCCCGCTCGAACGCCTCCCTGGCCTGCGCCCCCTCCCGTACGGCTTCCGCCAGCGCCCTGGCCGCGGGCAGGAGCGCGTCGAGCATCGTCTTGTCCCCCTCGGCCGCCTTCCCGAGCCGAGCCACCTCCGACACCCCCGCCTGGAAGGCCGCCGCGAACTCGGACAGCGTGAACGACTCCCCGAGCGCCCCGCCCATGGCCCGCAGGAACGACCCGTAGAGCGGCCCGGACGCGCCCCCGACCTTCCTGATCAGCGTCATCCCCGCCACGCCCAGCGGCCGCCCGGCGGCGCCGGAGTCGAGCGCCTGCCGTACCTCGGTGAAGCCGCGGTCGAGGTTGGCGCCGTGGTCGGCGTCGCCGATCGCGGCGTCCAGGTCGGTCAGCCGCTCGCGCCCGGCCGCGACCGCCCGCGCGGCGGCCTGCAGCCACGCCGAGCAGAACGCGTCGTCCATCAGCGCCCCCATCGCAGGCCCGGCGTCTCGACCGGCGCGTCCCACAGCCGGGCCAGCTCGTCGTCCAGCCGGCACACGGTGACCGAAAAGCCCTGCATGTCCAGGCTGGTCACGTAGTTGCCGACCAGTGAGCGCGCCACCCGCGCGCCCTTCGCCCGCACGTACGCCTCCACCTCGGCGAAGACCACGTACAGCTCGATCAGCGGCGTCCCGCCCATACCGTTGACCATGACGAGCAGGTCGCCGTAGAGGGGCAGGTCGCCGTGGACGGCGTCCATCGCGACCTCGGCCAGCTCGCGGGCGGTGGCGTGCGGGGCCCGGCGGCGGCCTGGCTCGCCGTGGATGCCGATGCCCAGTTCCACCTGGTCCTCGGGCAGGTCGAACGTGGGCTTGCCGGCCGCGGGCGTCGTGCCCGAGCTCAGCGCGATGCCGAACGAGCGGCTGCGCCCGTCCACCTCGGCCGCCACCCGGGCCACCTGGGCCAGCGGCGCGCCCTCCTCGGCCAGCGCCCCGGCCATCTTCTCCACGAACAACGTGGCGCCGGTGCCGCGGCGGCCGGCGGTGTAGAGCGAGTCCTGGACGGCCACGTCGTCGTCGACCAGCACGCCGGTCACCTCGACGCCCTCGGTCAGGTCGGCGGCCAGCTCGAAGTTGAGGGTGTCGCCGGTGTAGTTCTTGACGATGTGCAGGACGCCGGCGCCGCCGTCGACGGCCCGCGTGGCGGCGATGATCTGGTCGGGCACCGGTGAGGTGAAGATCTCTCCCGGACAGGCTGCGTCGAGCATGCCGTACCCGACGAAGCCGGCGTGCAGGGGCTCGTGCCCGGAGCCGCCGCCGGAGACCAGCCCGACCTTGCCCGCGCGCGGCCCCGACGCCCGGTAGACGACCTGGCCGGCCACCCGGAGGGACGGGTGCGCCGCGGCCATGCCCTTCAGCGCGTCGCCGACCACGTCGGCGGGCGAATTGATGAGCTTCTTCATGGTCACCAACTAATGCCCGTTCTCACCGGAGAGCAAGCGGAATAGCGTGGTCTGAGTGGAGCCTGTCTACAGCCCTTACGATCCCGCGATCATCGACGACCCGTTCCCCGTCTACGCCAGGATGCGCCGGGAGGCGCCGCTCTACCGCAACGAGGACCTCGGCTTCTGGGCGCTGTCGCGGCACGCCGACGTCGCCGCGGCGCTGCCCGACAGCGACCTGTACTCCAGCGACCACGGACCCATGATCGATCCCGGCGCGTGGGGGCCCAAGGCGCGGACCTACCTGTCGTTCGTCGCCATGGACCCGCCCGACCACACCCGCATGCGGGCCATCGTCGCCCGCGGCTTCACCCAGCGCCGCGTCGCCGCCCTCGAACCCATGGTCAGGCGCATGGCCCGCGACTACGTCGCCGCCGCGGCGGAGATGGGCACGTTCGACTTCGCCGCCGAGCTGTCGGCCCGCCTGCCGCTCGACGTCATCTCCGAGCTCATCGGCGTGCCGCCCTCCGACCGGGCCGAGATCCGCGGACGCTCCAACGCCCTGCTCCGCTACGACCCCAACGGCCGGATGGGCGAGGAAGGGCTCAAGAGCGTCGTCGGGCTCGGCGACTACTACGCCGCGATCATCGCCGAGCGCAGGAAGACGCCGCGCGACGACCTCGTCTCCGTCCTGGCCGGCGACGACGGGCTGGACGACGGGGAGATCGTCGCGTTCCTCATGCTGCTCATCGGGGCGGGCGCGGAGACCACCACCCACCTGCTCAACGCCGCATGGTTCCACGCCTGGCGCCACCCCGCCCAGCGCGCGGCGGCGTTCGCGGGCGCGATCACGGAATGGACCGCGGAGACGCTGCGCTACGACACCCCCGCGCACGGCATCGCCCGCCGCCTCACGCGCGAGACCGAGCTGTACGGCAGGCGGCTGCCACCCGGATCCAAGATCTGGCTCCTCATCGGCTCCGCCAACCGCGACGAGGACGCCTTCCCCGACGCCGACGCCTACGACCTGACCCGCGACACCTCCCGCGCGATCAGCTTCGGCGCCGGCCGCCACCACTGCCTCGGCGCCGCCCTGGCCAGGCTCGAAGCCCGTGTCACGCTGGAGGAACTCGTCAGAGCCGTGGAGCCGGACTACGACGTGGACCCGTCGGGAATCCGGCGCGTCCGTCACGGGAACGTCCGCGGAATGGTCGCCCTCCCGACCACCGTCCAACCTAGGCTACGGTTCGGGCATGGCTGAGATCGTGTACCCGCCGGTGATCGCCCTGGCGCGGACCCTCTTCAAGGTGATGGACTACCGCTTCCACATGGAGGGGACCGAGCACGTGCCGAGGACCGGCGGCGCGGTTCTGGTCAGCAACCACATCAGCTATCTCGACTTCATCTTCGCCGGGTTCGGGGCGCTGCCGTCCAAGCGGCTGGTGCGTTTCATGGCCAAGCAGGACGTCTTCGATCACAAGGTCTCCGGGCCGTTGATGCGCGGCATGAAGCACATCCCGGTGGACCGAGGAGCGGGCGCGGGCAGCTATGCCACGGCGCTGCGCATGTTGAAGGCGGGCGAGGTGGTCGGCGTCTTCGCCGAGGCCACGATCAGCCGCTCGTTCACCGTCAAGGAGATCAAGAACGGCGCCATCCGGATGGCGCAGGCCACCAACGTGCCCCTGATCCCCGTCGCCCTCTGGGGCAGCCAGCGGCTGTGGACCAAGGGCCGCTCCAAGCAGCTCACCCAGCGGCACGTGCCCATCACCATCCTGGTGGGGGAGCCGATGCACCCCAAGCGCGGCGAGAACGTCAACGAGCACACCGCCACGCTGCAGACCCGGCTGTCGGAGCTGGTCGACCGGGCGCAGCGCACGTACCCGGAGATCCCGCAGGGCGTCTGGTGGCAGCCCGCGCACCTCGGCGGCACCGCGCCCACCCCCGAGGAGGCGGCGGCCATGGACGCCGAGGAGGCCGAGCTGCGCGCCAAGAAGGACTGATCACGGGCTGACGAGGCAGAACTCGTTGCCCTCGGGATCGGCCATCGTCTGGAAGGCGCCCACCGCGTCCACCTGGAGCTCGCCCACCGCGCGCCCGCCCAGCGCGAGCACCGCCCGCGCCGCCTCGGCGGGGGAGGCGACCGACAGGTCCAGGTGGAGGCGGTTCTTGACCGCCTTGCCCTCGGGGACGCGCTGGAAGGCCAGGCGCAGGCCGTCCGGGGGATCGACCGACGACCAGCCCGGGTCGCGGTGCACGGGCTCCCCGCCGAGCACGGCGGCCCAGAAGGCGGCCAGGCGGGCCGGATCCGCGCAGTCGAGGACGAGCTGGCTCTGGCGGGCGATCACGCCGCACACCCTACCCGAGGCGGATCTTCCGGGCGCCCGGTGGGTGAGGCTCACTCCTCGATGGCGCCGCCCACCGCGCGCAGGTACTCGCGGAAGGTGAGGCCGGGGGCGGCCCGCCGCGCCGTCAGGTAGTCGCCGAAGCGGAGCTGCTCGCGCAGGGAGCGCCCGCCGCGGATGCGCTCGGCCTGGGCGCGCTCGGCGTCCCTGATGCCCTCCGCCAGGGCGATCACCTCGGCGGCGCGGGCCGCGGGGACGAACAACACCCCGTCCTCGTCGCCCGCCACCAGATCGTCGCGGCCCACGGTCCAGGCGCCGACCCGGGCGCTCTCAAGGGCGTCGGCGGGCCGCTCGTCCAGCCGCAGCGGCCCGGTCGGCAGCGCGCCCATGCTGAACACCGGCAGCCCGATCGCCCTGATGTCCGCGCTGTCGCGGTGCAGCCCCCAGATGACCACCCCGGCCACACCGGCCGCCCGTGCCTCCAGCACCGCCAGGTCGCCCACGCACGCCTCGTCCTCGCGCCCGCCGTTGTCGACCACGAGGACGTCGCCCGGCTCGGCCGACTCGTACGCCTCCAGGAAGACGTCCACGCTGCCGACGTGCCTGGCCGGGAGGACGCGGCCGATCACCCGGGAGCCGGGGACGACGGCCTGGACGGCCGTGGGCGCGCAGCGGACCTCGACTCCGGCCCGGATGCAGCCGTCGGCCAGGTGCGCGGTGGTCAGGGTCGCGAATCGCTCAAGATCCCGCATGCCCCGACTCTACGTCCGGAGGCCGCCCTCGCTCAGATGGCGGCCTGAAAGGTGCTCGCCCTGACTCCGGCCAGCAGGCCGGCCGTGTGCTCGTTGGTGAAGCGGCGGGCCGGGTCGTGGTGCAGGAGGCCCTCCAGCAGCGGGCGCAGGATTCCGGCGCGGCGCGGGGTGGGGAAGCTGCCGGTGCGGGCCATGGCGAGGACGGTGGCGGCGTCCTGGCCCGGGTAGGGCGGCTGGCCCTCCAGGGCGCTGTACAGGGTCGCGCCGAAGGACCACATGTCGGCCTCCTTGGTGGCGGCACCGCCGTACAGGCGCTCGGGCGCCATGAACGCGGGGGTGCCGCGCAGGCGGCGGGAGGTCGTGGTGCGGATGTCGCCCTCGGCCGTCGCGATGCCGAAGTCGGTGAGCACCACGCGGTCGCCGGTGAGCATCACGTTGGCCGGCTTGATGTCGCGGTGCAGGACGCCCGCCTGGTGCGCGGTGCGCAGGGCGGCGAGCAGGTGCTGGCCGATCGCGGCGACGCTCTGGGCGGGCAGGGTGCCGACCTGGGAGAGGAGCTGGTGCAGGGACAGGCCGTCGAGGTACTCCATGACGATCCAGAGCTTGCCGCTCTTCTCGATCAGGTCGTGGACCGTGACGATGTTGGGGTGCGTCAGTCCGGCGGCCATGCGGGCTTCCCGCAGCACTCGCCTGCGCACCACCTCGGCCTCACCGGCCAGCGTCAGCTCCTTGAGGGCAACCTCTCGATGGAGGAGCTGATCGAAGGCCCGCCAGACGACTCCCATACCCCCACGACCGGCCTCCTCGCTGAGGAGGTACCGTCCGCCGATCTCCCGCATGCCATCCCCTCGTTGTCCGGGGCAATCATGTCATCTCAGCGCAAGCCATAGGGTACCTAACGTGATCTGGTTATGTCGGGAATAGTCAAGCTCCTGCTCAACCCCCAGGAAATTCGATGAGGGCGGGGATGGCGGCGAGCGTGGCGGGCACGTGCCGTGACCAGGATCGTGGTGCTTTGTCAGGATCGCTCCGGGGTGAAGGCGGGGATGGAGCGGGAGATCAGGGCGACCCCCGAAAGACAGACGGCCACCGAGGCGAACAGGACCGAGGTCACGCCCCACGCCTCGCCCACCAGACCGGCGACGCCCGCCCCGATCGGCATGCCGCCCATGCCGATCAGCCGGTAGGCGGAGTTGACCCGGCCGAGCAGGCCCTCGGGGATGATCCGCTGGCGGGTCGAGATGACGATCACGTTGGACCAGGTGTTGGTGGCGCCCCAGAGCACGGCCACGGGGAACAGCACGGCCGGATGCGGCGCCAGCACGGGCGCCACCAGGAGCACGCTGCTGAGCAGCCAGGAACCCACCAGCGTGCGTCCCTCGCCGCCCCACCCGATCACCCGGTCGCCCACGAACGACCCGCCGGCCGCGCCGGCCGCGAAGGCCGTCATCATCAGCCCGTACGCCGCGGGTGACAGCTCCATCCGCGACCCCGGCCCGACCACCCACAGCACGAACACGGCGAAGTAGGCGGCGTTGCCCACATTCAGCAACCCGCTGGCCACCGCCAGCCGCCGCAGGAACCGGTGCGCCCACAGGTAGCGCAGGCCCTCGCCGATGTCCCCTGCCAGACTCCGCCGGTACGGCTCCGCCGCGTCGCCCGCCCCGGCTGTTCCGGTCCCGGAGGCGGGCACGTGGGAGGCGGGGACGGTGGCCGCGCCGGCGTGTGGCGCGGGCGACCGCTGGGGGACGGGCGCCGCCGGGGCGGGGCGGTAGGCGCCTCGCATGCCCAGCAGGAGGAGCCCGGCGGCGCCGTACAGGAGGCCGGGGGCGCCGAGGATGGCAGGCGGGAGGATCGCGACCAGGACGCCCGCCAGCGGCGACCCGATGAAGTCGTTGCCGATCGTCTGCGCGCCCACGATGCGGCCGTTCGCCCAGGCCAGGCGGTCGGAGGGGACCGTCATCGGCAGGATCGACTGGGCGGAGGTGTCGGCGAAGACCTCGGCCGTCCCGGACAGCAGCACGGCGCCCAGCAGGATCCACAGGGTCAGCGAGCCCGACCAGGCGAAGGCGGCGACGGCCACCAGCAGGGCGGCGCGGAAGGCGTTGGCGAGGACCATGATGCGCCGCCGGTCCTGGCGGTCGGCCACGGCGCCGGCCGGAAGCGCGAGCAGGAGCCACGGCAGCGTGGTGGCCACGCCCGCCAGCGCGACCTCGGCCGGCGAGCGGGTCAGGGTGACGGCGAGCAGGGGCGTGCCCACCTTCAGCACGCCGTCGGCGAGGTTGGACAGCGCCGACGACGACCACAGAAATCTGAACGCACGCATCCCGGCTCCGCTAGTGTGTAAGGAAAACTGTGCATGTGTTTCTTTGCAAAGATAGGTTTGCACACAGATGGCCGGCAAGCGGTTTTCCAAGAGAACCCTCGATGTGAACGCCATGAAGTCGTTCGCTCACCCCCTGCGACTGCGGCTGTACGAGCTGCTGGAGGAGCACGGCCCCTCCACCGCCACCCAGCTCTCCGGCCACGTCGGCGAGAACACCGGCTCGACCAGCTACCACCTGCGCGAGCTGGCCAAGCACGGGATGATCGAGGTGGCCGAGGGCATGGGCAGGGGCAAGGAGAAGTACTGGCGCGTGACCCCGGGCGGCTTCGGCTACGGCTCGCCGGACGACGCCAGCGACAGCGAGGCGCTCGGCGCCATCCAGGTCCTCCTGCGCGATCTGGTACGGCAGCGCGGCGCCGAACTGGAGCGCTGGCTGGCCGAGGAGGCCGACACCCCGAGGGAATGGGTGGAGGCCAGCGGCCTGGCCCGCCGTTCCCTGAGGCTGACCACCGAGGAGAGCATCGCCATGCGCGATGCCGTCATGGAGGTGATCGAGCCCTACCGCACGCTGTCGGACGCCAGAGGGCCCGACCACCCCGGCACCGCCCGGGTCATCGTCCACTTCGACGTGTTCCCCGCGGGGGCCAGGTAGGCTGAGCGCCGACAGCCATGTCATAACGGGAGGGCCGCGTGGAATCCGACGAGGCTCTCCGATATCCGCCCGGATCGCTCGTGGTGTTCACCGGGCTGCCGGGCGCCGGCAAGAGCACGCTGCTGACCCGCCTCTACGGTCTGACCGGCGACGAGAGCGAGCCCGTGGCCGCCGGCCGGGTCAGGGTGATCGACTCGCGCCAGTCGCGCAACCGGTGGGCGGGGCGGCTGGTGTGGGCGCCCAAGCCGGTGCGCACGTTCGTCGTCTACGTGGGGCACGTCACGCGGATCGGGCGCGAACTGGCCGCCGGGCACGCCGTCGTCGCCCACAACCGGGGCGCGTGGCCGCATGTTCTGCACGGGTTCGCGTGGCTGGCCAGGCGGCGCGGCCGGCCGTTCCACCTGATCCTGCTGGACGTGGAGCCGCGTACGGCGCTGGCGGGGCAGCACGCGCGCGGCCGGGTGGTGCCCGCCGCGACGTTCGACCGGCACAGCCGCCGCTGGCGGCGGCTGGTGGCCCAGGTGCGCGGCGGTTCGCCGGGACCGGCGGCCAGCGCGACGATCCTGGACCGCGCCGCCGCGGACGCCCTGCGCGCCCTGGTGTTCGACGACATGACCGCGGTCGGCGCCCCCCACGGGCCCGTCGAGTAGATCCGCGGCATCCCGCCCGAGCCGGTCCCCGGCGAGCAGCGTCTCGGCGAGCATCTCGGCGCTCTGCCGGTCGCCGGACGTGTCCGGCGCCTGGCCGGCATCACGCCGATGAGCCCGCTGTCGTCATCGGGAGATCAGGCGGGTTGATCGCGCGGATGTTTCGCCCGCTCAGGGCCGTTCGGGGGTCAGGACGGCGGCGCCGAGGACGTGGCTGACGTGCTGGAAGGTGAAGCGGTCGAGGTGTTCGAGCGCGAAGCCCGCCGCCTGGATCGCCGCCACCGGGTCGCGGCCGGGCCGGCAGCCGCCGCTGGCCCGCGCCCACAGCGGGCCGACCAGCGACTCGGTCATGGCCACGACGGGGTTGGCCGAGCGGACGTGCTCGTAGAAGCGCAACCTGCCGCCGGGGCGCAGGATCCGCCTGGCCTCGGCGAGCGTGCGCTCCAGGGACGCGCAGCAGCACAGCGAGAGCGCGTGGACCACCGCGTCGCAGGAGGCGTCCTCCATCGGCGCCTTCGCCGGGTGGCCGCCGACGATGCTGACCTCGGCGGGCACCCCGCCCGCCACCCCCTCCGCCGCGGCCCGCAGGAACGGGTCCGGCTCGACCAGGACGATCTCCCGGACCTGCGGGGGATAGCAGGCGAGCTTGACCCCGTCACCGGCGCCGAACTCGACCACCCGGCCGGTCAGCCCGGCCGTCAGGCGTTCGCGCTGGGGGGTGGGGCGGAAGGTGGGGCCGCGGCCGGTGCAGACCGGGCGCGGGTGGTGGAACTGCTCCATGCCACGGCCGATGGCGGTTCTGCCATCAGGGGGACGATCAGAGGCGACAGCCGTCATGTCTCCACTATCGGCCTCGGCCGCCGCGAGCGGGGCGATGCCCATGAAATCCCCATGCCGCGACCGCCGATCCTGACGCCTCCTTGACGGCCCCCGGAGCTCAGCCGGGGCGGCGGAGCAGCACGGGGGTGAGGTCGGGGGCGGGCAGGTCCGGGTCGAGGGGATGGATGGGGCGGGTCAGGCGGCTGTAGGGGAGGGCGGCGAGGTCCTGGCTCACGCCGCCCCGCGTCAGGGCGAGGACCGAGCCGGCGGCGGCGCGGTGCAGGTCGGGCTCCAGGTAGCCGATCTTGACGGCGGTCAGGTCGTGCCGTCCCGGGTCGAGGTCCAGGTCGAGGAGGTCCCTGATGAAGTGGTACGGCTTGCGCCGCGTGGTCAGCACCGCGTGCACGCCGCCGGAGCGGACCACGGCCAGGTCGCCGCCCACCGGGTCGGCGGGCCGTACCGCGTGGACCGTGCCCTGGAGCGGCACCGGCGGCTCGCCGGAGAAGACGCCGCCCACCCGCACGCTCACCCGGCCGCCCACCCCGGCGGCGAGGCACGCGGCCACGGCGGCGGGGTCCACGCAGGAGGCCCAGATCGCGCTCCTGCCGCCGCTCGTCAGCGCCGGGGTGGACAGCAGGTCGGCCAGGAAGTGCGCCGCGTCACCCGAGCCGCCCGCGGTGGGGTTGTCGCCGGAGTCGCTGACGAAGAACGGGCGGCGGTCCGAGGCCAGGGCGTGCTCGACGGCGGCGCGGGGCGGCAGGGCGGGCATGGCGAAGGCGAAGTCGTCGCGGGCCCGCCACAGGGCGCCGGCCAGTTCCGTCGCGGCGGCGCGCACCGCGGCGGGGGAGGTGCCGGTGGCCAGGACGTTGACGCTGGAGCGCGGGGCGTCGGCCCAGGCGTAGCCGATCCAGATCGAGGCGTCCAGGACGCCGGGGCGCCGCTCGATCTGCTCCAGCCGGGCGTAGATCGTGGCGGCCGGGTCGAGGCGGGTGCTGGTGCGCTCGCCGGGCAGCAGTAGCGGCAGCCGTACCCAGGCGCGGACCACGTCCAGATTCTCGGCCAGCGCGCGGACGAGCAGGCGGCAGGCGCGCTCGCGGGTCTCCTCCACGTCCACGTGCGGCGCGGTGCGGTAGGCGGTGGGCAGGTCGACCAGTTCGGCGAAGCGGCGCGAGACCTGGCCGTGCAGGTCCATGGAGGCGGCCAGCGGCGGGCCGGGGCCGACGACGTCCCTGATCGCGGCGGCGAGCCCGGCCTCGGCGTCGTCGCGGCCCTCGACGTGCATCGCGCCGTGCAGGTCGAGATAGACCCCGTCGAACGGCCCCGCCGCCCGCAGCCCGGCGAGGATCTCGGCTTCGAGCCGCTCGTACGCCTCCCGCGTGACCCGGCCGCCCGGCAACGCCCGCGCCACCAGGATCGGGACGAACTCCACCCGGACCCCCGCCACCTCCTCCGGCCAGAGCCCCGAGTCCTGACAGAGAAACGGATAACGCGAAAAATCGCGATAAAGGATGAAATCTTGGTAGGTGGTGCGGTGTGCGCTGAACGTGCTCGACTCCGTGCCGATCCCGCAGACCGCGACGCGCCTAATCACGGGTGTGGTCACGGTAGACCTCCAGCTCGCCGTCCAGCCGGACCTCCAGCACTGTGCACAGCGGATCGAGGTCGGCGTCGGACAGGTAGACGTACTCCCAGCCCGGCACCTCGTGCAGCCCGCCGAACCGCTCGTGCCGCAGCTCCCCGGCGCCGCCCAGCACCCGCACCGACGTCACCTTGTTGCGCACCCCGCGCAGCACCACGAACTCGTTGGGCCGGTCGAACACGAACAGGTACAACGTCCGCCGGTCCGCCGATACCGTGCTGGCCCCGTTGAAGTGGCCGGGCGGCAGCCCGCGTCCCGTCGGGTAGACCGCCTCGGCCCTCGGCGCGATCCACGCGCCCAGCTCCCGCAGCCGCGCGGCCTGCTCGTCGGTGATCGTCCCGTCCGCCCGGGGTCCCACGTCGAGCAGCAGGTTGCCGCCGCCGCCGATGGTCTCCGCGAAGATCCGCACGAGCTGCCGCACCGACTTGTGGTTGGTGTCGTGCCCCTGGAATCCCCAGGAGTCGTTGATCGTCAGGCACAGCTCCCACGGACCGGCCGGAGGCTCGATCGGCACGCCCTGCTCGGGCGTGGAGTAGTCGCCGTAGCCCTGCATCCGCCCGTTGATCACCACCTCCGGCTGCCGGGCGAGCAGTTCCCCGTGCAGCTCGGCCATCCGCCAGGTCGCCGCGTCGCGTTCCCAGTCGCCGTCGAACCACAGCAGGTCGGGCGCGTAACGCTCCTGGAGCTCGCGCAACTGCCCCCGGTGGAAGGCCAGGAACCGCTCCCACGCGGCCGGGTCCTCCTCGCCTGGCACCGGGTAGGCGAAGCGGTTGTCGCCGGCGCCCACGCTCGCGTAGTCGGGGTGCGACCAGTCCAGGTGCGAGAAGTACAGCCCGGCGCGCAGCCCGCGCTCGCGCATCGCGCTCACGTACTCGCCGACGAGGTCGCGTCCGGTACGCAAGTGCGACCACTCCGTCGGCCAGAGCGCGAACCCGTCGTGGTGCTTGGCGGTCAGCACCGCGTACCGGGCGCCCGCCGCGGCGAACAGATCCGACCACTGCCGGGCGTCGAACCGGGTGGCGGTGAACCTGTCCACCTGCTTCATGTAGTCGTCGTAGCCGACCCGCCCGTCGAAGAACGACCACGACTCGGCCACTCCGTCGACGGCGTAGACGCCCCAGTGGACGAAGATCCCCAGTTTGGCCTGAGGGAACCACGACTGCATCGCCATAACCGGAAATATCACCTTTCATCGGATGTCTGTGGCCCCACTATAGAGAAGGGCTCACCCCGATTTCCGCAGCCCGGCCTCGTTCGGGCACTCTTGCGGAGGAAGAGGTGAGGAAGAGATGCGAAAGATCGCAGTTTTCGGGGCCGGTTACATCGGCCTGGTGACCGCCGCGTGCCTGGCCGAGCTCGGGCACACCGTCGCGGTCCGCGACATCCAGGAGGAGCGCATCCGCCTCCTGAACGCCGGGCGGGTGCCGATCTACGAGCCCGGCCTGGCCGAGCTCATCGCGGGCAACGCCGCCCGTCTCACCTTCACGCTGAGCGCCGAGGAGGCCCTCAGCGGCACCGAGATCGTCTACGTCTGCGTGGACACCCCGCCGACCGCCGCGGGCGACGCCGACCTGTCGCGCGTCTGGTCGGTGGTCGAGACGCTGAAGGGCGCCGAGCACCTGAAGGCCGTCGTGGTGAAGAGCACCGTGCCGGTGGGCACCGGCGCCCGGGTGCGGGCGGTGCTCGACGAGAGCGGCCTGGCCCACGTCGGCTACGCCGCCAACCCCGAGTTCACCGCGGAGGGCCAGGCGGTGGCCGACTTCATGCGCCCCGACCGGGTCGTCGTCGGCGCCTCGGACGAGGCCGTGGCCCGCCTCGTCGCCGGCCTGCACGAGGGCGTGGACGGGCCGGTCGAGGTGATGGACGTGGCCTCGGCCGAGATGGTCAAGCTGGCCAGCAACGCCATGCTCATGACCAGGATCAGCTTCATGAACGAGATCGCCGTGCTGTGCGAGCTGACCGGCGCGGACGTGGAGCAGGTCTCCAAGGCGGTCGGCCTCGACCACCGGATCGGCCCGCACTTCCTGCGCGCCGGGATCGGCTGGGGCGGGAGCTGCTTCCCGAAGGACTCCGAGGCGCTGAAGCAACTGGCCAGCAACACCGGCCACCACCCTCAGCTCCTGAACGCCGTCATCGAAGTGAACAACATGCAGAAACGGCGGGCCATCCAGAAGCTGAAGGACGCGCTGGGCGGCCTCGGCGGCACCAGGATCGCGGTGCTCGGCATGACGTTCAAGCCGGGCACCGACGACATGCGCGAGGCGCCGAGCACCGTGCTGGCCGCGCGGCTGCTGGCCGAAGGGGCCAAGGTGACGTGCTGGGATCCGCTGGCGCCCGACGGGCAGCCCGAGCCCTGGGCGTCAGCCGTACGGCATGGCAGCCCGCAGGAGGCGCTGGCGGGCGCCGACGCGGCGATCCTCGCGACCGCCTGGCCCGAACTGCGCCAGGTGCCGTGGGCCGAGGTCCGCGACACCATGCGCAGGCCGGTGCTGTTCGACGGCCGCAACCACCTCGACCCTGCCGAGATGCGCGCCCTCGGCTTCACCTACATGAGCGTCGGACGCCCCTGAGGCTCATGAGTGCCGGACGGCTCTGAGGCTCATGGGCGCCGGACGGCTCTGACCGCCAGGGCCGCCGCCCCCAGGGCTCCCAGCGCGCCCAGGGCGGCGAGCGCGCCTAGGGCCTGCTGCTGGCGGCGGACCCTGCGGCGCACCCGCGCGTACGGGACGGTCGAGAAGGAGATCAGCTCGTAGCGCGAGACGTAGCGGCCGGGCAGCGCCTCCTGCAAAGCGTGCTCGGCCCGCCTGGCCAGGCGGTAGAGCGGCGAGGCGACCTTGTCGCGCATCTCGACGAAGTTCGCCAGCGCCATCTCCGCGATGGCCTCGGTGTCGGCCCGCCGCCGCCGCTCGAACTCCGGCAGCGCCAGGGCCCAGTCGTCGCCGGTCTCGTCCAGGACCCGGTCCAGCACCACGACGTCCTCGAACGCGCAGTTGGCGCCCTGGCCGTAGAAGGGCACGATCGCGTGCGCCGCGTCCCCGATGAGCCCCACGCGCCCGCCCGCCTGCCACGGTACGGCCCGCACCGTCCCCAGCCGCCCGACGGGGTTGGCCGCGAAGTCCGCCACCAGATCGGGGATCAGCGGGACCGCGTCGGGATAGACCGCGGAGAAGTGCCGCAGGATCGCCTCCGGCGAGTCGAGCGCGGCGAAGTCCTCATCCGGCCAGAACAGCGTGCAGGTGAACGACCGGTCCGGGTTCGGCAGCGCGATCATCATGGAGGTGCCGCGCGGCCAGATGTGCAGCGCGCCCGGGTCCATCGCGAACTCGCCGCCGCGCGCCGGGATCGTCAGCTCCTTGTACCCGTGGCCGAGGAAGTCGGTGCGCTCGCGCAGCCCGGCGCGCTCGGCCAGCCGCGCCCGTACGGCGGAGCCCGCCCCGTCCGCGCCGAGCACCACGGCCGCCTTCTCCTCCTGCCCGCCTGCGAAGCGCATGGTCGCGGTGGCCGGGTCCAGGCCGGTGAGCCGGTGCTCGAAGCGGACCTCGGCGTGCCGTTCGGCGGCGTCCAGCAGGGCCGCGTTGAGCCGCGCCCGGCTGATCGAGTTGATCGAGCGCAGCCCGTCGGAGCTGTAGAGCTGCAGGTCAAGCTCACCCCGAACCGGGTGGATCAGCCGCCCGCGCATGGGCAGCGCCTCGGCCATGACCTGCTCCTCCAGGCCGATGCCGCGCAGCGCCGACAGCCCGCGCTCCGACAGCGCCAGGTTGATGGACCGGCCGCGCTCGGCGCCCGCGGCGCGCGGGTCGGGCCGCCGCTCGTAGAGGGTGACCCGGTGCCCGCGCCTGGCCAGGTAGCAGGCGAGCAGGCAGCCGGCGAGCCCGGCGCCGACGATCGCGACCTCTGGGGAAGCTGCCACGGGAGACTCCTCACATGAAGGTGCGGGCGGTCCACAACTCGGGGAAGACGGTCCGCGCCATGCTGCGCTCCAGCCAGACGAGCCCGGCGGAGCCGCCGCTGCCCGCCTTGGCGCCCATGGCCCGCTTCACCGACTGCAGGTGGTGGTAGCGCCAGTCGCCGAAGCGCTGGGCGACCTCGGTGAGCGCCTCGCCGAGCAGGCGCAGGTGGTTGTCGGGGCCGGAGTCGGCGTAGACGGTCACCCAGGCCTGCACGGCCTGCTCGGGCCCGTCGGCCAGGCCGCGGCGGCGCAGCAGTTCCAGCGTCTCGTCCCACAGCGAGGGCGCCTCGAAGCTCTCGCGCAGCGCGGCGTGGACCTCGGGCTGGCGGCGGAAGGGGCGCATGAGCGACTCCGACTTCAGGCCGAGCGTGAACTCCAGGTGCCGGTACATGGCCGACTGGAAGCCCGAGCCCTCGCCGAGCAGGTCGCGGAAGCGGTTGAACTCGGCCGGGGTCATCCAGCGCAGTCCCTGCCAGGAGGCGTTGAGCGCCTCCAGATGCAGCGCGGCCCGGCGCAGCGGCGCCAGCGAGGCCCAGACGTCGTCGCGGGCCAGGAGGTCCTGGGCGTGGCGCAGCTCGTAGCGGATCAGGCCGAAGTACAGCTCCATGACCTGGCTGACCATGAGGAAGGACATCTCGCCCGGGTCATCGCTGAGCGGGCTCTGCAGGGCGTGCAGGGTGCTGGCGCGGACGTAACGGTCGTAGGGCGCCTGCCGGTCGAACTCGAGCGTGGGTGCGCCGCCGTTCGCCTCGGCCCGCTCCTGCCGTTGGAGTGCGGTGATCGGGGTGACATCCATGCGGCCATGATGCCCGCGCGAACCCTGTGCGCGGAATGCCGATTCAACGGCCTTTAGGCTGTTCCACCAGGCGGTCGGCGCCTGATTTCGGCTTCCGGGTTTCGGCGGTGAAAGTGGACGAGATGGATTGGCTGTTGCTGCGCGAGCTGCAGGCGGACGCGCGGCTGTCGTTCAGCGAGTTGTCGCGGCGGGTGCACCTGTCCCCGCCGGCGGTGGCCGAGCGGGTGCGCAAGCTGGAGGAGTCCGGGGTGATCGGCGGCTACCGGGCGCACGTGGACCCGAGGGCGGCCGGGCGCGGCGTGGTGGCGTTGGTCACGATGTCCTGTTACGGGCCGGGGTGCGTGCTGCGGCACCCGGAGGCGCTCGACTCCTCCGACATCTTCGAGGTGCACCGCGTGACCGGCGGCGCCTGCTGCGTGCTGCGGGTCGCGGTCGCGACGATGGCCGACTTCGAGGAGCTGATCGACCGCCTGGCCGGGTACGGCACGCCGACCAGCTCGATGGTCCTGTCCAGCCCGGTGCCCTGGCGGGCCACCCTGCCCCCGGCCTAGCCGGTGACGGGTGCGATAGGTTAGCCTAACCTAAATCCCCGGGTGATCAGTGGAGTTTGCCGTGGTTGAACCCTTTCGCTTGTTCGATGTGCGGGTGCGGGGGCTGGAGTTGCTCAGCCCGTCCTTCCTGCGCGTGACGTTCACGGGGGAGGACCTCGACCTCTTCGCCGACAACGGGTACGACCAGCGGATCAAGCTCATCTTCCCCCTGCCCGGGCACGGCCTCGCGCACTTCCCGACCGGCCCCGACTGGTTCCAGCGCTGGCGGTCCCTGCCCGAGGAGCGCTGCAACCCGATGCGCACCTACACCGTCCGCAACGTGCGGCCGGACCTGCGCGAGGTGGACGTGGACGTGGTGCTGCACGGCGACGGCGGCCCCGCCGCGCGCTGGGCCGGCGCCGTCCGGCCCGGCGACGAGATCGGGCTGTTCGGCCCCGACGCCCGCTACGGCGAGCCGCACGGCGGCCTGGAGTTCCGGCCGCCGGAGGGCACCGGCGCCCTCCTGATGGCCGGCGACGAGACCGCCGCCCCCGCGATCTGCGCCACCCTGGAGCGGCTGCCCGCCGGCGCCCGCGGCGAGGCGCTCATCGAGGTGCCGCACGCGGGCGACTTCCTGCCCGTCGACTCCCCGAGCGAGGTCACCGTCACCTGGCTGGCCCGCGAGGGCGGCGAGCACGGCGAGAAGCTCATCCCGGCCGTCGAGGCCGCCGCGGGACGCCTGCTGCCCGACCAGAAGCCCGCCGACGCCTTCCAGGACATCGACATTCAGGACATCGACGTCGACGTCGACGAGCTCTGGGAGGTGCCCGAAGAGCAGGCGGAAGGACCCCTCTACGCCTGGCTGGCCGGAGAGGCGGCCATGATCAGGGCGATGCGGCGGCACCTGGTCGCCGAGCGCGGAATGGACAAGCGCGCCGTGGCCTTCATGGGCTACTGGCGCATGGGCAGGGCGGAGAACAACTCGTGAAGCGCGTCATCCTGGCGCTCTCCGTCCTCCTCGGCGCGGTCGCCTGCGCGCCGGACAACCTCACCTCCGCCCCCGCCACGAGCGCCCCGGCGGCCAAGGGGTTCACCCCGGTCACCGTCGAGCACAAGTACGGCAGCACCACCGTCAAGGCCCCGCCCCAGCGCGTGGTCACCGTCGGCCTCGTCGAGCAGGACGCCCTGCTCGCCCTGGGCGTGGTCCCCGTGGGCACCACCGAGTGGTTCGGCGAGCACCCCGGCGCGGTCGGCCCCTGGGCCGCGGGCAGGCTGGGCGGCGCGGCCGTACCCCAGGTGCTGAAGGACACCGGCACCGGACCGCAGGCCGAGAAGATCGCGGCGCTGCGCCCCGACCTGATCATCGGGCTGTACTCCGGGCTGACCAAGGAGCAGTACACGACGCTGTCGCAGATCGCCCCGACCGTCGCCCAGCCGAAGCAGTACATCGACTACGGCATCCCGTGGCAGGAGCTCACCAGGACGGTCGGCTCGATCGTCGGCAAGCCCGCCGAGGCGGACACCTTGGTCAAGGGTGTCGAGGCGCGCTTCGAGCAGGTCAAGAAGGACAATCCCGCCTTCGTCGGCGCGGGCGCGCTCATGGCCAGCATGTACGAGGGGTACTTCGTCTTCGGCAGCCAGGACCCGCGCAGCCGCCTGCTGGCCTCGCTCGGCTTCCAGCTCCCGCCCGACCTCGACAAGGTGATCGGCGACAAGTTCGGCGCCAACATCAGCCGCGAGCGGCTCGACCTGCTCGACCGCGACGTGCTCATCTGGAGCGTCACGAACGCCGGCAAGGACGTGGCCGCGCTGCGCGGCGACAACGTCTACAAGGACCTCAAGGTGGCCAAGCAGGCCCGCGAGGTGTTCGTCGTGGACGGCACCGACTTCGCCGACTCCGCCTCCTTCATCACGGTGCTCAGCCTGCCGTACCTGCTGGACCGGCTGGTTCCGAGGCTCGCGGCGGCGGTCGACGGCAAGCCGGAGACCACCCCAGAACCCTCCTCGTGAGGACCGCCGCGCTGAAGCCCGGACGTGCCGGGCTCCAGCCCGCGGCGCGCCTGGGACGCGGCGCCATCCTGCTCGGGGTGCCGATCGCCGCGCTCGTCGTGCTGTGCGCGCTGTCGCTGTCGGTCGGCGCCCGCGCGATCCCGCTCGACCAGGTCGCGCGGGCGCTGACCGGCGGCGAGGTCGCCAAGGCGGTGCACGACGTCATCTGGTCGGTACGCGTGCCGCGCACGCTGCTCGGCCTCATGGCCGGGGCGGCGCTCGGCCTGTCCGGCGCGCTCATGCAGGCGCTGACCCGCAACCCGCTGGCCGACCCCGGCATCCTCGGCGTCAGCGCCGGCGCCGCGTTCGCGGTCGTCGTCGCCATCGCGGCGTTCGGCATCGGCTCGCTCTACGGCTACGTCTGGTTCGCCTTCGGCGGCGCGCTGGCGGTCAGCGTCGCCGTGTACGTGCTGGGCGGGCTCGGCCGCGAGGGCCTCACCCCGGTGAAGCTGGCGCTGGCCGGCGTCGCCGTCACCGTCATGCTCAGCTCGCTGACCAGCGCCGTCGTGCTGGCCGACCCCGAGTCGCTGAACCGCTACCGCTTCTGGTCGGCCGGCTCGCTGGCCGGTCAGGGCACGCAGCTCATGCCGTTCGTTGCGGCGGGCACGGTGCTGGCGCTGGCCTCGGCCCCCGCGCTCAACAGCCTCGCGCTCGGCGACGACGTGGCCGTGGCGCTGGGCCGCCGGGTGGGGCTGGTCAGGCTCCAGGGCGCCGCCGCCGTGACGCTTCTGACCGGCGCCGCGGTCGCGGCGATCGGGCCCGTGGTCTTCGTCGGCCTGGTCATCCCGCACCTGGCCAGGCTGGTCGCCCGCTGGGCCGGCGGCGAGAGCGACCACCGGCTGCTGCTGCCGCTGTCGGCGGCGCTCGGCCCCTGCCTGCTGCTGGCCGCCGACGTCGCCGGACGGATGATCGTCGCGCCGATCGAGGTGCAGGCCGGCATCATCGTCGCGTTCATCGGCGGCCCGATCTTCGTGATCCTGGCCCGCCGCGCCCGTCTCGCGGAGCTCTGATGGCCAACCTCACCGTCCGCCTGCCCGCCCCGCCCGTCTCGTGGCAGGTGCGGATCCGGCTCGTCGCCGTCTGCCTCTGCCTGGCCGTGCTGGCGTTCCTGGCGTTCTGCCTCGGGGTCGGGCTCGGCGACATCCCGCTCGGGCTCGGCGAGGTCGTCGGCGCGCTGTTCGGGCAGGGCGAGCAGGGCCGGCTTTTCGTCGTCTGGCAGCTACGCCTGCCCAGGGCGCTGGTCGGGCTCATGGCGGGGGCCGCCTTCGGCCTGTCGGGCGCGCTGTTCCAGACCATGACCCGCAACCCGCTGGCCAGCCCCGACATGATCGGCGTCACGCAGGGCGCAGGGGTGGCGGTCGTGGCGGGGATCGTGCTCGGCGTCGAGGCCGGGCCCGGCGCGCAGGTGCTCGCCGTCGCCGGCGCCGTGGCCGCCGCGGTGCTCACCTACCTGCTCGCCTGGCGGCGCGGGGTCACCGGCTACCGGGTCGTGCTGGTCGGCGTCGGGCTGTCGTGGGTGTTCACCAGCGCCACCGAGTACCTCATGGTGATCACCGAGGCGTTCCAGGCGCAGGCCGCGCTCGGCTGGCTGTTCGGCAACCTCAACGGCCGCACGTGGAACCAGGTGACGCCGCTTGCCCTCGCCCTCGCCGTGCTCGGGCCGCTCACCCTCCTGCTCGGGCGCACGTCTAGGGCGCTGCAACTGGGCGAGGACGTCGCGGTCGTGCTGGGGACCCCGGTGCAGCGGGCGCGGCTCGCGCTGCTGGCGACGGGCGTGGGGCTGGTCGCCTTCGGCACCGCCGCCGCGGGTCCCGTCGCGTTCGTCGCGCTCGCCGCCCCGCAGATCGCCCGCCGCCTCGCCGGTACGGCCTGGCCGCCCCCGCTGGCCTCCGCGCTCACCGGGGCGTTCCTGGTGCTCGCGGCCGACCTGGTGGCCAGGCGCCTCATCCCCGACCTTGAGCTGCCGGTGGGCGTGGTGACGGGCGTCCTGGGCGCCCCGCTGCTCCTGTGGCTCCTGGCCAGAGCCCGCCGCGGCTGACCACTGCCCGCGATCAGGTTGGTCAGTCGGCGACCAGGCGGGTTCCTCCGCCGCCGCGCCGCCAGCCCCGGTGGTCGAACTCGCGCTGGCGGCGCACCACCCACGTGCCGGGCGTGAACCCGGTCGCCCCGTGCTCGGGATGCAGCAGGTAGACCGGCGCGGTGCACCGGAAGGCGCCCAGGGCCAGGTCCATGGTGTCGCGCACGTGCCAGGTCCACGCGCAGACGCCGTCGTCGGCCACCAGCGTGTGCGGATTGCCGCCCGCGGCGCCGCGCAGCACCTCCAGGCCGGCGCCGAAGACGTCCGCCCACCCGGCCCACGGCGGGAACGTGACGGCCACGGCGACCATCGGCATCGGGGCGATCAGCAGGTCGCCCTGGGCCTGGAGGCCGTCGAGGACGGGGATGGCGACCTGCCGTTCCAGGTGGTCCAGGACGGCCAGGCCGGTACGCAGGGACAGGGTCTCGAGGTTCACGCTCTCTCCTTTCATGTGCGCCGGGCCAGCAGGGCGTAGTGGTGGGCGGACAGGCCGTAGGTCCAGGCGGCCGCCGCCACGGGGTCGTCGATGAAGTGGGGGACGCCGAGGCCGTAGCGGCGGCGCCGGCCGTCGCGTTCCGCCGAGCCGTTCACCGCCAGCAGGACCCTGGGGCGGCGGCCGAGCGCGGTCCGGGGCAGGTCGTACAGTTCCAGGTCGAAGCCCGGGTTGCCGGGGTCGGGGGCGGCGGCGACCAGGCGCAGCCCGGCCTCCTCGATGTAGCGGGTCCAGCCGAGGCGTTCGATGGCCAGCCGCCTGACCTCGACGTTCGGCTCCGCGGCGATCTTCTCCGGGGTGGGGCCGGTGATGACCCACTCGGGGACGACGAAGCCGCCGAGCGCGTGCACGGACCAGCCGTCGGGGAAGGTGACGGCCGGGCCGTCGTCGTGGTGCAGGCGGCCGTCGCGCAGGCGGATGGAGCGCGGGCGCTCGGCGAGCACGCAGCGGTCCTCCAGCGGCCACCACCAGCCGCAGGATCTGGCCAGGTCGGCCCAGGGTTCGAGGTGGGCGGACAGGGAGCCGTAGTGGCGTCCGCCGATGCGACTCCAGGCGTCGTAGTGGGCGATCCAGTAGGCGTCGTGCTGGCCGTACCAGGTGAGGCGGTCGGCGAGGGGGAGCGCCAGGCGGATGGGGGAGCACACGCCGTCGCGGAGGGTCTCGCGCAGCGGGTCGCGGACGACGGCGTCGAGCCGGTGGGGCCTGCCGGGCGACCAGCCGGGGTTCCAGTCGTGGCCGACGCGCTGGTCGAGGGCGTGGCGCAGTCCGGAGACGAGGGTCGCGAGGCGCTGGCCCGCGGACAGGTCGGCGGCCGAGTTCAGCCGGTTGAAGGCCCGGAGGGGGATGCCGCGTGGCACGTGTTCCAGGGCGGCGCCGGGGGAGTCCGCCCAGACGAACGCGGGCGCGGGACGGCCGAGCCGTGCGTACAGGGAGGTGACGGCCGCCTCTGCGGCGGGTCGGTCGGCGGGCCGCGTCGACAACGCCCAGCCCAGCCATTCGTCGTGGAGGTCGGCGGCCACCGGCCGCCGCCGCTCACTCACGGAGCGAGGGCGCGCACGCCCTTTCTGATGACGATCATGTGAGCCAGGATGGCAGGCCGGGCGCGGCCCGCGCAAGTGCCCGTCAGTGCGGGATCACCATCGGCGTGGACCTGCGCGGGTCGGGCACGATGTCGCAGTCGAGCCCGAACACCCGCTTGACCAGCTCCGGCGTGAGCACCTCGGCCGGCGCGCCCTCGGCGATCACGCGGCCGGCGTCCATGACGACCAGGTGGGTGGCGAAGCGGGCCGCCTGGTTGAGGTCGTGCAGGACGGCCACGATGGTCCGGCCCTCCTCGTGCAGCTCGCGGCAGAGCTCCAGCAGCTCGTACTGGTGGGAGATGTCCAGGAACGTCGTCGGCTCGTCGAGCAGCAGCAGGTCCGTCTGCTGGGCCAGGACCATCGCGATCCACGCCCTTTGCCGCTGGCCGCCGGACAGCCGGCCGGCCTGCGCCCCGGTCAGCTCGCGCAGGCCGGTGCGCTCCAGGGCGAAGCCGATCGCGGCGTCGTCGTCGGGTGACCACTGGCGCAGCAGCGTGTGGTGGGGGTAGCGGCCACGCCGTACCAGGCCGCCGACGGTGATGCCGTCGGGGGCGACGGGGTTCTGCGGCAGCAGCGCCAGGTGCCTGGCCGCCTCCCTGGCCCGGTACGACCACAGGTCGCGCCCGTGCAGCGTGATCGTGCCCTCGGCCGGCTTCAGTACCCTGGCCAGGGCTTTGACCAGGGTGGACTTGCCGCAGCCGTTCGGGCCGATGACCATGGTGAAGCCGCCGGGCGGGATGTCCAGGCTGACCTCGCGTACGACGGGGTCGCCGCCGTAGGAGACGGTGAGGCCGCGCGCGGCCAGGCCGGTGCTCACAGGGTGCCCTTCTTCCATTCGCGGACCAGCAGGTAGCCGAGGTAGAGGCCGCCGACGGCCAGGGTGTAGACGCCGACGGGCAGGTTGACCGGCAGCGGCGACTGCTGCGCGGCCAGGTCGGCCAGCACCAGCAGCAGCGCGCCGGCCAGGGCCGACAGCGTCAGGTGCGGTCCCGGCAGGCGGGTCAGGCGGCGCGCGATCTGCGGGGCGGTCAGCGCGACGAACGCGATCGGCCCGGCGACGGCGACTGCCGCGGCCGACAGCACGACCGACAGCACCACCGCGGCGGTCCTGGTGCGGACCGGCTCGGCGCCGAGGCTCGCGGCCAGTTCGTCGCCCATCTCCGCGATGGTCAGCCGCCCGGACAGCAGCGCCACCAGCGGCGTCACGGCCAGCAGCACCACCCAGACGGTCAGGGCGTGCTCCCACGAGCGGGCGGCCAGGCTGCCGTTGACGTAGGCGGTCAGCACGCTCGCCTTGTCGCGCTCCACCGCGTAGACCACGTAGTGGGTGAAGGCGATCGCGATCGCGTTGACGCCGATGCCGGCCACGATGAGCCGCCCGGGGTTGCGGAATCCGGTGCCGGTCGCGCCGTAGACCAGCGCCATCGCCAGCACCGCGCCGAGCAGCGCGCCCAGCGGGGCGGGCAGCGCTCCCGGCAGCATCAGCACCACCACGGCGGCGCCGGCGCCCGCGCCGGCGTTCAGCCCGATCACGTCCGGGCTGGCCAGCGGGTTGCGGGTGACGGTCTGGAACAGCGCGCCCGAAAGGCCCAGCGCCGCCCCGGTGCCGACGGCCACGACCAGGCGGGGGCCGCGCAGCCGTTCGAGCACGAACGCCTGCTTGCCCGTCGCGCCCCGCGTCAGCGCGCCCAGCAGGTCGGCCGGCGCGATGCCGAGCCGGCCCAGCGACAGCGTGGCGAGCGCCGCCACGAGCAGGAGCGAAAGCGTGAGCAGGGCGGCCAGCACCGAGGCGCGGGCCACCGGCAGCGCCACCGCCCGCCCGGCCGTGAGACGGCCGCGCGCCTTCATGCGCCCCCCTTCATCTTCCGTACGGCCAGCAGCAGCGCCGGCGCCCCGATGAACGCGGTCACCACGCCCACCATGAGCTCCTGCGGGCGCAGCACCAGCCGCCCGGCGACGTCGGCGAGCAGGAGCAGCGCGGGCCCCGCCACGAGCGAGAACACCACCTGCGCGCGGAAGTCCACGCCGGCCAGCGCCCGCACGACGTGCGGCACCGCCAGCCCCACGAACGCGATGGGCCCCACGGCCGCGGTCGCCGCCGTGCTGAGCAGGACCGCCGCCAGCATCCCGCCCGAGCGCGTCAGCGCCGGGCTCGCGCCGAGCGCCGCGGCGGACTCCTCGCCGAGCGCGAGCGCGTTGAGGCCGGGCGCGCTCACCAGCGCCAGCACCAGACCGGCGGCGGCCAGCGGCAGCACCGACGTCAGGACCGGGAAGTCGCGCCCGCCGAGCGCGCCGACCACCCAGTAGCGGTAGCTGTCGAAGACCTTGGGGTTGCTGAGCGTCACCGCCTGCACGTACGCGGTCAGCACGGCCGAGACCACCGCGCCCGCCAGCACCAGCCGCGACAGCCCGGCTCCCGCCCCGGCCGAGCCGATGACGTGCACGAGCAGCCCGGCCAGCAGCGCGCCGGGCAGCGCCCACCAGACGGCGCCGGCCTGCCCGGAGGCGCCGAGGAAGGCCATCGCGGTCACGATCGCGGCCGAGGCGCCCGCGGTGACGCCGAGCAGGCCCGGGTCGGCCAGCGGGTTGCGGGTGACGCCCTGCATGAGCGTCCCCGCCACGGCCAGGCAGGCGCCAGCCAGCAGGCCGAGCGCGGTGCGTGGGTAGCGGCTCTCGACGACCGTCGTGGTGTTCTGGTCGGCGGTGCCGTACAGGACGTCGAGAACGTCGGCCGGGGTGGTGGGGTGGCTGCCGAACGCGACGCTCGCCAGGACGGCGAGGGCGAGCACGGCGAGCGCGGCGAGCAACGCCGGCGCCTTCGACAGGGCGGTCACTTCTCGACGGTGGCGACGGCCTTGTCGATCAGCGGGAGGTAGCGGTCGACCACCCACGGGACGGTGAGCGGGTTGATGATCGAGGACGCGGTGACGAACGGGGTGTCGTCGCCGGCGACGACGCCGCCGCGCTTGATCGCGGGGATGGCGGCGTAGAGCTTCTGCGCCTCGATCTCCTTACGGGTCTTGGCGTCGGTGTAGAAGGTGAAGACGAGGTCGCTCTTGGCGAGCTTCTGCGCGTTCTCCAGGCCGATGAGGGCCGAGTCGGTGCCCTCGGTCTCCTTGAACTCGTTCACCACCGGGTCGGGGGTCAGGCCCAGCATGGAGACCATCGCCACGCGCTGCTCCTCGGGCTTGAAGACGCCGAGCGTGCCGGGGCCGGTGGTGTAGATGTAGGAGAAGCTCACGTCCTTGTACTGCGGGCGGGTCGCGGCGGCGTCGGCGAGGCGCCGCTTGATGCCGGAGATGAGCTTGGGCGCCTCCTCCGGCTTGCCGAGCGCCTTGGAGACGATCTCGATCTGCTGGTCCCAGTTCGTGCTCCACGGCAGGTCCGGGTAGGCCACGGTGGGCGCGATGCCGGACAGCACCGAGTACTGCTCCTTGGTGATGCCGGACCACGGGGCGAGGATCACGTCGGGCTCGAGTTCGACGATGGTGTCGACGTCGATGTCCTCGCCGCCGGTGAACTGCTTCGGCAGCGTGCCGCCGGACTTGGTCACCGCCTCGTGGATCCAGGGCAGGTAGCCGGACTGGTCGCTGCCCCAGGCGTAGCTCTCGATGCCGACGGGCACGATCCCGAGCGCGATCGCGGTCTCCGCCGAACCCTGCCCGAGGGTGACCACGCGCTTGGGCTGCTGCGTGATCTTCGCCTGGCCGAGCGCGCTGTCGATGGTGACGGGGAAGGCGCCGGTGGCCTTCTGCGCGGCGGGCTGCTCGGCGGGCTGCTCCGCGGCGGGCTTCTCCGCCGGGGCGGAGCAGGCGCCGAGCGCGAGGGCGGCCGCGGCGACGGCGGTGGACAGAGTGAGCGCATGGCGGCGCGCACGGGGGAACCTCAACGGCATGGATTGATCCTTGTGCATCATGGAACGGCACGGCGAAACCAGCGGTGCCTCGCAAGTTAGGTAAGACTAACCTATTTTCTCCGCAAGAACCTTGATCCAGGACTGAAGGTGATTTTCCCGACACTTCGGTACGTTGGTCTATATGCCTGCCGCCCGTCCTGACGACGTCGCCGCCGCCCTGCCCGCGTCCGCTCCCCCCGCCGCCGTCGCCACCGGGACGACCGCGCGGCTGGCCTGGCTCGACGCCCTGCGCGGTCTCGGCGCGCTCGCCGTCGTGGGCGAGCACCTGCTGACCTGGGCGATGCCCTGGCTGCGCCCCACGTCCTTCAACCTCGGCATGTACGGCGTGCTCGTCTTCTTCCTGGTCAGCGGCTACATCATCCCCGTTTCCCTGGAACGCAAGGGCGACGTGCGCGCCTTCTGGATCAGCCGCTTCTTCCGCCTCTACCCGCTTTACCTGGCGGTGATCGCGATCGTGCTGATCCTGTCGTTCTGGCTGCCGGTGCGGCGCGAGGTTCCCCGCGATCCGTCGGCGCTGGCCTCGCACGCCACCATGCTCCTCGACGTGGTCGGGGCGGGCGGGCTGGTCAACACCATGTGGACCCTGTCGTACGAGATGGTCTTCTACCTGCTGGTCGCCGCGCTGTTCGTGGCGGGGGTGCGGGTGGGGCGCGGCGCGGTCGCGGTGGCCTTCGCCGCCGCCGCGATGGCCGCCGGGCTCATGCTGACCAACGCGCCCCTGACGGGCGCGTGGCTGTCCTGGGTGTCGCTGGCCGTCTTCGTGCTGGGCCTCACCTGCGTCATGACCGGATATTTCCGTACTGCTGCCGCCGTGGTCCTCGGCGTCATGGCCCTCTCCCTGCTGCTGACCGCCAGCCCCACGCCGTGGTTCGGGGCGGCGATCCTGTCGGTGATGTTCGCCGGGACCGCGATCCACCGGTGGGCGCACGGGATCGGGCGGTTGTGGCCGGTGGCGGTGGCCGCGATCCTCGTCGCGCTGACCCCGGTGTGGGCGCGCGACGCGGGGTGGTGGTGGGTGCAGCCGCGGGTGTGGATCACCACGATCGTGCTGGCGGCGGCCACGTTCGCGGTCGGCATGCTCCTGCGTGATCGGCGGTTGCCCAGGTCGCTGGTGTGGCTCGGGGTGATCAGCTACTCGCTGTACCTGCTGCACCTGCCGATCCTGACGGGGGTGATCGCGGTGACCGGCGACCTGCGCTGGGCGCCCGCGCCCCTGCAGATCGGGGTCAGCCTGCTGTGCCTGCTGCTGATCCTGCCGGCGAGCTGGCTCACCTACCGCTACCTCGAGCGCCCCATGCAGAACTACGCCCGCCGCCTGACCACCCCACCCTGACCCCACCAGGGCAACCCGGGTTTCCGGTGATGCGCCCGCTTCGCCGGGTTTCCCTGTGGTGTGCCCGCTTGGTCCCGCCCCGTGGTGCCGGCACTCCGGCGCGACCCGCTCGGGCATGACGCGCCGTGCTGCAGCTCCGGCGTGACCCGTGACCCGTGGCGCGCCCGTTCCGGCGCGACCCGTGAGGCGCCGCGCCCAGGGGCGGGCCGGGACGGTCGCTCGGCACCACCAGCGCGGGGTCGGCCCGGGTGGGTCGGGGGCGCGTGTGGGGCCGGGTGGTGGGGTTTGGTGTGGGGTTAGGGGTGGGGGGTGATGCGGGTGGCGAGGCCGTCCAGGACGCAGGCCAGGCCGAACGAGCGGCCCGAGTCGCGCGGCGCGTCGCCCACGTCGGCCAGCGCCTCCACCAGGGCGGGGAAGCGGTCGGCGTGCCGGTCGAGTATCCGGGCCAGGGCCGGGCTGGCCTGACGGTCCTCGGCCCACGGCTGGGTCCCGGCCGTGGCCAGCGACTGCGTGTTGCGCAGATGGCCGAAGATCAGCAGCGCCGCGTCCATGCGCTCGCCGCCGCTCAGACCGGTGCCGGCCAGGGCGCCCACGGCCGCCTCGGTCCAGCCGATCTCGCGCGGCCCCATCATCCGGTCGCCCACCGTGGCCCACGGCAGCCACGGGTGCCGCGCCCACACCGCCGCCACGAGCCGGGCGAACTCCTCCAGCCTGGGCCGCCAGCCGCCCTCGATGCCCGACAGATCGGGCGGATCGCCCACCGCCCGCTCGATCATCACGGCGACGAGGTCGGCCTTGCTGGAGACGTACCGGTAGAGCGACATCTTGGTGAACCCCAGGTCACCCGCCACCCGCTGCATCGAGACCGCCTCGATGCCCTCGGCGTCGGCGATCGCGATGGCCGCCTGGGCGATGCTGGGAAGGCTGAGCGACGGCCGGGCGGGCGCGGGCTGTTCCCACAGGAGTTCCTCGATCTTGCTTCCTGTCGCCATGCGCTCCTCCTCGGACTCCACCAGACGGTGTGTCTTGAGGATACCTCTGTTTACACAAGACACGTCAGCCCATGACGAGAACGCTCCAGAGGTGACCGTCGAGGTCCCGGAAGCTGCGGCTGTACATGTACTCGTTGTCCTCGGGCTCGCCCGCCTCGGTCGCGCCGTTGGCCAGCGCGGTCGCGAGCATCTCGTCCACCTTGCCGCGCTCGCCCTCCACCTGCAGCGCGAGCGCCACCTCGGTGCTCGCGCCCGTGTCCGGGATCGCCCTGCGGGTGATGGAGGTGAAGAACGGCTCCGTGACCAGGAGGAGGGAGACGCCCTCGCCCAGGTTCACGCAGCCGGCGTCGTCGGTGGTCATCTGCTCGTCGACGCTGTAGCCGAGCTTCTCGAAGAAACCGAGGCTGGCGGGCAGGTCCTTGACGTGCAGGTTGACGAAGAGCGACATGAGTGTCCCCTATCTCTTTCACTCGTCCCCCGGAGACTTTGTGTCCACCGGATACTGAGGTTTACAGTAGAGATAGAGCGGTCTCCTGGCAAGAGGCTTTTCAGCGGGGGAGGACGGCGGCCAGCTCGGGGATGCGTCCCCGGTACGCGTCGAGCAGCCGGCGGGCCGTACCCACGGAGTCGACCAGCGGATGCAGGGCCAGCGCCTCGACCGCCAGCGCGGAGGACCCGGTGAGCGCCGCCTCGATGGTCGTCTGCTCCACCGCCTTGACCTGCTGCATCAGCCCCAGGAACCGGCCGGGCAGCGGCCGGGTGGCCAGCGGGTGGATCCCCGCGCCGCTCACCGCGCACGGGATCTCCACCACGGCCTCGGCTGGCAGCCCGGGTACGGCGCCGCCGTTGCGCACGTTGAGGATCATCGTGGACGGCTCGCCCCGCGCGATCGCCGCCATGAGCGCCAGCGCGATCCCCTCGTACCCGCCCGCCTGGAGGTCGGCCGTCTCCCGCTCACCGGCGCCGGTGAGGTCGCGCGTGTCGGCCATGTAGCTGGCGTCGCGCTCGCGGCGGGTCCTGGTCCACTCGGCCAGCGCGTCGCCGGGACGCTCGCGCACCGCGGAGTAGAAGCGGTCCTGCTGCGCGACCAGCGCCTCGCCCCTGGTCTGCCCGGCGGCCTGGGCCGCGGCCACGGACTCGCGGTTGAAGTAGTAGTAGTACAGGTACTCGTTGGGCAGCGCGCCGAGCGTGCGCACCCAGTCGCCGCCGAAGATCCGCGCCTCCTCCACCTGCCGCAGCGCCACGTCGTCGGCCAGCAGCCCCGGCAGCACGTCACGGCCGTCGTGGACCATCCCGCGCAGCCAGCCGAGGTGGTTGAGCCCCACGTAGTCGGGGGAGACCCGGGACGGCTCCAGCCCGAGCGCCGCCGCGGTCCGCCTGATCAGCCCGATCGGCGAGTCGCAGATGCCGACGACCCGGTCGCCGAGCACGCCCCGCATGGCCTCGGTGATCATCCCGGCCGGGTTCGTGAAGTTGATGACCCAGGCCCGCGGCGCCACCGCGGCCACCCGCTCGGCCACGCGCACCGCCACCGGGATCGTGCGCAGCCCGAACGAGACGCCGCCCGGCCCCGTCGTCTCCTGTCCGAGCAGCCCGAACTCCAGCGCCACCCGCTCGTCGGCGGTACGGCCCGCCAGCCCGCCCACGCGGATGGCGGAGAAGACGAAGCCGGCGTCGGCCAGCGCGGAGTCCAGGTCGGTGGTCACGCGCACCCGCGGCGGGCGCTCGTGCCCGGCGGCGAGCTGGCCCAGCACGTGCTCGATGGCCGCCAGCCGCTGCTCGCAGACGTCGTGGAGCACCACCTCCTCCACGCGCGGCTTCGCCTGGTCACGCAGCAGCGCGCCGTACACGAGAGGGACCCTGAAGCCCCCGCCGCCGAGAACGGCCAGTTTCATGCGAGCACCACCTCCGCGCCGGACGCCGCGCAGGCGCGCAGCGTGCTGTCGTCGGCGCCGTCGTTCGTGACGACGACGTCGAGGTCTTCCGGACCGCACACCCGCAGCGCGCCGGTGCCGGGGAACTTGTGCCGGTCGGCCAGCAGCACCACCTGCCCCGCCGCGGCGATCATGGCCCGCTTCAGCGGCACCTCGGCCAGCGTCGTGTCGACGACCTGCCCGTCGCGGCGCACGCCGCTCGCGCTGAGGAAGACCCGGTCGGCGACCACCTGGCGCAGCGCCTCCTCGGTGAGCACCCCCACCAGCGAGTGGTACGGCCGCCGCACCATCCCCCCGAGCAGCAGCAGCTCCACCTCGGGATCGGCGCGTAGCACGTCGAGCACGGCCAGGCTGGAGGTGACCACGGTGACCCGGCGCCCGCGCAACTGCCTGGCCAGGCGCATCGTGGTGGTGCCGATGTCGAGCAGGACCACCTCGCCCTCGCGCACGAGATGCCCCGCCCGCACCGCGACCGCCTCCTTGTCGCCCTCGTGGATGGCGGCGACCTGCGCGAACGGCATGTCGGTGTCGGCGTCGACGGTGGGCAGGGCGCCGCCGCGCACGCGCTTGAGCGTGCCGTCGCGGTCGAGGACCTCCAGGTCGCGCCGGATGGTGGAGGGGCTCACGCCGAGCTGCCTGGCCAGGTCGTGCACGCTCGTGGCGCCGGACAGCCGGACGCGGCGCATGATCTCTTCATGCCGGAGGCGCTGAAGCACGTACGGATCGTATCAGTCATTTTCGCGCATGAGTGAGCACGATTTACCACTGGCCCTTGCTATGAGCCAGCAAACGTGCAAGATTGCGCACATCTTCGATCTGTCGAGGAGGACCGGCTATCGTGTACGACCCTCTCGCCCAGCGGCGAAGCTCCGAGGGCCCCCAGTTCGACGTCTTCTTGGCAGGCACGGTCTTCCTGGACATCGTCTTCACCGGCCTGCCCGCGATGCCCACCGCCGGCAGTGAGGTGTGGGCCGAGGGGATGGGCTCGTGCCCCGGCGGCATCGCCAACCTCGCCATCGCCGCCAGCCGCCTGGGCCTGCGCACCTCGCTGGCCGCCGCGTTCGGCGACGACGACTACGGCGACTTCTGCTGGCGGACGCTGGAGGAGCAGGAGGGCGTCGACCTGTCCAGGTCACGCCGCTTCGAGCACTGGCACTCACCCGTCACCGTCTCCATGGCCGTCGACCGCGACCGCAGCATGGTCACCCACGGTCATCCCTCGCCGATGGCCGCCTCCGAGATGATCGGCAAGCCGCCGCACACCCGCGCCGTCATCGTCACGCTCTCGCCCGACCAGCCGCTCGGCGGTGTGGAGAGCGAGCCCAACTGGGCCGACCTGGCCTACCGCGACGGCTCGCTGGTCTTCGCCGACGTCGGCTGGGACCCCTCGGGCGCGTGGCCGCGCTCGCTGCTCGACCAGCTCGCCGTCTGCCACGCCTTCATGCCGAACGCCGTCGAGGCCATGGCCTACACCGGCATGGACACCCCGCGCGACGCGCTCTACGCCATCGCCGACCGGGTCCCGGTCGCCGTGGTCACCGACGGCGCCAACGGCGCGATGGCCATCGACTCCACGACCGGCGAGGAGGCGTTCACGCCCTCGCCGCGGGTCAACGCGCTCGACCCCACCGGCGCCGGCGACGTCTTCGGCGCCGCGTTCGTGCTCGGCACGCTGTGCGAGTGGCCGCTGACCGACCGGCTGTCGTTCGCGGGGCTCTGCGCGGCGCTGGCCGTCCAGCAGTTCGGCGGGTCGCTGGCCGCGCCGGGCTGGGGCGACATCGCCGACTGGTGGCACGAGGTACGGGCCGCCGCCGGGCACACCGGCGCGTACGGCGAGTCCCTGGCCCGGCGCTACGCCTTCCTCGACACCCTGGTCCCCGCGGTGCCGGTAGGCGCGGTCCGCCGGGCCGCCGCGACCATCGCCCGCTACGCCGACCTGGGGATGGCTCCCCAGCCGCCCGCCCAGAAGGAGCAACCATGAAAGCCTCCACGCGCGCCGCGCTGGCCGCCGGTGCCGTGGCGCTCGCCGCGGCCGCCTGCGCCCCCGGCTCCTCGGCTCCGCCCGCCTCGTCGGCGGCCCCGTCGAGCCCGGCCGCGGTACGCACCGACGCCGCCGCCCTCGGCAAGGTGACGCTGACCGTCTGGGACCAGGAGGTACGCGGCGCGCAGAACGCCCAGATGACCGCGCTCAACACCGCCTTCCAGACCAAGTACCCCAACATCACGATCAAGCGGGTCTCGCGCTCCTTCGACGACCTCAACACCACGCTGCGCCTGGCCCTGAGCGGCAACGAGCCGCCGGACGTGGTCCAGGCCAACAACGGCCGCCCCCAGATGGGCGCCTTCGTCAAGGCCGGCCAGCTCCGCCCGCTCGACGCCTACGCCGACGCCTACGGCTGGAAGAAGCGCTTCCCCCAGTCCGTCCTGCAGTACGTCAGCTACACCCCCGACGGCAAGGACTTCGGGCAGGGCAGCGTGTACGGCCTGCCCCAGGCCGGCGAGGTCGTCGGCCTGCTTTACAACCGCACCAAGCTCACCAAGCTGGGCCTCCAGCCGCCGACGACCTGGGCCGACTTCCAGAGCGCCCTGGAGAAGGCCAAGCAGGCGGGCGAGCAGCCGCTGATGCTCGGCAACCTCGACAAGTGGCCCGCCGTGCACGTGTTCGGCACCGTCCAGGGCCAGTTCGCGCCGAAGGAGCAGATCGCCACGCTCGGCTTCGGCCGCAAGGGCGCCACCTGGTCCACGCCGGAGAACACCAAGGCCGCCCAGCAACTCGTCGAGTGGATGGACAAGGGCTACCTCAACAAGGACGTCAACGGCCTCGGCTACGACGCCTCCTGGCAGGCGTTCGGCAAGGGCAAGGGCGTCTTCTACATCGGCGGGAGCTGGCTGATCGGCGAGCTCGGCAAGTCCATGGGCAAGGAGCTGGGCTTCGTCCTGCCTCCCGGCACGCCGGCGGCCACCGGCGGCACCGGCCTGCCGTTCGCGGTCACCGCCAAGAGCCCCAACCCGGACGCGGCGGCGGCCTACGTCGACTTCATCACCAACGCCGACGCCATGAAGGTGCTCACCCAGAACGGCCTGCTGCCGGTCGCCGACACCGACCAGCAGACGGTGGCCGAGGGGCCGGACAAGGACATGTTCACCGCCTTCGCCGCCGTCACCAAGCAGGACGGGCTGCTGCCGTACCTCGACTACGCCACCCCGACCTTCGCCGACACGCTCGGCGCGGCGCTGCAGGACCTGCTGGCCAAGAAGGCGACGCCCGAGGAGTTCCTGGGCACGCTGGAGACCGACTACAAGAAGTTCGTGGACAGCAACGGATGACCCGGCCGCCAGGCGAGCCCCGCCGCGTCGCGTACCTGTTCCTGCTGCCCGCCTTCGCCGTCTACGCCGCCTTCCTGCTCTACCCGATCGGCCGGGCGGTGCAACTGTCGCTCTACGACTGGGACGGGCTGACGCTCGGCACGTGGGCGGGGCTGGACAACTACGCGGCGATCGTGGCCGACGGGGAACTGCGCGCCGCCTTCGGGCACGCCCTGGTGCTCATGTTCTTCTACGCGGTGCTGCCGCTGGCGATCGGGCTGATGCTGGCGGCGGTGCTCAACCACGCCAAGGTGCGCGGGCTGGGGTTCTTCCGCACGGTGGTGTTCCTGCCGCAGGTGGTGGCCATGGTCGTGGTGGCCGTCGCCTGGCGGCAGGTGTACTCCTCCGACGGCTCGCTGAACGCCCTGCTCGAAGCGGTCGGGCTCGGCGGGCTGGCGCGGGGCTGGCTGGGCGACTACACCTTCGCGCTGCCGGCCGTCGGCGTGGTCGGCACCTGGTTCGAGACCGGGCTGGTGACCGTGCTGATGCTGGCCGGGATGAGCAAGATCCCGCTGGAGCTGTACGAGGCTGCCCGGCTCGACGGCGCGGGCGCGGTGCGCGAGTTCTTCGCCGTCACGCTGCCGTCCGTGCGCGGGGAGATCGCGGTCGCGCTCACGCTGACGGTGATCGCCGCGCTGCGCACGTTCGACCTGGTCTACATCACCACCGGGGGCGGGCCGGGCAACTCCACCTCGGTGCCGTCCTACGAGGTCTACCACCGCGCCTTCGAACTCGGCCAGGTCGGCTCCGCGGCGGCGATCGGGGTCACGCTGACCCTCGTCATCTTCGCGATCTCCTTCGCGATCAACCGCTTCGCCGACAGGAGCGCCCCGTGATCTCACGCGCCGAGCGGCTGGGCAACTACGCGATCCTGTCGGTGTTCGCGGTGTTCGCCCTCTTCCCCATCCTCACCGTCCTGCGGGCCGCGGCCGGGGGCGGCGTCGAGGGGTTCGCGGTCGCCTGGGAGACCGGGCACTTCCACACCTACCTGCGCACCAGCCTCGGGGTGTCGGCGTTCGTCGTGGTCGTCAGCGTCACCCTGTCGATCATGAGCGGGTACGCCTTCGGCACCATGCGCTTTCGCGGGCAAAACGCGCTGTTCTACCTGTTCCTGCTCGGGATCATGATGCCGAGCGAGGCCATCGCCGTACCCCTCTACTTCGACCTGCGCACGCTCGGGCTGACCGACACCTTCTGGGCGGTGGCGCTGCCGCAGGTGGCGCTGTCGGTGGCGTTCGGCACGTTCTGGATGCGGGCCTACTTCCGCTCCTCCAGCCGCGCCATCGTCGAGGCCGCCCGCATCGACGGGGCCTCGGTCTGGCGGACACTCTGGCAGGTGCTCGTGCCCCCGGCCAGGCCCGCGATCGTCACCCTGGTCCTGCTGGTCTTCATGTGGACGTGGAACGAGTTCCTGATCCCGCTGATCATGGTGACCAGCGAGGGGCTGCGCACCGCGCCGCTCGGGCTGGCCTTCTTCCAGGGCCAGTACACCTCCGACTTCGCCCTGCTCGCCGCCGGATCCGTGATCGTCGCGACGCCGGTCGTGATCTTCTACCTGTTCCTCCAGCGCCACTTCATCCGAGGGCTGCTCCAGGGGGCGGTCCGCGAATAGCCTTCCGGAGGTTCCATGCGCCTGCTGACTGCCTTACTCATCACGCTGCTCTCGCTGACGCCCGCCGTACCGGCTCAGGCGGACGCGCGGGAGGACCTCGACGCGCTCTTCGTCGGCGCGCACCCCGACGACGAGGCGTTCAGCCTGTCCACGCTCGGCCAGTGGAAGGAGGACCACGGCGTGCGCACCGGCGTCGTGACCGTCACCCGCGGCGAGGGCGGCGGCAACGCCGTCGGGCCGGATGAAGGGCCCGCGCTCGGGCTGCTGCGCGAGGGCGAGGAGCGCGGGGCGGTCGCCAAGGCGGGCGTCACCGACGTGTTCAACCTCGACGAGGTCGACTTCTACTACACCGTCAGCGCCCCGCTCACCGACCGGATCTGGGGCGGCGACACGCTCGCCAAGGTCGTCCGGATCGTCCGGCAGACCCGGCCCGAGGTGCTGCTCACCATGGACCCCGCGCCCTCGCCCGGCAACCACGGCAACCACCAGCAGGCCGCCAGGCTGGCCGTCGAGGCGTTCTACGCCGCCGCCGACCCCAAGGCGTTCCCCGGGCAACTACGCGAGGAGGGGCTGCGGCCGTTCGCGCCCGCCCGGCTGCTGCTCGGCGGCGCGCGCGGCATCACCGCGCCGGTCGGACCCGGCTGCGCGGCCGTCACCGACCCCGTCCGCAACGTCTACGGCGTGTGGAGCGGGCGCACCTCGCCCGGCCAGGGCCGCACCTGGGCGGCGATCGAGCGCGACGCGCAGCGGGTCTACGCCTCGCAGGGCTGGGCCGGGTTCCCCGACGTGCCCGCCGATCCGGCCAAGCTCGGCTGCGACCTGTTCACGCAGGTGGACGCGCGGGTGCCGATCCCGGCGCCGGGTGGCCAGGCGGCCGCGGCGCCGACCGCGATCCTCGACGGCGCGCTGGTCAGGGCGCCGGGGACGGTGCCACTCGGCACCGAGTTCACGCTCACGCCGAGCGCCTTCGACGTGCGGCCGGGCACCGCGTTCACCGTGCGCGCCACCGTGCGCGGCCGGGCGCAACTCGGCCGCTCGTCGGTGACGCTGCGGGCGCCCGTCGGGTGGCGGGTCAGCGGCTCGGGCGAGCTCGGGCGCGGGGGCTCCGCCGTCTTCACGGTGACGCCGCCGCGCGACGCCCCCACCGGCCAGAGGGTACGGCTGGCCGCCACCCTGGCCACCGAGCGGGGCGGCGGCTACACCGACCGGCAGGTCGAGGTGAGCGCGGCCGTACGCGCGACGCAGCAGTTGCTCCCCCAGGTCGGCCAGTACGAGACGTGGGCCGGCGAGCTGGCGCCGCAGCTACGCGGCCTGGTGACGCCCGTGCTCACGCTGGCCTCCGGCGGATCGCGGCAGGTCGGCGTCGTGGTCACGAACGTCTCCGCCGCCGCGCAGTCGGGCAGCGTCAAGGTGGAGCTGCCGCCCGGGTTCACCGCCGACCGCGTCGAGGCCCCCTACAGCGGGCTGGCGCCCGGCGCCTCGGTGACCGTGCCGTTCACCGTCACCAACTCCGACCCGTCGCTGAAGACCTCCAACGAAGGCGGCGACTACGCCTACACGATCACCGCCACCAGCGCCGACGGCTCCAGCGTGAGCAGGCCCGCGCTGGAGCTGGTGCCCGCGACCGTGATCCCGGCCGCCACGCCCGTCGTCGACGGGACCGAGGCGCCCGGCGAGTACCCGGGGCCCGCGCTCGACCTCTCCCGGCTGTGGGAGGGCGCCGCCTGCGCCACCCCGGCCGACTGCTCGGGCACGGCCAAGCTCGCCTGGCGCGAGGACACCCTTCATGTCCTGGCCCGGATCAAGGACGACGTGGTGGGCACCAGGCTTGCGGCCGCCGACTGCAAGCGGCACTGGCGTACCGACGCGCTGGAGGTGACGCTCGATCCGCGCGGCGTCTCGGAGAACACCTCCACCACGTTCAAGGCGGCGGTGCTGCCGGTGACCGCGGAAGGGCCGCCGTGCGTGCTGCGCGACGCCGACAACCGGCAGGGCCCGGTGGACCTGCCGGTTGCCGCCAAGGCCGGGGACGGCGGTTACACGATCGAGCTGGCCATCCCGCTGGAGCAGGTGCCGGGCGCGGTCGACCCGGCCCGGCTCGGGCTGAACATCCTCTTCTACGACTCCGACACCCAGGACAAGACCGGCCAGACCCGGATCGGCTGGTCCACGTGGGGCGGCGTCCAAGGGGACCCGTACCGGTGGGGCCTGGCCACGATGCCCGGTTACCGGCCGCCGCCCGGACGGCCCACCACGCCGCCCGACCCGGTCATCCCGGACACCGGGCTGTCCAGCCTGGACTCGCCGCAGTCGCTGGAGCAGGCCGTACGGCTGGGCCTGCCGCTCGCGGGCGGCCCGCCGGTGGCGCGCGGGGCGTTCGGGCGGGTCGTCTCGGCCGTGGTGCGCGGGGACGCGGTCAAGGTCACGCTGGTCACGGGCGCGGCGGGCAAGGCGCACCTGTTCGTGCGCGACGCCAAGGGGACGGCGGGCGGCCGCGTGGCCACCGTGTCCGGGCGGGGGAGCACGACGGTGAGCGTGCCCCTCGACCGGGCGGTCTCCGGCAGGGCCGCGGTGGTGGCGGGCTGGCAGTCGGGGCCCGGTACGCAGGCGTCCCAGGCGCGCCTGGTCACGGGCGGCAGCTGAAGTCCCTGGCGGGTAGCGCGCCCCCGCCCAGGTAGGCGTTGACGGCGCGGTCCGCGCAGGGCAGCGGGCTGCCGCCGTCGGCGGCTCTGCCGTACACGCCGTGCGCGCGGATCTCCGCCGTCAGCAGCCGCGACCCGCGCAGCCGCCGGTGCAGGACGCGCGCGCCCTCCAGGTTGTCCGACCTGGCCTGCAGCATCAGCACGGGTACGGCGTTGCCGATCGCGGTCACCGGCTCGCGCGGCTCGGCGTCCCAGTAGGGGCACGGCGCCATCATGCCGTTGACCAGCGGCCCGAACACCGGCTGCGTGGCCCGGCTGCGCCGCATGTTGCGCCAGTACGTCTCCGGGTCGCGCGGCCACCCGCCCGCGGGCCAGCCCGCGTCGCCGCACATGAAGAACGTCGCGCCCAGCATGCTGTCGGCCAGTTCCGGCGAGCGGAGCAGGTCCAGCATCGCCCGCAGGTGCGGCCCCGGCCTGACCGGCGGGCGCGCCAGGTCGCGCACGACCCCGGCCAGCGCCTCGTCCTGCTCCCGGTGCTGGACGAGCTGCCTCAGCAGCAGCCGCAGCACACCCGGGTCGAGCCGCACGCCGTCCACCACCGGCGGCCTGCGCTCGGCCCGCTCGACGACCCGCCGCACCGCCGCCCGCACCTGCGCTCCGGTACGGCCCAGCCCGTAGCGTTCGTGCCGGTCGGCGGCCCAGCGCGCCCACTGGTCGAGGGCCTGCTCCAGCGGCCTTCCCGACTTCTGGAACAGCTCGTACTGCGTGGCCCTCGGGTCGCTGGAGGAGTCGATGACCATGCGGTCCACCCGGCCGGGGAACATCTGGGCGTAGACCGCGCCCAGGTCGGCGCCGTAGGAGACGCCGAAGAAGGACAGCCTCCGCTCGCCCAGCGCGGCGCGGACGGCGTCCATGTCCCTGGCGACGTTGCGGGTGGAGGCGTGGGGGAGCAGTTCCCTGTTGCCGCCGTGGTCCAGGCAGCGGCGCGCGGTGTCGCGGGCGGCGCGCAGCGACTCCTCGAACTCCCTCCTGGGCGAGGTCGTGCGCGGCGGCTCCGGCTTGGGCGCCGCTCTGCCGCAGGTGATCGGGGTGCTCTCGCCGAGGAAGCGCGGGTCGAAGCCGATGAGGTCGTACCGGTCGGCGACGTCCTTCATCGTGGCCCGCAGGTGCGCGGCGAACCCCAGCCCCACCCCGCCGGGCCCGCCGGGGTTGGCGAGCAGGATGCCCCTGCGCTTCGCCGAGGGCTTGGCCCTGACGCGCGAGATCGCGATCTCGATGGTACGGCCCGCCGGGTCGTCGTAGTCCAGCGGCACCGCCACCTTGGCGCACTGGGCGCCCGCCTGCCTGAGTTGCTTGTCCGCGCAGGCGCCCCAGGCGACGGGCTCGGCGGCGGCCGCGGCCGGGAGGGCGAGCCAGGGCAGCGACAGCGCCACCACCGCCTGGCTCACGGACGTTCGGAAGAAGGTGTGGATCATGTCCGGCGACGCTAGTCGCGGTGCTTTCGGCCGCGTATCGGCCGGAGGACGGAGACGGAATGGCCGTTCGGCCGACCTCGCGGCATGGCGTTTGGTGTGGTGTGGCCGTGAGGTGGGAATCTTGGGCGGAGGGGCGGCTGGTGGTGTGGCCGGGGCTGGTGGGGCGGTGGCTAACGCTGAAACCCTGAAAAACCCGAAATACCACCTGATGAGTGGATATATGGCTGGATATTCGGCTGGCGGGCGGGGGTTTCGGGCCTTGACAGTTTTTATGGGCTTTTGTCATGTCAGCGGTATGGTGCTCATTCGCACGCTGATCGCGACCACCCTCATCGCGACGGCCTTCCACGCCCCGGCCCACGCACAGCCGGCCGACATCGACTTCACCCGCCCGGAAGTGGTGGCGGGCAACCTGCAGATCCCGTGGGGCCTGGCCTTCCTGCCCGACGGCAGCGCGCTGGTCTCCGAACGCAACAGCGCCAGGATCCTCCAGGTACGCCCCGGCGCCGCCCCGGTGGAGGTGGCCCGCGTACCCGGCGTCTCGGCCTCCGGTGAAGGCGGTCTGCTCGGCATCGCCGTAAGCCCGAACTACGCCCAGGACCGCTACGTCTACGCCTACCACACCGCCGCCTCCGACAACCGGATCGTCCGCTTCACCCTGTCCGCGCCCGGCACGCCCACGCTGATCCGCGGCGGCATCCCCAAGGCCGGCATCCACAACGGCGGCCGCATCCACTTCGGCCCCGACGGCATGCTCTACGCCAGCACCGGCGACGCCAACCAGACCGGTAACTCCCAGAACCTCCAGAGCCTCGCCGGCAAGATCCTGCGCCTGCGCCCCGACGGCACCGTCCCTCCCGACAACCCCTACGCCGGCTCGCTCGTCTACACCCTCGGCCACCGCAACGTGCAGGGCTTCGCCTGGACCGCCGCCGGCCAGATGTACGCCACCGAGTTCGGCCAGAACACCTGGGACGAGGTCAACCACATCGTCGCCGGCGGCAACTACGGCTGGCCCGTCGTCGAGGGCAACGGCAGCGACCCCCGCTACCGCAACCCCCTGGTGACCTGGACCACGGCGGAAGCCTCGCCGAGCGGGGCCGCCATCATCGGCGACACCCTGTTCGCCGCCGCCCTGCGCGGCACCCGGCTGTGGCGCGTACCCCTGCCGGGCGGCACCCCCGACTCCGTCCTGCGCGGCACGTACGGCAGGCTCCGCCACGCCGCGGTCGCCCCCGACGGCCACCTCTGGATCCTGACCGGCAACCGCGACGGCCGCGGCACCCCCGCCCCCCAGGACGACCGCGTGGTCCGCTTCCCACCAGGAGACGGCGGCGGCGGCGAAACGGTCTTCGAGGACGACTTCGAAACCGACAAGGGCTGGACCGCAGGCCCGGCGGACACCGCGACCTCCGGCCGCTGGGAACGCGGCGACCCCGAGCCCACGACCTACTCGGGCGCCACCATCCAGCCCGGCAACGCCGCGACCGGCGCCAACGCCCTGATCACCGGCCGCACCGCCGGGTCCCAGGCGGGTGCCAACGACATCGACGGCGGCCTGACCACCATGCGCTCCCCCCAGATCACGCTGCCCACGGCCACCCGCCTGACCCTGACCTTCTCCTCCTACCTGTCCCACCTCAACAACGCCACCTCGGCCGACTACCTCCGCGTCCGCGTGGCCGGCACCACGGTGTACGAACGCCTGGGCGCCGCCACCCAGGTGGCGGGCGCCTGGCAGCAGTCGACGGCCGACCTGACCGCGTACGCGGGCCAGACCGTCCAACTGGAGATCCAGGCGGCCGACACCGCGACCGCCAGCCTCGTGGAGGCAGGCGTGGACACGATCCGCATCACCCGCTCCTGACCCCACCGGCCCGCCGGGTGGCCCCCACCCCAACCACCCGGCGCCCCACGGGAATTCGGGTGTATCACCGGGCGCCGGCCGCCCTCCGTACAGGTGGCGAGTCTTTTGCATCCGCGGAGGGAACATGGGCGGCCGGATCACCGACACCGGCGTGGAGCAGTACTACGACGACGAGCTCGTGGTCGATCTGGTGCACCTCGGAGCGGTCACCAACCTGATCGACGCCTGGGCGGGCACCGGCAGACCTGCCTGGGTGCGGCGGGATGACGAGGCGGGCAGCGCGTTGCTCGGGCTCGCGTGGATCGAGGTGGCCGGGCTCAAGGCGGTGGCCGGGACCTTGCGCGGGCGGGCGGAACTGGTGGCGCGGGCGGGGAGACACCGCAAAGGGCCGGTCGAGGATCTGGATCTGCTGCTGCACGCCCTCAGGGAGGAACGGCCGGAGTTCGTGATCGGCAAGCACCGGCTGGTCGAGAACGTCGAGGGCACGAGCGTGCCGCGGAACGCGCCGGCGGGGATGCGGCTGGAGCGGCGGGGGCCCACCGAGCATCCCAGGGTGCGGGTCGGGGTGCTGGGGACCCCCATCTGGCCGCACGACCAGCTCGCGGGGCGGTTCATGGCGGACTCCGACGCCCTGCTGCCCCGGGTCAGGGAGGCGCCGACGCCGATGCTGGCGGGCCACGCCACGTTCGTCGCCGGGATCATCGCCGCCCACGCCCCCGACGCGGAGCTGGTGGTTCGGGCGGGTCTGGACGAGGGCGCGGTCTGCGCCGACTCCTGGGAGGTCGCCACCCGCATGGTGGGCTTCGGGGCCGAGGAGGTGGATCTGCTGCAACTGTCGTTCGCCTGCTTCACCGCCGACGACGAGCCCCCGCTGGTCGTCGAGCGCGCGGTGGCGCGCCTGAGGGAGCAGGCCGTGCTGGTCGCGGCGGCGGGCAACCACGCGGCGGAGCCGGGCGCGCGGCGGCACGCGAAGGCGTTCCCGGCCGCGTGCGAGGGAGTGGTCGCGGTGGGGACGGAGGCGGAGTTCAGCCCCAAGGCGCCCTGGGTGGCTCTGCACGCCCCGGGGACCGGCGTCACCTCCACCTACCTGGAGGGGAGGGTGAGCCTGCCCAAGGGGGAGGAGGCCCACTACTGCGGCGCCGCCACCTGGAGCGGGACCTCGTTCGCCGCGGCGGCCGTCAGCGGCGCCATCGCGGGCCTGGCCCACCGGCGCGGCTCCAGCGCCAGGGAGGCCAAGGAGTATCTGCTCCACCGTCCGGAGGTACGCGACATCCATCCCCCCGAAGCCGTGAAGGAGGATGTATCAGCGGCGCCCGCCCCGCCTCCGTACAGGTGAACGGAACGTTCCCACGGAGGAAGGCGATCTCCATGATCCCTCTCAAGCACGGCGACTCCGGTCCGGACGTGCGGCAGCTCTACCTGTTCCTCAAGCGCTTCGGCTACTTCCCCAACCCGGGGCTGCGCACCGGCAACGCGCTGTTCCGCCCGGCGGTCGTCTTCGCCCCGGAGGACCTGACGCTGTTCGACGAGCGGATGGAGCTGGCGCTGTCGGAGTACCAGCGCCAGCACGGACTGGAGCCGACCGGCGCGCTGAACGAGGAAACGCTGACGATGATGCGCAGGCCGCGCTGCGGCTTCCCCGACCAGCCGTCGGCGGGCCAGTTCGTCGCGCAGGGCAACCGGTGGCCGGGCGACGAGGTCACCTACAGCTTCACCCCGCCCTTCAGCCCCGACGTGTCGGAGGCCGACCAGCGCGCGGCGCTGCGCGCGGCCTTCGACCGCTGGGCGGCGGTCACGAACCTGTCCTTCACCGAGGTCGGCCACAACGGCCAGATCCGCATCGCGTGGGTGGCCGCCGACCACGGCGACGGCTTCCCCTTCGACGGCCAGGGCAACGTGCTGGCGCACTGCTTCTACCCGCCGCCCAACGGCGGCGACATCGCCGGCGACTGCCACTTCGACGAGGCGGAGACCTGGTCGGTGAACCTGCCGCCGAGCGGGTTCGACCTGTACACGGTGGCGCTGCACGAGATCGGCCACGGCCTGGGCCTGGCGCACTCGGCGGAGGCCGGCGCGGTCATGTTCCCGTCCTACCAGGGCGTGCGCCGCGAGCTGAGCGACGACGACATCCAGGGCATCCGCTCCATCTACGGCGCGCGCCCGCAGTGGTCGTCGTTGCAGGGCGTCGTCTACGCGGCCGCGGCGGGCACGAACGCCGACGGCCGCATGGAGGTCTTCGTACGCGGCACCGACAACGCCGTGCACCACAACTGGCAGACGAGTCCCGGCGGCGGATGGAGCGGCTGGTCGAGCCTGGGCGGGGTCCTGCAGGGGCGGATCGCGGTCGGACGCAACCACGACGGGCGGCTGGAGATCTTCGGCCGGGGCACCGACGGCGCGCTCTACCACAACTGGCAGACGGCCCCGAACAGCGGCTGGTCGGGCTGGCACGGGCTGGGCGGCTGGATCGAGGACCCGGCCGTGGGCAGCAACGCCGACGGCCGCCTGGAGGTCTTCGTGCGCGGCACCGACAGCGCCGTCTACCACAACTGGCAGGTCACCCCCGGCGGCGGCTGGTCGGGCTGGCACGGGCTCGGCGGCGTCATCCAGGGGCGGATCGCGGTCGGGCGCAACCACGACGGGCGGCTGGAGATCTTCGGCCGGGGCACCGACGGCGCGCTCTACCACAACTGGCAGACGGCCCCGAACAGCGGCTGGTCCGGCTGGTCCGGGCTCGGCGGCTGGATCGAGGACCCCGTGGTCGGCGTCAACCCCGACGGCCGGCTGGAGGTGTTCGTCAGGGGCTCCGACGCCGCGCTGCACCACATCTGGCAGGTCACCCCCGGCGGCGGCTGGTCGGGCTGGGCCACGCTCGGCGGCTGGGTCGACGAGCCCTCGGTGGCGCGCAACGGCGACGGCCGGCTGGAGGTCTTCGTCCGCGGGCTAGACAACACCGTCTACCACATCTGGCAGGTCACGCCCGGCGGCGGCTGGTCCGGCTGGTCAGGGCTCGGCGGCGAGCTGCTCGAAGGCCCGCTGGCCACCGTCAACCACGACGGGCGGCTGGAGGTCTTCATCAAGGGCGCCGACTCGGCCCTGTGGCACCGCTGGCAGACCGCGCCGAGCAACGGCTGGTCGTGACCTCAGTACGGCCCGCCGGTCACCCAAGGAGTCCGCACGACGCCCGCATCGGTGCGGCAGCGGATCCGGAAGGCGCCCGGCGGCGCCGAGGGGAAGACGAAGCAGCCGCTCTCGTCGATCGGGGTGGTCTCGGACTGCCCGGTCGCGAGCTGGCACTCGGCGCTACCCGGCCGGGGTGGGAGCAACTGCCCGAGCAGCGTCTCGGGCCCCACCTCGGCCTCGATCGTGTCCTCGCCGGTGCGGAAGATCAGCACCCGCTGCCCACCCCTGGTGACGGCCAGGAGCTCGCTGTCCAGGGCCGAGTCGTAGACGAGCGCGGCCAGTTCGGCCTCCACGTCACGCCACAGGTACGCGCCCTTGGCCGCGCTCACGAACTCCGGCGGCACCTCCTCCGCCGCGCGCCTGGCCTGCCCGAGCGCGGCGAGCAGCCGTTCGTCGTCCTCCCACCAGGGCCGGTCCATCGCGCTAGCCTCCTTCCGCGCGGATCAGCGCCGCGATCTCGGGGCGCCGCCGCAGCTCCGCCAGGCAACGTCCGCGTGTGGGCCCGATCGAGCCCACGGGGATGCCGAGCGTCGCGCTGATCTCCTCGTACGGCGCCGGCGGCAGCCGTACCAGCAAGGACAGCAACGCCCTGCACCGCTCGCCGAGCTGGCGGAAGCCCGCGTGGAGGGCGGCGTCGCGCTCGGCCTCCAGCAGTTCGCGGTCCACGGGCCTGTCGTCGGCGGGGGCGTCGTGCTCGGCCCAGGGCTTCAGGTGCGTACGCTGCCAGGCGGCGGACGCGCTCCGCCTGCCGCACTCGCGCCGCGTCACCGTGGCCAGCCAGCCCGGCAGCGCCGCCGGTTCGCGCAGCGGGTGGTCCAGCAGCGCCAGCCACACGGTCTGGGCCACGTCGTCGGCCTCGTCCCGGCTGAGGCGGAAGGCCCGGCAGGTCGCCCACACCAGCGGGGCGTAGCGCTCGACGATCTCGTCCCACGCGTCCTTGTCACCGGCGTACGCGCGCCGGACAAGGGAAACGACCGTTGGATCATCCCGCATCACGCCATTTTCGTACGGCCGGCGCCACCAGGAAAGCGCCCGCTCTCACTCCTTACGGAGGCGGACAGGGGCGCCCTGATACGTCAGACCCGCAGAACGGCGCCGACTCCCTGCTCGTGCCGGGTGGCCTCCAGCACCGCCCGCCTGGCCTCCTCGGGCCCGCCGCCGTGCTCGGCCAGGTGGGCGGCGGCGATCCCGGCGACCAGCGGGGCGGCGAAGGAGGTGCCGTCCCAGCGAGCCATGCCGGTGAAGTCCTGCCGTGCCGGGCGGCGTGGCGGCTCGCGGTAGGTGTAGGTGCCGGTGGCGTAGGCGTTGACCAGGCCCTCGCCGAGCGCGTACACGTCCACCCACGGGCCGTGGTTGCTGAACCAGGCGCGGTGGTTCTGGTCGGGGCCGAGCGCGCCCACGGCCAGCGCCCACGGGAAGGCGGCGGGGTAGAAGGGGCGGCTGGTGCCGTCGTTGCCCGCCGCGGCCACGAGCAGCACGTCGGGGAAGAGCTCGGGGAACAGGGAGAAGCCGAGCGAGCTCCAGTGGCCGCGGGTGTAGGTGCCCGCGGACAGGTTGACGACCTGCGGGCGGTGCTCGCGCACCAGCCGGATCAGCTTGTTGATGATCACGTTCTCCCGCTCGGCCCCGGACTCGGCGAAGTGGTCGGCGACGTACACGGACGCGTCCGGCGCCGTGCAGCGCGCGACCCCGGCGGCGAACGTGCCGTGGCCCTGGAACTGCTCGATGTGCGCCAGCCCGGAGGGCAGCGCCGGCCCGAGCCGCTCCACGTCGCCGCGCACCCCCGCCAGCCAGGGGTGCGGGAGGTCCTCCAGCAGGCCGGTGTCCAGGATCCCGATGAGGACCGGCTGCGCGTTCTGCGCCGCGGCGCGCTGGGGCGGCCAGGGCTGTCCTGGCGGCCCGCTCGGCACCTCCGGCTCGACCGCGGGGCACAGCCGGGTGATGTGCAGGACGTGGTTGGGCGTGGCCAGCGGCGTCTCGCGGGCCACGCCGTCACGCGCCTCCAGCAGGTCCAGCGCCTCCGGCACGCTCCGGCGCCCCTCCGCGAGGTTCTCGATGGACAGCAGCGTCGTGGTGTTGCCCGGCTGGCGGTCGTCGCCCTCCGAGCGCTGCCGTTCCTCCGGCACCACTTCGGCGCCGGGCAGCAGATCCTCGACCCTGCTCCTGTTGTCGCCCTCGTCGATCACCAGCAGGCGATCGGCCTCGTACACGTAGTCGACCTGCCCGTCGGGGGTCCACGCCACCTCGGCGATGACCCCGCTCGCCGCCATCCTGCGCTGGATGGCCCGGAACTGCGCCTCGAAGACCGCATCCATAGCCTGTACATCGCCATAAGGCTTGCGGGCGCTACGGACGGCGCGCATTGTCGGACTCATGGCGGCCGACCTGCTCCCCCTCGCCCTGTCGCGCCCCAACGAGGCGCTGGAGCGCGCCAGGCGGCTGCTGGCCGACAACCCCGGCCCCTACGCCGCCTCGCTCGCCCGCCAGGCCATCGGCATCGTGCTGCGCGAGTTCGGCGACATCGAGCAGGCGGTACGCGAGCTGCGCGCGGCCCGGCGGCTGGCCAGGAGGTCCCGTTCGGCGGAGCGGGAGGCCGACGTGCTGGCCACGCTCGGCGTCGCGCTCGTCTTCGCCGGCCGTACCGCCTCGGGCCGCACCGCGCTCAACACCGCCGTGGAGCTGTCCACCGGGCTGACCCACGGCAGGATCCTGCTCAGGCGCGGCGGCGTGCTGCTCGTGCTCGGCCGGCACCGGGCCGCGCTGGCCGACCTGAACGCCGCCATCTCCGTGCTGCGTGTGGCGGGCGACCTGCTGTGGGAGGCCCGCGCGCGCACCGAACGGGCCTTCTGCCACCTGGCGCTGGGCTCGCTGGCCCGCGCCGCCGCCGACCTCGGCCGGGCCGAGGAGCTGTTCGGCAGGACCGGTCAGGAGCTGGAGTCGGCCGACGCCACCGCCAACCGCGGCGTGCTGGCGCTGCGGGTCGGCGACCTGCCCGCCGCCCTCGGCCACTTCGACGCCGCCGCCCGCCGCTACGAACGGCTCGGCGCCGCCGACGCCAACCTGAGCCTGCACCGCTGCGCCGCCCTGCTGACCGCGGGGCTGCCCGAGGAGGCGCTGGCCGAGGCGGACGAGGCGATCGAGCGCCTGCTGGGCGTGCGCGGGCAGCGTTCCAAGCAGGCCGAGCTCATGCTGACCGCGGCCGAGTGCGCCCTGGCGGCGGGCCGGCCGGCCGCCGCGCTGGAACGTGCCGAAGGGGCCGCCAGACTCTTCGACCGCCAGCGCCGCCGGTGGTGGCGGGCGCACGCCCGGCTGGTGATGGTGCGGGCCGAGTTCGCCGCCGGGACGCCGACCGGGGCGCTGCTGCGGGCCGCCTTGGCGTGCGCGCGCGAACTGGCCGCGCTGTCCTCGCCGCACCTGCCGCTCGGCCACCTGCTGGCCGGGCGGGTCGCGCTCGCGCTGGGCCGTACCGCGGTGGCGCGCGAGCACCTCACGGCGGCGGCGCGGGCGCGGCGCGGCGGACCCGCGCTGGCACGGACCACGGGCTGGCTCGCCCAGGCCCTGCTCGCGCAGCTCGAAGGCGACGCGCGGGCGCTCCTGCACGCCTGCGGGCGCGGCCTGGCCGTCATCGACGAGCACCGCGGCACGCTCGGCTCCTCGGAACTGCGCGCCCAGGCCACCGCGCAGGGCGTCGAACTGGCCGCGCTCGGCCAGCGGCACGCGTTGCGCGCGGGCCGGCCGCGCACGCTGCTGACGTGGAGCGAGCGGTGGCGGGCGGGCGCGCTGGCCGTCCCGCCGGTGCGCCCGCCCGACGACCCCGAGCTGCAGGCCGACCTCGCCGCGATCCGCGCCGTCGCCGGTCGGCTGGCCGACGCGCACGCCCGCGGCCTGCCGACCGCGCTCCTCCAGGCCGAGCAGGTACGGCTGGAGCGGACGGCACGGGCCAGAGCTCTGCGCGCGCGGGGCGACAGGATCGCCGGCCCGCCCTTCGACCCCGGCAGGCTGCTGGCGGCGCTGGGCGAGGACGTCCTGCTCGAACTCGTCGAGGTCGACGGCCGCCTGCACGTCCTGGTGTGCGGCGACGGGCGGGTCCGCAGGCTGCCCGCGGGCCCGGTCGAGGAGGCGGCGCGGCGGCTCCACCTGGCCAGGTTCGCGCTGTCGCGCCTGGCGCACGGCCGCTCCACGCTCACGCCGGGCCTGCTGCTGGCCCAGGTGGAGAGCGCGGGGGCCGAGCTGGAGCGGCTGCTGCTGGGCGCGGCCGGCCGGGCGCTCGGCGGGCGGGACGTGATCATCGTGCCGCCGGGCCGCCTGCACGGGGTGCCGTGGAGCCTGCTGCCGTCGCTGCGCGAGCGGGTGGTGAGCGTCGCGCCGTCGGCGGCCTCCTGGCTGCGCGCCCGCGAGCCCGGCCCGCCGGGGGAGGGCGTGGTCCTGGTCCGCGGCCCCGGCCTGACCTCGAACGGCGCCGAGGTGCCGAAGATCGCCGCCGGGCACGACCGCCCGGTCGTGCTGGAGGACGGGACGGCGACCGTACCGAGGATCCTGGAGGCGATGGAGGGGCGGCGGCTCGCGCACGTCGCGGCGCACGGGACCTTCCGCGCCGACAGCCCGCTGTTCTCGGCGCTGCGCGTGGACGACGGGCCGCTGACCGTCTACGACCTGGAACGGCTGCGCCGCCCGCCGCGCCAGGTGGTGCTGTCGAGCTGCGAGTCGGGGCGGGGCGCCGCGGCGGGAGCCGACGACCTGCTCGGGCTGGTGGCCTGCCTGGTGCAGCTCGGCACGGCCGGGATCGTGGCCAGCGTGGTCCCGGTCAACGACGCCGCGGCGGTGCCGCTGATGGTCGCCCTGCACCGGGAGCTGCGCGCCGGGGCGGGGCTGCCGGCCTCGCTGCTGGCCGCCCGCCGCGCGGGCGCGGACGACCCGGTGGCGGTGGCGACGGGCTGGTCGTTCCAGGCGTTCGGCGCCGGATGACGCAACTCTTTACGGCCTAAGGTATTGTGGTAATCGCTTACGCCGTAAAGAGATAAGGGATGTGTCATGCCGAACGCCACCCTCCACGACGGGCAGACGATCGAGTTCGAGATCCACGGGGACGGGCCGGCGCTGCTGCTGCCGGTCAACCCGCGTCCCGCCGACGACCCGGCCAAGGCCGAGGAGGCCGCCAAGTGGGGCGCCGACCTCTCCCTCGGCCACCACCTCGTCGAGGGGCTGAGCGACGGGCTGCGGGTCGTCGCCTTCGACTACGAGGGGCACGTGCTCAGCCGGCCCAAGCCCAAGACGCTCACGCCGGACAACCTCGCCCGCGACCTGCTCGCCGTCGCCGACGCGGCGGGGGCGGAGACCTTCGCCTACTACGGGTACTCGTGGCTGGCCCTGACCGGGCTGCAGCTCGCCATCCGCACCGACCGGCTCTCCGCGCTGGTCATGGGCGGGTATCCGCCGCTGGGCGGGCCGTACGAGGCGATGCTGGCCGTCACCATGGCCACGTACCAGATGGCGCTGGAGGCGCCCGCGGAGCCCGCGGAAGCGGGCGAGCCGGGGGACTGGTCGAGCGCCACGATGACGCTGTCGCCCGCGCAGACCCGCCAGTTCGCCACGCTCTACCAGGCGTTGAAGGGCTTCGACGACGCCGCCGTCCAGGACCGGGTGAGCTGCCCGAGGCTGGCCTTCGCCGGGACGCGCGACGTGATCGAGTACGGCCCCGCCTGGGGCGACACGATCGTGGACATCGCCGGGCCGTTCAGAGAGCGGCGGGGGGAGATGGAGGCGCACGGCTGGGACGTGCGCCTGCTCGACGGGCTCGACCACATGAGCGCCATGCAGGCGGCCACGGTCGTGCCCCTCATCCGGCCCTGGCTGGCCGCCGCTCTCTGAGGGACCTCAGCGGTTGACGTAGACCTTGCCGAACTCGACGGCCGGGACGCCGCCGGCGAAGTTCCTGTCCACCTCGGCCCGTTCGGCCGCGTTCGGGTTGGGGTTGGTGCAACTCGTGCCCGCGCTCGACCCCGACATCAGGTCCGTGCAGCGTCCCGTGCGGCGGTCGGGCAGGCCGAGGATGTGGCCGATCTCGTGCGTGGCGATGCGCAGGGGGTTGTGGCCCTGCGCGGTGGCCTGGCGGCCCATCCAGATCGAGCCGCGGCCCAGGCTGGTGGGTTGCGCCCGCGGCCAGCCGTTGTCGGCGTAGACGGTGAAGTGGGCGGGGGTGCCCGGGACGAGGCGGACGTTGACGACGCTGCTGTTCCAGATCTGCGCCGCCTGGTCCACCGTGGCCCTGAACTCCTGCGCCCGGCTGGCGTCGTACCGGAGCACCCTCACCACCGAACCCTGCGCGGGGGAGCTGAGCAGGAGGAAGGTGAGGGACAGGATGAGGGATACCGACAGTCGAAGGATTCGTGACATGGATCCTCCTCGAAGTGGGGGGTCCTGTCACGGTATGCGGCTCCTCCTGTCCAGCGGGCCCCGCCAGATTGCCCCTATCACCGTGTTATGCCCGGCTTGTGCTGGGCGGAGTCGGGCGTGATGCCCTTACGCTCGGCCGTTTATGTCCGGCCCTTATGTCCGGTCTTTGTGTCCGGTTCTAGCGGCGGGTTCTTGCGGCAGGTTCTTGCGGTGGGTGAGTTCGGTGCCGCGGAAGGCCGCCACGCACACCAGCAGCGCCGCCGCGAACACCGGCAGCCAGGCCGCCCGCGCCACCACCCAGCCCGATGCGAGCGGTGCGGTGTGCAGGCCGGGCAGGGGTCCGGCCGCGGCCAGGCCCAGGGCGGTGACCGCGATCATCGCCGTCTGGTGCCAGAGGAAGACGGTCATCGCCGACAGGTTCGCCAGCGCCACCGCCGCCCAGGCCGCGGGCCTGCGCAGCGCCCGCGTCAGCGGCCCGTGCGCGAGCGGCGCCGCGCCGCACTGGGCCAGGCCGAAGGCGACCGCGGCGAGGGTGGGCGGGTTCAGATTGGAGATCGCCGCGCCCGGCACACCCACCATGGACGCCGGATACCCCGCCCACACGACAAGCGCCGCCGCGCTCACCGCACCGCCGACCAACAGCGCCCACGCCGTGCCCCTGCCACGCAACCCACCGCGTGTCCAGGCCGTGCCCAGGGTGTACGGCACCAGCCAGCCCGTGGCCAGGTTGGCCCAGCCGAGCCAGTCGGGGGCGGCCAGGCCGTACCGGAGGAGGTCGATCAGGGCGACGGCGGCCAGTGGCCACCCCGGGTGCAGCCGCACGGCCAGTGGCGTGGCCGCGGTCAGCGCCGCGAACACCAGCAGGAACCACAGCGGCGAGACCACCAGCTTCACCAGCGCGGTCACGGTCGGCACGTCGGCTCCGGCGGCGAGCATGCCGCCCGCGGCCACCGACCACACCAGCAGCACCGGCACGACCGGCCTGGCCAGCCGGGTCAGGCGGGCACGCAGCCAGGGCAGGTAGCCGGTGGCCGAGGCGTAGGAGCGGGCCGCGGTCATGCCGCCGACCAGGAAGAACAGCGCGAGCGTCTGGAACACCCAGGAGATCGGGGCCAGTTCGGGCACCGCCTGGAGCGGGCTGGTCACCCGGATCGAACCGCTGTCGGCGACCAGCGCGGTCACCAGCCAGTGGCCCAGCACGACGCCGAGGATGGCCAGCGCGCGCAGCCCGTCCACGGCGCGGTCGCGGCCCGGCGGGGTGGCCGCGCCGACGCGCCCGGCCGGCGTGGGCTCAGCCGTCATGCCCCGGCCACGATCGCGGAGATGGCGCGCAGGGACGGCGAGCCGGTGTTCAGGTAGTCGCCGTGGGCGGCCCGGCCCGCGGGGAAGATCCGGGCGCCGAAGCCGGGCGACATCGGGTCGGCGCCCAGGCCCAGGGTCGCGAACGGCAGCGGCACGCGGGCGTGCGGCACGGACGCGATCCAGTCGCGCGCGCCGCGCCCGGCCCAGACGGCGGCGGTGGTCCGCAGGGCGGCGGCGGTGTCCGCGCCGGTGCCGGGGCTGCCGTACAGGACGATGGCGTCGACGGGCAGGCCGGGCGCGGCGCTGCCGCAGACGACGGCGCCGTAGGAGTGGCACACGAGCGAGATCCGCGCCTCCGGCCGCGCGGCCCGCAGTCCCCGCACGAAGGCCCGCAGATCGGGCGCGGCGGCGTCGGCCAGATCGGTGGTCAGCACCGCCAGGCTCGCGGTGGCAGGCGTCCGATACCCCATCCACGCCACAACCGCCCCACCTCCCATGCCACTCGCCCTGCCGCTGCCGCCAACGCCGGCGCTGCCTCGGGCCTCGCCTGTGGTGGGTCGTGCGGTGTCCTGGCTGAGCTGGTGTGCCAGGCGGGTGGCGCTGCCGTGGAAGCGGGCGTAGGAGTCGAGGTCGGTGTCGGAGCCGGGGACCAGCACGGCGATCGCGCCGGCCCGGGACAAATCGCCGAGGACCTCGGCCGAGCGGCCACCGTCACGCCCGTCGAAGAACAGGAACCTGCGCTCCCCGCTCGCCATCACCCCCAGCGCGGCGGCCCGCGACGGGTGGCCCGCCTCGGCCGCCGTCGTCCGCGCCGCCCGGATCGAGGTACGGCCGGCCGCGTACCGACCGGCGAGGACGGCGGGATCGGCCGACGACAGCGGCGGCTGGACGGCGGGCACCGGGGCGGGCACCGCCGACGAGCCCGCCGCCCCCGAGATCGGTACGGCCACCGCCGCGGCGACGAGCGCGCGGGGCAGCAGCCGGTTGATGAGCGACATGCCGACGAACCTAGGGATCGTCCCAGGTCGCCGGCGTCCCGCCGGAGGGTGGACCTAGGACTGACCCTCAGGTACTACCCGGTCGCGCCAGAAGTGGGCAATCCGGTCATCGGGCATGGGAAGCTGGCGTCCTATGAGTACCGTCGAGTCCCTTCTGTCCCACCCCTATCCGCTGATCCGCGGGGGTGGGCTCTTCCTCCTGTTCCTCGGCCTCGGCTTCCTACTGAGCTGGATCTTCCGCTCGCGCTGGCTGGTCTTCGTCATCGGCGGCTTCGCCGCCGGCCTGACCGCCAGCGGGCTGAGCGCCCTGCTGCCCTCGCTCGGCACGCCCTCGTTCGTGCACATCGCCGGCCTGGCCGGCGCCATCGTGATCGAAATGGGGCTCATCTACCTGGTGCTGACCCGCTACAAGGACGCGGGCGAGCGCACGCTCATCCTCGCCATCCTGCTCGTCGTCGGCGTGCACTTCCTGCCCATGGGGCTGGCGCACGGGCCGCTCATCGTGGTGCTCGGCCTCCTGCTGATCGTCAACGCCTTCGTCGGGCTGCGGGCCAAGCAGGTGCCCATGCAGGTCTTCGGCCTCATCGACGCCCTGCTCAAGATGGGGTTCGGCGCCGTGATGCTGTTCGCCTACCCGGCGCTCACGTTCACCTGAGAGTCGCAAGTCTATTGACCTTGTAGGAAATATCGGAATCCTGGAGGGTATGGCGCTCTGGACTCCTGATCCCACCTTCTACGCCTCGCCCCGCGACGCCGCCGCCGGGCCACCCGAGAAGCTCGCCTACGTGGCCGCCTTCGACCGCAAGGCCGAGCGGCCCGACGCGATCGCCGTCCTCGACACCGACCCCGACTCGGCCACCTACGGCGAGCTCGTCGGCTGGACCGACCTGCCCAACACCGGCGACGAACTGCACCACTTCGGGTGGAACGCGTGCAGCAGCGCGCTGTGCCCGTCGGCCCCGCACCCGCACACCGAGCGGCGCTACCTCGTCGTGCCGGGCTTACGCAGCTCCCGCATCCACATCTTCGACACCAAGGACCGGATCAGCCCGGAACTGGTCAAGGTCATCGAGGCGGAGGAACTGGCCGCCAAGGCCGGGTACTCGCGGCCGCACACCGTGCACTGCGGGCCCGACGGGCTCTACGTCTCCGCGCTCGGCGGGGCCGGCGGGCAGGAGGGGCCGGGCGGCATCGCCGTACTGGATCATCAGACCTTCGAGGTGCGCAGGCGGTGGGAGAGCGAGCGCGGGCCGCAGTACCTGGCCTACGACTTCTGGTGGCACCTCAACCACGACGTGCTGATCACCTCGGAGTGGGGCACGCCGTCGATGATCGAGGACGGACTCGTCGGCGAGCTGCTGCTCGGCCGCAAGTACGGCCACCGCCTGCACGTCTGGGACCTGCCCAAGGGCCGGCACCTGCAGGAGATCGACCTGGGCGACCAGTACCAGATGCCGCTGGAGCTGCGCCCCGCGCACGACCCGACCCAGCAGTACGGCTTCGTCGGCGTCGTCACCAGCGTCGAGGACCTGTCGGCCTCGGTCTGGCTGTGGCACCGCGAAGGTGAGCGGTTCGCGGTGCGCAAGGTCATCACGATCCCCGCCGAGCCCGCCGCCGCCGCGGACCTGCCGCCGCTGCTGCAGCCGTTCGGCGCGGTGCCGCCGCTGGTCACCGACATCGACCTGTCGGTGGACGACCAGCGCCTCTACGTCTCCTGCTGGGGCACCGGCGAGCTCAAGCAGTACGACGTCGCCGACCCCTTCAACCCGGTCGAGATCGGCTCCCTGCGCATCGGCGGCGTCACCGGCCGCACCCCGCACCCGGCCCGGCCCGGCCTGGAGCTGCGCGGCGGGCCGCAGATGGTCGAGGTCAGCCGGGACGGCAGGCGCGTGTACCTCACCAACTCCCTGTACGGCGCCTGGGACGACCAGTTCTACCCCGAGGGCGTCGGCTCCTGGCTGGCCAAGGTCGACACCGACGCGTTCGCCTTCGACGAGCGGCTGTTCGTCACCGACTTCCGCGGCCTGCGTCCCCACCAGGTCAAGCTCCAGGGTGGCGACGCCTCCTCCGACTCCTACTGCTTCCCGTGACGGTCGCCGCGATCGTCCTGCTCGGCGCCTTCCACGGGCTCAACCCGGCCATGGGCTGGCTATTCGCCGTCGCCCGCGGCCTTCAGGAGCGCTCGCGCGGGCGCATGCTGGCCTCCCTGCCCGCCATCGCCGCCGGTCACCTCGCGTCGGTGGCGCTGGTGGCCGCGGTCGTGGCGGTCACCGGCTCGCTGGTCACCGGCACCGCGCTGGCGGTCGGCGGCGGCGTCCTGCTGGTCGGGTTCGGCCTGTGGCGGCTGCTGTCGGACCGGCACTTCCGCTGGTCGAGGATGCGGCTGACGCTGCCGCAACTGGCCGGGTGGTCGTTCCTCATGTCCTCGGCGCACGGGGCGGGCCTGATGCTCCTGCCCGTCTTCTCCGGCCTGCACGAGCACGGCCACGCCATGACCGGCGGGCTCGGCGCCGCCGCGCTGCACACGCTGGCCATGTTCGCCGCCGCCGCGGTGACCGCGGTCCTCGTGTACGAACTGGCCGGCCTGACCATCCTGCGCCGGGCGTGGTTCAACGTGGACCGCATGTGGGCCGCGGCGCTGGTGGCGGCAGGGGTGATCACCCTGGCGCAGGCCGTGCTCTGAACCTCGACAGGATCTCGACAAACCCTGCGGAAGCACCCCACACCAGCTTGATGTGCTGGCCCGGTGACCCTGACAGAACGGCGCGGGCCGGAGCCGCGCGAGGTGCGCTGGACCTTCGGCTGCGCGTTCCCCGCGGTGATCGCGGTGCTGTGCGCGACGGCGGGAACGCTGCTGGAGGTCCGCCTGGCCTGGTGGGCGCGCAGCCACTGCCTGGGCGGCGAGCGGGTCGCGCTCGTGGTGTCCAGCGTGTTCTGGGCGCTGGGACGGATCATCGTGTTCCCGGCCGTCTCGCTCGCCTCGGCCGCGCTGGCGCTGGTGCTGCTGCTGGCGGCGCGGGCCTCGGTGCTGCGGCGGTGGTGGCTGGAGCCGTTCCTGCTGGCGCTGGTCGTCGCGATCTCGTTCGCGGGGCCCGTGGCGCTGGCCGTACACGACTATCAGACGGTACGCGCCTGTGGGTCACCACAGCATGGCGCACACCAGCCCGAGAAGGATCAGGGCGGCGGCGATCCGCATGAACATGCGTCAACCGTAGGTTGACGTCTGCGGGCCGTCAACCCGGCGTTGACGAACGGGCCGGGGGGTGCGAGGGTGCCTGCCCGGGCGCTATCTGCGGCCCAATCCGGCTCGTGGTCGTTCTACCTGGTCGCTGAACGGGGTGCCGGTGCCGCCGTCGTCGTAGACCACGGTCAGGCGGATTCGTCCTGGAGAGCCGCCCGGACTCCGGGCGAGTGTGATGTCGGTGACCGTTCCCGGTCTGCCGCCGACGATGACCTCGTCACCGACGGCGAAGCGGCTCATCTGGCCGCGGTCGCGCCGTACCCACATGCCTATTTCACGCAACCCGAGCTTTCTCGGCTCGGTGCGGCCTGGCTTGCGGAGGGTCGCTGTCTCTGGGGCGGATCCGGAGAACGCCACCCAGATCTCCCAGTCATCACGGACGAGCGTCATCATCGGCCCGTCGCCGTCGTGCTCGCTGACAACCTGCCAGCCGCGCTGCTGTGCCTTGGTCTCTAACGCGTTCGGATTCATTGTGACCTCCTCGTGCGCCGAATCGTTACTTTCCTAGTAGAAGAGATGGGGCGTGTGGTCGAAGTAAACGGACGGTCGAATTTCGGTTCTGCCCTGGAGACGGGCAACCATGCCTGGCCGTCCCGGCACTGTTCGCCACCTGGGAAGACACCCTTCACCTGCGCTTTGACCGGATGACAGCGGATCGGTGGCGGAAGAGGCGAATGTCACAAAGTTGGGGCACCAGAGTGGGCGGTGAAGCCCGCGCTCGCCAGGACGATGGCGTGGCGCATCGCGTCGGTGCGGGCTGACGGAGGCTCCTCTCCCTGCGAGGCCACCGCGCTGACCGCGCCCACGCACGCGCCGAGGTGGGCGGCGCAGCGCACCGGATCCAGCCCCGGGTGGCGGGCGCGGATCGCGTCGAGGATGCGCGTCTGCACCCCATGCAGGCGTACGGCCAGCGACGGCGGCATCCCGCCCGACTCCCTGGCCACCTGTACCCGGACCGGCGCCAGCGCGTCGATGTTGGTGCCGGCCACGTTCAGGGCGTCGACCAGCGACTCCACCGCCCGCTGGACCGCCTCCCACGGCGTCGTCCCGTCGGGCAGCGCGGCCACGCGGGCGAGCGCGATCTCGACGTAACGCTCGACGTGGTGGAACAGCACGTCCTCCTTCGAGGCGAAGTGCAGGAAGAACGTCCGCGGCGCCACCCCGGCGCGCCCGGCGATGTCGGCCACGGTGGTCCGCGCGAACCCCTGCCCCGTGAACAGCTCGGTCGCCGCCCGGACGATCGCCTCCCGCGTCATCCGCCGCTTGTGCTCCCGCAACCCCGTCGATCTCGGCATGCCGCACATCCTATCGCCTTTCGCTACATTAGTGCATAAATGCAGAAGTGCAGTGAAAGGATGGATCATGACGCGTACCTACGTGGTGACCGGGGCCGACAGCGGCATTGGCGCGCTCACCGCCGGGCTCCTGGCCGATCGCGGCGCCCGGGTGATCAGGTGCGGGGTGGGGGAGTCGGCCGACGTCCGCGCCGACCTCGGCACCGCCGACGGCAGGGCCGCGCTGCTCGGCGCCGTGGAACGCCTGGCCCCCTCGGGCGTGGACGGCCTCGCGCTGGTCGCGGGCATCGCCGCGCCCACCGAGGCGACGGTCCGCGTCAACCACTTCGGCACGCTCGCGGTCCTGCGCGGCCTGCGCCCGCTGCTCGCCCGGTCGAGCGCCCCGCGCGCGGTCGTGGTCTCGTCGGCGTCGTCGCTGTCCGCGGGCGACGGCGACGTGATCGCCGCCTGCCTGCGCGAGGACGAGCCCGCCGCCGTGGCCGCGGCCCGCCGCGCGATCGGGCGCGGGCGCGGCGCCGTCCTCTACCGCTCCACCAAGATCGCCCTCAACCGCTGGGTACGCCGCGCCGCCCCCGGCTGGGCCGAATCCGGCATCCCGCTCAACGTCGTGGCCCCCGGCATCGTCGGCACCGAGACGGCCATGACCACGATGCTGGCCACCCCCGCCCAGGCCAAGCTGATGGCCGAGGCCCTGCCGCAGCCGCTCGGCTTCCCCGGCCCGGCCGACGCCGTGGCCGAGGCGCTGGCCTGGACGCTCAGCCCGGCGAACGCGTTCATGACCGGCCAGGTGATCTACGTCGACGGCGGGGCCGACGCGACCCTGCGCGGCGACGGCCCCTACGCGGACGGCGTCTCGTACGGCCCGGTGGCCATGGCTCGGATGATCTTCTGGTCGCTGGCGGCCAGGGTTCAGCGCCGCCGTACCGGGAGTTGACTTCATTTGCTTGCACATACATACTTCTGCTCAACCGCTTGTATGTGCAAGGAGTTCTCCCTATGGCTTGGATCTATCTGCTCGTGGCCTCGGTCTTCGAGGTGGTGTTCGCGCTGGGCACCAACGCGACCAACGGCTTCACCGAACTGGTGCCCTCCATCGTGACGATCGTCGCCGCGGCGGGCGGCATCTTCTTCCTCAGCCTGGCCCTGAAGACCCTGGACGTGGGCGTCGGCTACACGGTCTGGACCGGGATCGGCGCCACCGGCACCGTCGTGCTCGGCACGCTGATCTTCGGCGAGTCCATGAACGTCTGGAAGGCGCTCGCCTTCGTCCTGATCATCGGTGGAGTCCTCGGGCTGAAGCTGTCCGACAAGCTCACCGCCGCCGCCTGACCTCTGAGGAGCACACCCATCATGGCCTGGTTCTATCTCGCGCTCGCCGTCGTCTTCGAAATCGCCTTCGCCCTCGGCACCAACGCCACCAAGGGCTTCACCAAGCTGTGGCCGTCGGTGTTCACGGTGGTGGCCGCCACCGGTGGCATCTACTTCCTCAGCCTCGCGCTCAAGACCCTGGACGTGGGCGTCGGCTACACGATCTGGACGGGGCTGGGCGCGATCGGCACGGTTGTCCTCGGCGCCCTGATCTACAAGGAGAAGATCACCCTGCCGAAGCTGCTGTCGTTCGCCGCGATCATCCTCGGGGTGATCACGCTCAAGATCGCCTCAGGGCTCTGAGGTCACAGCCGGACCAGGGTCGTGCCCCGGTGCCTGCCGTTCAACTGGGCGACCAGCGCGCCGGGCACCGCGGACAGGCCGCCCTCGACCACGGTGCGCGGGAAGACGAACCGGCCCTCGCGCAGCCACCTGCCGAAGTGCTCGGTCCAGGCGGGGTCGTTCTCGTAGGGGGTGGTGAACCCGCGGATCGTCACGTCACGCAGCACGGCGGGCTCCAGGTCGAGGACCGGGTTGCGGCCCGACAGCGAGCCGCACAGCACGAAGCGGGCCTCGGGCGCGGCCAGCGCCAGCGCGGCCTCGAACTGCTCTCCCGCGACGTTGTCGAAGAAGACGTCCACGCCGTCCGGCGCCAGCTCCGCCAGCCGGGCGGCGACGGGGCCGTCGTGGTAGTCGAAGGCGGCGTCGAAGCCCAGCTCGCCGACCAGGTAGTCGATCTTGTCCTTGCTGCCCGTGCTGCCGATCACCCGCGCGGCGCCGCGGCAGCGGGCGATCTGCCCGGCCACCGAGCCGACCCCCGTGGTGGCGCCCGACACGAACACGGTGTCACCCGGGCCGGCCCCGGCCAGCGTCACCATGCCGCGCCAGGCGGTGGCGCCCTGGTTGAGGTGGTACTCGGGACCGGGCAGCAGGCCCGGATCGAGCCTGGTGACCGACGCGTCGCCCTCCGCGGCCAGGACGTGGTCGCGAAAGCCGTACACGTGCTGGACCAGATCACCCGCGCGGAAGCGCGCGCTACGCGAGGCGAGCACGGTGCCGACCGCCGGAGCCCACGGCGGCCGGCCCAGCTCATAGGCGGACATCGGCAGCTCCGGATGGGGCTCGGCCTCCATCAGATCGCGCATGACGACCGACAGCAGCATCCAGTCGTTGCGCACCAGGAACTCGCCCTCGCCCGGCGGGCCGATCTCGGTGTGGACGAGCTCGAAGTGGTCCTTCCGCAGCTCGGCGCCGGGGCGGGCGGCCAGTCGCAGCTCTGTCGCGTGGGTGATCGTCATGCCGCCCACGGTAGGAGCTGAGGCGGCATATTTCGTTCCGCATTAGATATATGCGAATCGCATGTAATATCGGGGCATGAACGCGTCGGAGCGGACCGAGGCGGCCGTCGGCCGCTGGCACGAGGTCGTCAACGACGGCGACCCGGACCGGGTGCGCGGGGTCGTCGCCGACCCCGTCGTGGTCAACGGGCCCAAGGGCTCGGGGCCGATCACGCCGGGCGACTTCGCCGAGTGGATCGTGCGGTCGGGGATCGAACTGCGTCCCCGCTCGTGGCATCCGGTCAGCGAGCGAGTCGTGGTCGTCGAGCAGGACGCCCGCTGGCCGCAGGACGCCGAATGGAGCCGGGTCGCCACCGTGTTCCGGGCCAGCGGCGACCGGGTCTCAGCCGCGCTGCGCTTTCCCGGGCTGCGGGCCGCGCTCGAGTTCGCCCGCCTGTACGCCGACCTGGCCGCGACCGAATGAGCGGGCCAGGGCAGGCGCTGTTCCAGTTCGTCCGCCACTGGGCGCGGCGGTGGAACGCCGGGGCCGAGCGCGGCCGGGACGTCATGGTGGCCGAGGCGGTCCACGCGCTGGCCGGTCGGCCGGAGATCACCGTCAACGAGATCGCCGCCGAGCTGGGGCTCGACCAGTCGGGCGCCTCCCGGCTGGTCGCCCAGGCCGCCGGGCGCGGCTACCTGGAGGTCACCGCCTCGGCCGCGGACGGGCGGCGCCGTACCGTGGAGCTGACCGAGGACGGACGGGACCTGCTGCGTGCGGCGCACGCCTGGCAGGAGGCGGTCTTCGCCAGGCTCACCGGTGACTGGACGCCTGAGGAGCGCGCGGACTTCCATCGCGCGATGCTCCGGCTGATGAGCCGCTCGCCCGAGCTCACCGCGGACCCCGGCGCCCTCGCGGAGGAAAAGCTTACGCGGGCTTGATCTTGGCTAGAGGGCGGCCAGGCTAGGGAAAGGGCATGACGCACGGCCGACCCGCCGCCGCGCTGGCCAGGCTCGCGCTGCCCGCGCTGGTCGTCGGCGTGGCCTGCAGCCTCATCCTGATGGCGGTCAGCTTCGCCGCCGAGGCGCTGCAGGAGGTGCTGTGGCACCACCTGCCGGCCGCGATGGGCCTCAACGGCGCCTCGCCCTGGTGGACGCTGACCATCCTCACGCTCACCGGCCTCGCGGTCGGGCTCGTGGTGTGGAAGATCCCCACGGGCCCCGACCCGGCCACCGAGGGGCTGGTGGGCGAGCCGCTGCCGATGTCGGTCGTTCCCGGCATGCTGCTGGCCACCGCGCTCACCCTCGCCGGCGGCGTCAGCCTCGGACCGGAGAACCCGATCACCGCCGCCAACATCGCCCTGGCCGTCGCGCTGGGCGTGCGCCTGTTGCCCGGGATCAAGGCGCCGACGTGGCTGGGGCTGGCCGCGGCCGGCACGATCGGCGCGCTGTTCGGCACGCCCGTGGCCGCCGCGCTGATCCTGTCGGAGCTGGCGCTCGGCCCGAAGGACGTGCCGCTGTGGGACCGCCTGTTCGCCCCGCTGGTCGCGGCCGGCGCCGGGGCGATCACCACCGTCCTGGTCACCAGCCCGGTCTTCCACCTGGGCCTGCCCGAGTACTCCATGCGGCCCCTCGACCTGCTCACCGGCATGGTCATCGCCTGCGTGGCGGTCCTCGCCGGGCTCGCGGCCGTCTACGCCTTCCCGCACGTCCACCGCCTGTTCCATCGGGTACGCCACCCCGTGCTCCGGCTGACCCTCGCCGGTGTGCTCCTCGGCGTCGCCGGGATGATCGGCGGCCAGATCACCCTGTTCAAGGGGCTGGAGGAGATGAAGGAACTGGCCGCCGACCACGGCGGCGCCGCCTCCCTCACCCTGATCATCGTGGTGAAGCTGGTCGCCCTGCTCATCGCCTCCACCTCCGCGTTCATCGGCGGCCGGATCTTCCCCGCGGTCTTCGTCGGCGTCGCCGTCGGCCTGCTCGCCTCCGCCCTGGTGCCCGGCGTGCCGACGCCGCTGTCGGTCGCCTGCGGCGTTCTCGGCATGACGCTGGCGGTGACCCAGCAGGGCTGGCTGAGCCTGTTCATGGCGGCGGCCGTCGTCACCGACCTCGAACTGATCCCCGTGCTCTGCCTGGCCCTGCTGCCCGCGTGGCTGCTGGTCACCGGCCGCCCTCAGATGATCATCGAAGCGAAGCACTGAAGAACGCGCGCAGGTCGTTCACCAGCAGCTCCGGCCGCTCCATCGACAGGAAGTGGCCGCCCTCGCCCAGCTCGGTCCAGCGCACGACGTTGTGGTCGCGCTCGGCCCACGGCCGGACGGTCACGTCGTGGGCCGTGACCAGCACCCCGGTCGGCACCTTCCCGCGCTCGCTCACGCCACCCCACTCCACGGCCGACAGCTCCTCGTAGTAGATCTGGGCCGCCGGGCCCGCCGTACCCGTGAGCCAGTAGATCGAGACGTCGGTCAGCATGCGGTCGCGGTCGATGGCGTCCTCGGGCAGGCCGTCCTCCGGCAGCGTGAGCTCCTTGAACTTCTCCATGATCCAGGCGAGCTGGCCGACCGGGGAGTCGTGCAGGCCGTAGGTGACGGTCTGCGGGCGCTTGGAGTTGCACTGCAGGTAGCCGTCGTTGAAGTCCTGCATCCGCGCCCACCGCGCCTGCTCGTCCGCCGACAACCCGTCCATCTCGCCCTCGGCGCCGACCGGGAAGGTGATCATGCCGTTCATGTGCACGCCGATCACGCGCTCGGGATCCTGCCTGCCGATCTCGGGCGCCACCCAGGAGCCGGTGTCGTAGCCGTGGGCGCCGTAGCGGTCGTAGCCGAGCTCGGCCATGAGCCGCACGAACACCCCCGCCATCCTGGCCGCGTTCATGCCCGGCCCAGCCAGCGGCGTGGAGAACCCGAAGCCCGGCAGCGACGGGATCACCAGGTGGAAGGCGGCCGACGGGTCGCCGCCGTGGGCGCACGGGTCCGACAGCGGGCCGATGACGTCGAGGAAGTCGGTCACCGCACCCGGCCAGCCGTGCAGCAGGAGCAGCGGGGTGGCGTCCGGCTCGGGGGAGCGGACGTGCAGGAAGTGGACGTTCTGCCCGTCGATGGCGGTGAGGTACTGCGGGTGCTCGTTGATCTCCGCCTCGTGCGCGCGCCAGTCATAGCGTGTACGCCAGTGGCCGGCCAGTTCCCGCAGGTACCCGACGGGCACGCCCCGGCTCCAGCCGACGCCGGGCAGCTCGTCCGGCCAGCGGGTCGCGTCCAGGCGGGCGGCCAGGTCGTCGAGCTGCTCCTGCGGGATCTCGATGCGGAAGGGACGGATGCTCATCGCGTTTCCTCTCGTTCTTTTCGCTCACCCTTCAGGCGCCAGACGCGCTCTGGCATCCGCTATATCCCATGTAGCGTTCCGCATTCCCCGGGTCAGGCGAGCGAGAGGACCGCCTTGCCGGGGATGGTCCTGGCGAGGAGGGCGGCGGCCGCCTTGTCGTACTCCGTCCAGTTCCCGCGCCACCCCACCTGGGGCGAGAGCCGTCCCTCGGCCACGAACCCGAGCAGCGTGGCCAGGTCCGGCCCCACCTCGCGCACGTCGCCGAACGTGCTCATCGTCTTGGCCGGCCCGATGGAGAACAGCGAGTAGGGCTCGAACACCGCGGGCTCGCCCGAGGCCCACCCGATGTTCCGCACGCTCCCGCCCGGTGCGAGCAGCTCCCACGCGGCCCTGAGCTGCGGCCCGCCCACGTTGTCGAGGATCAGGTCCACGGGCCGGTCGACGCCGTCGAGGCCGATCACGATCTCGTCCGCCTCCAGCCCCTCCGCGCGGGCGGGCGAGCCGACCGAGGCGATCACGTGCGCCCCGCCCATCCTGGCGAGCTGTACGGCGAAGCGCCCCACCCCGCCCGCCGCCCCGGTGACCAGCACCCGGCGGCCCAGGATGTCACGTGTACGCAGGGTGCGCAGCGCGGTGAGCCCCGCCATCGGCAGCGCCGCGGCGGCGGCCGGATCCACTCCGGCCGGAACCTCGGCCACCGCGCTGGTCTCCACCGCCATCCGCTGCGCCCACGCCCCGGCCCCGAACGCGGCGACCGGCGTGCCCGCGGCGGGCCCCGACCCGTCGGCGGCGGGACGTGCCACCACGCCCGCGGCGTCGTAGCCGTGCACGGTGCCCGGCGGACGGCTGCCGGCGAAGGTCACCTCGCCCCGGTTGAGCGAGATGTGGCTCACCTCCACGACAAGCTGGCCGGGGGAGGGCTGGGGTTCCGGCGCCTCGGCGAGGCGGAGCGAAGCGGGGGCGCCGGGGTCGACGACGAGTGCGAGCATGATGTCTCCTAAGATGCGGACCGATAGTCCGGTAATATAAGCGGACCGTCGGTCCGATTGCTAGAGGGGGTGCCCGAGTGGAGCGCGCAGACGCCGCCCGCAACCGCCAGGCCGTGCTCAGGGCCACCGAGCGACTGCTCGCCGAGGGCGGCGGCGATCACGTCTCGCTCGACCGGGTCGCGGCGCTGGCCGGGGTCGGCAAGGGGACGGTCTTCCGCCGGTTCGGCAACCGGGCCGGTCTGCTGCAGGCACTGCTGGAGGAGCGCTCGCGCGAGCTGCGCGAGGCGGTCGTCTCCGGCCCGCCGCCCCTGGGCCCGGGAGCTCCGGCCGGGGAGCGGCTGCTCGCCTTCCTCGACCGGCTGTGCGCGATCGCGGAGGGCAACGCCGTCCTGCTGTCGGCGCACGAGCAGGCCTGTGCCGACGACAAGTACGCCGACCCGAGCTACCGCTTCTGGCACGCCCACCTGAGCTCCCTGCTGTCCGGCCCCGACCCGGACTTCCGCGCCCACGCCCTGCTCGCCCTCTTCGACGGCGCGCTGATCCGCCACGTGGGCCCCGGCCGCTTCACCGCCGCCGTCAAGGACCTCGCCACCAGCCTGCTACCGCCCGAGGAGAGCAGCAGGCTGCAGTGACCCCGCTCGCGCAGGGCCGGAAGACTGGGCGGCCACCGCCGGGTGCTCGCCGCCCTGGCCTGACCCGGCAGCGAGCGCCCGGCGGTGTCGTGGCCGACATCACCGCGCTCGATCCGAGCGTCCTCGGCGCGGCCGGCGGGGTCGGCGTGCGTCACCGGCGGCGGAAGTGGCGGGCGGACGGGGTGAGGGCGGCGGCGGCCGGGGCGGCGAAGCAGACCAGCGCGCAGAAGGCCAGGACCGGGGTGGCGCCGAAGTGGTCCATGGCCGGAGCCAGGAGGGCCAGGCCGACGGGGGCCAGGCCGTAGGAGAGCAGGAAGTCCAGCGAGGAGACGCGGGCGAGCAGGCGGGGCTCCACCTCGCGCTGTGTCGCGGTGAACCACGGGACGTTGAACAGCTCGATCCCCAGCCCGGCCAGCAGGTACGCCACCGCCACCAGCACCGGATGCACCGGCAGCAGCAGGCTGAGCGGGGCGCAGCCGTACAGGGCGAGACCGGCCAGCGCGGCCCAGCCCTGGGAGCGCGGTCGCCGGCGCGACATGAGGAGGGCTCCCGCCAGCGCGCCCGCGGTGTAGGCGGTCAGGGCGGCGGCCAGCACCGCCTCGGTGCCGTAGCGGTCGCGGCTGATCAGGGGGAGCGCGACGCCGGTGACCGAGTAGCCGGTGAACACGACGGCGGTCAGCGCGCCCAGCCCGGCCAGGAACCACGGGTGCCGCCGCGCCTCGCGCACGCCCTCGGCGAACTCGCCCAGCAGCGCCACCGGCGCGGCGAGCGCGCGGCGGCGGCCCTGCGGCAGGGGGAGCGCGGCGGGTGCGTGGGGAGTGCCGCGGGGTGGTAGCAGGGCGGCGGCCAGCCACAGCAGGGCGATGCCGGTCAGCAAAGCCTGGGTGCCGAGGACGGTCGCCAGCAGTGCGGTCGCGGCGGGGGCGGCCAGCGTGCTCGCGCGCACCGCGAGCGTGATGGCGGCGTTGGCGCGCTGGCGCGCGTCCTGCTCGACCACCTCCGCGGTCAGCGCCTGGAAGGCGGGACGGCAGGCCCCCTGGCCCGCCCCGGCCAGCGCGGCGGCCACGCTCATGAGCAGGACCGAGCGGCCGAGGCCCAGCGCGATGACCGGGGTGGCCAGTGCCCCGGCCAGGCCCGCCCACAGGACCACGGCGCGGCGCGAGTACCGGTCGGCGAGCACGCCGCCGACCGGCACCGCGACCAGGAACCCCGCGGTCCGCGCGGCCAGCACGAGGCCGAGGCCGGTCGCGGTGAGGCCGCGGTCGAGGACCGCCAGCCCCAGCACGAACGGCAGCGCCCACGTCGCCAGCCCCGACGCGGTCGTGCCCGCCCACAGGCGCAGGAACCCCGGATCACGAAGGACCGCGGTCGTGCTCACCCGGGCAGCCCGCGCAGGTAGGCGGCGAAGCCCTCCAGGCCGTCGATGTTGCGCGGGCCGCTGATGCCCTCGTTGTAGTCGAGGACGTAGAAGCGGTCGTTGACGACGGCGGGCAGCTTGGCCGTCACCGGCGACTCCTTCAGGAACCGGATCTTCTCGGCGGCGGGCTTGTCACCGTAGTCGAGGATGATGATCACCTCGGGCTTGGCCGCCACGACCGCCTCCCAGGTGACCTCGCCCCAGCGGGCGTCCAGGCCGGCGAAGACGTTGCGGCCGCCGGCGAAGCGGATGATGTCATTGGGCGGCACCTGGCTGCCGGCGGTGAAGGGCTTGTCGGTGCCGGAGTCGTACAGGAAGACGGGTGCCGGATCGCCCTTCGGCGCCTTGGCGCGCACCGCCTCGACCCGCTGCCGGTACCCGTCGACCAGCGCGCGGGCGCGGTCCTCGACGTGGAAGATCCGGCCGAGGCGTTCGAGGTCGGTGTAGAGGCCCTCGAACGGCGTGACGCGCTCGGGGAAGCCGGGGTAGTTGAAGCACGACTCGGCGTGCATGAAGCTCTGGATCTTCAGGCCGTCGAGGATGGCCGGGGTGATGCCGCGCTGGTCGCTGAAGCCCGAGCGCCACCCGGCCACCACGAAGTCGGACCTGGCGTCCACGACCAGTTCGCGGTTGAGCAGGTCGTCGCTGAGGAACTTGACCTTCGCGTACTCGGCGGCCCAGGGCGACTCCTCGACCGGCGGGTTGGCGGGCGGCATCACGTAGCCGTGGACGTGCGCGGTCAGCCCGAGCGCGAACATCTTGTCCGCGCTGCCCGCCTCGTAGACGACGGCGCGGCGCGGGGTCGTGTACTCGACCTCCTGCCCGCACCGCTTGACGCGCGTCTTCTCCGGTACGGCGGCGCCGCCCTCGACCCGGGCGCCGCAACCGGCGAGCAGCAGGGACCCGGCCAAGGCGCAGGCGGTCAGGATGCGGTTCACGAAGGGGTTCCTTCCAGGTGGGCGGACCCGAGGTCGTACAGGACCTGGGGCACGCCGGTGAGGGGATGGGGGACGACGCCCGCCGCGACGCCGAAGACGTCGCGCAGCAGCGACTCGGTGAGGACCTCGCCCGGTGTCCCGAAGGCCGCGAGCCGGCCGCCGTACAGCACGGCCAGCCGGTCGCAGGCCGAGGCGGCGAGGTTGAGGTCGTGCAGGGTGACCAGCACCGTGCGGCCGGAGCCGCGCAGCATCGACAGCAGCCTGATCTGGTGGTGCAGGTCGAGGTGGTTGGCCGGCTCGTCCAGGATGAGCACCCGCGGCTCCTGGACGAGCGCGCGGGCCACGAGCACCCGCTGGCGCTCGCCGCCGGACAGCGACAGCACGCCGCGCCCGGCCAGGTGCGCGACCTCCATCTGTTCCATGGCCCGGCGGCACAGCTCACGCTCGCGGGCGTCGAGGGGGCGGTTGCCGCGCAGATGCGGGGCCCGGCCGAGCGCCACGGTCTCCTCGACGGTGAAGTCGAGGTCGGTGTGTCCCTCCTGGGTGAGCGCGCCGACGAGCCTGGCGGACTCGCGCATCGGCAGGGCGGCCACGTCCCGGCCGTCCACGCTGACCACTCCGCCGCTCGGCCGCAGCGCCCGGTAGACGCAGCGCAGGGCGGTGGTCTTGCCCGAGCCGTTGGGGCCGACCAGGCCGACGACCTGCCCGGTGGCGACGGTCAGCGACAGGTCGCGGACGAGGTCGGCCGCGCCCGCGCGTACGGACAGGCCGTCCAGGTGCAGGCCCATGTCACGACCGCCCGAACAGGTAGCCGCGGCGGCGCAGCAGCGTGACGAACACCGGCACGCCGACCAGGGCGGTGATCACGCCGATGGGCAGTTCCCTGGGCGCGAACAGGGTGCGCGCCATGAGGTCGGCCCACACCATGAAGATCGCGCCGGCCAGCGGGGCGATCGTGAGCACGCGGGTGTGGGCGGCGCCGACGAGCAGGCGGACCAGGTGGGGCATGACCAGGCCGACGAAGCCGATCGCGCCGCTGACCGCGACCATCGCGCCGGTGGACAGGGAGGTGAGCACGAACAGGCCGCGGCGCAGCCGTACCGTGTCGACGCCGAGGCTCGCGGAGGTCTCCTCGCCCTGCGCCAGCACGTCCAGGTTGCGGCCGAGCCCGCGCAGGACGGCCAGCGCGGCCAGCGTGACGACGGCGATGACGGGCAGGGCGCCCCAGGTGGCCGCGCCGAAGCCGCCCATCGACCAGTACAGGACGGTGCTGGTGGCCTCGCCGTCCGGCGCGAAGTAGACGATCACGCTCATCAGGGCCTGGAAGCCGAACGCCGCCGCCACCCCGGTCAGCACGAGCCGCAGCGGTGACAGGCCGCCGCCCTGGCGGGAGACGACGTAGACGAGGGCGGAGGCGAGCAGGGCGCCGAGGAAGGCGCCCGCGCTGACGGCGTAGATGCCGAGCGCGGTGAGCGCACCCGTGACGCCGACCAGCACCGCGCCCGCCGAGGCGCCGGAGGAGACGCCGAGCACGAACGGGTCGGCCAGCGCGTTGCGCACCATGGCCTGGACCGCGACGCCCGCCGCGCTGAGCCCGGCGCCGACGAGCACGGCCAGGATCACGCGCGGGGTGCGCACCTGCCAGACGATCTGGTACGTGGCCACCTCCTCGGGCGTGATAGCCGCACCCGAGATCGCCGCCCACAGGTAGCGCAGGGTCTGCCCCGGCGGCACCGCCGCGGCGCCGACGCCGATCGCCAGCAGCACCGAGACCGCGAGGACGGCCGACAGTAAAACGACAAGGGTTCGCAACGTATGACTCCGATAACGACAATCATTTTCACGAGACCCTACCACCGGCGAAGTAGTACGGCTGCCGCCCCGGGATGCCTCCACGGGCACGACGAGAGACCGGGCTCCGGCGTGGAAGCCTCGGGAACATGAAGCTGACGAACTGGATCGGCGAGCACGGAACCGCCCTCGGCACGCTGGACCTCGACGCGCCCCTGGACGACCTCGAACCGCTGCGGGAGGTCGTCGGCGACGCTCGCGTGGTGGCGCTGGGGGAGAGCACCCACCACGTCCGGGAGTTCTACCAGGTACGGCACCGCATGCTGCGCTTCCTGGTGGAGCGCTGCGGCTTCGAGGTGTACGCGCTGGAGGCGCCCTTCACCCAGGGGCACGCGCTGGAGGCCTGGGTGGCCGGCGGCCCGGGGACGGTGGAGGAGGCCGCGAAGGAGGGTGTCGCGCTGGGCCTGGGTGAGTGCCAGGAAATGTACGACGTGCTCACCTGGATGCGGATTTATCGTGAAAAAGCGGGGATCACCTGCGTCGGGGTGGATCTGCCGGGATCGTGCGGATCGCTGCTGCCCGCGCTCGACCACGTGGCCGGATACCTGCGTGGGGCCTGCCCCGAGGCGCTGCCCGCCCTGGAGACCGCCGCCGAACTGGCCGCCCGCTTCCACGACCCCGTCACGCTCGTGGCCATGAGCCGCTACCCGTCACTCGAACCCGCCGAGCGCGACAGGCTGACCGGCGCGCTCAGCACGCTGATGGCCTGGATGAACCGGCTCGCCTTCGTGGCCGCCGGGCGGGAGCACGAGACGGCTCTCTGGCACCTGCGCGGCGCCTGGTACCTGGACCAGCTCCACCGCGCCACCGCCGAAGGGTTCGCCGCGGCCTCGACCTTCCGCGACGTCTACCTGGCCGAGTCGGTGCTGCGGCTGCTGGACGGCGGCGCCCGCGTCGTCCTGGCCGCCCACAACTGGCACATCCAGCGCGCCGTCACCCCCGAGGGCCTCCTGCCGGCCGGGGCCCATCTGGCCGCGGCCCTCGGGGACGGCTATCGCGCCATCGGGCTCACCTCGAGCCTCGGCCGTACCACCGCCATGGGTGAGCCGACGCCCGAGCGCCCGCACGGCGCTTGGCTGGACGCGCCGCTGCCCCCGCCCGTGGCGGGCAGCGTCGAGTCGGCGTTCTCCACCGGGCCGCTCTGGACCCTCGCCGACCTGCGCGCCGCCGCGCCCCACGTCGAGGACGCGGACGCCTACCGGCACACGCGCATGGCCGACTACTTCCTGGATCTGCCGGTGTTCGCGGCGTTCGACGCGTTCGCCTGCGTCTCGCGCTCCACCGGCACCGGCTATGTGACCGGCTCACCGCCTCCTTCGCAGCCGGTCTAGGAAGCCCCTGGCCTTCTGCTGCGTGCGCGGGTCGCGGGCCAGGCGCTTGGCCTTCTCGATGTTCTGCCTGCCTCGGGGGCTGCGCAGGTACGCGCGCACCCGATCAATGATTGTCGCCATGCCTTTGAGCTACCCGCGTGGAGCGGTCTATGCGCGGGTGACGGGTTTCCCGGCGGGTCCGACCCGGCACCGCGGCACTCAGCCGGGCGTCTCGGGCGACGCTCAGACGGTCCTCCCGCGCGGGACTCAGACGGTCCTCCCGCGCGGGACTCGGGCGGTTCTCCTGGGCGGGGCTCGGACGGGTTTCCCGGGCGGGGCTTCAGGCGGGCGTCTCGGGCGGGAGTTATGCGGGCGCCGCGGGTCGGGCTCGGGCGGGCGTCTTGGGCGGGTGCTGGGGTTGGGGCGGGGGTGCGGGGGCCCTGGGGTGGGAGGCGGCGGTGCGGGACTGGGTGAGGCGGTAGTGGGAGGGCGGCACGCCGTACCGGTCGGTGAACGCCTGCCGTAACGTCTCCGCGCTGCCGAACCCGCAGCGGGCGGCCACCGTCTCCATGGGCAGCGTGGTCGCCGACAGCAGGTGGGCGGCGGCCTCCACCCTGGCCTGCCGGACGAACCTGCCCGGCGTCTGCCCCAGGTGGCGCAGGAACAGGCGGGTCAGGTGGCGCTGGCTCACCCCCGCGCCCGCGGCCAGCGTCGCGACCCCGAGGTCGGCGTCGAGATGGGCGGTGACGTGGTCGACCACCCGCTGGACCAGCCCGTCGGACGGCGGCGGCGGCGCGGTGAACATGCTCATCTGCGCCTGGTTGCCCGGCCGCTGCAGGTAGGTGACGAGCTGGCGGGCCACGGTGCGGGCCACCTCGGGGCCGTGGTCCTCCTCGATGAGCGCCAGCGTGAGGTCCAGGGCGCTGGTGACGCCGGCGGAGGTGTAGACGTGGCCGTCGCGCACGAAGATGGGGTCGGGGTCGAGCCGCACCTGCGGATGGTGTTCCGCCAGCTCGCGGGCCCAGCCCCAGTGGGTGGTGGCGCGCCGCCCGTCCAGCAGGCCGGCCGCGGCCAGGATCCAGGCGCCCGTGCAGACGGAGGCGACGCGGCGGCTCTCGCGGGCCAGGCGGCGCACGTGCGCGACGAGCATCCGGTCGGCCGCGGCGTCCAGGCAGCCGACGCCGCCGGAGACGAGCAGCGTGTCGATCGGGCCTTTGACGTGTTCGAGCCGCTCGCCGGCCTGGAGCGTGACGGTGGGGCCGCAGTCGATCGGGCGGGCGCCGGGCGTGGCCAGGCGGACCTTGTAGAGCGGGTCGGCGCCGCGCAGGTTCGCGCTCTCCAGGCAGCCCACCACGCACGCGATGTCGAGCAGCTCGGCGGCGTCGTAGCCGACGACCACGAAATGCCTCATGCGCCGACCCTAAGCCTCTTGACGGGCTAACGCTGTTAGCCTACGGTGAAGCTAACAGCGTTAGCCCTTCTCGTGGAGGTTCTCCGATGGACGTCGTCGCCGCCCCCGCCCGCCGCAACGTCGCCGCCCGCGTCGCGTGGGCCGCGCTCGCCCTGTTCCTGCTGGCCTTCACCGTCCTGGAGGTCGTCAACCACGGCGCCCCGGCGCTGGTGACCGCGATCGTGTTCGCGATCGTGCCGGACCTGACCATGTTCATCGGGGCCAAGGAAGGGGGCGGCGGACGGCTGTCGCCCAAGGCGGTGCCGTACTACAACTTCATGCACCGGCCCTGGATCCCGCTGGCCGTCCTCGTCGGCTACTCCTTCGGCCCGATCGACTTCGTCCCGCTGTTCGTGGCGGGCCTGGCCTGGCTGCTGCACGTCGCCGCCGACCGCGCCTTCGGGTACGGCCTGCGCAACCGCGACGGCTCGCGCGATGTCTGAGCGCGCCGCCCAGATCGTCACCGCCGCCCGCGACCTGATCGAGGACGGCGGCGCCGAAGCCCTGACCATGCGGGCGCTCGCCGACCGGCTCGGCATCCGGGCGCCCTCGCTGTACAAGCACTACCCCGACAAGGCGGCCGTCGAGGCCCAGGTGATCGGGCTGGCCATGACCGACCTGGCCGAGGCGCTCGAAGCCGCGGCGCCCGGCCTGCCCGCCCTGGGCGCCGCCTACCGCCGCTACGCGCTGGCGCACCCCCACCTGTACCGGCTGATGAGCAGCGGGCCGCTGCCCCGCGACCTGCTGCCGCCCGGCGTGGAGGAGCGCGCCGCGATGCCGCTGGTGCGCGCGGTCGCCTTCGACGAGGCCGCCTCCCGGGCCGCCTGGGCCTTCGCGCACGGCATGGTGATCCTCGAACTCGACGGCCGCTTCCCGCCCGGCGCCGACCTGGACAGCGCGTGGGCGACGGGCATGGCCGCCTTCTCCGTGTCCTAGCGGTCGGCGGGGGTCTCCTCGACGCGCAGGTCCAGGCCGCGGATTCCGGCCGGGGGGCCGATCAGGGCCACGAGGGCGTAGGTGAGCAGGGAGGCGGCCAGCGCGATGAAGGTGGGCCAGCCGTCGAACGCCGCGCCGACCAGGGTGTTGGGCACGTAGAGGAGCGTGTTGTCGGCGCCGTACATGGTGGGGGTGAGGGCGAACAGCGTCAGCCGTACCACCAGGCCGACGGAGAGCGCGGCGAGGGCAGCGCGCGCGCAACCGCGCCGCCAGAACATGCCGAGCACGAACGGCACCGCCAGGCAGGCCAGCATCAGGTCGAAGGCCAGCGTGAGCAGGACGCCCGTCTGCGGCACCCGTAAGGCCAGCAGTACCGAGCCGCCGACCACCGGGAGCATCGCCCACCGGGTGGCCCGCAACAGCGGATCGGCACGGTTGGGGCGATCCGCGCGGCCCGGACGGGCCATGTCGTCAGGGCCGGTCGTGCGGTCGGGGCCTTTTGTGCGGCGGATGGTGCCCACGTTGCGGACGGCCACCGCGGCCGTGCCGAGGATCGCGCCGTCGGCCGTGGACAGCGACGCGCTCACGATGCCCGCCAGCACCAGCACGCTCAGCCCGACCGGCGCCGCCTCGTCCAGCAGCGTCAGCAGCCCGCGCCCGGTGGCCACCGCGGCCAGCGCGAACGGCACGCCCACGATCGCGGTGCCCGCCGCCGCCAGGAAGCAGGCCCGGCGCGCGACGTCGGGGGAGCGGGCGGAGAAGACGCGCTGCATGAAGTCGATCGCCACGATGTCGCCCACGCCGAGCGCGGCCAGCGTGGCCCAGTTGACCACCGCGCCCTGCGCGGGATCGGAGAGCTGGCCCAGGTCGAGCGGGCCCATGCCGGGCTCGTGCCCGAGTCCGAACGTCGCCGCGACCCAGAACAGCAGCGCCAGCGAGGCGAGCGTGGTCACCGCCACCTGGACGATCGAGCTGTAGGCGTCGCTGAGGATGCCGCCGGCGAGCGTGTAGACCAGCACCGCGGCGACGATGATGAGCACCCCCACCACGTACGGCGTGCCGAGGAACATCTCGAACAGGAAACCCCCCGCCACCAGGTTCCCCGCCACCAGGATCGCGAACGCGGCGATCATCAGCAGCGCGGCGGCCATCTCGGTGGCGCGGCCGTAGCGCAGCCGGAAGAAGTCGGGCAGCGTGGTCAGGCCCATGCGGTTCATCGGCCGCGCGAAGAACAGGCCGGTGAGCAGCAGGCACAGCGCCAGCCCGAGCGGCAGCGTCGCGCCCGCCCAGAAGCCGAGCCTGGCGGCCTGGTCGGTGGCGCCGAGGGTGGCGTTGGTGTCGACCGCCTGGCCCATCAGCGTCGCCGCGACAACGGGCAGCGCCAGCGTACGGCCGGCGACCAGAAAGTTCCTGCTGTCCCCCGCGACCCTGCGGGCGACCAGCAGCCCGACGACGATCATGGAGGCGATGACGAGCGCGACACTCAGAATGATCATTGCTGGACAGCCGATCGTCTCGAGCGAAGACTCAGGAAACATGACCAACGTAAGTCAAGAAGGCTCCTGGGCCCAGCGGGCCGAGGCGGAAATCCCGACCGCGCGGCACGCCGAGGAGATCGAGCGGGCCCTGGCCTACGGGCTTGAGGGCGCGCCGACGATCAACGACAGGACGATCCCGACGTTCGCCCGAGGGGAGCTTCCCCACTTCGCCGGCGAACGCGGAACATTCCTGAAATGTCCGTACCTGGAGGATGTGCACGACGTCGGGGACGCCGAGGTGGCGATCTTCGGGGTGCCGCTCGACGCGGGCGCCACCTACCGCCCCGGCACCCGCTTCGGTCCGCAGGGCATCCGGCGCAGCACCAACCTGTTCGGCACCTATTGCTACGAGCTCGGCGTAGACCTGCGCGAACAGCTCAACCTGGTGGACATCGGCGACGTCTTCACCATCCCCGGCAACCTGGAGAAGTCGTTCGACCAGATCAGCCAGGCGATGAGCCACGTCGTCCAGCAGGGGGTGATGCCCGTCGTGCTCGGCGGCGACCACTCGATCGGCTTCCCGACCATCCGCGGCCTGACCCCGCACCGCGAGGGCAACGTCGGCATCATCCACTTCGACCGGCACGTCGACACGCAGGAGACCGACCTCGACGAGCGCATGCACACCACGCCGTGGTTCCACGCCACCAACATCAGGAACGCCCCGGCCACCAACCTCGTCCAGGTCGGCATCGGCGGCTGGCAGTCGCCCCGCCCCGGCGTCCAGGTGGGCCGCGAGCGCGGCACCACCGTCATCACCGTCGGCGACGTGGAGCGCGTCGGCGTGGAACGCGTGGCCGAGACCGCGCTGGAGATCGCCTGGCAGAACGCCGAGGCCGTCTACCTGTCCTTCGACATCGACGTCATCGACGCCGGGTTCGTTCCCGGCACCGGCTGGCCGGAGCCCGGCGGCCTGCTGCCCCGCGAGGCGCTCAACCTGGTCCGCATGGTCTCCGAACCCGGGCTGGCCGGGATCGAGGTCGTGGAGTGCTCGCCGCCCTACGACTGGGCCGAGCAGACCGCCCTGCTCAGCGCCCGCGTCATCCTCGACAGCCTCGCCGTCCAGGTCAGGTCGGGCAAGCTCGGCCGCAAGGCGGCCACCGGAGCCAGGCCCGCCTGGGGTCCCGGCGCCTGACCGCTCACCTGCCGGACATGGCCAGGTCGGCGTTGATGGCGACGGCCGCACGCACCCCCGCCGCGGCGGCGCCGACCACGGTCTCCATCAGGTTCGCCACGTTGCCCGCGGCCCACACGCCCGGCACGCCGGTGGCGCCCGTGGGGCCCGCCGGGATCTGGGTGCCGATCACGTGGCCGTCCATCTCCTGGATCTCCGGTTCGAGGCCGAGGCCGCTCAGGAATCCGGCGCGGGCGTGCATGACCGGGCTGACGACGAGGACGTCCCGGGCGACGGTCCCGCCGTCGGCCAGCCGTACGCCGGACAGGTGGCCGTCGCGCGTCTCCACCGCGGTGACCAGCCCGTCGACCACCTCGACGTCGAGACCGCCGAGGTCGAGACCGGGCTGCGTGTGTGAGAAGACGATCACGTCCTTGCTGAGCTGACGCCACAGCATGGCCTGGTGTACGGCGAGCGGCATCGTGGCCAGCACCCCGATCGCCCGGTCGCGCATCTCCCACCCGTGGCAGTACGGGCAGTGCAGCACGTCGACGCCCCAGCGCCCGGCCAGCCCGGCGACATCGGGCAACTCGTCCGCCACCCCGGTGGCCACCAGGATCCGCGCCGCCTCCACCACGGAGCCGTCGCCCAGCGCCACCGCGAAGCCGTCGTCCGGCAGCCGGGTCACCGACGACACCGCGCCCGTCCGGATCTCGCCGCCGTAGCCGATGAACTCCTCGCGCCCCCTGGCCAGCAGCAGCGCCGGCGGCAGGCCGTCGTGCCCCAGGTAGTTGTGCACGCCGTCGGAGGGCGCGTTGCGCGGCTGGCCCCCATCGACGACCAGCACCGACCTGCGCGAACGCGCCAGCGCCGTCGCCCCGCTCAGCCCCGCGGCCGCGCCGCCTATCACGATCACGTCGTAACGTCGCATCTCTGTCATGCCGCAGAGAGTGCGTCACGAGGCGGCGGATTGACAAACCTCGTTGCCGTTTCGGCAAACTGGGGCCATGGAAGAACTGACGGCCGTCCTCGGGGCCGTGGGGCCGAGGCTGCGGGTGCTGCGCGCCGAGCACGGCCTGACGCTGACCGAGCTGAGCACCACGACCGGGATCTCCGCCAGCACGCTGTCCCGGCTGGAGTCCGGGCAGCGCAAGCCGACCCTGGAGCTCCTGCTGCCGCTCGCGCAGGCGTACCGAGTGCCGCTGGACGAGCTGGTCGGCGCGCCGGAGACCGGCGACCCGCGCATCCACCTGCGCCCCTTCAACCGCTACGGCCGGACCTTCGTGCCGCTGACCCGGCAGCTCGGCGGCGGGCTGCAGGCGTACAAGATGGTCATCTCGCGGCAGGAGGACATGAGCGAGCAGCGCGCGCACGAGGGCTACGAATGGCTGTACGTGCTGGCCGGACGGGTGCGGCTGCTGCTGGGAGAGCGGGACCTGGTGCTGGGCGCGGGGGAGGCGGCCGAGTTCGACACCCGGCTGCCGCACGCCTTCACCACCGCGGGTCCCGGGCCCGCGGAGCTGCTGTGCCTGTTCGGGGGCCAGGGCGAGCGGATGCACGTACGCGCCCGCCCCGCCACGCGTTGACCGGACGACAGGCGGGAGTAAAATCGAGTCAGGTGCGCCGGGAAGCCTGGTCGGCAGTCAGTTCCGCTCCCTATCAAAGGAGAGGCGATGGCCGCCATCGTCGAACGGTACGACGTCCCTGCCCAGCACTTCTGGCTCCACGGCCCGTACGAGGGCCCGCCTGTCGTCCACGACGAGGACGCCGGACTCTGGAACGTCTACGGCTACCCCGAGCTGCACGACGTCCTGGCCGACCCGGGCACGTACTCCTCCGACACCATGCGCCTGCTGCCCAAGGGCACGTTCGCCGAGGACGAGGGGTTCTCGCTGAAGGGCTTCCTGACCCAGATCGACCCGCCCGAGCACGGCAAGCTGCGCAAGCTCGTCAGCGCCGCGTTCACCCGCAAGGTCGTCGCCGACCTCGAACCCAGGATCGCCGACCTCACGGGTGAGCTGCTCGACGCCGCCCGCGAGCGCGGCCGGCTGGAGCTCGTCACCGACCTGGCCTACCCGCTGCCGGTCATCGTCATCGCCGAGCTGCTCGGCGTGCCCACGAGCGACCGGCAGCTCTTCCGGCGGTGGGCGGACGCGCTGTTCTCGCGGGAGACCAAGATCTCGATGAAGGAGGCCGGTGACCGCAGGGACGCCGCGACGGACGCCGCGCTCACGTCGTGGAAGGAGATGACCGACTACCTGGCCGGCCACGCCGCCGAGCGCCGCGCCCGCCCGCGCGCCGACCTGCTGACCAAGCTGGTCGAGGCCGAGGTGGACGGCGAGCGCCTGCCCGACGAGCAGGTGGTCAACTTCGGCATCATCCTGCTGCTGGCCGGGCACATCACCACGACGATGCTGCTCGGCAACACCGTCCTGTGCCTGGACGCCTTCCCCGAGCGGCAGGCGGAGGTCCGCGCCGACCGCGCGCTGGTGCCCGAGGTGATCGAGGAGTCGCTGCGCTACTTCACCCCGTTCGCCGCGCTGGGCCGGAGCACCACCCGCGAGACCGAGCTGGGCGGCATGACCATTCCCGCCGACTCGATGCTGCTGACCTGGCCCGCGGTGGCCAACCGCGACCCGCGCCAGTTCGAGCGCCCGCAGGAGTTCGACCCCCGCCGCGACCCCAACCCGCACCTGGCCTTCGGCCGCGGCATCCACTTCTGCCTGGGCGCGCCGCTGGCCAGGCTGGAGGGCAGGGTCGCGCTCAACCTCCTGCTCGACCGGCACGCGAGCCTGCGCACCGACCCCAGAGACCCGGTGGCCTTCATCCCCACGCCGACCATGACCGGGGTGCGGCGGCTGCCGCTGCAGTGAGGCTCATGTTCGCGAACATATCTTGAGGGCCGATGGGTAGTCGTCTCTTACCCCCGACCCGACGGCGGATGACGATGACATCAGAAAGAGTCGCCCTGGTCTCCCTGGGCAGTGAAGTGGTGCGGTGCGGCCTGTGCGCGATGCTGCGGGAGCTCGACACCCTGGACGATGTGGTCGGCAGCTCCTGTGTCGACCAGAGCATGGGCATCCTGCACTCCGGCCGCCCCACACTCCTGGTCCTGAGCGACAGCCCCGAGCCACAGCGCGCGGAGAAACTCGCCCGGACCGCCAGCGACCTCGGCGTACGCGTGCTGCTGGTCCTGCGGACCGCCAGCGACAAGACGCTGGCCCAGGTCGCGCCCATCCCCGCCGACGGCTACCTCCTGGAGAACGTGCTCACCCGCGAGACGCTCTCCAGCGCGCTGAGCGACCTGGAGAGCGGCCTCGTGCCGATGCCCGGTGCGGTGGCGCGCAAGCTGATGGCGCAGGTGGGGCCGGGGTCCGAGCCCCGTGAGCCGCGTGCGGACAAGCCCGACGCGCCATTGAGCTGCCGGGAGATGGAAGCGCTTGCACTCCTGGTGGAAGGACTGAGCAACAAGCAGATCGCGCGCCGGCTCGGCATCTCGGAACACGGCGCCAAACGCCACGTCGCCAACATCCTGGCCAAGCTCAACTGCCCGAACAGGACGCTGGCGACGGCGGTGGCGATCAGTCGCGGGCTGGTTCGCGATCCTGGGGACGCGCGCCGCCCGCGCGGGTGACCCGCGGCGAGGGGGACAGCCCGCGCAGCGGCGCGCGGGCCTTGAGCAGCATCTCCTCGTACTCGTCCGCCGGATCGGAGTCCAGCACGATCGCCCCGCCCGCGCCCACCGTCAGCCGCCCTTCGTGGGCCACGGCGGTGCGGATCACGATGTTGAGGTCGGCGCCGCCGCCCAGGCCGAAGAAGCCGATGGCGCCCGAGTACACACCACGAGCCCGGCCCTCCAGCCGGTCGATGATCTCCATGGTGCGCAGCTTCGGCGCCCCGGTCATCGAGCCGCCGGGGAAGCAGGCGCGGGCCGCCGCCACCGCGCCGACCCCGTCGTTCAGGTGCCCGCGCACGGTCGAGACGAGCTGGTGGACGGTCTCGTAGGACTCCACGGCCATGAAACGCGGCACCGACACCGAGCCGACGTCGCTGATGCGGCCCAGGTCGTTGCGGAGCAGGTCCACGATCATGAGGTTCTCCGCCCTGGTCTTGTCCGAGGTCGCCAGCTCCTCGCGCAGGGCGTGGTCGGCGCGCGGCTCGGGTGAGCGCGGCGCGGTGCCCTTGATCGGCTTGGACTCGGCGACGCCGTCCCTGCTCACCTTGAGGAAACGCTCGGGGGAGGAGCACAGCACGTGCGTGCCGTCCAGGCGCAGGTACGCGGCGTAGGGGGCCGGGTTGAGCCGCCGCTGGGCCAGGTAGAGCTCGAAGGGGGAGCCGTCGAAGGGGATCTCGGCGGCGTTGGTCAGGCAGATCTCGTAGCTCTCGCCCGCCCGCAGGAGCCGCAGGCACTCCTCGATGTCGGCGACGTAGCGCGCCCGGTCCCTGACCAGCCACGGCTCGGGGTCGAACCCCTCCCCGGGCGCGGCGGGCGCGGCGGCGGGGGCCGGTTCCGCGGCCCGGCAGGCGGCGGCGGTCCGCGCGACCCAGTCGCGCGCCGCCGACCGGCTCGCCGCGCGGCCGTCGGTCAGCGCCAGCACCCAGGACTCACCGCGCTCGTGGTCGAGCGCGACGAGCCGGGTGGCCGACATCCACACCGCGTCGGGCAGTGGGGAGACGTGCGCGGCGGGGGCGCCGCAGTCGCGCTTGAGCTCGTAGCCGAAGTACCCGACGTAGCCGCCGTTCAGATCGAACGGCAGCGCGCCCGGTACGGCCCGCGCCGCCACCCGATCGGCCAGCACGTCGAACACGGAGGCGAACACGGCCGACTCCGCGCCCCCCGAGCTGACCACCACGCTGCCCGAGCCCGGCTGGCACGAGAGCACCTCGCCGTGCGGCCCGCCCGCGTCACCCAGGAAGGAGAACCTGGCCAGGCCGGGCTCGGCCCTGCTGCTGTCCAGCCAGAACGCGTACCGCTCGGCCCCGAACACCTCCGCGAAGATCCGCTCGGCGTCGTGGACGCCCTCCACCCGCTCCACCTCAAGCGACCAGGCGGGCGCCGGGGTCAGGGTGACGGCGCGGCCGGACGCGAGGTCGCGGAAGTTGCGCATGATCGCGGGCCCGTGCTCGGTCGAGATCGACTCCGGGTGGAACTGCACGCCCCACCAGGGCCGCTCGCGATGCCGCAGCCCCATCACCACCGAGTCGGCGGTCCACGCGGTGATCTCCAGGTCGTCGGGCGGCGGCGTCGCCACGCACAACGAGTGGTAGCGCACCGCGGCGAAACCCTGCGGCAGCCCGCGGAAAAGGTCGCGGCCGCAGTGCCGGATCTGCTCCACGTACCCGTGGATCGGGATCGGCGCCGGGACCACGTCGGCCCCCGACATCCACGCCAGCGCCTGGTGTCCCAGGCAGACGCCCAGCACCGGCAGCCCGGAGCGCCGGATCACCTCCAGGGTGACGCCCACGTCGCGTTCCTTCTGCGGGCGTCCAGGACCGGGGGAGACGATGAGCGCGTCGAAGCGGCTGAGGTCCAGGCCGTCCCAGCCCGGGTCGTCGTTGGTCAGCACGACCGGCTCCACGCCATAGGTCTGGGCGGCGAGCTGGAACAGGTTGTAGGTGTAGGAGTCGTGGTTGTCCACGATCAGGGTGCGCACGGCTGCTCCCGCGCGGGCAGGACCGGCAGCACCGCGCGGTGGCTGACCGCCTGCCGCCACTCCTCCGCCCGCGCCGAGATCCTGGCCGCCGCCCGGGTACGGCCGGCCGCGTCGACCCAGGCCCGCACCGGACGCAGCCCGTGCAGCGCGTTGACGCTCCAGGTCTCCAGCTCCGTCAGCTCGGTCACGCTGATCCGCTCGCGCCGGACCGGGACCCGCCAGCAGGCGGCCAGCCGTTCCAGGTGGATCCGCGTCACCGACGGCAGCACGGGAAGGTCGCCGGCGGGCACGCAGAGGGTGCCGCCGCGCCACCACACCAGCGCGCTGTGGGCGCTCTCCAGGGCGGTTCCCGCCCGGTCGTGGAGCAGCGCGTCGTCGGCGCCCAGCTCCCTGGCCCGCTCGCGCAGCGCCGCCAGCACCCGCAGGTCGGGGCCCTTGACGGTGGGGTGCCGGCGCGGGTCGGGGCCGGGCGGGATCCAGAGGGTGACCTCCTCGCCGTCCGGCTCGGGGGCGGGCCTGGGCCAGAGCGCCAGCCGGGGCCGCGCTCCCGCGTACGCCTCCACCCGGGGGAACCAGCGGCCGTGGCCGGGCTGCCAGCGGCGTACCGCGTCGAGGAAGTCGTGGACCGCGGCGGCCGGCAGGTCCGGCAGCAGCTCGGTGCTCGCGCGCAGGAAGCGCTCCTCGTGCAGGGGCAGGTCGCGCACCCGCTCGTCGGCTACCAGCCACGAGTCCACGACCGCGGGCTCGCCGGGCGGCCGGTCGGCGACGGGCACCAGGCCCGAGCCGGCGTCCCACGCCAGGCGCTCGTCCGCGCGAACGGTCAGCATGCCATCACCACTTTCCCTCGCGCACCGCGAAACGGCGCAGTTTGCCGGTCGAGGTGCGCGGCAGCTTGGGGCGTACCTCCACGCTGCGCGGCACCTTGTACGGGGCCAGCCGGCGGCGGGCCAGCCCGATCAGCTCCTCCTCCAGGCCGGGGCCGCTCGGGCCGCCCAGCACCACGTACGCGCGCAGCCGCCCGGCCCCGCGCGCGTCGCGCACGACCGCCACGGCCACCTCGGCGACCGCGGGATGCTCGGCCAGCACGCGCTCGATCTCGATGGGGGAGACGGTGATGCCGCCCACCATCTCCATGTCGTCGGCCCGCCCGCAGTGCTTCAGCGCGCCGCCGTCCACGTACTCGGCCAGGTCGCCGGTGCGCAGCCAGCCGCCGCGCAGCGCCTTGGCGGTCTGCTCGGGCCGCCCCAGGTACTCGATCATGACCGCGTCGCCGCGCACCCAGATCTCGCCCTGGCCGAGCGTGACCCGCGCGCCGTTCTTGTCGCGCAGCACGACCTCGTAGCCGGGCAGGGGGCGGCCGATCGTGCCCGGTTCGTCGCTCCAGGCGGTGTTGGAGCAGAACGCGTGCCCGGCCTCGGTCGAGCCCAACTGGTCCAGGACCGGGGCGCCGAGCAGGTCGCGGGCCCGCTCACCCAGCTGGGCGGGCAGGGTTTCGCCCGCGGAGACGGCCAGCCGTACCGAGGAGAAAGGGGCGGGGTCGCACTCGGCGACCAGGTTCGCGTAGGCGGTCGGCACGCCGTACAGGAGGGTGACGCGGTGGCGCGACACGGCCTCGGCGAGGTCGGCGGGCGCGGCCCGGTGCGGCAGCAGCACCGCCGAGGAGCCGGAGAACAGCGGGAAGACCAGCGCGTTGCCCAGGCCGTAGGCGAAGAACATCTTGGAGATCGACAGCGTCACGTCGTCGCGGGTCACGCCGGTCACGCCGGCTCCCGCCGCGCGCATGTAGCGGGCGGGGTCGGCGTGGCGGTGCAGGGCCGCCTTGGGGGTGCCGGTCGTGCCTGAGGTGTACTGCGCGTACAGCGGCATCCGTCCGGTGACGCCGCGCGCGGGCCCGGCGGGCGCGTCCGCCGCCAGCCGCGTCAGCCGCTCGTCCACCAGTACGGCACAGCCACCGAACCGGCCCGCCAGATGGTCGTCGCTGACCACGAGCCTGGCCTGGCAGTCGGCGGCCATGAAGGCGTGGTCGTCGGCGGTCAGGTCGGGGTTGACCGGCACGGCCACCGCGCCGAGCCGGGCGGCGCCGAGGAACGCGCTCACCCAGGCGATGCCGTCGCCCAGGGCGATCAGCACCCGGTCGCCCGGCTCCACCCCGTGCCCGGCCAGGACGGAGGCGGCGCCGGCGGCCAGCGTGTGCACCTCGCCGTGCGTGTAGGAGCGGCCGGGGGCGTGGAAGGCGGGCAGATCCCACCAGCCCTCGCGCCTGGCCAGGGCGGCCAGGTTGGTGGCGAAGTTGGCGTCCGGTTCCCCGGGCGCGGGGCGGGCGGAGCTTCGCCGGGGCAGGACCTCACGCATGACATGTCCTCGGGAGGGTGAGAGGGGCGATCACGAACACGCCGTCCACGGGCCCGACCGGCCACCAGCCACGGGCGACCAGCCCGGCCAGCGCCACATCACCCCGATCGGCCTCGGGTGCGACGGGCGGGGCCGCACGGCCGGTTTCGGGTGCGACGGGCTCGTCGTCATGGCTGGGTTTGGGCGGCTCGTCGCGGCTGGGTTCAGGGGTGTCGAGGGCGGTGGCGACGAGGGTGCCGAGGAGCCAGAGGATGGCGCCGGACTGGGCGAGGGCGTCGTCGTCGCCCGGTCGCGCGGGTTCGAGGCGCGGGGTGGCGACCAGCATGGCCACGTGCTCGGCCAGCTCCAGCCGGCTCTCCCGGCCCGCCGCCACCAGGTGCGCCCTGGCACGGGCCCTGCGGCCCTCCAGCGCGGCCAGCCAGCCGGGCTCCACCCGATCGAGCAGCGCCGTGGGCACCCGGTCCGCCTGCCGTACGGGCAGGCCGTCCACGTGGTCGGGCGCCCCGCCGGGCGCCGCGGACAGACCCCCGAGCAGGGCCAGTACGGCCTCGCCCCCGGGTCCCAGCGCGGCGGGCAGGTCGCGCGGCGGATCCTTCAGCTCGAAGTAGCGTGCCACCGCGTCCCCACCTCCGGATAGTCCAGTCCGAGCTCGTCACAGAGCAGCACGCGCGTCCGCCGCACGAACTCGGCCCGCGACTCGTCGTTGCTCAGCCGCTTGATGCCCCAGCGCCGGAAGATCTCGTTGTTCCTGGAGTCGCTGCGGCCGAAGAAGGGCAGCGTCATCCGGATGAGGTGATGGCCGGAGGCGCGTACCTCGTCGCGCTGCCCGGGATCGGCGGCCAGCCGCGCGGCCGTCCTGGCGCCGAAGGACACGTGGAAACGCTCCTCCCGCATCAGGGAGCGGCACAACATGCGCAACGGCACGTAGGAGCACTCGCACAGGTCTTCCATCAGCACGACCTCGGCCAGATCCACGATGGCCTTGGTCATCACATATCCGGTCCACGAGGTCACCTGATAGTCGAAGACGGAAAGCGGTGGCCTGTCCCGGGCGTCCTCAAGGCCGAGCTGGGCGGCGAGTTTGTTGAACTTCAAATGATGTCCGTATTCCTCCATCGCCATTCTGCAGGCCAGCCATTTCTCGTGCGGGGTGGGCGCGAGCGAAATGGAGGGCTCGTCGAAGACCGCCGCGCCGGCCGCCTCGTTGCGCACGTGGCTGTTGATGATCTTGCCGAGCGCGGTGACGTACTCCTCGCCGAGCGCGTGTGCCTCGGCGGCGTCGTGGACGTCGTCCATCAGCATCTGGGACATATCGACGGAAGTTAAGTGCGGCTGGAAAGAGCGGCAAGTGCCCGGATGGGCACCTCGAAAGAGGGGGTGGTGACTTTTTGGAGGGTGTCGAAAGAGCACGTTATTCCTTTCTCCGCAGAACACACGCTTCCGGCCGGGTAGTTAGGTTAGGCTAAATTAATGACTGAACGGCTAGTCAGCGAGTGCCTGAAGAAAGTTCGGCATTTGTCTGCTGGTTAGGACGCGTGCCAGCGTTGTTGGCTATGACGGAAACAGCGACGCGGCTGCCTTTTCAGGGGCGGGTGCTTTCCGCGCCTGAGCTGGAGGCGCCGGTGACCGAGCTGACCGGTCTGGCCTGCCGTGCCGTGCAGACCGTGCCCGGCGGCGGGCTGGTCCTGCTCGTCGAGGCGGACGACGGGTCACGGCCCGACCCTGCGCGGGTGCGGGCCGCCGTGCTGGACGCCTGTGGCGAGGTCGCGGAGACCGTGGTGACGCTCGCCCCCGGCTCGCTGGACGGCGATCCCGCCGACCTGGTCAACCGGCTGCGCCGCGGCGCCCTCCCGATCCTGGCCACGAACACCCTGGCCGCCCCGGCCGAGTCGAACACGCTGGGCCAGCCGGACGGGCTCTCCGTAGCGGACAAGCCGGACGGACTGGCCTCAGCGGGCAAACCGGACGTGCCTGTCGCGGCCGGCCTGGACGCGCCGGCCGTACCGGCCCAGACGGCGGTGACGGGGGCTGCCGTGAGTGGCGGGCGGCCGGAGCTGGGGATGGCGGACATCGCGCGGGCCGCGGCCGAGCTGCTCGGGGTCTCCCCGGAAGAGATCGCGCCTGAGGAGGACCTCATCGCCCTGGGCGCCGACTCCATCCGGATCATGCAACTGGCCAACGACTGGCAGCGCCAGGGCGTCGCGGTCAAGTTCGGCGACCTGATGGAGTCGCCGACGCTCGCCTCCTGGCACTCCCTCCTGAACGCGGGCGGCCCGGTCCCACCGCTGCCTCCAGAGACCGGGCCGCCCGACCGGCACGCCCCGTTCGCGCTCACCCCGCTGCAGCACGCCTACTGGTTCGGCCGCCGCGACCGTCAGGTGCTCGGCGGCGTCGGCTGCCACTTCTACGCCGAGTTCGACGGCCGCGACCTCGACCGCGACGCCCTGGAGCGCGCCGCCCGCGCCCTGTTCGACCGGCACGAGCTGCTGCGCGCCCGCTTCCTCGACGACGCCACCCAGCAGATCCTGCCGCGCGGTCCGTGGCCGGGACTGACCGTCCACGACCTGCGCGACGAGGACGCGGACGACGTCGAGACGCGGCTGCTGGCGGTACGCGAGAGCCTGTCGCACCGCCGCCTGGAGGTGGAGCGCGGCGAGGTGCTCGACCTGACGCTCTCCCTGCTGCCGGGCGGCGCCCACCGGCTGCACGCCAACATCGACCTGCTGGTCGCCGACGTACGCAGCATCCAGATCCTCCTCGAAGACCTGGCCACGCTCTACCGCGGCGAGGGCGCCACCCTGCCCCCGCTGTCCTACGGCTTCCCCGACTACCTCGCCGAGCGGGACCGGCGGCGCGCCGCCGACCGCGAGGCCGACCGCCGCTACTGGTCCGGCCGCCTGCCCGACCTGCCGCCCGGCCCCGCGCTGCCCCTGGCCGTCGAGCCGGCGCGGCTGGAGCGGGTGCGCGTGGTCCGCCGCGAGCACCGCATCGGCGCCGCCGACCGGGAGAGGCTGGCCGCGCGGGCCCGCGCCCACGGCCTCACGCTGCCGATGACGATGGCGGCCGCGCTGGCCGAGGTCGTCGGGGCGTGGAGCGCCGCGCCCCGGTTCGTGCTGAACGCGCCGCTGTTCGACAGGGACCTTCCGCACCCCGAGGTCGAGCACATGGTGGCCGACTTCAGCAACCTCATCCTGCTGGAGGTGGACCTGTCGAGCCCGCAGACGTTCGCCGAGCGGGCCGCCTCGCTGCAGGCGCGTTTCCAGCGCGACGTCGCGCACTCCGCCTACACGGGCGTCGAGGTCCTGCGCGACCTCAACCGCGGCGGCCGCAACGACCAGGTGAGCGCCCCGGTGGTGTTCACCAGCGCGCTGGGCATGGGCGACCTGGTCGCCGAGCACGTGCAGCACAGTCTGGGCTCGCTGGGCTGGATGCTGTCGCAGACGCCGCAGGTCTGGCTGGACCACCAGGTGGTCGAGGTGGACGGCGGCCTGCTGGTCAACTGGGACGCGGTCGAGGACCTCTTCCCGCCGGGCGTCCTGGACGGCATGTCCGCCGCCTACGACCGCCTGATCGCCTGGCTCCTGACGGAGGACTGGTCCGCGCGGCCGCCGCGTCCCGGCCGCCCCGCCGCCCGCGACGCCGCCAACGCGACCGCCGCGCCCCTGCCCGACGGCACGCTGCACTCCCGCTTCTTCACGCACGCGCGCCGCGATCCGTCCCGGATCGCGATCCAGCCCCGCCTCACTTATGGCGAGCTGTCGGATCGGGCGTTGCGGGTCGCGGGGGCTTTGGTGGAGCAGGGTGTACGGCCCGGCGACGCGGTGGCCGTCTGCCTGCCCAAGGGCGCCGACCAGGTGATCGCGGTCCTGGGCGTCCTGGCGGCCGGAGCTCTGTACGTCCCGGTCGGCGTCGACCAGCCGGAGGCCCGCCGCGACCAGATCCTGCGCCGCGCCGAAGCCAGGCTCCTGCTCACCGAACTCCCCTCGGGCCCGCCGCTGGAGGCTCCGGTCGAGGTGGATCCGGAGGCGAGCGCGTACGTCATCTTCACCTCGGGCTCCACCGGTGAGCCGAAGGGCGTGGAGATCTCGCACCGGGCGGCGCTGAACACGGTCCTGGACGTCAACCGGCGTTTCGGCGTCACCGGAGAGGATCGGGTGCTGGCGGTGTCGGCGCTCGACTTCGACCTGTCGGTCTGGGACGTGTTCGGTCTGTTGTCGGCGGGCGGTTCGCTGGTCACGATCGGCGAGGACGAGCGCCGGGACGCCGCCCGCTGGGCCGAGTTGGTGGCCGAGCATCAGGTGACCGTGTGGAACACCGTCCCGGCCCTGCTCGACATGCTGCTCACCGGTGCGCGGTCCCCGCTCACCACGCTCCGCCTGGCCATGGTGTCCGGCGACTGGGTCCCGCTCGACCTGTCCGAAAGGCTCAGCCAAGCGGCCCCCGGCTGCGAGCTGATCGCGCTGGGCGGGGCGACCGAGGCGGCGATCTGGTCCAACTACTGCCCCGTCCCCGCCAAGACGCCCCCGGAGTGGGTGTCGGTCCCCTACGGCAGGCCGCTCGCGAACCAGTGCTTCCGCGTGGTGGACGGCCTCGGCCGGGACTGCCCCGACTGGGTGACCGGCGAGCTGTGGATCGGCGGCGCCGGGGTGGCCAAGGGTTACCGCGGTGACCCGGAGACGACGGCCGCGAAGTTCACGGACGGCTGGTACCGGACCGGCGACCTGGGCCGCTACTGGCCGGACGGCACCCTGGAGTTCCTGGGCCGGGCCGACCACCAGGTCAAGATCCGGGGCCACCGGATCGAACTGGGCGAGATCGAAGCCGCCCTCCTGACCCATCCCCACGTGGAACGTGCCGTCGCCACCAAGATCGACCGCCACCTGGCGGCCGTGGTCGTCGCCACCGGTGACCTCGGCGACCTGCGCGAACGGCTGGCGACGCGACTTCCGCCGTACATGATCCCCGACCGGATCGTGCCCGTGCGGGACCTCCCGCTCACCCCGAACGGCAAGATCGACAGGACGGTCGTGCGGGCGGTCCTCGCCGAGCGGCCGGACGAGCCGTTCGAGCCGCCGCGGCCGGGCGTGGAGAGCACCGTCGCCGGCCTCTGGGCCGAGCTGCTGGACCTGCCCGCCGTCGGCCGCGACCAGAGCTTCTTCACGCTCGGCGGCGACAGCCTGCTCGCCACCAGGCTCATCACCCGGCTGCGCGAGAACGGCGTGTCCGGCGGCCGGTTGACGAATCTGTTCGACCACCCCGAGCTGGCCGCCTTCGCCGCCACCCTGGCGCCGGGGGAGGAGCGGGACGAGCGGCCCGCGCTGCGCGCCGACCCCGAGCACCGCCACGAGCCCTTCCCGCCCACCGACGTGCAGCGCGCCTACTGGATCGGCCGCACCGACGACTTCGCGCTGGGCGGCGTCGGCTGCCACTTCTACACCGAGTACGACCTGGCCGACCTCGACCTGCCCCGCCTGGAAGCGGCCTGGAACCGGCTCATCGGACGGCACGAGATGCTGCGCGCGGTGTTCCTGCCCGACGGCACCCAGCGGGTGCTGCCCGACGTGCCGCGCTTCGTCATCCCGGTCACCGAGGCCGGCGACGACGCCGACGAGGCGCTCGCCGGGCTGCGCGCGCAGATGTCGCACCAGCTCATCGACGCCACCCGGTGGCCGCTGTTCGACGCGCGGGCCGTCCGGTACGGCGCGGGCCGCACCCGCCTGGGCGTCAGCTTCGACAACATCATCCTGGACGCGCTCAGCACCATGACCCTGCTGAACGAGCTGGACACCCTCTACCACGACCCGGCCGCCGAACTGCCGCCCGCGGGACCGTCGTTCCGCGACTACGTCCTCACCGTCAAGCCGGACCCCGGGGCGCTGCGCCGGGCGCAGGAGTACTGGTCGGAGCGGGTCGCCGAGCTGCCGCCCGCCCCGCAGCTCCCGCTGGCGGAGGAGCCGGAGCGGATCGGCCGCCCGCGCTTCACCCGCCGCCAGACGCGCGTTCCGTCCGGGCGCTGGCAGGCCGTCAAGGACGCCGCCAGGGAGCACGGACTGACCCCGTCGACGGTGCTGGCCACCACGTTCGCCGAGGCGCTCGGCGCCTGGAGCGCCCGCCGCGACATGACGATCAACCTGACGCTGTTCGACCGCCGCGAGGTCCACCCGGACATCGACACGGTCCTCGGCGACTTCACCTCGCTGCTCCTGGTCGCCTACGAGCCCGGGGAGACGTGGCTGGACAGCGCCCGCCGCCTGCAGCGCCGCGTCGTGCGCGACCTGGAGCACAGCGAGGTCTCCGCGCTGTGGGTGATGCGCGAGCTGGCCAGGCGCACCGGCACGGCCGACGCCGCGATGCCGGTGGTGTTCACCAGCACGCTCGGCATGGACGGCCCGCCGACCGGCGCCCTGTTCTCCGACCCGTTCTGGGGCGTCTCGCAGACGCCCCAGGTCTGGCTCGACCACCAGGTGGTCGAGGTGGACGGCGACCTGCTGGTCAACTGGGACGCGGTCGAGGACCTGTTCCCGCCCGGCGTCCTGGACGGCATGTTCGCCGCCTTCGCCGGGATGCTGGAACGCCTGTCCACCCAGGACTGGGACGCCGCCGTCCCCTGCCTGACCCCGGCCGAGCAGCTCGTCACCCGCGCCGGAGCCAACGACACCGCCACCTCCGTTCCCGAGGACACCCTGCACGCTGGCTTCTTCGCGCACGCGCGCCGCGATCCGTCCCGGATCGCGATCCAGCCGGGCGTGTCTTATGGCGAGCTGTCGGATCGGGCGTTGCGGGTGGCGGGGGCGTTGGTGGAGCAGGGGGTACGGCCCGGCGACGCGGTGGCCGTCTGCCTGCCCAAGGGCGCCGACCAGGTGGCCGCGGTCCTGGGAGTCCTGGCGGCCGGAGCCCTGTACGTGCCGATCGGCGCCGACCAGCCGAAGCTCCGCAGGGAGCGGATGCTCCACCGGGCCGGCGTCCGCCTGACGCTCACCGACCTGCCCACCGGCCCGCCGCTGGAGGCTCCGGTCGAGGTGGATCCGGAGGCGAGCGCGTACGTCATCTTCACCTCGGGCTCCACCGGCGAGCCGAAGGGCGTGGAGATCTCCCACCGGGCGGCGCTGAACACGATCCTGGACGTCAACCGGCGTTTCGGCGTCACGGCGGAGGACCGGGTGCTGGCGGTGTCGGCGCTCGACTTCGACCTGTCGGTCTGGGACGTGTTCGGTCTGTTGTCTGCGGGCGGTTCGCTGGTCACGATCGGCGAGGACGAGCGCCGGGACGCGGCCCGCTGGGCCGAGTTGGTGGCCGAGCATCAGGTGACCGTGTGGAACACCGTGCCCGCCCTGCTGGACATGCTGCTCACCGCCGACCGGGGTTCTCTGGGATCGTTGCGCCTGGCGATGGTGTCGGGCGACTGGGTCCCGCTGGACCTGTCCGAAAGGCTCAGCCAAGCGGCCCCCGGCTGCGAGCTGATCGCGCTGGGCGGGGCGACCGAGGCGGCGATCTGGTCCAACTACTGCCCCGTCCCCGCCAAGACGCCCCCGGAGTGGGTGTCGGTCCCCTACGGCAGGCCGCTCGCGAACCAGTGCTTCCGCGTGGTGGACGGCCTCGGCAGGGACTGCCCCGACTGGGTGACCGGCGAGCTGTGGATCGGCGGCGCCGGGGTGGCCAAGGGCTACCGCGGCGACCCGGAGACGACGGCCGCGAAGTTCACGGACGGCTGGTACCGGACCGGTGACCTGGGCCGCTACTGGCCGGACGGCACGCTCGAGTTCCTGGGCCGGGCCGACCACCAGGTCAAGATCCGGGGCCACCGGATCGAACTGGGCGAGATCGAAGCCGCCCTCCTGACCCACCCCAACGTCGCACGCGCCGTCGCCACCAAGATCGACCGCCACCTGGCCGCCTTCGTCGTCCCCACCGGCGACGTGGGCGACCTGCGCGAACGGCTGGCCGACCGGCTCCCGTCCTACGCCGTCCCCACCACGATCACCCCGCTGGACGACCTCCCGCTCGGCCAGAACGGCAAGATCGACCGCGCCGCCCTCGCCCGCCTGGCCCGCGAACCCGGCGACCCGGCCGAGGAGGATCCACCCACGGGACCCACCGAGCAGTCCCTCGCCGCCATCTGGCGGGCCCTGCTCGACCTGCCCGAGGTGGGCAGGCACCAGAACTTCGTGACGCTCGGCGGCGACAGCGTCCTGGCCACCCGCCTGGCCGAGGAGATCAGGATCGAGTTCGGCGTCGACCTTCCGCTGCGGGAGCTGTTCGCCGGGCCGACGATCGCCGAGCACGCCGCCCTGATCGACCACCGCGACGACTCAGCCTTCGAGGAGGGCTCGCTATGACAGCCGGTCAGCTCATCGCCGAACTGGCCCGGGAGGGCGTCCACCTGTGGGCGGAGTCGGGGCGGTTGCGCTTCCGCGCCCCGAAGGGCGTCCTCACCGAGGAACGGCGCGCCCTGCTGGCCGCCCACAAGGAGGAGCTGCTGGAGCAGCTCAGCCACCCGGCCCAGCCCCAGCAGAGCCAGCCGCAGACGCACCCCGACCTCACCGCCCGCCACGAACCGTTCCCCCTGACCGACGTCCAGGCCGCCTACCTGCTCGGCCGTGGCTCCGCCTACGACTACGGCGGCACCGCCTGCCAGGTCTACGCCGAACTCGCCTTCACCGGCCTCGACCCCGGCCGCGTCGAGGACGCCTGGAACCTGCTGATCGAGCGCCACGACATGCTGCGCGCCACCGTCCAGCCGGAGGGCTACCAGGTCACCGCGCCCAGCCGGCCCCGCTACCGCATCGAGACCACCGACCTCACCGGCCGCCCCGCCGCCGAGACGGAAGCCCACCTGACGGCCGTCAGAGCCGCCATGGACAGCCGCGTCTACGACCCCGCCGCCTGGCCGCTGTTCGAGCTGCGAATCACCCGCACCGACGGCCGCGACCTGCTGCACGTCTCCGTCGACTTCCTCGTCGCCGACTACCAGAGCATCCAGCTCCTGCTCACCGAGCTGAACACGCTCTACCACGACCCGGCCGCGCACCTGCCGCCCCTGGAGATCACCTTCCGCGACTACGTGGCCGCCGTCCGCGGCGAGCGCGGCGGGCCCGCCTACGAACGCGACCGCGCGTACTGGGAGGACCGCCTGGACACCCTGCCCGGCGCCCCCGAACTGCCGCTGCGCGAGGACCCCGACGCCCAGGCGCGCGGCACGTTCACCCGCCACCGGGCCAGGTTCACGCCCGAGCAGTGGCGAGGGCTGCGCGAGCGCTCCGCCGCGCACGCCGTCACCCCGTCCACCGCCGTCATGGCCGCCTTCGCCGAGGTCGTCGGCCGCTGGAGCCGGCAGCCCGCCTTCTGCCTCAACCTCACGCTCCTCAACCGCCGGCCCCTCCACCCGCAGGTGGACGCGCTGGTCGGCGACTTCACCACGGTCAGCCTCCTGGAGGTGGACGGCGCCGCCCACCACACCTTCGCCGCCCGCGCCGCCGCCCTCCAGGAACGCCTGTGGCAGGACCTCGACCACCGGCTCCACTCCGGCGTCGAGGTGATGCGCGAGCTGGCCCGCGCGAAGGGCCGCGACGCCGCGCTCATGCCGGTCGTCTTCACCAGCACCCTCGGGCTCGGCGACGCCGGCGGCGGCATGGGCGAGGTCGTGTACGGCAGGAGCCAGACGCCCCAGGTGTGGATCGACTGCCAGGCCCTCGTCGAGGACGGGACCCTGGAGGTACGGGCCGACGTGCGCGACGGCGTGCTCCCGCCCGGCCTGGCCGAGGACCTGTTCGGCGCATTGCGCGAGCTGCTGGCCGATCTGGCCGCCGGCGACGACGCGTGGGCGGCGGCCTCGCCGGTGGGGCTGCCCGCCGTACAGGAGGAGCGAAGGGCGCGCGCCAACGCCACCGCCGCGCCGCGCCCCGGCGGGCTGCTGCACGAGCCGCTCGTCGCCCGCGCGCAGGCCGACCCGGGCGCGCCCGCCGTCATCGCGGAAGACCGCACGCTGACGTACGGCGAGCTGCTCGCCCACGCCACCGCCGTGGCCGGAACCCTCACCCCCGGCGGCGCGCCCGTGGCGATCCTCATGGACAAGGGCTGGGAACAGGTCGCCGCCGCGCTCGGCGTCCTGCTGGCCGGAGCCGCCTACCTGCCGGTCGACACCGGCCAGCCGCCCGCCCGGCGGGCCCGCATCCTGGCCGACGCCGGGGCCGGTACCGTGCTGACCCAGTCCTGGATCGGCGAGCGGCCCGAGGGCCTGCGCAGCGTGGACGTGGACACGCTCCCGCCCGCTCCCGGCCCCGCGCCGCGCAGCCCCGCCGACCCCGGCGACCTCGCCTACGTCATCTACACCTCTGGATCCACCGGCGACCCCAAGGGCGTGATGATCTCCCACGAGGCCGCGCTCAACACCGTCGCCGACATCAACCGCCGCTTCGACGTGACGCCCGCCGACCGCGTCCTCGGACTGGCCGCCCTGGGGTTCGACCTGTCCGTCTACGACGTCTTCGGCGTCCTGGCCGCGGGCGGCACGCTGGTGCTGCCCGGCGCCTCGGGCAGGGGCGACCCGGCCCGCTGGGCCCGGCTCGTCGCCGAGCACGGGGTCACGCTGTGGAACTCCGTGCCCGCCCAGCTCCAGATGCTGGAGCACTACCTGTCCGCGCAGCCGGAGACCGGCCTGCCCACGCTGCGGCTGGCCCTGCTGAGCGGCGACTGGATCCCGGTCACGCTGCCCCCGGCCATCCGCGCCCGCCTGCCCCACCTCGACCTGGTCGGCCTCGGCGGCGCCACCGAGGCGTCCATCTGGTCGATCTTCCACCCCATCGGCGAGCCGGATCCCGCCTGGACGAGCGTCCCGTACGGCAGGCCGCTGGCCAACCAGTCCTTCCACGTGCTCGACCACGCCATGCGTCCCTGCCCCGACTGGGTGGCCGGAGAGCTGTACATCGGCGGCGCCGGAGTCGCGCTCGGCTACCTCGGCGACCAGGGCAAGACCGCCAGGAGCTTCGTCCCGCACCCCCAGACGGGCGAGCGCCTCTACCGCACCGGCGACCTGGGACGCTACCGCGAGGACGGGCTCATCGAGTTCCTGGGCCGCGAGGACCGGCAGGTCAAGATCCGCGGGCACCGGATCGAACCGGCCGAGGTCGAGGCCGCGGTCCAGGACCACCCGGCGGTCGCCGCCGCACACGTGCTGGTGGACGGCGACGGCATGGAACGCCGCCTGGCCGCGTTCGCCGAACCGGCCCGCCGTACCTCCGAGGACATGGGCGCGGTGGCGGAGGAGCTGCGTGCGGCGGGGTCGCGCGCGGGGGACCCGCACACCGCGCACATCTCCCGTGAGGAGCTGACCGAGTTCATCGCCCGCCTGGACCGGGCCGCGGTCGTCGGCATCATGCGCGCCCTCGCCACCCGCGGCCTGTTCCGGCGGGCCGGGGACAGCGCCACCACCGAGCAGGTCATCGAGGCGCTGGAGGCCGCGCCACGGCACCACCGCCTGGTCCGCCGCTGGCTGCGCGTGCTGGAGGACGAGGGCCGCCTGGAACGCGGCCCGGCCGGCGAGCTCAGAGCGGTGCGCCCGGCCGCCCCCGAGGACCTGGACGCCGCCTGGCGCGCGGTGGGCGAACTGCAACGCGAGGACAGCTACCCGGCCGAGCTGATCGCCTACTTCAGGACCAGCACCGCCCACCTGACCGACCTGGTCAGGGACGAGATGGACCCGCTGCCGCTGCTGTTCCCCGAGGGCCGCCTGGAGATCTCCGAGGCCGCCTACCGCGAGAACATCATCAGCCGCTACGTCAACCACGCCGCCGTCGAGATCCTGCGCCGCATCGCCGAAGGACACGAGGGCAGCCTGCGCGTGCTGGAGGCGGGCGCGGGCGTCGGCGGCACCAGCGCGCGGACGATCCCCGCCCTGGCCGAGTACGACGTCGACTACCTGTTCACCGACGTCTCGCCGTTCTTCCTCAACGAGGCCCGCGCCCGCTTCGGCGAACTGCCCTGGGTGCGCTACGGCCTGTTCGACATCAACGAGGACTTCCGCACGCAGGGTTACGCGCCCAACGACTTCGACGTCATCCTCTGCGCCAACGTCCTGCACAACTCCCGCCACGCCGGCCGCGTGCTGGAGCGGCTGGTACGCATGCTGCGTCCCGGCGGCTGGCTGGTCTTCATCGAGACCACCAAGGACAGCTACCAGATCATGACCTCGATGGAGTTCATGATGCCGGACAAGGACCCCCGCAAATGGGACTACGAGGACCTGCGCCAGGGCCTCGACCAGACCTTCCTCGGCCGGGAGCAGTGGCTCGGCCTGCTGCGCGAGGCCGGTGCCCAGGCCACCGTCTGCCTGCCCGGCGACGGCGACGTGACCGGCCCGCTCGGCCAGAACGTCTTCGCCGCCCGCTTCAAGACCGACCGGCGGCCCCTGGACGTCGCCGGGCTGGCCGGGCACCTGGCCAGGCGGCTGCCCGACTACATGATCCCGGCGCACCTGCAGATCGTCGACGAGCTGCCGCTGACCGGCAATGGCAAGGTGGACACCGCCACGCTGCGCTCCTGGCTGCCGCGCGCCGCCGCGAGCCGCGCCTCCGCGGGCGGTCCGCCCCGCGACGACCTCGAACGCGCGCTGGCCGCCGTCTGGGCCGCGGTGCTCGGCGTGGAGGCGGTCAACAGGGACGACGACTTCTTCGACCTCGGCGGCGACTCGCTGGTGGTCGCGAAGCTGGCCGCCACGCTGCGCGAGCACGTACCGGCCGCGGCCGAGGCGCACTGGGACGACCTGGTCCGCCGCATCCTGCACCAGCCGACCGTGGCCGCGCTCGCCGACGGCCTGCGCCAGGGCGCGGGCGAGGGGGACGGCGCCCGCGCCGAGAGCACGCCGCTCATCCCGCTCGGCGGCGACGTAGGGACCGACGCGCCGCTGCGCGTGCTCGTCCACGAGGGCAGCGGCACCCTCACCCCCTACCGCGCGCTGTCGCGGCTGCTGGCCGCCAAAGGCGAGCCGCTCGCCGGACTCGCGATCACCGACGTGGACGCCTACCTGGCCGAGGAGCCGCGCGGCCTCATCGCCCGCCGCGCCGCCGGCTACGCCCGTACCCTCCTGGAGACGGGCACGCGCTCCTTCCACGTCGTCGGCTACTGCATGGGCGGCCTCCTGGCCACCGAGGTCGCCAGAAACCTGACCGAGGCCGGCGCCGACGTCACCGCCCTCACCGTCGTCAGCAGCTACACGCTGCCCCGGGTCATCGAGGACGACCTCGTGGCCGAGTACGTCTTCGCCAAGGTCATGGGCGTGGACCCGGCCGAGGCCGGATACCCCGGCGACGAGGAGCTGATGGCGAAGGTCTTCGCCGCGCTGCTGCGCGAGGACCCCGGCCGCGTGCCCGCGGGCTCCGTCACGGCCCTGACCGGCGAGCTCGCGCCCGCCGCCGCGGCCTTCCGCGCCCAGGCCGCCCGCCCGCAGGCCGAACGGCTGGCCGCGATCGGCCACGCCGCCACCTCCGGCGCCGCCGACCCCGACGTCGAGCGGCACGTCGCCACCTCCTTCCAGGTGGTACGGCACAGCCTCCTGGCCGTCGCCGCCCACGAGCCGGAGCCGTACGCGGGGGACATCGCGTTCCTGCGCCAGAGCGGCGGCACGAGCTTCCTGCCGTGGCTGCGCGACGACATGACGGGCTTCTGGCGGGAGCTGTGCCTGGGCGAGCTGACCGTGACCGACGTGCCGGGCGACCACTTCACCTGCCTGCGCCCGCCGCACGTGGACCAGGTCGCCGCCGTGCTGGAGGGATCATGACCATCGGCGTGCTGGGCTGCTACGGCGCGGTCGGCGGAGCCCTGGCCCGCAGACTCCCCGCCCCACTCCGCCTCGGCGGCCGGGACCCGGCCAGAGTCCAGGCCACGGCCAGACCGGGCGACGAGGCCTTTGTCGTGGACCTGGACGACGCCGACGCGCTGGCCCGCTTCTGCGCCGGGTGCGAGGTGGTGGTCAACTGCGCCGGGCCGTCCGCGCGCATCCTCGACACCGTGGCCAGGGCGGCGCTGGCCGAGGGCGCGCACTACGTGGACGTCGCCGGTGACCTGCTCGACCAGGCCCTTCTCACCGACCTGGCCCTGCGCGCCCCCGCCGGCCCGCGTGCCGCCGTCCTGGCCGCGGGCATGATGCCCGGCCTGTCCGCACTCCTTCCCCGGGCAATGGCGGCGACGGCGGACCCCACGCCTCGGCCGGCGCTGCGGCCCACGCCTGCGCCGCGTCGTCTGGTTGCCCACGTCGGCGGGCTTGACCGCTTCACCAAGGCCGCCGCCCTCGACTACGTCGCCTCCCTGACCGGCGAGTACGCCACCCCGCAGGCCGCCTGGCAAAGCCACCGGCAGGTCCGCGCCGCCCTTCGCCCCCGCGACGGGGTGCGCCTGCCGCACTTCCCCGGCCGGGTCAGCGCCTACCCCTACCTCAGCCGCGAGACCGTCCGCCTGGCCCGTGAACTGGGGCTGGCCGAGGTCGAGTGGTGGGGCGTCTTCGACGGCGAACGCGCCCCGCGAGCCCTGGCCGGCGCCTCCGGCAAGGACCCCGAGCAGGCGGCCCAGGAGCTGGGGCTGGCCGCCGGGCTCGACGCGGTCGGGCGGGAGCCGTACATGCTGCTCGTCTTCGACCTGGACGGGACGACGCTGACCGCCCGCGCCACCGACAGCTACGAGCTGACCGCCGCCGTCGCCGCGAGCGCCGTCACGGCGCTGCTGGAAGGGCGGGTGCCGCCGGGCGCGCACGAGGCCGCCTGGGTGCTGAGCCCGGAGCGGGTGCTGGACGACCTGCGCGCGGACCCGGCCGTGACGGTCGCCTTCGCGCACGAGGAGGCAGCGCACGAGGGCTCAGCGCACGAGGGCTCAGCGCATGAGGGCTCAGCGCACGAGGGCTCAGCGCATGAGGAGGAAGCGGTCGAGGAGGGAGTGCTGTGAGCGGGGCGCCGCGCGTGCTGGTCTGCGGGACCGGGTTCGGCCGGATCCACCTGGCCGCGATCACGGAGCCTGGCTCCGGGTTCCGGCTCGCGGGCATCCTCGCCAAGGGCGGCGAACGCTCCCACGCCTGCGCGCAGGAGGCGGGCGTGCCGCTCTGGACCCGCGTCGAGGACGTGACCGGCGACGTCGACCTGGCCTGCGTCGTCCTGCTCGGCGCGGTGAACGGCGGCCCGGCCAGTGAGGTCGCCGCCGCGCTGACGGCCCGCGGCGTGCACGTGCTGCAGGAAGGACCGCTGCTGCGCGACGAACTGGCCGGGCTGCTGCGCGCCGCCCGCGAGAACCACACCGTCTACCAGGTCAACAGCCACTACGTGCACCTGCCGCCGGTGCGCCGCTTCATCGCCGCCGCCCGCACGCTGCGGCCCCGCTACATCGAGGCGGCCTGTGGCGTGCAGGTCTCCTACCACCTGTTCGACATCCTGGGCCGGGCGCTGGGCGGGCTGCGGCCGTTCGAGCTGCCCGCGCCCACGGGCTCCGGCCCGTTCCGCACGATCGACGGCACCCTCGCGGGCGTCCCGTTCACGCTGCGCGTGCAGAACCAGCTCCACCCCGCCGACCCCGACAACCACGCCCACCTGCTGCACCGGATCAGCATCGGCGCCGACGGCGGCACGCTCACGCTGGCCGACACCCACGGCCCCGTCCTGTGGTCGCCGCGCCCGCACCTGCCGGAGGCGGCCAGGAAGACCACGCGGTTCGCCGACGCCGCCGACCCCGGACTCGACCTGCCCACCACCACCGTCATCGGCCCAGCTCAGCCGCCCAGCTACCGCGAGATCCTGGCGACGCACTGGCCCGCGGCCGCGCACCGCGCGATCGCCGGTCTGTGGAAAGCCGCCGGTGACAGGATCGATCCGCTGCGTGAGGGGCAGTACTACCTGTCGGTCAGCACGATCTGGCAGGCGATGGCCGCCGCACTGGGCTTCCCCGAGCGGCTGTCCGGGCCGCCACCCCGCCCGATGCCCGCCGATGAGCTGATCGCGGCAGCCCGTACCGAACTGGAGGACTCACCGGCATGACCACGACGACCACCCGGCAGCGCGAGCGGTGGCTGCGGCCCCTGCGCGTCCAGGAGGTGCCCAGGCTGCGCCTGGTCTGCTTCCCGCACGCCGGCGGCGCCGCCGGGTTCTTCCGCACCTGGGCCGCGCGCCTTCCCGACGGCGTCGAGCTGTACGGCGTGCAGTACCCGGGCCGCCAGGACCGCCTGCGCGAACCCCACGCGGAGACCGTGCACGAGCTGGCCGAACCGGTCGCCGCCGCCCTCGCCCCGATGGGCGAGGTGCCCCTGGCCCTGTTCGGCCACAGCATGGGCGCCGCCGTCGCGCACGAGACGGCCCGCATCCTGGAGCGCCTGCTCGGCGGCCCGATCGCGGCCCTGGTCGTCTCGGGCCGCCCCGCCCCGCACCTGGCCCGCCCCGGGCAGGTGCACCTCGGCGGCGAGCGGGCGCTGCTGGAAGACCTGCGCAGGCTCGGCGGCACCAGCGACGAGGTCCTCGACGACCCCGCGCTGCGCGAGCTGATCCTGCCCACGCTCGAAGCCGACTACCGGCTGATCGAGAACTACCGGCCGCACGAGACGGCGCCGATCGCGACCCCGATCTGCGCCGCCGTCGCCGCGGCCGACCCCGAGGTGGACCACGACGAGGCCGCCGCATGGGAGGGATGCACGACGGGCCGGTTCCGGCTCGGCGCCTTCCCCGGCGACCACTTCTACCTCGTTCCCCACGAGAGCGAGCTGGTCGAGCGGGTGCTGCAGTTCTGCGGCCTGCCCGGCCGCTGGCCCTCGACCCCGTGATGATGAGAGGAGACAACGAGCATGAGCGTCGAGAAGGAACTGCGAGAGCTTGAGGAGCAGGGCTGGTCGGCCATCTCGGTCGGCAACGGCGACTTCTACCGCGAGCTGGTCACCGACCGCACGATCTGCGTCGAGCCCGACGGCCTGCAGACGGGCGCGGAACTGGCCGCCGACATCGACGCCAACAAGGCCCCCTTCGACGACTACACGCTGGAGGACGTCAAGGTCCTGGAACTCACCGGCGACGCGGCGCTGATCACCTACCGCGCCACGGTACGCCTCAAGGAGGCCGGGTTCGCCTTCCAGCTCTACATGACCAGCGTCTACGAGCGCGGCGGCAACGCGTGGAAGCTCGTCTTCCACCAGCAGACGCCGGTGAAGCAGGACGACTGACGCCCACCCACATCGAGGAGATGAGCGGCATGAACGGAGGGGGAGTCGAGGTCGAGGGCCTACGCAAGGTCTTCGGCGACAAGACGGCCGTGGACGACGTGTCCTTCACCGTCGAACCCGGCGCGGTCGTGGGGCTGCTCGGCCCCAACGGCGCAGGCAAGACCACGGTGATCAACTGCCTGAGCACGCTCCTGCCGCCGGACGGCGGCAGGGCGTCCGTGGCGGGGCACGACGTGGCGGGCGACCCGTCGGGTGTACGCGCGTCCATCGCGCTGACCGGCCAGTTCGCCGCGGTCGACGACGTGCTGACCGGGCGGCAGAACCTCGTGCTGTTCGGCAGGCTGCTCAAACTCGACCGGGCGGCGGCAGCGGCCCGCGCCGAGGAACTGCTGAGCGGGTTCGGCCTGGCGGAGGCCGCCGACCAGCCCGTCAAGTCCTACTCCGGCGGCATGCGCCGCCGCCTGGACCTGGCCGCCAGCCTGGTGGTCAGCCGCCCGGTGATCTTCCTGGACGAGCCCACCACCGGACTCGACCCCGTGGGCCGCCAGGAGATGTGGGACGTGGTCGCCTCGCTGCGCGAGGAGGGCGTCACGCTGCTGCTGACCACCCAGTACCTGGAGGAGGCCGACCGCCTGGCCGACCGGATCGTGCTCATCGACCGCGGAAAGGTGATCGCGCAGGGCACGCCGGGCGAGCTGAAGAAGCAGGTCGGCGGCCAGGTCTGCGAGGTGCGCACGGAACCGCCCGAGGACGCCCTGCGCGCGCTGCGCGGCCGGGTGGACAACGTCGAGGAGTCCGGCGGCCTGGTCATCGTCCGCGACGCCGACGGCGCCACCCTGGCCGAGGTCGTCGCGGCCCTGCGCGAGCAGGGGGTCGAGGCCGACGACATCCGGCTGCGCCGTCCCACGCTCGACGAGGCGTTCTTCGCCCTCACCGGCCACGGACCCGCGTCCGGGCCACAGGACTCCGTGTCCGGGGTCCAGGAGCCCGCGTCCGAAGACCACGACGCCGCGGCCGAGGGCGACAAGTCCTCGTCCGAGGGCCACGAGTCCGCGGCCGGGCGGAAGGGGGCGGGCTCATGACGGCCAGGTCCGAGGCCGGGCTCGGCAACCTGTTCGGGCAGGGACTCCTGCTGGCCGGGCGCAACATCCGGCTCAACTCGGTCGCCGACACGATCAGCACGATGGTGATCTTCCCGGTCATCTTCGTCTTCGGCTTCCTGGCGCTGTTCGGCAACCTCCTGCGCGTACGCGGCATCGACTACGCCCAGTTCCTGCCACCGGCGATCGTCGTGCAGTGGATGTTCTCCGTGGCGATCACCGCGGCCTTCTTCGCCGCCTCCGACCGCCGCAGCGGCATGCTGGCCCGCTACCGCGCGATGGCCATCAACCGGGGCGCGGTGGTGGTGGGCAGGATGGCCGCCGACAGCGTCAGGGCCCTGCTGGCGATCGCGGTGATCGTGGCGACCGGCTACGTGGCCGGGTTCCGCTTCCAGGCGGGGCCGCTGGCCGCGCTGGGCTTCGTCGCCCTGTCCGTGGCCTTCGCGCTGACGATCTCGGCGGGCACCAGCGCGCTCGGGCTCGTCTCCCGCGACCCGGAGTCGGTCTCCTCGACCCTGCACGTCATCTACCTGCCGCTGCTGATGATCTCCTCGGCCTTCGTGCCCGCCGACGCCTTCCCCGCCTGGATCGAACCGGTGGTACGCCACCAGCCGGTCACCGCGGTCCTGGACGCGCTGCGCGCGCTGGCCGAGGGCGGGCCGACGGCCGGACCGGTGGTCAAGGCGCTGGCCTGGCTGGCCGGGCTGCTGGCGGTCTTCTCGGCGGCGGCCGTACAGGCCTTCAGGAGGGCGACATGAGCACCCTTGCCGAGACCGGCCTGCTCGCCGGTCGCAACCTGCGCCGCTTCGTCAAGAGCCCGCAGCTCGTCGCGGACTCGGTGATGTTCCCGGTGATCCTGCTCTTCCTCATGCTGCTGGTCTTCGGCGAACTCGTCGGCCAGGCCAGCCGCGGCGACTACATCGACCGGCTCGCCCCGGTGATCGTGCTGTTCAGCGCCGCGTACGGGGCGGTCGGCACCGGCGTCGGCTTCTTCGCCGACCTGCGCGGCGGCATCGTCGACCGATTCCGGGCCATGGACATCGGCCGGCTGCCGGTGCTGGCGGGACGCATCGCCGCCGACCTGGCCAGGGCCGTGGTCGTGGGCGCGTTCACCACGGCCGTCGCCTACGCCGCGGGGTTCCGGTTCAGCCAGGGGCCGCTGGCCGTGCTGGCCTTCTTCGCGGTGGTGGCGCTGTTCGCGTGGATCTTCCTGTGGCTGGCCGTCGTCGTGGCGCTGTCGGCCTCCAGCGAGCAGGCGGTCAGCGGGGCGCTCAACACGCCGGTGACGCTGCTGCTGTTCCTGTCGTCGGGGTTCGTGCCGGTCGAGCAGTTCCCCGGCTGGCTGCAGCCGGTGGTGCGGGCCAATCCGCTTTCCCTCGCCGGTGACGCGCTCGTCGGACTTTCCAGCGGCGGACCCGTTCTGCTGCCGGTGATTTTCACCGCGGCATGGGCGGTGGCGGCGACCGTCATATTGGTGCCGATCGCCGTCCGCCGTTATCGCTGAATGGTCAGCGCTGGAATTCTAGAAGGCGGTATTCGATATGCCCTTTTTCCGCCGCGCATTTCGCGGCCCGCAGTGGCGCGGCCCGCCAGCCGTGTTCCGCGGCCAGGGCGCGCACCCTTTTCTCGTCGCCCAGGTCGGTGAATCCGAGCAGGAGCCTGCCGCCCGGCTCCAGGTGCGCCGCGGCGTCGCGGAAGTAGGCGGCGTGCGCGGCGTAGCCGGGGTCGAAGAACGCGCGCTCCAGGGCGTCGGCGGGCTCACCCTCGACGAAGTTCGAGTTCCAGTAGATGAGGTCGAACCGGTCTTCGCCGGTCAGCGGCTCGAACAGGTCGCCCTGGGCGGTGCGGACGACGGCCTCGACGCCGTGCCGTACGGCGTTGAGCTGGGTGTTCTCCACGGCCGCGGCGCTGAGGTCCAGGGCGGTCACCGCGGCGCAGCCGCGCAGCGCGGCCAGCACCGAGATGTAGCCGGTGCCGCTGCCGACCTCGCAGAACGAGCCGTGCAGGGGATAGGGCAGCCATTCCGCGTAAAGCGCCGACGACTGCGCCAGATGCGGCGCGTAGACGCCCGGCAGCAGATCCCATTCCAGGCCGAGCAGCTCGAAAGTCCGGGGGCTGGTTATTTCTCGATGACGGGTGATGAGTTTCGCTGCGACTTCTTGCATGACCGCGATTATAGGCAATAGAGTTTCAACTGACCAGAGAATGCCGGGAGCCGCTAATGCGCACCGAAAATGCAGTGGACCCGTTGTCGGAGTTCGCCCGCTGGGAGATGCCCGGCTTCGCCGTCCTCGCCACGGCCGACCACCACGGCCGCCCCTCGGCCCGCTGGGTGGACGTGGCCTACGTCGACCACGGCTTCGTCTACTTCACCAACCACGCCAGCCGCAAGGCCGCCGACGTCGCGGTCAACCCCGTGGCCGCCCTGTGCTTCGCCGTACTGGACAGAGGCCGTCAGGTCCGCGCCGAGGGCACGGTCGCGCGGCTGGGCGAGGTCGAGTCCGACGCTCACTTCGCCACCCTGCCCCGCACCCTGCAACTGCTGGCCTGGAGCAGCGACCAGCGCGCCGAGATCGGCGACCGGCAGGTCGTGCGCGAGCGCTTCGACGGCCACCGCGCCCGCTTCACCGGCCAGGAGATTCCACGCCCCCTGCACTGGGGCGGCTACCGGCTCACGCCGCAGGAGATGGAGTTCTGGCAGCGCAGGGCCGACGAGATCCAGGACCGCGTCCGCTACCGCCGCGGCCCGGACGGCTGGCACACGACGCGGCTGGCCCCCTGAGGAGGACCGCATGATCCCAGGATGCGTACCCTGGCCGGAGGAGACCGCCCGCCGCTACCGCGAGCTCGGCCTCTGGACGGGCCAGACCCTCGACACCCTGCTCCACGCGCACGACGACCGCACCGCGCTGGTCACCGCGACCGGCGAGCGCCGCACCTACCGCGACCTCGCCGAGCGCGCCGCCCGCCTGGCCGCGGGCCTGCACCATCTGGGCGTACGGCCCGGCGAGCGCGTCATCGTGCACCTGCCCAACTCCCCGGAGCTCATCGACACCCTGTTCGCCCTGTTCACGCTGGGCGCCGCCCCCGTGCTCGCGCTGCCCCCGCACCGCCACGACGAGATCGGCCACCTGGCCGAGCGGACCGAGCCGGCCGCCTACGTCATCCCCGACCGCCACCAGGGCTTCGACCACCGCGAGCTGGCCCGCAGGATCCGCGGCCGCGGCCAGGTGATCGTGGCGGGGCAGGCGGAGGAGTTCACCCCCCTAAACGCCCTCTACGCCGAGCCCGCCGACCTGCGCCCGCCCGAGCCCGGCGACGTCGCGCTGTTCCTGCTGTCCGGCGGTACCACCGGCCGCGCCAAGCTCATCCCGCGCACCCACGACGACTACCTGTGCAACCTGCGGCTCAGCGCCGCCAACGCCCGGCTCACCCCCGGCGACGTCTACCTGGCCGCGCTGCCCATCGCGCACAACTACGCGCTCGGCTGCCCCGGCGTGCTCGGCACCCTGCACGCGGGCGGCGCCGTCGTCCTCACCCCGACGCCCAGCCCCGACGACGCCTTCGCGGTCATCGAGCGCGAACGCGTCACCGTCACCGGGCTCGTGCCCTCGCTCGGCCTGCTGTGGGCCGAGGCCGCCGCCTGGACCCCGCACCGTCTGGACAGCCTGCGCCTGGTGCAGCTCGGCGGCGCCGCGGCCGGCCCCGAACTGGTCCGCGACGTCGAGGCGCGGCTCGGCCGGGTGCAGCAGTCGTTCGGCATGGCCGAGGGGCTGCTGAGCCAGAGCCCGCCGGACGACGGCCCCGAGCTGCGGGCCGGCGCCCAGGGCAGGCCGCTGTCGGAGCACGACGAGATCCGCGTCGTGGACGAGTCGGGCGCCGAGGTGCCCGCCGGACAGGCCGGTGAGCTGCTGGTGCGCGGGCCGTACACGATCAGGGGCTACTACCGCGCGGACGAGCACAACGCGCGGTCCTTCACCCCCGACGGGTTCTTCCGCACCGGCGACCTGGCCCGCACGACGCCGACCGGTCACCTGGTCATCTGCGGCCGGGTCAAGGACGTGATCAACCGCGGCGGCGACAAGGTGCCCGCCGACGAGGTCGAGGAGCACCTGCTGGCCCATCCGCACGTGCGCGCCGCCGCCGTCGTCGCCGTGCCCGACCGGTACCTGGGCGAGCGCACCTGCGCGTACATCGTGGCCGGTGACGACCCGCCCACGCTCAAGGCCATCGACGCGTTCATGCGCGAGCGGGGCGCGGCCGCGTACAAGATCCCCGACCGGGTGGTGGTGGTGTCCGGCCTGCCGCTCACCCCGGTCGGCAAGGTGGACAAGGCGCGGCTGCGGAGTGAGGCGTCATGATCGGCGCTCCCCAGCAACCCGACTGGGACGACCCCGCGCTGCTCGGCCGGGTCGTGCGGACCCTGCACGCGCTGCCGCCGCTGGTCCCCGCGCACGAGTGCGACCTGCTCGCCGCCGCCGTCGCCCGCGCGGGCGACGGCGGCGGCTTCGTGCTCCAGGGCGGCGACTGCGCCGAGCGCTTCCGCGAGTCCGGCCCGTCCGAGGTGCGCGCCAAACTCGCCCAGCTGTACGGCCTGGCCGCCGTCATCAGCGCGAGCACCGGCGTCCCCACGCTCCCGCTGGGCCGCCTGGCCGGCCAGTACGGCAAGCCCCGTTCCACGCCCCACGAACGCACCGCCGACGGCATCCTCGTCCCCTCCTACCGGGGCGACGCCGTCAACAGCCCCGCCGGAGACCCCGGCGCCCGCCGCCCAGATCCGGAACGCCTGCTGCGCGCCCACCGCTGCGCCCGCGCGGTCCTGCGCGTGGTGCGCCAGTCCTGGACCGGCCGCCCGCCGCTCGAGCGCGCCTACGTCTCGCACGAGGCGCTCCTGCTGGACTACGAGCGCCCGCTCGTGCGCGACGGCTACGCCGCCTCCGCCCACTCGGTGTGGATCGGCGAGCGCACCCGCCAGCCCGACGGCCCGCACGTCGCCTTCGCCCGCTCGATCCGCAACACCGTCGGCGTCAAGCTCGGCCCCTCCACCACCCCGGCCCAGGCCGTACGGCTGAGCCGCCTGCTCAACCCGGACGGGCAGCCGGGGCGGCTGCTGTTCATCGTCCGCCTGGGCAGCACCCGGGTGCGCAGCCTTCTCCCGGAGATCGTGGGAGAGGTCGGCAGGCGGGGTATGCCGGTGGTGTGGCTGTGCGATCCGATGCACGGCAACACGGTCCGCATGGGCGCCGGGCCCAAGACCCGGCCCATGGAGGCGATCCTGGAGGAGGTCACGGCATTCGTCAGCGTCCTGCGCGCCCGCCACCGCCACCCGGCGGGCCTGCACCTGGAGATGACGCCCGACGACGTCACCGAGTGCATCGCCACGCCCGTGCCGTGCGCGCGGGCGCCCCGACTGCCGCGCTACCGCACGGCCTGCGACCCCCGCCTCAACGCCGCCCAGGCGGCCGAGGTCGTCGAGCGGTTCGCGGGCCTGCTCTGAGAGGGAGGGAACCCCACCGTGCCCCTGACCGCCAAGGCCTTCGACTTCTACAAGCGGCTGGAAGCCGACAACACCAAGGAGTTCTGGCACGCCAACAAGGACGTCTACGAGCGGGCCGTACGGGAGCCGCTGGAGGAGATGCTGGACGGGCTGGAGGCGGAGTTCGGGCCCGCCAAGCTGTTCAGGCCCCAGCGCGACACCCGCTTCAGCACCGACAAGTCCCCCTACAAGACCAGCCAGGGCGTCAGCGTGCCCGCCAAGGGGCACGCCGGCTACTACCTCATGCTCGGCGCCGACGGCATCCACGTCGGCGGCGGCTTCCACGCCTTCGGGGCCGACGACACCCGCCGCTACCGCGAGGCCGTGGACGGCGAGGCGGGCGAGGAACTGCGCCGGATCGTGGACCGGCTGGAGAAGAAGGGCTTCTCGCTGGTGGGGGAGCGGGTCAAGACGCAGCCGCGCGGATACTCCGCCGACCACCCGCGGATCGAGCTGCTGCGCTACAAGTCGCTGGGGGCCGAGAAGCGCCTGCCCAAGTCGAGGACGACCGGCGGCCAGGCGCGCACCGAGGTCCGCGACGCCTGGCGCGACCTGCGCCCCCTGCTGGAGTGGCTGGCCGACCGCCTGTGACCGCGGACCATGCCAGCGGACTGTGCCCGCGCCCGTCGCCGGGCGCGGGCGCGTGGGGTCAGTGCCGGTAGACGTTCGGCGGGATCGGGTTGTCCTGGAGGGAGCGCTTGTTGCCGTGCTCGTCCCACAGCGCGCGGACGTCGGCGACGTGGCGCGGGCCGGCGGTGCCGGGCCGCTCGAAGACGATCCAGGTGACCGGCTTGTCGTACTCCGGCGTGGTGAGCGAGCCGGTGTAGCGATAGAAGGTACGCCTGCCGGGCGGCGGCAGCAGGGCCGCGAGGCGCACGCCGCTGACCCGCTTGGTGGCGCCGAGCTTGGCCGGCGGCTCGCGCAGCAGGTCGTCGTGCTCGGACCAGCCGGGCCTGGCGTTCACCAGCACCGACAGGACCAGGTACCCCTCGGCGGAGCCGGCCAGCTCGTGCACCAGATGCGCCTCCAGCGGCGCGAAGCCCTGGCCGGCGAACTTGTGCTCGGCCGGGCCGTGGTAGTGCACGTTGCGCAGGAGGTAGGTCCGGCCGTCGAAGAGCACGCGGGAGGCGGAGCCGTCCGGGATGAAGCGCAGATCGTCGTGCTCGCTCGGGGTCCCGCCCAGCGGCTCCCGGTCCTGGAGGGTGACGGTGCCGGTGGCGAACGGGGCGTAGGCGATGGTGAGGCGGGGGGAGCGGGCCGGGCAGGCGGTGGCGGCGTCGATCTCGACCGGGCTGTCGACGGCGGCGTCGGTGCCGGGGCCGGGGCAGGCGGGGGAGCGTGCCTGGGCCGTGGAGGGTAAGAGCGCGGGGATCAGGAGGACGATCGCGGCTGCTAACGGAGCGAGGCGCATGTCCAGGCCTTTCCGTAGATGACGGATGTCAGAGACGACCTTGCCATCAGTCAAAGATCACGTCTAATCGGGCATTTCACCGGCCGCCGCGACCGCCCGCGGGCCCCTCCCGGCCTCCCCGTTAATGGCGCGGACAGGTCCTGCACCCGTGATAGTGTTTTCCACGCAAGGCCGGGCGGAACGAGCTTCCGACAGGTCCTTGGCGGGACGTAGCGCAGCTTGGTAGCGCACTTGACTGGGGGTCAAGGGGTCGCAGGTTCAAATCCTGTCGTCCCGACCAGATTCTCGCTGGTCGATCAGGGTGTCACTCCACCGGGTGACACCCTTTCGCATTGCTGAGTGACCAACTGCGTGACTATCGAGTGAAGATCTCGTCCATCGCCGCAGCTCCTTGCAGGAGTACCGGGCGGATCTGCTTGCGGTAGACGGCTTCGGTGACGGCTGTGCCGCTGTGGCCGACGAGACGGGCGATGTCCTCCAGGGGAACACCGGAGTCGGACAGCAGCGAGACGAAGCTGTGCCGCATCTCGCGAGGCGTCCAGTAGTACGCGGGCATCCCGGCATCCTTCACGATCTTCCGGAAGGCCCGCCGTACGTTGTGGGCGTCGAGCGGCGTGCCCACGAGAGACGCGAAGACCAGCCCGTGATCCTTCCACCTCTCGCCTGCCTCCTTCTTGTCCCTGCGCTGGCGCTCCCGATGCGTCTTGAGCGCTTCCACGCACCGCCGGGGGAGCGCCAGGGAGCGTCGTGAGCGCTTGGTCTTCGTGTCGCCTCCTTCTCGGACCGAGCGCCACACGGCGATCCACGGCGGGATCTCCTTGCCGGGATCACCCACGAGATCGACCTCCTTCCAGGTCAGCGCGCGCAGCTCCTCGGTGCGGGCACCGATCAGCAGCGACAGGACCACGTAGGCGTACAGACGGCTGTCTTCGGCGGCGTCGAGGATGGCCGTGGCCTGGTCGAGCGTGAAGGACTTCGACGGTCGGCCCGCCTTGCTCTCGGGGATCTCGCACAGGCCCACGACGTTGCGCTTCACCTTGTCGCGTGCCTGGGCGAACTTCACCACGCGGTGCAGGCACGAGTGGAGCAGCCTGACCGTGCGCCCAGCGAGGGCCTTGGACTTGCCGACGAGCCACCGGTCCACGTCTTCGGCGCTCAGCTCACGCAGCTTGCGCGCGCCCAGGTCGGGGACGATGTGCTTGGCGCACAGGGTCCGATAGTTCTTGACCGTGTTCGGGCTCCGGCCGTGCAGGCCGTAGGCGAGCCAGGCGGCGACGGCGTCGGCCACCGTGTAGTTCGCCGGGCCGCTAGCCAGCCCGTCATCGTGGTCTCGGATGATCTCTTTGAGCTTGGCCTTGGCTTCGGTCTTGGTCTTGCCGCTGGCCTTCTTGACGATGCGCTTGCCTGCGGGGGTGTAGCCGATGGTGAGTTCGGCGATCCAGCGTTGCCGGGCTTCGTTCCAGTGGATGCCGCCGTCTCCTCGGCTGCGTCGGGTGGTCATGATGCCTCCTTCTCCAGAAGGGCGATGTAGTCGTCGATGGCGGTGGCGGGGATGAGCCGGGTTCGGCCCTGGGTGACGGAGCGGAGCCGTCCTGAGCGGATGAGTTCGTAGATCACGCTGCGGCTGAGGCTGAGCAGGTGCATGGCTTCGCAGACGCGGTAGAGCCGCCGTTCCTGGGCGGGGCGGCGTGTTCTCATCCGTCCTCCCGCTCGGCGGCGATCTTGCGGGCGGTGGCGATGTTGTGGCGGATGTGCTCGGCCATGAGGGCTTCGGCGGGGGTGTGGCCGATTCCGGCGAAGCGCCAGTGGGCCAGGATGAGGGTGGTGGCGTCGGTGACGGCGGGAAGCTGGTGGCGATCGCGGGCTTCTGCGGCGCGGTGCTGGCGGCGGGCGTCGCGCAGGGCGGTGAGGGTGGTGGAGTAGGTGCGGCTCTTGCTGGAGAAGTGGCCTCGGAAGCCGAGCATGTGAGCCCACGGGCGTAGCCGGAGAGCGGCGTATTCGGGGCGGGCGCCGAGGTCCCAGCAGGTCCGGATCATGCGGCGGGCGTGGTCGGTGACGGGTAACGCGTCGAGGTGGAGCCCGGGCTTGAGGCCGGTGCCGTGGCACTGCGGGCATGTGGTCAGGGGACGTTGGCGGCCGTGACCTGCGCAGGCGCGGCAGGACAGGCGGTGGTCGATGGTGCCGGACGCTTCCGCGCCCTTGGTGGCGTACTTGGCGATGTAGGAGGCGACGGCCCGTTCGCTGAGGTCGCCGTTGACGGTGATGGGGCGGATGTCGAGCTGATCTCCCCAGGTGAGGTGCCATTGACCGAGGTCGCTCGCCGGGGAGGTGAGAGTGATGCTGTGAGCGGCGGCCGGGATGGCTTCTGACAGGAGACTGTGGTCCGCCCAGGCCGGTGGCGGCTGGCCGTGTCCGTCGAGGCGGATCACCGCGTGGAAGTGGACCAGGCCGCGTCGCTGGTACTCCGCGACCTTGGCGAAGGCGACGCGGACCTGACCGGCGAAGGCGCGGCGGCTGAGTCCGATGTGGGCGGCGAGATGGCGGCGGAGGGCTTGGGTGAAGCGGTGCCACAGTGCGCCCGCGTGGGCTTGCCACAGCACCGCGCCGGGGTAGTCGTAGCAGTCGGGGCACAGCGGTTGGCCGAGGAGGCCGTCGTGGGGTTGGTGGCGGGCGTGGCAGCCGATGGGGCGGCCGTGCGGGCAGGGTTCGGCGTGGCGGCGAGGGCGGCATGGCTGGCCGTTCCGGTGGGAGTGCACCGGCCCGAAGGAAGGGGCGGTGAGGGTGACGAAGGCGCGTGGATGGGTGGTGATGCTGTCGGGGATGCCCTTGCCGCCGGACAGGCCCGCGCGGATGAGGTGGTAGGTGTCGGCCTGGTAGAGCTGGGAGCAGGCGGGACAGACGGAGGCGCGGCGGTTGCCGCAGGCGATGAGCAGGTGTCCGCCGGGCTCGTCGGCGGCCTGGTAGTCGTGCAGGACTTCGCCGGTGGCGGCGTCGATGATCGTTGAGCTGCCGGTGAGGTGGATGGGGTGGGCGCAGCCGCCGGTGGCGGCGACCATCTGTTTCCAGCGGGCGTAACCGGGGCTGTTGATGAGATTCGCGAGGTCGTGCATCCAGCCGTTGGTGTTCATAACGGGGTCTCCTCTCGTCTAGGCGGCTCCAGTGCTTCAGCATGTAGTACAAGTTGCGTCATACTTTGATAGTACGCCGACTTGTAGTACAAGTGGAGGGACTAGTGAGAGGAAGTTGCATGGAATTCGAGGAGATCCCCGAAGAGGTGGCTGGGCCCGCCGAGGACTACGCGTGGCGTGCCATCGCCTCAGCCCTGCGGGCCGACATCCTGGAAGGCCACTACACGCCCGGCAGCCCGCTACCCAGCGAGACCCAGCTCGCCAGCCGCTACACCGTCTCCCGCCCCACCGTCCGCCAGGCCCTCAAGACTCTCGTGCTCGAAGGGCTGGTCAGCATCGTGCGCGGACGCGGCACCTTCGTGCGCACCGTCCCCGACCGCTTCCTGATCCTGCTCGGTCTCCAGCCACGGCCCGACCTGGTGGAGCTGCGTTTCAACGAGGTCAACCAGTCCTGGGGCTGGCTACGCGTGCCGATCCCCGGCGAGGACGACGGCGAGGGCGGCGAGGTCTACGGCCGCTCCACCATCGTGGCCGCCAACCGGGAGGTCGCCGCCCTGCTCGGCACCCGCACCGGCCACAAGGTCTACCACCGCTTCAACGTGTGGATGCACGTCAAGAAGCGCTTCATCGAGATCAACTCTTACACCAACGCCGACGTCATCCCACCGCCCAAGAAGAACAAAGCAGGCCAGGTTCAGCCACGTCACGAGGCGTTCTACGACCTCATCCAGGCCGACCGGGGACCGATCGACTGGCTCACCACCGTGACCGCCCGCATGCCGTACGAGACGGAACGCCTGCGCCTGCGCATGGAGGTGGGTGCGCCCATCCTGCTCATCCGCCGCATCATGCTCAGCCGCGACGGCCAGCCACTGGAGGCCACCGAGATCAAGGCCGCCGCCGAGGAGTTCGAGACGACCACGGTCGGCGAGTCCCTGGCCGACCTTCCGCAGGGTGACGAGCAGCGATGGCCGGAGCTGAGCCCGGATGGGCCGATCGTGCTCGCGCTGTAGGTGGTTCAGAGTTTCTTTACGGGTTCAAGGGCTCGCTTCGCTCGCCGCGCCGCCGCCCGCTCCGGGCGGCCAGCGCGCCGGGCATGCGGCCTGGGGGCCGGTCCCGGCGCGCGCCGCCCACCGCTCCAAGGCGGCGCGACAACCCTTCAAGCCATGCACGGCAGAAGCCTGAATCATCAAGGCCGTTCCGTCACCGGCCTCCACCGCTACGCGGCCCCTGCGGGGTGCTTCGCATGGACGCCGGCCACTCCACTCTCTGGCAGATCACCCACGGGCCGAGGTCCGTACCCCCGCCCCCGATACCGCAGTGTTCGTGTCCCTCGGTCGGCGTCAACTCCGTCCGTGCGGCAAGAGGGTGGGCCGCGTGGAACCTCACAGGGCTGAGGTCATGGGAAGACGGAGTTGACACCTCGGTCGGGCCACACAGTCCGGCAGCTATCGGGGGCGGGGGGAAGAGTGGGCCGTGCGAAGCCCTGAAGGACACCGCCTACCGGACGTACCCGGCCAGCAGTGCCGCCCAGGTCTCCCGCGTCTCGCCGAGCGATCCCCAGTCGGTCTCATGCATCCTCGCCACCGGCTCACCCTGCACCGTACGCCGGATGAACGCCCGGCCACCCGCCAGGCACAACTCGTACACCGTCGCCTGGCACGCACACGTCCAATCGGCCACCCGCACCCGCCTCCCGTACGGATCGAGTGCGTACCATCGCAACCGCCCGCTGCCCCGCTGCTTCGCCGCAACGTGCGGGCTCAGGCACTCATCGAGAGAGATCATGTCGCATCGCGCGCTGAGGGACTGATCCCCGTGCCACCGCGCGAGGCGTGGGCCGACTCCACCCTTTCTTGAGCTTTGAGCATCGGAGCGAGTTGGGTCACGTCGTCGGCGTCGAGGGTCTGGTAGAGACCTATGTCGGTCTCGCGTTGCGTCAGACGCCGTCCATTGCGTGTCGCCCATAGTCGGCCCGCCGAGCTTCGCCAAATGCACCAGCCGGGGAAAGCCTCTTGCAGATCTTCGAGAATGATCGGCTTCGACATGCCCTCAGCCTGCTTACTCGCGGGTGACGAACCCACCGCATTATCGAGACGTCCAGGACGTTTCAGCGTTACGCTCAAAACGTCCTTGGCGTCCTTTTGCCCTCGCGAGGTGCACTGTGGCCAACGTTGCCCTACGCCGCGCCATGCTCAACGCGCAGGTCACGAACGGCGTCCTGGCCTCCCGGTGTGGAGTGGACGTCAAAACGGTGGAACGCTGGTTGCAGGACGAGGCTCGTATTCCGCACCAGCGGCACCAGTGGGCCGCTGCGGAGGCACTGGGAGTTGAGACAGCCGTGCTTTGGCCAGACGCAATTCGCAATACGGTAAAAATGGGGCCAGATAGGGAAGTGCTGACCGTTTATCCGTATCGGTCCGCATGCCCGAAATCCATCTGGCGCACCCTCATCAACGCGGCCCGCAACGAGATCGTGTTCGCCGGATACACGAACTACTTCCTCTGGCTGGAGCATCCCAACCTGGCCAAGGTCCTCAAGCGGAAGGCGCAACAGGGCTGCAAGATCCGGTTCCTCCTGGGCGATCCCGAGAGCGAGGTGACCCGCCGCCGGGAGGAGGTGGAGAACGTGCCCCTGACCGTCTCCACCCGCATCCGCATCACACTCTCGGAGGTCGAGCAGCTTCGAGAGGTCCCAGGCATCGAGGCCAGGTTCGGCGACGAGCACATCGCCATGAGCGTCTTCCGTTTCGACGCCGAGATGCTCGTGACACCACACCTGGCCAAGCTCGTGGGTCACGACTCGCCGATGCTGCACCTGCGCCGTTACCAGGACGACGGCCTGTTCGACCGGTTCGCGTACCATGCCTCTGAGCTGTGGAGCCACGGTCGCGAGGTGTGGCAGCAACCCCAGGTCACGGCCCAGATACCGCGTGACTAACTGCGTGACAATCGCCCAGGATGTGCCTGGATCCCGGGGGACCGCCCTGGACTGTTCCGGCAGGTGAGGGCGGAATCGCCGGTGATCCCGCCCTCGCGCGAAGTGCCTGGGGGTCAAGGGGTCGCAGGTTCAAATCCTGTCGTCCCGACCAGATTCTCGCTGGTCGATCAGGGTGTCACTCCACCGGGTGACACCCTTTCGCATTGCCGGTTTGTGTGTCACAACCCCGTAGGGCCTGCCACGCCTGTCGAAGAACAACTGCCAGGCGCGGTGAAGTCGTAACGCGACGGCTCGTCAGCCGGATGTGTGACCTGTCAGGCGAGGCCGGCTGCCGGACTGCGCCGGGGTGACGGTGAGGGGCTCATGAGCTTCTCGGGCGCTTTTGACGTGCGGTAGTCCCGGACGCGGTGTGCTTGGGCACGTGATCCCCGATGCCAAGGCTGATTGCTTCGCACGGGGTTGACGTGCCTTCACCGCTCGTGTGACCATCGGCTTGCCGGGCGGAAGCCTGTCCGGAAACAGAAGACCTCGACGGCTCTGCCGTACGAGGTCTTTGTCATTTCTGGCCCCGGCCGGTCCGCGACATCTCGGACCGGCCGGGGCTTTTTCATGCCCCAGGAACCGACCCGGACGGCGAAGACAGGAGCGATGATGACAACAACGGAGGTGGCCATCGTGGCAGGGACGGTGGTGACGCTGGCCCTGATCGCCGGCGTCGTGCTGATCGCGTGGCGGGCGCTGAGCCGCTGCGCGCCCGAGCAGGTGGCGAACGTGCTCGCCACGCTCGACCGGCTGGCCAGTACCATGCTTCGCACCCGCGGCCAGGCCGCGCTGCCGCCGGTGCAGGAGCGGCGTGAGGCGGGGGGCGCGAAGTGAAGGGTGCGCGGCGCCGGCCACGTCAGGAACCGCCTGCGATCAGTCAGGTGGCCGAGGACGACGCCATACGGCATCTCGTCAGGGCCATGATCGCCTTTATCGGCACCCACCCCGAGGAGACGCAGAGAGCTCTCGGTGAGTACATCGTTCAAGACGACGTCGCGGCGGTCATGGCGTGGATGCGGGACGACCCGCTCGCGCCGTGGTTGCGTTCACGCGCGGAGCCCCTCGGCATGGTCAACTGGAGGCTCGTGGGTGAAGCCGTCAAGGGGGCCCTGCTTCTTGCCGGAGAAGGCGGACTTCCCTCCCCAGCGGGAAACCCCGCCGATTCCCCTCAGGCCGGGAGTGATGTGGCCCATCTCATCCCAGAAGATGTAGGGAGCCTTCTGGCCGGGGTCTGGGAGGGCGCCGCGCTCATTGACCTGGACTACGCTGATCTTGGCGGCGCCCAACTGGCTCGTAGGATCCTGAGCGGCGTCAGCCTGAAACGCGCCTTTCTGCGCTACGCGGACCTGACCGGGGCAGATCTGAGTGGGGTGTCGCTCAGCGGTGCGGACCTGCACGGCGCGACCCTCCGCGGCGCGATGTTTCATGGCGCGGCGCTCGACGACGCGGACCTGCGCGCGGCGGACCTACGCGAAGTGGACCTGCGACAGGCGTGCCTCAACGGGGCGAACCTTTCCCGAGCCGAGCTGGATCATGCGGTCCTTGATCACGTGCAGTGGAACACCGCCACGATCTGGCCCGCAGCGGTCAACGCCTGGATCAGGTCCATCGGGGCGTGGGACGTACCGAGCGATGCTGTAGGGGATGAACGCCGCCTTCCGCGGGTCGGTCGGTACCCCGGTGTTCACCGCGGACCGGCCCGCCGCCGTGGACGACGGCGGGCCGGTCCGATAGTGATCTACTTTGTAAAGGATCCTGGCTGAGGTCCGCGATGCGGTCAGGGTGTCACCAGCGGCGGTCCTTCACCAGCATCAGGCGGGACCACTGGTCGATGGAGCCGGTGGTGCCGCCCTCGTTGAAGTTCACGTCCATCATGAAGTGGTGCCGGTCGGTGCGGAACTCGGCCAGCAGGAGCCATCCGGCGCGGATGTAGCTGGTGGGGGCCGAGTTGCCGGTGCCGTCCGTACCGTCCACCTTGCCGGAGAACTTGGTCGAGCTCTTCGTCATGATGTCGAGGAACGTGTTCGCCAGCGGCGTCATCATCGCGGCGGTGATGCCGTACCGGCCGGAGGCGTAGAGCATGTGCAGGCCGTGCACGTCGAGCTGGCCGTGGCTGTTGTCCTCCAGGGTGCCGAAGGACGGCTTGTAGCCCCACCGGTACGCCGGCCTGCCCTGCGGGGAGGTGACCGTCTGGGCCTTCGCGAAGAACCAGTCGACGCTCGCCTTGACGATGCCCTCGTACCTGGTCACCCGGGCGGGGGCGTCGTTGAGGATGCGGTGTGCGGCGGCCAGGTTGTGGAAGCCGTAGTTGAACATCGCCTGCTGGTTCCACGGCACCTCGCCGCCGGGCTGGTAGGCGGCGTCGCGGGCGAAGTACTGGCGGTTGCCGCCGCGGGTCAGGTCGAGGAGCCTGCTCAGGATGTGCCCGTCGACCGCCCGGTCACCGCTCGCCAGGAAGGTCTTGGCCCTGGCGAGGTAGGTGGCGCCGTAGCCTCTCGGATCGCCGAAGGAGACGTTGCGGTTCCAGATCGCGGGGGTCTCCAGGATGAGCCGGGCGCAGTAGCCGAGGTGGCCGACGGGATCGCCCTGTTCGCCGCCGGTCTCGACCGGCGCGTCCCGGTTGTTGGGCCAGGCCGGGTCGATGCCGCCGGTCCATAACCGGTGCTGCCCGACGGGGGCGGCCGCGAGGTCGTTGCGCTGGGAGTGCACCGCGTCGCAGAACCCGATCATCTTGTCGAGGATCGCGGTGTCCCCGCTGATCTCGTAGAGGATGCCCATGGCCTTGACCCGCTGGCCGCCCGCGTGCTGGGCCCAGTCGTTGCCGACGTTGTCGGGCGCCGGGGTCAGCGGCGCGATGTGGGACTTGAAGGAGTTGATCTCGTTCTGGGTGGGGGCGAGCTCCAGGTCGTCGACCGCCATGGGGCCCGCGACCGCCGCCATCGGGGCGGCGCCGCCGGGAACCGCCACGGCGAGCAGTCCGGCTGCCGAGAGTGCGAGGACGCCTGCTGTGATCCGTACGCGTGTGTTCATGCCGTCTTGTTTCCTCCTGACTGGGATGGTGGGAGCGGAAACGTCAGCGTGCCGGGAAGATGTGGTAGCTCTGGCCGGCGGTGGTCGGGAAGGAGATCCGGTCGCCGGAGATCGTGGGGGCGACGGCCGTACCGGAAGAGGTGTGAACGCGGACCCGTGCGGCGCCCCAGGGGTTGACCAGCGTGAACGGGTTGCCCTTCTCGCTGGTCAGCTCGACCGGGGAGACTGTGCCGCGGCGCTGCGCGGCCGAGAGCAGGAACGCGCCCTTGGCCCGCAGCCGGACGAACTTCGCGTCACGGGCGTCCGGCCAGGCCGGGAAGAGCCGGTGCACGTCCTCGAAGGTCTGCAGGAACATCGAGTTGACCGTCTCGACCGAGCCGGAGGTCTCCTGGGCGCCGCCGCTCTGGCGGACGGTGAGGTTGGGCCGCCAGAGCTGCTCGACGACCGTCTTGAACTTGCCGATCAGGTCCTCCGCCGGCCAGCCCGCGCGGGCGGCGATGGTGAAGGTCTTCGGGAAGCCGTTGATGGACGAGCCGCGCGTGCCCGGTTTGAACGGGTCCACCCACTCCAGGGTGTTGCGGACGAGCTGGAGCATGGCGGGGTCGCCGCCGATGGCCAGGTTGTCGCTCGGGTGGACGACGCCCTCCAGGTTGATGGGCTGGTCGTTCTTGTTGAGCAGCGCGTTGCCCTTGATCGGGTTGTTGATCTCCTCGGCCAGCAGGATGACGTTCAGCCCGTCCATGACGGCGGTCGGGTAGGGCGTCAGGTCGTCGAGGTAGCCCTGCCAGACCGGCCGCAGGTCGGCGTCCAGGCCGAGCCGGGCGCTGTAGGTGATCAGCGAGGTCAGCAGGCGGCGGACGAAGCCGAGGTCGTAGACGGAGTTGAGGTCGTCGCCTTCCTCGTTGACGCCCGAGTGCAGGACGTCGTACTTGCCGTCGGGGCCCCTGACCAGGTAGTCCATCCAGAACTCGGCCTGTTCCCTGAGGTAGGGATAGGTGAATTCGCGGAACATCTTCTCGTCACCGGTGTACTCGTAGTCCCACAGCAGCGGCAGCGCCGTGAAGACGCCGTTGGACTGCTGGTCGCTGGGCAGCGCCGTCCAGTCCTTGACCGGCGCGACCGGCACCGTCGCGGGCGCGGGCCTGGTGGCGTTGTAGGGACGGAACGTGCGCGAGAACGTCATGCCCTTGTAGCCGGCCTGGTGGGTGCGGTTGCGCGAGTAGGGGATCTCCGCCCGCAGGCTGGCATAGTACGGCTTGGCCAGCTCGGCCCGGTTCGCCGCGTACACGCCGTAGAACTGGGCCTCGGAGTTGTAGTTCATCCAGTAGCCGTTGTTGCGGTCGACGGTCCGCCACGGCGAGTAGGTCGAGCCGAAGGCGAAGCCCTCCCGGTTGACCGCGGCCACCGCGTACAGCCCGCCGTAGTAGAACTTGTTGAGCACCTCGTCGCCGGTGTCGACGTAGGACTTCAGCCAGTAGCTCTTCCACCAGGCGCGGTGCGCCGCCCGCAGCGACGTGACCGCCGCCGCGTCGAGTTGCGCGGTACGGCTGACCGCCTGCGCGCGGAAGTTGTCCAGCGGGGTTGGGTGCGCGCAGGAGCCGGTTCCCCTGACGGAGGTCAGCAGCCGGACGGGCGTGCCGGGTTGCAGGGTGACGGAGAGCCGCGCGGTGCCGGGGGCGGGCGCGCTCATGGTCGCCGTGGCGCCCAGCACCTTGGCGGCGGCGGCCTTCGCGACCCAGCCGGACGCGCCGTCGGCGCCGGTGGCGCGGGCCGCCCACGCCTGGCCGTCGACGCCCGAGGAGCCGCCGGGCAGGACCACGTTGACCTCCAGCGGGATCGCCTGGCCGGTCGTGGCGATCTCGGTGACCAGCAGGTTCTCGGTCTCGGCGGGCCAGGTGCGGGTGGTGACGACCTGGCCGCCGATGATCTGGCTGCCGGCCACCTCGGCGGGCAGGATGTTCTGCTTCTGGTGGTAGTTCAGGTCGCGGGTGACGCTGGTTCCGCCGTTGAAGAGCAGGAAGTCGCGGATGAACGCCCTGGAGTCGGAGCCGGGGTCGGTGATGTTCAGCCGGAGGTAGCGGGCGGAGAAGGCGGGCACGGTGCGGTCGGTCTGCTCGGCGGTGTTGCCGGTCACCGTGTCGACCGTGGTCCAGGTCGTGCCGTCGTCGCTGCGCTGCAGGTCGAAGGCGCTGGTGTTGCGGCGCTGGAAGTTGTCGGCGCGGCCGGTGTAGCCGTTGTGCCGCACCACCCAGCGGTTGATCGTCTGCGCCGCGCCAAGGTCGACCGTCACCCACCGCGGGCCGTGGGTGGCCGAGACCCAGCGGGTTTCGGCGTTGCCGTCGATGGCGCAGGTGGCGGTGCACTCGCGGGTGCTCGTGGCGGTGGCCACCGGGTTGGCCGTGCCGTACGAGGTGACGGGGTTGGCGAGGCTGACGTTGCCGTCGTAGAGCAGCAGGTCGCGCAGGTAGGCCTTCTGGTTGGGGTCGGCGGGGTCGCGTACGGCCTGCGTGATGTTCAGCCGGAGGTAGCGGGCGGAGAAGGCGGGCACGGTGCGGTCGGTCTGTTCGGCGGTGTTGCCGGTCACCGTGTCGACCGTGGTCCAGGTCGTGCCGTCGTCGCTGCGCTCCAGGGCGAAGTCACGGGTGTTGAGGCGCTGGAAGTTGTCGGCGCGGCCGGTGTAGCCGTTGTGCCGCACCACCCAGCGGGTGACCTGCCGCACCGCGCTGAGGTCGACCGTCACCCACTGCGGGTCGTTGGTGGCCGACACCCAGCGCGTCTCCGGGTCGCCGTCCACGACGCAGGCGGCGGTGCACTCGAGCGTGTCCTTGGCGGTCGCCGTCAGCGCGCCGCCGTGGCCGGGGGAGCCGATGCTGACCCGGCCCAGGTTGAGCTGGGTGTTGGCGGAGTTCCAGAAGTCCGACTTGCCGAGGTAGAGGGTCTGCGTCGAGTTGCGGGCGTCGGAGGCGACGGCCAGGTCGCCGTTGCCCAGGAGCAGGGCGGAGGTGTAGCCGGAGGTCAGCACGCTGCCCGGCGAGGGCGGCGTGGTGTACGCGTCGTCGATGCCCGAGATCAGCCGGGTGATCTCGGCCCACTCCCGCCCGTGCGCGGCGGCCTGCGCGGGCGGCGGTCCGGCCACGATCAGGGGCAGGAGCAGGCATAAGGCCGGCAGGAATCTTTTCATGAGAGAGCTCCCGCGAGGATGAAGGCGTTGCCTGTGGTTCCGGTGTGGGATGTCTGCGTGACGTAGTCGATGGTGAGGATGGCTCCGTCCTGCGGCGCCGTGACGTCGAGGTCGACCAGCTTGGTGGTCGTCGCCTCGGCGCCCGAGTCGATCAGGACGCTGTGGGCGGGCTGGTCCGCGCCGGACAGGGTGGCGGTCAGCCGTACCGCCGCGCTGGAGGCGCCGAGGTAGAGGCGCAGCCTGCGGGGTGTCCTCCCGGCGGGGACGGTGAGGCGGAAGCCGTTGCCCACCGAGCGCGTGAGCAGGCCGGAGCGCGAGGTGCCCGTCGCCTCGCCGGTCCACGACAGCGTGACGGCGGCGTCGTCGAGCCCTTGGGTCCGGCCGGAGCCGATCCGGGTGAGCTCGCCGATCAGCGGGACGGCGCCCGCCTTGCGCTCGCCGCCGGTCAGGGTCCAGGTCACCCAGTCGGCGGCGCCCTGCTCGCCGAGGTCGGCGCTCGCCGGGGCGTCGGTGACCGTGATCGCGGGAACCGGCTCGACCGTGTACGTCTCGCCCGCCCGCGCGGGGAAGGACGTGCCGGTGAGGGGAACCCCGTTGACGGTCAGCGACCGGTCCGGCCATGGACTGGCCAGTTCGACGGTGACCGCGCGCGTGGCGTGGATCCGCACGCCGGAGACGGTGACGCCGTCGGTCGTGGCCGACACCAGCAGGCCGGTGTCGGTGCGCAGCGAGTCGAACTTCGCCGGGCGGCCGGCGATCCAGTTCGGGAAGATCGTGGTCACGCCGCCGGCCGTCCGGAGCATCATCGCGTGGATCGTCTCGATGGCCCCGATGGTCTCGATGCCGCCGCCCTCCTGGGCGACGGTGAGGTTCTGCCGCAGCAGCGCGCCGACGCGTCCCGACAACAGGGAGTAGAGCCGCTCCGCCGGGTAGCCGGAGTACGCGGCGACGGGAAAGCTCTTGGGGAAGTTGTTGCCCTGGCTCCACGAGTTCATCGCGTCGAGGCTGTCCATGGCCACCTGCCGGTCCACGGTCCGGTGGCCGTCCATCGGGTGGATCCACTCGAGGTTGACGATCGTCCTGCCGACCACCGGGGTCAGGTCGGTGTGCGTGTGGTCGCGGACGTACACCCGTCTGCCCTCGAAGGTGGCGGTCGGATGCTCGGGCAGGTGGGCGAGGATGTCCCGCCACGTGGCCCACCGGTGCGCGTCCCTGTTCAGGGAACGGCCCCACTCCAGCATCGTGGCGAAGACCATGCGGATCAGGCCGAGCGAGAGGGTGTCGTCGCGCGCCCACTCGCCCTCGTGCGCCGAGCCCATGAAGTGGTGGAGCCCGTCGGCGCCCCTGGGCCCGAGGTAGTCCTCCCAGAACTCGGTCAGCTTCAGCAGGTAGGGGTAGGCCCGCTGCTCCATGAAGGCCCGGTCGCCCTGGTAGCGGACCTGCCAGATGTACGGGATCGCGGCGAAGGAGGCGTTCAGCGGCTGGTTGTGGTACTTGTCGATGGCGATCGACCCCCACGGGCCCACGCCGACCGGGAAGAGCATGCCCCGCGCGCTGGCCGGGATCGCGTCCTTGAACTGCGGGCTGACCTGCTCTCCGGCCGGGTAGTCCTTGATCTCCTTGACCAGGTGCTCGCCGGTCGGCACGAAGGCGTCCAGGACGTCGAAGTACGGCTGGACCAGCTCGCCGCGGTTGGCCGCGTAGATGCCGTAGTAGGGGGCCTGGGCGTGGTAGTTCAGGTGGTAGTCGCCCTTCCACCGGGGCGTGTCGGTGGTCACCCAGCCGAACAGGCCGGGGGCGCACTTGCCCGGCCGGCTGACGCTGCCCAGCACGTACAGCGAGCCGTAGTAGAACTGCTCCACGACCGGGTCGTAGACGCGCACCATCGACCTGCGCCAGTAGTCCGACCACCAGTCCTGGTGCTCGCGCTCCAGCCGCCGCAGCACGACGTAGTCGAGCCGCGCCCCGGCCGCGCGGGCGGCGGCGCCCGCGTCGGACACGTTCCTGCCGCCCGCGACCGCCGAGATGACGGTGACCTTGCCGCCGCGTGGCACGGTGAACCGCGCGGTCACCCTGCCCGGCCCGCCCGCCCTGGTCGTGACGTCCTGGGCGCCCAGCAGCTTGGTGGCGACGCCCGCCCTGACCACCCACTGGCTGCCGGGGGAGTGCTCGGTCGCGCGGGTCGCCCACAGCAGGCCGTCCTGGACGCCCGCCTCGGCGGGGTACCTCGGGTCGTCGGCCTTGGTCCAGACGTCCAGCTCAAGCGTGACCGGCCGGTCGGCCTCCAGTTCGGTCACCAGCGCGCTGGTCGAGCCGGTGACGAACGAGCGCATGCGGACCTGGGCCTGGTTGATCCACAGCTCCGAGCGGACCTCGGCGTTCAGCAGGTCCGTGGTCTGCCTGTAGGTCGTCTCCAGTTCTGTGGCGCCGGGTGGTTTGCGCACGGTGACGCCGCCGAAGGCGATTGGGGTGCAGTCCTTCGCCGTCGTGCTGGTCCAGAGGTCGCTCTTGGTCAGGTGGAACGTCTGGGTGTGCCGGTCGCCGCCGATGACCGCGCCCAGGTCGCCGTTGCCCAGCAGCGGCCCGTCGGGGTAGCCGTCGGTCGGCACCTGCTCAGGCGGCGCGGTGAGGACGCCGTTGAAGTGGGGCAGGATGCGCTTGATCTCGTTCCAGTCGGTGGGCACGCTCGGCCTCTCGTTCCGGTCGGGCTGGGGCGCGGCTCATCGGTTCCGGGTACGGCCGGCGCGGCCCTCGCTGTCGAAGATGGCGTAACCGATGTGGAACCGGTCGGACGGGCGCATGGGTCGCTCCTATCGGGGGTGACCTTGATCGGGATCTCAGTGGTTCCCTCGGCGCGGAGGTCGACGACCATCGCGTGCGCGGTGTCGGCGGTCCAGGAGCGCAGGTGTACCCGGCCGGGACCCATGTCCATCTCGGACTCGATCTGTGCGTCGAGGCGGTTCTGTACCTGGTGGTTGAACGCGCCCTCGGGGGCGGACTCGGCGCGGGCCGATGCGCTCGGCGGTTGGACCGGGGCCCCCGTGGCGGGATGGGTCCGTGCGGCGAGGTGCGTTCGCGCGGCCTGGTGGGCGTGCGCGGCGGCTGGGCGCGCGCCGGTGAGCGTGGCGGCCGGCGCGCCGGCGCTCAGCGCGAGTAACTCTCGGCGGGAAAGGGGGCATGGGGGGTGCCTTTCGGGGCTGTGTTCGGTCGCTCAGAGGGTGATGACGGTTCCGGTGAGGCGGGCTTGTTCGGCGGCGAAGACGATGCGGTGGCTGGTGAGGCTGTTGGTGATGTCGGACAGGATGAGGTCGGGCTGGCCTTGGTGGAGGGCGGTGATGAAGGATCGGGTGAGGTTTTCGTCGCCGCCGGCGTGGCCTTCGGTGGTGCTGGAGCCGTCGAGGGAGGTGTCGATGGTGGTGGTGCGTTCGGTGGTGAAGTCGTAGATGTGGATGTGGCGGCCGTCGCCGGTGAGTTGGCCGGTGGTGCCGAAGATTTTGGTGTGCCGGTTTTCCAGGGGGGTGAAGGCGGTCATGGTGAAGGCGACGGTGGTGCCGCCGTCGAATTCGAGGTTGACGACTTGGTGGTCGACGACGTCGTTGTCGCAGGCGTAGACGCAGCGTCCGTAGGGGCCGTCGCGCAGCGCGGTGGTGACGGCGTCTTCGGTGAGTTGGCCGGCGGTGATGACGCGGGTGAAGTATTGCTTGGTGCCGCCGTTGTGTAGTCCGTCGCGGTAGAGGGTGGTGGCGGAGTAGGGGCAGGTGTGCTGGAGGGGGCAGTCCAGGCAGCGGTCGGTGGCTTGTGGGGGGCGGTTGGCGGGCTGGAAGTGGAACAGGCTGCCGAAGGAGGAGACGCGGCGGGCGGGCCGGTTGATGAGGTAGGCGAGCCAGTCGATGTCGTGGCAGGACTTGGCGAGTAGGGCGAAGGTGGCTTCGTCGGTGCGGCGCCAGTTGCCGCGGACGAAGGAGTGGGCGTAGTGGTTGGCGCCGATGGGTTCGAGGTGTTCGATGCTGACGATGTCGCCGATGGTGGGTAGCACCTGTTTGATGTGGCGGGTGTAGGGGGTGTAGCGCATGACGTGGCAGACGGCGATGGTGGTCCCGGTGCGGGCGGCGACCTCGCCGATCGCTTCGGTGTCGTGCAGGGTGGGGGCGATGGGTTTTTCGAGCAGGATGTCGTAGCCCTGTTCGGCGAAGGCGGTGGTGGGGTGGAGGTGGTCGGCGTCGAGGGTGGCGATGATGACGGCGTCGGCGATGCGGCCGGCGGCGGCCATGTCCTGCCAGGAGGCGTAGACGCGTTCTGGGGGGAGTGCGTGCCGGGTGGCGAAGTGGTGGCGGATCTGGTCGCGGGGTTCGGCGACGGCGACGATGCGGGCTCGGTCGGGCAGGTGGGTGGCGAGGTGGGCGTAGGCGGCGCCGCGGGCGCCGGCTCCGGCGATGGCGAGGGTGAGGGGCCGGTTGAGGGGTGTGCCGAGGTGTCCGCGCAGGTTGGCGTGGGTGTGGGTGGTGGTCATCCTTTGACGGCTCCCCCGGTGAGGCCTTTGACGAAGTGTTTTTGCAGGAGGAGGTAGAAGAGGAGGATGGGCAGGGTGGCCATGAACATGAGGCCGAAGGTGGCGCCGTAGTCGCGCTGGAATTGGCCGAGGGAGCGGTAGAGGCCGACGGTGACGGTGGTGCCGCCTTGGGGGCCGAGGATGATGAGGGGGTTGAGGAAGTCGTTCCAGATCCAGACGCCGAGGAAGATGAGGACGCTGGCGGTGGCCGGGCGTAGGAGGGGGAAGACGACGCGCCAGAAGGTGGATAGGCGGCTGGAGCCGTCGATGGCGGCGGCTTCTTCGACGTCGATGGGGATGTTGCGGATGAAGCCGGAGAAGACGAAGACGCCGAAGGGCACGTAGTAGCCGACGTTGAACAACACCAGGCCGCTGATGGTGCCCATGAGGTGGGTGGCGTTCAGGACGTGGGTGACGGGGACGAGGATGACCTGGGGTGGGATCATCAGGCCGGCCAGCAGGACGAGCAGGGCGATGCGGCCGAAGCGGCTGCGGGTGCGGGCGATGTAGTGGCCGAGCATGGCTGAGACGACGGTGAGCACCGTGATCGACAGCAGGGTGACGGTGATGCTGTTGATCAGGCCGTTCCAGAACAGCCCATCCGGGCGGGTGAGGGCTTG
>NZ_JBITGF010000004.1:671038-1060770 GCF_044456745.1 Nonomuraea sp. NPDC050790 | reverse complement strand
GCGAGAAAGGCCTCCGCTGGGGCGGACGCACACGCACGAACGCAGCCTGAAGCCAGTCATCCAACCCGGCGATCGTTTCCGGTCACGGCACTAGCCGACGAACTTCAGACGCGGCATACCGGGTGTGGCCGGGATACCCTGATCGGCCAATGGGTGGTTTGGGCTCCTGTGTTCGGGCGTGCTCTTGGATATTCGCAGAAGCCTGACGCGGGGCGGCGGTAGCCGTTCGTCACTTCAGAGCGTCCAGTGCGCGTTTCGCTCCTGGGTGCAGGACTACCGGATCGACCAATGCGGCCTTCTCCACGGCGATCTCCGTGGCCGCCGGGTGAACCTTCTCCAGCGCGGCCTTGTTGTCGAACATCACCTTCGTGATAGCGCAGGCGTTATTGGCAGGGAAGTTCTCCCGTACGAGGAGGACAGTGGGGGTCACGATGGACGGCAGATCGGCGGACTGTTCGTAGGCCGTGGCCGGAATGACGGCCTGTTCATACGCGGGATTGATCTGCCGCATGCCATCCAACTGCGAAGTGACGTCGAGGAACTGCACCTTGGTCTTCATGGACGTCACGAGGTCGGTGATCGGCGCGGTCGGCACTCCGGTGGACAGGAAGATCGCGTCGACCGTGCCGCTCTTGAAACCGTCCACGGCCTTGGTCAGGTCCAGCCGCTGGATGTGCAGGTCATTCTCGAGGTCGAAGCCGACGGCTTGCAGCAGGCGGTGAGCGATCACCTCCGTGCCGGACTTCGGTGCCCCGGTAGAGACCCGCTTGCCGCGTAGATCTTCGACGCTCATGATGCCGACGTCGCTGCGTACCACGACCTGGAGATACTGCGGGTACAGCCTGGCCAGCGCGCGGATCGGCTGCGGCTTGCCCTCGAAGGATCCCTTACCGGCCACCGCGTCGGCGGCAATGTCAGCCTGCGCGAAAGCGACGTCGTGGCTGCCCGAGGCGAGGAGCTGGATATTCTGCAGCGAGCCTCCGGTCTCCGCCCCGGTGGCCTTGAGCTTGGTGTTGCCGCTGATGAGCTGGGCGAGCCCGCCGCCGAGCACGAAGAACGGCGTGCCCAGGTCTCCGGTGGCCAGGACCAGTCGGCCTTCCGACGCCTCGCACGAGGCCGCGTTCGCACTGGATGTGGACACGGGGGCGTCGGTGGTCTTGCCTCCGCAACCGGTCGCTAACAGCCCGAGGCCTAGGGCGGCCGCCGCTAGCCGGAAATATCGTCGATTCATTAGTTCGTCTCCCTCGCTTTCGAAACCTCGAAGATTTACGCGGTCTCCGGCTTTATGGATTTGGGCTTTACAGGCTCCGGCTCCACCGGTTCGGGCTTTACAGGCACCAGCTCCACCGGTTCAGGCTCTGCCGGTTCGGACTCTGCTGGCTCCGGCACCCCGGGCTCCGGGGCGTCTGATGCCGGAGGGTCCGACATATGCCGCCGAGGGCGGGTGGCCAGGTGGATGACCACCGCTGCCAAGAAGAAGGCCGCGCCGACGGCAATCGACGCGGGCTGCAGGTAGAGCAGCAAAGCCGCGGCGGGCACGCACAGCGCCCGCTCCAGCCATTGCGCGGGCCCTACCATCCAGCCGCTGGTGACGACGGCGAGCGCCACCACCCCCAAGGCGGACACCGCGGTCGCCCACAGCACTTCGAGCGGCGGCCGCTGCCAGAGCAGCGCGGATCCGGTGTCGGTCAGCACGAACGCCATCGGCACCAGGAAGGCCGGCAGGGCGTACTTCCAGGTCTGCCACATCGTCTGATTCACCGCACCGCCCGTGACGGCCGAGGCGACCGCCGAGGCGAGCGCGGTCGGCGGCGTCACGTCGGACAGCACGGCGTAGTAAAACAGGAACATCGCGGTTTGGATGGGGCTCACCCCGAGGTCGGTCAGCGCCGGTGCGAGTGTGACCCAGGCGATGACGAAGGACGCGACGACCGGCACCGCCAGGCCGAGCACGCCGAGTGCCACCACCGAGAACACCACGGTGAGCACGAGCACCGCGGTCGGATCGTCGGCCAGGGTGCGAGCCGCCTCCACCAGGGAGGAGGACAGCACATGCCCGAGCCCCGTCTTGGTCACCGTCGAGGCGATCACCCCGGCGGCCGCGCACACCGCGACTGCGGGCAGCGCACCGTGGATGCCGGCCGCCAGCGCCCGCAGCAGGGATCTCAACCACTCGATGGCTGCCCCCAGCGGTGTCTGGCCGCGTTCGACCAGCTTCGCCACCAGGCCGAACACGGCGGCCGCTGCCGTCGCATTGACCACGGCCAGGAAGGGCGGGAGGTCCATGGCAAGGAAGGCCACGATGATCCCCAACGAGGCGAAGTGATAGCCGCCGCGCCTCAGCAGCCGCCATGGATTCTCCGCGCTCACCGCCACGGACCTGGCGCCGAACTTCCTGGCGTCGGCCTCCACGGCGAGCAGGATCCCGAGGTAATAGAGCAGTGTCGGCACGATCGCCCACACCAGAACATCGAAGTAGGAGGTGTTCAGGTATTCGGCGATGATGAACGCCGCCGCGCCCAGCGTGGGTGGCGACAGCGTCGCCCCGATGCCTGAGGCCGCGAGCAGACCGCCGGCGTTCTCCTTCGTGTATCCCGCACGGCGCAGGATCGGCCAGGTGACCGTGCCGACGCTGAGTGTGGTCGCGGCCCCGGAGCCGGATACGCTGCCGAGCAGGAACCCCGACATGATGGCGGTGCGGCCGGGAGCGGTGCGCGAGCGACGGAACGTCGAGAGACTGATGTTCACGAAGAAAGTGCTGGCGCCCGAGGCGTCCAGCACCGCACCGTAGATCGTGAACAGCAGGATGTAGGTGGCCGCGACATCGAGCGGCGTGCCGTAGAAACCGCTGGCGTTGTTGTAGAGGCCATTGATGATCTGGTCGAAGTCGACGCCCGCGTGGGCGATGTCCCAGTCCGCCGGCAGATAGCCGCCGTAGTAGGAGTAGCCGACGAACAACACGCAGACCAGCGGCAGCATCAGCCCGCTTGTGCGAAAGGCAGCCCCCAGGACCAGCAGCAACAGGGCGGCACCGGCCACGACGTCGGGGGCCGACAGGATGCCCTGGCGATCGAGGAACGCGTCGAAGCCACCGGCCCCGATCGGCAACGGGAGCACGGGGTAGAGGCCGACCAGCAGCAACAGCACCGCCAGGACCCAGTCGCGAACCGTGGGTGTGTCGGCCGCCGGTAGGCCCTCCGGTGTCGTCCGCCGATGGCGGGCAGGGCGATAGTAGAGGAACACCAGCGGCAGGCTGAGCCCTAGAAAAATCACCAGGTAGTACTGATTGCCCTGGCTGAGGGGGAAAAAGACCTGCCACAGCACCAGTAACCCGATCAGGCACGCCCAGACGCCCAGCCCGAAGTTCAGCCCGCGAGGCAGCTTTCGTACCTGCCCCGTGTCAATCTCGCCGATTTGCTCCAGTTTCGCCGCTTCCGGCACTACAACATCCTGTGCCATTAACGCCTCCCGGCCGGAAGACGCCCATGCTGGCCTGTCACAAGCTTCCGCGAAGGGATACCGCGAGTCTTGCCGCGCCGGCCTCTGAATGGGCACACGGGCATCACCATGCCTTCGGGCGGGATTCGCAAATGATCACAGATGAGCCGGGCAGAATGATACTACCGTCATGGACGGCAGAAGTGGGCAGCCATGATTCGTTTGCATTGACAGCTCACCCATTTATCGACCATGCATCCACTCTTGTCGCGTGTTTATGCAAGCCCCGAAGGCGGGACCGTAACCGTGCGGCAGCTATCAGGATTGCCTGAATATGGATATTTCGGGCTTCCCATATGGCGAGTCCGCAGCCCAGTTATCACGAACCCGTACCGCTGCGTTGCGGCATGCCTGCCGACGGCCGCAATACGGCCACCTTTCAGGTAAACCGGACAGGGGGTTTATGCGGATCCGGCGCAGGAAATACTCCTTCTCCCTGAGCTTGGCGCTATTCGGAGCCCCGAGGCGGCGGCCAAGCCCGCGGAGGCGGATGTCCAGGCGGTCTACTGCCTCGCCACCGCGCACCGGGTGCAACTCGCCGAGGCGGCCGCCGATCTGGGCATCGCCGGGCAGGTTCCGGGCACGGTCGACAGGCTGTCGTTCAAACCGGGGACCTACACTGTCGAGGAGTGGCACGCCAAGGCGCCCGACGCCTTCACCCGAGCATGCAAGGCGCTGATGTCCACCGTGCCGCAGCCGCGCCGTCGCCCCGTACGAGACGGTGGAGCCACGACGTTTCCAACTGGAGGCGAAGCTTCGTGCTTCCTCCCTTTTCGGCGCCACCAGGCACGCGGCTCGGCGTGGTGTACCGCGACCGTCCCGAATACCGGCTGAAGAACCGACCCGGGCGGGCGGTCCTCGGCAGGGAGCAGCTCCAGCGGATCTCCCAGACCGTCGTGGACGTGGAACGGCTGATCCACGATCACAGGTTCGGGGCATCCATGGTTCTTCCGCCGTAACGTGGGCCGGAGTCTCGACCCACCGCGTGCGGCAGCCAAGGGAGCATAGTCGTGACGTTCAACATCTTCGGTGTGCCGGTGGTGCGCAGGAAGATCGACGGTAACCCCGAGATCGCCAACGCGAAGGGGCCCGCTGCCGTACCCGTGGCTGATCGACGGTCTCGAGGACCTCTACGTGGATGTCGACGACTCCGAAAAGGCGTACCCGGATTTTGTCGCCGTAGGACCCCAAGTGGACGACATCCTCGAAGACGGTCACCTCGACTTCCGGAACAAATAGGGCACGAGGAGCATTCGTGTCGTCGACCTCGGCAACGACCCGCAAAAAGTCACCCATGATGACAAGAGGCAACGTCGGCCACCCAATAAGATAAATCTCAATATATTCAATAGAATAGCCCGAAGCATCCGCGACTTCAGCGAGAATGCAAATCTTTCCGCTCATCCGGGACACGTTGTTACACGTGGAGAACTCCGGACTGAGTGACAGATATCAGCAGCTCAGTGAGATTCTTTACGACACGAAGCGTTTTGCTTTTGATCACACCCTGACTTCATGCTGTCACACCTCACCCACAGTGCGCGCCACATCGTCTTCTTCGCCGAGACGACCTCGCCGGATGTCCTTGTCCCGATTTCCCATCGGGAGCAACCGCAGCGACGCAAAGGTGTTCGTGACGGCGAGATGGGCCAGGCGAAAGAGCACGACCGGTCATCCTGCCGCACTGGCTCTATAAGGGCCGGAGCCTGCCCGCAAAGAGAGGCAGTGCATGGCCGTGACTTGGACGGATGGAATTATCGGCAGGCGCAGGGCTGGCCGGACTGGAGAAGACCTACACGTTCAACCTCTCCGGCCACGTGCTGCACTCGATCTTCTGGCAAAGCCTCTCCCCCGACGGCGACCTCGGCGACTCCATCACCGAGCACTTCGGCTCCTTCGAGGCCTTCCAAGAACAGCTCACCACCGCCACCGTCCAGGGCTCCGGCTGGGGCATCCTCGCCTGGGAGCACCTGGCCCGCCGTCTGGTCGTCGAGCAGGTCTGCGACCACCACGGCAACGTCGGCATGAACACCACGCCGCTCCTGGGCTTCGACGCCTGGGAGCACGCGTACTACCTGCAGTACCGCAACGTCCGCCCCGACTACGTCGAAAAGCTGTGGAGCCTGATCAACTGGGACGACGTCAACGCCCGCTTCGCCGCGGCCAAAGGCGCCTGACCTCCGTTGAGCTCGGCGCCTGCCCACCAGTGTGGTCAAGAACAGCGGGCAGGCGCCGTACAGGCCCGCATCCTCCTCGTCTCCGCCCCGGACGTCGCCGCCTTCCCCGCGCTCGCGGACGTCGGTGGCTCCATCTTCACCCGGCCGCCCTGGCGCGAGCCCTACCCCGCCGCCCGTTCCGTCGCCTCCCCAGCCCTCGCCGACCGCCCCCGGCCCGGCTTCGTCCTCGCCCCCGCCGTGCACGGCGAGGAGGTGTACGGCTTCGCCTTCGGTCACCGCTGCTCCACGCTCGCCCTCGCCTCCAGCCCTCCCCGCGACGACTTCACCCGTCCCACCGCATGATCATGCGACGCGATTGACGGCCCCGCCGCACGGTCCTGGCCACAGGTGTCAGTCGCTCCATTCCGGGCGGCGTTTGCCCAGAAACGCGGACATGCCTCCGCAGGCGGCGACCGTCTGCGAGGAGGCGGCCATGACCGCGGTGGCCAGCCGGTAGGCATCGGCCTGGGGCAGGGACAACTGCTGGTTCAAGGTCGCTTACCCAGAGCCTTGGAGGCGCGACTGCCCCGGGTGGCACGGCTGAGCAGGTCGGCCACGGCGCTGTCAAGATCGTCGGCGGGCACCACCCGGTTGAGCAGTCCCCACTCCAGAGCCTGGGCGGCGGTGATGGTGTCACCGGTATAGGCCAGCTCAGCCGCACGCTTACGGCCGATGGCGACCATCGGAGTGTGACAGAACCAGCCGCCCTTCCCACCGGGCGCGGCAAAGCCCGCGGAGTCGGCGGCGATCGCCAGGTCGCAGGCGGCGACCAACTGGCAGCCCGCCGCGGTCGCCAGCGCGTGGACCCGGGCGATGACCGGCTGAGGTACGGACTCGATCAATTCCATCAGCTGGAGACAGGCGTCTAGCAGGGTACGCACCGCGGCCTCGTCGGCCTCGGCCACATGGGCGAAATCATGCCCGGCGCTGAAGACCGGACCTGCCCCGGCCAGAATGATCCCCGAAGCGTCGCTTTCACCCGCGGCATCGAATGCGGTGATCAGGTCGCGCAGATGCGACAGTGACAGGGCATTGCGGCGCTGTGGCCGGTTCATCGTGATCGTCACGAAATCGGCTTCACGACTGACCAGTACATGATCGAGATTCATGGGCGAACTCCCTGATGCTTGCGCGGTTACGGCCACAGGCGGATCGTTCCCACCTCGCGGCGGTCGGACGTCCTGAGAACCCTCCACCCACCCGCATCAGGGAACGGATCGATCCGCGCCCATGCGGCATCGGTCTGCTCAAGACGACGGACCACGTGAACACCTCACCCCAGCCCGGTGATCGGCCTCAGCCCAACTCCAAGATCGAACGGACACGGCCTAGTCTCCCTTCCCTGGCTGATCTATGCGCTGGCAGGCGGGGAGTCTGGTGCGCGGCTCTTGTCGAGTAGTTCGCGTTTTCCGTAGGCGTGGTAGGCGGCGGCGGCTTCGCATGGAAATCGGGGGATGGCGTCGCGCTGGTCGGCTGAGTAGGACGTCAGGAGCGCCTGGAGGCGATCGTCTGCGGCTGTTGCCTCCATGTCCCCGTGATTGGGCAAGCGCCACCGCGCTCGCGTAGGCGCCGACGGCGGCGGCCAGCGCGCCGACGGTCGGCGCGACCGAGGGGAATGTGGTCAGGACGGCGGCCAGGACGACCAAGGAGATCCCCGAAAGCACGGCGCGTACCCGTCGTCTGTGCATCGGTCAGTCCAGGTAGTCGCGTAGCACCGCGGCGCGGGAAGGGTGCCGGAGCTTCCGGAAGATCTTGGCCCGTAGCTTGTCCAGCTGATACCTGGTCATCCTGAGGTCGTTCGCGATCTGGACCCACGTTCTCTCATCGAGATAGGCGCTGCGGACGACCTTCTCCTCTATGGGCGACAGGGAGTCGAGAACCGCGGAGAGGTGCTCGTTGAGGAAGGCGTTCGCGACGGTGTCGTCGACGTTCTGGGCTGAGCCGACTATCGCCTCGACCAGCGCCAGGGAGTCTTGGCCAGGCAGCGTGTCCAACAGCATGGCCACCGGAGCTCCGCGTACCTGTGTCTCCCAGACCGGCCGATGCAGCCGGTGCTGCCGCTTGGCCTCGCGGCGGAAAAGCGTGGCCTGGACGCGCAGGTCGGTGACGACGTCCTGGACGTCGGTGAACTCAGCGCCGATCGACGCCCGTCGCCAGCCATCGGAGAGCAGGGCCGCGATCGTTCCGTCCACGCGGCTGTCGGTCGGCGCGAGGCCAAGCCAGCGATCGACGAACCAGCGGACGGTGGCGGTGTCACCGTCCAGGGCCGCACCGCGCGTGAGCAATGCGGCCGCCAGAGTGAGCTGAGCGACTTCGCGCCGCTCGCCGGACGCGTGACGCGCGATGTCGCACCAGTCCCGTAGCACTTGTCGCAGTACGGGGACGATCTCGCTATCGGAGCTCCAGTGGCTCAGGAGTTCGCTGGGCAGCCGTGGACGCGGCGCGACCAGGAGCGCGCCGTACTGTGAGGTTTCTTGCGGACCTTGGGCGTCACCCACCGATGCGATGAGCGCCTGCGCGGGGCGGGCGAGTGCCTCCCAGATTTGGCGGCGCGTCGGCGCGAGGAGGTCGATCGCGCCGAACGCCTTCGTGACCTCCCGCAGCACCTCCAGGTTGTGCCCCGTTTCGGCCGGACCCCTGATCCGCCGCAAGAAGCCCACGGCCTCGGCTGACTCATCGACCCCGCCGGAGATGCTCCAGACCGGCTCCAGCACGGGCGCCACGTCCGCGAGAAGTCGCTGCGCGCCGTTCACGGCGGGTGTCCCGGCCAGGTCGTCGAGTTGCTGCCGCAACCACAGCAGGCGCGCGATCTCCTCGGTCTGCTCCATCAGCACCAGATCTCCTCGGTCCAAGAATGCGGTGGGTTCCTCACTTCTCAGGGCGAGAACAGGGTGCTCTGTCGTAGGGGAGGAGGCGTCCGCGTCCCCAGCAAGGCTGCCTACCGTAGCTGACCTGGCGAATGTGGTGGTTTAGACACACCTCCCTTACCCCTGCCTGGACTTGGTGAACGGAGCACCTGACCAGCGAGCATCTGGCCGGCGGCACCCTGATCGAACTGGACGCCACCAACACCGACCAGCTGAGCGCCTGCATCCAAGGCGGGCATCCGCGGCCCGAACTGCCGCTGGTGCTGGACCTGGCCGAGCTGACACTTCCTGGACAGCGCCGGCCTGCACCTGGCCGCGCCGCACCGACGCGTCGGTCGCATCCTGCAGCTCACCGACATCGGCCAGATACTGCACACCTATCCCACCGTGGAGCAGGCCGTGACGGCAGCCGACCTGATCGATCCCGAGGTGATCGACAAGGCGTGGGCCGTGGTCATGGGTAAGTCGATGGAGCGTCTGGACATCGACCTGGACGAGATGTTCGTCCGCCGCAGCGTGGACTGCGATCCCGTCGAGCAGCCCGAGGTGTGCGGCTGAGGATCTGGTGATCTTGCCGGGTTTCCCGTGGGCCCGCTAGGTTCGACGAATGCCCGGGAACGCTTTGAGGACAGTCCGCTTGCCCTCCCGCCTTGCACTGCTCATCTCTGTGGTTCTGCTGCTGCCTGCCGTCTCTTCCTGCTCGAAGGGCTGGAGCAACTCCGAGGTCGGAACGTGCTTCACCACCAGGAACTACGAGGTCGTTGAGTGCTCGTCACCTGACGCGGGCCGCAAACTGCTCAGGATCTTGGAAGGTCCGTCGCCCAGCATCGGCGATTGCCCCAACGGCACCTCCGTCATGCGGGAAGACGACGGCAAGGGCTTCTGCATCGGATGGCCGTGACGGCCTGGCAGAGCCCGTTGAGGGCCCGTACTTCGAAACCGGCGCCGGAGCCATGGCTCCCGGGCGGAGGCGGAGCGGCCCATCGACTCGGGGACCGGGAGGGGAGCTGGATGACCCTCCGCTTTGGGGCCGAAAGGTCTTTACGGGAAGGGACAGGGCGTCATGCGTGCAACACGGGGGGCCGGGCCGCCGCGCATAGGCCCGTTCCAGACGGTGGCCGAACTCGGGCAGGGTGCCGTAGGGCGCGTCCTGCTCGCCGTCGCCCCCGACGGCCGTCTCGTCGCGGTCAAGCAGGTGCACCCCGCACTGGCCGAGGACGCCGGGTTCCGGGTCCGGTTCCGGCACGCGGTGGCGGCCTCTCGCAAGGTGTCGGGTGCTTACACCGCCGCCGTACTGGACGCTGATACTGAGGCCGAAGCGCCCTGGCTGGCCTCGGTGTTCGTGCCCGGTCCCTCGCTGAGTCAGGTCCTGGCCGTCGCGGGCCCGTTGCCCGAGGAGGCGGTCAGACTGCTCGCGGAGGGTCTCGCGCAGGCGCTGGTCGATGTGCACCGGGCGGGTCTGGTCCACGGCAACCTCAAGCCGTCCAACGTGCTGCTCGCCGAGGACGGCGTACGCGTCATAGACTTCGGTATCGCACGGGCCGCAGAGGCACCCACGAAGCTCACCGGCGCCGTTGTGAGCTCGCCGCCGTTCATGGCGCCGGAACAGGTACAGGACCTCCCGCGAACCGGCGCCGCCGACGTGTTCTCGCTCGGCTCGACCCTCGTGATGGCGTGCACGGGCAGGCCGCCTTTCGCGGGTACGTCGGTGCCGGGCGTGCTCTACAACATCGCGCACCGAGCACCGAACCTGGACGCGGTGCCGCAGGCACTGCGGTCGTTCATCGAGTGGTGCCTGGCCAAGGACCCGGCGCAGCGCCCGTCGCCACTGGAACTCCTCACCGCGATCGGCACGGTGGCGCCCGCGCCCCGGCCTTGGCCCGAGGCGGTGCATCGGCTCGCGGCTGAACAGCAGGCTGAGATCAATCAGTTGGTCGGTGGACCCATCGCGTCCAGTGCCCCCACGCTCGCCGCACCCGTCAGGATCCCGGCTCCGCCTGTCGTGCCCCCGCCGCCGTTCCCGCCCGCGCCGCCTGCCACCGCGCCTCGTCGCAAGCACACCTGGTGGCTGGCGGGGGCCGCGGTGGCGGCCACGGCGGCGGTCTTGACCTTCCTATTCCTGGACGGCAGCGGCGGCGACCCGTCGAACCCGCTCCCGGGGAAACCGGACGCCCAGGAGCCGGGCAACAGCGCCACCGTCCCAGCCCCCGGGACGACGCCCTTGTCGAAGGTTCCCGACAAGTACACGCAGCGGGTGCCGACGTGCAAGGAGGCCACGGGCAAGGTGGAAGTGCCGGCGGGCTACGGAAAACCGAGCGGCAACCTGGAGGCTGTCGGTGAAACGCCGAAGCAGTCCAACCAGTGCTTCTGGAGCAACCAGAACGGAGACAGGATCGTCGTCTCCTGGGATCATCACCTCTCCCAAGGCGGCAAGACCGGAGCGGAGCTGGCAGACGAGCGCTTCGAGAGCGGTTACGCCTCCGCCCACGGGTCGTACGAGCGCACTGCCGTGGGTGTCGGTGAGGAGGCGTTCTGGCAGCGGGGCATTGCCAATCTGTACGCCCGGGACGTCAACATGAGGCTCAACGTCATCGTGGAGAGCCAGCGATACTCCCCCGGCGAGGCCAGGGACATCGCCCAGACCGCGGGGAAGTCCGCCTTGAAGCTGGCGGAGTCTCAGTGATGACCACCGCAGTGCACACCAAGCCTCGGGTATAGCGCGGCGGCCCGACATGGGCTTGTCCGGCTGTACTGCTTCGCCGCGGTCGAGCACGCCACCCGGCGAGTCGACGTGCTGGGGTCACGGCGAACCCGACCGCTGGCCGGGTCGCCCAGCAAGCCCGCAACCTGACACTCGACCTGGGCGATCGGATCGGTGACTTCCGATTCGTGATCAGAGACCGGGACAGCAAGTTCACCGCTCTGTTCGATGAGGTGTTCACGACCGAGGGCATCCGTATCTCCCGACGAGACTGGCTCGGCGGCTTTCAACATGAATACGCCCAGGTTGCTTGAGATATTCGGCACCCACAGATCCGGAAATCGATGACGGTGATAACGAAGGTGCGGGACTCACAGATGGTCACCGGCCGGTGAGGAGCTTTTCCACCTCGTCGGCGGCCGCCGTCGCGCCGCCGGCGGTGGTCAGTTCGCCGTGCATCCAGTCGAGGCGTTCGCGGACCCGTTCGTCGTCCGCGACCTGTTCCACCGCCGTCCACAGTGTGGTGGCGTCGACCTGGGAGGGTGGGAGCGCCGTGCCCAGTCCGAGTTCGGCGATGCGGTCGGCGTTGGCCCGCTGTTCGGCCATCTGCGGCACCGCCACCATGGGCACCCGGCTGTGCAGGCTCTCCATCGTGCTGCCCATGCCCGCGTGGGTGACGAACGCGCGCGCGTGCTCCAGTACCGCCAGTTGCGGCACGTGCTCGCGCACGTCGACGTTGGGCGGGATCGGGCCGAGCGTGGCCGGGTCCGTCTGGCCCACGGACAGCACCACCTGCCAGGGGCGGTCTCTGGCCGAGTCCAGCACCATGCGGTAGAAATCGGGCCGGTCGTTGTAGGCGGTGCCGAGGGAGACCAGCACCACGGGCAGGTCGCCGGACGGGTGCCACCCGCCCTGGTAGGCCCGTTCGGTCAGCGCCGGGCCCACGAAGGCGTAGCCGTCACCGAAGGTGGAGCCCGCGTACTGGAAGGCACGCGGCAGCATGACCAGCCGCACGCCCGCCTCACCGCCCTCCATGAAGCTCCGCATGTCGGCGAACCCCTCCCGGCGCAGAAAGCCGGCTATCGGCACGACGGCGAACAGGAAGCGCAGGCTCCGGGGGTTGAACGTCGTGTACTTCTCGGCCATCGACCAGTGCTTGTTGCCGACCAGGTTGGGCCAGACCTCCGCGGAGGGAACCTGCCAGCGCCTGGCCATAATCCGCCCCCACCAGCCGAGCGGCCCGTCGTGAACCACCAGATCGGGACGTTCGCCCTGCTGCACTTGCGTCAACATCGCCTTGGTCTCGGCGAACAGCATGCGCATGGCCCGGACGAACTCCTTGCCGTGCATCTGCGGCGCCCGCGCGCCGTCGAGCGACTCCCACAGCGAGGTGACCGGCACCACCTCGGCGCCGGTCTCGGCCACGCGCCCGGCGAACGCGGCCGTGGTGGCGAAGGTGAGGCGATGGCCTCGCCGGACGAGCTCCGCGGCGAGGCCGAGCATGGGGTTGACATGCCCCGCGGCAGAGGGAGCGAAGAACGCGATGGTCGCCATACCGCTGTATTATAATACGCCGGTATGAGAACGGAGCACCATGCCGAAATGGGTTGACCACGACGAGCGGCGGCGCCACATCGCCGAGGCGGTGCTGAGCATCGCGGGCCGCGACGGGCTGGACCGGGCCACCCTGCGCGATGTGGCGCACGAGGCCCGCGTCTCGCTCGGATCGGTGCAGCACTACTTCCACACCAAGGACAACATGCTCCGCTTCGTGGTCGGTTACCTGGGCGAACAGGTCACCGCGCGGATCGTGGCTGGGACGGACTTCGAGGCGGAAGACGGTCCGGTCCAGGCGTTCCTGCGCTCGCTGGCCGCCGAGATACTGCCCCTGGACGCCCGGCGCACGTCCGAGCGCCGGGCCGGCCAGGCACTGGCCGCACGGGCGCCCGGCTCTCCAGAGCTGGTCGAGGTCCTGCGCGAGAACAGCTCCTGGCTCCACGCCCGGGTGGCCGAGCTGATCACACGCGCCCAGCTGGACGGCCAGGCCCCTGCCCACCTCGACGCCGAGCAGGAGTCGATCGTGCTGCTCGCCCTGCTGGAAGGGCTGGCCGCCGACATCCTGCACGGCGTACGCGAGCCCGGACAGGCGCTGGCGAGCGCGCACTACCACCTGGACCGCCTGTTCACGACAACCTGAGGGGCGCCGATCCGCCGCAGCCGCGCGTGGACACCGGCTGACATCGATCAAGCAAACTGATATTCCGTGGGTCGTGGGTTAAGTCCCACCCGCCCTATTCTCCCATACCTCGTTTGACATGGGGTTTCTCGGACTTCAGCCCCCTGAACCCCGATGTTGATCATGTTTGGTCGCTCGCGCGTACTGGCAGTCAATGTCATCTCAGATCCCTAAGGCGACCAGGAAGCGACCGAGCTGATCATCGTGCACATCCCCGCACGATGATCAGCCTTCCCATGGATCGGCTCGACGCGACGCTGGGCTGCCGGTTGAAGCTATTCGCGGCCTCCCACAACGTCTCTCTCCGTACCCTGTACGCCCTTTTCGCGGGTCTCCCGAGCCTTCCGCCAAACCTTCGGCACCAGCCCCAGCGCCTACCGCCGCTCGGTGCCGTCACCGTCTCCTTGACGCAGCCTGCGCGCTTTCCCCGCAGCGCTCGTACGAGGCTTCACGTGCCAAGCCCCCCATCGCGGGTCGCACTGCCCGGCGACACCCCCAGCAGTCGCCGTGACTTGTCACAGCGTGCGGACATCCTTTGCCATTCCTGCAGAAGGCTTCCGGATCGGGCATAGGGCCCGATATCACGAATAGACAGCCTGCAGACCAGGGAGAAGCAGCAGCGCGTCTGTCGGCAGATCCAAGGCCGTCGATGCCCCCGAAACGGAACGGGTCACGTCAGCTTGGTCTCTGGATGCCGTGCATGACCGCTTCACAGTGATCTTTGTCGAGGTGGACATCCCCCGGAAGGGACCGACTTGTCTCAGCGCACAGGAATCGCGGTGGAGACCTGGGCCTTGCCTGCAGAATCCGTGTCAGGTCCAGTGGCCGACGCAGCCCTGGCCTGCATTGTGGAACCTCTCTCCATCGAACGGCACAGCCAGGCGCGTACCGTGTCCATCGCGGTGACGATGAACCGGGACGGCTTGCGCCTCACGGTAAGAGACGATAGGCGGGCAAGAGCCGGTACGGGCATGGCGCGCTCAAGGCGGCCCTCGGCGAGCTTACGAGAGCGATCGGCGATGTCGGCCACGAGGGCGCGGGTACCGCAGCGGTGCCGAACCCCGTCAGAAGGAGCTGGACCACCATGCTGGCGTGCGAGGTCGGCCAGTTGAAGCCTGAGTATCCGGTTTCGCCGGAGAACGCAAGACTCGATGATCGAGAATCGCGATTTATCGTGAAAAAGCCCCATCGGCAGCCTCGCCAGTGATGGGCGCCAGAGCACGCGTGCCACCACCGAGTCCGGGATGTTCCGCGAACGAAAGGGTGTTACATGTTGTCGCGCTTAGCCAGGTTACCGATCGCTGTCGTCACGACGGCAGCCCTCATCGCAGCACCCGCGCAGGCCCGGCAGGCTTGTACCGGAGCGCCGGGCCACGTCCAGAGCCCCGTGGAGATCGACCGCTCCCAGAACTGCGGCGCCGCCACCCCGGCGATCACCATCAGCTACGGCTTCGCCGACGGGCAGATGCAGTTCCGCGACAAGAACCTCAACGGTGTCGTCGACAACCACGACGACGTCTCCTTCATCCCCGACAACTTCAGCGACCCCCACATCATGTACGGCACCACGAAATACGATCTCACCGAGGTCCACTACCACTTCGACGCCGAGCACAAGTTCCAAGGCCAGGCCGCAGCCCCGGCAGAAGCCCACTTCGTCCACAAAGACGCCACCGGCGACACCGTGGTCCTCGGCGTCCTCATCGACGGCGTGAGCGTTCCGGCCACCGACGCGCACGACCACCCCCTGAACGGCGTGCCGACCACGCTGGGCGCGAGCTGGAGCGTCGGCTCGGTCAACCTCGCCGGAATGCTCCCGGCCGGCAAGGCGAGCTTCCGCTACTCCGGCTCGCTCACGTCGTCCCCCTACACGCCAGTGCACTGGGTCGTCTTCAACGATCACGTCGAGGCCACCGGCAGCACCATCGCCCAAGCGAAGGCACCTTTCGGTACGGCAGGCAACAACCGCAACCGACAAAACGTCGCGCCGAGAATCCACCCCGGCAATCCCTGACCAACGGATCGGCGAGCGCGCCACTGGCGGATGCCACCCGCTGGTCAGCGCGCTCGCGCCCGCGACGTACGCCCAGCCCGGAGCGGCCTCGCGCCGGCCGGCACCACGGTCGCGCCGAGACCGTCCTGGCCAGGGGGACAGTGATCGTAGGGACGCCCGCCGTGCACGGGCGGGCAAGCTTCGACCTTTCGCGCCGCCGGGTCCTGTTCGGCCCCTAAAGCTGAGGTACAGCAGGCTCAGAACCAGCACGTGGAGGGGACTGAAGAGCGTGCACGGGCACCCGTGGCCCGAATGCGACGCCGCTGCGACAGACCTCACCGACCGGGTTCAGAAGCGCGCTGGAAGGCGCTAGCGGCACCGCGGGGTTTCCTCAGCCACCGCGGTAGCCGCCTGACCGACCGCGCCGCCGACATCCACACTGGCCGTGGCGATGCCTGTGGCACCGACGACGACCCCTGCGGCCTGCACGTCCTGCGCCACCCAGCTCATCTGCAACGGAGAAGACCCGCCTAGGTCTTGGCTCCAACTGTTGTCCGGGATCGGTGCGACGAGTTCGGTGATCGGTGTGGGTCCGTGCCGGTGGACAGGATGAGGGGACGGCGAAGTGGCCGCTGTTGTCGAGGTTTCGCGGAGTTCCACCGCCCGCACTCTTCGGGCAGGGGTACGGCGATCGCCACGCCGCCGGTCGACCACCGCCATCCCCACATGCGCTGACCTGCCATACCCATCGGCGTACGCTGTATCTCAGCTGTCTTTCCCGCTGTCTGCTCAGTCGTCGCCGAACAGGGCGAGGAGCTCCAGCAGCTTGACGATGTCAGCCCTGAGCTCGGCGTCGGGCAGGTCGTTTCCCGAGTAGGAGTACTTTCCCTTGAATTTCGAGGGCGCGTCGGAGGGCTTGACCTCGGTCTCGTTCACGGTGAAGAAGTAGTTTCCGTTATGGGTGCCGCCCGTAATGGTGAGATGGGCGCTACTGAAATAGAAACTCTCGTCCGAGTCGCCCATCGGGCTGAGGCTGATGTGGCCGTTGTACCACTTGTCCTTGATCTTGTACTGGAGCCCCTCCAGGAAGGACTGCTCGCCGCTGCCGCCGTCCGTACGCGTCTTACCTGTGGCTATGCGGAGCGAGGGGAAGGACCACTGGTCCCAGTCGAAGGTCTTGAACGTGGTGATCGCCTGCGTGATTGTCCGGGTGGAACGTTCCTGTACGCCGTCGGTCACGTCGACTCCTTTGTCGCCACGGGGGAATAAGAAATGCGCTCGACGCATCGTGCGCCGTGCTCACCTTCTCGTCAAGAGCCCCATTTCGGGCGGAAAACAATAGCCTCCATGGCCTGTACGCCTTGGCGTACCAGTCGTGCGGCGGGGCCGGGTCCTCCGGAGGGGGCAAGTCCGGCAGCCAGGTCCCGGTGGAGGCGGCGCAGAACACCGCGCTGAGATTCTTCGCCGGCCGGCAGCCCCACACCCCGCGACCTGGACCTTCGGCACGCTTTGCCCGACACTCGGCGGCGGTCGGCGACCGCCCCGGGCGAGACCGTGCCGATCTCGTTTCCAGGGTGCGGACTCCGGCCACGCGGCGTTCAGGACAGCAGGGCCCGCCGACCTGCTCGATCGCCCGCCGCAGCACGCTCAGGCGGATTGGCTCGGCGCGGTGCACCTCCCGCACCGCGGTGATCGCGCTCGCAGCGCCATGATCGCCAGGATCCCGGTCGCGACTCGGCCGAGTGCGCGGGCGTGTCTGATCGCGCGTCCGATGACGGCCAGGATGTGCCGACGCCGCCCATCAAGGGTGACGGTCTCGATGAAATCGCAGGCCAGCGGCGCGTCACCTGAACATCGGCGCCGGGCTGCCGTTCCGAGACCATGACCTGGTGGCGTGGAACGAGAATCCCTGCGTCCTTGTCACGATCGCTCATCGGTGGCAGCCGTCGCGCGGCGAAGGCGTTCGTGATGGTCAGACAGGCCAGACGGAGGAGCACGACTGATCATCATGCCGGACGGGATCGTCGGCAGGCGCGATGTCCCGGGTGCGCCTGGTCCGCTCTCGTCTGAGCCCGCGTCCTATCGGGGCGGCGGTCCCTACCCGGCCGCAGCAAGCGCGACCGCGAAGCTGTTGATCCTGGCCTGGTCGTCGACGATCGGTGCGAGCCCCATCACCTCGTCGACGCCCGCAGCGGCCAGGCGGCGCAAACCCTCCCGCGCCTCGTCCGGCCCGCCGACGAGCTGAGCCGCCGCGTGTTCCGCACCGGCGCGACGCTCCTCGTCCGTCAGGTCGTCGCACATCCCCGGAACCGGCCGGCGCAGGCCCGCCGTACCGCCGCGAGAGGCGTCGACGGTCATGCGGAGCACGGCGTCGTAGAGACGCGCCCCCTCCTGCACGGTGTCGGCGAGTACCAGAGTCACCGACGCGATCACGTGCGGTTCGCCGCCGTGGCCCGGCTCGAAGCACTCGCGATACCTGGCGATCGCCGGTTCGAGCGGCGCGCCGCCGAGGTGGTGGGCGAGCGCCAAGCCCAGCCCGAGCCGTCCGGCCAGTTCGGCCGTCGCCGGGCTCCCGCCCAGCACGTACATGGCCGGAGCGTGGTCCAGCCGCGGAGTGACCCTCGCCGAGCCCCGAAGGAGTGATCGGACCTCGACCAGCCGGCTCTCGAACTCGTCGCGGTCCAGGGGCCGGCCCTGCCGGAGCATCCGGGCCGTGTCTGGATCCGTGCCGGACGCGCGTCCCATCCCCAGGTCGATGCGGCCGGGGAACAGCGCCTCAAGCGTCGCGAACTGCTCGGCCACGGCCAGCGGCGCATGGTTGTTCAGCATGACCCCGCCAGAGCCCACCCTGATCCGTGCGGTCGCGGCCGCGATGCGGCTCACCAGGACCGCCGGGGACGACGACGAGCTCGCGGCGCTGTTGTGGTGCTCGGCCACCCACAACCGATGCGCCCCCAAGCGGTCGAGCCGCCTCGCGTCCTCGACGACCGCGCGCAGCGCCTGCCCCGCGTCGCGCCCCTTCCAGGCAACGGCCAGTTCGAGCGCCGAAATCTTGATCGAAGTCACGTGTCACAGTCCCATCGCTCGAACCCAGCCCGACCGGCCCGATGAGAACGCGAGCCCGAGCGCCACACCTGTCGTGCCGTACATCACGCCGGGGTCGTCGACGGCCACACCCGACGACTCCACGTTCCTGAAGCCCAGCAGAGCGGCCTCGTCGAACCGCTCGACCAGCAGGTCCGTCAGCGCGTCCGCGAGCCGGAGGACCTCCGCCCGGCCCGTGTCCCGCGCGAACTCCCGCGCGATCACGAGCAGTCCGGCCACTCCGTGGCACAGTCCGGGGTTGGACGGCCAGGAAGACCGGTCCGCCGCCAGCCGCTCCATGACGTCCATGGCCAGCTCACACGGCTGCGCCGTTCCGGTGGCCGTGCCCGCCAGCCACAGCGACCGCGCGATGCCCGCGCTGCCCGTGCACCACCAGCTCAACGACGAGGCCGACACCTGGCCGCACACTCGGTGATCGCGGTCGAACAGCACGGCCCTCGGCCACAGCAAGGTGTCCGTCCGCTGCGCCATCAGCCAGGACGTCGCAGCGCGGAGGGTGTCCAGCGTGGGCCCTGCCTCGCCGTCCGCCAAGGCCAGCCGGGCCCGCGTCGCGATCAGGCCCGCCACCCCGTGGGCCATGCCACACTGCACCGAGGTCGCGACGCGCGCGGGGAAATCGTCCTCGGCGGCGACCGGGACGGCGAGTGGGTGGGCGCCGGACAGCCGCAGGGAGCGGTCGCACGCCTGCCGCACCGCGAGCCTGGCCTGCTCGTCCCCCGCGCCGGAGTTCAGGTAGACCCCGTGCCCCGCCAGCCCCGACAGCAGATCGAACGGCCCCGCCCCGGCGGCCGCCGCTGCGCCGATGGCGGGCACGAGTCGCCGCGCGAGCTGAGCCGCCAGCGTGGTGTACGAACCCTCCTCCGCCAAGGTGGCGGCGACGAAACCGAACCCGGTGGCGCCGTCGAACAAGCCCAGGCCCCGCTCGGCGGCCAGCCCCGCCACGCCGTACCGCAGATACTCGTGGGCGCGGTGCGCCCAGACGTCACCGCCGCCCGCGCGGTGCGCCTGCGCGCACAGCATCGCGAGCCCCGCGCCGCCGAAACCCCAGCCGGCGGGCGTCCACCGCACGGACGCGGCGAACCTCGACGTCGCGGCGTAGGAGTCCAAGGCCGACCGCAGCGTCCGGTCGCAGTGGAGGCGTCGCGCGAGTTCCCACAGCACGTCGCGGCCGTCCATCAGCCCAGCATCAGCACGTCGCGCCAGGGCGTCGAGGACATCCCGCCCTGGCTGTAGGCGTACAGGATCGCGGCGGTGCCGGCCGCGCCCGTGAGGAAGGTCGCGTCGTCCATGTCCGGGCTCGCCGGAGCGTGCGGGTAGCGGTACAGGAACGGCAGCTCGTCGTCCTGATGCGCGACGATCCGGTCGATCACGCCGTCGAGGCACGCCTCGATCTCTGGACTGGGCCCGCCGTCGCGCAGCGACATCAAAATGGCGGCGATCCCCGCCCAGCCGTGGCAGATGCCCATGTCCGTCACTGCCTTGGCGGCCAGCGAGTCGCAGGCCCGCACGAGCGCCTGCCGTCCCAGCGCGCCGAGCTCATCGCGGCCCAGTGCGCGCCCCGCCATGCAGAGGGCGGCCGCGACTCCGGGGGTGCCGTAGCACCAGGCCATGCGGTCGAGCATCGCGGAGCGCCCGGCCGCCTCCTCCGACGGCCACACGGCGGTCGGCCAGCCGTCCGTCGCCGCTCGCCCCCGCCAGCCAGCCAGCCACGTGGCGGCCGTGCCGATCGCCTCGTCGAGCCGGGGAACCCGGACTCCCTCCAGCTTGGCGACCGCGAGCATCGACATCGCCCCCGCCACCCCGTGCGCCACCCCGAGATCGAGGAGCCGGCTCTCGCCGGGATCATGCCCGCTGTCGAGGAGCGCCGGGTTTCCTCCCACCAGCCAGGGCGGCAGGCCGTCCGCGCGCGGGACCGGCGGGCACAGAAACCTGGAAAGACCGGTCACGGCCGCTACGGTCTCCGGCCCGTCCGCGCCGTCGCGGGCCAGGAGGAAGCGCGCCAGGCCGGACAATCCCTCGATCACGTCGTAGTGCAGGAAGGTGCGCTCGTCACCCTGCCTTTCGAGGACGGCCGCGCGTTCACGAGCCATCGAGACCGCGTCCGCGGTGCAGGTCGCGAGGACCCGAGCGCAGTCACCGGGCTGCCTGGCGATGGCCGCCGCCGCGTAGCCCAGCCCGGCCAGCCCCTCGTACAGCCCCGATCCGTACGCGCCGTGCAACCGATACTCGCCCGCGGCCGCGCTCAAGTGCGCACGTGCCGCGGGCAGGTACGCGTCACCGAACCCCGCCAGCGCCAACGCCACACCGGCGTGACCACCGGCCAGCGAGAACCCGGTCCACGTCACGAAGCCGTCGCCCTGGGACCGGCGCGCCACCGCGGCGACCTCCCGAGGGTCGGCGAGCCGTTCCGCCAGCCGTACCGCCGTCGCCTGCGCCGCCTCAGCCCGCGACATCGGACATCCGCAGCTTCTGGCCGACGCCCAGGGCGTGCTTGGCGAGATGACGCGCCAGGACCAGCCCTTCGTCCTCGTCGTTGCGGCTGCGCGTCATGTTCACCAGGCGGTTGAAGTGCATGTGCGCGAGCGTCAGCCCGATGTCGGCCGCCACCCGGGGATCGCCGAGCCGGCGGACGCGCTCACCGTAGTCGAGCCCGGCCGCCCGGAACTCGCCGAGAATCCTCGCCGGCTCCGGCGGCGGCGCGTGCAGGACGGCCTCGATGCGGCTCCTGACCTCACGCCGCCGTTTCGTCTCGGCGCCCTGCGGCAAGTGCGCGACCAGCCATGGCGCCGCCTCGCCGGGGGCGATCAGCTCGGCGATCGTCAAGATGGTGAGAACTCCGATCTCGGACCTCGTCAGGCCGCCCAGTTCCCGTTCGGGTGCGGACAGCAGGTCGAGTACCGCGCGGCTGTCGGCGCAGAACAGGCGCTCGGCGGCGGGCATCAGACCGGGGCCGCCGTAGCGGGTGAACTCCGGCGCGTACGTGTCGACGAGGAAGTGCGCGGCCTGTCCGTGCTCGCACATCGCCCGGAGGCGCCGCTCAGCCAGCCTGCGGACCTCGGCCGCCCCGTCGAGATCGGGGCAGTGGATCCGGAGGCGCAGGTGGGGGGCGGCGTCGCCGTACCGGATGAAGAACCAGCGGTCGACTTCATCGGGCAGTTCGTCGATCAGGTGGCGCACCGGTCCGCGCAGCACCGCGTCGTGCAGATCCGCCGAGACGTAGATCTTCGCGTAGTACCAGTGCCCGCCGGGCCGGTGCACGTCCGGCTGGTGCCGCACCGTGACCAGGGGACGGCCGGTCGACGGGGCGGGTGCCGTGGGGCGCAGCGGCAGATAGATCTCATGGGCCCGGCCGCCGCACCAGCCCAGATTCTCGGCGAGGCTCTCCCGATTCTCGTAGATCAGGGCGCCGGGGCGGCGGCAGTGCCACGCGAGGAGGTCGCGGTGCGAGGCCACGTCGAGGTCCAGTGCGATGCGCTGGTCCCCCATCGCCAGCTGAACCGCGCTCGGCACCCGCATCCGCTCCCGCCACTCGCCGATCACCCGATCACGCTCCGGCGCCTTCGCCAGGCCGGCGGGCGGCGTCCACTGCGCCTTGGCCAGGGTGGTGCGGCCGTGGGTAACGCGCGGCAGGTACGGAAACTCCTCGAACGGTCCCCAGCTCCAGTTCCATACGGTCCGCTCGCGATCGGGCGCGAACTCCCGCAGAAACCGCACGACGTTGTTCGTGGCGTGCGGGTTCAGCATCGTGTACGCCCGCGGAACCACCTCGTCCCCGGTCTCCATCGAGACCAGGCGCAATCTCTCATGATCGGCGCAGACGCCGAGGCCGGCCAGGTCGACCACCCCGGGCTCGGTGGGATCGTGGAAGGTGCCGACGTGAATGGTCCGGTCGAAGACAGCCGCGTGCCGGGCGACGTTCGTGGCGCGGATCGACGGAACATGGAACGAGAGGTGCGCCGCGGTCTCCATGTTCCCGAGCGTCTCCGCCACGGCCGCACGATCCAGCAGGTGGAAGAACCGCCCGAACCCGGTCAGCAGCTGCGTCGCCCCCAGGTACGGCGCCCAGACGAGCTCGAAGTCACCCTCGTCCAGGGCCGCCGTGGATCGCGCGAGCAGGTGGAACCCGAACTCGTACGGCAGCCCGGCGGAAGGGGCGTCCCCGGGCCGCATGGCCCGCAGATCGTCATCGGTGAGGCGCAGCTCCTCGGCGCCCGACATCCACGCTTCCTGCAGACGGGCCCGGAGATGGCGCGAACGGGCCTCATCGGCGTCGATCACCGCCTGCGGCCGCAGTTCCCCTTCCTGCCGCCGCGTGCTGACCGGCCGTTCGTAGGTGGCGGGTGCCCCGATCCCCCGCTCTGCGTCCAGCGCGATGGTGAGCGGCACGACCGTGGACATGCCGTACCTCGCCACGAAATCGTCGTAGTAGCCACGCAGGTGCGCCGCCATGCGCGGCACCGGGTTCGCCCGGTGGGCCGCGTCGGCCGCCCGTCCCGCCTCCCGCGCGACCTCACGCGAGATGACGACGTCGGCGTCGAGTCTCAGCTCTGCCTGCAGGTACGCGTGATCCACCACGACCAAGTCCGCCATCCGCCGTTCGACGCCCCGAAGCAGCGGCACCCGATCCCCGGCAGGCGCCGAGGGGTAGCTCACCAGCGACTCGGCCAGCTCGGCCAGCCGTTCGCGCCGGCGTTTCGCCCCTGGGTGGCGGTCGAGCACGGCCAGCACGTGGTCGAGGATCGCCGGCTCATGGAAGGGCGGGAACAGGTCGCTGACCAGGAACTCCTGCCGCAGCAACGTGACGACGAACGCCCTGGCGCCATCGGCCGTGGCAGAGGGTAGCTCGGCGAGCAGGCCCTGGATCAGGTCGGTGGCGGGGATCGGTGTCCGGGTGCGGTTCAGGACGTAGGCCAGGGCGGGCGTCAGCCGTACCGACGTCTCGGCCGGATGCGAGTCCGGCACGGGATGGAGCTCCTGGGGATAGGGGTTGACCCAGCGGTCCCCGCGCCGGAAGCCGAGGTTGCCACGCACCACCGTCAGGCATTCGAGCACATCGGGCTCACCTTCCCAGTCGGCCAGCAGGGTGATGAGCCACCCCCAGTCGGGCCGGGCGCAGCGCAGATGGTCCGCCCCGAACCGGGCGGTTGCGGGCGCGCCCGGCCCGGCCACGCGGGCCATCGCGACACCGGCCATGGTGCCGAACGGCGTCGGACGGCCGCTCATGCGCAGCAGATAGTTGGCCATGGACCGGAACAGGCGCACCAGTTCCTTGTGACCCGGCTGCTCGCCTTGCGAGAGCCGGTCCATCGACCGGTACAGCGAGGCGCTGGCCAGCAGGATCGCCTCCGGCACCGCCGGGATCGCCCACCACTCGCGCAACCGGGCGAGAAGCGGGCCGGCGGAGCCGGGGTCGGTGACCTCGACGTCGAGGTGGGTGCGGACGGCCTCGCTGACCGGCAGCGTGGTGGCGCGCAGGAAGCACACCGGCCCGGCGACGTACGGTTCGTGGGCCAATGAGATCAGCAGGCGCAGGGCACGCCGGTCCGGCCGGTGCAGGACCAGGCGCAGGTGTAGGTCAGGACGAAGGAGTTGAGACCGCAGTAGTTCGTCACCCCGGCCTGCGGGGCTCGCACACCCTCGCCGGCGATGAGGTCGATGTCGAGGTCGAAGATGTCTTCGGTCGTCGGTGTGGACATGGCGCACCCTCCAGATCGTTTCCCCGTTCGAGCTCAGCATGACCGACCCGCGTTGTAGGAAGGTTGTGGCCACGTTGCGCCCCTGGTGCCGGCGGATTCCGGCCCTGGCGCGGTGACTGATTCTCGCCGGATCCGTGATCGGATCGGGGACGCCATGGCTTGGCCTGATGAGCCAGAGTCACGCCGACCTGGGTTCGGAGCAGGCCGGATCGCGCGGCGATCTGATCACCGCGCAGCGGATCGCCCCGCCGACTCAGCGGTGGGCGCTCCCGTTTTCCGCCTCCCGTCACGCCACTCGGCCGTCGCCATCGGACGAACTCGTGACCGGCGGCCCCGTCGCCTGAGCTTCTGCGTTGCCGCCCGCAGGAGCCAAAGCACGTCGTTTTGGTGAGGATTCCTCATGAAAGGCACACAACGATCTGCCAACGATGCGTCAACGTTTGTTCGATAGCTTCGCTTCGGTCGATGTCCGACGAGCATATCGGAGGCGAAAGTGAATACCGAGCGCCTGGCGTTCCTGGAAAACATCGAAGCCGATCTGACCGCCCGAAAACCGAGCGAGCCGAGCTCGCGACCGACGCCCGCCGGCAAGTCGCGGAAACTACTCCGAAAGCTGGGCATGTTCGGCTTCATGCTGGCTGCCGCCGCCTCGTTCTCGGTGCTGAACAGCACCGCCGCCAACGCCACCCCCTACTGCGGCATCCCCAACCCCATTCCGCGCAGCCACACGAAATCATGCGGTCTCAACTTCTACAGCCACGATTTCATCTACAGCTATCCTTCGGGCCCCGGAGGCCTGAAGGAGTGCTACGTGTTCTGGTCCACCCTGCACGACTTCGGGTGCGGCGCCGATCCCGGCCGCGAGACGAGAATCTGCAAGTGAGCTAGAAACGGGTGCTTACCTCGCGAGCCGGCGAGGTAAGCACCCGGGCATTTCCTGGGGGTGGAGATCATCGTGGATCATCAATGGATAAGGCGGCTTTTCCCGCCGCTGACAGCCCTCGGCACCGCCAGTACGCCGGTGGAGTGCCCGGTGACCGTGGTGGTTCTCGCCCGGGATGAGGAGCGATGCCTGGCGCGTTGCCTCGACAGCGCGGTCGGGCGGGGCTTCGACGAGATCCTGGTCGTCGACACGGGGTCCGTGGACAAGACGCTGGACATCGTGGAGGAGTACGCGCGGCAGGGCGTCCGATTGGTCAGGTGCCCGTGGACGGACTCCTTCGCCGACGTGCGAAATTTCGCCATCGAGACTGTCGGGGCCGGGTGGATCGTCTTTCTCGATGCCGACGAATGGCTCGACGAGGGTTCCGCCGATCGGTTACGGGCCTGCCTGACCTCGCTCTCCGCCATTCCGGACCTGGATCGCATGGTGTTCTCGCCGATCATTCAGCATGTCGATCGTGACGGGTTTCTGGACGATGTCGCCCGCATCTTCAAGGCGGAAAGCGGGATCCGCTACCGCGGGGCGGTGCACGAGTATCCGGCGCTCTCCGGCAAGCCGGTGAACATGGCGGGCCTGGACCTCCTGTTTCACCATGACGGATATGACGCGGCCGTGATCGACGGCAAGGACAAAAGGGGCCGCAACCTGCGGTTGCTCGGCGCGGCGATGGAGGCGGAGCCGGACAGCCCTCGATGGGTATATTTCATGATTCGTGATGCGCTTCCCCTGCTTGAGCACGCCCAACTCCTGGAGCTGTGCGAAACGCTGCGAGATCTGGTGAGGCGCGAGCCCGTGACCGACGACCGCCTGGATGCCCGGCACTATTACCGCCGCGCGCTCGGTGTCGCCTGCCAGGGGTTCGCCGCCATGGGTGATTGGGCGACGCTGCATCGTTACTGCGACGACCTGGACCGGCTCGACGGGCACGACAACCCGGACGCCCACTATTTCCGCTCGGTCGCCGAACTGCTCAACGGGGTGGCGACCCAGAGCGATTTACTGCTGACGATGAGAATCCGCCGTGATGAGAAACTCGTCGAGACCAGCGCCGTGGACAAGGCAGGGGGGCACCTGGACGCTCTGCTGGCGGAGTTGCTGAACCGGGTCAAGGGTGAGTCGGACGGCGATCGCTACCGCGGAATGTGCGAGCCCTGGACCGACGTGTTCTTCGAACGGTCTATATTGCGGCGCTGGTAGCGGCCATTCTTTCCACCTCCGCGAAGTAGCGGGCACGCCGCGTGCCGTAGCCCTGGACTCGATCCTTCTCGACCGTGAGCCGGTCGGCTGAGGTCTTCGGCTGGAGGTCAGCATAGGCGCCCGGCTGACGCGCCGGCTGGGGGCCAGCCGCCTGCCCCGCGATCAATTCCCAGGAATGTCGAACACAGTCCCTATATCATCCCCACTAGGCCTGCAGGGGAGGCGTTTCGCGTTCAGCCTGTCCCGGTTGACGCGTTGGATACGGAGTGGAGTCGATGTCATTCGGCCAGGTCGTCCGGCAGCGACGACGTGCTCTGGGACTGTCGCAGAAGGACGTGGCCGCACGCGCCGGAGTGAGCCCCCGTACCCTGCGAGGGATCGAGCTGGGCCGTGTGGCCCACCCCCGGCACGAGACGGTGACGAGGATCGCCGCCGTGCTGGGTCTGGGCGATCAGGCGATCCACGCCGGCCTCTCCATCGCCGTGCTGGGGCCGCTGGAGGTCTCCAACGGCGGTGAGACCGTCAACGTGACCTCAATGAAGCAGCGCCTTCTGCTGGGGCTGCTGGCGATCCACCCCAACCAGGCGGTGGGACTCAGCAGGATCGCGGCATCACTTTGGGAGGATGGAGCCCCGGCCAAATGGCGGGGACTGGTGCACAACTACGTGGCGCGGGTGCGGAGCGTGGTGGAGCCGGATGCGCTCCTTACTCATACGCACCATGGATATGCGTTGCGCATAGGCGCTGCCGCATTGGATTCCCTGCGCTTCGATGAGCTCACCGAGCGGGCCCTGGCCTGCGACGATCCGGATGAGACGGTGACCTTGCTGACCGAGGCGCTCAGCCTGTGGCGCGGGCCCGTACTGGCGGATCTTCCTTCGGCGTTGTCGGAGGATCCGGCCACGGTGAGGATGTCCGATCGGCGGGCGGCGGCCGCGCTGCGGCTCGCGGATGTGAGCCTGGAGCGCGGCGAGTTCGAGGCGGCGGTTTCCGCGCTCCAGCCCGTGGCCGCGGCGGTTCCGCTGCACGAAGGAGTCCATGCGCGCTTGATGCTGGCGATGGCGGGACAGGGCAGACAGGCCGACGCACTCGCGTTGTTCACCCGGATCCGCGATCGTCTCTCGGCTGATCTGGGAGTAGATCCTGGCCCGGAGCTGACGAAGGCCCATCTGCGGGTGCTGCGGCAGGAGATTCCGGCCTCGCGTCCTGAACTCGCCTCGACATCACCCCGACTGACTCCGGCGGAACTGCCGGCCGATGTGGTGGGGTTCGTGGGCCGCGCCGATGAGAGCGCACGGCTGCGGGACCGGCTTCTCAGTGGCTCCGGATCGGTGTCGGCGATCAGTGGGGGCGGCGGAGTCGGCAAGTCCGCGCTGGCCGTCCATGTGGCCTGGCGCCTGGCCGGCCACTTCCCTGACGGCCAGCTGTACGTGGACCTGCGTGGGACCACCCCGGACGTCAGACCTGTCGATCCGCACGACGCGCTCAGCTACTTCCTGCGCTCCCTCGGCGTGAAGAACATCCCGCGCGTCACCGAGGAGGCGGCCGCCCGCTTCCGCTCTCTGGCGGCTGAGCGACGCCTGCTCATCTTGCTCGACAACGCCTCCGACGCCGAGCAGGTACGGCACCTGCTCCCGGGCGCTCCTTCCTGCGGCGTGCTCATCACCAGCCGTCGGATCCTGCCCGGCCTCGGCGCCGTCCAGGAACACCTCGACGTGCTCGCCGAGGCCCAGTCGATCGATCTTCTCCGCAACCTGCTCGGCGAGGGCCGGATGGGCGCCGAACCCGATGCGGCGAGGGAGTTGGTACGGCTGTGCGGTGGATTGCCGCTGGCATTACGGATCGTCGCGGCCCGGCTGGCCGCCCGCCCCGCCTGGACCCTGAGCTCCATAGTCGAGCGTCTGCACCAGCGGCGCCTTGATCAGCTCCACGCCGGCGATCTCGACATGGACGTGACGTTCAGGATCAGCTACAGCGAGCTCGACGCCACCCACGCCCGCGCATTTCGGCTCTGTGCCCTGCCCGATGCGCCCGACATCGACGGCGCCGCCGCCGCGGTCGTGCTCGACACACCCGAAGAGCGGGCCGCGGAATTGCTCAGGAACCTGGTCAACCTCAACCTGCTCGAATCCCGCGCCCCGGGCCGATACCGCTACCACGACCTGCTGCGTCTGTTCGCGCGCGCCCGAGCCGACCAGGAGGACGCGCCCGATCAGCGAGCCGCCGCGTTGCGCCGGCTCCTCGACTTCTACGCCGCGACCACCAGGAGCGCGGTGAACACGGTGGACGCCAATTGGGGCTGGCCGGAAAAGCTTCTCAACACTCGAAGCCTCGGACTCCGGTTCCAGGACTCGGCAGCGGCGACCGCGTGGCTGCACGAACAGGCGCCGCACGTGCTGGCGGCCATCACCCAGACCACGGAGAGCGCGGATGAGGCCATCGGGATCGCCGCCGACCTCACTTACAGTCTGCAATGGCTGATCCGCGCGGGAATCAGCTGGCATGCGGTCGCTCACGCCGCACACACGGTCGTCGAGGCGAGCGAGAACACCGGGGATCACCGCAGCGAGGCCATGGCCAGGGTCCTGCTCGGCGAACTCGCCTACTCCAGATCGGAGCCGCCCACCGCTGCCAGGCACTGCGACCGCGCCATCAAACTGGCGCAGGCCACGGGGGACGGCACGCTGCTCGCGGAAGTACGCCACCTGCGGGCGATGCTGTACATCATCCAGGGGTGCCCGGAGTCGGCCATTCGCCCCTTGCGCGAAGCGGCTACTCAGTTCGCCAAGCTCGGACGCCTTCGCGGTGAGGCCAACGCCCTTCTAGATCTTGTCGAGGCCCTTGACCAGGCCGGGCGAAGCGCCGAAGCCGGGGCCACTTTGGAGCAGGTCCACGCCCTCACAGAAGGGCGCGACGACCCCGGCATCACGGCCAACCTCGCCAAGGCCCACGGAATTCTCCTGCGCGGAATGGGCCGGTACGCCGAGGCCGTGGAGGCGTTCGGCAAGACCTTGGCGTTCGACACCGCCACCGGCAGGAGCCGAGGAAGGTCCAACATCCTTTTCGAGATCGCCGATACGTGTTTCCTGGCCGGCGATGACGGCGAGGCGATCAAACATGCCACGCAGAGTCTGGCGATCGTCCGGGAAATCGGCGATGGCTTCAACACGGCACGCGCGCTGACCGTCCTGGGGAACGCGCACACGCGTCAAGGAGAGGTCGGGAGGGGGCAGACCGAACTCGAAGAGGCGCGCGAGATCTTCACCCGGCTCGGCGTTCTGTAGCCCATCAAGCTTGCCCGCCAGGTGTGGCGGAGTCGATCGAGGTGAGCCCCAGTTGCCGGAGGATGTCGGCTGACTTACGCCAGTTGAGTTCCGCCTCCTGCTGCCGGCCGAGGTCGCGCAGTGCCAAGCCCAGTCGCCAGTGGTTCTCCGCTTCCGCGTAGGTGTTCACCAACCCCTCGCGGCGGCTGAGCCTGATCGCCTCCTCGAAGCGGGCAGCGGCCTGCCGCGCGTCGCCGGCCAGCCGATGAGCCTGGGCGAGATCGCCGACCGCGCACACCCTGGCACGAGTCCCGTGTTCCTCGGCCAGGACGACGGCGCGGGTCAGTGTTTCGATGGCGTCGTCGAGCCGGCCCAACTGGGTGTAGGCAGCGCCCAGATTGGTGAGGTTGAAAGCCTCACCGACCGGATCGTCCTGCTCCCGGTTGAGGGCGAGCGCGAGCCGAAAACAGGCGATCGCCTCGTCGAGGCGTCCCACCCGCTGATGAACGCCGGCCAGCCCCACCAGGGCGTGCGGCTTCAAGTGGTTCAGGTCGTGCTCGCCGATCAGCGACAATGCGCGGGTCAGGTGTTGTCCGGCCGTGTCGAGCAGGCCGAGCCGATGCTGTGCCCAAGCGAGATCGGTGCGCGCGTACGCCTCCAGCCGGCCGTCCTGCGACCTCAGAGCCGAGTCCAGCGCGATCTCGCCCAGCGCGAGCAGATCGCGCCATCGCCCCTGGTCATAGAAGGAGAACGACAACGCCGTGGCCAGCGCGACAGCGAGTTCATGCTCGCCCATGCGACCGGCCTGCCCGACGGCGGCGATGAGGTTGGCGGAGTCGGTATTGATCCACGTGTTGACGTCCGCGTTGCTCGTCAACAAGAGCCGGCGTGCGCCTCGGGTGGCCGGCCCGACCTCCTGACGCCACGGCTGACCGAGCCCGGCCAGTTCGCTGGCAGCCCGTGCCGTTGCCAGGTACAGATGCAGTGCCCGTAGCACCGACTCCTTCCGGGCCGGCGGGCGATCGTCGACCGCCCCACGCTCCAGTGCGAAGAGCCGGAGCAGGTCATGCATCCGATAGCGGTCCGCCGCGTGCGCCTCGACCAGATGCGTGTCCAGCAGCGCCTCAAGCAGAGTGCCGGCCTTGTCCGGATCGAGATCGGCGAGGGACGCGGCCACCTCCAAGCTCACATCAGGGCCATCGAGCAACGCCAGCGACCGGAACATCGCGGCCGCTTCGGCATCGAGATCGCGGTAGCTGCACAGGAAGCTGGCGCGGACCTCGAGATCGTCCACCCGTAGCACGTTGAGCCGGGAGTGTTCGGCCGCCAGCTTGTCGGCCAGGCCACGCAGCGGCCAGACGGGGCGAGCGGCCAGACGTGCCGCGACGATGCGGACCGCCAGCGGAAGCCGGCCACACAGCCGCACCAGGTCGGCCGCCGCCTGGGGATCGGCCTCGACCCGGCTGGCGCCCACCAGGCGTACCAGGACGTTCACGGCCTCGCCCTCGGACAGTACGTCGAGCTCGCGATGAGCGGCGCTGTCCAGCGCGGTCAACGTCCGGCGGCTGGTGACCAGCACCCCGCAACCGGCGCCTCCCGGCAGAAGCGGCCGAACCTGCGCCGCGTCGCGCGCGTCGTCAAGGACGAGCAGCATCCGTTTGCCGGCGACGAGCGACCGGAACCGCCGCGCCGCTTCGTCGTCGGTCCCCGGAATCGCCGAATCGGACACCTTGAGCGAACGCAGGAGCGCGCCCAGCGCCTCGCCCACCGTCAGCGGCGCCTCACCCGGGACTGCTCCCCGCAGGTTCAGATAGAGCTGTCCATCGGGAAAGTCCTGCGCGAGCCGGTGTCCGACATGGATCGCCAGCGCTGTCTTTCCCACACCCGCGGCGCCGGTGATCGTGGCCACTCCGCCGCATGCCAGCAGCTCACAGAGCTCATCCCCCTCTGCCGTACGCCCGACGAAGGAGGCGGTCTCGGCGGGCGATTCAGCCAGCGCCAAGGGAACGGCCACTCCGCACCCCGGCGTATCCTGAGGCGGCACCCGGATTCGCGCCTCCCGAAGCTCCCATCCCGGTTCGAGCCCCATTTCGGCCAGCCGGTCATGGATGTGCGCGTACGTGGTCAACGCGGCGGCCTGTTGCCCGTCACCGGCCAGAGCGAGAATCAACCGCGCGTGCACTCCTTCGTGCAATGGCTCTTCTCGCGCCAGACCTTCCAGTACGGCTACCGCCCGCCCGGGCCGGCCCAGCGCCATAACCGCGTCCGCGAACGCCAGAGCGGCTCTCAGCCGATCGTGGGTCAACTCGTCGATCGCGGCTTGATGCGGACGCAGCCGGTCGGACAATCCGTCGAGCACCTGTCCCCGCCACAGGTCCAGCGCCTGCCGTAACAGCTGGGCCATGCCCTTGAGATCGCCCGTGCGCCGGCACCGCAGCGCGCTGTCAAGAGCCCTGGAGAACCGTACGACGTCAATGCGCTCGTCGTTGACATTGAGCGCGTACCCACCACGGGCGGTGAGGATGGCGGTTTCCGACCCCAATGCGTTTCGGAGCCGGGCCACATAGGTGTGAATGAGACTCTGCCACGATCTGGGTGCGGGATCGTCCCACAGGACCGTGGCGATGCCGTCGAGTGTGGCGACGCGGCCAGGCCGGAGAGCCAGCAACGCGAGAAGTCTCCGCTGTTTCTCGGCTTCGATGGCGACCGGCTCGCCGTCCCTGTACACCCGGAGCGGTCCGAGTATGTGGATGCTGAGCTCGGCTGTCCGGGACAGCGCAGAAGCGCTCTCCCCGAGTACCGCCGTCAAGCTCCGCACGGTTTCCGAATGGGGATGGGTGACCGACCCGTTTTCGATCGCACGTATCGTACGGACGCTCACGCCGGCCTTCGACGCGAGTTCACGCTGGGAGAGCCTCTGCTTGACCCGCTCAGCCCTGAGCCTTTCACCCAATGAAGTCTTCATGATCACCTAGTCCCCCGAGGACCGGCAGACGATCCAGCACGCGATGTCAAGGCTATGAGTATGGACCGGCACATTCCTGTACCGCCCTTCAACCGCGCAGCCTGGGGGTTTGCCGAGGAAGAGGCAGTTACCGGGAGGCCGGGCTTCCGTCCGGGCCGTTGGTCCGCTGTGGCACCGGGTTCTGCCGGTTGGGCGGCAGAACTCGTGGCGGCATGGCGGCCGGCCTGGGATTTCTCCGGCCGGGCTGCGGTACAGGACCGTGCCATCGGCCGTGAATACGCTCATGTGGTGCAGTCAGCCGGCACCAGCGGCATCTGGATGCGCCCACTGACGACATGTTGCTGGAGTAGACCGAGAAATGCCGCCGCACCTATGGATCCCTGTGCATGATCGCCTGCACCGGACAAACCCGAGCACCACCCCGGGACGAGATCGCCAAGACGGCGCCGCATGGTCCTCATCGCCGAAGTCTCCGCGCCTGGCTGCCGAGAGAACGGGCCGGTTGATTCACCGCGCCAGAATCTTGTTCTCCATTTTCACCCGGAGCGGCAGACAGGCATGCCGCGATGTTCGCAGAAAGACATGGAGGGGGCAACGTGCACATTGAATTCGGGGTGCTCGGGGAGCTTTGTGCGTCCATGGATGGGAAGGAGGTCGATCTCGGCCCGGCCCGGCAGCAATCCGTGCTCGCCGCGCTCTTGGCGGACGCCAATCACACGGTCTCCCTGGATCAGCTCGCGGACCGAGTCTGGGGCCAGGATCCGCCCGAGCATATGGCGGCAACGGTGCGTAGCTATCTTTCCCGGCTCCGTGCGGCGCTACCCACTGAGGATTGGGCCATCGAGAGCCGTTCCGGTGGCTATGTCGTACGCGTGGAAGAGATGGCGGTGGACCTGTACAGATTTCGCAGGCTTCTCGGACGCGCCCGTGCCGTGACCGACGAAGAGGATCAGGTGCTGCTGTTTCAACAGGCGCTCGGCCTGTGGCGGGGTGAGGTGTTCGCCAACCTGGACAGCACGTGGCTGAATCAGTTCAGAAACGCACTGCGGGCCGAACATTTCGCGGCGGTGCTGGACTACCATGACATACAGCTGCGGCGCGGCGAGCACATCCTGCTTCTCCCCGGCCTCCTCGCCCTGATCACCGACCATCCTCTGGATGAACGACTGGCCGGGCAGTTGATACTCGCGCTCTATCGCGTTGGTCGCCAGGCCGAGGCGTACAGTCACTACGAGAACATCCGCCGGAGACTGGCTGACGAGCTGGGCGTTGACCCCAGCCCTCGCCTGCGGCAGCTCTATCAGAACATGCTCGCAGGAGAGCCTTTCGACGACTGGATGCCACAGCCGCGGAAAGCCCGGATCGACACAATCGACTCCGTGATTCCTCAGCAGCTTCCGGCGAACATCAGAAGGTTCGTCGGCCGCCAGTCCGAGCTACGGCAATTGAATAATCTGCTTGCTGGAAGAAGGCAGGCGGAGGTGATCGTCATTTCGGGCTCCGCCGGCGTCGGAAAGACGTCGCTGGTCGTCCATTGGGCGCATGCGATTCGCGATGAATTTCCGGACGGTCAGATATATCTGGACCTCCGGGCGTTCGCAGCGTCCAGCCCGACCAGGGTGCGCGGATTGTTGCAGACGCTGGGTGTGCCGTCGTGGCGGATACCTACGGAGCTCGACGCGCAGATCGGGTTGTATCGCAGCCTGCTGGCGACCAAGAAGGTGCTGACAGTGCTGGATGACGCCAGTGACTCCGCACCAATACGCTCACTCCTGGCCGGCGCGCCGGGGTCCCTGACCGTGGTCACCAGCAGGAATCGGTTGATCGATCTCGTGGCGACGACCGATGCTCACTTGCTGTTGCTGGAGCCGTTCACGAGAGACGAGGCTTGGCAAATGCTGAACCATCGTCTCGGCGCGGACAGAGTCGCGGCGGAATCCGTGGCCGCGGGCAAGCTCGTCGAATGGTGCGCAGGGCTCCCCCAGGGGCTCGCGGCAGTGACCGCCTGCGCCCTCGCATACCCTCATCTCCGTCTCGCCGATCTCACCAATCGGCTGAACAGATCCGGGCCTGAACTCACACCGGCCACGCGATCCTTGAGAACGAGCGCCTAGCGAACTTCGGTCGCAGGGCTTCTGCAGCTTTGTGTCAGTTTCACGACGCACGAGGAATTGCCCGCCCAACCGGGAACTCCGCTGGTCGAGAGCTTCCAGCAGGTGCGTACGGCAGCGGCGGCCTTCCCTCAGGCGCCGGTGCTGTATTCGTAGAGGTCGTAGGCGACCATCACGAGCCTGCCCGGACCGGAGGCGTAGCCCAGGGTCGAGCCGAGCGGGCTGGTGACCGCCTGATAGCCGATGGTGTCGAGGGTGGCACTTGCGGTCCCCATCCACAGCGCCCCCTCCTCGGTGGAGGCGAACCAGCACGGCCCCCCGGCGTAGGCGCCCCAGGTCGTGGCGAAGTTGAACGCCTGCGGCCGCTGGGTGTCGACGATGAGATTCGCCTTGTCGAGGAGGGTGATCTGCCAGGTCCCGGTGTCGATCGCGTAGTACCACAGGTTGTGGTCCTGCGGGCCGACCGAGCAGTTGGCCACGAGCAGCTTGTTCCCGGCGACGGAGAGGCTGTTGATGCCGCGCTGGGCCTGCGAGTTGAACACCGTCTGGGAAAGGATCACCCCGGACGGCGCCTCGACCACCGACAGGTATCCGTCCTCGGACCCCGCCACCACGCGTGCCTTGCCGGCCGAGTCGGAGACGACGCCGATGGAGTGGATGTCGTGCAGGCCCCAGGGATTGACCGGCTGGGGGTTGCGGACGTCCACCGCGCGCACGAACCGCAGCCTCCGCTCGTGCCGCGTGTACTTCCAGATCGACAGATGTCCCGTGGTGTGGCCGACGACCAGGTTCTGCTGGGTCCCGATCGCCCCGGTGGCGACGCCGAGTGCGGGGTCGTACCCATAGGTGCCCGCAGCACGCAGGTCGGACCAGCCTCCCTTGCCCGCGACCCACAGCGCGATCGACCGGTCGTCGTTGGAGCTGGCGAACGCCAGGCCGGGCAGGGCGCCGAGCATTCGCACCCCCTGGAACGCCGGGCTGGCCACCGCCTCGTTGATGAGCGGCCCCGCGACGCTGGTATCGGTGAACCTGAAGACGCTCATCGAGCCGTCCCAGCGGCCGACCACGAAGTGCTCGCGATCCAGCCAGGTGAGCTGCTGCGCCATCTCGTACGTCGTGCCGTTGGAGGTGATCGGCAGCGCCGCCTCGGCCCTTCCCGGCGCGGGGAACTCGACACCGCGCCCGATGAGTTCCCGCCGCGAGCGCACGACCGCGGGGACATCTCGATCAGTCGCCACCGCTCTCCGCCCTTCACCCGTCGTCACGGAGACCGAAGCCGTGGCCGGCCCCGGCACCGCGATGCCCGCCAGGGCAACCGCAGAAAGAAGACCACCGCGTAATATCTGCCGCCGCCCGACCGCATACGCCGGGCGTGGCGTGGAAGGCTCGCTGGACACGCCCCTCACTATCGCACCGGCATCAAGCGCGGACAAGAAATACAATCGCGACATGGAAACAGGAAGCCGTTTCTTCACGTCCTGGAGTGGCGGCAAGGACTCGGCGCTGGCGCTGCACCACGCGATTCGGTCCGGTGCGATTCCCGAACTGCTCATCACGATGATGACCGAAACGGGAGAACGTTCACGTTCCCACGGTCTCAGTCGCGACCTCCTGACGCTTCAGGCCGAGGCAATCGGCATTCCTGCGCGTTTCGCCGCGGCCACTTGGGCGGATTACGAGGACACGTTTCAGGAAACGGTCGCGGGCGTGGTCAGGGAAGGCGTCCGTATTGGTGTATTTGGCGACATGGATATCGAGTCGCACCGTGAATGGGTGGTTTCCACCTGCGCCAGGGCGGGAGCCACGGCCGAGCTGCCGCTGTGGGGACGTGAGCGGGCCGGACTGATGGAGGAACTGGTCGCGGACGGGTTCAAGGCGCTCCTGGTCGCCGTCAGAGAGCCGCTGCTGCCGCCGGAACTGCTGGGCAAGGTCATCGATCGCGACATGATCCGCCGCTTCGGCGAGGCGGGCGTGGACCTGGCGGGGGAAAAGGGCGAATACCACACCGTCGTCGTCGACGGCCCGATCTTCCGCCACCCGCTGCCGGTAATCCTCGGGGAGAGGGTGCTCAGGGACGGCGTGTGGTTCGTCGACATCGAGGCCGCCACGGGATGAGCGCATGGGATCGCTAGGCGAGCGGAGAGGGAGCAGCCCTCCGTCCAGTCGTCGGCCCGCGAGGACGTCCAGGGGTTGACGTCGGGGCGTTCGGTTGTCTGGAGGCGCCCACACGCGATGAGTAGCCGTTCCTCCCGCACCGGAAAAATGAGCAGGGTGTACTCAGGCGCTCACAGCCGGGTGGTGTGACGGTGTTCCCCTGCCAACAAAAGGGGAGTGACATGAGCGGCAGACTCTTAGGAGCCATCGTCGGGATCCTCTGCCTGCTGGCGGTGAGCCTCGTGTCGGCCACCTCGGCCCAGGCCATCGCCACGCGTACGGTCACCGTCACCATCACCCACGTCGAATGCATCGACAACTGCAGGAACGAAGGGCTGGAAGCGGCCGGCGAAGGACCGGCCGATCTCTATGCCAAGGTGTGGATCAACGGCCAGAAACAGCCGCCGGGAAGCAGCGACGACGATCCCTCGACGCCGCACGAGGACGACAAGTCGCTCGTCACGCCGTTCTGGGCGCTCAGCGCACAGGTGCCTGACACGGTGCTGAACATCCCCGTCGGCATCCAGATCTGGGACCACGACACCACGTCGGGTGACGACCTGGGCGACATCAGCCCGCGTAACGACGACAACAACCTGGACTTCCGGGTCGACCATCTCACCGGCAAGTGGATAGACCACACCGGCCAGGAGGACAAGGTGAGCTGGCCGCAGTCCTGCGCGACCGGCGACGGCGGCGATGACGACGAGCCCCGGGTCAAGGTGTGCTTCGACGTCAGCATCGACTCCAGCAACGGCGACACCGACGGCGACTTCCTGCTCGACGGCTGGGAGCGCTGGGGCTACAACGCCGACGGCGACGCCACCATCGACGTCGACCTGCCCGCGATGGGCGCCAACTTCCGGCGCAAGGACCTCTACCTGGAGATCGACTGCCTGTTCGGCGCGAACCACAACCACTGCCCGGTCCAGGGCGCGATGACCGCGGTCGTGCAGTCCTTCGCCGACGCGCCGGTGGTGAACGCCGACGGCTCCTCCGGCATCCAGCTCCATGTCGACCTGGGCAACTTCTACGGCCAGGCCGCCGGCGTGGCCACGAACGTGCCCAGAACGGGAGGCGGCGCCGTAGGCACCTTCGGCAACTACGGCGGCGGCGGCGACCAGATCAACGAGGCGGGCAACCAGATCATCGACTGGGACGGCGCCCCCGGCAGGGCCGGGACGAACTTCTTCACGCTGAAGAACATGAACGCCGCCCGCGACTTCGTCTTCCGGTACGCGCTGTTCGGTCACCAGACCAACTTCCGCAGCGCGACCAACGACTGCACCACCGGCTGGGCCAAGGGGATCCCCGGGGTCAACTTCATGGTCACGCTCGGCGGCACCAGGGGAACCACGGGCAACCAGTGCTGGGGCCTCAACGCCAACGGGCTGTCCGTCGGCACCCAGAACGAGCAGGCCGGCACGCTCATGCACGAGTTCGGCCACACGCTGGGCCTTCACCACGGCGGCCAGGACGAGGACAACAACAAGCCCAACTACCTGAGCGTCATGAACTACGCCATGCAGTACTGCGGCGTCACCGCGGTGGCCGCGGCCGGTCTGCCCGGCGGCTGCGACTACTCCCGGATCGCGGCCGGCCCGCTGAACGAGGTGCTTCCGCCCGGCCTGGACGAGTGTCAGGGCAACGGCATCCCCGCCCTGGGCCAGATCGACTGGGACGGCGGCGGCGTGAGCGGCGCCACGTGCGCGCCACCGCTGCCGACCGCGAACGTCTCGGCCAACATCAACGACGACACCACCAACGACCTCAACGGCAACGGAAACTGGGACCCAGGCGAGCCGCTCCGCCTCAGCCGCCTCGACGGCTTCGAGGACTGGAACCGGCTCGACTACGGCTTCCGCACCAGAGAGAACTTCCGCACGGCCGGCGCGCCCACCGAGAACGAGCCGGACTGGGACATCATCCAGTCGGCCCGCGCCAACCTGGCCACCCTCGTCAAGCCCGAGCTCAAGGTGGATCTCACCGGACCGGCCGACGCCACCCCCGGCGACACGCTGACCTACACCACCACGCTCGCAAACCCCGGCCGCGGCCCGTCCCTGCAGACCCGGCTCGGCGCCGAGGACCTGGACACGCTCGTCGTCGGCGAATCGCACACCAGGACCGCGACCGTCGAGGTGCCGTGCGACACCGCCGACGGGACCGTGCTGACCCGCCAGGCGTCGGCCGGCGGCGAGGACATGCTGGGCAACCGGGCGACCGGCGAGGACTCGCTGTCCACCACCGTCCACGCGCCGCGGCTGACCGCCGGGAAGAGCGCCACGGCCACGGTGAACGCGGGTGAGGCGATCACCTACCGGATCTCCTACGAGAACACCGGCAGCGGGGACGCCTCCGGGGTCGTCGTCACCGACGTACTGCCGAAGGATGTCTACTACAGCAAGGCCCTGGACACCGGCGCGGGCCCCCAGCCCGCGACGGTGGTGCGGAACGCCGACGGAACGACCACGCTCACCTGGCAGATCGGCGGCGCGGCCGGCGGATCGGGCAAGAAGACGATCGAGTACACCGCCCGGCCGAGCCTGCTCTTCCTGCCAGGCGCCGAGGTCACCAACGCGGCGACCCTGACCTTCACCAACGCGAACGGTTGCACGTACGAGCCGGTGAAGGCGTCGGCGACCACCGAGATCACCGAGGTGCCCGCCACGGGGAACCCGCGCAGCCAGGGGTACTGGAAGACGCACGAGCAGGAGTGGACCGGCGAGATCCTGGCCCGGATCCAGGCGACCGACCAGCGCTTCGATTCCGGCGGCGACGGCGCGCTGTCGGCTCCCGAGGTCACGGCGGTGTTCGGGCCCGGGGCTCCGCACGTGCGGATCCTGCGGATCCAGTTGCTCGCAACGTACTTCAACCTGGCCACCAGGAAGGTCAACGCCTCGACCGCCATCAGCTCCGAGACCGCCGACCGGCACGACCTCGGCAACGTCCGCGACGCCGCCCGGTTCGGCATCAGCACGCTGACGCTGCCGGTGGACGGCAACACGGGCATCTACAGTGACGCGACCCGCGTCCTCGACGAGATCAACAACGACCAGAGCTGACGCCGCGTCGTCTCATCTCCATCCATGGCCACGAGGCCGTGGATGGAGAGGAGCCCTTCCGCACCTGCCCGATCACCGCTCACGTCAGCAGGGGAAACCGAGCCCGGGAAAACATGGCGCGCGACGGGTTCCTCGGGCAGCATCGGGATGTCCGCCATCACCAGCTTTCCGATCCGGAGCCGCGATGTCCCAGGGACACGATTTCTCACTGCGGATCACCCCGGCCGGGGCCGGTGTGGATCAGGCGGAGGTCGAGGAGCTGGCCATCCAGCTTCGCCGGGACCTGCTGGCGTCGGGGATCCCCGGGGTCACCCGTGTGGTGGAGGGGCCGGCTCCCGACGGGGCCCGGTCGCCCGAGCTCATCGCCACCGGGATCGGCTTCCTGGTGACGGGACTGTCCACGGCGGCGTCCGTGGCGCAGATCGCGGACTACGTTCAGCGGTGGCGGCAGGCGCATCCGCGCCGCCGCCGGGTCGTGGTCGCCGTCGAGGCCGGCCGCACACCCGATGGTTCCGGTACGGCCGGCCGGCGCAGCGCGCTCCTGGTGGCCAACGCGGCCTACCAGGATCCCGGGCTGAGCCGGCTGCGTTCGCCCGTCTCCGACATCAGGGCGCTGGCCGAGGTCCTCGGCGAGCCGGACATCGGCGCCTTCGACGTCGAGACGCTCACCGATGCCAACGAATCGGTGTTGCGGCGGCGGGTCGCGGCGCTCTTCGCCGACCGGCACCCCGACGACGTCCTGCTCCTGCACTTTTCCTGCCACGGGCTCAAGGACCAGCGCGGCAGGCTCTACCTCGCCGCGGCCGACACCGAGCTCGACTCGCTCGCGGCGACCGGGTTGCCGGCTTCGTTCGTCTCCGAGCAGATGAGCGAGTCCGCGTCGCGATCGGTGCTGCTCGTCCTGGACTGCTGCTACAGCGGGGCGTTCGCGCGCGACACTCTGGTACGCGCGGACCGTACCGTCTACCTCGGCGAGGAGTTCCGCGGTGGTGGCTCGGGGCGGACGGTCCTGACGGCGTCGAGCGCGACCGAGTACGCGTTCGAGGGCGGCCGGCTCACCTCCTACGAGGCTCAGCCGTCGGTTTTCACCGAAGCGCTGGTGCACGGGCTCCGTACCGGGGGCGCCGACCTGGATCACGACGGTGAGATCACGGTCGACGAGCTGTTCGACTACGTCGCCCGGCGCGTCCGCGAGGCCGGGGTCGGGCAGGTGCCGCGCAAGTGGAGTTTCGAGACGACCGGCGCCCTGGTGGTCGCGCGCAGTGTCCGCCCGGCCATGCTGCCGGAGGAGATCCGCGCCGACCTCGGCAGCGATCGGCGCGTCCTGAGGATGGAGGCGGTCCGGGCGCTCGCCGAGTTGCTCGCCGGGGGGCGCGAGGGCTATCGGCGGGCGGCTCGCCAGGCGCTCATCGGGTTACGCGACGACGACAGCATGCAGGTGCGGGAAGCGGCCGCAGCCGCGCTGGGCGACGTCGCGCCGCCCCGGCTGCCCCCGCCTGCCGTACCTCCGCCCCCGATCGAAACGCCCGCCACGCAGACGCCCGCCACTCAGACGCCCGTCACCGAAACACCCGCGATCGAGACGTCCGTCGCCGAGACGTCACCCCCCGCGCCTGTCACGAAGCGCCGGCGGCTGCTGGTCATCGGCGCGATCGGCCTCGCCGCCGCGGTCGCCGTGACGATCGGCATCGTGTCCGCACTGACCAACCAGAGCAGGAACACAGAGGCTCTCGGCAGTGGCAAGCCCCGCTTCGGGGAGCCGCTGTCCTCGGTCACGATGAGTCACGCCGGTTCGATCGATTCAGCCGGGCTGAGCCCCGACGGCCGCTGGATGGTCACGCTCGACAAGCCGGCCGACCAGGCCGCCGCGCGGGTCGCGAGGTTGTGGGACGCGGCGACCGGCCAGAAGGTGACGACGTTCGAGACCGACTACGGCGTCGTCTTCAGCCCGGACGGCAACGTCGTCGCCGCAGCCCGCTTCGAGGGCAAGCGTGAAGTCACCACGGTGGACGGCCAGCCGCTGGGCGTCTTCACCGGCGGCAAGACCACGGTCACGCTGTACAACACCGGCGGGGGCGCGGCCATGGCCTCGTTCACCGGCCACGACGGCGCCGCGGCCGTGGTGTTCAGCCCGGACGGCAAGATCGTCGCCACGGCCAGCCAACTCGCCGCCGAGAAGTCCTTCGACGCGCCGATCCGCCTGTGGGACGTCTCGACGGGCAAGCTGCTGACCGCGTTGACCGGCCACAAGAACGGCATCCAGGACATGATGTTCAGCCGGGACGGGAAAGTGCTGGTCACAGGCGCCGCTGGCGGGGTGACGAAGGTGTGGGACGTGGCCGGCGGCAAGGCCACGCAGACGCTCGACAACGTCTGGTTCCCGCTGTGGGTCAGCCCCGACGGTAAAACGTTCGCCGACACGTGGCAGGCGGGCAAGGGCGGCTTCGAGCTGAGGCGCGTGTCCGACGGGAAACGGCTGGCCCTGGTCACCAAGGCGGGCAGCTTCGCCGGCTTCGCGCCCGACTCCAAGGCGTACGCGACCGACAACGACGGCACGATCCGCCTGTTCGACCTGGCGACCAGAAAGGCCCGCGAAACGCTGACCGCGAAGACGCGGGGCGCTGTGGTGTTCAGCCCGGACGGCAAGCTCATCGCCGCCGTGACGAAGGACGGCGACCCGGCCCTGTTCGATGCCGCCACCGGTCAGGGTCTCACGCAGCTCACCGGCAGCCACAGCGGCACGGTCACCGACCTCACGTTCACGGCGGACGGGCAGACACTCTTCACCACCGGCACCGACAAGGTGGTGCGAAAGTGGAGCGTGGTGCGCTGAGTCAGGGGCAGGGTCACGGGTCGGGCCCGAGCAGGGGCGCGCTCCCCCCGCGCATCTTGCCGGTGACCGTCATCGGGAACCCGTCCACGACGTGCACGTAGCGCGAGCTCTGGTGGGGGGAGCTTGCCCGCGCAGAACTCCCGGCCATCAGGTCCTCGCCGTACTTCTCGTCGGGCACGCCGCATGGACCTCCGGCCACATCCTGGCCTGTCAGAACGTCCCAGATCTTGGGCGCCACCAGCCGGCGCCGGGGAGGGCACCGGCGTGGTCCCCATGGCGAGCACGGCAGCGCCCAGCGCCTTCCGTCCTCGGTGTCCGTTGGGCTTAAGGGTGGTGTCGTCGGCCATCGCGGCCTCCTTTCGACCTCTGTGGATCGGGATCATTACCGCGTGGCTCTTCACGTTCCGGAGTCGGACGTCTGCCTGCGCAGCGCTCCTGGCAGCGCGAAGGCGACAACCGCGGTGGTCAGCAGGCCACCGCCACCCGCGATGAGAAGCGTCGTCGGTGCGGAGGTGGCGTCCAGCAGGAACCCGCCTGCCAGGTAGGACAGCGCGGCGGCGACTCCGATCGCTCCGTAGAGGTTGCCGAAGACTCTGCCGAGCATTCCTTGCGGAACCAGGCGCTGCAGCATGGTGTTGGTGGCCACGTCCATCGCCGCGATGCCGAATCCGCGGATGAACTGGGTCATGAACGCGGCGGCGACGGCCCAGGCCAGTCCGGTGAGGAGGTTGCCGGCGCTGTTCACCGCGAATCCGGCGAGCAGCAGGGTCACCAGGGATGTCCGAGCGCTGTAGCGCGCCGTGAGGGCGTATCCGAAGAGCAGGCCGATGCCGACGGCGCCGAGAAGCAGGCCGACTGCCGACTGGCCGGCCGCGAAGGACTCGGTGGCCAGGAGAACCAGAGCGACGTCGTCCACTCCGTTGAAGGCCACGATGGCGCAGAAACCCAGGGCGATGACCCGGACCACCTTGGCTGACCAGATGTAGCCGAGCCCGGACTTCGCGTCCTGCAGGAGGGAGGTCTTCGTTCCTTCCGGGGAGGGCGTGGGGGGAAGCGACCGCAGCGTGAGCAGTACTGCGCCGGCGAGCAGGAAGGAGGCGGCGTCGACCAGGAGCACGCCCCGTATTCCGACGAAGGGGAAGAGCGCGGCCGCGGCCAGCGGTCCGAGAGCCTCGGCCGCGTTGGTGCCGAACCCCAGCGTGGCGTTGGCGGTCTCCAGATCCTTGTCCCGGACCAGCCCGGGTATCGCCGCGCGTGAGGCGGGCAGGAACACCTGTCCCGCGATCGCGCGCAGCCCGACCAGCACCAGCAGCAGGGGGAGCGGCGGCAACGAGACAGCGATGAGCAGGAGCACCATGCCCTGCGCCAGCTCACATGCGATCATCACCCGCTTGAGGTCGAAGCGGTCGCTGATCGCGCCGGCGATCGGGCTGAGAAGCGAGGGAACGAAGTCGCCGACGAGCAGCAGAAGTGCCACCGCGATCGCTTGCCCCGTGGTCTCGGCGACGTGGAGCATCAGCGCGACGAGACTGAGCGCGTCCCCGCCCACCGAGACGACGCGTGCCGACCACAGCGAGCGAAATCCCGCGCTGTCGCGTAACAGTTGTAACCCGCCGGCCTTGCGGGGTCCGCCGGAGCCTGACATGGTCCTTCTCTCCTCGGCCTTGGAGGTGCCCTGACGGCCCGGTCGTCCCCGGACGGGGGGTCATCAGTCCTGTGCCGACTGGGCCGACGACAGGGCGACGATGTGCTCGACGAGTTCGGTCGGGGCGTCGAGGTGCACGAAGGTGCGTACGCCGGGGATCTCGACGAACGAGGCGTCGCGGAACGCGCGTTGCAGACGCCGGCCGAGTGCGGGCTTGAAGGCGCGGTCGGCGCCGCCCCATACGATCCGCACTGGTCCGGTGAAGTCCTTCAGGCGGGTGGAGACGTCGAGCAGGTCCTTCGGATCGACGGCTCGCAGGAACCGGACCGCGTCCAGGCGGATCTTCTTGCTCAGTAGGCTCGGCTCGATCCATGCCCGGGTTTGGACTGGATCCAGCTTGTTGGCGAGCAGACCGAGCCCGAGGGGTGAGTGGCGGAACGCCCGTAACCGCATGGGCTGCATGTTGAGGCGCATCCGGAGTTCGCCGCGCAGGAGGCGGAAGATGATGCTGTAGGGGAAGGGCGGGAAGGTGTCGAAAGCGTCGCAGTTCGTGAGCACGAGCCTGCCGATCCGGCTGGCGTCGATGTCGAGCAGGAACTGGCTCAGCGCGCCGCCCGTGTCGTTGCCCACCAGCGTGACGTCGCGCAGGTCGAGGGCCTCGAGGAAGGCCAGGATCTGCCGGGCGACGCCGCGCGGGGACTGGTCGGCGTCGGCTCGCAGGGGTGTGCGATGGGCTCCGAGCGGCCAGTCGGGTGCGTAGGAACGGATGCCGTGCTCGGCGAGATGGTCGGCGACGCCGGACCAGACCGAGCCGTCGACGAGGAACGCGTGGACGAAGACCACCGGAGGCGCGGTCGAGTTTGCTGGGCCCGCGACGCGATAGCTGACGGTGCCCTGTGGCAGGTCGATCGTTGTCATGCGACTATCCTCAGATAGATACAACCTGTATGTAAACTTAGGAACAGACTGTATGCAAGTTTCCCGCCGCACGCAAGCGGACCGCACGGCCGCGACCAGGACCGCCCTGATCGCCGCTGGTAGAAGGCTGTTCGCCGAGCATGGATTCGCCGGAGTCGGAACGGAGACGATCGTCAGCGAGGCGGGCGTGAGCCGAGGCGCGCTCTATCACCAGTTCGGCGACAAGACTGAGTTGTTCGCCGCCGTACTCGCGGACGTCGAGGGCGAGATCACCAAGCACCTCGCCGCCGAGATGTTCGCCGACGCCGACGCCGCCGGTGACTTCGTCTCGCTGATGATGCGCAGCGCCGAAGGCTGGCTCGAAGCCTGCCAGCGGCCCGACGTGCAGCGGATCGTGCTGCTCGACGGGCCGTCGGTGCTGGGCTGGGTGCGTTGGCGCGCCATCTGCCAGGCCAATGTGCTGGGGTTGATCGAGGAGGTCCTCGCCCAAGGGCTGCGGGACGGCGTGCTTCAGCCGCTCCCGGTCAGGCCGCTCGCGCACCTTCTGCTGGCCGTGGCGGACGAAGCGGCGCTCTACGTCGGTGCCGCCGTCGAACCGGACGATGCCCGGCGTGACATGGTGGCCATCATCCGCCCGCTTATCGAGGCGCTCATCCGACCGCAGGCTGAGCGATCAGAAGAGGTCCGGTGACTCCTCGCGGCTCAGCACCCTTATCGCGCCACCAAGCCGCACGACGTTTCCCAGGCTGCCCATGTGGACAATGTCAAGGCCGGTCGCAGGTAGCCTGGCATGGCGGGCCTGTTGACCTGGCAGAACGCCGCGCGAAGCGTCAGGGTCCCCTGCCCGCGCCTATCGACCGACTGGAGATCTGTGTTCAAGGCAACCGGCAGACGATCAGTGGTGCTCGCCACCCTCATGGCCACCGGGCTCGCACTGACCACGGCGACCACGGCCGCGGCGAGCACCGGCCGCCCCGCGATCATCGGTGGTAAGGCCGCGACCGAGACCTACTCGTTCATGGTCTCCTTCCAACTGCGGAAACTGCCCGAGCACCACTGCGGCGGCTCCCTCATCGCCCCGGACTGGGTCGTCACCGCCGCCCACTGCAAGGGACTCATGAAGGCCGGCAAGACGCAGGTGCGGGTCGGCTCACTAGAGCGTGACACGGGCGGAGCCCTCACCGGCGTCAAGCGCGTCATCACCCATCCCAACCAGGACAAGCCCGGTATGCGCGGGGAACCCAAGGACGACATCCTGCTGGTCCAGCTGGATCGGCCGGTAGACCTTGAGCCTGTACGCATCGCCGACGGCCCAGGCCGGGTAGGCGAGCCGACCCGCGTCATCGGCTGGGGCATGACCTGCGACGACCCCGACGATCCGCTCTGCTCGAACGGTCCACGGCTGCTGCAGGAACTCGACACCGTACGCGTACGCGACAGCCGGTGCTCTTCCCTCAACCGTGGCGAGGAGCTGTGCACCGCTGAGCTCAACGGCCGTGCCGCCAGCGCCTGCAACGGCGACTCGGGTGGTCCACAGATCCGCAGGGCCGGCGGCCGGTGGGAGCTGGTTGGAGCCACCTCGCGTGACGGCGACGACATCGAGGACCGCATGAACGGCGACGCCGGCTGCTCCACCAACCCCAGAGGTGGGCCAGGAGTCGGCATCTGGACCGACGTGACCCACTACCGTTCCTGGATCACCGACACCATCACGACATACAGCGCTTCCTGATCATCCGCCCGGCCATTGCGGTCAGGGGTCGCTGGCGTGACGGTTGGTGGGTGGAACGCCACTCGAAGCCTCCGCCTAGCTCCACCCACACGCCGGGCAGGCCATGCTGGGCGATATCGAAGCAAGGCGACGCTCGGAGTTCGCCCGCCTCGACGCGCTACGATCGAGCCCGTCGGCCGGGCGCTGCCGCCTCCGCTTGATGAACCGCTGCGCCCCGGCGGGGGTTGTCCCAGGAATACAGGCCCCGGTGGGTGAGCCTCACCGGCCGCAACCCGTTCGACCTGCGCACGTTCCCTAGCGCGCCCGTGCGGGTACCGCGTCTGGCTGCCGGGCTGGTCAGCCGAGGAGGAAGGTGCGGGCCTGGTCCGCGACGGGTTCGGGGGCCATCCAGAAGGCGGAGTGGTCGTGGTCGGCGAGGGTCAGGACGGTTACGTCCGGCAGGATGGCGGCCAGTGCGTGGGCTCCGGTGCGGATGAAGGGCTCGCCGTTGCCGCCGACGGCGACCGCGATGGGTGCCTTGATCGACCAGCGGTCGGTGGGCAGGGGCTTGCCGTCCTGCAGGCCGCGCATGATCTGGCCGTCGTAGGCGTAGGTGTGGGCGTAGGCGGCCATGGCGTCCCAGGAGGGGTCCTGCTTCATCGCCGGGATGTACTCGGCCGGGACGCCGATCATCTCGGTCATGAAGTATTCGACGGCTTCGCTGCGCTTGCCCGCGGCGACCAGGGCGCTCTGGTGCTGGACGTAGTCGGCGGGCGCCGGGGGCTTGGAGTCGTCGACGATGAACGGCGGTTCGTACAGGTAGAGTCCCGTGATCTTGTCGCCCAGCGCGCTGGCGGCGTCGAGGGTCAGCCCGCATCCGCCGGAACCGCTGGTCAGGGCCGCGGAGCCGCCCGCGATCTCGATGAGGGCGGCGATGTCGTCGATCTCGCGGGCGGGGTCGTAGGGCTGGGGGTCGCCGCTGGCGCCGCGGCCGCGCCGGTCGAAGCTGATCACGGTGAAGTCTTTGGACAGCGCCTCGGCGATGCCGGCGACGCCGGTGTGGTCTTCGGCGACGTTGCTGATCACGATGATGGCCGGGCCGGATCCGGTCTTCTGGTAGGCGATGGTGGTGCCGTCGGCGGAAGTGAGGGTGGAAAGCTTGGACATGATCGTTTCTCCTTCGTGGATGGGTGAGTCGCTTCGGCGTAACCGTCGGGCAAGCGCGGTGACGGAGACGTCGCAGCCCTCGCCGGCGAACACGTCGTCGTAGGCGAGTTCGCGGTGGTCGATGTCAGAAGTGTGTGATGGGTGGTATGCCGTCACGGGGTTGCGCGGTTGCGGTCGTACAGCAGGCAGATCGCGCCGCTGCCGGTGGTGTGGGCGGTGGTGAGTGACCATGAGGCGGCCGTGCCGTCGGGGAACAGGCGGGCGCCGCCGCCGAGGAGTTCGGGGCACTGGGTGATGCTGAGCCGGTCGATCTCGTCGGCTTCCAGCAGTTGCCGGATGACGCTGGTGCTGGCCAGGACGATGATGTCGCCGCCTTCCTCGTTCCTGAGCTGTTTGACGACGGTGGCCGGGTCAGTGGTGGCCAGGCGCGTGTTGTCCCAGTCCGGCTGCTTGAGGGTGCCGGTGAAGACGATCTTGTCCACGTCGGTGAGCCAGCGTGCGAAGGTGCGGTCATCGGGGTCGGCGTTGTCGTCGTCGGCGACGGCGGGCCAATACCCGGCGAACCCCTCGTAGCTTTTGCGGCCGAGCAGGGCGGTGGTCGCCGTGCTGGTGACGGCGGCCGTGTGCGAGCGGGCGCCGCGGGTGAGGGCGTGCGGGACGACCCAGCTTGCGTCGTATTCGCCGCCCGGGCCCGTGACGCGTCCGTCGAGGGACAGAGCGATGTCGGCGACGACGGTACGCGGCCGCTGGCTCTTTCCGGTGGTCATCACGGGCTCCTTCCGTGTCCGGCGGGTGGTGTCCCGGTCGTTGCTGGTGTGACCAGGTTGTCGTGCCGGGTGGCATGCTGTCGTCGTCAGACTTGGTGAGATCGAGTCCGGGCTTGGGGGTGAGATGGGGATGGTCGGGTCGGCTGCCGGCCTGGTTCTGGTCGGTCGGCACAGGCACAGTGCCGCGATCTTGGCGGCGTATGAGCGGGCTCGCGCGCGCCGGCCGGTCACCGTTCTGGTCTGCGGTGAGGCGGGGATCGGCAAGTCCCGGCTGGTGGCCGCCGTGACGCAGGATCTGCCCGGCGAGCCGCTGGTCCTGGCGGGGGGCTGTCTGGAGCTGGGCGCGGAAGGCGCCCCGTACGTGCCGTTCGTCGCCGTTGTACGCGAACTCGTCCGCCGGCTCGGCCGCGATCGGGTGCGGGCTCTGCTGCCGCAGGCAGGTTCGGCGCTCGGTGACTGGCTGCCGGACCTCGGCCCGGCGCCGCGGCAGTACGCGCGGACCAGGCTGCTGGAGGAGATGCTGGCTCTGATCAGCCGGGTGTCGGAGAGCCTGCCGGTCGTACTCGTGATCGAGGACCTGCACTGGGCCGATGCCTCCAGCCGGGAGCTGTTCGCCTACCTGACCCGCAACCTGGCGGGCAGCGCCGTCCTGCTGATCGGTACCGTCCGTACCGGCGAACTCGCCGCGGGCCACCCCAACCGCAGGCTGCTCGCCGAGCTGAGCCGCGGCGACGACGTGGTACGCCTGACGCTGGACCCGCTGGAACACGAGCACGTGGCCGAGCTGCTCGCCCACCTCGACGGGCAGCCACCGGAGCCGTCACGGAGCGTCCGAATTCACCGGCGCAGCGGCGGCAACCCGCTGTTCGTCGAGGCGCTGCGCAGCGCCGATGAGGCGGCGGCCGACGACTTGAGGACTCTGTTGCTCGACCGGATCACCAGCCTGCCCGGCCCCGCACGCGAGGTGATGGCGCTGCTGGCGGTGGCCAGTACCGCAGTGACCGACGAGACCCTGCACGAGATCGCCGACCTGCCCGAGGAGACGCTGGCGTCGGCCCTGACCGACCTGGCCGGGCGGGAACTCGTGACGGCCGGAGAAGAGGGGTATGCGGTACGGCACGATCTGATCAGGGAGGCGGTGTACGCGTCGCTGCTGCCGGTCAAGCGGCGTCGCATGCACGCCCGGTACGCCGGCGTACTCGCCTGCCGCGCACCCGACAGCGCCGCACTGGCAGAACACTGGACGGCCGCGGGGAAGTTCGCGCACGCGTTGCCGGCCGCATGGCGAGCCGCCGAGCGCGCCGGCCGCCAGAACGCCTACGACGAGCAGCTCCACCTGCTCGAAATGGTTCTGACGCAATGGACGCGGGTCGCCGACCCGCCCCGGCTCATCGGCGCCAGCCGTACGGAAGTGCTGGAACAGGCGGCCGCGGCGGCCTTCGCGGCGGGCAAGTCCGCAGTCGGCATCGCCCACTGCACCGCGGCGCTGGACCTGCTCGACCCGTCGGTGGATGCGCACCGCGTGGCCGGGCTGCTCGGCCTGCGTGGCCGTATGCACAACCGCACCGACGGCACCGGAGCACACGACCTGGAGCGCGCGCTCACGCTGCTGCCACCGGGCCGGTCGGACGTGTCGGACGCGCTTCGGAGCCGGCTGCTGTCCGCTCTGGGCTTCGTCGGCGTCGTGACACATGATCCCGACCAGGTACGGCAGCACGCGGCCGAGGCGCTGCGCATCGCCGAGCGGCTCGACGACGACCGTCTGCGCGCGCCGGCTCTGCTGATAGTGGCCCAGCTCGACGGCACCGCCGGGGAGCTGGAATCGGCCAGACGCACCTTCGGCGAGGCCCGCCGTATCGCCGAGGCGGCCGGGGACGAGCACACCTATCTGACCACCTTCCAGTGGGAGGCGGACGTCGTCGAGGCCAGTGGCCGGTACGCGCAGGCGGCGGACATGGCCCACGCCGGGCAGCGGGCCGCGCGACGGCTCGGCCAGGCCCGATCCCGCGGCAGCATGCTCGCGGCGGCACGTGCCTTCCCCCTGACGTTCCTGGGCCGGTGGGACGAGGCCCTCACGGTCGTCCAGGACGCGCTCGCCGAAAACCCGCCACCGCTCTACGCCGCGTTCCTGCGCCTGGCGGCCGCCGACATCGCGCGCTGCCGGGGCGAAGTGGGCCGGTTCGAGACGCTGCTGCGTCAACTGACGGAGTTCGCCCGGCACACACTCGCGGCGACCGAGGTCAAAGCCGGCCTGACCCTGCAGCGGATCGCCTGGGGGCTCGACCAAGGCGACCCGGACCTGGCCGATCGCATCCTCGGCGAGCATCTGGCGCTCCCGCCCGCCTGGCCGCCGCATTACGTGCTGCGGCTCGCCGTACTCGGGGCCCGGGTGCAGCAGGTACGGCGGAGCTCGGCGCCGCGCAACCGGCAGGTCGCCCGCCACAGCGCCGACCGGCTCGCCGACCTCGACCGGATGGTCGGCGACGTACGGCCCGCCACACCGACGCTCACCGCCTACCACCTCACCTTCCGCGCGACGGCCGCCTCCGACAGCCTGCCCGCCTGGGACCGGGCCGCCGCTGCCTGGCGCGACCTCGGCAACCGCTACGAGACCGCGGCCGTGCTGACCGACGCGGCGCGCACCGCCCTGGCGACCAACAACCGACCGGGCGCCCGCTCCCGGCTTCGCGAGGCGCACACCATCGCCACCGATCTGGGCGCTGAACCGCTGCTCGCACGCATCGACGACCTCACCGGCCGTGGCCGCCTCGGCGACGCGGCCACGACCCCGGCACCCGGTGTCTTCGACCTGACCCGCCGCGAACTGGACGTGCTGCGCCTGCTCGCCCACGGCCGATCCAATCCCCAGATCGCCGGAGAGTTGTTCATCACCACCAACACCGTCGCCACCCACGTGGCCAGAATCCTCACCAAACTTGCCGTCTCCACCCGCACAGAAGCCGCCTCCCGCGCCCACCAAGCCGGCATCTTCGACACCTGACAGTCAACGCACGCGCCCCGCGGCACCGGCGGGAGATGAAGCCGGCCACGCGACGTCGTCGACCGCGAGCCACGGCGCGACCGACATGGTCGTCGGCGTGAGCCCGGCGAACGTCGCGACCTCGCGGTGAAGGTGGGACCCGCACCCGGCCACGATGCTGCCGCGCTCGTGCCGGCCAGGGGCTTCGTAGACGACGCCTTCGCCTTCGCCCAGATCGACAAGCAGGGTGACGCACGGCTAGGCGATCATGGAGCTATCCACCGAGGCCGGCAGGCAACACCCGGCCGGTCCAGGCATCAGGGATCACGGGTCGTCGCCGGGCCCGCCGCCGTGAAGTCCAGCAGCAGCTTGCCGATCGTCTCGGGCGCTTCCAGCATGGGCAGGTGCCCTACACCGGGTAGCAGTTCGACTCGCGCGCCCGGCACCGCGTCGTATCGGCGCGCCGACGACGGCTCCCAACGGGGGTCGGCAGCACCGAAGATCACCTGCACGGGTACCCCGAGGGCGGCGAGCCGCTCGGGCACGCTCCGTTCGGCGATGTAGGCGGTGTTCTGGCGCAGCACCGTCCTCATCACGCGGTAGGTGATGCCCCGTACATCGGCGATCACATCGTCCGGGAGGTCCACGGGGCGAACGGCCGTCGCGCTGATCCCCTTGCGGATCATCGCATCCGAACGCCTCGGCCAGATGAGCGGGCCCAGCGGCGGGGCCAGCAAAACCCGAAGGATGAACGGCTGCCGCAGAAGCGCATCCGGGCTCGGGCCACTACTGATCAACGCGAGCGAACCCACGAGGTCGCGACGTTGCTCGGCCAGCGCGGTGGCGACGTAGCCGCCGCTGGAGTGCCCGGCCACGGCGACGTGACGAAGCCCGAGCTCGTCCAGCAGCGCCGCCACCTGACCCGCCTGCGCGGGCACGTCGTACGACGGCGCGGGCGGGGACTGGCCGCAGCCCGGCAGGTCGACCCGAATGACGTGATGCTGACCGGCCAGCGCCGGGACCACCGGACCCCAGAAACCGCCCGAGGCCCCCGACCCGTGGATGAGCAGCAACGGCGGCGCCTGCCGCGGACCGTCATGGACCACGTGCATCCCATGCGAACGTGCAATGTCGAATCCACTCATGCGAACACAATGCACGCGCGGCCGGCCACCGGTCTTGGACAAATGTTCCCGCGCAGCCGAAGACCGGGGACCGTACCGAGGGCCCAAGGCCGGAACACGGCCCGGCGGGCCCATTCCCGCGCGGCAGGAGCTTCCGAGGTGCATCGTCGAGATCGCCGTCACGACGGGTACGGCGAGCAACGCGGCCAGCCCCATCCGCCAGTCGAAGGCCGGGTTGGGTGGGACACGGCCGCCGGATCGACGCCTCGTTCGCCGGCCACCAGCGCCGCGTGTTACGGCAGGGTCTGTCCAGTGAGCGGCGTGATTCGATCTCGCACTTCCGAGAGGGCGCACCCGCTCTGCGGCAGGCACGCCTCCGGGGTTACTGCGACAGCCGTCGGCGGTACCCGTGAACTCGGCGGGGTGACCTGCTACGGCGGCATCACTACCAGTAGGTCACGTTCCATCCCTGCGAGGGAGTGGTGACGCAGGTTCCGGGCGACACGTTGGCCCCCTCCACGGCGAGAGCGGGACTCAGGCAAAGGTTGCGGCCCGTGCTCGTGCTGACAATGGCGAAGTTCTGATGCGTCCAATATTGGATGCGATGGTCGATGCAGCGCTGCAACTCGGCCACCTGGACGCCGGTGCCCGCGGATACGGAAGCGAGGCAGTAGCTGCTCTGGAGATGGATGAGCCACCCGCCGTTCCACCAGCCCCACCTCTGGCCGGCGTCGCCGCTGTGGCAACGACCCAGGTAAACGCTCCGACCGAGGTTGCCGGTGGTGTCAAGGCACAACCCCAGGTCCGCATGATTGGCGATCTTGAATGGTCCGGGAGTACCGGGAGGGTACAGGGCGCTGGAACCTTGGCCGCCTGGGTTCGCTGATGCGCTTGCCACGCTGCCGAGGAGAAGCAGGGGCGCGGCCAGGACGGCCGCGGCCAGCCGGAGCCGAAACATTTGCTGATCCCTTCGTCAAGGGGCCCGAAATGGACTGCTTGCGTGCTCACGAGGCGGCCGTGGTTCGGTGCTCAGCCAATGACAGGATGCATGCCACAGCGAAGGTTGTCTTTACCCCTGCGTGCACTATTTTGTCACGCGAGCAGTTGATGCTGGTGAGCTCGTCCATGGAACTGTCGCGAGTCGCCCGTGACGAGCCTCCCGGTCAGTCCGGCCAGGCGGTGATGTTGCGGAAGCTCCACCGGCGATGCCGCGCCCTCGGGGGTCAACGCCAGGGCATGTGCTGCAGGCACCAGGTATTGCCGTCGGGGTCGGCGAAGTACGCGTAGAACACTCCGCCGAGGTCCTCGACCTCGCTGATCTCGACGCCGCGTTCGACGAGTTCAGCGCGGGACGCCTCGATGTCGGCGACCACCAGATGCAGACCGCGCAGTGTTCCCGGAGGCATGTCGAGGGTGGGCAGACCTTCGGCGAGGGTGATCGAGCATGCCGACCCGGGCGGGGTGAGTTGGACGATGCGGATACCGGGTTTCGGGTTGACGTCGACGTCGAGGCGGAACCCGAGCTGGTCCTGGTAGAAGGCTTTGGCCCGTTCGATGTCGGTGACCGGCACCGGCACCAGCTCCAGCAGCAGCGTGCCGGGCGGCACGGGCGGGTTGCCGGAATCCTTGGGGATCTCGTTGGCAGGGGTGGGCGTGCTGGTCATAAATGGCGCCTTTCGTGGATGAGGGTGGTGAGCCGGCCAGCGCCGCGAACGTCGCGTCCAGCGTGTCGCCTGCCACCATGTCGATAACCCCTCAGTTCTATAACCAGATGGTTTATATGCCTTGGAGTCCGAGTTTGTCAAGATCGCGAACGCTCTGGGGCACCACGGGAAAGGTCTTCACACAGGCCGGCACCCCCACGGCCGATCCGGACCGGCTGACCTACCTCACCTCCGAGGCGGCCGCCCGGTACCTGCGTGAACTCCCAGAGCGGATCGGGGCCTGTGTCGTCGGCCGCGACCTGTTCGGCCTCACCGCGGGCTGGAAGGGGCGGCGCTTAACGGCTCGCGACGCCAGTCGAACTGACGGGCGGACGCCAGCCTCAGTGGATAATGACGGCCTGGGAGCTTCGAGGAAACTCAGCGGGTTACAAGGAGGGGCGCTGGGTGAGGGAGGAAACGCCGGCCAACCGTACCGGCCGGCCGGAGATCGACGCCCTGCTGGACACCGCCGACGCCGAGCATCAGGCGCTGGCCGAGCTGCAGGTGATCGGTCAGGCCGAGCACGTCGTGACCGGATCCCGGCATGCCGCGCTCGCCGCCGAGCACCAGGCCCTCTGCGAGCGGGTACGGCGGGCCGACGACGAGATGCGCGCCGCCCAGGAGAGCGGGGCGGCGGACCGGATCGCCGCGGCGGCCGAGGCCCAGGACCGTACGTGGGCCGACTTCCACCGCCGCTCCCCCGCCCTGATCGCCGAAGCCCAGCGGCTGTTGCGGGCACGACTCGAGCACACCGGGGCCGTGCTCGGTCAGGTCGGCACCGCCTGGGCGGCCGAGGCGCGGGCCCGTGACGCCCTGGCCGGCCGCCATCAACCCGAGGCAACCGATCCCCCGCGGCCGGATGACCCGGCCGACGGCCGGGAAGAGGCGTGAGCACGGCGCGTCCGTCACCCGATCCGACCCCTCGCCGCGGTCACCGGCTGACGCCGACACCTCGTGCAGGGCAGGGCCTCGATCAACCGGGCGCTGGCCGCGATCAAGCTGCTGGACGCCAGTCCGGGCCGCACATAGAGGTCAAGCCCGCGCGAAGGAGCGTGCCCGCCTGCACGTGGCCGACGTGCGGCTACCGTGCGCACCGGGCAGCCGCGCCTGCACGGCGAAGGCGACGAACTTCGCACCATCGCGCTGCCGCCGGCCGCATCGGCTGCGCGCCCTGGCCTGGTCGGCAGTCTGTTCACCAAGGTCCCGGGTTACCAGGGTCCACGGCTGTGCGAGGCCGTCGTTGGCAAGATCGCCTAATAGGGCTGGATCGCCGCACGTCTCCATCTCGGGTCGAGGACGCGCGTCATCCAGATCGTGGTGCCGCGTTCGGCGTCCTCGGTGATGCGGCCGCTTCGGTGGAAGCCGAGCTTCTCGAGGACACGGAACGAGGGTGCGTTCCACTCCCACACGGTCGCCCAGAGTCGGCGACGTCCTGTCCGAGTCGCGGCTTCCATGACCGCACGTGCGGCTTCTGTCGCGTAACCGCGGCCATGAGCTCGTTGTGCCAGCTCGTACGCGATCTCAGGTTCGTCGAAAGATCCCTGGCCGACAGTCAATCCGCAATACCCGATGAACTCACCGGTGTCCCGCAGCTCGATAGGCAGCAACCCGAGCCTCGGATCCGCCGCCAGCGGATTGTCGAGGAGCCAGCCACGGATGTCCTCGACCGTCGGGCGTCCCTCGGCGTCGATCTGCCGTACCGGCGGCACTCTTTTATCCCGCTCAAGCCATAGCCCGCGGTACTCCTCGGCGTCCGACGGCATCCACCGCCGCAACCGCAGCCGCTCGGTCACCAGTTCCGCCGGCAGATCCTCGTAGGTCCCCACCCGACCAACCTAACCAGTGCCGACCCAGACCGGAGAACGACCGTATGAGGCACCGCGGACATGGGCTGAGGAACGCCGCACCGAAGCGCACCCTCGCCGTGGCGGGCGGCAAGCACATCGTCCCGGCCGCCGGCGACCACGTACGCGTGCGCAAGAACGACTACCGCGCGGCGCAGCAGCACCGGCAGACAATCAGTACGAGAGCTCGCCATGCCGGGTAACAGGAACCACGGGGAGCCGCCGTCGTGGAGACGGCCGGTCAGGCCACGCTTCAGCGCACCGGCGGATCGGGACTCTACTGACGGGTTGGCCACGTTGAGGACCAGAGCTCCGAGCCGGCCTTGACAACCAAATTGTGTGAGTGGTTTATTACTCACATGGCGACATCAGCATCCCAACGACAGCTGTCGACCGCCGACGAACGGAAGAAGACGGTCCTTCGCACAGCGGTCAGCACTTTCGCCCGCCGCGGTTACTTCGGCACCACGACCACGGACGTGGCCCAGCGGGCGGGCATCTCGCAGGCCTATGTCTATCGGCTGTTTCCCGACAAGGAGACGCTGTTCGTGGCGGTGGTCGAGCACTGTTTCGCGCTGATTCGCGAGAGCCTGAGCGATGGCGCCGCCGCGGCCGGGGGCAGCTCGCCGGAGAAGGTCCTGGATGCGATGGGCGACGCCTACGCCCGGCTTGTCGCCGACCGGGACCTACTCCTGGTGCAGATGCACGCGCAGTGTGCGGCGGCCTCGGAGGCTGCGATCCGTGAGGCGGTGCGCGCCGGCTACGCCCGGCTGGTCGAGTACGTGCGGGGTGTCTCCGGCGCGGCGGAGGCCGATATCCAGCGGTTCTTCGCCACGGGCATGCTGTGCCACCTGGTGGTCGCCATTGACGCCCACCAGGTCGATGCGCCCTGGGCCCGGGCGTTGACCGACGGTCTGCGCCATTACTGACGTCCGTGCCGGGGCAGCCGAACGAGGTGACGACATGACCGCGCTCGCGCCGCCGGCCGTTCCGGACGTGGGTGCTGTTCATGCTGTGGCGCTGAGCGCCCCCGCGTCACCGGTCCCCCGTGGCCATTTTTTCGGGCCAAAGAGTGAGTGATTGACCACACACATCTAGAGTGAGGAGACCACCATGACCACCCCGACGACCCCGCGCGTCGAGCGCTGGGCGGCCACGCTGACCGTCCTGACCCTCACGCCGGCCTTCATGGTCACGCACTGGAACTGACGCACCGGCCGGGTGCTCTCGGCCGAACCCGCGAGAGGAGCCCTCCCATGGCATCCGTTCCGACTCAGCCGGCCCCGTCCCAGCGGGCGCCCTCACGCCCCGCGCGCGCCGCGATCCTGGCGGCGGCCATGCTGACGATCATGGCGCCGGCGATCATCTCGCCCAGCCTGCCCGCGATGCGGGAGGCCTTCGCCCACGCCCCCGGCGCGGACCTCCTCGTCCGTTTCGCGCTGACCGTCACCTCCCTCGCGATCGCCGTCAGCGCACCCGTCTCCGGGCTGGTCGCCGACCGCCTGGGCCGCCGCCCGCTGCTGGTCTCCAGCCTCGTGCTATACGCCATCAGCGGCACCGCCGGATTCTTCGTCACCGACCTGTACCTGTTGCTGGTCACCAGGGCGCTGCTCGGCATCGCGGTGGGCGGAATCATGACAGCGGTCAGCACGACGATCACCGACTGGTTCGACGGGCCGCGGCGTGCGTCCTTCCTCGGGCTCCAGCAGGCCTTCGCCGGCCTGGGCGGTGTCGTCTTCCTGCCGCTGGCCGGACTGCTGGCCGCGGTCAACTGGCGGGCACCGTTCTGGATCTACCTCGCCTCCGCCGGCGTCGCCGCGCTCGCCATCGGCGCCCTGCGCCGGGAACCACCGAGCCGGCGCACCGCGGCACCCGGCCTCTCACGCCCCCGGCAGTCCACGATGACCGGCAACATCCTCGGCGTGTACGCGCTCGCCCTGGTCGCGACGCTGGTGTTCTACATGGCACCCACTCAGCTGCCCTTCCTGCTCAGCGGCCACGGCAGCGGACCCACCCTCACCGGCGCGGTGATCGCCGGGAGCACCCTGTCCAGCGCGATCGGCGCTCTGGTCTTCCCGGCACTGCGCCGGCGGCTGAGTCCCACCACGATCACCGCGGTCAGCCTCGCCCTGCTCGGCGCGGGCTGGCTGCTGGTCGGCACGGCCGACGCCGTTGCCCAGATCGCGGCCGGGCTGCTCGTCGGCGGTCTCGGGGTCGGATTCGCCGTTCCCAACCTCAACCTGCGGCTCAGCGAGCTCGCCCACCCCGACCAGCGCGGCCGGGTCCTCAGCGGCCTGGTCACGGGCATCTTCCTCGGACAGTTCCTGTCCCCCCTCGTCATCCAACCCCTGGTCCAGAGCACCGGCATCACCGCCGCCTTCACCTGGACCGGGATCGCGATGGCAGCAGCCGCCGCCCTGGCCGCCCTCGCGGCGTGGGCGACACGCAAGGCCCGCGCCGCCGCCGGCTGACAACCCACGCCACCCGACCACGACAACCCATCACCACTGAAAGGAAAGTCCGATGATCATCCACGGCATCCGCTTCACCCTCAAGCCCGGCGTCACACCGCAACAGCTCGAGGAAGCCCTCCAGAGCCTGCGCAACCACGGCAGGATCCCGCCCGTGACGTCCTTCGTCGTCGGCCGCGACTACGGCGGTGACTACGAGTGGGGAGCCACCTGGGCGATCGAGGACCTCGACCGCTACTGGGAGTACCTCATCCACCCCGCACACCTGCACACCGACCGCATCGGACTACCGCTGATCGACAAGATGACCTCGTTCGACATCACCGACGACCCCGACCCGGACATCGGCGCAAAGATCGCCGCCCTGCACCAGCGCCGCTACGACAGCATCCCCGACATCGCCGAACTGGTCTCCGACCTGGGAGAGTACAAAGGAAGCGCCGCACCGGGCCCGCACGGCACCTGACCACCGCGTCACACCCTGAACGAGAGGGCGCCCGTCCCGGCCGGGACGGGCGCCCTCCAGCAGTCTGCACAGCGCGAACAGAGGAAGGGCGGTACGCGCCCACACCGGGGCCGGCTTTACCCACGTCGCGCCGGCTCAGATCGGCGCCGAGCACCGAGGCCGTCTTCCGGGATGGGCCGGCCAAAGACCTGCTGCCCGCGCTTCGGGAGTCTGTGAGCTCCCTCGGAAGGCGGAGCCGTACCCTAATCCTGCGGTTCGTCCAGTTCGGCTGGTGGCAGCGGTTTCACCGCGGGTCCCTGTAGGACGGCGCCGTCGATGTCGAATCGTGAGCCGTGGCAGGGGCACTCCCAGGTGTGTTCGGCCTCGTTGAAGGCCACGACGCAGCGCAGATGGGTGCAGATGGCCGACACCGCGTGCAGGGCGCCGTCGGTGTCGCGGTAGACGGCGCGTCGTTGGCCGCCGGTCTTGATCACGATGCCCTGGCCGCGCGGCAGTCCGGTCAGGTCGTCGCTGTCGGGTACGGCCAGCCGGTCGGCGACGAAGTGCCGGACGACGTCGGTCTGGGCCTTGACCGCCGGACCGGCCTCGCGCAGCGGGTGCAGCCGCCGGGGGTCGTAGATCTTTGACCACGGCGACTGTCCTGCGGTGATGAGGGCGCCGAGCAGCAGGCCGGCCAGGACGCCGTTGCTCATGCCCCAGCCGCCGAAGCCGGTGGCGACGTAGGCGTGCCTGGCCCCGAGGTGGAGCGGGCCGATGAAGGGCAGGCCGTCGGTGGTGCTGTTGTCCTGGGCCGCCCACCAGTGCGTCACCGTTCCGGTCTCAAACCGCTCGGTGGTCCAGGCGCGCAGCCGGTCCAGGCGTTCGTTCACCCGGCCCGCACCTGGGGTGAAGGACTCGCCGGTGACGATGAGCAGCCGCTGCCCGTCCTCGTACGGGGCGGTACGTACGGAACGGGTGTTCTGCTCGGTGGTGATGAACATGGCGCCCGGGTCGCGTCCGGCCGGGATGGGCGCGGCGACGACGAGTTCGCGATGGGGACGCAGCCGGGCCAGCAGCAGGGACCGGTCGAAGATCGGATAGTGCGTGGCGATGACCACGTCGGCCGCCGTCACCCTCTGCCCGCGCTCGGTGGTGAGGCGGCAGGGCTCGCCCTCCTTCAGGTCGACCACGCGCGTGTCTTCGAAGACGAGCGCGCCTTGCACGGTCATGGCCTCGGCGAGACCGAGGAGGTAGGCGCGGGGGTGGAACTGCGCCTGGTTCTCCACGCGGACGGCCCCGGCGATCGGGAAGGGCAGAGAGCTGTCGGTCACGAACGAGGCCGGCAGCCCGGCCTTGGCGGCGGCGCCGGCTTCGGCCCGCAACCGGTCGAGGTCATCGGCCGACTCGGCGTAGGTCAGCGCGGGCACCCGCTCCAGGTCACAGTCGATACCGAGGGTGGAGACGGTGGCGACGACGTGGTCGATCGCCTGTCGCTGCGACTCCGCGTACAGTGCCGCCGTCGTGGGGGCGAGCCTGTCGTAGATCAGGGTGTGCTGGGCCGACAGCTTGGCCGTGGTGTGGCCGCTCACCCCGGCCGCGACCCGCCCGGCCTCCAGCACGGCGACGCTGCGCCCGGCCTTCACGAGTTCCCAGGCCGCGCTCAGCCCCGCGATGCCCGCCCCCACCACCGCGACGTCGACACGGAGGTCACCGTCCAGGGCGGGGTAGGCGCGCCCCGGCGCGGTCCGCATCCAGTACGACTGTGCGCTCATGCCCCGGCCCCTGCCCTGGCAGGCGGCGGATAGACCTCGTGACCATCGGCCGAGGTCACACGTGTCTCGGCGGTGCGGCTTACCCGGCTCATACCCGGGTAGCACCACCCAAGTCCCGATCAGGAGGACTGATGTCACAGACCGTCATCGATCTCATCAAAGCAGATCACCGCGACACGGAGATGATCTTCGAAATGCTCAGGCCGAGGAAATGAGCGTCACCGGCTACAGCTCGATGACCAAGGAACAGCTGATCGACGCGCTCAGCGACTAGAAGCACGCCACACAGGGGGAAACGTTTCCATGCCGAAAAAGAAGACCAAGGCGGCACAGGAGATCCCGGGACGGCCCGGCGCCGAGCAGCCGAGTCTCGCCGAGCCCGTGGAGCCTCGCGACCCGCTTCCGCCCAAACCGGACCAGCGTGGGCCAGACCCGTTCACGGCCACGGGACAACCGTCCGGTGAGACGGGGCAGACGCGCGCGCAGGGCGGGGAGTTCCTGACGACGGCCACCGGCACGCGGCTGCCCGACACCGACCACTCGCTCAAGGCGGGGCCGCGCGGGCCGACGCTCCTGCGCGACCACCACCTGCGTGAGAAGATCACGCACTTCGACCACGAGCGCATCCCCGAGCGCGTCGTGCACGCGCGCGGCGCCGCCGCGCACGGGGTCTTCCGCGGGTACGGCACCGCCGCCTCCCTCACCAGGGCCGCCTTCCTGGCCAAGGACGTCGAGACCCCGGTCTTCGTGCGTTTCTCCACGGTCCTGGGCTCACGCGGCTCGGCCGACACCGTGCGCGACACGCGCGGGTTCGCGACCAAGTTCTACACCTCGGAGGGAATCTTCGACCTGGTCGGCAACAACATCCCCGTGTTCTTCATCCAGGACGGGATCAAGTTTCCCGACGTCATCCACGCGGGCAAGCCGCACCCGGACCGGGAGATCCCGCAGGCCCAGAGCGCGCACGACACGTTCTGGGACTTCGTCTCCCTGCACACCGAGGCCACGCACCACACCATCTGGAACATGTCCGACCGCGGCATCCCGCGCTCGTACCGGATGATGGAGGGTTTCGGCGTCCACACCTTCCGGCTGGTCGCCGAGGACGGCGGCACGGTCCTGGTGAAGTTCCACTGGAAGCCGAAGGCGGGCGTGCACTCGCTGGTGTGGGAGGAGGCGCAGCTTCTGGGCGGCGTCGACCCCGACTTCCACCGGCGCGACCTGGCCGACGCCATCGAGGCGGGCGCCTTCCCCGAGTGGGAGCTGGGGGTGCAGGTCTTCCCGGACTCGGGGGACCAGACGTACGAGGGCGTCGACCTGCTCGACCCGACGAAGATCGTGCCGGAGGAGCTGGCGCCGGTGCAGCCGATCGGGCTGATGACGCTCAACGCCAACCCGGTCAACTACTTCGCCGAGACCGAGCAGGTCGCCTTCCACGTCGGTCACCTGGTGCCGGGCATCGACGTGACGGACGATCCGCTGATGGCGGGGCGCCTGTTCTCCTACCTGGACACCCAGATCACCCGGCTCGGCGGGCCGAACTTCGACCAGTTGCCGATCAACCGGCCGCACGCCCCGGTCAACGACATGCTGCGCGACGGCATGCACCAGACCGCGGTGCACGCCGGGGCGGCGCCGTACCGGCCGAACTCGCTCGACGGCGGCTGCCCGTTCCACGCACCGGACGGCTACGTCGAGGTGCCCTTCCCGGTGGAGGCCGGGGAGCGCGGGCGGCTCGCGCCCGCCTCCTTCGACGACCACTTCACCCAGCCGAGGCTGTTCTGGCTGAGCCTGTCACCGGCCGAGCGGGAGCACGTGATCGCGGCCTACACCTTCGAGCTGAGCAAGGTCTACGAGCAGGCGATCAAGGAGCGGCAGCTCTCGGTGCTGGCCAGGATCGACCCGGTGCTGTGCCGGGAGGTGGCCGCCGGGCTCGGGCTGCCGGTGCCCGACGGCGCGCCGGACGGCGACCCGCAGCCCAGCCCGGCGCTGTCGCAGGTGGGCAGGAGCTGGCCGACGGCGGGCCGGGTCGTCGGCATCGTGGCCGGTCCCGACCCCGGCACCGTCCGCACGGTACGGCAGGCCGTCCTCGACGCCGGCATGGTGCCCCTGGTCATCGCGCCGGCCGGCGGCGTCCTGCCGGGCGAGGGCGAACCGGTGGCCGTGCAGCGCACGTTCGCGGCGGCCAGATCGGTGGAGTTCGACGCGATCCTGGTGGCCGGGGCGCCGGCGCCCGCCGCCGACGCCCAGGGCGCCCGCGACGCCAAGGCGGGAGTCAGCGGCGGCCAGGTCGATCCGCGGGTCACGCTGCTGCTCGCCGAGGCCTACCGGCACGCCAAGCCGATCGGCGGCTGGGACGGCGCACAGGAGGTGTTCGCCGCCGCGGCGATCCCGGCCTCCGCGCCGGGCGTGGTGTCCGGCGACGGGGCGGACGCCGTCCTAGAGGCGGTCACCGGACTGCTCGCCAGGCACCGCGTCTGGGAACGCTTCCCGAGCTCGCTCGAGTAGTGGCCGCGCTTCCCTGTCACCGCAGGCCGAACCGGGTTTGGCCGTGCTCGCTCCGGTGAGCCGAAAGGAATGGCGGGCAACGGCAGCCCACCGCCGCCTGGCGCATCCGCAGCGTGGCATCACCGCCAGGTGCCCGGCTCCGGCGTCAGTTGTTCGTGGGCGGCGGTACGCCATTCGGTGAGCAGGACCGTGGCGTCGTCACCGAGCCGGCCGTGATGGTAGTCGAGGATGTTCATGATCAGGCGCCGGAGGGTCTCCGGCACGGGCAGGTTGCCGCTGTGGTGACGGATGATGAAGTCCACGAACTGTGCCAGCCCGAACTCACGGCCGTGCGGCGCGCCGGCTTCGGTGATGCCGTCGGTGTAGAGCAGCAGCCGGTCGCCGGGTTCGAGCTGCTCGTGGCACAAGGTGACGGGCACGCCCAGATTCATTCCCATGGGATGGGCGGGCGGGCAGGTCAAGGTGGTGCTCCACCGGCCGCCGCGGATGAGCACCGGCGGCGGATGGCCCCGGTTGATCCAGCTGAGCATGCCGGTCCGCAGGTCGAGGTCGGCCATGACGGCGGTGACATAGCGGGTGGTGCGCCCGAACTGTCCAATCAGCACCTTTTCGACCTCCGTGCTGTTGGCGGCCAGGTCGATGTCGTGGCGGCGATGGTTACGGCAGGAGGCCATGGCCAGGCCGGCGGTCAGGGCCGCCAACTGGTCGTGGCCTTCGGCGTCGAAGACGGCCAGATGCAGGGTGTCGCCGTGGAAGGCGTAGTCGAAGCAGTCTCCTCCGATCTCGTAGGCGGGTTCCATCACCGCGCCGACGGTCACCCGCGGGGTGGCGCAGGTCAGCGACGGAGCCAGCCGCCACTGCATCTCGGCGGCGACGTTCATCGGCCGCGAGCGCACCAGCCTCGAGTACGTGTCGCTGCTCGTACGCTGGCTGACCAGCAACAACGCCAGCAGCGAAGCCAGATGACGACCGGCCGGAGGTGGCGCGCTCCCGGCACCGGGCAGCCGCAGCACGCCGAGTCGTTCGGTGCCGTCCAGCAGGGGGAGCCACCACAGTTGCCCTCCGTCCTCGCCTCGCTGTGGCAAGGGGCGCACCTCCTGGAAGGCGCGTCCGGCCAGCGTGGTGTCCACACGCAACTCGCCGTCCCCGCCGTCGTCCGCCAGCGGACGCAGCACGGTCTGCTGCAGGTCGGCCACATAGATCACCACGTGGGCGAGGCCGGCCTGTGCCGCATGCCGGGTCACCAGCCCGGGAAGATCGTCCAGGGTCGCCAGGTGGCTGGCATCCAGCAGACCCTCCAGCATCCGCTCCACCCCGCTCGTCACCGCACTCACCCCTCTCCTCTCCCCCGGTTCGTCAGGGTGCGAGATGCCTGAGGACTCTGGCCAGCGTGAGTCCGTAGACGACGTGACCTGCCGCCATGACCGCGGGACGACCCGAACGGTCCTGGGAGATCGGCGGCAGAATGTCCAGGCCAGGCAGCCACCCTTGGTAGCCGGTCAGCCAGATGGCCAGCCCGTAGCCCACGCCCGCCGGGGCCGAGGTCCGGTGCCGGCCGGCGAACGCGCCGAACGTCGCCCCGGCCACCGCGCCGAACCCCAAGTGCGCCAGTGCGCCGAGCATGTTCTCGCCCGGCTTGGGGCGGTGCTTGGAGCCCGGCAGCATCGCGCGCACGACGTTCTTGGGCGGATGCTCGTTCATCAGCCCTGCCCGGCGCCCGGCGACCATGACCACACTCATCGTCAGTGTCGCCAGGACGCCTGCCGCGGCTCCCGCGGCCGTCTGTCGCAGCATGGTCTCCGCCTTAAGGGTTGAGGAGGATCTTGATGGCCCCGTCCTGCTTCTTCTGGAAGATCTCGTACGCCCGCGGCGCCTGTTCCAGCGGCAGGCGGCGCGTGACCAGGTCCATGACGCCGAGCGGATCGGCGTCCTCGCAGACCAAGGGCATCAGGTCGGGGACCCAGCGTTTGACGTGGGCCTGCCCCATGCGGAGCGTGAGGCCCTTGTCGAAGATGCGCGGCATCGGCATCGGGCCGGCCGTGCCGCCGTAGCCGCCGACGGCGGAGACGGTGCCGCCGCGCCGTACCGTGTCGATGGACCGCAGCGGGGCCGCGAGGCGGCCGACGCCGGCGTTGGTCATCAGCGGCGCGGCCGGCAGGTGGAGGCCGGAGCCCCAGATGCCGGTGGAGGTGACCTTGGCGACCGCGTCGGCCGGCTCCTTCACGGCCGGGCGGGGCGCCCGCGTGCCGCGGACGTCTCGCCTGCCGTGCCAGGTGACGGCTTTCACGGTGGTCTCCTTCGCAAAAGCACTGCTCAGGCATGGTGCGCTACCCGGATGAGGGCGGCTAAACGTGACCGACCCGACCCCGCCACCGACAGCCGAGACCGGCGACCCGCCAGGACGCATCGGCATCGGCAAGTGCCCCTGAGCATCCGTTTTGCCCGCCCCCTCGGGGGCAAACGGCAGAGATGACGACTTCACCCACGTCCTTCCGCGACCAGACGCTCAACCTGCTGGCCGGCGGATACGCCTGGCTGCCAGGGCTGTGGCGACGCGGGAACGGGAGGATGGTGCGCACGCGTGTCCTCGGACGCCGTACCGTGGCGTTGCGCGGACCCGAGGCGGTGCGGTTCTTCTACGACGAGCGCCACATGATGCGGCACGGGGCGCTCCCCGAACCGGTCCAGGCCACGCTCACCGGAAAAGGGACCGTGCACGGCCTCGACGGGCCGGCGCATCGGACGCGTAAGCACCTGTTCATGTCCGTACTCGCCGATCCCGGACGGGTCACCGCACTCGCCGAGGAGGTGGGCACGCGCTGGGACCGCCGGATGCGCGACCGGCCCGCGCATGCGCGTGTCGTGGTGTTCGACGAGGCGGCCGGGGCCATCACCGAGGGCGTGTGCGCGTGGGCGGGCATCCCGGTGGACTCCGCCGACGCCTTGGCCGCCGACATGGTGGCGCTCGTCGACGGGTTCGGCGGTCTCGGCCCGCGGCACTGGAAAGCTCGGCTGGCGCGGGCACGGCGCGAGAAGTGGCTGGCGGGCCTGCTCGCCGAGCCGGACGCGCTGCCCCCGGGATCGGTGGCCGGGCTCGTCGCGGCCCACCGCGACGAGGACGGCCAGGTCCTCGATCCGGGCATCGCCGCGACCGAGCTGCTCAACATCATCAGGCCCACGGTCGCAGTCGCCTGGTATGTCGCCTTCGCGGCCCATGCTCTGCACCGCCGGCCGGCCAACCGCGCGCACCTGCGCACCGACCCCGCCTACGCCGACGCGTTCGCCCAGGAGGTCCGGCGCTTCTATCCCATCGCCCCCTTCGTCGGCGCGTTCGCCGCCAAGGACCTGACCTGGCGGGGCGAGCGGATCCCCGAAGGGACGCTGGTGCTGCTCGACCTTCACGGCCAAAACCACGACGGCGAGCTGTGGGAGCGCCCCTACTCCTTCGATCCCGGCAGGTTCATCGGCGCCTCCGTCGGACGGGACGATCTCGTGCCTCAGGGGGGTGGCGATCCGCACACCGGTCACCGTTGCCCCGGCGAGGCGGTGACCATGGCGATCCTGCGTACGCTGGCCGTACAGCTGGCGTGGCTGGACTACACGGTGCCACGCCAGGATCTGACCATCTCCCTGCGCAGGGTACCGACCCGGCCCCGCAGCGGGTTCGTCATCACCGACGTACACAGCCGCGACGGAGTGGAGCAAAGGGGCAGGGCCGCGGCATCCGGCGATACGGTGCACCCGGGGCGAGGTCGGCGATGAGGGGTGGCCAGCAGCCCGAGTGCGCCTGAGCCAGAGAAACACCACAATGCCTGCTCTGACCGCTCACGCGGAACAGCTCCCTGGACTCGGCGTCGTGCTTGGCCGATCTCGGACGCCGGTCGCCGAATGGGCGAGCGTTGATCGGGTAGGTCGTGCGCTATGCCGGGTTTGCAGGGTTTTGGGGACGGGTTACTGGGCGGCCGCTACCGGCTGGAGGCCGAGGTCGGCCGGGGCGGCATGGGCCGGGTCTGGCGCGGACACGACGAACTGCTCGATCGCCCGGTCGCGGTCAAGGAGGTCACCCTGGACCGGCGGCCGGCGGGCGAACGCGCCGCGATGCTGAGCCGTACCATGAGCGAGGCTCGTCTGGCGGCCAGGTTGTCGCATCCGCACATCGCCGCCGTGTACGACGTGGTCGAGGCCGACGGGCGGCCATGGATCGTGCTGCAACTGGTTTCCGCTCCCACACTGGCCGACGTGCTGGCCCAACGAGGGCCGCTGCCGCCCGCCGACGTCGCCATGATCGGCCTTCAGGTGCTGGAGGCGTTACAGGCGGCACACGCCGCGGGCATCGTGCACCGCGACGTCAAACCAGCCAACATCCTCCTGGCCGGCGCCGGCCGGCACGCGGTACTGACCGACTTCGGCCTGGCCACCACCCTGATGCGGCCCGCCCAGAGCGGCCTCACCCAGGCCGACATCGTGGTCGGCACCCCTGCCTACATCTCTCCCGAGCGCGCCCGCGGCGCGCCTTCGACCGCCGAAGGCGATCTGTGGTCGCTGGGCGTCACCTTGTTCACCGCGGTCGAGGGCCGCTGCCCGTTCGCGCGGGGCAGCGCGCTGGCGACCATCAGCGCCGTCCTCACCGCGGATCCGGTCCCTTTCGTACGCGCCGGTCCGCTGGCGCCCCTCCTGACCGGTTTGCTGGCCAAGGACCCGGCACGCCGTACCCGCGCCGAAGACGCCCGCCGGCACCTGCGGCACATCATCGACAAGCCCGGCATCGCGCCGCCACCCGCGACCACGCCCGCCCCGTCGCGGGCCCAGCCGGCCGCGCGCGGGCCTTGGATCACGTACGGCCGGCCCGCGGCGGCGGTGACCGCCCTGATCGCCGGGACGCTGGCGGTCATCTCTTGGCCAGGCGCGCCGAAGGACGCTCCCGCCGCCGAACGCCCCTTCGCCGAGACGCCGGCCACGACGGTGTCCGCCTCGCCCGGCGCGGTCCTGGAGCTGAGACCCGCCTCCGCCAGACGGGACACTCCGGCCACCGGGCGCCAGGCCGAAGGGCCCGCCCCAACGGCAGCGAAGTCCCTGCCTCCGGGACAGGCGAAGAAGACCACCGGCAGTGGCACCGCCAAAAGCGGGCACAAGCTCCATTCACCCGGCAAAGGCGGCGGCAAAGGGCACAAGTGATCAGGCTGGGAGGGGCCGCCTCCTTGGAGCGTTCGGGGCATGCGGTGATATGGGGAGCGAATGAGTGAGCGTTGGGGGGTACGGCTGGCGGGTGCGGCGCGGCGGGAGTTGCGCTATGTGCGTCAGCAGGTGGCCGGGCTGGGCGAGCGGAATTCCTCTCAGCGTCTGGAACTGCGGCAGATCGCCAAGGCCACCGCGGCCGCGGTGCTGGCGTGGTTGATCGCTGAGCGGCTGCTGGCGCGGGAGACGGTGTGGTTCGCTCCGGCCACTGCGGTGATCATGGTTCACGCGACCGTGTATCGCACGGTGACCAACGGGCTGCGGCGGGTCGGCGCGGTGGCCGCCGGGGTCTTCCTGGCCGGCAGCATCGGCCATCTGCTCGGCTTGAACGCCCTCAGCCTGGTCCTGATCGTGCCACCGGCGTTGATCGCGGCGCGCTGGCACCGGATGGGACGGCACGGTTCGGACGTGGCCACCACGTCCGTGCTGATGCTGTCGTTCGGCGCCGCCTCCCAGGAGGGCTATCTGGCCGGCTACGTGGCGGCGACCGTGATCGGGGCCTTGTGTGGGGCGGGGGTGAACGCGCTGCTCTGGCCTCCGCTGTATCTGCGCCGCCCGTTCCGGGCGCTGCGCGGGCAGAGCCGGGAGGCCGCGGCGCTGCTGGAGAGCATGGCGGCGGGATTGAAAGAGCGCTGCGACCTGTCACGTCTTCCCGAGTGGGAGACGCGGGCCGCAGAACTGGATGCCCGCCTCGTCCAAACCCGGGAGGCGATCACCGACGAGGTCGAGAGCCGCCGCTACAACCTGCGCCGTTCACGTCACCCCTCCGAGGGGGACCATGCGGTGCTGCTGGGCGCGATGAGCCAGGCCGGCGTACACATGCATGCCATCGTGCGCGCGCTGGCCCACATCGAGCAGCAGCCGGGCGTGGACACCGCGACCGGCTGGATCAGCGTGCACTTCGCCCGTGACTACGCCGAACTGCTGGACACGCTGGCGGCCGCGCTCGTCCGGGTCATCCCGCCCGCGCCCGGCGACCGCGAAACCCCCCATCTGCTCGCGCGCGCTCGCGAGAAGATCGAGGCCATCCATCGGCAGATGACCACGGAGATCCGCGCCGGCGAGGTGGAGCGCCCGCAGGGCTGGGCCGCCAGCGGCAGCCTGCTCACCGACGCCGAGCGCATCCTCGCTCTGCTGACCCGTCTCACCACGCCTGCCACCACTGACGAATCCCCAGCGAGCCACGCGACACCATGACCAGCCCGCCCCGCATGTCGGTTCGCATCATGTGGATCGCCGCATGGGCGAGATCGCGATGGTGCGTGCGTCCTGGTGGAGTCCTCTCGGGTGGCTGAGTCTCGTCACCTCAGGAGGGCGCGCCAGCGCTCTGCCACTTCCATGATGTCCAGGCTGACATGTTCCAGGTACGCCGCCGTCTTGGCCAGCCGTTGCCCGACGGAGCTGTCGAGCCCGTACGTCTCGGCCACCGCCATCGTCGCGCGCGCGGTCTGGAGAGTCTGCCGCTCACTGGTCATGATCGCGTGGTACCAGGCATCGTCGTCGATCACGTAGATGTCGCGCCGGCGCCGCGGGTCACGCTCGCGCCGGACGAATCCCTGCCGGAGCAGGAAATTCACGGCCACGGAGACGGAGGCCGGGCTGACGTTCAGCCGCCGGGTCAGCTCGGCGGCGGTGCGTCTGCCGTCCTCCGACAGCAACAGGTCGCGATGCACCCGTGCGGTTATCCGCGGCATCCCCGCTCTGACCGCCCTTTCCAGGAGGTCCTCCTCCATGAGGCCCTCCGGCGGTGTGTCCGCGCGCGGTGCCGTCCGTGTGCCGCGCCGTGCCCGCTGGATCGTCGCCTGGTGCGCTTGCTGGGGCCGGTAGTCGGCAGGCCCGCCGTTGCGTGCGATCTCCCGGGTGATCGTCGAGGTCGGCCGGTTGAGCCGCCGGGCGATCTCCCCGTAGGAGAGCTTGGCGGCCAGTCCGGACGCGATGTGCTCGCGCTCCCGCTGGGTCAGTCGTCCTCCTGGCATGCCGCCAGTGTTGTCTTAGGTGCCAGCCATTGCAACAAAGCCTTGCATTCGAGCTCAGCGCCATTGCTCCAATTTGTGGCCTTTCATCTGGGAGGACCACTTTTTCACGATTGACAGTATTCCTAATGCAACCTAGCTTTCGATCCATAGCAAACACGTACTATCGCGACGCAGGGATCAGCCATGGAAGAAACCCTCCCCACCGCCGAGAACACCAGGGCCGCTGCCGGACAGGACCGCCCCGAACTGCAGCAGGCCATCCAGGCGATCGTCGACGCCGGATTCCTCGGCGTGCAGACGCGGGTCAACGATGAGCAGGGCGAGTGGGTCGGCAGCGCCGGGCGGCGCAAGCTCGGTACGAGCGCGAAGCCGGCGACCGACGGACTGTTCCGGATCGGCAGCAGCACCAAGACCTTCATCGCGACGGTGGTGCTGCAACTGGTGGCCGACGACGTCCTCCGCCTGGACGAACCGGTGGCCGACCACCTGCCCGAGTTCAAGCTGGACCGGAAGATCACCTTGCGGATGCTGCTGCAGCACACCAGCGGACTGCCCAACTACACCGGCGAGTTCCGCGCGGACGGATCGGTCGAGCCGGGCATCGCCGCAGGGGGCAAGGAATGGGCGGACGCCCGGTTCAGGACCTATCAGCCGGAGGAACTGGTGCGGTTCGGGTTGTCCAGGCCGGCGCGGTTCGAGCCGGGGACGAGCTGGAGCTACTCCAACACCGGCTACACGCTGGCTCAGCTACTGATCGAGAAAGTCACCGGCCAGTCGATCGCCGATGCGATGAAGCAGCGCATCCTGGACCCGCTCGAACTGCGAGGCACGCTGGCGCCGGGCACCACGGACCTCCCCAGGCCGTATGCCCATGGCTACTTCCGCTACCAGGACGCCGCCGAGGAGTGGAAGGTGATCGACGTCACTCGCCAGGACCCGTCCATGGCGGCCGGCGCCGGCGACATGATCTCCACTACCAAGGACCTCCACACCTTCTACTCCGCGCTGAACATAGGCCAGCTCCTGCCGGCCAAGCTGCTGGCCGAGATGCGCAGGCCACACCCGAAGAGCGCCGGCCCCTTCGGCGGCTACGGCCTCGGGACATACGTGCAGGACCTCGGCGAGGGCTTCGGCACCGTCCTGCATCACAACGGCAGCACCGCGGGAGGCTACGTGGCGGTGATGTACGGCACCCCCGACGGTAAGAAGACCTGGACCGCCTCCATCACCTACGGAGACACCGCCCCCGACCTGGCAGCCTTCGCGAAGGCCCGGGACAACCTCCTCAAGCAGGTCTTCCGCGACGGATCGGCCGACACGTCCCTGTAGACGAGGCCGAGCCCTCCAGGACCCGCACCCCTTGAGGCGATCGTGAATCTCCGGCTCAAGGCAACGAACCGCAGCGCCATTCGCCGCGGTCAGGATCCGGTTTCGGCGTGCCGGCGGCGGTGTCCCGCCGGGCATCTCCGCGCGGCCGCCGGCCGGGCTGTCCACGGATCGCCCTGCCGGCCGGCAACGCCGCCGACGTGCCCGCGGACACCAAGGCTGCGCGCCCGGGGATGAGTGCGTGGCGGCCCTGGCAACCCATGTGGGGGGCGTCAGGTGGTGATCAGAGCCGCGATGCCGTCGAGGATCAGCTCCAGGCCGAACATGAACTCGTCCGCGGGGTCCTGGCCGGCCGAGGCGTGCAACGCCGTGGAGGCGAAGAGCCGGGCCGCCTCGGGAAAACGGTCGGGTGCCGCCAACCGGCCGAGCGCGATCGCGTACTCACGCTCGCTCCGCGGCTGGTCGAGGCGGCCCTGCGCGAGTTGCTGCTCCAGGGCTCTGACGGTGCGGACGTAACCTCCCAGGAGGTTCAGGATGCCGAGCTTCTCGGGCCAGTCGAGTCCTGTCTCACGTACGGCGCGCAGCAGCGCCTCCATCCAGCCGATCGCGTTCGGGCCACGCGGGGGACCCGAGATCGGCACCTGCGCCAGCCAGGGATGGCGTCCGTAGACCTGCCAGTTGGCCACCGTCCACTGCCGCAGGCCCTCCCGCCAGCCGGCGGCGGCGTCGATCGCGGGCGCCGGGCCGATGGCCAGGTCGCTCATCAGGTCCGGCAGTTCGTCCTTGGAGCCGACGTAGCGATACAGCGACATCTTCGTGAAGCCCAGCGCCTCGGCGACCTTGGGCAGGGTGGCACCCGCGAGACCGTCGCGATCGGCGAGCTCGACCGCCTTGAGCACGACCTGATCCACGTCCAGTTCGGCAGGGCGGCCGCGCCGGTAGCCGGGCAAGAGCCGCCACAGCCGTTTGAGCTGCGCGGGAACCTCCCCCTCGGACGACTCCCCTTGCATACCGACCTCCTGTGACACATTAACGTCCTACAGATAGTATCTATCAGACATTAACTATTCGAGCCGAAGGGAGGCCCATGTGTGGACGCGGATGTCCTCCGACGACATCGCCGCGACGGACAGGACCGACTGGTATCAGGACGTGGTGGCGCGAACCATCGCACCCCACCGCATAAAGATCGCGGACCCCGCCGGCTTCCACGCGTCCGCCAAGGTGCTGAAGCTGGGCCACGTGGAGGTGTCCCGTCACGTACAGTCCGATCACCGATCATGGCGTACGCCCCGGCTGATCCGTCACAGTGACCCGGAGACCTACCTCTTCGGGCTCATCACGCGCGGCCGGAAGGCGATCTCCCAGCGGCGCACCGTCAGCACCGCGGGGCCGGGGGACGCCGTCCTGTTCGACACCTCCCATCCTTACATGGCCGGATCCCCGGGCCCCGAGGTCACGGCGGTGACCGTCCTTCACGTCCCCCGTGCCCTGATCGGCCTGCCTCAGGACCGGCTCGACGCCGCGCTCGGCCGCCGATTCACCACCCGGCAGGGCATCGGCGCCGTCTTCCGCCGCTTTCTCACCGCCATCGACGCCCACGCCACCGAATGCGCGCCGTCGGAGCTGCCGGCACTGGAGCGCACCACCCTCGAACTCCTCTCCGGACTCCTCGCCCAGCAACTCGGCGCGTGGCCACACCTTCCGGGCGAAGCGCGGGAGCAGGTACTGCTGCGCCGTATCGACGCGTTCATCGATCGCCATCTGGCCGAGGTGTGGCTGACACCACGCAACGTCGCCGCCCGCCACCACGTGTCCGTCCGCGCCCTGTACTCGCTGTTCGAGGGCCGGGGCGAGACGGTGGCCGCCGCCATCCGGCGACGCCGGCTGGAGCGCTGCCGGGAAGACCTCACCCGCCTCCCGCTGCCTGTGGGGGAGATCGGCGCTCGCTGGGGTTTCCCGAACGCGTCCTCCTTCAGCCGCGCCTTCCGTCGCGCCTATGGCGCCTCGCCCAGTTCCTACCGCCAACCACCGACGGGGACAGCGTGAACAGCCGGTGGCAGCGCATCGTCGTCGCGATCCTCCTCGTCCTGGCGACGACGGTCTTCCTGATCATCGTCGGCATGTGGATCCTTCTCCTGGTCGCCGGCCCCGACTGAAGATCTCCGTACGCAGTACTGTGTGTCTCACTCAGCGTTTCTTGCCAGGAGGGTGCGCCGCGGAATCTCCCGCGCCGCCGACCTGGACGCGACCCACCACCGCGCCATCGCCGAGATCTTCGGCTCGGACTTCGCCCCTTCTCCAAAGATCCGAAAGGGCCATCAAGCGGGCCGGCGTGGGCGGCCAGGATGCGCCACCCGCGCTCGTTCGTATGAGCTCATCCGTCCGGCGAACCTGCTTTGCATCCGGGTGGCGCCGGTTGTCCGGCGGCCCGGTCGGCCGCGTGATCCCCCTGGAACGAGGGTCAAGCCTGCCTGTTCCAGTCCTCCATATCGGTGATCATGTCCTCCTGGCCTCCGATGACCTCGCGTCGGCCCAGCTCCAGGAGGATTTCCCGCACGGGTACGCCGTACTTGTCCGCGGCGCGCTTCGCCGGGTGGAAGAAGGTGGAGTACAGACCGGCGTAGCCGAGCAGGAGCGCGGTCTCGTCGACGATCTGCGGTTCCGTCATCAACGGCGCGATGAGGCGTTCGGCGACCTCGATCAGTGCGAGGACGTCGACTCCCGGGCTGTGACCGGCACGTTCCAGCGCCGCCGCGAGAGCTTCCGTCTGGGCGTTGCCGGCGCTGGCTCCCAGACCTCGGAGCGAGCCGTCGATGTAGGTCGCGCCGTTCTCGACCGCGGCGAGCGCGTTGCCGACGGCCACGCCCAGGTTGTGGGCGTGGAATCCGATGTCCGCCTGGACCGCCTCGCGCAGCGCGGCCACGCGGGCACGCGGGCACGCGGGCACCGGCGGAGCCGGGCACGAGCGCACCGGCGGAGTCGACCACGTAGATCACCTGCGCGCCGTAGGAGTCCAGTTTGGCGGCCTGCTCGGCGAAGGCGGCGGGTTCGAGCTTGTGGCTCATCATCAGGAAGCTCATGACACGCATGCCGTGCTCGCGGGCGTGGCGGATCGGCTGCTCGGCGCAGTCGGCACTGGATGGAGGAGGCGCCGATGCCGATGCCGTGGGCGACCTCGATGACCCGGACGCCCGCCCGGTCGAGGCCCCTGGCCACCGCGCCCACCCGTGCGGGTGTGAACGTGTGCGAGACGCTGCTCATGCCGTCACGCAGGCTGGTGTCCACGAGAGTGATCATCGGATGGCTCCCAGGGTCTTCTCCGCGATCCGTTCGGCGACGGCGGTCGCGGCGGCGGTGATGATGTCGAGGTTTCCCGCGTACGCGGGCAGGAAGTCGCCGGAGCCCTCCACCCGGACCATGACGGTGACCAGGTCGCCGTCGATCTCCAGGAGTCGCAGCCGGTACCTGGTCGATCGCGTACAGGATGGGGATGGTGGCCTGTCCCGCGCAACTGACCATGTTGAGGTTCCGCGCCCTGCGGGTGATCGTCGAGGTTGACCGCGGGCACGACCCAAGGGCCCACCGACGCGGGCGTCAGGTCGATCGCGGTGATGCCCGCGGCCTCGTAGCGTGGCGCGGCCGCGGTGTGCACCCTCGCCTAGGTCGCCTCGAACACCAGCGGCGGCAGGTCCGATCGGCTGAGCAGCCAGTCGACGCCCTCCGCGGACACCTCGACGCCGAGGTCCCTCGCCCGCCGAAGCCCGTCGCCGGCGGGGTCGATTCCGATCATGAAACGTGGATCGACGCGTTCGGACCGGCGCAGCTTGAGAGCAGATCCGTTCCGATGTTGCCTGAGCCGACGATCGCCGCCGGGACTTTCACGGGCATGCTGACGCCCTCCTTGTGACCGTTTTCAGGGGTACGCGGGCTCAGCCGCGTACCGGCCGATGGATCTCGACCAGAAGTTCCAGTTCGACGGGTGCGTTCAACGGCAGCGCCGACACCCCGACCACCGAGCGGGCTGGTCACCCGTGCGTACGGCCGGCACGTAGCTCGCGATCGGCGGGACGGCCTTCGGCAACGTCAGCCCAAGCGCCTCCAGACGTCGTTCGGGATGGGTCGTCTCGCTCATCGGGGGCCGCCGTGCCAGTCAGGCATCGCCCGCTCGCCGATGGCGACCTCGTAGGCCGCATGGGCGAGCAGCCGGGTCGAGTCCAGCGTCGGCAGGCAGGAAACATCGGGCGTGACCAGCAACGGGATCTCGGTGCAGACCAGCGCGACCGCGTCACAGCCACGGGCGGCCAGCCGTTCGATGACGCGGAGGTACGCCTGGCGTGAGGGCTCGCTGATCACGCCGTTCACCAGTTCCTTGAAGATGATGTCGTTGACGAGTTCCCTGTCGTCGGCGTCGGGCAGCACCGCGGCGATCCCACGGGCGGCGAGCGCCCGAGGGTACAGCGGCCCGTCCATCGTGTACCTGGTGCCCAGCACACCGACGCGCGTACGTCCCTCGGCCGCGGCCTGGTCCGCGACGACCTCGGCGATGTGGAGACCCGGCAGCGGGAGGTTCGCGCCCGGCACCTCCAGAGCCAGGTGGGCGGTGTTGTCCGGGCAGACGAAGAAGTCGGCGCCGGCCAGGGCGAGCCGCCGCGCGCTGGTGGCCAGGGTGGCTCGGACGCTCGCGTGATCTCCGCTGTCCCAGGCGGGCATGCTGTACCCGAAGGCGATGTAGTCCAGGGTGATGTCGGGATGCTCGTTACGACCGGTCCGGCGGAATCCTTCCTCGCAGAAGGCGAGGAAGCACAGCGCGGCTCCTCCCGTGCTGTGAGCGAGAACTCCAAGGTGTTTCACGACGGCTCCGGCGTTTCCAGGAAGCGGGACGTCTTCATTCTTCACCGGAGCAGCCCATATCCCTACTGCGAGGCATCGATCGATATAGCATCCATGCTGTGGAGGCATGGCTGGATCTGCGGTTGCTGGGATACGTGGTCGCGATCGCCGAAGAGGGGTCCATCAGCGGAGCCGCCCGCCGCCTGCGGCTGACCCAGCCGACCCTGAGCCGGCAACTGCGTGAGCTGGAACGACGCCTGGGAGCCGAGTTGTTCGCCCGCGCCGGCCGCGGCCTCCTTCCCACCGCGGCGGGCGAGGCGCTGCTACGGCGGGCCGTACGCATGCTGGCCGACGCCGAAGCCACTCTGAACGACGTGCGGCTGGCCGCCGAGGGCAAGACCGGCCGGGTGACGATCGGGTTCGCCGGCTCGGGAATCAACGGCGCGCTGGGCGACACGCTCGGCCGGCTGCGAGCAGAACTTCCCGACGTGGACCTGTCGCTGGTGGAGCTGTTCGACGACGCCGAGATGTCGGCCGGGGTCCTGGACGGAAGCCTCGACGTGGCGGTGCAGCGACTCCCGGTCCGCGACGCCCGGCTCGCCACCCGAGTCTGGACGCGCGAGCCGTTGACCCTCTTCCTGCCGGCCGGACACCCCCTCGCCACGACCCGTGAGCCGGCACCGGTCACCGTACTCGCGGAGATCCCGCTGGTGCTGTGGCCACGCGAATCCGCGCCGCACGCGCACGACGAGATCACCGCGTTGTGCCACCACGCCGGGATCGTGCCGCGCGTCGGCGCACGCGGCCGGACCGTTCAGACCATCCTCGCGCTGGTCGCCGCCGGGTTCGGCGCGGCCGTGATGGCCGACTCCTATCGGGTGCTGCACCGAGAGGGCGTGACATCTCGGCGGCTCGCGGGTACCGCCACCACCTTGCACCTGGTCTGGCGGGACGGGGAAACGGACCCGCTTCTCACACGGTTCATGACCGCCCTGAACGCCGTGAAGCCTCGCCATCGCGCGATGAACGACCCGGGACGCGGGTAGAGCACACCGGCCCTTTGATCAGGTGGTCGCGGGGACACCGCCACCACTTCCGCAGCCGGGCCGCGCCCCATTGAGATCGCCACCCGGATCGCCGGCTCAGTGACGCAACCATCGGGTCAGAAGCGTTCACCGTCACATGTCCGCGGCGGTTCCCGACGTCAAGGAGACGGCGTAATGATCGAGGAACAGCCGGGCGATCAGGTCGCCGCGTGAACCGGTACCGGATTTGGCGAAGATCGACTTCAGATGGTCCTGCACGGTGTACGACGACACGTGCAGCCGACCGGCGATCTGCTTGGTCGACAAGCCTTTGGCCACCAGTTCGGTGACCCGGCGCTCGCTGTCGGTGAAGCCGTAGGCATCGACCATCAGGGGCGCCAACTCGGCGGGGCGAGCGGCTTCCAGCATCACCGCGACCTGCGCTTCCGGGCCGTCATTCAGCAGCGAGCCGCGGACGATCAGCCACCGGCCGGCCCGGGTACGCGCTCGGGCTCTGGCCGGCCGGAGATCGATCGGCGCGGGTGCCGTACTCGTCGCCGGGCCGCAGAGGGAACGAGCCTGGCGAGCGACAGCGGAGATCACCAGCGGCAGCCGAGCGCCCGCTCTGTCACCTGTGCCCAGCTCCTCCAGCCAACGATCCGCTGCCCTGTTGGACATGCGTACGCCGTCATCGGCGTCGAGGACCAGCAGGCCGACGTCGTCGTCACCGGCCTGTGCGGCACCGAGCAACATGCCGCGCCGTAGTCCATCGGTGATCAGGGGGGCGATCGACGACACGAACTCAACCTCGGCCAAGGAGAAGTACGGGCGCTTCGCCTCCCGGAACACGGTCAGTTGCCCCCATGTCCCCGTGCTGCCGGCGAGCACCACCCGCAACTCGTCGGAGAATCCCCCGGGGCGACGGATCTCCCGCTGGCGCGGGCTGCGGTCGAGGTCACCGGCGGTCGCCTCGCTCAGGCTGCCGGCCGGGCGGCCGGCCTGGGCGAGCTGTGCCCACGTGTTGAAGTCCGGCTCACGCACCTCGATCTCCACGAGCCGGAGCAGCTCTGCCGCGGGCAGGCCGTTCTCCACGAACTCCGCGGTCGGAAGCATGGTCGCCGGGTCGGTCGTCATCAGGCAGGTGCCTTCGGCGGGTACGGCCCTGCCCAAGGCATCGCCGACGGCCCGCGAGAACTCGGCCACGCACAGCCCTCGGTGAGCCAGCCTGACGATCTTTTCGCGGACGCGCGCACGCGCCGCCACCGGGTTGACCACGATGGGGATCTTATGACGATCGGCGGCATCATCCCAGAAATCTGGGATTCAACCCGGTTGGACGATCTCGCATGCTGGGCGCAGGTCAGTATCCGGCCGGGCAGGCCAGGCCGTACCAAAAGGGAGTTTTACGCCATGAGCACCCTCTCCGCCGGCGCCTGGGTCGGCGATCCCGTTCATTCCGACATCTCGTTCAAGGTCCGTCACATGGGCGTCGGCAAGGTCAGAGGGGAGTTCGCGCTCGTCTCGGCGGCGCTGAGCGTCGGCGAGGGCGGCGGCCAGGTGACCGCCCTCATCGACCCCGCCTCGGTGCGCACCGGCAACGAACAGCGTGACCAGCACATCCGGTCGGCCGATTTCCTGGACGTGGAGAAGTACCCGCGGATCGAGTTCACCTCGACCGGGGTACGCGGCTTCGACGGCGAGACCTTCATCCTGGTGGGCGAGCTGACCCTGCACGGTGTCACCAGAACCGTCGAACTGGAGGCCGAGCTCCTCGGCTTCGTTGACGACCCGTCCGGCGCGGAGCGGACCGGGTTCTCGGCGACCACCGTCATCAGCCGCGCCGCGTTCGGCGTCGACATCCAGCTCGCGTTCGGCGCCGGCGATCTCGTGGTCGCCGACACCGTCGAGATCGCCATCGAGATCGAGTTCACGAGCACCGGACCGGACCCGCGATGACCCTCATGGCACCGTCGTACGTAACGAAAGGATGGGAAACGTGAGCAAGACCGTGCTGTACATGTCGATGTCGGTGGACGGGTTCATCGCCGGGCCAAACGTGGCGCCGGGCAACGGGCTCGGTGACAGAGGGCAGCGGCTGCATGAGTGGTTTCTGCCGGATGCCGACGCCGAGCACAGAACGGGCAGCCACCTGGCGGGTGTGAACCGTGACGTCATGGACGAGGCCCTGGCCACCGGGGCGGTCGTCGTCGGCCGGCGGACGTTCGAGCTCGCCGGCGGCTGGGGCGGCGACCACCACGACGGCGTGCCGATCTTCGTCCTGAGCCGCCGTCAGCCCGATCCCGAGCTGCAGTGGCCCGGGGTCACCTATGTCGGCGACGTCACGGCCGCGGTGAGCATGGCCAAGGACGCGGCCGGCGGCAAGGACGTACTGGTCCACGGAGCCCGCACCGCTCGGCTGGCAATCGCCGCCGACGTCCTCGACGAGCTGCGGATTCACCTGATCCCGGTCCTGCTCGGACAGGGTGAACCGCTCTTCGAGGACATGCCGCCCGACCACGTCGAGCTCGAACTGCTCAGTGCCGTGGACGGGCCGGGTGTGGCGCACCTGCGCTACCGGGTGAGAACGGCGGGCTGAGGCGATGGCACTCATCCGGCTGTACATGACCATGTCCCTGGACGGTTACGTCACCGGGCCGCGCGACAGCCAGGACACCCCGATGGGCATCGGCGGGTTCCGCCTGTTCAACTGGCTCGATCGGCGCAACGACCCGGGACCGAGCGGACAGGTGTACACCGAGGTGCTGGCCACCCGCGCCGTCATCTCCGGCCGCCGTACCTACGAACACGCCGGCCGCTGGCAGGGCGACCATCACGACGGCGTCCCGGTCTACGTCCTGACCCACCACGTACCGGACGACCCGCCACCGGGCAGCGTCCGCTACGTCACCGACGTACACGAGTGCGCGGAGCGGGCCCGCGCGGCGGCCGGGGACGGCGACGTGATGGTGCACGGTGCCGGGGCGGCGCAGGCGCTGCTGCGGGCAGGGCAGCTCGACGAACTGGAACTGCACGTCGTACCGGTACTGCTCGGGCAGGGGCGAAGGCTGTTCGACCACCTGCCCGCCGAGCACATCGAGCTCGACCCGGTCCGCCGGTTGACCACGCCGCAGGTCGAGGATCTCACGCAGCACGTCACGCACCTGCGCTACCGCGTCCGCCGTCACCGTTGAGTACGACGGGCACTCCCGGCGGCGCACGTCGTGGCCGTTCCGGGGCGTGGGCCGGTGACGGTAGTTCACTGCGACCTTCCAGAGTTCTCGGCGCAGGCCGCCGATCCGGGACTCGCCCTCCCAGGGTCATGACCGTGGGTCTCGCGAGGTGTGCGATCCGGTGCGCTGTCGTTCGGAATGCGGAGCGAGGGGGTGTCAGCGCGCGGTCAGGCTCGTGACGAGCGAGGCCACCGACAGCACGAAGTACACGGCCCACGGGCCGATCCGCAGGGGGCGCGTGCGCACCTCAGGGACGAACGCGACCATGAAATAGGCGACGAGGCAGGCGGCGGCCACCGTCCCGAGGACCGGCACCGCCAGCCCTGCCAGCAGCCCGACGGCCCCCGCCCCGAGCACGAACCCGAGCGGGACCTGCCAGGAGACCGGAACGCCCTGCCGTTCGGCCTGAGCCCGGCCGTAGGGGTGCCGGGCGAGATTGGCGACGGCGGCCACGCCGACGACCGCGGCCGTCAGCAGCGTGATGACGATATACATGCAAGAAGGACGATTAAGCACGCCCCCTCGTGACATCCCGGTCAGTCCGGAGTCGCGGGTATCACCTGCCTGCGACGCTGAGCCCCCGATTGCGTCCTACTGATCACGACCGAGCCCCGCAGCGCGATATCGTACAAGATCCACCATCGCCTACCTGAGCACCGGAAACAGCGCATATGCGATTCCGTCGAGCCGGTAACGGCGTAGGCTCCCGCAGGATGTGGATTCGCGAAGTTGAATTCCCTGCGCCGCTGCTCGAAGCCCACCGCGCAGGGAACTTAGTGATCTTTGTTGGCGCGGGGGCGTCACGCGACGCGCCGTCGAACCTTCCCGACTTCCTCAGCCTCGCTCGCGTGATCGCCACCGAGGCGCAAGTGGAACTGGCCCCTCAGGATGAGGCCCACCTGGATGTCTTCATGGGGAGCATCGCCGACCGGCAGTTCGACGCGCACGGCCGAGTCGCGTTCCACATCGGCGATCCGGCGTCTCTGCCGAATCGACTGCACGCCGCACTGGTAGACCTGGCCGTGTCCTCCGGACCTGTACGCATCGTGACGACGAACTATGATCGCCATCTGTCCACAGCGCTGCGTGACCGCGATGTCGCGGTCGACGAATACGCCGGTCCGGCCCTGCCCATGGGTGACGACTTCACCGGCATCGTGTATCTGCACGGCACTCTGGGCCAGGACGCACGGCGGCTGGTAGTAACGGACAGCGACTTTGGCCGGGCGTACCTTCGGGACGCGTGGGCGGCCCGATTCCTGGAGCGCATGTTCGCCACGTACACCGTGCTGTTCGTCGGTTACAGCCACGGTGACGTGGTTATGCGGTATCTGGCACGCGCGCTTGGGCCTGGCGCTTTCCGTTACGTGCTGACTGGAGATCCGGAGGCGGCGGACTGGCGTTCCCTGGGCCTGTATCCGATCCATTATCCGGTTGTCGGCGGATCTCACGCTGCTCTCACCGAGGCAGTCCAAGGGTGGGCGTCTCAGGCCTCGATGGGCATGCTCGACCACCGGCAGCGGATCGCCGAGCTGGTCGCGGTACCACCGTCACAGGTGCCGGAGGAGGCGTCCTACCTGGAGGACGTGATCGCCGATCCTGAACGGGCCGGGCTGTTCACGATGCTGGCCCGGGGCCGGCAATGGCTGGTTTGGACTGCGGCGCAGCCCCAGTTCCGCCTCTTGTTCAATCCCTCGGCGCCGCGTACAGACTGCGGTCGGACGCTGGCCTCCTGGTTCGCCGAGAACTATGTGCTGAACGAGGAACTGACCTCCTCCGCGCTCGATGTCCTGAGGGATGCCGGCTGGCGGTTGGGACCGACGCTGTGGACGGCCATAGGCCGGCAACTGCACATCGCAGGCTCTCCGCGGCCCGCCTGGCTCGAGCGGTGGCTCGTTCTGCTGATGCAGAACGCCTCGGAAGGCGAGCCGGACTGGCTCGGGTACGCGCTGTCGGCCTCACGCTGGCCACAGGACAGCTCGATCGCGCTGTTGCTGTTCGATCACCTAACCGAGCCCCAAGTGACGGCCGCATCCTCGTTCAGACGAATCGGTGGCCCCAGATTCGATGTCGAGCTACGCGGCTCACACCACGAACTACGCGACGCCTGGCAGCACCTGTTTGCGCCCAACTTGGCGGAGTGCGGCCGTCCCGTGCTGGCGATCGTGGATCGACACCTGCGGAACGCCTACCGGCTTCTCTCCGTTACCGGTTCGGCCTACCCCGGATGGGATCCGATCTCGCTCAGGCGTTCCGCGATCGCTCGCGGTCCCGAGGACGACGGCTACCAGGAGGCCGTCGACGTCCTTGTCGATGCCGCACGTGACTGCTTGGAAGCGCTGCTGGATGCAGGCGATCCTCTCGCGTCGTTCTACGCGAACAGCTGGGCCGATTCCGAGGTGCCGATCCTGTGCCGACTGGCGCTCCATGGCTGGCAGTACCGAACCGACGTCGACGACACTGCCAAGATCGCCTGGCTACGCGAACGGGGCTGGCTGTTCGAGCCGCTGCTTCGCGGTGAGGTCCTTCGCCTGCTGAAGGCCGCGTTGCCGGGAGCGGCGACCGACGTGGCCGATGCTCTTGTCGCTGATGCAGTGGCGGGGCCCGGCGAGAGGGCCGGCAGCGACCAACGCGCCTACGAGCAGTTCACCGTCTTGGCGTGGATCAATCGGCATGCGCCCGAGCTTGAGTCCGGATCGCAGGCATTCGACGACATCCAGCCGCGATACCCGCATTTCGTGCAACGGGAGCACCCAGAACATCCACTGCGGACAGAAGTCGGGTTCGTCCAGCCACGCCCACCCATGTCAGCACAAGCCCTCCACGAGCGCATCACCGCCGGCCCATCCGACGCACTCGCCCCACTCCTGGGCCACGATCCCGCGGACGGTCCCAGGTGGGGCGACGCGCTCAACCTACTCGTGGAAACCGTTCGAGAGCATCCCACCGACGGGTTCGCCGCTCTCGACGCGACGGGTGGCAACCATCCTGCCATCATCGGCAGCGTCATATCAGGATGGTCGACCGCCACGGTGGACGCCGACACAGCCGAGGCCATTCTGGAAAGACTTCTGCGCCTGGATGCGGCCACGATGGCCGATCCGCTCTCTCGCCTCTTGGCGGACGGCGGACAGGACGTTGCCCATCCCACCGAGTGGTATCTCCTTCCCGCCGCGCGGCGGCTGGCGGCGGAGCTGTGGTCGACACTCGACACCGCACCGCCTGCCAGGGAGGTCACCGATTGGCTGCAACTGGCGGTCAACCATGCGGCGGGGCACCTCGCTCAATTCTGGGTGCACGTGATCGCGGCGGACTGGCGAACGGCGGGCGACCAGTGGACTGGCATACCACCGGCGATTCAATCGCAGCTCGAAGCCATGCTCGCCACCAACGACACCCGCTCGACCCTGGCCGAAGTGATGATCGCCAGCCAGGTGCACTTCTTCTCCGCAGCAGACCATCGCTGGTGCGAGACGCACGTGCTGCCCCTGCTCGACTGGGCGAACCCCGTACGCGCTCGACGAACCTGGGATGGCTATCTGACCTGGGGCCGGTGGAACGACCACCTCCTGACGGCCGGGCTACTCGACTACTATCTGGCGGCCATTGATCAGCTCGAAGAGTTCAGGGCCGACCTGAGGCACCAGCTCTCTTCGCACCTCGCCACCATGGCACTGTTCAGCCAGTTGGATCCGCTGCCGTGGATCCATGCCTACACGACCAAGACGCAGACCGCCCGCCGCGTGGAGTGGCTGGAGCAGATCACTCACCGACTCACCCATTTGCCGGCCGATGCGATCGAACTCCAGTGGCACCGGTGGATGCGACCGTACTGGCAGAACCGCATCGACAGCGTTCCCCGACGACTGACAACTGACGAGGCCTCAGAGATGGCGGCCTGGGTCGTGCATCTCACCAGCTCGATCAGCGAAGGCGTCAACCTGGCCACGGCGCGCCCAGCGGGCCTACGCCCGCGCGGCGGAGTTCTCCGGAACATGAAGCACGAGCGAATCGATCGGGCGCCTGACGAGTTCGCCAAGCTGACCGCCCACTTGCTGAAAGGTACGAAACCGCCCTTCCACGGCTGCGGCTCTCTCCACGACATCGTGACCCGGCTACGCGGCAGAGCAGATCCGGCGGACATCGATGCCATCGTCGAAGGGGCATTACGCCTCGGCTGCGGGACCGCATACGAATGGTGAAACCCAAGGCTCCGGCCAGCAGGTGCGGACACGAGTGGGGAGGCGGGCATGTGCCCGCCTCCCCATGGAGCGGGCACTATTTGCAGTCGGACACGGCTTTCTGAATCTGCTTCTCCTTCGCCCCGAAGGCCTTGAAGTCCTCACTGACGGATACTTCACCGGCTATGACTGCCTTCAGCGTGGCCTGATCGCCGTGCTTCAGCATGGCGTCGGCCATGCACTCCATCGTCTGAGCGGGGATGCCGTCTCCTACGACCTCTTTCATCTTCGCCACCAATGCCGCCTTGTCGACGGCCCCTTCACCGCCGGGCGCCGCGGCGGTGCCGCCACAGCCGGCGACCAGCGCTACAGCGAGCCCGGCTAAACCAGCGGAACGCGCGATTCTTGAAGAAATGGGCATGACGAAACCTCTTTTGATGAGAAAAGCTGGAATGCCATGTTCGCCGCCTGCGGCAAACACATTCGAAAGCATCAGCGCACCAAGGCGCTCCGCCCACTGCATGATCCCCTCGATGCTTCGAGCCTGTCAAAGTCGCCCCAAAGACGGTGCGCAAGCATAGGACTTCGCAGGTCAACCAGCTCTTCGCCATCACACCAGTTCGCGATGGATACCCGAAAGAGAACCCATGAAGTTTGGCATCATGCTGCCAATCCGGGAGCTACACGGGTTGAATGCACAGAGTCTGCGAGTCGAGACGAATGGCACTCGGTGCCGCGTCCGGACGCTCGCGGAACTCGGCCGGGGCGAGCCGGACGCCGGCGATTCTCATACCTTGGCATCAGCCGTCGGCTCCTGGCCGAATGCCCGGGAAGCGACCGGCGCCGGGCTGCCCGGAATGCGCGAACGTCTCAGCAGGTGGGAGGCATCCCGGAGGCCGCCAGACGCTCCGGCGCAGTCGGCCCTACGCGCCGAGGACCCACCCATCATGAGCGTCGACGACCCGCGATCAAGCCCCATCTGGGCCGCATCCCGACGAAACTCGGGCTCCGCGACCGCGTCCAAGGGGTGGCCCTGGCCTACGAATCCGGCCGGGCGTGACTCGAATCCTAGGAAGATCGCGACGGACACCGCTTCCGCCGGATGACTGAAGGACGTTTCGGGGTCACATCAGTCATCCGACGGAGGCGGCGAGCACGGGCCTCGGCCTAGCCTCTCGCGGCATGACCCGTGTCCTGGCTGCCGCGTTCCTGCTCGTGCTGTCGCTGACCGTCCCCGCTCGGGCGCACGTCGTCGAGGCCGGCGCGGAGCTGCGGGTGACGCAGACCTTCGCCGCGGGAGAGGTCACGTTCGTCGTCGCGGGGGTCTCGTCGTTGCCGGCGCCGCTGCGGGTGAGCGCGCAGGCCGTACCCGCGACGAGCCTGGAGTTCGTGCTGGAGTTGCGCTCGCTGATCGACGGGAGCCGGTCGGCCGGTTCGGTGCGGGCCGGTCAGGGGTACGCGGCGTTGCCGGTCGGCCATGCCGGGCCGTACGAGCTGCGTGTTCAGGCGGGCGGCGAGGTGTCGACGATCCCGTTCCGGGTGCTCGTGCCCGCGAGCGCGGTCTGGACGATGGTCATGGACGGCGCCTTCCTGGTGGCCGGGCTGCTGGCGGTCGGCGGGGTGCTCACCGCCGGCCGGTCCAGGCTCCTCGTGGGCGGCGCGAGCGCGTCCGCGGCGGTCGCGGTCACCGTGATGCTGCTGGCGCCGCACCTGCCCGCCGCCCCGCCGGAGGGCGCCGCACCCGTCGCCGAGGCCGGCCGGCCGTACGCGCAGGGCCGGTTCTCGACGCTGCCCGCCCGGCCCGCCGCGGACGCCGAGTTCGCCTTGACCCTGCGGCTCGCCGACGGCGCGACCGGGCGGCCGCTGGACGACCTCACCGTCCACCATGAGGCCCCGGCGCATCTGATCGTCACCAGCGAGGACGGTGTCGTCTTCCGGCACGTGCACCCGTTGCGGACCGCGCCGGGCGTCCTGACGGTACGGCTGCGCGTGCCACGACCGGGCCGCTACCTGGCCTATGCCGAGATCGAGCGGCAGGAGTCGGGCGGGCAACTCCTCTCCGGAGCCTTCGAGGTCGCCGGTCAGGCCCGGCCGGAGCCCCCATCTCGAAAGACTGCGATGCCCCGCCTCACCCCCGCGGCGCCGGTCGCGGGAACCCCGGTGACCATCGAGATCAGCACGGAGGGACGGCTCCAGCCGTGGCTGGGCATGCCCGGCCATCTGATCGTCAGGAGCCGGGACGGCCTGCACCTGGCGCATGCCCACGGGACGGCGGCCGGCGAATCCGCCCTGCGCTTCACGCTCACGCTCCCGGACAGGGGCCGCTACCTGGCTTGGGCCCAGTACGCCACAGGAGGCCGGCTGGTGACCAGGCCCTTCACCATGGAGGTGGATCGATGAAATACGCGGCTGTGTGCCTGCTGGTGGTGGCCGTGCTGTTCGCCGTCACATCACGCTGGTACGGCGGCGCTCCCGAAACCGTGCGGGCCGCCGGTGAACGGTACAGCGTCACCGTGCTGCCGGCCGATCCCGTCGAGGTGCGGGTGACCTCGGGCGAGGCCGAAACGGTCACGCTGGCGGCGGTCATGCCGGGCATGGGGCACGCCCTGCCGCCGGTCGGCACCGTACCGGCTGGGCCGGGCCGCTTCGTCGCGGAGAAGAGCATGTTCGGCATGGACGGCGTGTGGGAGCTGTCGATCAGCCTCTCCGGCGCCCAGGGTGCGGAAGTGATCAACCTGAGTACGGTCGTCACATCAGTGAGATGACGGAGGCGGCGGGCGAAGGACGCGCCTTAGCGTCGGCGGCATGAAGCTGATCAACGATCACCTGGCCGTCAAGGCCCGCGTCCTGCCCACGACCGGCGACGGTTTCGTCGTCCTGGCCGGCGAGGTAGGCGCCTGGCGCGGCCACTTCCCGTCCTCCCCCGCCCGGCTGGCGGCCCGCCTCAAGACCCTGGCCGCCGACATCCAGGCCCGCGAGGTCAACGTGTTCCGCGCCCTGTTCCGCACTCCCGGCGAGGGCGACGAACTGCTGGCCGCCAGGGGCATCCACCCGGCGCGCTACGACATCGTCGTGCTGATCCGCACGGCGTCCGTGGAGTCCGCGCTCGGGGTGTGCGACAGCCCGGCCTACAAGGAGCTCGCCGAGACGCTGCGCGCGGCCGCTCGCCGTACCCACCAGATCGTCGCGCACAACGCCGGACGGCTCGGCGACGTCGACCACGGCCAGGACCACTACTTCCTGTTCAACTACTTCTACGCCGACGACCGCGACACGCTGCTGCAGGTGTGGGAGTACACGGCCGGGTGGTTCCAGGCGAAGACCGCGCTGCCCGACTCCGCGCTGATGCAGCCGCTGGAGGGCGAGCCCGCCGACTACGGGCTCATCAACCACGCGAGCTGGCCGACCTTACGCACGTTCCTGCCCAGCCTGATCTTCCGGCCCACCTTCCGCAGCTTCGTGCTGGCCAACTTCAAGGCCAACGGCGTGGCGGCGCAGCCGATCATCTACCGCCGGGTATGACCCAGTCTGGCCACCTCGGCGTAGGAGACGACACCCAGCTTGGGGGAGGCCCTGGACAGGCCGCGTCCCACCGCCACGGCTGCAGGCCCATCTCCGCCCGGGCGGGATACGCCGTCCCTGCCGCTCTTCAGGCTGATTGTCCAGCGTGACATCGGCCTGGGACTGCCCCTGCACCTAGGCTCTGGGCATGGCTCGTATTCCGTATGCAGACATGTCCGCCTTACCCGACGATCTGCAGGAGTGGCACGCGAAGCTGCCGCCGGACTCCCACCTGTTCATGATGGTCGCCCACTCCGAGGCGAGCGCGGCGACGCTCATGCAGATAGGTCTGCAGCAGATCCGGGAGCTGGAGCTGTCGCCACGGCTGCGCGAACTCGCGGCGAACGCCACCGCCCGTGTGCTCGACGCGGACTATCTGCGCGTCCGGCACAATCCGCCCGGCGTCCCGATCACGCCGGACGAGCGCGAGGCGATCTACCGTGGCGACCACTCCGGCTTCGGCGGCATCGACCTGGCCGTGCTCACCTTCGCGACGGCCGTGGCGCGCGGCCTTCCGGTGGACGACGAGGTGTTCGCACCGGTCCGCGCCGAACTGAGCGATCGCCAGATCGTCGAACTGATTCAGGTCGTCGGCTACTACTGGATGTTCGGCCAGTTCGCCAACGTGCTGCGGATCGAGGCCACGCCGTACGAGAGCAGATGAGGCAGGACGAACGGCCGCGGGTCAGAGGTTTCTGATCTTCACGGTCTCGTTGGCGCGACTCGCGAAGTCGAGCAGTTGCGCGAGTTGCGCGTCGTCGTACTCCTCGATCAACGCGGTGTACGCCGCGCCGAACCGCTCGAACGTCCGGGCCGCTCATCATGACCGCGTCGGTCGTCGTGCTGCGGATCGACGCATGCCGGGCAGGAACCGGCCGGCCACGCTGGACGGCCTCTGAACCACCCGCGCTCCGTCCTCCATGGCCGCAGCCAATGCCGGCGCTGTTTCCGTAGTATTCCTGGCATGACGACCATCGCAGGCCTCGTCTTCCTTGCCGCCGCGCTCGGCTGTCTGGTCTTCGCGGTGAGGGAGCGGCGCCTGATCTCCCGGTTACAGCGGTACGGCGTGCACGGGCAGGGCCAGGTGGTCGGGGCGGTCGTGCGCGACACGGTCCAGCATCCGGTGGTCGCGTTCACCGACCATGTCGGACACCACATCGAGTTCACTCCGCAGGTGGCCGGGATCGGCCTGCGGCTGACCGTCGGCCAGCAGGTCCCGATCGCCTACCTCGACGGGCAACCTCAGGCGGCCCGGGTCTTCACCCCGCGCTACCGGGTCCTGCCCGTCGTCCTGAGCGGCATGGCAGGCATGATCTTCCTGGCCGTTGGGATCGCCGTCATCCTGTTCGGCAATTAACCCTGACCAGAGGGCCTCGACCCGTTCCCCAACCTCATCCGGTCCTGCCGATCTCGTGCGGTCGGTGATCAGTGCCCGCAGGCCGTGATGACCGGAACCACCGAGCAGGAAGGGCGTGGACCTCAGGTGTTGCCCGGTGTCACCAGGCCGGACTCGTAGGCGAAGACGACGAGCTGGGCGCGGTCGCGGGCACGGAGTTTGGCCATCGCCCGGTTGACGTGGGTCTTGGCGGTCAGCGGGCTGATCACCATGCGTTCGGCGATCTGGTCGTTGGTCAGCCCTTGGGCGACCAGGATGACGGCCTCGCGTTCGCGGGTGGTCAACTCCTCCAGGCCGGCGCCGGTGCCGATGTGCGGCGAAAGCGTCACGTACCGGTTGATGAGCCTGCGGGTGATCGAGGGTGCGAGCAGCGCGTCGCCACGTGCGGCGACGCGGACGGCGTGGAGGAAGTCCTCCGGCACGATGTCCTTGACGAGGAATCCGGCCGCTCCGGCGCGCAGCGCGTCGAAGACGTACTCCTCCAGGGCGTAGTTGGTCAGGATGACGACGTGTACGCCGGACATGGCAGGGTCCGCGGCGATGCGCCGGGTCACCTCGATGCCGTCGAGCACCGGCATCTGGATGTCGACGAGCGCGATGTCGGGCAGGTGCTCCCTGGCCAGGGCCAGTCCCGCCATCCCGTCACCGGCCTCGGCGACCACCTCGATGTCGTCCTCGAGGTCGAGGAGCGCCCGGAACCCGCTGCGCAGGAGCGGCTGGTCGTCCACCAGCAGGACACGGATCATGATCGGGGATCCACGGGAAGCTCGGCCTGCACGGTGAAACCGCCCTCGCTCCGCGGCTCCGCCCGCAGGCGTCCGCCCAGGGCGGTGACGCGTTCGCGCATGCCGAGCAGGCCCACGCCGGGCGCCGGCGCGGTGCCGGGGGTGATCGTGCCGTCGTCGTCGACGCGTACCGTGAGCACCTCCGGACGGTAGTCGATGCGGACCGACGCGGTGGAGGCGGCGGCGTGCCGGGCGACGTTGGTGAGCGACTCCTGCACGATGCGGTAGACCGTCCGGTCCACCGCGGCCGGGAGGTTCCGCCCTTGCCCCTCGATCGTCAGCGTCGTGTCCAGGCCGACGGCGCGAGCCCGTTCCACCAGCTCAGGAACGTGATCGAGCCCGCGCGGCGGGGTCAGGTCGTCGTCACGCAGGGCCTGCAGCGTCGCGCGCAGTTCCCGGGTCGCCTCGCGCCCGGCCGCCTGGATCGCCAGGAGGGCGTCCGGCACCTGTTCTCCCCTCCGGCGGGCCACGTGGACGGCCACTTCCGACTGCACCTTGATGATCGAGATCTGATGGGTGAGCGAGTCGTGCAGCTCGCGCGCGATGTGCAGCCGCTCCTCGTCGGCGCGGCGGCGCGCGGTCTCCTCCCGCGTACGCTCGGCCTCCTCCGCCCTCCTTTCGGCCTGCCGTAACGCCTCCCCCGCGGCTGCGGCGGCGACCAGCCAGGCGATCTCGAGCGCGCCCCTGGCCTGCGCGAAGGCCTGGCCCGTATCGTGCAGGCCGGCGAGCAGCGCGGCGCCGGGGAGCGCGGCCAGCACGGCCAGACTCGCCGCCAAGGTGGCGACACGGTGCCCGGCCCGCATGGCGGCGTACACCGCGAACAGGAACGCGACGGCGGGCACGTCGAACCCCGCTGCCTGATACCCCACCGCGCACACCCCGCTCACGGCCAGGACAGCGATCGGCGCCCGGCGGCGAAAACCCAGCGCCAGCCCGCCGGCGGCCAGCAACGCATAGCCGAGCACGTCAAGGCTCGCGGCGGCGCCCTGCCGGGACGACCCCGTGACCACCAGCGTCGCCGCCACGCACACGGCGATCGCCCAGTCGATGACGCCGGCGCGTCTGCTGCTCATGCGCGCACCCTAACCGGATGTCCGTACGGCCGGCTCCTGCGCAGGGACGATCGGCCGGCTACCGCGGACGCAGTAGCCGCCCGGTTTCCACCGCGTCCGCGGTAGCCGGCTACCGCGTCCACGACAGCGCGAATCACCTCCTCCCGCCGGACGCCGGGCAGCGGGTCCGGCGGGCATGATCAGGCGACATCCCACACAAGGAGGGCATCATGTCGCTCGGATCCGTGCCTGCCACGCTGTTCACCGCCCTGGGACATACCGCACCGGACTACGCCTTGACCACCGGGCGCCTGTGGTCCCTGGTCGCGGCGGCGCTGGGGCTGGTCAGCGTGCTCGCCGGCGTACTGACGCTGGCCCGGGCCCGCAGGGGAAGGCAGGGTCCGATCACGGCCCTGGCGTCGGGGCTGGCCGGCGCGGTGATCGGCGGACTGGTGGTGGCCGCCGCCGAAGGCGGTCCCGGCACCGGCTACGGCATCGTGGGCGGCTACATCGCCCTGGCGATAGGACTGTCCGGCGCCGTCATCGGCGCCCTGGCCCTGCTCCGCGCCCGCGGCAAAAGCCAACGATCACCACGCTGACCAGGCCACCGTCCACGCCGACCCCGATGGCCCCGGCCTGGCCCGGCTGGGTGACGGGCTGGTCGCGTTACCCGCCGACGCGCGTACCCGTGAGCAGTTCGACTGAATCGCCGACGAGATGGGCGGCACCTCGACGTCGTGGATCGCCACGCCCGGCAGCCAGGCCCAGGCGGAGGCCCTCGCGCGGGAGATGCGGCAGGCACGGGCGGCCGAGTACCTCGCGCTCGCCGCGCAGGCCGAGGCCGCCGAGCGGGCACGGCCGGGCGAGCGCGCCCGGTGGCTGAAAGCGCCGGGTCTGGACGTCGTCCTGCGCGGGCTGTCGATGGTCTGCGACTGGAGCTGACCGGGCCCGGCCCGGTGTCCTCGCGCTGCTCGCCCTCTCCGTGATCTACGTCCTGTGGCAGGACACCACCGTCGTGACCGCGCTGTTCACCGCGGCGGCCCTGCTCGTGGCCTTCCGGCTGCGCTGGCCGATCATGCGCGTCCTGGGCCTCTGCGCCCTGCTCGGCCTGGGTACGGCGGTGCTGCCCTGGACCGGCTGATCACCCGCCCGGAGGCGCGGCCCGGTATGCCGGGGCTGTTATGACCGGAGACGACATCGGTATGGGACGGGCATCCTGGGTTGCCGGTGGGTATCCTAAAGTGGATCCAAGTTTCGATGTTCTTGGGGGTGGGCGTGGTCAGCGGTCTCGTCCACCACGTAGTCGGCGAGCACCGGCTGGTAGCCGGGCAACGCCGTCTCCCAGGTGACCCGTACCGGGGGCGTCAGCGTTCCCTTGGCGGAACGTGGGATGTTGATGCCCGCGCCCGCGGCCGCGTCGATCAGTGGCCCGAAGCGGTGCCAGGGATCGACGTCGGTGATGAGGCCGACCGCCGAGTTGAGCATGTGGAGTTCCTGGACCCGCCTGGCCCGAGCCCCGTCCTTGGCCTGCATGGCCCGCAGGAAGGCCAGGTCGAGTTCCTGGGCGAAGGCCGGGATGCGCCGGCCCCGGTAGTAGAAGCGTTGCAGGCGCGACAGCCGCAGGTACAGGTCGTTGATGACCTTGTTCAGCGTGGGCCCGAACGTCAGTTGCGGCAGGGTGTGGAACTCGGCGTGATCGCGGTGGAAGTCGTGCGGCTCCTGCGGCAGCGTGCGCATGACCAGCGACAGTTCCTCCATGCGGCGCAGCGCCTGGTCGGGGATCTCCCGCGCCGCCCTCGGCAGCAGCGGCGGCTGCAGGAGCAGCAGCGCGGCGAACAGTCCCTCGGCCTCGTCGAGGTCGAGCCCGGCGACCGTGATGCCGTGGTTGGCCCGGGAGATGACGAAGCCTTCGGCCTCCAGCATCCGCAGCGCCTCGCGGACCGGAGTGCGCCCCGCGCCCAGCCGGTCCGACAGCTCGCGCTGCGTCAGCCGCTGACCTGGCAGGAGGTGCCCGGCGAGGATGAGCTCCCGCAGTTCCTCGTGCACCAGCGTCACGGCATCGCCGGCTCGCGACCTGTTCTCCGTATCCACCTTTGGATCATATCTTCGGTTGGGAGAGGGAGGCGGCCATCGACCTTCTCAGGGGCCGGCTGAAGCTGCGCCATCTCGTCGTGGTCGTCGCCGTCGCCGACCACGGCAGCGTGTTGCGGGCCGCCGACCGGCTGACGCTCGCGCAGCCCGCGGTCACCCGCTGCCTGCGCGAACTGGAGCACCTCCTCGGCGTGCAGTTGTTCGTCCGAGGACCGCGTGGCATGACGCCGACTCCGTCCGGCGAGGTGTTCCTGGAGCACGCCCGCACCGTGCTCGCCGAACTGAGGCGGGCCGGCGAGCGCGTGTCCGGGCACGCGAAGGGCGTGATGGGCACGGTACGCGTGGGCACGTTGCCGGCCGGTTCCAGCGTGCTGCTGCCCCAGGCGATCGCCGATCTCAAACGGTCCCATCCCGACGTCACGGTGGTCGTGGACGACGCGACGTTCGGCACGCACGCGGCCCGCCTGCTGTCCGGGGAGCTCGATCTGATCGTCGGCCGCCTCAATCCGATCACCAGGATCGACGGGTTGCGCCAGATCAGGCTCCGCTACGAGCCGATGCGGCTGGTGGTCAGGCGGGAGCATCCGGCGCTGACGCGGAAGGAGCCTACGCTGGCCGGTCTGCTGGACCACCCGTGGATCCTGCCGCTCCAGCAGACCGTGCTGCGGCGCGAGGTCGAGCAGGCGTTCGCCGACGAGGGGCTGGAGCTTCCCACGGATCTGGTGGAGTGCGCGTCGATCCTGACCGTGCGCGCGCTGCTGCGGCAGACCGACATGATCGCGGTCCTGCCCGAGTCGGTCGCCGCCGCCGATCGCGACCTCGCGGCGCTCGCCGTACCGCTGGAGGGGATCATGCGGCCGGTGGGGGTCACGCTCGTGCACGGCCGGCCGCTCGCGCCGCCGGCGGCGCGCCTGCTGGATTTGCTCCGTGTACGGGCGGCCGCCGGCTGAGACGATCTTCAGGTCAGGGACCGGGCGAGCGCCGGCCGGGTCTCCTTGTTGAGCAGGCCCAGCAGCGCGCAGCCGATGCTGAGCACCCCGAGCGCGGACCATGCCAGGAAGTAGCCCTCGGTGGAGGCGATCTCCCCGAAGAGGTACGGCAGCGCGAACCCGCCCACCGCCGAGACCGTCAGCATCAGCCCGAAGGCGGTGCCGATGTTCTCCTGGGACAGGCCCGGCCAGTCGCCGGGGATGGTCTGCCACACGGCCAGCGCGAAGTTGAACATGAAGCCGATGCCGAGGGCGGGCAGCCAGAACCAGCCGGGCCCGCTCAGGGGCACGAGCAGGATGAACACCCCTTCGAGCGCCGCCGCCACGACGAAGACGTCGCGGCGCCTGGACAGCCGGTCGCTGAGCCAGCCACCCGCGACGCTGCCGGGTACGCCCCCGATCCCGATGAGGAAGGCGGCGAGCGCCACCTCGCCCGGGCCGATGCGCTTCTGGTCGAGCCCGTATCCGGCGATCAACTGGGAACCGGCGATGAACGCGCCGTAGGCGCCGAGGAAGGCCGCGCCGTACAGCCAGATGCCGCGGTTCATGAGGCTCTCGCGCACCGCGGCGCGCGTCAGGCGGATGCCGCGCAGATGGTCGCCGCCCGCGGGGACCCGGAACGCGACGGCGGTCACCAGGCCGACGACCACGCAGAGCACGCCCCCGGCGACCAGCGCCGTGCGCCAGCCGTAGGCGTCGGTGAGATCGCGCCAGGTGTACAGGCCCGCGGCCGAGCCGACGCTGAAGCAGGCGGAGGTGATGCCCAAGGCCAGCGCGTGGTGGCGATGCCGGAACCAGACGCTGACGGCCGCGACGCCCACGGCGGCGAACACCGAGGCGCCGATGCCGCACAGGACGCGGAAGACGACCAGGGTCGTGAAGTCCGTGGCCATCGCCGAGAGGACGGCGGCGACACCCTCCACGGCGAGGCCGAGGGCGAGCACCCAGCGCATGCCCATGCGTGTGGCCAGCATTCCGCCGGGGATGTGGAAGACGCCGTAGCCGACGACGAACACGGAGATCAACAGGGCGACTTCGGGGATGTCCAGGTGGAAGGTCTGGCTGATCTGGCCGAATCCGGCCGCGATGTTGAACCAGTTGATCGTCATCGCGACGAATCCGGCGGAGACGATCGCCAGCATCCACCATGGACGGGAGGGGCGGTCCACTCTGCCTCCTAAAGGCCGGCCGAGGCGGCGAACTTCTCCACGAGCCCCGCCAGGACGGCGGGTGACTCGAGTGTCGGGAAGTGCGTCCGGCCCGGGATGCGGTGCGGCTGGAACCAGGGGTTGGCCGCGGCGAACTCCCGCTGGACGGCCTCGTAGTCGGGCAGGCTCGGCTGCGAGAACAGGTGGGCGATCGGCCGGCGCGCCGGCACGGCCGCCATCCTGCGCAGCGGCGAGCCCCAGGTGGCGTAGGCGTTCTCGATGACCCGGCAGGAGCGCGCCCACATGTCGAAGTCGAAGGACGCCATCTCCTCGGCGAGGTGGCGGGCGACCGCGGGGTGCGCGGTGCCGCCGAGCCAGAAGTCGAACAGGCGCTGACGCCCGGCGAGCCAGCGGCCGGGATCCTGGATGTCGCGCAGGTCCTGGATGAACTCCGGCCAGGCCTCCACCATGATCCAGTCGATGACCACGGAACCGGGCACCCGCTCGGGACTCAGCCGGTCGACGATCTCCATGTTGGCCCAGCCGCCGTGCGAGGTGGAGACGGGGACGAACCGGTCGACGCCGAGGGCGTCCATCAGCGCGATCACGTCGGCGGCCTGCTCGGCGGACCCGAAGTCGGCGTCGACGGAACGGACGGCGCCGTGCCCGCGCCAGTCGGCGCGGATCACCCGGTGCCGCTCCGCCAGCAGCGGGAGCACGTGGCCGAACAGGCGATGGTCCTGGCACCACCCGCTGAGGAGCACCAGCGTCGGGCCGCTCGTCCCGGTGACGTCGTAGTCGATCGGGTTGCCGTCGACGACCAGGGTTTCCATAGATCTTCCTTCCGCCGGCGTGGGGTCACGCCGGAAACCGGGTCATTCCGGTGGGAACGGTGGTCGCGGCGCGCATGCGCATCCTGGCGAGCGCCCGCGAGTGGTTCATCAGGGCCAGGAGGGCCGCCCGAGGGCGGTCGGGCAGCGGGTTGAGGTGTCCGAGGCGGTAGGAGAAGCGCTGGGTGTGCTGGATCACCGGGCGCTCGGCGGCTTCCCAGCGGCGCAGCCGTGCTTCCAGGCCGCCCTCGCCGAAGGTGACCGCCTCGGCGAGACCGAGGGCGTTCATCATCGCGCAGCCGCCGCCCTGCCCCAGGTAGGGCGGCTGGGCGTGTGCGGCGTCGCCGAGGACCGCGACCGCGCCGGCCGACCATCGCCTGAGCTCCAGGTACTCGAAGCGGTCCCAGCGGCTCTCCGCGCCGAGGTCCCCGATGAGGTCTTCCAGCAGCGGGAACGACCGCAGCCAGGTGTCCTTGTCCAGCGGCGTCCGCTGGGCGGCCGCGTCGCCGGTGGAGCAGACCAGCGCGACGTAGAGGCGGTCGGCGCTGGAGGGGGTGTAGAGGATGCGGCGGCTGCCGGGGAAGTACTCGATGTACTTCGCCTCGTCCTCGGCGGCGACGAAGCCGGGGCGGCGCGCGATGAGCATCCGCGCCGCGCCCTGTGGCATGTGTACGCGCCGTCGTAGCAGGCCGAGCGAGTCACGCAGCCGCGAGTTGACCCCGTCGGCCGCGACGACCAGATCGCCGCGCCGCCTGCTGCCGTCGGCGAACTCCACCTCGCCCGCCGGCGACGCGGCGACCGCGGCGGAGCCGTTGATGATCTCCACTCCGGCCCGGATCGCCGCGCCCGCCAGCGCGTCGATCAGCTTCCGGCGCAGGATCGTGTAGAGCTCGGGCCCGCCCGAGCCGTTGATCGGGATGCTCTCGACGACGCGGCCGCGCCGGTCGCGGCTCTCCAGGACCGGACCGAGGTGGGCGCCCTCGACCGCCTCGTCGAACACGCCCAGGGCGCGCAGGACCGACAACCCGTTGCTCCACAGGTAGATGCCGGCGCCGATCGCCCTGATCTCGGGGTCGCGCTCGTGCAACTGGACGGTCCAGCCGCGCTGGGCCAGGGCCGCCGCCGCGGTCAGCCCACCGATGCCCGCGCCGATGACCAGCGCATGCCGTGATGTGGGAGTCACCGCTCACCTTCTCTCGCTTCGAGCTGTCAGGTGATGGTGTCCCCGGACCCCCATGTCGGACTAATGCCTAATCAGGCGGGAGGTATACCCGAATCGACCTATGCCTGGACGGTCATGGATCCGGGCGGGATTGAGATTGGTCGCCGGCGGCCCGGCACGAGACCATCGGCAGACCCCCATACCCCACCGCGGTGTTGCGGGTTTTTCCCTGATCTCGGCCCATGTGGGCTTCGAGCGAGTTCAAAACCGTCGAAGAGGGAGGTGCGCCATCGTTCCCGCATACGTCGAGGACCTGTACACAGAGGATGCGATCCTCGATCCTTATCCGCACTACCGTGCCCTGCGGGACCTCGGTCCCGTGGTGTGGCTGGAGCGGCATCAGGTCTACGCGCTGCCGCGTCACGAGCAGGTGCGTGCCGTACTCGGAGATGACGAGACCTTCCGCACCGGCGGCGGCGTCTCCCTGAACGAGCACTACAACGACCTGCTGCGCGGCTCCATGTTCGCCAGCGACGGCGAACGGCACGCGTTCCTGCGCGGCCTCGTCGGCCACAAGCTGACCCCGAAGGCGCTGCGGCCGATGAAGGCCCGGGTCGAGGAGGTCGCGGCGGCGGCGGTGGAGCGGGCGGTCGCGCGAGGTTCGTTCGACTCGGTGGGCCACCTGGCCCGCGACATGGTGATGGCGATCGTGCCCGACTTCATCGGCATCCCCGAGGAGGGCCGAGAGCATCTGATCGACTGGGCCGCCGCCAACTTCAACTGCCACGGCCCGCTCAACGAGCGCGCGAAGGCGTCGCTGGCGGTCTCGGGCCGGATGGCCGAGTACGCCTCCCGGCTGGTGCACGAGCGTTCCCCGCAGCCCGGCGGCCTGGCGCACTGCGTCCTGGACGCCATGGACGAGGGGCTGGTCGACCAGGAGCAGGCGATCTCCCTGATGATCGACTACCTGGTGCCCTCCCTGGACACCACGGTCACCGGCCTGAGCTCGGCGATCTGGCTCTTCGCCCGGCACCCCGCGCAGTGGGACCTGGTCAGGAACGATCCATCGCTGGTGGCCATGGCCTTCAACGAGGTGATCCGTTTCGAGACGCCGGTCCGCCAGTTCGGCCGCCGGGTGGCGCGCGACGTCGAGATCGCCGGTGTGCCGATCCCGGCGGGATCCCAGGTGCTGGTGATGTTCGCCGCCGCCAACCGCGACGAGCGCAAGTGGGAGCGGCCGGACGTCTTCGACGTGACGCGCAACCCGGTCGAACATGTCGGTTTCGGGTACGGCGCGCACGGCTGCGCCGGTCAGGGGCTGGCCCGGCTGGAGGCGCACGCCGTCCTGAAGGCCCTGGCCCGGCGGGTGGCCCGATTCGAGGTCTCCGGTGAGCGCAGGACCGTCAACAACCTGATGCGCGCGTTCGACACGCTGCCCACCCAGGTCATCCAAGGAGCACGACCGTGAAAGTGATCGTCGCCTACGCCCGCTGCGAGGGGCACGGCATGTGCGAGGAACGGGCCGGAGACATCTTCCGCCTCGACGACGCCGGCGACCTGCACTACGCCTACGACGGCGAGGAGGTGCCCGCCGCGCGCGAGGCGGATGCGAAGGCGGCAGCCGGGGTCTGCCCGGTGGCGGCGCTGAAGATCGTGCCGTGACGGCGCTTCGCCGCGTGGCGGTCGTGGGCGGCTCGCAGGCCGGGGTCGCCGCCGCCAACGCGCTGCGCGCCGCCGGGTTCGACGGGCGCGTCACGCTCTACTGCGCGGAGGACCGCCTGCCGTACAGCCGGCCGCCGTTGTCCAAGGACGTCCTGCTCGGCTTGAGCGACGCCGATTCGGCCGGCCTCCACGTGGCGGAGGGCGTCGACGTACGGCTCGGCGTACGCGCGACCGGGCTCGACGTCCATGCCCGGCGGCTGCGGCTGTCCACGGGAGAGCAGGACGGATTCGACGGGCTGGTCGTCGCCACCGGCGCGCGCGCTCGTTCCCTCGCCAGGACGCCCGGGGACAGGGCGCGCGAGGTGCGGTTGCGGACCATGGACGACGCCCTCGGCCTGCGCGAGCGGCTGGCGAGCGCCGGCTCGGTGGCAGTGGCCGGCGGCGGACCACTCGGCATGGAGATCGCCTCGGTCTGCCGGAGCCTGGGCCGGGAGGTGCGCGTACTCGACTTCCTGCCACCGATGCGCCGGCACGTCGGCGGCTACCTGGCCGATCTGATCATGGAGGCGGCGCGCGACGCGGGTGTGCGTTTCGTCCAGGCGGCCGGGCCCGCGCACGTCACCGAGCACGCGGTGGTGTCCGGCCGCGACCGGGCCGAGGCCGACCTGGTGATCACGGCGGCGGGCGAGGTCGCGAACACCGAGTGGCTGACCGGCTCCGGCCTGGCCTGCGCCGGCGGCCTGCTCGTCGACGACCGGCTGGCGGCGGCTCCCGGAGTCGTCGCCGCCGGAGACGTGGTGCTCCTGCCCACCCCGGCGGGCCCCGTGCGAACCCCGCTGTGGACCAACGCCCTCGACCAGGGCGAGGCCGCGGCGGCCACGCTGCTGGCTCCCGATTCGGCGCCTGCCTACCAGGCCCGCCCGTACTTCTGGACCGAGCAGTTCGGCCTGTCCATCAAGGTGTGCGGAACCATCCCGGCCGAGGAGGAGCCGGTGGTCGTCTCCGGTGACCGGGCGGAGCGCACGCTCGTCCTGCAGTGGTGGTCGGGCGGCGCTCCCGTCGCGGCGGCCACCGTCAACCACCGCATGCCCATAGTCAGACTCCGGCGGCTCGCCGCCTTCCCCCCGATAGGCGAGGTCATCCCATGAGCACGAAGCGCACCATCATCTCCGGCGGACTGATCGTCAGCATGGACCCCGAACTCGGGGACGTGGACGGCGGGGCCGTACTGATCGAGAACGAGAAGATCGTCCAGGTGGCCCGGTCGGCCGACGACCTCGCCGGCGTGGACGCCGAGCGGATCGACGCCACCGGCGGCTACGTCCTGCCCGGCATGATCGACAGCCACCGGCACACCTGGCTCGCGCTGCTGCGCGGCATCTCCGGCGACCAGGCCCTGCTGGAGTTCATCGCCAACACCTTCTACACCACCGGCGCGATCATGCGGGCCGAGGACATGGGCGTCGCCACCCTGGTCGGCTCGCTGGAGGCGCTCGACGCGGGCGTCACCTCCATCTTCGACTGCTCCGACTGCGTCAACAGCCCCGCGCACGCCGACGCCAACGTCGAGGGCCTGCGCGCCGCCGGGCTGCGCTCGGTCTACGCGTACGGCATGCAGCGCTACGACGTCCAGCCGCCCTCCTTCCACAGCCACGGCGAACGGCTGGCCGACGCCGCCCGGCTGCGCGCGGAGTACTTCCCGGGCTCCGATGACATGTACCAGATGGGCATGCTCTACACGGACTTCGGCACCATCCCGTTCAACGACACCGCGGCCGAGGTCCGGCTCGCGCGGGAGCTGGCCGTACACGGGGCCTCGCACACCGGAGCGGCGGCCGGATCGACGCTGCTGCGCGGCCTGCGCGAGCTCAACGACCACGATCTGCTCCTTCCGGGCCACCTGCATGTGCACTGCAACGGCCTGGACGAGCAGGAGTGGAAGCTGCTCGGCGACAGCGGCGCGCACGTCGTCACCTCGCCCGAGACGGAGCTGCAGATGGGCATGGGTCTGCTCCCCCTCCGCCAGGCCATGCGGCACGGCATCGCGCCCGGCGTCGGCACCGACAGCATCATCTGCGGCTCGGGCGACCTGTTCGGCCAGATGCGCCTGGCCCTGCAGCACCAGCGCGCCATGGACGCGCTGCCGGTGCACGCCGAGGGGCGTTCGCCGATCCAGGTCGACCTCAAGATCCGTGACGCGCTCACCTGGGCCACCACCAACGGGGCCGCGATCATGGGCCTGTCGTCCAAGATCGGCTCACTGACGCCCGGCAAGCTCGCCGACGTCATCGTCGTCAAGCCGCGCTGGAACCTGGTCCGCTCCAGCCACCCCACCGCCACCGTGGTCCTGCAGTCGACGGCGGCCGACGTTGAGACCGTGCTGGTGAACGGGGAGTTCCGCAAGCGCGACGGCCGGTTGGTCGGGCACGATCTGGCGGCGCTGCGCGCCAAGGCCGACACGGCCCTGGACAACATCGAGCGCTTGGTGGCCACGCGGCACCGGTTCGCCCCCTCCGAGCTGGCCGACTTCGTGGGCCAGGTCGAACGCGGCGCCAGCGTGAACTACGCACAGGCTTACATGACCACCTAAGACCCGGGGAAGCGGCCGGCCCGGCCGCTTCCCCTCTTGGCGTGATCGCGCTAGGCAAGGGCCTAGCGACCGTCGTGGTCCCGGCCACGGCACGGCCGCGGTGAACGTTCAGGGCGTGCGGCGTGTGCCCCACCGACCTGCGCCACCGACAGGGTGGACGCGAACGGGAGCTCGTCGCGGTTCTCGGCCGGCTCGTCGGCCACGCGGTCGATCGGTATGGCGGAACCATCAATGATGATCACCGCCCAGCGAAGGGGCAGGCGCTCGGACCGGCCGGCGGGAACATTGCCTTCCCGATCGCCAGATGAAGACGGTACTGTCATTACGCGGATTCCTTCCATGTTACCTGGGGGCCGCAAAGAACGGCCTCCGTGTACGGCGGAGGCCGTTCCCTTTTGGTCGATGGAGACGTGTGAGTTCGCCATCGCGATAGACGCTCCCACAAGATCGCAGGCGCGTCGCCAGCCGGGCGAGGATTCCTGCTACTCGGAATGACAATTCTCATCCTGCCTGCCATTTTCGGTGGAATTGACCGACAGACGGTGTGCCATCATGTGCAGTCAATGCAAAGAATGTCAGGAGGAGCAATGGACTCGACCATCAGCGACATTGTCCGCATTCTTCACCAGATGCCCGACGGGGAGAGGGGCTTCACCTACTATGAGCAGTTTGCGCAAATAACGACAAACCGGATACTCGAAGAACAGGGCCTGCATGATGCGCAAGAAGCCCCCAAAGACGACAAAACGAGCTTCGATGCGGTGATCTACAAGCTCGACCAGCTATCGCGGCAGAAGGCGCTCATCGACGACCAGATACGCCACCTGATCACCTACGCCCGCAACTTCGTCCGGCCGCGCCCCTACCAGTTGGCCGTCCTGGCCCAGGCGAGCCGGATCTCGATCTCCGGGGTCCGGCTCATAAGCAACGACCCCGCACGGATGTACAACATCGCTCGAAGCATACAAAGGCCGGATATTTCCGGAACAGTTGTGCCGCCGGACGAGGGAATTGCCGACACGGGGACACCGGGCCGCGACGCCTGGTTCCGCAAGAACCTCGGAGCCGAAGAAACCCCGCTCGATCAAACGAGCAATACCGAGGGACCCGCAAGCGCCCCGTGAGCCGAACGGCACGGCGCAGGCGGCCAGGGACCCCGGCCCGGAGGCGCCATACGCGGTTGCGCCCCTGGCCAAGCACGGACAGGACCCCGAGGACAGCACGGCCGAAGGGCATGTAGTGAAAATATAGAGAGGCTCGCTAGAGTTATCAATTTCACCTGCCCGGGACCCCGTAAACGCCAGCACATTATCACTCGAAGCCATTGAAGAGGGCCCCACCAGCCACAATGACAGAGGGCCGCGCGCCGATCACCCAAACAATCTTTACATCCAATTTATGGACTGCCACGATCGGCCTCATTCTGTCGTTGTGCCTGAAAGGGTGCATGTGAATCCCACCGGCTTATCCGCCGCGCCGCGCCGCGGAAGCGCATTCCTGGCCGCCTTCGCGATCACCACATCGATCCTGGCGGCCCCGGCCGTCGCCGAACGCACGCCCCCTCCGGCCCCGGCCTCCACCACCACCCCGGCCGAGCCGAGCCTGGTGGACCTGGCCAAGGTCGAAGCCAAGCGAACAGGCAAGGAGGTGGAGATCCCCAGCCTGCACACCGAGAACATGACGACGTTCGCCACACCCGGCGGCAAGACGGTCAAGACGTACGTGTCGAGCACCGTCGTCCGTGTCCGGCGTGACGGGGAATGGCACAAGGTCGACCCGACCCTCGTCGTGGAGAACGGAGTCGTCAGACCCCGGATGGCCAAGCTGGACCTCAAGCTGTCCAACGGCGGCACCGCTCCCCTGCTGGTCGCCAAGGGCGAGTTCCTCGGGCTCAAGCAGGGCAGCCCAGGCGAGATCAGCATCGCCGCGCCGGGCAACCTGCCCGCGCCCGAGCTGTCCGGCCAGAGCGCGACGTACCGCTCCGTCTACGGCCGCGGCATCGACCTGGTCGTCACCGTGACCCCCACGGGCTACCAGCAGCAGATCGTGATCCGCGAGCGCCCGGCCAAGCAGCTCAAACTGCCGGTGCGGATCGACCCGCCCGCCGGAATGTCCATCGGCAAGTCGGCCAAGGGCAAGCCGGCGGCGCTCGCGGGCGGCAAGGAGATCGCGGACCTGTCGGCGCTTCCGATCACCGACGCCAAGGAGACCGCCAGGCCAGGCAGCGGCCGGGCGGGCACGGCCACCACGACCCTCAAGGACGCCGCGCTCGTGCTCTCCCCCGACGCGGCGTTCCTGGCCGACCCCGCGGTGACCTACCCGGTCACGGTGGCCGCGGGCAACCCGACGCCGTGGCACGGGGCCGGCGCTCCGGCCGACACGTTCATCGCCAACGGCGGCAGCTACGTCAACGGCAGCTACTCGGCCAACAGCAACGCGATCTTCGCCGGGCGCCGCGACGGTTACAACTACCGGTCGTACCTGAAGTTCGACCTCAGGGACGCGCCGTTCATGGGCCGGCGGATCCTCGACGCGAACGTCACGCTGTGGAACTACATCTCCCACGCCTGCGGCGAGGTCGGCGGCGTCTCCATGCACCGCGTCGCGGCCGCCTGGACCCCCACCACGATCACGTGGTCGGGGCAGCCGCTCGCCGTGGCCGACGGGCACGTGATCAACCCCTACGGCAAGGACGCGAACTGCTCCGGCTGGATGGCCGAGGGCGAGCTCTGGTACTCCATCGAGGAGATCGCGCAGGCCTGGGCGAACGGGACGGCCAACCACGGCCTGATGGTCCGCTCGGTGGCCGAGTCCGGCGGGAACAACTGGCGCCAGTACCTGTCGGGCAACTACCCGGAGACCTCCCCCGACGGCAGCCACCACCCCTACTTCTTCCTCGAGTACGAGGCCCCCTCCCCACCCAAGGTGGACGGCTTCACGTTCATGTCGCCGGACCCGATCACGAGCCTGCCGACGTTCGAGGAGGCCCGCGCCCGGTCGGTCTACGAGCCGGAGGGCAGCGAGCGCACCAGGATCGACAACACGTTCGCCGGTCGCATCGCCGGCCGGCGCGAGGGCGAGCCCTTCGAGGCCATCACGGACGAACTCGACCGCAGCCCGAGCGGCAACGACGGCGAGGACGGAACCGGCGAGGACACCCTCGGGCCGCGCGTGCTCAGCGTCGAGCCCGCGAACGGCGCCGCCGACGTCCCCCTCGACACGAAGCTGAAGGCCACCTTCTCCGAACCGGTCACCGAGGCCGCCCTCCTGCTGAAGGACGCCGGCGGCGTCGAGGTGGCGGCGACGGCGACGTACGACGGCGGCGGGACGGTCGTGACCTTCACGCCGGAGCGCGCGCTGACCGCGGGAACCACCTACACCGCGGTGCTGTCGGACGCGGCCGACGAGTGGGAGAACAGGATGATCACCCACACGTGGTCGTTCAGCACCCCGAAGCGGGCCGCCGGTCACTGGACGTTCGACGAGGGCTCCGGCGACACGGCGAGCGACTCCTCGGGCAAGGGCCACGACGCGAAGCTGAACGAGACGGCCTCGTGGACCGCGGGCAAGAACGACACCGGGCTGACCAACGCCCCCGCCTCGCCCGCCTCGCCCGCCCGGCGGACCTCGCTGGCGGCCGCTCCCACGGTCACCGGCTTCGCCCTGACCCCGTCGCAGACGACCAGTGCCGGCATCGTGACGTCGTCGCTGACGCCCGCGCTCAAGGCGACCCCGACCGACGCCGCGTCGGCCGCCTCGACGGTCGAGTTCCGCGTGCTCAAGTACTCCGACGACAGCCACGTGTGGTCGGGCTCCGTCGCCAACGTGCCCTCGGGCACGCAGGCCTCGCTCGCGGTCGCCGCGGGCAAGCTGCTCGACGGCGTCAAATACGAGTGGCAGGTACGCGCCACGTCGGCAGGCGGCGCCTCCGCCTGGTCGGCGTACCAGTACTTCACGGTGGACGTGCCCGAGGCCGTCGTGGACCAGTTCCAGCTCACCCCGTCGTCGGGCACCGGCGCCGACATCAGGAGTTCCTCCCTGACCCCGACGATGAAGGCGAGGGTCACCGACCCGCTCGGCGGCCCGGCCGCGGTCGACGTCCAGGTGGCCCGCTGGTCCGACGACGTGGTCGTGTGGTCGACGAGCCTGTCCGGGGTGGCGTCCGGCTCGCAGATCTCCGTGACGGTCCCGGCCGGGAAGCTGCTCGATCTCACGAAGTACGAGTGGCGCGTCAGGGCCACCACGCCCGGATCCACCCCGGCCTGGACGCCCTACCAGTACTTCACCGTGGACGCCGCGCCCGCGGTGGACCAGCTCCAGGTGACCCCGTCGACGGGCACCGGGGACACGATCGTCACCTCCACGCTGACGCCGACGCTCCGGGCCAGGCTCGTCGACAAGCTGGGCAACAGCGGCACGGTCGACTTCCAGGTGGCGCGCTGGTCCGACGACGTCGTCGTGTGGTCGGGTTCGGTGCAGAACGTCGCCTCCGGCGCGCAGGCGTCGATCGCGGTTCCCGCTGGAAAACTGCTCGACGGCATCAAGTACGAATGGCGCGTCAAGGGTACGGGCAGCGGCGCCTCCTCCCCCTGGACGCCGTACCAGTACTTCACCGTGAACGTGCCCGAGCCGGTGGTGGACCAGTTCCAGCTCACCCCCTCGACGGGCTCCGGCACCGCCACCGTCACCAGCTCCCTGACCCCGACCCTGCGCGCGCGGGTGACCGACGCGCTGGGCGGTCCTTCGACGGTCGAGTTCCAGGTCGCCGACTGGGCCACCGACACCGTGCGGTGGTCGCGCTCGCTGAACGACGTCGCGTCGGGAGGCAACGCCACCGTCGTGGTGCCGGGCGGCGTCCTGAGCGACGGCGTGAAGTACGAGTGGCGGGTCAGGGCCACCACGCCGGGATCCACCCCGGCCTGGTCGTCGTGGCAGATCTTCACGGTGGACGTGCCCGAGGCCGTGGTGGACCAGTTCCAGGTCACGCCGTCGGAGACGGTCGGCACGAGCACGGTGACCGCCTCGCTCACCCCGACCTTGCTGGCCCGCGTCACCGACGCCCTCGGCGGCGCGTCCACGGTCGACTTCCAGGTCGCCGACTGGGCCACCGACACGGTGTTCTGGTCGGCGAGCGTGACGGGCGTGGCCTCCGGGTCCGTGGCGTCGGTGACCGTGCCGGCGGGGCGGCTGTCCGACCGGATCGAGTACGAGTTCCGCGTCAGGGCCACCACGCCGGGTTCCACCCCGGGCTGGTCGCCGTGGCAGCGGTTCAGGACCGACGTCTTCGACCCGGCCACCGACCCTGCGGTCAGCCAGCTCCAGGTCGTTCCGTCGCAGACCCAGGACGGGATGACGCTCACGCCGTCGCTGACGCCCGAGCTGCGCGCGCTCGTGTCCCACCCGCAGGGTGGCGCCTCGCGCGTGGAGGTCGAGCTGGAGCACGACCCGGCCGCGCCGCAGGGCCAGGGCAGCGGCCGGATCTGGGCCGCCGCACTGGACAACGTCGCATCCGGTACGGCTGTCGCGCTGCCCGTCGCCGAAGGCAGGCTGGCCGACGGCTGGCTGGTGCGCTGGCGGCTGCGCTCGCTGGCCGGCGCCAACTCCTCCACCTGGTCGGCCTGGCAGCAGGTGAAGGTCGCCGTGCCCAAGCCCGGTGTCGGCCAGCTCCAGGTCACGCCGTCGCAGGTGGTCGACGGCAAGACCGTCACCACCGTGCTCACGCCGTCGCTGCACGCGCAGGTCACGTACGCGCCCGGCGGCCGGCTGCGGGCCGAGTTCGAGGTCGAGCACGATCCGTCCGCTCCCGAGGGACAGGGGACCGGGCAGATCTGGGCGACCTCGGCCGAAGGGGCCGCCGGATCCCAGGTCGCGGCCGCCGTACCGGCTGGAAAGTTCACCGACGGGTGGATCGTGCGCTGGCGGGTGCGGTCGGTCGCGGGCACGGCCGCCTCGGCGTGGTCGGACTGGCAGCAGCTCGTCGTGGACCAGCCGGACTCGGCGCCCGCCGTACAGGAGCTGCAGGTCACGCCGTCGGAGCAGGTGGACGGCAAGACGGTCACATCCACGGTGACGCCGCAGTTGCGGGCCACCGTGCTCGACCCGCGTGGTGAGGCGCTCACGGCGGAGTTCGAGATCGAGCACGACCCGGCCGCGCCCAGCGGTCAGGGCACCGGGCAGATCTGGGCGACCTCGGCCGAAGGGGCCGCGGGAGCGCAGGTCGCGGCAGCCGTACCGGCTGGGAAGCTGACCGATGGCTGGGTGGTGCGCTGGCGCACCCGCGCCGTCTCGGCGACCGCGGCCTCGGCGTGGTCGGGCTGGCAGCAGTTCACCGTCGAGATTCCCAAGCCGGGGGTGGACCAGCTCGCGGTCAGCCCGTCGGAGCAGGTCGGCGGCAGGACGGTGACGCCGGTGCTGACGCCGTCGCTGCGGGCGCGGGTCACCTATGGGCCCGGTGGCGATCTGCGGGCCGAGTTCGAGGTCGAGCACGATCCGTCCGCTCCCGAGGGACAGGGGACCGGGCAGATCTGGACGAACTCGGCCGAAGGGGCCGCGGGAGCGCAGGTCGCGGCAGCCGTACCGGCTGGGAAGCTCAGCGACGGCTGGGTGGTGCGCTGGCGGGTGCGCTCCCACCTCGGTGGGCTGGCCTCGGCGTGGTCGGGCTGGCAGCAGCTCGTCGTGGACCGGCCGGACTCGGTGCCGGCGGTGGACGACCTCAAGGTCACGCCGTCCAAGAAGGTCGGCGACCAGACGGTGACGCGGGTCGAGACGCCGACGCTCTCCGCGAAGGTCGCCGATCCTCGTGGTGACGCGCTCACCGCGGAGTTCGAGATCGAGCACGACCCGGCCGCGCCCAGCGGTCAGGGCAGCGGGCCGATCTGGGCAGGCAACGTGGCCGGCGTCGAGGCCGGCTCCCAAGCGGCCCTCGCCGTACCGGCTGGAAAGCTCACCGACGGCTGGCTGGTGCGCTGGCGCGCCCGGGCCACCTCGGCGACCGCGGCCTCGGCGTGGTCGGACTGGCAGGTGCTCAAGGTCGACGTCGTCCATCCGGGTGAGGAGCCACTGGCGCAGACCGCCGACCCGGTGATCAGGACGGACGAGAGCTTCACCGTGGCCGCCTGGCTGCGATGGAGCGACGCCAACGGCGACTACGACGTCGTCGCGCAGAAGGGCGGCCATCAGGCGCCCTTCCGGCTCGGCAACGACCCCGAGGACGGGCTGGTGTTCACCTTCACCAGCGCCGACACCGCCGGCGCGACGGTCGAGGGCGCGCTCTCGGGCCGACGGGCGCCGGTGGAGGAGTGGTTCCACCTGGCGGGCGTGTACGACGCGGCGGCCAAGACCGCCTCGCTGTACCTCAACGGTGCGCTGATCAAGAGCGCGCCGGTGAGCTTCACCACCTGGAACGCCGCCACCGCCATGGCGCTCGGCAGCCGGATGAGGGGTTCGCTGGACGAGGTCCAGGTGTTCCAGAGGACGCTGGACGCCACCCAGATCCTCGCCCTGCTGGCGAACCCGGCCGCGCCGCCGTCCGCCAAGGCCAAGACGTCCGCGGCGGCCGCCGTGGCCGGCAACTTCCAGTACAAGCACCCGTCGCTGGAGACCTGCTACGCCACCCAGCGGGCGCCGCGCTTCCTCGACGCCTACTCGCGGATGCAGGAGCGCCCGCACTCGGCCTGCTGGACCACCTGGATCGGGCACGGCGGATGGGAGGAGGTCGACGAGAACGGCGTCAAGAAGCGCAAGAACCGGACCGCCTGGTGGGTCAAGCTCTTCCCCGGCCCCCTGCGGATCCCGGCGGCCCTGCTGGACAAGGTGACCGACGACGACGTGTTCACCTTCCGGGCGACCTGGGTGGCGCACACCTACATCGGCAACCACACCGGAGACCGCGTCTACAAGGGCGGTTCCGGCGCCGACGGGCTGAAGCCGCAGAACATCAAGTTCTTCCTGAAGCTCTCGGACTTCGGCATCTGGAACAGAGGCGTCAGGCAGACCCATCTCGACGACGACCTGAACGACGTCCAGATCGAGTTCGACCTCGGCACCGAGGGCGGCTGCGCGGTGTCTGCCAGCAGCCCCAGCCCCACCCAGTTGAAGACGATCTCCAACTGGCGCTCGACGGCCTACCTCGAGTACCTGATCAACACGACCAAGCCCGCCAACCACGACAGGGAGGTCTGCCAGCTCCAGCCCGCGATCACCAAGTACGAGGCCAAGCGCGGCCGGCTGCCGCTGTGGGACCAGGAGATCCTCGGCGACGGCGGCAACCGGCTCGGCGTGGTGCGGTGGGGACAGGGCATTCCCGTCTACCCCACGTGGTCGCCCAGCTTCCGGTGCGACTGGCGGCAGCTGGGGAACTTCGGTGAGGAGACCGCGAACACCGGCGGGTGCATCTACATGAGAGCCGACCGGGTGTTCACGATGTCCAAGAGCAGGGACGACGAGTTCCTCGATGTGATCAACCACATCGAGAAGGCCATGGACCCCGCGCGGAACCACCTCACCTACCCGCCCTATCGGCCCGGAGACACGACCGACGGGCGAATAAAGAACCGCCCGCCCGTCAAGGGACCGCTGGGCAACGAACTGCCGAAGCTCATCGGGGGCAACTACGCCGCCGCCCCGAACACCCTGCAGGGAGCCGCCCTGTGGAGAGCGGCGAAGGGCGTCTACGCCAAGAACAGAAGGGTGTTCTCGGGCACTCCGTTCGCGGTGCCTGAGGATGATTACGACCTGCCCTACGGCGGGACCTACTGCCGGTACTACTCGAAAGAGGTGTACCAGCAGTGGGGCTACCGGAACGTGCAGTGCGACGAGTACCCTTTCGCGTCGACCGAGCAGGGAGCGGCGAAGGACAAGATCCACTACTCGGTTCAGGGGGTCAGGCAGACCCACAACGAGGACCACGGGGATGCGCTGAAGGCGTTCTACGGTCATTATCGCCTTCTCGACTACGACCCCGAGAACACCATCACCAAGGTCAGTGACAGCCCGTTCTGGGTGAAGATCGTGAACTAGCCGGCCGTCGAATGCGGGGCCGCCGAGCGTGGCCCCGCATTCCCTTTGGACACAGGATGCGCACCATGACGAACACCGAACAGGCTCTTCCCGCGGACAACCAGTGGGATCTGCTGGTGGAGCACGGCGCGGGGTTACAGCTCGGCTTCCACGCGCTGTGGGTGGAGGGCGACGATCCGGCGGAGGTGGCCAGGCTCTTCCGCGTGGACGAGGACTCACGCGTGGAGTGCGACGTGGCGACGCTCGCGGGGACGTACAAGGGTCCGCCGGCGAAGGGGATCTGGATCGGGCCGCACACGGCCGGCTGGACCCATCTGTTCGTCTTCGGGCTGTCGTCGAACCATCGCGTGTTCGACAGCCTGGGCAAGCGCCGGGCCTTCCAGATCAAGTTCTGGGGCGAGGTGGGCGAGGGGCTCGAACCGCTGTATCTGCACGTTGACGGCGAGCTGCTCGGGGACGTCAACCCGCCATACGAGGTGGGCGGGTACATGTCGCTTCCGGAGTATCGGGCGTTCACCGAGGGGCTGGCGCTGGACCCCGATGGGGACCTTGAGCACGACGTGCACACGCTCTGGTGCGTGGTCGGGCGGATCACCGGACGCTTCACGGATCGGGACTGGTGGACGGCGTCGCGCACGTTCTACAACATCCCGGCCGACGCCTGGCCTCGGTGAGCCCAGCCCGACTGGACGCCGATCACCGACAGCAGGCGCAACTGCCCGACCGCCGCGCTGCCCGCCGGCGCGGTGTAGAACTGCAGGCGCTGCCGCCCGTCCTCGCTGAACAGGTTCTGGCAGTGGATGTCGACGATGCCCAGCTCGGGGTGGATGATCCGCTTGCGGTCCCCCCGGCGGACGGCGACGTCGCCGGTGTCCCACAGGACGGCGAACTCCTCGCTGATACGGCGCAGCCGTACCACCATCTCCATGGACACCCCGTCGTGGCCGCGCCTGGCCACGGCGGCGCGCAGGTCGTGCACGAGGACCCGCGCGTGGTGCGGATGGTCGGCCACCGGGTAGATCGCCCGGCTGGCGGGGTCGGTGAACCAGCGCTGGACGTAGCTGTCGTCCGTGGGCGGGCCGATCAGCGCGGTGGCCAGCCGGTTCTGGGCGAGGGTCTCGTGCAGGTCGGTGATGATGCGCGCGGGGGTGGAGTCGAGCCGGTCCAGCAGGGCGAGCATGGCCGGCTGCACGTGCACGGCCGTCCCGTGCCCGGCGGGCGGCGTACGGCCGGCCAGCAGGAACAAGTGCTCGCGCTCGTCGGCGTCCAGGCGGAGCGCGCGGGCGAGCGCGGCCAGGACCTGCTCCGAGGGCTGCGCTCCCCCGCCTCGCTCCAGTTCGATGTAGTAGTCGACCGAGGTGCCCGCGAGCTGGGCGACCTCCTCCCTGCGCAGTCCGGGCACCCGGCGGCGCGACCCGCCGATCAGGCCGACCTCGGCGGGGGTGATCCGCGCGCGCCGGGTTCGCAGGAAGGTGCCGAGTTCGGTGAGGTTCACCTGCTCAGCGTGACATGCCGGATTCGGCGGGAGCCAGGGGACGTCACCCCCTGGCTCCCGGCCGTCAGCCAGGGGACGTCAGCTCCTGGCTGCGGGCCGGAAGGCGTCGCTGACGTCCACTGGGGCGCCGCCTCCCGCGGTGCCGCCGCCCGGGATGTAGACGGTTCCGCCCACGGTGACGGCGGCGGTGCCGTGCCTCGGGACCGGCATCGGGGCCAGCCGCTTCCACCGGTCGCGGACGGTGTCGTAGACCTCGACGTCGGGGAAGACGGTGTTCGGGTCGGCGCCGTCGTGCCGCCCTTCGCCGCCGAAGGTGTAGATCCTGGCGCCGACGGCGGCGGCCGCGATGCCACCCCGCGCGGTCGGCATGGGCGCCCGTTCCGACCAGCGGCTGGTGCGCAGGTCGAGGGCGTAGACGTTGGCGCGGACGTTCACCTGTCCCCGGTCCCGGCCGCCGACCACGTAGAACGTCGAGCCGATGACGGCCCCGCCGACGTGGTCGCGCGCCTGCGGCAGATCCGGCAGCTTCTCCCAGCGCCCGGTCGCGGTGTCGTAGGACGAGACGGTGGCCACGGTGTCCTGGAGGCCGCCGGGTCCGGGCTGGAGTGTCAGCATGCCGCCGGCGAGGTAGATCTTCGTGCCTCGGACACCGATCGCGGCACTACCCCGCGCCAGGCCGGCCGGTACCGGGGGCAACCGGGTCCAGCGGTTCGTACGCGGCTCGTAGACGAAGCTGTCGGGCAGCGCCCGCCAGGCGGCGCCGCCGGACAGCCCGCCCAGGACGTACACGCGGCCGCCGGCCGCGACGGCGTTGGGGTGGTTCATGGCCACCGGCAGCGGCGCCACCCGCGACCAGGTGCCGCGCCGGGTGTCGTACACCTCGGCCCGGTCGGTGGTGGGGAAGCCCGGGGCGTTGAGCACGCCGCCGAGCACGTAGACCTTCCCGCCGATCGCGGCCACGCTGTGTTCCTGCCGGGGACCGCCCGCGATCGGCGCCAGCCGTCGCCAGCCCTGCCCGTACACCGGATCGGCGGCCACGGTCTTCGCCCGCACGTCCTCATGACCCGGGTGCGCCTGGCCGGTGGCGAACACGGCGGCGGCCAGCAGGCCCGTCCATAGTCTCGTCATGCTTGCCACGCTGGCCCACCGGCGGGCGGCCATCCAGGTGCCGCGGGCCCCTGGATACCCCTTTCCGGCTCGGCGAAGGTGTGTGTCACCGAAAAGGAAAAGGAGAGGCACATGCCGTTCGCGAATCTGAAGGTCCCCGCCGGGACGCTCACCGCCGAGCAGAAGGAGAACCTGATCGTCAAGGTGACCGACCTGTACTGCGCCACGTTCGGCGACGCCGTACGCGACAACACGATGGTGCTCGTGGACGAGGTCGTGGACGGCGGCTGGGGCATCCGCGGCGAGGTCCTGACCCTCGCCAAGCTCCAGCGACCCGCGCCCTGAGCATCCCGGTCGCGCGTCATCGCCTCGCCGGTACGGCGCCGCCGATCGCCACCGGGTTCTGGCGGAACTCGCCGGGCGGGCTGCCGACCCAGCGGGTGAAGGCGCGGCGGAACGCGCTGGGTTCGGAGAACCCGAGCCGGTGGGACAGCGCGTCGACCGATTCGCCGCCCCGGCGCAGGCTGTCCACGGCGAGGTCGCGCAGCAGTTCCTCGCGGATCCGGTTGAAGGAGGTGCCCTCCTGGCGCAGCAGCCTGCGCATGTGCTGGACGCTGACGGCCAGCCGGGCGGCCACGTCCTCGGCGCGGGCCCAGGTGGTCATGTCGCCGCGTTCGATGACGTTGCGGACCCGGTCGGCCGTGGTGGTGCCGTAGTCGCGGTGGTGGATCAGGTCGGCCGGGGAGCGGCGAAGGTAGGCCAGCAGCTCGCGCTCGTCCCGCACGATGGGGGCGGACAGGTGGCCGGCGTCGAAGCTGAGAGAGGCAGCCGGGGCGTCGAAGACCGGGGTGAGGCCGAAGATCGGGGCGTACTCGGCGCTGTGGTCCGGTTCCGGGAACGGCAGCTCCAGGCCGGTCAGCGGGATGCGCCGCGCCACCAGCCAGGCGGGGAAGCGGTGGGCCAAGGCGAGCATGATCTCGGCGGCCGGCGGGCTCGCCTCGGTTTCCGCGGCGAACTCGACGCGGGCCGTGCCGTCCTCCACCGTGAGCGTGCTCGCGGTGTAGCCGGTGGTGATCGCCGCGAACTCGACCAGCCGCTCCAGCGCGGTACGCAGGTCTGGCGCGTGGATCAGTGCGAGGGCGATCATCCGGAACGTGCCGGGGAGCACCGGTTTGGGGCCGAGGCCCAGCAGTTCGTCGCCGGTGGCGCAGGTGAGGGCGCGCATCACCGCCACCGCCCGCTCGCAGTCCACCTGCTCGGCGGTGAGCGGGTGGCGCGGGCCGGCTCCGGCCGCCGCGGCGGCCGTACGCAGAAAGTGGGCCGGAACTCCCATGACCTGGACCGTAGCATGCGCGTTTCGGTCACAGATCGCGCGAGTTTCGGTGCCTCCGCAACCGGCCTGCCCCGATCTACATTCGCCGGTGGAAACCCGAAGGAGTCATCATGAAGACCGTCGTCATCACCGGTGCCGCGGGCGGGCTCGGGCTGGTGGCCGCGCGCCACCTTCTCCGGGCGGGCATGGAGGTCGTCCTCGTCGGCCGCGACGAGCAGCGTACGGCGGCCGCGGCACGCGGGCTGCCGGGAAGGGCCCGCTGGCTGGCGGCCGACCTGTCGATCCGGGCCGAGGTCCGGAATCTCGCGAGCAGGCTGGAACGCGTCGACGTGCTCGTCAACAACGCGGGCGCGGCGTTCCCCCGCTATGGGGAGAGCGCCGACGGCGCGGAGCGCACCCACGCCGTCAACCACCACGCGCCGTTCCTGCTCACCCACGCGCTCCTGGCGAACGGCGCGCTCACCCCCGACGCCCGGATCATCAACCTGTCCACCTTCGTGGAGAAACGCGGCAGGCTCGACCCTGATGACCCGGACGTCGCCGGCACCTCCTGGCGCGACCGGTTCTACTCGCAGATCCACGTCTACGCGACGAGCAAGCTGCTGTCGCTCCTGGCCACCAGGGAACTGGCGCGGCGCCTGCCCGAGGGCATGCGCGCGTACAACGCCAATCCCGGCATGGTGAAGGGGACCGGCATGAACGCCAACGCCGGCGGGCTCATGCGGCTGACGGCGCCCCTGTTCCGCCCGTTCTCGATCACACCCGACGAGGGCGTACGCACAGTGGTCCACCTCGCCACCGCCACCCCTCCACCCGAGCCCAGCGGAGCCTTCTTCACCGGCACCGCCCCCACCGAACCCTCACCCCGAGCCCAGAACGCGGCCCTGGCCCTGACGGTCTACGAAAAGACCGCCGCCCTCCTGGACACTCCTGGAGCCTTCATTCCGTGACCACTTTCCAGGACCACCAGGCGGGCCTGTCGCTCAATCTCACCGAGCCGCGCTCGTCGGAGGTGAGGTACAGGTACTCACTCGGGGCCGTGAGCTGGGTCAGCGACCTCGCCTCCCCGTGCCGCTCACGCTCCGGCGTGCACCACAGGTAGCCGTCGTCTCGGGATCGGGCTCCATGACCCAGTTCTGCGGGCCGAGATTGGCCTGGTGACCCTTGTGTTGATGATGGCGCTGCGCGTCCCCCGGCTTCGCGGCGGGCTTGAGTATCTTCTTGGAGTTGAAGTCGTATTTCCGCGGCCTGTTCACGGTGCTCGGCTTGGCCTCGGCCGGGCGGGTCGACAAGGGCCGGCCGGATGTGACATGACGCGTGCGGCCGGCCATACCGGCGATATACCGCGCTCCTTTAGCGTGACCGTCCCGACGACGCAGGCGCTCTCAAGGAGGATCCCGTGGCCAGAACTCGACGATTGGCCGTCGCGCTAGCCGTACTTCCCATGGCGGTTGTTCCGCTCGCGGCGCAGGGCGCCGCCGCCGAGCCCATCCCCGGAATTCCGCGCACCAAGTACACGATCAAGGTGACGAGCGTCCACAACGGCGCCGTGAACCGCAACAAGATGCTGGCGAGCTGTTCGGCCGGGATCGGCGGCACCTGCTCGATCTCCCGGTCGTTCTCCGTCCAGCGCACCATCCAGGTCAACCTGGGTGTGTCACGCGATTTCGTCGCCGGCCAGATCGGTTTCAGCAAGTCCACCACGGCGACGGTGACGGCCCAGTGCAATTCCCGGCCGTTCACCAAGTCGGGGCAGGTGTATCGGGCTTACCCTCTGGGCGTGAAGAAGCGCTACAACATCATCAGGACGATCTCCATCGACGGCAAGGTCATCAAGACGACGACCTCCAGCGGCGAGGCCTTCAACCCCACGGGCGTCTCCTGCACCCTGAGCTGACCGCGGCGCGTGGAGCAGGGCAGAGGCTGACGAGCTAGCGCACCAGGTGCCGGCCGCCCGCGACCGAGAGGGTCTCGCCGTTGGCGTGGCCGTTGGCGGCCGAGCCGAGGTAGACGACGGCGGAGGCGACGTCCTCCGGCGTGCAGATGCGGCCGGTGGGCGTCTTGGCGGACTCGGAGTCGACGGCCTCCCGTCCGAAGCCGGGTGTGCTCAGCGCCCGCTCGGTGAGCGTGAAGCCGGGCCTGACGACGTTGGTGAGGATGCCGTGCGGCGCCTCCCGCAGCGCGAGCACGTTCACCGCGGTCTCCAGCGCGCCCTTCGCCGCCGGATAGACGAATCCGGCGGGTACGGGCTGGTCGACCACGTCCGAGGAGATGATCACGACGCGTCCCCATCCTGCCTCGCGCATGCCGGGCAGGACGGCGTCGACCAGCGTGAGCGTGCCGACGGCGTTGACGGTGAAGCCTTCGGCCAGGCTCTCCCAGGTCTCCGGCGCCCGGCTGGGCCAGGAGACCGCGTTGGCGACCAGGACGGCGACGGGCCCCAGGGTCCGCATCACCTCGCGCACGGCGGCCGCCATGCTCGCCGGGTCGCTCTGGTCGATCCGCACGGTCATGCCCTTCTCGCCCGCCGCCTCGCGGGCGGGTTCCTCGTTGCCGTACCAGCCGGCCGCCACCCTGGCGCCTTCCTGCGCGTACGCCCTGGCGATGGCCCGGCCGATCGCGCCCGACGCGCCCGTGACCAGGACGACCGCTCCGTCGAGTCCGAGATCCATTGGCTCTCCTAATAGTTAGTCGGCTACTTATTAGCCGACTATACATCCTCGATAGGATGATGGAGTGAACGTCGACGAGGCCATGCGCGTGAACCGGGCGCTGAACAAGATGAGCAAGCTCTACCGGGCGGCCAAGGCGCGCAAGCTCGCCGCGCTCGGCCTGCACCCGGGGCAGGACGTGCTGCTCTGGCTGCTCGCGCGCAAACGCGAGGGCATGACGGTCTCCGAACTGGCGGCCAGCGTGGGCATCGAGCCGCCGACCGCCACCCGCACGCTGGCCAGGCTGGAGTCGGGCGGCTGGTTCCGCCGCGAGCCCGTCCCCACCGACCGGCGCCAGGTACGCATCGTGGTCACCGACGCCGGCCACGCCCTGATCCCCGGCATCGAACGGGCCTGGGCCGAACTCGCCGAGGAGAGCATGGGCGAGGCGGGCGACGACGAGCGCGAGATCACCCTGTCCACGCTCGAAGCCGCCAACGACCGCCTGCGCGCCCTCGTCGGCGAGGGCCCTCTCACCGAGGACTGAAGGTCACTGGATCGAGATCGCCCGTCCCGGACAGGTCAGGGCCGCCTCGCGGACGGAGTCGTGGTGCTCAGCCTCGGCGTACGGACGCAGCACGACCCCGATCCCGTCCTCCTCCCGCTGGTCGAAGACCTCGGGGGCGGCCAGCACGCACTGGCCGGAACCGCAGCACCTGTCCTGGTCCAGGGTGATCTTCACGGCCAGGTCACCGGCAGCCGGTGCATGCCGTAGACGAGCGCGTCGGTCTTGAACGGCAGGCGCTCCACCGGCTCCGCCAGCGCGAGGTCCGGGATCCGGGCGAACAGCGTGTTCAGCACGATCTCCAGCTCCAGCCGGGCCAGGTTCTGCCCGAGGCACTGGTGGATCCCGAAGCCGAAGGCCAGGTGGTGCCGCCCGCCCCGTTCGACGTCGATCCGGTCCGGCCGCGCGAACACCTCCGGGTCGTGGCTGGCGGCCGCGGCCGCCACGATGACGCCGTCGCCGGCGCGGAAGGTGACGCCGCCCAGCGCGAAGTCCTCGACGACCACCCGGGAGGTGGCGTTGTCGACGATGGAGTGGAAGCGCAGCAGTTCCTCGACCAGTTGCGGGGCACGCTCGGGCAGCCCGGCCCGCAGGCCCGGATCCTCCAGCAGCGAGACCACGCTCAGCGAGATCATGTTGGCGGTGGTCTCGTGCCCGCCGACCAGCAGCAGGAGCCCGATCCCGGTCAGGGTCTCGCGGTCATAGGCGTCGATGTCGCGATATTTCCCGATCAGCCGGCTCAGCAGGTCCTCGCCCGGCGCGCTCTCCTTGCCCGCGACCAGCTCACCGACGTACCGGCGCAGCCAGATCGCGGCGTCCCGCCGCTGTTCGACGGTCGAGTGGCGGCTGAGGATGACCTTGGTCCGGCCCTGGAACAGGCCGCGGTCGGCGTACGGCACGCCCAGCAGCTCGCAGATCACCAGCGACGGCACCGGCAGCGACAGCGCCTCCACCAGGTCGGCGGGCCGCGGGCCGGCGAGCAGCTCGTCGATGGCCCGGTCGGCGATCCGCTGGATCTCCGGCCGCATCCGCCTGACCTTCTTGACGGTGAACTCGTTCGTGATCATGCGCCGGTGCCGGGAGTGCTCCGGCGGGTCCATGGCGACGAGCGTGCCCTTCAGCGGCACCGAGGCCACCCCCGGAACCAGTTGCGGGAAGCCGGGGTTCAGGCGGTCCGAGCTGATCCTGTCGCTGGACAGGAACTCCCGCGCGAGGGCGTGCCCGGTGATCAGCCACGCCCGCGTGCCGTCCCGCAGGGTCACCCGGGAGATCGGCGCCTCCTGCCTGACCTGCGCGTACTGCGGAGGCGGGCCGAACGGGCAGGACCGGGGCATGGGGTACTCCAGGGACATGGTCATGTCGTCACCTCTCGCATGAGCTCGCGTGTGGTCAGCCGATGCCTGCGCCTGGGCACGCCGAGGGTCGGGTGCGAGGTGGCCCACAGCGCCATCCGGAGGATCCCCTCCTTGACGTAAGCGCCCCTGCGCCCGCCCTGGTACGCCGGCTTCGCCCGCCCCTCGGCGTCGACCAGTTGCAGGATCCCGTCCCGGCGCCCGAGGCTGATGTGGTTGTAGGTGTAGACCAGCTTGGTATGGGCGACCTGGCGCCCGGTCAGGCGTCCCACGATCGCCTCGATCGCCTGCCTGCCGGTGTAGCCGGCCGAGGCGCACGACATCGGCAGCGGCCGGCCGTTGTCCCCGATGGCGTACGCGCTGTCGCCGATGGCGTAGACGCTGGAGTGCGAGACCGAGCGCATGGTGCGATCGACGATGATCTGCCCGTTCCGGGTGACCTCCAGCCCGCCGGCGGCGGCGATGGGGCTGACCGCGAACCCGGCCGTCCACACGGTCGCGTCGGAGGCCAGTGCCGTCCCGTCGGCGCACCGCACCCGGGTCGCCTCGACGGCTTCGACGCTGGTGTGCTCGACGGCGGTGATGCCCAGCCGGTCGAACGCCTGACGCAGGTGGCGCCGGGCCCCCGCGGAGAGCCGCGCGCCCAGCTCGCCGCGGGCGACGAGGGCCACCGACAGGCCCGGCCGGGATTCGGCGATCCAGGTGGCGGTCTCGATGCCGGTCAGCCCGTCGCCGACGAGCACCACGTCGCCCCCTTCGCCCCGCTCGTGCAGGCTGTCCAGGCGGGTGCGCACGCGCAGCGCCGAGGGCCGGCCGGTGACGTCGAGGGCGTGCGCGGCCACGCCGGGGATTCCGTGGTCGGCGACGCGGCTGCCGAGCGCGTACAGGAGGGTGTCGTAGCCGAGTTCGCCGTCGGTCAGGGTGACGACCCGGCGCTCGGGGTCGAGGGCGGTGACGCGGGCCAGGCGCAGCCGTACCCCGGTGCCCGCGAAGACGTCGGCGAGCTTCGGAGCCTCGATGTCCTTTCCTGCGGCCACCTGGGGCATCCGCATCCGCTGGACGAACTCCGGCACGGCGTTGACCACGGTGATCCCGGCGTCGGCCGGGGACAGCCGGCGGGCCAGGTTCCCGGCCGCGTAGGCCCCGGCGTATCCGGCGCCGAGGACGACGATGCGATGCCTCATGCGCGGATCCCCTCGCCGTGCGCCTGCGCCGACAGGTCCTGCGAGTCGGCCCAGCCCTTGAGCCGGTCGGCGTAGACCTGCTGGAGCATCGGGTAGAAGCCCTGGCCGAAGAGCACCCGCAGGGGCGGGCTGGGCGAGTCGACGATCTTGAGGAGGGTCTGGGCCGCGGCGGCGGGGTCGCCGGCCGGCTGCTTGCCCGCGAAGGCGGCGATGCGCTCGCGCAGGCCGTCGTAGATCGGGCTGGGCTCGGCCAGGTGGCCGTTCTTGAGGGGGTCGGGGTTCTTGCCGGACCGGGTGGCGAATCCGCCGGGCTCGATGACGGTCACCTTGATCCCGAAGCCGGCGACCTCCTGGGCCAGGGACTCGTTCAGCGCTTCGAGGGCCCACTTCGAGGCGCTGTAGGCGCCGCTGAGCGGCATCGCCATGAGCCCCGCCGCCGAGGAGAGCTGGACGATGTGCCCTCCGCCTTGCTCACGCAGGTACGGCAGCGCCGCCTGGATCACCCACAACGCGCCGAAGAGGTTGGTCTCCAACTGCTCGCGCAACTGCTGCCCGGTGATCTCCTCGACCGCGCCGACCAAGGCGTAGGCGGCGTTGTTCACGATGACGTCGAGCCGGCCGAAGTGGCCGTGGGCCCGCTTCACACTGTCGAGGACGGCGGCCCTGTCCGTGACGTCCGTTTCCAGCGGGAGGACGGCCTCGCCGTACGTGGTGACAAGCTCGTCCAGGCTTGTGGTGGTCCGGGCGGTCGCGGCGACCCTGTCGCCGCGCGCCAGGGCGGCCTCGACGAATTCACGGCCCAGGCCGCGCGACGAACCGGTGACGAACCAGACCTTGCTCATGGTGACTTCCCGTTCCTGTTGGGGTGGCGTCTGACCATGCGGCGTTCGCGGCCTGGGCTTTGTGACTGCACGCCCGTGTGACGTGCGTCACCCGGGCCTCAGCGTCTGCGGCGCGTACGCGGGCCCGAGGGACGCTCGGGGGGCAGCACCTCGACCGACGTCTTGCGGATGTGGTCGTAGACCAGCGACGTGCGCACGTCGGCGATGTTGCGGTGCCGCGAGACGTGGTCGAGCACGAAGTCGCGCAGGTGGCCCGCGTCGCGCACGCCCACCTGGATGATGAAGTCGTCCCCGCCCGACACGACGAACACGGCCAGCGTCTCGGGCAGGGCGGCGACGTAGTCGCGGAACCCCTCCACGGCCTCGCGGATCTTCGGGTGCAGGCGCACGTTGATCAGCGCCTGCACCGGGCGGCCGATCGCCTCCAGGCTGACCTCGGCGTGGAAGCCCTCGATGACCCCGGCCGAGCGCAGCGAGCGCACCCGCTCCAGGCAGGTCGAGGGCGCGATGCCGAGGCGCTCGGCCAGTTCGCGGTTGGTCTGCCGGCCGTCGCGCTGCAACTCGACGAGGATCGCCGTATCAAGTTCGTCCACGTACGCATCCTGCCACCGTTTTCCGAACTTCCTTCGGTAGAAGCCTGCTCGGGTTGTCGGAACCTCGATCGGGCGGCGAGTCTGCTGTGACAACTTCGGAGAAGGGAGCCCGTGGATGAGCGTGCTGGAGGAGTTCGACCGGCGTACCGACCTGCCCACCAGGCGGCTCGCGGTCAAGTGGGTGATCGTGATCGACCGCGACCTGCCGCGCGGGCTGCAGGCCAACGCCGCCGCCTGCCTGGCCGCGTCCGTCGGCGTGGCCGTTCCGGCGATCGTGGGCTCCGGCGGCGTGGACGCCTCCGGGCTCGCGCACGCCGGGCTGCCGTGGACGGGCTGCGCGGTGCTCGGCGCTCCGTCCGCGATCGTCGCCAGGATCAGGCACGACGCGGCCGCCGAGCCCGGCCTGGTGGTCTCCGACATGGCCACGATCGCGCAGCGGGCCGACGTCTACGACGACTACCTGGCCGAACTCGCGCGTACGGAGGAACCGGCCTACTTCGCGGTCAGCCTGTTCGGCCCCCGGGCGGCGGTCGAACGACTCACCGGGCGCCTTCCGCTGCTGCGCTGAGATCGAGGGTGAACCCGTCGGCGGCCAGCTCGGTGAGGAAGGCGACGGGGTCCACGAGCTGCTCGACGTGGCGTGCGCCGGCCGGCAGCCCGGGGAGGCCGCGGATGAGCAGCGCGGCCATCCGGCCGGTGGCCCGGGACTGCCGCCTTCCGGCGAACGAGACCTGGACGCCGTCGCCGCGGACCGTCACGGCGAAGCCGTCCCCGCCGACGTGGACCGCGCCGAGCAGCTTGAGCAGCAGGCCGCGGACCCGGGGGCGGCGCAGCAGCCGGGCGGCGGGCCGGCCAGCGGCCGACAGCAGCCGGGTGAGGGCGCGCGAGTCCAGGCACAGTCCCGTGCGGACGGCGGGCACGCCCAGGGTGTCGGGCAGCGTGTGCTGGTCGGAGAACGGGAAGCGGTGAACGACGCGGTCGCCGTACGGCGCGGGAAAGCGCATCGTCCACGAGCCGTCCATGCGGCCGAGCCCGTCGAGCGTCCAGGCGAGGGCGGCGGGGCCGTGCGCCTCCCCCGATCCGAGCAGGACGCCGATGAGCAACTCCGCAGAAGGGGAACGTCCGGCGCAGATCCGGGCCAGCAGGTTCGTGACGCCGGGGACCAGGCCGACGCTGAGCGCGAGCCGCGTGCCGTGCTCTCGCGCGGGCCCGTCCAGGGCCTGGATCTCGGCGAGCAGGCCGGCGGAGGCGGTCACGTCCACGTAGTCGACGCCGCGCGCCACGCAGGCGCGGGCCACGCGGGCGTCGCCGGTCTCGGCGCACATGAGCACGGTGTCCACCCCGTCCAGCGCCCGCGCCAGGCCGGCCGGGTCGGCGGCGTCCACGCGCCTGGTGACGGTTCCGGGGACGGGCGGGGCCTTTCCGGGGTTGCGCCCGGCCACGATCACGTGGGCGCCGGGCTGACGGGTGAGCGCGTACGCGGCTTCGCGGCCGACCGCGCCATAGCCGCCGAGGATCAGGATCGTGGTCATGCGAAACTTTTTGTAGTCACGCTACAACAATAGCCAGCTCCTCGACGAGTGCGCTGAGCGCGTTGCCGTAGGCGTGGTCGGCCGGGGTCGCGTACCCGATCAGGAGGGCCAGCGGGGACTCCTCCGGCCGGTGGTAGAAGGACGAGATGCCCTCCACGTGGATGTCGCGTGCGGCCAGGCGGTCGAGCAGCGCCCGCTCCTGGGCGGCGGTCCCGGGCAGGCGAAGGACGGCGTGCAGGCCCGCGGCCACGCCCGACAGGCGAGCCTGCGGCAGGCGCCGGGTCACGGCCTGGCCGAGCAGGTCACGGCGTCGCCGGTAGCGGGTCCTGCAGCGCCGTACGTGGCGGTCGAGCTCGCCGTTCTCGATGAGGTGGGCGAGGACGAGCTGGTCGATGACGTTGACGCAGGACTCCTCCCAGCGCGTGGCCTCCCACAGGGGCGTGAGGAGGCTGCCGGGCAGGACGAGCCAGGCCAGGCGCAGGCCGGGGGCGATGGTCTTGCTGGTGGTGCCCGCGTAGACGACCCGGTCGGGCGCCATGCCCTGCAGCGCGCCGACGGGCTGACGGTCGTAGCGGAACTCGCCGTCGTAGTCGTCCTCGACGATGAAGCCGCCGGTCCGCCTGGCCCAGGAGACGAGCTCCACGCGCCGGGCGGGGCTCAGCGTGACCCCGAGCGGGTACTGATGGGCGGGCGTGACGACCGCCGCCGCCTCGTCCGAGAGCGCCTCGACGAGCAGCCCGTCCCGGTCGACGGGGATGCGACGCGCCTCATGTCCCAGATGTACGGCAAGCCGCGGATACCCGGGCTCCGCCGGGTCCTCGAAGGCGATCGCGCCCCGGTGCCCGAACATCTGGGATACCAGGCGCAGCGCGTGGGCGTACCCGGCGCAGATCACGATGTGGTCGGGCGTGGTGACGACGCCGCGGGCCCGGCCCAGGTATTCGGCCAGCGCGTGGCGGAGTTCGGCGGCGCCCGCGCGGTCGCGGTACCCGAGCGCCGTGTTGGGCGCGGTCTGCATGACGTGCCGGGTGGCCGCGAGCCACGCGCGCCTCGGGAACGCGGCCAGGTCGGGGAAGCCCGATCTCAGGTCGACGCCCCGCAGCGGCGGCAGCGTGGCCTGCGGTGGCGGGGTGATCGTCGGGGGCGGGGCGGCGGGCTGGGGCGCCACGCGGATGCCCGACCTCGGCCTGGACTCCAGGTAGCCCTCGGCGACGAGCTGTTCCAGCGCCTGGGTGACGGTGCCGCGGGCGACGCCGAGATCGCCGGCGAGGGTGCGCGAGGAGGGTAGCCGGGTTCCGGCGGGGAGCCTGCCGCTGCGCACCGCCTCACGCAGGGCGTACTCGATCCCGGCGCGCAGCCCGCGTCCCGCCTGGGACTGGAGATGGAGGTCCAGGCCCCATCTGGACCACTGATCTGCCATGGAACTGGACTATATCTCCGGGCCAGATGCTCCCTACCGTCGGAAGCATGAGACACCTTGCCGCGGCGATCGGGCTCACCACGTATCACCTGGGGCGGGTCGCGGACGACGCCGCGTACCCTGATCGGCCGGAGGACGAACGGCTGTGGGGCATCGCGCTGTGGGCCAGGCGCACGGCCCGCCCCTCCTTCAGCCGCCGGAAGGCGTGACCACCGTGCGCCCGCCCGCCATCACGAGCAGGGGGAACTCGAGCTCCTTCACGCCCCCGTGCCCCTTGCGGACGTCACCGGCGGCGGCGATGAGGTCGGCGGGCGCGCCGGGCCGCAGGGTGCCGAGCGGCGCCAGACCCAGGTGCTCGCCTGCCAGGGAGGTGGCCGCGGCCAGGGCCTGCTCCAGGGACAGCCCGGCGTGCGTCATCAGGCTCAGCTCCTGGGAGTCGAACCCGTGCGGGATCTCGGGGTGGGCCATGTCGGTGCCGTAGAGCAGCGTGCCGCCGTGGGCGACGAACGTCCTCGCGTTCGCGATCGCGCCCTTGGTCCTGGCCTGGGTGTCGAGGGTGCCGATCACGCGTACCCCCTGGAGGGCGGCCTTCTTCAGCAGGTCGCCCGGCAGCGGAGCGGCCGGGCTGTGCGCCCATTCGTCAACGCCCGCCGCCAGCGCGAGCCGCGCCCCGCGCTCCTCCCCGACGTGCGCGCTCACCTTGCGCCCGCGCCGGTGCGCCTCTCGCACGACGGCGCGGACCTCCTCAAGCGACGGCATCGGCCACGGCGGGGGCGTGGTCGCGTGCCCGCCGCTCCAGGGCGCGCCCGGCTCCCCTCCCGGCTCCAGCGCGATCTTGATGACCGCCGCCCCCTCGTCCACCAGCCTGGAGACGGTACGGCGAGCCGACTCCACCCCCGCGACCACCGCGGCCATCCGCTCTCCGTACAGGGGAACCGGATAGCCGCCGGGCGCGGTGACCAGCGGCCCCGCACCCAGGTACCGCAGCCGCCCCGGCCCCTGCGGGCCCCCCTTGACCTGGCCGCCGAGGTCCCGAACGGTCGTCACCCCGTGGCGCAGGACCCGGTCGAAGGGCACGTGGTTGCGGGTGACGTGCACGTGCAGATCGATCATCCCCGGCGTGATCGTGGCCGCGCCGAGGGCGATCTTCCTGGCCGAGGCGCCGCCCACGGCCCGCGCCGGCCCGGACCGCACCACCTTGCCGTCCCTGACCAGTACCGCCGCGTCTTCGACGAACCGCCGCCCGTCGAACATCAGGTCAGCGGTGACGAGCACCCCCTCCGCGGCGAACGCGGGCGCCGCCATCGCGACCAGGGCGCCCAGTTTCAAGCTCTCGCGTCTGTTCATCCCACCTCATTCTTGTAGTGCGACTACAAGAATGTTTTTGTAGTGCTGCTACAGTCAAGCCGGTGGGAGAAAGATCACAGAAGGTGGACGGCCGTACCGCACGGGCCCAGGCGACCAGGGCGCGGATCGTCGCCGCGGCGGCGGGGCTGTTCACCACGACCGGCTACACCCTCACCAGCATCGGCGCCATCGCCGCGGCGGCCGGGGTGAGCGAGCAGACCGTCTACTACGCCTTCGGCACCAAGAAGGCCATCCTGGCCGTCGCGCTCGACCAGGCCATCGCCGGTGACGACCAGCCGATCGCCACCCTGGAACGTCCCTGGGCCCGCGACACGATCGCCGACCCCGACCCGCGAGGCCAGCTCCGCCGCCAGGCCGCCGGGGCGGGCGACATCTACCTGCGCGCCGCGCCCCTGCTCGACGCGGTACGCAGCGCGGCGCCCACCGACCCGGAACTGGGCGAGCTCTGGGCCACCAACCTGCGGCAACGCCTGACGGTCCAGCGGACGTTCGCCCGCGCTCTGGCGGGCAAGACCCCGCTGCGGGACGAGATGACCCCGGAGACCGCCGCCGACATCGCGCTGACGATCCTCTCCCCCGAGACCTACACGCTGCTGGTCTCCGACCGCGGGTGGAGCCACGCCGCCTGGCAGTCGTGGGCGGAGGTCACCCTCACCAGGCTGCTCACCCTCCTGTGACCTCCGGGTCCGCGGTCGGCCAGCCGTCCAGGTCGCCGTAGGTGACCAGCCCGCGGGCGTGGTCGAGCAGGTCCTGCGGGTACGGCGGGCGGGAGCCGTACCCCAGGGCGATTCTCACCGCCTGGGCGGTGGCGTCCGAGGTCAGGGACGTGAGCAGGGCCAGGGCCATGTCCATGGCGGCACCGGCCCCGGACGCGGTCATGATCCGCCCGTCGGTGACCACGCCGTCCTCGACCGGCTTGGCGCCGAGGCTCGCGAGCCGGCCGAGATGGTTCCAGTGGGTGGTGGCCCGCCGCCCGGTGAGCAGCCCGGCCGCGCCCAGCAGGAACGCGCCGGTGCCGACCGAGGCCGTCCAGGCGGCGTGCCGGTGGGTCTGGCCGATCCAGTCGATCAGGACGTCGTCGGCCAGGGTGTGCACGATGCCGGGCCCGCCGGGCACGAGGACCACGTCCGGCCGGCCCGCCTCGGAGAAGGCGGCCGTCGCGGTGAGACTCAGCCCGCCACGCTCGTCCAGAACGGGCCCCGGCCGCGCGGCCACGAGGGTGACCTCGCAACCGGGCGCGTAGGACAACATCGTGTAGGGCCCGACCACATGCAACGCGGTGAAGCGGGGGTATAGCACGATCGCCACGTGCATCAGATTTCCTTCGGAAGCGGGAAAAACATCACGCTCGCCATGATTACCCCGGCTGCCGGCCCAGCGCGCACGACGTGCACGGATTCCCGGAAAAGCGTGCACGTCACCCAGTGACGCAGATCACACTCCAATCCGCGAACCCGCGCTCCCTGACCGGGCGAAAGCTGACGAATCACTGTGCAGGGACGGGAGCAGCATGTGGTAGCCGACGAATCCGGCCGGGCCGACGACGCCGAGCTGATACGACGCTCGGAACGCGATCCGGAGGCCTTCGCCGACCTGTTCACCAGGCATGCGCCCGCGTTGCGACGCTATGTCGCCAGGCGCCTGGGTCCCGCCCTGGCCGACGACATCGTCTCGGACACGTTTCTGGCCGCCTTCCGGCGTCGCGCTCGTTACGACCTGCGCCACCCTGACGCGCGGCCCTGGCTGTACGGCATCGCCGCCCGCCTCGTCAGCCGGCACCGGCGGGTCGAGGTCCGGTTCTACCGGGCGCTCGTCCGCAGCGGCGTCGACGAGATCGCCGAGCCGTACGCCGAGCGCGTCGACGACCGGGTCGCCGCCGAGCAGGCGGGACTGGCGACGGCGCTGATGAAGCTGTCATCCGGAGACCGGGAGGTGTTGTTACTCGTGGCCTGGGCCGACATGTCCTATCAGGACGTGGCCCGCGCGCTGGACATTCCCCTCGGCACCGTCAGATCCCGCCTGAACCGGGCGCGGATCAGAACACGCCAGGCGCTCGGCGAAACCGTCCCCGCCCTGGCGCGAAAGGAGTCCTCGGATGGATGAGCTGGGATCGTTGCGCGAGTGGCGTGCCGAGGTGCCCGAACCCGGCGCCGAGTGGGTCGGTCCGGAGCGGCGGCGGCTGCTGGCGCGGATGCGGGAAGGCAGGCGGGCACCGGTGCGTCGGCTGCTCGTGATCGGGGCGTTGGGGGCCGCCGCCGCGGTCGCCGTACCGGCCTTTTGGCCGCAGTCCCTCACGCGGGAGCCGGCGGCGAGCCCGGCCGTCGTCCGCCTCGACTCCGGCGTGGTGCTGGCCCGCGCGGCCGAGGTGGCGAACGGCCGCAAGAGCCCCACGGTGCCGCTGCCCACGCAGTGGCACTACACCAAGACCCTGGACAAGCAGCCGATCTCGGACACGATCAAGACCCGCGAGCAGTGGAACCGGTATGACGGCATGCAGGCCGCCTTCTTCGACGAGAACGGCGAACTGCGCGTCAGCCCCGAGGAAAACCCCCTGGACGCGAACGACGACGACCTGTCGCCGATGCGGTACGACGCCAAGCTCCGCGAACTGCCGACCAACCCGGAGAAGCTGCTGGCCAAGATCACGGGCGACCGCCACTGGATCAGGGGAGCGCACGAGGAGGGGGTGCCCAGGACCGTCGAACCCGACGACGACCGGGCCTACCGTGTGATCATGCTCTACCTGAGCCGGTACGGCTCCATGCCACCGCGGCTGGAGGCCGCCATGTTCCGCGCCCTGGCCCTCATTCCGGGCGTCCGGATCGAGCAGGGCCTGACCGATGCCGCCGGTCGCAGCGGGCTGGGCGTCTGGCGTGACCGTCCCGGCGGTACGGCCCCCTACCGCCAGTACGAGATCCTGGACCCCGCCACCTACCGCTTCCTGGGCAGGCGAACGGTCTGGCTCAAGGACGAGTGGCACCCCGACCTGCGGGAGCCCGTAGTCCGTAAGGGCGCGGTGTGGGCCACCGCCCTGCTGGCCTCGACGATCGTCGACCGCCCCGGCCAGCGCGGCTGACCACCGGAGGGTACGGTGTCGTCCATGGCATGGCTGGGTATCGAGCGGGCCAGGAACCTTTACGGGCGTGCTGTCTACGCCGGTGACGCCGAGGAGCCGTACCAGCGGCTCGGCGAGGTAACCGGTCAGTCCGAGGCTCTCCCGCACCTGGGCGTCGCCGCGCATGCCGCGGGCCGCCGTGACGACGCGCTGGCGCCGGACGACGAGGCGCACGCCACCGCCCTGTCCTGCGGCGCGGAGCGCATCCTGCGCCAGGTCGTGGAGGCGCGTACCCGGGTATCGGCGCCGAGCGACGATCATGCCTGACGACGCCCAGGTTGATCACCGGGTAGGCCGGGGCACCCGCGCCGAGCTCATCAGCCGGCTGACCGAGGCGATCGGGTCCGTGACGACCCCGCACCCGGTGCGGGTCGCCATCGACGGGCCGCCGGCCGCAGGCAAGACCACGCTGGCCGACGAACTCGCCGTCGTCCTGCGCGCGCAGGGCCGCGACATCATCCGGGCGAGCATCGACGACTTCCTCGTCCCCCTCGCGCAGCGCTACCGGCGGGGCCGGTACTCCGCCGAAGGCTGCTACTTCGACGCCCACGACCGTGCCGCGCTGTGCCGGGTCCTGCTCGATCCGCTGGGTCCGGGCGGTGACCGAAGGGTCCGGTACATGGCCTGCGACAGGGATGTCCCCGCGGGCGCAGTTCTGCTCTTCGACGGCGTCTTCCTCCTGCGCCCAGAGCTCCTCGACCGGTGGGACCTGCGCGTCTTCGTGTCCGTCCCCTTCGAGCGGACGGTAGGTCGCGCCCTGGACCGCGGCAGAGCGTCGCCCGTGTCCACCGCCGAGATCGAACGGTCCTGGCGCGAGCGGTACATCCCCTCCCAGCGGCTCTACTTCGCCACAGCCCGTCCGGCTGACCACGCCGACATCATCGTGTACAACGATCAACTCGAACGGCCCGGCTGGGAGGTCCGATCGCCCGTCCAGCCGGCCAGAACCGGAAGCGCCACTCCTCCAGGCCCAGTGGCGGAGCGTCCTCCGGGCAGGCCGGGTCGGTCCCGCCGCGGCAGGACGCTCTGACCAGCCACTCCCGCCCCTCCCCCCGCAGGTCCAGCATGGGGACGTCGGGGCCGCGTCCGTAGATCCCGTCCAGGTAGGCGAGCCCTGAGCTGCAGGGGAACCGGGCGGTCCGGCTCCGGTCCCACCGGTGGCCGTCGTCGGGTGGCCGCTCGTCCCACAGTTCGAGCGTGGCCTGTGCCGTGTGCCAGCCGTACGCGCTCGTGATCACCCCGCGGTTCGCCGTCACGGCGAACCAGTCGGTACGGCCGGCCCGCGCGGCCGTCTCGTCCCACGACGGCCAGCCGGGCGGATTTTCGTGCCCGGCGCCCAGCCACCCGGCGAGCAGGAACCGTGCCCGATCGACCGTGATCGTGTCATGCGTCGTGTCGATGAGCCGGGACATGATCCATCTTCTCGCATCTCGTCCCGGCGATGTCGCGGCGGCTGTCACAACGACGCGGGCTGTCTTGTCATAGCTCGTAATGGATCAGCCGAGAACGCGACCCCGACAACGCATGAAGCTGACGAACCGATCGAGCCGGCGGGTGAACCGATGACGTTGGGAATGGACATGCACACGCAGTCTCTGGAGGAGGCGGCGTCCGCGTTCGTGGAGTTGCGCCCGCGGCTGTTCGGCATCGCGTACCGGATGCTCGGCAGCGTGGCGGAGGCCGAGGACATCGTGCAGGAAGCCTGGCTGCGCTGGCAGGACACCGATCGGGCCGTCATCGAGAACCCGCCCGCCTTCCTGGCCCTGGTCACCACCCGGCTGTCCATCAACGTCGCCCAGTCCGCGAGGGCCAGGCGTGAGTCGTATGTCGGGCCGTGGCTGCCGGAGCCCGTGGACACCAGCCTCGACCCCAGTGTGGGCGCCGAGCGCCGGGACGCGATCGAGCTGGCCTTCCTGCTGCTGCTCGAACGGCTGAACCCGACCGAGCGGGCCGCGTACGTGCTGCGCGAGGCGTTCGCCTACCCCTACGCGCAGATCGCGGAGATCCTCCAGCTCAGCGCCGTCAACGTGCGGCAGATCGTGAGCCGCGCCCGCAGGCACCTGACGGGTGTACGGCGCGAGCCCATCGACAAGGCCGAGCACCGCCGGCTGCTCCAGGCGTTCTTCGACGCCGCCCAGACGGGGAACATCGGCGCGCTGGAGGGCCTGTTCGCGGCCGACGTCGTCAGCTCCTCCGACGGCGGCGGGCTCAGGGGCGCGGCGCGCTTCCCGCTGGTGGGGGTCAACCGCGTGGCGAGGTTCATGGCGGCGTTCGCGCCGCGCTTCTGGCCGGGCGCCGACGTCTCCTGGGTCGAGATGAACGGCCTGGCCGGCCTGCTGGTGCCGCGCGGCCGGAGCGGCGTCACGATGCTCACCGTCGAAGCCTCGCGAGACGGGATCCACCACCTCATGTGGATCGTCAACCCGGTCAAGATCGAGGCGTTCGAAAGATCCCGCAGCCGAATTTAGCCGCGGTTGTCACAACGAGCCGTGCTGTCCGGTCATATCTGCCAGCTTCTACCTGTCAGCATTGAAGGAGGCGGCAGACCATGGCCGAGGCGGGCGCCGAATCGTTGGCGGAGATGCTCGACGAGCGGCAGCATCTGCTCGAGATCGCCCTGTGGATGTTCGGCTCGAACCTCGCGGCCGACCACGTCGTCCAGGAGACCTACCGCCGGTGGTACTCCCTCGACGACGCCGCGCGCGCCGGGATCGCGGTCCCCCGGGCCTGGCTGACGCGCACGGCGGGGAGCATCTGCCTGGCCATGCTGACCGATCCGGATCACGTGCCCACCACCCCGGGACGCCCGCCGGACCCGGTCACCCACCGGGCGGTGGGCCAGGCCGCCCCCGGCCCGGAGTTGCTCGCCCGGCATGACCGGGTCGCCCGGCGGTTCGCCGGAGCCTGCGCGGCCGGGGACACCGCGGAGCTGCGGGGGGTCCTGGCTCCCGACGCGATCGTGGTGAGTGACGGCGGTGGCAAGGTACGCGCCGCCGTACGCCCGATCCACGGCGCGGACGCGGTCGCCCGCTTCGTGGCGGCGCTGCTGATCGGCCAGCCCGGCACGGAGGTGACGCTCGGCTCGGTCAACGGACGCACGGGCCTGGTGCTCCGGCGGGCGGGCAGGGCCGTGGCGGTGGTCAGCGTGAGCGTGGCCGGATCCGAGGTCACGGCCGTGTGGATCGTCCTCAACCCCGACAAGCTCCGGCGATGGCACTGAAAGGCATATTCGTGAACGACTCCATGCTGTCCACGGACCACGACTACAGCGGCTCGGAGTTCAAGCCGCTCTACAGCACGAAGGTGACCGTGACCGGCGGCAGCGCCTCCCACGGGCGTGCTTCCGGCGTGGCCCGTTCCGACGACGGCGCCTTCTCCATGGAACTGCGCATCCCCGAGGAGATGGGCGGCGACAACCTGGGCCCCAATCCCGAGCAGCTCTTCGCCGCCGGGTACGCCGCGTGTTTCCACGGGGCGCTCAGCCTGCTGGCCCGGCGGCATCTCCTGGATCCCGAGGAGCTGTCGGTCGAGGCGGCGGTGGCGTTCGGCCGCGACCCCTCGGACGGCGGTTACCAGTTGCGCGCCGACCTGGTCGTGAACTGGCCCGGAGTGGACATCCAGAGGGCCGCCCCGCTGCTGGAGCGGGCGACCGCGTTGTGCCCCTACGCGAAGATGACCCGCCAGGGCATCCCGGCCAGCATCACCATCGCCTCCTGACCCCGGCTCAGGCGACTCCCCCACATCCGCGAACCTGGAGGACTCATGATCATTGTTGGTGTCGACGGCTCGCAGGCCGGACTGGAGGCGGCCGGTTGGGCGGCCGAGGAAGCGGTGCTGCGCGGCGTGCCCCTGACCGTGGCGCACGCGATGCAGCGCTGGGCGAACGAGACCGACGGCGGCCGGTACGCCGACGTCGCCGCCTGGATGCGCGACAGCGCCGCCCAGGTGGCCGACGCCGCCGTGCAGCGCGCCAGGCAGGTGCGCTCGGACCTCCCCATCGAGAAGCGCTACCTGTCCGGCGACCCTCGGCCCGCGCTGCTGGGTGTCGCGGCCGAGGCGGAGCTGCTGGTCATCGGCGACCACCACGAGGGCGCGTTCCGCGGGCTGCTGTCCGGCGCCGTCAAGTACGGCGTCGCCGGTCACGCCCCCTGCCCCGTCGCGGTGGTGCGGAACTTCGCGCCGGTGTCGTCGAGCGACATCGTGGTGGGCGTCGCCGAGGACACTCCGGCTCGCGTCCTGGACTTCGCCTTCGCCGAGGCGGCGTTGCGGAGGGCGCGGCTGCTTGCCGTACATGCTGGGGTGGAGGAGGCGCCCTCAGACACCCTGACCCCGCACCGCGCGCGGCACCCGGAGGTGGAGGTGGTGGAACGGGTCGAGAGCGGCGCGCCCGCCAAGGTCCTCCAGGAGGCTTCCAGGGACGCGGGGTTGCTGGTCGTCGGCTCCCACGGGTATGGGGCGGCGGCGGGGATGCTGCTCGGCTCGGTCAGCAGACAGTTGCTCCACACCGCCCTGTGCCCACTGATCGTGGTAGGCCCCTGACCCGATCGACGCCGGACGAGGGGCATTTGAGGCGCGTTGCGGCGCGAGCACGCGCCTCCCACCGTTCGGGTCATGGGCGTGTTCGGAGCGCGGGATCGCCATCGGCGTCCTCCCCGCTCTCTTCACGCACACGCTGAGACGGATCGACTGGACCGGCGCTCCTCGCGACTGACCAGGAGGGGCTCGTGGCCGCGCCCCGCCTTCGACTTGTGTCGATAGGGTGAGGATTTGGTTGCAAGGTCCTCTGTGTAGAGGAACGCGCACCCTTTACTGAATGTCCCCCTAGCGTGATGTTATGGAGCTCCTGGCAACGATCGCAGGTGTGATCGCTGCTCTACTCGCGATTCCGCCGGTCGTGGCGCTGTGGCGAGAACGAGGTCGGAAGCGGCGCGGGTTCATGACAGGAGAACTCGATTCCGAACTGCCCTCGCGCAGCGGCGCCGACACCCCTGACCAGGCGGCGATGTCCGTGGAAGTCCCGGTCGGGCGGCTGCCGGCGGTCGTGCGCGGCCGGGAGAGCCTGCTGGCCGAAGTGCTGGCCGCGGCTGACCGGCCGGACTCGCCGGTGCAGGTGCTCAGCGGCATGGGCGGCCTGGGCAAGACCACCGTGGCCCTGAAGCTGGCCAAGGAGCTGCGGCGAGAGCGGGTGGTGTGGTGGGTCGAGGCGACGAGCCGCAGCCAGGTGGAGACCCTGTTGCTCCAGGCGGCACAGGACGATCTCGGCGTGCCACCCAGGGACGTTCACGAAGCGCTCGCCGGGCGGCGCAACGCCGCCGATCTGTTCTGGCGAGCCGTACGCCGGACCGGGAAGACCGGCGGATACGCGCTGATCCTGGACAACGCCGACGATCCACGGGCCGTCCTGGCCACGCAGGGCTCAGAGCTGGCGGACGGCAACGGCTGGGTGCGTGCGAACGAGATGTGCGTGACCATCGTGACCTCCCGCGACCGCGACGCGGAGACGTGGGGTCCCCTGTGCAGGGTGCACGATCTCAAGCGGCTCGACGAGCAGGCCGCCGCGCTCGTGCTCCGTGATCTGGCGGGCGACGCGCCGGACCCCGAGCACGCGGTCGAGCTGGCCAAGGACCTGTGCTGCCTGCCGCTGGCGCTCCATCTCGCCGGCACCCTGATCTCCTGGCCGCACGGCACGTACGAGGGCTTCGCCGACTACCGCAAGGCGCTGAGACTGGACACGGTGGGAGTCCTCGACCTGCGTCCTGGCTCGCCGGAGGTGGCGAAGCACTCCCCGGACCGCCTGATCGTCAGCCGCACCTGGCAACTGTCGTTGCGTATGGTCAGGGACCAGAAAGTGCGGGGCGCCTCCCGGATGGCGCTCGTTCTGGCCCAGTTGGCCGACGCCCAGACCATTCCCAGCCTCGTGCTCGACACGGGCACGCTGGGCTCCCTCATCGGCATGACGTCGGATCGGGTGAGCGTCGCGCTGGAAGCCCTCACCCGGGTGGGGCTGACGGACAAGACCGTGGATGGCGACGTCGCGGGGCTCCGCCTGCATCCCCTCGTGGCGCAGACGCTGCGGGCGGCGTGGGCGTACCCGAACCTCGGCATGCCTCTCTTGCGGAACCGGCTGCAACGCCGGTCCTGGTCGATCGCCCTCCGGTCGCTCCACGCCGCCGGCCAGACGCTGGACCCGTACGAGCCGCGCAACTGGCCGGTGGGGATGCTGCTCGAGGCGCATCTGAGCGCGCTGCTGGAGGGCGGGCGCCGTCCGGCGCACCCGTGGCGCAGACAGATGCGCGAGGTGGCGGACGCCACCGCGGCCATCATCGACGTGGTGGGCGAGCGCGGCTCCTATCAGAGCGCGACGCATCTAGGCGACCTGGCGAAGGCCGCGACCTCGGCCCTGAACCGGCGGGACCCGACTCTGCTCCGGCTCCGGCACAGCCTCGCCATGCTGCTGGACAAGCACGGCGACTCCAAGCGCGCGGAGACGGAGCTCATGGGTGTCCTGGCCGATCGGGAGCGGGTGCTCGGGCGCGATCACCCGGATACTCTGAGCACGCGCCATGACCTCGCGGGCACGTTGCAGAAGCAGGGGCACTTCTCCCAGGCAGAGGAGTCCTACCGGCTGGTCCTGGCCGACAGGGAGCGAGTGCTGGGCTCCGACGATCCGCAGACCCTGCTGACCCGGCGGAGTCTCGGCGGCATTCTGAGCGACCGCGGTCTGTTCGACGAGGCGGAGGCCATCTACCGACGGGTTCTGGTGGAGCAGGAGAGGATCCTCGGAAAGGATCATCTGCAGACGATGCGGACCAGGCGTGATCGTGCCCGGCTCCTGTCCGATCGCGGCAGGTTCCACGAGGCTGAGGTGGAGATGCGGGAGGTGCTGGAGGACCAGCGGCGAATGCTGAAGCGCAAGCATCCCGACATCCTCAGCACAGATCACGATCTCGCCGACACGCTGCGCAGACAGGGCAACGTCCGTGAAGCGGAAGCCTCCTACCGCCGACTTCTGGACGATCGGAAGCGACTGCTCCAAAACGATCACCCGCTGGTCCTGCGGACCCGGCACGCGCTCGCGCTGGCATTGTACGACCGCGGCGAGTTCAACGAGGCCGCCGTGTACTTCGAGTGGGTGCTGGCCGATCAGGAGCGTGTGCTCGGCATCGACCATCCGCAGACCCTGCTGACCCGGCACCATGTCGGTCTCGTGCTGGAAGCCCGAGGAAGCCTCAAGGAGGCGGAGGAACTCCTGCGCGCCGTACTCGCGGATCGTACGAGAATGCTCGGGTCCGAGCATCCGGACACACTTCTGACCGAGTACGAGTTGGGCAGCACCCTGCACAAAATCGGCGAATACCATGCGGCGCTGGCATGCTATGAGCGGGTTCTGGATGCACAAAAACGGATTTTGGGTACCGAGCACCCCCACACAGAGCGAACGGCGGAAAACCTGTACCATGCACAGATCGATCTCAAGAATCTGTGAGCGGATACCGAAGAAATGTCACGCTGATTATTGATTGACCTGCCACTCCGCTTTCACACGGTTGACGAGGGCTGATGACCGCTTTCTTCTCTACGGCGCGACTACATTAACATCAGAGGGCATGTGATCCCCCCGTGGCAGTGTGGGGTGTGCAGGTGGCCTACGAGAACCAAGATCCGCCGCGAGAGTGGCCCGCCACCCTTCCGGTGGACCAGATGAGGGAGGCCGGTTGGCGCCCGCATGCCCTCCACCAATTCCTCCTGAAAACGCAGAGCCGCTGCAATCTCGCCTGCGACGTCTGCACCGTCCACGCGGTCCCGGACGAGAACACCCGGCGTCGGCCGAAGGTCATGCCGGTCGACCTCGTCGCGGTGGCGGCCAGACGCATCGCCGAACACACCAGGAAGCATGAGATCGGATCCGTGCAGCTCACCCTGCACGGTGGTGATCCGTTGTTCGCCGAGGACGCGTACCTGAGCGACGCCGTGGAAATCATGCGCGCCGAGGTCGGCTTCGGCACTCATGTGGACGTGACGGCGCAGGTCAACGGTGCGTTGCTGGACGACGACGCTCTGCGGACGCTGCAGGATCTCAATGTGAAGGCCAAGGTGTGCCTGGACACCGGCTGGCGGGCGCATGCCGACGCCGGCAGCTTCGACGCGGTGGCGACGGCTCTCACCCGCCTGAGCAACCCTCACTACCGGCATCTGCACGGAGGGATGCTGTGCGCGGTCGATCTGGACAACGATCCGGTCGAGACGTACGAGATTCTCCTGCGCTTCCAACCGCCGATGATCGATTTCGTCGTACCGTACGGCACCTGGGAATCGCCGCCGCCGGGCCGTCCTGCGGATCGTACACAGACGCCGTACGGAGACTGGCTCATCGCGGTGTTCGACCGCTGGCACGGAGCCAGAAAGGAAACACGCATCCGCCTCTTCGAGGAGATCGGGCACCTGTTCCAGGGAGGAGCCTCCGTGAGCGAGGCCGTGGGGCTCGCGCCCTCGACGCTCGCGATCATCGAGACGGACGGGACGATCGAGCAGACGGACTCGCTCAGATTGGTCCGGCACGACGCCATCGAGAGTCTGAACATCGTGGATCATGCCTTCGACGAGGCACAATGGCATCCCGGCATGGTGAGCAGACAGATGGGCTGGGAGGCGCTGAGCGACACCTGCAAGGCCTGCCGATTCCACCGGGTGTGCGGAGGCGGCGTCTACGCGCACCGTTACCGATCCGGCACGGGCTTTCGCAACCCGTCGGTTTACTGTGACGACCTCTATCGCCTGATCGGCCACATCCGGCAGCGGTTCGTTCAGGATCTGCGGCACCTGTCCCGTTGAGGTGGACCGGCTCCGCACGCTCGCCGTCAACCGACGCGGCCCCGGCTGCATGCCCGGACCGCGCCGAAGTGCCGGATCAGACCGCGGACTGGAAGCCGGCCACCGTGCCGCTCGACTTGGCAATGTGCCGCATCGCCCGAAGGAGAGCCGGGTTGTCGAGTTGTTTCAGATCTGCGAGGTCCCTATCGCTGACGTCGATGAGCCCCGTGTCGTCCTCGTCGGCCATCTCTCTCCTCCCACCCGATCTCACACCCTCGAATGAGGTCTCCCACGAGACAGTCAGGAGCAAACCATGAAAACGGACGTTCCTGGCCCAATCATCCGCGGGATCGGATAGCCAGGATCGACCACATGAGCCGATAATCGGTACGACAAAGGCGGTGAGTTCATGACCCGGCAGTACGACAGTCAACCGACGCCCCGCATGCCGCCAATCTGGGGAAAGAAGATCCCCGGCCGAAATCGGCATTTCACCGGGCGGGAAATACTGCTCGAAGAGCTACGGAAAAGCCTCACGTCCGCGTCCGCTACCGCGGTCGTTCCTCTCCCCCAGGCGCTTCAGGGACTCGGCGGAGTGGGCAAGACGCAACTCGCCATCGAGTACGCGTGGAGATACCGCGATCACTATGACCTCGTCTGGTGGGTGCCCGCCGATCAGCCGATGCTCGTCCCCAGCGCGCTGGCCGCCCTCACGGACGAGCTCAAGCTGCCCTCGGTGGGTAGCACCGGCATCGAGGAGGCGGCCGGATCGGTCCGCGAGGCGCTCCAGCGTGGCGACCCCATCGAAAGATGGCTGCTGATCTTCGACAACGCGGACGAACCGGAGGACAGCAAGGACTTCATCCCGCACGGTGGTCCAGGACATGTGCTCATCACCTCCAGGAACAGCAGGTGGAGCGGCGTGGCGAACACGGTGTCCGTCGACGTCTTTTCGACAGCGGAGAGCGTCGCCTTCCTGCGCAGGCGCCTTGAGCGAGACATTCCCCAGCAGGAGGCCGAGCATATGGCGAACGCGCTGGGTGACCTGCCCCTCGCGCTCGAACAGGCCGCTGCCCTCCAGACCATGACCGGCATGACGACCGACGAATATGTGGAGCAACTCGACCAGCAGGCTCGGGAACTGCTCGGGATGGGCAAGGCCACCGAGTATCCGCACCCGATGACAGCGGCGTGGCAGCTTTCGGTCCACGAGGTCGAGAACGCGCTGCCGGAGGCCGCCGAGGTGCTGCGCTGCCTGGCCTTCTTCGGACCCGATCCCATCCCCCGGGTCATCTTCCGGCGCGGCAACAAGAGCGGTGTCCGGCGGGTGGGGCCGATCCTGGCCAACCCTCTCGTGCTCAACCAAGCGCTGGCCATGTTGAGCAGGTTCGCCCTGGTGAAGATCGAGCAGGAGGCGGGCACCGTTCAGGTCCATCGGCTCGTCCAGGCGCTCCTGCGAGATTCGCTCAACATGGGGGAACGCACTGACTACCGGCACGAGGTGCACCGGTTGCTGGCCAGCGGCGCGCCGACCGACCCCGAGAACATCGCCAACTGGAGCGAGTTCGCCAACCTCCTCCCCCACGTCCGCCCATCCGGCCTCATCGAGTGTGACGACGACGTGGTGCAGCGGTTCGCCGTCGACATCGTCCGCTACCTGAACGGCGCGGCCAACTACTCCTCCGCGAAGACGTTCGCGGAGGAGTTGCTCGCCAACTGGACCCGCGTCCCTGGCCCGCCAAGTCGCAACCTGCTGCGGCTGCGCAGGCAACTGGGCAGCCTCTTGTGGCGGACGGGAGACTACGAGCAGTCACGCGGCCTCAACGAGGAGACGCTGACCCTCATGCGGGAAGAACTCGGCCCTGAGGATGAGGAGACGCTGCGCATGTCGCTCATGTACGCCGCGAATCTGCGCGCCCAGGGCCGCTTCCACGACGCCTTGGTCCAGGACACGGCCTCCTTGGACGCACACGAGAAGGTGCGCGGGCCGTTTCACCCTGCCACCCTGCGGGTGATCAACAACCTCGCGCTGGACCGCGTCCTGCTCACCCAGTACGACGCGGCCTTGGAACTGCAGAAGCTCGCATTCCTCGAGCAGAGCAGCGCCCGGGAGGGCGTGAGCAAGATGGAGGTGCAGTTGGCGTGGAACGGGCTCGCCCGGGTCGTGCGCATGCGTGGCGACTACGAGATGGCCTGCGACGTCGGCGAAGAGGCGTACGCCCATGGCATCAGGGAACTCCAGATCGAGCACCCGCTCACGCTGATGACCGCCAGAGACCTGTCCATCGCCCTCAGACGCAGGGGCGATCTCGAAGGAGCTCTAGTGCTCATCCAGGACACCCACGCCCGCCTGGAAAAGCTCCTTGGGCCCAACGATCCTGAGACGCTGGCGTCGATGGTCGCCCTGAGCAACATTCTGCGTCACACCGGGCAGCGGGAGGACGCGATGACGCTGGCCCAGGCTGCTCTGCCGCGCTACCGACACACGCTGGGCGAGCACCATCCCTTCACCTATGGCTGCGTCATCAACCTCGCGCTCCTCTATCGCCTGCGCGGCGACGCCCAGCGGGCCAAGGAACTGGACGAGCAGGCGTACCACGGCCTGCTGGACGTGGTCGGCCCCGAGCACGGCTACACCTCGACCAGCGCGTTCAACCTTGCCAGCGACCTGGCCGCGTTGGGAGAGCCTTTCGCGGCGCGTGATCGTGGGCAGCAGACACTGGAACAGCTTCGCGCGGCCTACGGGTCCGACCATGCACTCACGTTGTCGGCCGCCGTCAACCTCTCCATCGATTTGCGCGCCTGCAACCAGGTCGAGGAAGGCCAGGAACTCTACGACATCACCATGGCCCAGTACGAGCGGTTCAGGCCGAATCATCCGGAACGGCTCCACGCCGCGCGGGGCGAGCGGTTCAACGTGGACTTCGAGCCGTTCAGCCTGTGACGACGCGCGGGATCAACCGTTGCGCGCCAGCCACTCTTCGAGGTGCGCCTGCGCCTCCTGCCTGGCGGCGTCCAGGGCGGCGGGGGGCGCCGGCTCGTCCTGCCATGCCGACAGGGTTCGCCGCATCCCGCAGACGAATCGCTCGCCCTCCGGGCTGAGCCGGCCGCTGTCCAGCAACGTGCTGGTCACCGCGAACGTGGATTCCCGCCAGTGGGCGAACTCGATGTGCGGCCGCAGATCCGTCTCATGCGCCCGTTGCCGCCGCCAGAAGCCGGCCACGCCGAGATAGGCGTACGCGCCCTGGAGCAGGCCGGAAAGGGGACGCGGGTCGGGCCGCCACGGCGCGTAGTATCGGCTGTCGTCCGGCTCCACCAACCGCACGACGTCCATGGTCGCGCCAAGTTTGACGTGCTGGATCTCATGGGCGAAAGTCGAGGCCAGCCACCGCCCGTCAAGGGGCGTGGACAGGGCGATCGCGCCGAACCTGTCGGCTGCCGAGGCGCTGTTCATACCCTGCCGTGGGCGCTGGATAGGTGTCAGCACGGGGACGATCGCCAGGATTTCGTCCGCGATCGACCAGTGATGTTCCCTCAGCATCCGCCAGGCCGCGTCCAGGCAACTGCGCCATTGCCCCAGCTCCGTCACGGACAGCCTTCCCTCGATCACGGTCTCGCTGGTCCACCGGAAAGGATCGAGATCGTCCACCATGAGGGTGAGGCTCGCGTCAGCCGTGGCAAGCCGGCGGAGCGGACGCCAGCCGGGATGTTCCTCCGTGCCGACGCGAACCCGCACACCAGCGGCCTCCACGACCCCGTCGCCACGAACGCGCAGGTCGATAAGGTCTCCGGCAACCGACCCGGTGGGGAGAACGAGCTGACCGAGCGACGGCAGCGTGATGACGCCGTCCAGCACCGGCACCTTGGTCGTGCACGGTAGGCCCGCTTTGATCGCTGCGACGGCCGCGACAGCTCCGAGTTGCGCCGGACTGCACGACTCGCCGCTCGGGAGAGCAACCACAGTGTGCCCTGCCCAGGCTCCGACCGCCGGGTAGTCGAGCGTGTCGCGAACGGCTTCCGGCCGCTTCTTCTCGATCTCGGCGAGCAGGTCGAAGGCACGATCCGTGGCCGTGGAGTGCACGTGCCCAGCGTTAACGGCCATCTGCACCACACCCAGGACGAGCAGCCGGTGCTTGCTCCGCTCCGCCACGGCGAGATGGCGTGCGGCCTCCGCTCCGCCACCACCGGCGGCGAGCCGGGCCATCACGTCGTCGGGCAGCCGGTGCGGGCGTAGGCGCATGGAGATCCCTTCATGAAGAGGCACGACGGAGGTCCTCCACGAGGCGGGACCGGATGTGGCCGATCAGCCGGTAGAGGTCGGAGCAGTAGACGGACGGATTGAGAAACCCGGTGCCCGGCCGATAACGGTGCGGATAGAGGCCGGCCCCGCACACCCTGCCGAAGGGGCACTGCTTGCAGGTGTCGCTCAGCGCCTCCCACCCCAGTTGCCTGGCGACCATGCCGGGGTGCCGCAGTGCGGTGTCGAAAGCATGGTCGACGATGTTCAGCCCGGTGGCCGGGGCGCCATGCGCCACCGTCTTCAGCGAGTCGGTCTGCTCGATCGTGCCATCGGTCTCGATCACCACCAACGTGGACGGTGTCAGGCCCACGGCCTCGGTCGCCGAGGTACCGCCCAACAGCAGATTGATGATCTCCTGAAAGAGGCGCACGACCGTTTCCCCACTGCGTCCGTACCAATGGTCGAATACCGGTATCAACCAGTCGGCATAGAGCGTTTTCCTCGGGTCCGGAGGACGACCCGGCGGCGGCGATCCCCAGGTGCCGTGCGGAAGAAGAAAATCCAGCACCGGCGGCTGGAATTCCATCAACGCCTCATAGGTTTCCACCGGTTCGTTGGCCAGATCTATGGTGCATAGCAGCCCACCGTACAGATGCTGGAACGGTGGACTCAGCAGCAGGAAGAGCGCGTCGGAGACGGCGGCGAAGCTGCTACGGCCATTGGAGAAGCGCCGATTGCGGTCGTTGGCCCGGCGACCACCGTCGAGGCTCACTCCCACCTGCACATCCAGGTCGCGGAAACAGAGGAGGGTGTCCTCGTCAAGGAGGACCGCGTTCGTCTGCACGGATACATCGACCCGCAGTTTCTGGCCCGCCTCGGCGCGTACCGTCTCCACGACCTTCCGGAGAAAGGCAGGCCCGGCCAGCAGAGGCTCGCCACCGTGAAGTATCAGCCGGACAGAACTCAGGCCATGCCTGGTGGCGTGCTCGACGATGCGCCCAGCGGCGGTGATGATCAGATTGGAATCCATGATCTTCGGCCGTGAGCGCCAACTCTGGTCGGCGAGGGTATAGACGTAGCAGTAATCGCACGCGAGATTGCACCGGCTGTGCACTTTGAGAAGAAATTGCTGGAAAGGGCGGGGCTGCCACCCGCTTTCAAGCATTTCAACGATGTTGAGAGTGGCTGGCCACTCTCGCCCCGGATCTTCCTTCTGAGCAGCCAATATGGAACACCCCGCACCCACGAAACCATCGAGTGATTAACGATAACCGAGGGTGGCACGGCCGTGAAGGGGCGCATTTTACCATACCGACCGACATGTCCTCTTTGGCCCCGCCATCCAAGCCACGCCTATCGGATGGCCGGACATGCGAAGCACCAACACGTACAGCGTGAGTCGAACAACGCCCTGCGCCCTCGCCTCAGAGCAGGCGTCTTTGGACGGCGTCGGCGATGACGGCGGTTACGACCTTGGCCACCTCCTGCTCCGGCGGGGGAACCTCGCGGCCTGCGAACAGCATGTGTCCGGCGCCGATCAGGGACAGTGCCAGTGCGTCCACGTCGGCGTCCGCCGCGATGCGGCCCAGTTCGCACTCCTCCATCAGGTACGCGGCGAGCATGGACGCGGCGTCCGTCAGGACCGGGATACCGGGGCCGGGCCGGGTTCGGCGTAGGCGGGTGCGTAGTTCGTCGCGGAAGATGACGAGACCGACGATCGACACGGCGACCGGGTCGAACAGGTCGGCGAGCGCCCTGGTCAGGTTGTGGGCTATGTCGCCGGTTCCGGCTGAGCTGCGGAGGTCCTGGGACTCCAGTCGGGCGATGCGGGACTGGACGAGGTCGGCGAGGAAGGCGTCGAAGTCCTCGAAGTGCCGGTGCAGGACGCCTTTGGCCACGCCTGCCTCCTCGGTGACCGCGCGGCTGGTCAGGCCGTTCGCGCCGGCACGGAGCAGGACGCGCTCGGCGGCGTCGAACAACTGCTGGCGCACGTCCCGAAGGGCCACTCCGGTCGGCATCGGCCGTTCCTCCTTCACGCGATTTCACACGATTTCACGCTGATTCACGCTATTTCACACGACTTCGCTCAGCGCGAACCGTCGCTCCGTTGTGGAGTGGGCGTGTGCCCATTATGGTGGGCGCATGCCCACTATAGCTTCAGAGCCTCCGCGGAACGAACCCCACAAGGCCCGGCAGATGGCCCAGTCCTTCGGGGGTGACGCCGAACGCTACGACCGGGCGCGGCCCGGCTATCCCGACGCACTGGTACGACGCGTTGTCTCGGCCAGCCCCGGTCCCGATCTCGTCGACGTCGGCTGTGGCACCGGGATAGAAGCCCGCCAGTTCATGGCGGCCGGGTGCACCGTGCTGGGTGTCGAGCCGGACGCGCGGATGGCCGAGTACGCCCGCCGTACCGGAGTCGAGGTTGAGATCGCGACGTTCGAGGAGTGGGACGCGGGCGGCCGGACCTTCGACGCGGTCGTCGCCGGGCAGTCCTGGCACTGGGTGGACCCGGTCGCGGGCCCGGCCAAGGCGGTGCGAGTGCTGCGGCCGGGCGGGCTGCTGGCGGTGTTCGCGCATGCGTACGACCCGCCGGCCACGGTCGCGGAGGCGTACGTCAGCGCCTTCCGGAGGGTGGCGCCGGGCTCGCCGCTCAGCGCGGGACCGCCGAGACCGGCGCGGGAGCTCTACCAGACGATGTTCGCCATGTTCGCCGACGGCATCAGGAAGACGGCCGGGTTCGGCGAGCCGGAGCTGTGGCGGTTCGACTGGGATCGGCACTACAGCCGCGGCGAATGGCTCGACCTGCTGCCCACCACCGGAACGCTCACCCAGCTCCCACCGGACCAACTGGCCGAGGTGCTGGCGGACGTCGGGAGGGCCATCGACGCCATCGGCGGCGGGTTCACCCTGGAGTGCACCACGATGGCGGTCACCGCGTCACCGGCGGGTCAGAGGTGATCGCCCTTCGGATTCGATGAACCAAGGGCCGCAACGTCATCACTCGGACGGCACCCATATCCAGTTTCCGCTCGCTATATTGAATATATGGAGCGTAAAATCTACCCCTTGACGGCGGGTGTGGCCGGTCTCGGGTTCGCCGCCCTGATCCTGTCCGGCAACGCCTTCCTGGCCCCCGCGGGCATCCCCCTTCCCGGTGCCGACCTCGCCCAGGTCAGCGCGTTCTTCTCCAGCCAGAAACAGCTCATCGGCCTCACCTCCGCGATGGCCCCCCTCACCTGGGCCGCGGCGACCGTGTTCGGCGCGGGCGCGCTCATGGCCCTGTGGCGGTCGGCCTCCGAGTACGGCAGGGCCTGGTCCCTGGTCGGGCTGGCCGGAATCCTGATGCAGAACCTCACGTTCACCGGCGTCCTGGCCACCCGGCTCGCCCTCTCCTCGACCGCGCCCGAACACCAGCAGGCCGTCTCCGCGCTCTGGACCCTGAACGAGGGGCTGTTCTTCTTCAACGGCACCTTCCTGGCGATCGCCCTGGTCGGCCTGTCCGCCGCGGGCCGGGCCGCCGGGGCGATCCCCCGCTGGCATGCCTGGATGGGCTACCTCGCCGCCGCACTCCAGTTCGGCTCGGCCACGCTCAGCCCGCTGGTGATCGACGACCCGCAGCGTGTCGGCCTCCTCGGGCTCGTCGGCTGGCTGCTCTGGGCGGCCTGGCTCGTCGTCTACGGCGTCGTGCTGATCCGCCTGCCGCGGCCCGCCGTCACGTGAGCACCGCGACGAGAGGGGCCGTACTCGCGACCGTCTGCCTGGCCTTCTTCATGACGATGCTGGACACCACCATCGTCAACATCGCGATCCCCGACCTGAGGACCGGTCTCGGCGCCTCGCTGGACCAGGCGTTATGGGTGCTCAACGGCTACACGCTGGCCTTCGCCGTACTGCTGCTGACCTTCGGGAGGCTGGGCGACCGTCATGGGCACCGTGCGGTGTTCCTGGCCGGTCTGGCGGTCTTCACCGTCGCCTCGGGTCTGTGCGGCCTGGCGCAGGATCCCGCACAGCTCATCGCGGTACGCGTGCTGCAGGGGGCCGGAGCCGCGCTGTTGATGCCGCAGACATTGTCGATCATCGTGACCACGTTCCCGCCCGACCGGCGCGGTACGGCCTTCGGCGTCTGGAGCGGCGTCGCGGGGCTGGCCACGATCGCCGGTCCCGCCGTGGGCGGTGTGCTGGTCGACGTGCTGACCTGGCGGGCGGTGTTCCTCATCAACCTGCCGCTCGGGGTGCTCGCCTTCGTGGCCGCCCGCTTCGTCCTCCCGCACGGGGGCGCCGCCACCAGGGTGGCGCTCGATCCGGTCGGGGTGCTGCTGTCGTCGGCGGGGCTGTTCGTGCTGGTGTTCGCGCTTGTGGGAGGTGAGCCCCATCTGACCGTTCTCGGCGGTCTGCTGCTCGGCGCCTTCCTGGCCCACCAGCATTCGGCGCAAGCCCGTACACCCCTGCTGCCCTTCCGGCTCTTCCGCGACCGCAACTTCGCGCTGATGAACGCCGTGCTCATGGCGGCGCTCTTCGCCACGGTCGGACTGCTGATCACCTACACCCTCTACCTGCAGTCGGTGCTCGGGCTCACACCCACGCAGGCGGGGCTGATGCTGGCGCCGCCGTCGCTGGCGACCCTGGTCATCTCGCCGCTCGCGGGCAGGCTCGCCGACCGGGTGCCCCCGCGGCTGATCTTCGGGGTCGGGCTGTCCGTCTTCGCGGCGGGTTTCGTCCTGCTGGCGCTGTTCAGCGACGGGCGTACGGACGCTGTCGCGCTCCTGCCCGGGATGCTTCTGTGCGGGGTGGGCGCCGGCGCGGTGTTCGCGCCCGCCAACGCCCTGGCCATGCGGAAGGTCCCGCCGGAGCTCACCGGCGCGGCGTCCGGGGTCGTGAGCACCCTGCGGCAGGTCGGCACCGTGCTCGGCGCGAGCGTCGTCGGCGCGATCCTGCAGACCGGCAAGGACCTGGTCCATGCCATGCCCACCGCCCTGTACACGGTGGCCGCCTTGCTCCTGGCCACGGCCGTGGCCGCCTTCTTGTGGACGCGTACCTGAAAGGAAGGGAAATGACCATGCGCATCTTGGTAGCGCTCTGCCTGATCGCCGGACCGGTGAGTCCGGCCTCGGCGGACCGCGGGTTTCCGAAGTTCGTTACGTTGCCCGCCGACCAGGCCAACCATCCGTCGTGGCCGATCGAGTGGTGGTATGTGGTCGGGCACGTCCAGGCGGGCGATCGGCGCTTCGGCTACGAGGTCACCATCAACCGGTCGAGCGCCGGACCGGAGGTGCACGCGGCCATCACCGACGAGAAGAACGGCGAACACCACTTCACGGTCGAACGCTTCCCGCCGGATCAGGTGAGCTTCTCCGACTCCGAACTCGACGTGCGTACGCCCCAGGCGTCCCTGACCGGCCCGATGGAGGCGATGACCCTCAAGGCCACCCTCCCCGACGGCCGGATCGAACTCGTCCTGCGGCACTCGGGTCCCGCTCTGTATCCGGGCGGGACCGGGCTGATCCCGTTCGCCGGAGGCCAGAGCTACTACTATTCGCTGCCCCGCCTGGAGACCACAGGACGCCTCACCGTCAAGGGAGCCACCCACGCGGTACGCGGCGAATCCTGGCTGGACCGGCAATGGGGCTCCTGGAAGTGGTCCAGGATCAAACGCTGGAGCTGGATGGCCGTGCACCTCGGCAACGGCGACCGCCTCAACGTCTGGGACCTGGTCGGCACCGGTGACGAGCAGGCGTACGCCACGATCCAGCACCGCGACGGACACCAGACGATCGCGCCCATGATCCCCCTCGCGAAGAACGCCACACGACACTGGCGCAGCCCCGTCACCGGACAGAACTACCCCACCCGGTGGAAGGTGAAGATCCCCGCCCTGCGGGCCGACCTCACGGTACGCTCCCTCGTCACCGACCAGGAACTGGACATCCGCTACCCCGGCCAGCCCTCCGGACTGTACGAGGCGGACTCCGCCGTCACCGGCAGCTACGCCGGGCGAAAGGTGACCGGAAAGGCCTACGTCGAACTGTACGGCGACTGGTCCGCCCGCCAGCCTTAGGTATCCGCAGGATTTCGCGACATTTACTCGCGGGATTCGCCGTCATACGCTGATGCGGCGCGTTCGTCCCCGATATCGAAAGGACGATCATGTCGTTGCCACGGCGGACCCGGACCTGGATCTGGGCGGGCAGAATCGTCTTCCTGATCGGCGTCATCGGACTCGTCTCCCATCTCGCCTCGGTCGGGCTCGAAAAGGCCGACAGCCTGGGCAGTGTCGTCGGCGCCCTGGCGGCCCTGGGCGCTCTTGTCGCGCCCTACCTGCTGCCCGCCGGCCCGGCGAAGCCCGAGCCAGAAGGCCCGGAACCACAGATCCGCCGCGGCATCGATCTACGCCACGCTCAGGGCGTTCAGATCAGCGAATCCGGCAACAACGTGATGCACAACAACTTCTGGTCATGACAAGAGCCGACGGCGGGCATCCGGACGACGACGATGACTATCCGCCGATAGACGCGAGGCACGGCCGCGGGTTCATGTTCCACTGGGGCGTGGGCGACAACAACCTGATCAACCACAACTATGCAGCACCCACGTCAGAAGAGGACCTCCGCAGGCTGCGGTTCCGTAATCTGAAGGAGGCCTATTGCCGATTTCAGAGGTTGGAAGAGGAGCGGCAGGCCGATCTCCTGTCCTCGTACGAGCGCGCGGGCGAACTCGCCAATCTGCTCTGCGAGAAGTCCGGCGTCGATTGGTGCGTCCAGGTTCTCTACAAGGTGCCGGGCGCGTCGTTGGTCAGGCTGATCGGGGAACTCACCCCAGCCAACCGCAACGCCGTGAGCGAACGGCTGGCCGTGCAATTGGCTCGGGATCCAGGCGATGCCAAGTTATGGCTCCGTGAGTTCGCGCAGGCGCATCCCGTAGGCGCTGCCTGGCTGCTGGCTCGCATCGCGAGGCTCGATTTCGCGCCACCGGAACGCCGCGTCCAGCGGGCGGTGTGGCTCCTGCCTGACCACGAGTTCGTGCTGAAACTGCCGGACGATGTCGCCGCGCGCCTGTTGATAACGCTGCTGTTCCCCTACGCAAACTCGCCCTCTGTGCCCACCCAAGCCGCCGAGCTACTGGAGAAGCTGATCTCGTCGGACGTGGAGCAGACGGCCCGGGTGACGGCCGCCATGAACGCGGCCGCACCGGTCGCGGCCTGCGTCCGCCGCCTCAGACTTGAATCGGGCGCGCTTCTGCTCGGCGAACTGGCCGTGCTCGCGCCGGAGACCTACGAGACGGTGCTCCTACGCGAACTTCCCAAGCCCATGGCCACCGCGCTTCAGGGAAAGATCGCCTCCGGCAAGCGGCTGGGTCCGGTCTTCAATCAGCGCTGGACGAGCGGCTGGCCCTGGATCGACGCGACACTGGCGGTGCTGAGCTACCTGGGCTCGGCGGCTGACCGGCGCTCGTCCAAGACCAGTTCGCTCAAGGCTGAGGCACGCCATTCACAGGAGGTGTGGCGCGCGGCACGCTCGACCGTGAAGAACGCGAACCACTACCGGATCCAGCGCAACCAACTCGCCGTCGCCGCCGTCGCACTCCTGATCGCCCTCGTGCTCGCGCTCGTCCTCGCCTAGGCGGGTGCCCGTCTGCGCAGCTCAGGCTGGGTGTCGACTACTCTGGCAGGGCGAGGGGAGTACTTCCCAAGTGCCGACTCGGTCAGTACGGACGCGACAGGGCGTTCCCGGGCGGACGCCCGCACGGCGTGGGTGAAGGAGACCTCGAACGGTCGAACACGTTCGAGGAGGCTGGATGCCCACCGCGTCAACCTTTGCCATGTCCGATCTCGAAACGATCGGCTCGCCGACGCTCTGGACCGTCACCATCGTGGGGCTGCTCGTCCTGCTGGCGACGGACTTCCTGCTGACGCGCCGCCCGCACGAGGTGCGCATGCGGGAGGCGGTCGGGTGGTCGGTGTTCTACCTGGCGCTGCCCGCGGCGTTCGGCCTGTACCTGTGGCAGGCGTTCGGGGGCGGCGTGGCGGTGGAGTTCTTCACCGGGTACGTGGTGGAGAAGTCGCTGTCGGTGGACAACCTGTTCGTGTTCATGCTGCTGCTGGCCGCCTTCGCGGTTCCGGCCGCGCTCGCGCAGCGTGTGCTGCTGTACGGGATCGTAGGGGCCCTGGTGCTCCGGGCGATCTTCATCGCCCTCGGCGCGGCCGTACTGCAGAGTGGCACGTGGGCGTTCCTGCTGTTCGGCGCGGTCCTCATCGTGACCGCCGCCAAGATCCTCAAGGACGCGCTCGGCGATCAGGAGCAGCACGTCGACATCTCCTCCATGCGCAGCATCCGGCTGGTGCGGCGGTTCATGCCGGTTACCGATGACTACCGGGGGTCGCGCCTGGTGGTGACGGAGGGCGGGCGTCGCGCGCTGACCCCGCTCGCCCTGGCCATGGTCGCGATCTTCGCCACCGACATCGTCTTCGCCATCGACTCCGTCCCCGCCGTCTACGGCGTCACCGAGGACCCCTTCCTCGTCTTGGCCACCAACGCCTTCGCGCTGCTCGGGCTGCGCGCGCTCTACTTCGTCCTGCAGGGCGTCCTGGCCAAGCTGCGCCACCTCAACCACGGCCTCGCGATCATCCTGGCCTTCATCGGGGTCAAGCTGGTGCTGCACTGGGCGCACGGCATCTGGGCGTGGGTGCCCGAGATCCCGACGCCGATGTCGCTGGGCGTCATCATCGTGGTCCTGCTCACCGTCACCCTCACCAGCCTGCGCGCCAACCAGCGTGACAGCGCGTCAGCAGGTCGGCCGGGCGGGCACGCGGACGGATGACGGGCTGAACTCGAGGCGGAGCGTGTCGCTCTGGGGCAGCAGCAGGGCGACGCCGTCCGCGCGGGTCCAATCCGCCGGGACCAGCAGGTACTGCTCGCCGGACCGCAGCACGAGCTTCAGGCCGTCGTAACGGAACCGGTAGGCGGTGTCAGGGTCCTCGCAGCGGGAGCGCTTGATGCCGGGCACGTGCCGCAGGCTCAGGCCGTGGGCGCTGTAGAGGACCACATCGGGCGCTTTCGAGAGCTGGGCGACGAACTCGCGGGCCCGGGAACGGCCGACCGCGGCGGAGTAGTCGTTGGCCGCCCAGAAAAGGCTCATGCCGACCAGGACCAGGATCACCGCCAGTTCCAGGAGGGCGACCCAGTGGGGGCGGGTGATCCCGGTCAGGCGGGGCGCGTACACGAGAAGCAGCACCCCGGCGGCCAGGCTCAGCGGCGCGATCGCCAGCCCCCTGTTGAGGACGGTCTCGCCGAAGATGCGCGAGACCCCGTTGAGGAACAGCAGCAACCCCGCGACGAGCATCAGCGGGACCAGCACCCTGGGTGCGGGGGTGACGCGGACGCGCAGCCGGGTCCGCGCCCACCGCACGACGAGTACGGCCAGCCCCGCGCAGGCCGCCGTGACCAGCGGCACGAACAGGCCGTCCACGCTGAGGAACACGTAGTCCCGGGTGGTCAGGCCCAGCAGGGACGAATCGACGCCGAGGTAGTCGTAGAACCAGTACGCGCGCGACCAGCCGAAGTAGAAGAAGATCGCGGTGAGCACGGTGGCGGGAGCCACGACCGCCCCGAGGATCTTGAACAGCGGAGAGTCGGGCACAAGCCAGGCCGAGGCGGTTGAACCGGCTCGTGAGGAGCCCTCCGTCACGGACTGATCTCCGGCTCCTCGGGCGATTCCGGGGCAGAGGACTCCTCGACCGTCGGCGTGGGGGTAGAGGTCTCCGGCGTCGGGCAGGGCTCCCTGCCGGTGATGATCACGATGGTGGAGCCCTGCCTAACCTTGCTCTTCGGCGGCGGATCCGACCACAAGTACTGGCAGACCGAGCGTCCCGGCCTGTCGTGCGCCTCGATGCGCAGCTTGACGCACAGGTCGTGTCGAGGACACTGCCGCCGGATCTCGGCCTTGATCCGCCTCAACATCGTGTTGAGCGGCCTGCCCTCGTCCTCGCCCTTCGCGGGCACCTCGATCGGCGCCCCGTACGCCTCCGCGTCGCCGCCCCCGCCGGTCGGCGCCCCGGGCGCCTCGGCCTCCTCCTCGCTGGTGGGATTCGCGCGCTGACCGGGCGGCTCGGCTTCCCTCCCGAGCGGGCTGCCACACCCGACCAGACTCAGGCAGATCAGGAGCAACAGCACGTACCTGCTCATGGGCTCCAGCCCCGGGATCCAGGCGCCGCCGACGCTCCGGTCGCCCACCGCGAGCCCTTCGGTCATCATGATCCCTCCAGCCGCTAGGTGTGGGGTCTTCCCCCGACTCCGTCGCGGACAATCGGCCCGCCCGAAAAGCCGGTCCGGCAGGTCCGCCGACTCCGCCTCGATGGACGCCCGATGATGCTGCCCCCATGGCACCGCAGTGGGGAGAAATCGGCGTAGCCGTACCGCCGAGGAGGAGAAATGCCTGAACTGCCGAAATCACCGGGCGTCTACATCGAGACAGTGGACTCCGGTTCCCGGCCGATCGAGGGCGTGGGTACGGCGGTCGCCGCGTTCGTCGGGTTCGCGAGCAAGGGACCGAGCGAGCCCACCCTGGTGACGAGCTGGAGCCAGTACGCCGGCGTGTTCGGCGAGTCCTTCGCGGGCGGCCTGCTGGCCCACGCGGTCTACGGGTTCTTCCTCAACGGCGGCAGCGCCTGCTACGTGGTCCGCATCGGCGGCGACGGCGCCGCCCCGCAGCCGGCGCCGCAGGCGATGCTCGGCTCCTCCTTCCGGATCGTCGCGAAGGAACTGCCCGAGAAGGAGCAGGACGACATCAGCGTCGAGGTGTCCAAGCTGCCCCCGGAGGACGACGAGCAGCCGGAGGAGGAGCGGTTCACGATCACGGTCCGGCGGGAGGGCAAGGTCGAGGAGACCTTCGACTTCCCCGCGAAGTCCGGCAAGGGCACGCTGCCCACGGCCGTCCGGCAGTCGAAGCTGATCAGGATCGAGGAGGTCGGCCAGGAACTGGCCAAGCTGGAGGCGACGTCGGTGGCCTTGAAGGCGCCGCCCCCGCCGCCGGTGCTTCCCGCCAAGGTGAGCCCGGAGGTGTACATCGGGAGCGAGGACGAGCGCACCGGCTTCCGCGGCCTCGCGGCGGTCGACGCGGTCACGATGATCGCGATACCGGACCTGATGGGCGCGCTGGAGCGCGAGGCCATCACTCCGGAAGGCGTGAAGAGCGTGCAGAACGAGCTCAACGCCCACTGCGCCCTCATGAAGGACAGGATGGCGATCCTCGACGCGCCGCCGGGGCTGTCCGCGCAAGGACTCCTGAGCTGGAAGAACGACCTCGGCCTCGACAGCATGTGGGCCACGCTCTACCACCCGTGGATCAAGGTCTTCGACCCGGAGACGAAGGTGCGGCGCATCCCGCCGAGCGGCCACATCGCCGGGGTCTGGGCGCGCAGCGACGCGACCCGCGGGGTGCACAAGGCGCCGGCCAACGAGGTGATCCACGGCGCGATCGCGCTGGAGTCGCAGCTCACCCGCGAAGAGCAGGACCTGATCAACCCGACCGGCGTCAACTGCATCAGGGTCATGCCCGGCCGGGGAATCCGCGTGTGGGGCGCGCGCACGCTGGCCGCCACCGACAAGCAGTGGCAGTACCTGAACGTCCGGCGCCTGTTCAACTACCTGCAGGAGTCGATCCTGAACGGCACCCAGTGGGTGGTCTTCGAACCCAACGACGACGCGCTGTGGGCCAGGATCCGGCGTACCATCGCCGCGTTCCTCGTCATGGAGTGGCGCAGGGGCGCGCTGTTCGGGCTCACCCCCGACGAGGCCTTCTACGTCAAGTGCGATCGCGAGACCAACCCCGCGGAGAGCATCGACAAGGGCCTGGTCGTCTGCGAGATCGGGGTCGCACCCGTGAAACCGGCCGAGTTCGTCGTCTTCAGGCTGGCCCAGATGGCGAGCGGCACCAGCCTCGTCAGCGAATAGCACAGGAGAGCGCAGATGGCACTTCCCGACCTCGACACCGCGGTCGCCCACTCCTTCGGCCTGGAGGTGGACGGCATCGTCATCAAACAGATCAGCGAGGTGGCCGGGCTCAAGATGGAGCAGGACGTCATCGAGCTGCGCCAGAACACCGCCGACGGCAAGTACGTCGTCAAGAAGCTGCCCGGCCGCGTCAAGGCCGGAGAGGTGACGCTGGTCCGCGGCCTGACCGCGGACAACAGCTTCGAGAAGTGGGCCAAGGAGGCGCAGTTCGGCCGCATGTCCAACGCCAGGAAAGGCGGCGCGATCATCGTCTACGACTTCGAGAACAACCCGATCAAGCGCTACAAGCTCGTCAACGCCTGGCCGAAGAGCCTGGAGATCAGCGCCATGAAGGCGGGCGACACCAACGTGCTCACCGAGACCCTCGTCGTCACCTACGAGCAGATGGAGGTCGAGTGAGCATGTGGCGTTCCACGGCCGTGGCCGAGCCGCCCCTGCGCACCGAGTTCCCCTTCGAGCTTCCGCGCGGCTACCTCGACCCGTCCGGCGCCCTGCACCGCGACGGCGTCATGCGCCTCGCCACCGCGCGCGACGAGCTCATCCCGCTGCGCGACGACCGGGTCAGGGAGAACGCCGCCTACCTCACCGTCGTGCTCCTCGGCCGGGTGGTCACCCGGCTGGGCGGCATCACCGACGTGCACCCGGGGATCATCGAGAACCTCTTCGCCGCCGACCTGGCGTTTTTGCAGGACCTCTACCGCCGGGTCAACAGCGAGGGGCATGCGCGGGCGGACGTGGGCTGCCCGTCGTGCGGGCACGGGTTCAGCGTCGACCTCTCGGGCAGCCGCCTGGGGGAATCGTGACCCACGCGCCGGAACGTCTCTATGGGGAGATCGCCTACGTCGCGTACCACTTCCACTGGCCGCTCGACGACATCCTGGACCTGGAGCACGCCGACCGCCGGCGCTTCGTGTCCGAGATCGCCGCTCTGGGCGTTTCGCGATGAGATGGCCCTGGCGTGTCGCCCGCCGTACGCGTCCTCCCGCGCCGGTCCTGCGCGCCGACTGGCGGCAGTTGCCTCCCATCGTCGTCTCCGTCGCCCCGCACCCCGTGCTGATCGACCCTGCCGGGTTCGCGGCGGCGCTGGCGTCCTGGCGCAACCCCTGCTTCCTCGCCTTCCTCACCCACGAACGCGCCGCCGACGCCCCGTCCGGCCTCGTCCACAACCTGGCCACCCCGATCCCCGCTGCCACCCGGTCCGACGCGCACGTCACCTCACCGCGCCGCGTGCGGCCGGCCCCGCTCACTGAGCACGCGCCCGCCTCCCGCCCCGCTCCGCCCGCGCGGGCCCTGCCACAACCCATCGATCCGGTACGGCAGGCGCCGCCGCTCACCGGCGAAGGCGAACCACCCGCAACCCGCGAAAACGCGCCTCCCGCAACCGGCGAAAACGCGCCTCCCGCAACCCGCGAAGGCGCGCCTCCCGCAACCCGCGAAGTCGAGCGACCCGCCACCGGCCAAGCCCCCGAGACCGTAACCAGCCAGGGGCCACCGTCCCGTCCGCTGGGTCTCGGCGAACCGCTCGTCGGCCGGCACGTCACGCCACCCACCGGTCCACGAACACCGGACCAGGCACCGGGCACCCGGCGACGCCCAGACCGGCCACCAGGCGCGCGGCCAACCCCAGACCCGGCACCGGGCGCGCGACAAACGCCAGACCAGGAGCCAGGCGCCCGGCAAACTCCAGATCAGGAGCCAGGCGTGTGGCAGACGCCAGACGAGGCACCCGGCCAGCACGCGGCCACGCTCGGCTCGCCCATGCGGGGTTTCCACGCACCGGGTCTGGCCGCGGATCCCAGGATCCTGCGTCAAGGCAGCGCGAAGCGCAACGACGCCGGGCGGCCGACGCCACCGGCCGACACACGCAGCTCGGGGCTCGAACCCGGACTCCGGGCATGGACCAGCGCGGCCCCGCTCGACGCCCGCAGCCCGGAACCCGAGCCAGGACGCCCGGCATGGACCAGTGCAGCCGCGTTCGACGCCCGCAGCCCGGGACACGAGCCGGGACACCTGACGTGGACCGGCGCGACACCGGCCACGCGCGGCGAGTCGGGGAGCGTGCCCGGCAGGCCGGGGAGTGTGCCCGGTGGATCGGGGCGTGTGTCCGGTGGATCGGCGGGTGTGGCTGGCGGGTCGGCGGGTGTGGCCGGTGGATCGGGGGGCGTGTCGGGTCCGGAGGGGGTGCGGCGGCCCCGGGAAGGGGTGCCTGCCGTACACACGCACGTGGAGCAGGTGCGGGTCGAGTGGGAGCCGTGGACCGGGACGCGCACCGCGCCGGGACCAGAGAGGACGCGCGGCGCGCCGGAAGGTGAGGGGACGGGCGCCGTACCGAAGACCGAGGAGATTGAGCCCGAGGGGACGCGCGCCGTAACGGACGGCCGGGAGCACGCGCGGGAACGCGCGGAGGCAGGTGCCGGGCGCGAGGAAGAACGGGCCGTGCGGGTGGATGAGCTGGTGGAGACGGTCTATGAGCCGCTGATGCGCAGGTTGCGTGCCGATCTGCGGCTGGAGCGGGAGCGGCGGGGCCTGCCCATGGACTCGTGGTCCTGAGGGGGACGGAGATGGCGGAAGAGGAGATCGCGGTCGCGGTCTGCTATGTCCTCAAGATCGACGGCCAGGATCTGGGGACGTTCGACAGTTGCGACGGGCTCGGCTGCGAGGTGGAGATGGAGCAGCGCGAGGAGGGTGGCAACAACGGGTACGTGTGGCAGTTGCCCACGCGGGTGCGGTTCTCCAATGTACGGCTGTCGCGCCCCGTCACCGCCGCCAGCCAGGACATCACCCGCTGGTTCGCGGGCACGGTGCACGGCGTGGCGCGCAGGACGGCGACCATCGAGGCGCGCACGCTCGCCGGCGAGCTGATCACGAGCTGGGGGCTGCGGGACGTCGTGCCGGTGCGGTGGACCGGGCCGCGCTTCGACGCCGCCACGCCACGGGCCGCCACGGAGACGGTCGAACTGGCCCATCACGGATTCTTCGGGCCAGGTTGGGGAGGCTGAGCCATGTCCACTCCTGTCGCCTTCGAGGCGAACGCCCCGTCCGGGATCGCCGGGCAGGGCCCGCCGCCCAGCCTCGAACGCGCCTATCTGGAGCTGCTCCATCCGCCGAGCGGCGGCCTCGGCAGGCCGGGCACCCGCTACGACACGATCGGCTTCCAGTTCAACCCGAACGAGCTGTCGTTCACCAAGGCCGCGCGGTGGCGGCGCAGCCCCCAGCGCAATACCAGGAAGAGCGGGGTGCCGCAGTTCCAGGGACCGGAGCCGTGCAAGCTGACGCTGGAGATGTTCTTCGACGCGGGCGACACCATGGACGACAAGGTCGTCAAGGCGGTGGAGAAGCTGTTCACCTGCGTGGTGCCCACGGACAGGACGCTGGCCAACGCCCAGTCGTGCCCGCCGTGGGTGGTGCTGCGGTGGGGGCTGCTGAACGGGTTCACGGCGTTCGTGCGGGACGTGAGCGCGCGGTTCACGCTGTTCACACCGGGCGGGCTGCCGATCAGGGCGGTCTGCTCGGTGACGATGGAGGAGGTCGCGGGGGCCCAGCCGAAGCAGAATCCGACCTCGGGCGGGCTCGGCGCCTTCGACGTGCACGTGGTGGTGGCCGGTGAGTCCCTGGCGACGGTGGCCTACCGGGCCTACGGTGACCCCGCCCTCTGGCGGGCCGTGGCGGAGGCCAACGACATCGACGACCCGTTGCGGCTGCGGCCGGGCACGCGGCTGCTGCTCCCGGCGATCGAGGAGCTGACCGGTGGCCGCTGAGCTGTTCACCGGCGGGCTCGTGGTGGACGTCGAGGGCAGCCCGCTGCCGGAGGACGTCGCGATTCGCCTCGTGTCGGGATATGTCGAGGACAGTCAGCACCTTCCCAACATCTTCGTCCTGCGCTTTCGTGACGACACCACGATGGCGCTGGCCAAGGGCGGCTTCGCCATCGGCGCCAAGGTACGGCTGAGCGTCCAGACCTCCGACCCCGGCGGCCCCCGCCCGCTGATGAGCGGCGAGGTCACCTCGGTCTGCCTCGATCTGGCCGCCGACGGGACGTTCGCCGAGGTGCGCGGGATGGACGAGGCACACCGGCTCATGCGAGGCCGACGAGTGGCCGTATATCCGGATATGACGGTTGCCGACATCGTGCGCAAGGTGGCCCAACGGGCGGGGCTGCGGCCGGGCGAGATCGACCCGCCGCCGGGCGTCGGCGGCCGGCCGGGCACGCAGATCAACCAGGACGGGATCAGCGACTGGGAGTTTCTGTGCCGGTTGGCCCGCCGTACCGGCGCGAGGGTGCGCGTCACCGGCGGGACGCTGTCGTTCCGCCCGCCCAGGCCGCCCGCCGGGATGCCCGCGGTCACCGTCGAGGCGGGCGGTGCCCTGCTGTCGCTGCGCGCCACCGTCACGGCCGGCGGCCAGGTGCCGCAGGTCGAGGTGCGTGGCTGGGACGCCGAGAACAAGCAGGAGGTCGCCGCCGTGGCCGCCCCCCGCGCGACGGGGGCGCAGGTGCCGGGCGCCGACCCGGTCGCGCTGGGCACCCGGTTCGGAGCGCCGCCGTGGTCGGCGGGCGACAGCACGTACCGCACGGAGGCCGACGTGACGGCGGCGGCCGGCGCGCTCGCGGAGGAGCTGGGCGCGGGCGCGGCGGAGCTGGAGGGCGTGGTGAGGGGGGATCCCGCGCTGCGCGCGGGCACGCTGGTGGTGCTGGCCAACGTCGGCGCGCCCTTCGAGGGCGGGTACGCGCTGACGACGACCCGGCACACGTTCTCCGAGGTCACCGGCTACACCACCGCGTTCACCGTGTCGGCGGGACGCCTTCCCGGCCCGGCGCGGCTCGGCGGGACGGGGCTGGTGCCGGCCATCGTGAGCGACGTGCACGACCCGGCCGGGCAGGGCAGGCTGCGGCTGAGCATGCCGTGGCTCGCCGACGGCTACACCAGCGGCTGGGCCAGGGTGGTCACGACCGGCGCGGGGAACGAGCGCGGGGCGGTGCTGCCCGCCGAGGTCGGCGACGAGGTGCTGGTCGGCTTCGAGAACGGCGACTTCGACCACCCCTACGTGCTCGGCGGCCTGTACAACGGGCAGGACGCGCCTCCGGACCTGTCCGCCCCGATGATCGACGACGTCAGCGGGCAGGCGAACGTCCGCGCGCTGGTCTCCCGGGCCGGTCACCGGCTGGAGCTCGTCGACTCGGTCACCGGCGGCAGCGGGGTCCTGCTCGCCTCCGGTGACGAGCGGCTGACCGTGCGGCTGGACGCGCGCACGGGCATGGTCGCGATCAAGGGCGCCAACGGCGTCAGCATCGACGCGGGCAACGGGCCGCTGGAGCTCAAGGGCGCCCGCGTCACCGTGAACGGCACGGCCGACGTGGAGATCAGGGGCACCCAGGTGAGGATCAACTGATGGGCTTCGCGGCGCGGGTGGGCGACCCGACCGATCACCCCGGCGTCATCACCGGGCCCGGCGTGCCGACCGTGCTCATCGGCGGGATGCCGGCGGCGACGGTCACCGCGATGCACGCCTGCTCGTTCCCCTCCCCCACGACGCCGCACCCACCCACGCCCCTCGTCGGGCCGGGCAGCGCGAGCGTGCTCATCGGCGGGCTGCCCGCCGTGCGCGTGGGCGACCGGGCCGGGTGCGGAGCCATGATCCTGTCCGGCTGCCCCACGGTGACGATCGGCGGATGACCATGAACAGGGACTTCATCGGCGCGGGCTGGGCCTTTCCGGTCAGCGTCGACCGTACCGGATCGATCGAGCTCGCCACGTCGGAGCGGGAGATCGCGCAGAGCATCCACCTCATCCTGGGCACCTCGCCGGGCGAGCGCCCGATGCGGCCCGAGTTCGGCTGCGCGATCCACGACCTCGTGTTCGCGCCCGCGAACGCGGGCACGGCGGGGCTCATCTCCCACGAGGTACGGCAGGCCCTGGAACGCTGGGAACCCCGGATCGTCCTCCAGGACGTCCAGGTGGGCTTCGGCCGCGTGGACGAGGGGATCCTGCTGATCGACATCCGCTACGCGATCCGCGGCGACAACGACCCGCGCAACCTCGTCTTCCCCTTCTACGTCATCCCGCCGCACGAAGGAGCACGATGACGCTGCCCGCTCCCAACCTCGACGACCGGCGCTTCCAGGACCTCGTGGACGAGGCCAAGCGGCTCGTCCAGGAGCGCTGCCCGGAATGGACCGACCACAACGTCTCCGATCCGGGCATCACGCTCATCGAGACGTTCGCGTTCATGGTCGACCAACTGCTCTACCGGCTGAACCGGGTCACCGACCTGCACTATCTGCGCTACCTGGACCTGATCGGCGTGCGCCGCTTCCCGCCCGCGCCGGCGCGCTGCGACCTCACGTTCATGCTGTCGGCGGTCAGGAAGCAGCCGGTCACCGTGCCCAAGGGCACGCAGGTGGCCAGCGAGAGCCGGGTGGTGGACGCGGCCGGTCCCGTCGTCTTCACCACCGGGGACGAGCTGTCGATCGTCCCGTGCTCGCTCAGCCGCCTGTCCACCGGGACCGTCGGATCCGCCCCGGTGGACCGGAGCGACGAGCTCGCCGAGGGGACGGGGGTCAACTGCTTCGCCCAGACCCCGCAGCAGGGCGACGCGGTGTACTTCGGTCTCTCGAACGCCGTGCCCGGCTGCGTGATCAACTTCAGGTTCGCCTGCGCGGGCGCCGGTCCGGGAGTCGACCCCCGCGATCCGCCGCTCGAATGGCAGTACTGGGACGGCGAGGCGAACGACTGGGCCACCTGCGAGGCGAGCGACGACACCACGGGCGGGCTGACGCAGGACGGCGAGGTGTACGTGCACGTCCCGGCCGGTCACGCGGCCTCGGTGGTGGGCGAGCACCGGGCGGGCTGGCTCCGCTGCCGCGTGGTCGAGGCGCGCAAGGGGCAGCCGTCGTACTCCGCCACGCCGCGGGTCACGGAGGCCGGCGCGCGGACCGTCGGCGGGACGGTCGCGGCCTTCCACGCCGACGTCGTGAAGGACGAGATCGTCGGCACGGCGGAGGGGGTTCCCGGGCAGCGGCTCGCCGTGATGCGCCCGCCGATGGTCGCCGACGGGCCGCTGGTGGTGCACGTGCACGCGCGTGGCGGTACGCAGGAGTGGACCGAGGTCACGTCCTTCGCCACGTCGGGACCCGGTGACCGGCACGTCATGGTGGACCGGGCCGCGGGTGAGATCGTCTTCGGGCCGGCCGTACGGCAGGAGGACGGGTCGTTGCTCCGCTACGGCGACGTGCCCGAGAAGGGCGCCTTCATCCAGGTGCCCGCCTACCTGACCGGCGGCGGGTCGCGCGGCAACGTGGCGCGCGGGATGCTCGTCGTCCAGCGCGAGCCCGTGCCGTTCGTGAAGTCGGTCGTCAACAGGAAGCCCGCCACCGGCGGCGTGGACGGCGAGTCGGTGGCCAACGCCGCCGCCCGCGGCCCGCTGCAACTGCGCATCAGGAACCGGGCCGTCACCGCGGAGGACTACGAGGAGCTCGCCCGCGAGGCGGCTCCGGAGGCGGCGCGCATCAAGTGCGTGCGGGCGGCGGAACACGGCGTCCGGGTGCTGGTGGTGCCGAGGGTGGAGGCCACGGACCTGAGCTTCGAGCAGTTGCAGCCCAGCAAGGAGCTGGTCAGGAAGATCGCGCTGTATCTGGACACGCGGCGCTGCCTGGGCGCGCGGGTGCTCGTGGAGCCGCCCTCCTACCAGGGCGTCACCGTCGTGGCGAGGCTGCGGGCCAGGACGGGCTCGACCCTCGCGGCGGTGCACAGCGAGGCCATGTCGGCGCTCGGCGCCTACCTGAACCCGATCACCGGTGGCCAGTTCGGCGCGGGCTGGCCGTTCGGCCGGATGGTGCAGTCGGGGGACGTGCACGCGGTGCTCCAGCGGGTCGCGGGGGTCGAGCTCGTCGAGGAGATCCAGTTGTTCGAGGCCGACCCGGTCACCAGGCAACGCGGCGAACCCACCCAGCGGATCATCCTCAAGCCCGACACCCTCGTCTTCTCCTACAAGCACCAGATCAAGGTGGGGCACGAGTGACGCGCGGCGCCGTCAACGGGCTGGCCAGCGCCCATCCCATGGGCGAGCAGCTACCGGCCATCTTCACCGGCGACAACGCCCAGAACCTGACGCGGGCGCTGGACGAGGTGCTCGCGCCCGTCCTCACGACGCTGGACTGCCTGGACAGCTACCTGGACCCCGCCCTCACGCCCTCGGACATGCTCCCGTGGCTGGCGGGCTGGGTGGCCATCGGCTTCGGCGAGCAGATGCGGGAGGACCAGCGGCGCGCGCTCGTGGCCGAGGCGGTCTCGCTCCACCGCGGGCGCGGCACACTGGGCGCGCTGATCAGGCTGGTGAAGACCCTCACGGGCATCGACGCGCAGGTCACCGACTCGGGCGGCGTCGGATGGTCCACCCGGCCGGGCGGTGACCTGCCCGGCACGGATGAGGCCACGGTCACCATCCACCTCCCCGACGAGACGGAGGTGGACAGCAAGTGGCTCTGGGAGGTGCTCGAACTGGGCGTGCCCGCCCACGTCAGCGTGCGGGTCACCATGCTCAACCCGCCGCCCGAACGCCTCAGCAGGGGTTAGGGGTCCACGTGCACATGCCGGGCGGGTAGCGCCGCTGGACCAGGATGGCGTTGATCCTGGCGGCGAAGCCGTCCATGATCGCCGCGACGTCCTCCGGGGACGGCGCGGACACCCTGAGCGACTGCCAGGGCCGCGAGTTGAATCGCAGGCAGACGTCGAACACGGGAAGTTCGGTCACGTCCACCCCCGCCTCCTCCGGCAGCCGGTCCGGCAAGGCCAGGTCGGGCAGCGTCTCCAGATCGGGTTCGTTGTCCATGTGTTTTTCCTTTTCCCTCAGAGGGTGAAGACGCGGATGCCGACCCGGGTGCCGCTCGAATCGGTGTCGTGGACCAGGGAGATGTTGTAGTCGCAGTCGCCGACGGGCGATACCTGGTCGGCCCGCATCGGAAATCCGGTGAACTCCACCCAGCCGGTGCTGGTGTCGCCCTCCTGCCAGGTCAGTGACGCCTCGCCGAGGAATAGGCCGCTGCCCTCCGGGTCGGAGACCACGAAGGTGCAGGTGTTGCCGTCTCCCCTGTCGTTCTCGGCGGAGATCTGGACCGTCAGCGGGACACCGGGCGTGGCCAGCGCCTTCCCCGACACGGGGAAGCCGTTGCTGACGTTGAAGGAACTGCCCAGCCCCGACGACGTGGTGTCGTTGATGGAGTTCACGGTCACGTTCATGTTGGTTACGACGCTCAATGTCGCCATTTGCTGCCCCCGTCGATTTCTCGTGCGTCAGATGGGACGATAAGATCCGCCCCGCGATCAGCCAACGACACCGCGGTAAAGGTTTGTTGGCCGGATTCTGGCGCTAACCAGGGCGATCTGTGAGCCCATTCGGAATGCTGAATATGCGATTTTCTGAGGTATCCGCCTGATCGAGCGGACGCCGAATGGAGATCGGATGGAGCGTATCCAGGTGGTCGTGCGTGCTCACGACCCCATCTCCCGTGCCGGGGTGCTGAGCCAGCTCAGGCAGCGGCCCGAGGTCGAGATCATGGAGACGGACCGCCCGGAGAACGCGCACGTCGGGCTGGTGGTCGCCGACTCCGTGTGCGAGCAGACCCTGGGCGTCCTGCGCACCCTGCGCTGTCACGGCGACCTCCGGCTGGTCGTCGTGGCCGGGACCGTGGACGACTCCGGGTTGCTCGCCATCGTCGAGATCGGGGTGTCCGGCGTGGTACGGCGGGCCGAGGCGAGCCCGGAGCGGCTCGTCTCGGTGATCCGGTCGGCCACCGCCGGAGGGGGCGCGATGCCGCCCGATCTGCTCGGCAGGCTGCTCGCCCAGGTCAGCCGGGTGCAGGGCGACCTGCTGACCCCGCGCGGGCTGAGCTTCTCCGGCCTGGCCGAGCGCGAGATCCAGGTGCTGCGCCTGATCGCGGAAGGCTACGACACCGCGGAGGTGGCCGCGGAACTGGCGTACTCGCAGCGCACGGTGAAGACCGTCCTGCACGACATCACCACCCGGCTTCACCTGCGCAACCGGGCCCACGCCGTCGCCTACGCGCTGCGCAACGGGCTGTTGTGAGCGCGGCGAACGGGGTGATCGGCGAGGTCGACGAGGCGCTGCGCGAGCTGGTCCGCCGGGAGGCGGTGCCCGGCTCCGGGGCCGAGGTGCTCTTGAGCGCGCCTGACGCCGAGCAGGTGGCCGGCGGTGCGGCGGCCGCCGTACATCTGAGCCTTTATGACATCCGTGAGGACCTGAGCAAGCGACGCCAGGGCATGATCAACGAGTTCAACGCCGACGGCGCGGTCACCGCGCGGCATCGCCCGCCCCGCTACGTCAGCCTGTCCTACGCGGTGGCGGTCCGGGCGCGGGAGCCGGAGGAGGAGCATCGGCTGCTCGGCGCGATCCTGCGTGTGCTGCTCGCCCATGACACCGTTCCGGCCGGCCTGCTGACCGGCTCGCTGGCCGAGCTCGGACTCCCGGTGACGATCACGGCCGCCTGCCCGCCGCTGGCGGAGCCTGCCGTGGACTTCCGGCCGTTCGTCAACGTGGTGGTCAGCGCACCGATCACGCCCCGCGCGCCGGAACCCGCCGCGCCGCCGGTGCGCAGCCCGCTCGGCGTCCGCGCGGAAGGACTCTGATGAGCATCACGTGCCCCAACTGCGGCGACGTCAACCCGGACCGCACCAGGTTCTGCGTCCAGTGCGGCGAGTACCTCGCCTGGGACAAGTCCGAGGGCAGGCCCGAGGACGACCGCGTGCCGCAGCCCACGCAGCCGCCCCCGCCCGAGCAGCACGCGAAGCTCGTCGCCGCGCTGTCCGAGCGGACGGTCGCCGTCACGCCCGGCGAGCGGGCGTCCACGACGGTGACCGTGCGCAACCGGGGCACCCGGGTCGAGCGGGTCGGCGTCAGGGTCGAGGGGGACGCGGCGGCGTTCGCGGCCGTCGAGCCGGAGGACCTCGTGATCCCGCCCGACGGCGCGGCCACCTGCACGGTCACCTTCGCTCCGCCGAGGTCCTCCGAGGTACGCGCGGGCGCGACCGGTTTCTCCGTGCTGGCCGGTTCCAAGGTCACCAGGGGCGTCTACGCGATCGCCGAGGGCGCCTGCGAGGTCGGCGGCTTCGACGACCTCCAGATCGAGCTGACACCCAGGACCGCCCGGGGGCGTTGGACGACCCGGCACTCGATCACGCTGGTCAGCCGCGGCAACCTGACCCACCGGGTCCGGTTGAAAGCCGCCGACGACGAGGACGCGCTGCGCTTCTCGATGCCGGTGACCGATCTGCTGCTCGACCCCGGCCGCACCGTCGTGCCGTTGCGCGTGTCCGCCCGCCCGTCGCTGACCGGCAAGCCCGTGGAGACGCCCTTCTCGGTGACGGCGCGCGTGGACGAGCGCGAGAAGCCGTTCCGCGCGGACGGCACCCGGGTCCTGCTGCCGCTGGTCCCGCCGTGGGCGCTGAAGGCCCTGGTGGTGCTGTTCTGCCTGGTCCTCGTCGCCGTGGCCGCGGTCATCGTGATCAGGGCGCAGCGGCCGGAGCCGGCGTTCGTCTCCCCCGAGCCGTACGCCGCCGGGAACGGCGAGATCGTCGACGGATACGGCTCCGTCGCGGTGCCCGGGCTGTCCGACCAGGCGAAGATCTTCCTGACCGCCGACCTGTCCAGGACCGCCGGGGAGACGGCCCAGCTCGGTCAGCCGCGTACCCGTGGGAAGCAGCCCATCGCCTCGCTCGGGGTCACCGGCCGGCACGGCGGGTCCTTCGCGGTGCAGGCGATCGACGGGACGTGGCTGGCGGGGGCGGGCTTCGAATACCTCGTCGTCAAGCGGCCCAGCGGGACCATCGGCGGCCTGCCGTTCGAGGCGGGGTCGGCGTCCCTCGCCCAGGGCGAGTACAGCGTCGAGGTGCCCGCGGCCACGGCGGGGAGCGGCTCGGTGATCCTGCTGACCGTGGAGTTGAGCCAGCCGTCGGAACACCCCGTCACGGGGCTCAAGGTGGACGCCAAGAGCGACGGCGCCTTCACCGTCGCCACCCTCGATCTCGCGCCGGCTGCCGTCGACGTCGGGTTCAACTGGATGGTCGTCGACTCCGGCGATCCGTCGCTGGCCGGGGTGGGCACGACCGGCACCGGGGACGCGGCGCGTATCGGCTCGCCGCTCGCGGACGGGTCCGGGGTCGTCCTGCTCACCACGGACGCCGCCCACAAGGGGTTGGCCGGGGTCGCCATGTCGGGGGTGTGCCTGGGCGAGCAGGGTCACGGCGAGTTCACGGTGGAGTGGTTCTCCGACCGGCTCACCGTCCTGCCCACGGACTTCGCGTATCTGGTCGTCAAGCGGCAGTGACGCGGCCATCAGGGCGGTCTTCTCCGCCCTGATGGCCGCCTGATCCGCGCTGGTCGCGGCCCCGGCCGGGGTGACAGCCTCCTGCTGACGACTGGTTTCTGGAGGTATCCGGCTATGAGTCGAAATATCCGCCTTGCATCGGTTTTCGCGGCCTTTTTCGCGATGACGACCTCCGTGCCGCTCTCCCCGCCGAACCCCGCACCAGAGGTGACGACCGAGGCCCCGCCGGAGTCGACCCCGGAGCCTCCGCCCGAGACTCCGGAGATCACGCCCGACGACCCACCGGATCCCTCCCCCGACATAGTTTCGCCGCCCCCGTGGACCCCGAGGCCCTCTCCCCGCGTCAGCCGTCCCGACGTGGCTCCCATGGGCTGCGACGTCCTTCCGGACAGCGGGCCCGGGAGCCGGGACATGATGGCCGGGCAGCGTGTCGTCGGCGCCATGTCCGGCGTTCCGGAACTGTCCACCTTCGTCTCGGCCATCAACCACGCGTCGTACGCCGCCACGCTCGACACCTCCGGCGACATCACCGTCTTCGCACCGGTGAACTCCGCCTTCGACAAGCTCCCCGAGGAGCGGCTCAACCAGTTGCTGGGCGACCCCGACGCGCTCATCGGCCTGCTCGGCTACCACGTGGTCGACGGCCGCAAGACCCCGGCCGACCTCGAGGACGCCACGCTGACCACGCGGCAGACCGGCACCATCACCACCACGGTCACGGACGACGTGATCAGGCTGAACAACAGGGCCAGGGTGCTGTGCCCGAACATCCAGACGTCCAACGCGACCGTCTACCTCATCAACACCGTCCTGAAGCCGCCGAGCTGACCGGTGAAGTCGAACTGAATGCGGGTCGTGTCACGATGCGTGGATGCGATCCACGGGATTACTCCTGAAGAGGACAGCCGCCGTACTCGGCGGGACGAGCATGCTCATGCTGACCGGCCTGACCTGGAGCGCGAGCGCGGAACAGGCGGGTGGGAGCACGGCGCTGGCGGTGCCCTGCGGGAACGGCCCGTACACCGGCGGCTACTACTACGACTCCTCCTACAACAACCCCAACGCCTGCGGCAAGTGTCAGACGGCGGGCGCCGCCCTGGAGGCCACGGGCCGCTGGCGCGCCTATTGCAAGATGCGCTACAACCCCGCGGGCACCCTCACCCGCGTGGACCTGTACCGATTCTGCGTGGCCTGCCTGAGCGCGCGCGATGACGTGCGTCCATGACGACCACCGCCGCCGCGGGCGGGGTCAGATCGTGCGGGTGACGTACTTGCAGACCGGGTCGGTGGCGTGGTTCGTGTCGAAGACGGCTCCGCCACGCACGTAGATCGGATCCGAGACCGGCCGGCGGAACGAGAGGTTCACCGAGCCGGACCTCGAGACGTCGTTCATCTTGACGACCTTGAGCACGTGGTCCGGGCTGCCGTTCTTCCAGAACTCGAAGTAGACGTCGTTGTCACTGCCGACGGCGCCGGCGATGTTCCAGGTGAGCTTGGTGAAGATGTGCTGGGCTCCCGCGTTGGCGTACGTGATCGACGCGTTGAGCTGGAAGCCGCTCTTGGCGCAGCGGGCGCTGAGCACGGAGGCGGCCGAGGCCGGCGCGGCCGAAAGCGAGAACGCCAACCCCAGGGCGCCGACGGCAGCGGCGGATTTCAGGATTCTCATGCCGCCAGACCCTAGAGATGGGCGGTATGTCGCAGGTATGCCGCGTGACCACACCCCGCCGTGGCGGCGGCGGACGCAGGGGCTCGTCCCGTGACGCGGATTCCAGGTGCGGGCCCCCGCTCTCGGCGGCAACCGCGAGCCGGGCCGGGCCGAACACAGGAAGCATGACGCATCGCTTCGACGAGGTCGCCGACTGTGCCGTCGTGGGGGGCGGGCCCGGCGGCATGATGCTCGCCTATCTGCTGGCCCGCGGCGGCGCGCGGGTGACCCTGCTGGAGTCGCACGGCGACTTCAACCGCCGCTTCCGCGGCGGCTCCCTGGCGCCCGCCGTCCTGGACTTCCTCCACACCCTGGGCCTGGCCGAGCGGATGCTGGCCGATCTGCCGCACACGACCGTGTCGACGTTCGGCTGGCAGGCGGGCGAGCGCCTGTACACGCTGGCCGACTACCGGCGGGCCAGCCGCCGGCACCCCTACTACGCCCTCATCCCGCAGGCCAGGTTCCTGCCGTACCTCGCCGAACGGGCGGCCGCGTACGACGGTTTCGTGCTGCGCACCCGGGCCCGTGCCTGCCGGCTCCTGGAGGACGGCACCGGCCGGGTCACCGGAGTCGCCTATGCCCGCGGGGACGGCGACCGGACCGTCGGCGCCCGCCTGGTCGTGGCCGCGGACGGCCGCAACTCCAAGCTGCGCGCTCTGGGCGGTTTCACCGCGCGGGAACTCGGCGCGAGCCTGGACGTGCTGTGGCATGCGGTCCCCAAGAACGCCACCGATCCCGCCACGTCCGGACTCCGCCTGCACGGCGTGCCCGGCGCGCTGCTGGCCGTACTCGATCAGGACACTCACTGGCAGCTCGGCTACATGATCCCGGCAGGATCGTTCGCGCGGGTGCGCGAGCGAGGAACCGCGCCCATCCGCACCGCGTTCGGCGACGCGCTGCCCTGGCTGACCGGCCGCCTCGAAACCCTGCACGACGTCAACGAGCTCACCCTGCTGCCGGTCCGCATCACCACGGTCGACACCTGGTACCGGCCCGGCCTGCTGCTCATCGGCGACGCCGCCCACGTCATCTCCCCGGTCGGCGGCAACGGCATCAACCTCGCCATCGCCGACGCCGCCCAGACCGCCAACCTCGTTCTCCCCCACCTCCTGAACCCCGGCCAGACCGCCACCCTCGACACCGCCTGCCGCCAGGTGGAACTCCTGCGCCGCCCGCTCACCGACCGGGAGCAGCGCTTCCAGGCACGGGCCGAGCGCGGCGCCCGCGCCCGCCTGGAGTCGGGCCGCACCACTCCCCCGCTCCCGGTACGGCTGATCGCCGCCGTCCCCGGCCTGGCCACCAGGAACGGCCGCCGCAACGCCGCCCTCATCCGCATCCCCGCCCCCCTCGACCAGATCCTGCGCCACTCCCCATGACGCGGAGGCCAGGGCGCCGGGCGGCGGCTCAGGAGTTCAGGCGGGCCAGGACCAGGTCGGTCAAGCCGTTGGCGAACGTGGCGCCGCCCACGGTCAGCGGGAACGCCACCGGGGTGAAGAGGATGGACTGCATGTCGGGTGGCGGACCGGCCGGCTCGGTCTCGGGCCGGTCCAGCCACCGAACAGGATCAGCGCGGAATGGCTCATCGGCGTTCCCGGACCCTAGAGCGGGTCGCGGAGGATGGGGCAGGTCATGCAGTGCCCGCCGCCCCGGCCCTTGCCGAGTTCGAAGCCCTCGATCTCGATGACCTCCACGCCGTGCTCGCGCAGCTTGCGGTTGGTGAACTCGTTCTTGTGGTAGCCGATCACCACCCCGGGAGCCAGGGCGACGAAGTTGCTGCCCGAGTCCCACTGCTCGCGGGCCCGCTGGTAGTCGTCGCCTCCGGTGGGGATGACATCGAGGTGGTTGATGCCGAGCGCGTCCTCCAGCGCGGCGGCCAGGCTCTTGTCGCGGTGGATGTCGAGCGTGCCGTCCTTGTCGCCGGGGCGCAGCGAGTACACGACGGCGTTGTCCACGACGGGCGGGTAGCCGGTGGCCTTGTCGACGTCCAGCAGCGTGAAGACGGTGTCGAGGTGCATGTACGAGCGGTGCGGCGGGATGTTGACCGCGAGGACCCGGTTGGCCGCGCCCGCGGCAAACAGCGACCGGGCCAGTTCCTCGATCATGATGGTGGTGGTGCGCTCGCTCACGCCGATGGCGACCGCGCCGTTGCCGATCGGCATCATGTCGCCGCCCTCCAGGGAGGCGCGGCCGAAGTCCTCCTCGTCGAAGGTGCCGTCGTCGCCCATGGGCGGGTACCAGTAGGCGAACCCGTCGTCGGCGAACATCGGGTGGTGCTGGTAGATGACGCTCTGGTTGATGGTCTCCAGCCTTCTGGCGTGGAAGTAGAGCGGGTTCAGCGACACGCCGCCGTAGAGCCAGGCCGACGGGTCCCGCTGGTAGAGGGAGTTGGGCAGCGGCCTGAGGATGAACGAGCCCGGGTCGTCCATGGCCACGACCAGCGAGCGGGTGTCGAAGGCGCCCTCGGTCTGGTCGGTGAACTCCTGCTTGGTGAGCCCGCCGATCAGGTGCGTGGCCAGCTTCTGCCCGTCCCAGGAGGCCAGCTCGGCGCGGATCTCGTCCACGAGCATCGGGCCGACGGTCAGGTGGGTGACCATCCGCTCCACCGCGTGCCGCTTGGCCTGCTGCCCGGTGTCGAGCGCCTCGGCGAGCAGTTCCTGGTGGTAGAAGACCTCGACGCCGCGCTCGCGCATCACCTCGACGAAGGCGTCGTGTTCGAGCTGCGCCCGCCGGACCCACAGCACGTCGTCGTAGAGCAGGTCGTCCTTGTTGGCCGGAGTCAGCCGCTTGAGGCTGAGCTCCGGGCGGTGCACGATCACCTTCCGCAGCACGCCGACTTCCGAGTGCGCCCCGTACCTGGTCGTCACAAGATCCCCCTACGAGATCGGCCGGATCACCTCAAAGCAGGATCACATGCAAATATGATCATTTATCCCAAGAAGGGGTAGTTTGTCGGTAACGTCGGCCGCCCTCACGAGGACTTGGGCGCGGGGGCCACGGGCACCCTCACCGTGACGGATCCGGCGGTGGGGAAGCGAAAGGTGACCGGGACCGTGGTGTGGCCGAGCTGCCGGTTCACACCCACGAGCCGCAGGTACGGCCGGCCGTCACCCTTCTGCATGGACGTCTCGCCCTTGGGCGGTACGGTCACCCGGATCCGGTCCGCCGGAGCCGCGTCGCCGCCGACGTAGACGACCTTCTTGGCCTCGGTCGTGCTGACCGCGTCCAGGACCTGCTCGCGGTCGCTCTCGTTGACGATCGTGAGGTACAGCGGAAGCTCCCCGCCGACCTGCTGCTGGTCCATGGGCGGCGCCTCGATGTTGAGGTGCAGCAGGCGTACCGGGCCGACCTGGGCGTCGGTGTGGTTGCTTCGCCAGTCCGTCTCGTCGCGGATGGAGCTGGAGCCGCAGGCGGACAGGGCGAGCACGGCGACGATGCCGGAAATGAAGGATTTCATCGGACTCAGATCCCTGCTCGCGGGCTTGCCGGTCGGAATGCTGATACCCGCGGCCCTTCTCAACGCGAACGCGACGTTCGGTAGATCCTTCCGTCCCTGAAGAAGCCTTGACAGGCTGTCGACGGCATGTGCTCACGCCGGCCGGTTCGCCGTCACCGGCCGCAAGGGACGGATCACCATATCGGGCACCACCCCCGCCGTCCTCCTGACCGGCGTCAACGCCTACCTCCCCCAGGTCGCGCACGCCGGCATCACCCGACCGCGAGCAACTCGGCCTGGCCTGGACTCTGGGCACGATCGGCCTCGACGTCTGACCGGCCCGCGCGCGGCGGTTCGTCAGTCCACCAGCTCCATGAACGCCCACGTCTGGCCGGCGGCCAGCCCGGCCAGCTCCCGCCCGCACTCCCGCAGCGCCTGCGGGCCCGAGGTGATGTGCGCGCTGCCCGTGTGCACGTCGCGGAACAGCCGCTGGATCAGCCCGTCGCGCACCGCCGTGGTGCCGCCCGAGTCGTGGACGAACCTGGCCACCTCGGCCACGGTCGAGGTCGCGTGGTTGAGCGTGAGCCGTACCATCGTCTCCTGCCGCACGTCGAGCGCGCGGCCCGCGTCCAGGGTGCGCTCGGCGTCCTCCCAGGTCTCGTTGACCAGGGCCTTCGCCGCGCGGAAGCGGGCCTCCGCGCGGGCGAAGTCCGCGTGGAAGGCCTCGCTGCCGGCGATCTGGCCGGGGCGCCCGGCCTTCGCGACCGCGTACCCGATCAGCTCGTCGAGCAGGCGGCGGCCGACCCCCAGCGCCCAGCCGGTGTGGCAGATCAGCGCCTGGTCGAGCACTCCGAGCCGGTAGAGCGCGCCGCCGCGCAGCGGCCGGTCCGCGGTGAAGACGTGCGACTGAGACTCGGGCACATAGACGCCGTCGAGGCGGTAGTCGATGCTGCCCGTCGCCCGCAGCCCCAGGACGTCCCAGTTCCCGAGCATCTCGGCGTCCTCGATCGGGGTGATGAAGATCCGGACCTCGTCGGTGCCCTCGACCGCGCCGAGGCTGTGGACGTACTGCGCGTGCAACATCCCGGACGCGAAGCTCCACTGACCGCTCAGCCTGAACCCCCCGTTCTCCGGTACGGCCACGCCCGGCCGCGTCCCCTGCCCGGCGAACAGCGGGATCCGCGGTCCCTTGAAGATCCGCTCGACCGCGTCGTCGCCCAGGTAGGCGGCGGCCGTGCCGTTCTCCAGCGTGGTGGCCATGACCACCCAGCCGGTGGACGGATCGGCGTACGAGAGCTCCTCGAAGACGGCGATCAGCTCGCGCGGCGACAGCTCGGACCCGCCGAGCACCGTCGGCACCCAGACGCCGAACAGTCCCGCCTCGTGCAGGGCCTCGATCACGGGCTCGGTGAGCCTTCCCTGTGCCTCGGCGGCGTCCGCCTCGGCCTCGATCAGCGGGCGCAGCGCCCGCGCCCGGTCCAGCGGTCCGGTGCCGGCGGTGTGCAGTCGCGGCATGTCGCTCATGTCCGGTTCCCCTCGTCGTGATCGTCCGGGGCCTGTCCCGGCCCGGATCGGTGCGCGACCCACAGGTCTTCGACGGGCCACCCGGCGGCCCGGTCGTCGGTCGCCGGCTCGTAGGAGGCGTGCGTGGCGGCGTCCGGCGGGGAGTGGAGCTCGTGCGGGGCGTGCCGGTCGGTGTGGGCCGCGCTGACGCGGGTCCATCGGTCGCGGTCGGCCTCGGCATCGTGGTGTCGGCCCGCCATGGTTGGCACGGTAATCCAGACGGGCACGGCATTCCTACCGGTTTCTGTGGTCGAATATGCCGCATGGAACGGGCGCGGCAGTTGGTCGGCGACATGCTCATCTACTGCTTCGTGGTCGTCCTGGTGACCGGCGGGTACCTGGCCTGGTTCCACGTCCCCTCCGACGCCGCGGTGGTCTACGACGGCAGCTACGCGCCCCTGCGCGGCACCCCGATGAGCGAGTCGTACGCCTCCGCCCTGGAGATCAGCTTCGAGGTGCGCGGCGGCCTGCTCTCCCGGCAACTGCACCACACCTCCGCGGTCCTGCTCGGCGTGGGAACCGTCATCTGGGTGGCGCTCGGCCACCTCAGGTACGTGCCCGCGCTGCTCGGGCTCGGGCTGGTGCTCCTCACCGGCCTCGCCGGCTACGGCTCCGTGGACGACGTGCTGTCCGGCACCGTCTTCGGCAGTGTCCCCACCCCGCTGTGGTACGGCCTGCACCTCGTGGCGGCCCTGGCCATGGCCGCCACCCTGGTGGTCTCCGCCGTCCGGGAAGGGGCCCGCAGGCCCAGGACCCCGGGCTTCGTGGCGCTCGGCGTCGTCCTGACCGCGGTGGTGTTCCTCTGGCGCTGACGGGTCGTCATCCCGATCACCGGCTTCGCACGAGTCGGCCGCCGTCCAAGCGGCGTGGGCGGGGCTGCTCCGTCCACCGGCCGCCCCGGGCGAGGTCGAAGCGCGCGGCAAGGGGGATCACCACTCGGCCGGCCCGCCGTCCTCGTGTCTCCAGACCGGGTTGCGCCACGCGTGTCCCGCCTGGTCGGCGCGCCGGACCGCGGCCTCGTCGATCTCCACGCCGAGCCCCGGCGCCTCGGGACGCGCGACGTAGCCGTCGGTGAAGCGGAACACGGCGGGGTCGGCCACGTAGTCGAGCAGGTCGGCGCCCTCGTTGTAGTGCAGGCCGATGGACTGCTCCTGGATGAGGAAGTTCGGCGTGGCGAAGGCGACCTGGAGGCTGGCGGCCAGCGCGAGCGGGCCGAGCGGGCAGTGCGGGGCGAGCTTGGCGTCCCACACCTCGGCGAGCGCGGCGATCCGCCGCGTCTCCGAGATGCCGCCCGCGTGCGACAGGTCCGGCTGCACGACGGCCACCCCGGCCTCCAGCACGGGCCGGAAGTCCCAGCGCGAGTACAGCCGCTCCCCCGTCGCGATCGGGACGCCGCTGGCGGCCACCACGCCGGGCAGCAGGTGCGGGCGGTCGGGCAGCACGGGCTCCTCGGCGAACATCGGCTGGAACTGCGCGACGAGCGGCAGGATCCGCCGGGCGTCCGCCGCGCTGACCCGGCCGTGGAAGTCGAGCGCCAGGTCGCGGGCGGGGCCGAGAAGCTCCCTGGCCAGCGCGACCCGCTCCACGACGCCCGCGAGGTCGGCGGGGGTGGCGAGGGCGGGCATGCGGCCGGTGGCGTTCATCTTGATCGCGGTGAACCCGGCCGCCAGCCTGGCGCCGATGCCGTCGGCGAGTTCGGCGGGCTCGTCGCCGCCGACCCAGGAGTACACGCGGACCCGGTCGCGCACGTGCCCGCCGAGCAGCGCGTGGACCGGCACGCCGTAGGTCTTGCCCGCGATGTCCCACAACGCCTGGTCGAGGCCCGCCAGGGCGCTGGAGAGCACCGGCCCGCCCCGGTAGAAGCCGCCGTTCGCCATGACCTGCCAGTGGTCCTCGACGCGCAGCGGGTCCCGGCCGATCAGATACTCCGCCAGCACGTGTACGGCGGCGCGTACCACCTCGGCACGCCCCTCGACGATCGGCTCACCCCAGCCCACCACGCCCTCGTCGGTCCGCACCCGGCAGAACATCCAGCGCGGCGGCACGAGGAACGTCTCGATTCCCGTGATCTTCACGCGGAGTCCTTCATCGCCGTCCAGCCGCCGTCCACCACCAGGGAGGCGCCGGTGACGAACGAGCTCTCGGCGCAGGCCAGGAACGTCACGGCGGCGGCCACCTCGTCGGGGCGGCCGAAGCGCCCCGCGGGGGTCGCGGCCACGCTGCGCCGCCGGTCCTCCTCGCCGACGCCGTCCCAGGCGGGCGTGAGGATCGGCCCGGGGATCACGGTGTTGACCCGGATCTCCGGCGCGTACTCGACGGCGAGCTGCCTGCCGAGCGAGACGAGCCCGCCCTTGGCCGCCGCGTACGCCGGGTGACCGGGCAGCCCCACCAGCGCGTGCACCGAGGAGGTCAGCACCACGGCGCCCCGGCTCTCCTTCAGCATGCCCGCGCAGGCGGCGACCGCGAGATAGGCGGCCTTCAGGTTGACCGCGAGCTGCCGGTCCCAGTCGTCTTCGGCCAGTTCGTGCACCGGGGCGCGGACCACCGTGCTGGCGTTGCCGTGCAGCACGTCCAGGCGGCCGAACTCGGCCCGCGCCGTGTCGGCGACCCGCCGCCAGGTCGCGGCGTGGGAGACGTCGCCCTGGATCGACCGCACGTCCGGCCGGTCGGGGCCGGGTCCGGTCAGGTCCACGGCGATCACGTGCGCGCCCTCGCGCAGGAAGCGTTCCACCACCTCGGCGCCGATGCCGGAGGCGGCGCCGCTGACCACGGCGACCTTCCCCGGCAACAATCCTCGTCCCACTGTCTCCACCTTTGTCATGTCATCGAGGGTCACGCTTGCGCCGTACCGCCGGCGGGACTTCGCAAAGCGCGTCAGCGCCAGTCAATCTGCGCCCGCCACCCAGGGGAATGTCCGATCACCTGGACGACCGGACGCACCTGACATAACGGGGCGCTGCCGATCCAGGACGGCAACCGCGGCCAATCCCTGGACGATCTGGTGGTGTCATCCGCGCGGCGCCGATTCGGTCACCGGCAGGCAGGCGGAGAGGCGGCTCGGCGAAGCGCCCGCGTACCGGCTATGGAGGGGGTGTCAGCGTCGCGCGAGTTCGGCGCCGATGCCGTCGAGGATGCGGGTGAGGCCGCGCTCGAACTGCTCGTCGCCGGCCGCGCGGTTGTCGAGCCGGCGCACGAAGGCTCCGGCGTCCCCGCCCTCCAGGAGCTGCTGGATGTGCGGGTACTCCCCGGTTTCCAGGCGTGAGGTCACGAAGGCGGCGACGCCGTCGATCCACTCCTCGCCGGGCTCCTCGGCAGCGTCCGCCTGCGCGGTGAAGCCGGCCACGTAGTAGCTGACCAGCGCGATCAGCTCCAGCTTCTCCGCGGCGTCGAAGGGCGTGCCGGCCAGCGAGGCGAGGACCCGCTCAAGGGCGCGCATGCCGTTCGGGCCGATGTCCTTGCTGCCCAGGACCGTGATCGCCCACGGCCGGTGCCGCGAGATCGCGCGCAGTCCCCGCCCGAGCCCGGCGAGGGCCTCTCGCCAGCCGATGTCGGGCTCGGCGTCGGGGCCGACCAGTTCGCCCAGGATCTCGTCGTTCATCAGCGCGAGCAGGTCCTGCTTGCTCGGCACGTAGTGGTAAAGCGTCATCGTGCCCGCGCCGAGCTCCTCGGCGAGCCGCCGCATGGACAGCGCCGCGAACCCCTCCGTCTCGGCGATCGAGATCGCCGCCTTCGCGATCTGCTCCCGCGTGAACCGCGGTTGCCGGACGCCCGGGGCGGGGCGGACCCAGACGGGCGTCCGCGGCTGGTTCTGGTCGTGCGTTGACATCTCGCACAGCGTACCAATACGTTAATCGTACGCAATACGAAGAGCTAGTACAACGTACGGCTAGGAGTGGGAAACGATGGAATCGTTGAAGAGACGTCTTGCCGAGGTGCTCGGGGAGTCGCTGGCCGGCGGAGCCGTGGCGGGCGCGGTCATCGGCGTGGCAGTGGGCGACGAGCGGTTCACCCTGGCGCGCGGAAGCGCCAATCTCAACACCGGTCAGCCGTTCACGGAGGACACCGCGTGGCTGCTCGGCTCGGTCGGCAAGATCCTCACCACGACGCTGCTGCTCCGGCTGGTCGAGCGCGGGTCCGTCGACCTGGACGATCCGGTACGGCGGCACGTGCCCGAGTTCACCCTCCGCGACCCCGCGGCGGCCGACCGGATCACCGTGCGCATGCTGGTCAACCACACCAACGGCATCGACACCGACGGCCTCGTGCCCAGCGCGGTGCGGGGCAGGGACGCCCACCGGGCGTACGTCGAGCACCTGCGCGACCTGGACGTCCTGTTCGAGCCGGGCACGTGCATCCACTACTCGAACCCGGGATTCGTGCTGGCCGGTCGCATCATCGAGGAGCAGACCGGGCTGCCGTACGAGCAGGCGATCCGGCGTGAGCTGTTCGAGCCGTGCGGAATGCGGGACGCCACGGCGGTCCAGACCCAGGCGTTCCTCCGCAGCACGGCCGTCGGCGCCTTCTTCGACATGGAGACGATGGCGCTGCGCGCGACGTCGTTGTTCAGCGTCCCGGAGTCCATCGGGGCCGCCGGCGGGACGCCGATCGTCACCGTCGCGGACATGCTCGCCTTCGGCCGCATGCACCTGAACGCAGGCCTCGCGCCGAACGGCACCCGCGTGCTCGAGGCCGACTCGGTCAAGGCCATGCTGACCCCGACCTTCGACCTGGGCATTCCGCAGGCGCCGCCGGTCGGGCTGGGCTGGTGGCTGGAGCCCATCGCCGGAACCACCGCCGCCTTCCACGGCGGCACCTCACCCGGCGGCAACTCCGCCTTCACGCTCCTGCCGGAGTACGACGCGGTCATCACCAGCTTCGGCACCGGACCGGCCAACATCCTCCTCCAGGACCGGCTGCACCTCGCCGTGATCGAGGAGGTGACCGGGCGCACGGTGACCCCGCCCTTCGGCGGCGCCCCGGACCGCCCCGCGCCCGGCATCGCCGGGGAGTACGGCTCGTTCCAGAGCCGCGTCGTCGTCGAGGTCGAGGCCGACGCGCTGCGGCTGACCAGCCATTTCGAGCCGTACGACGACGACCACCGCGCCACCTACGAGGCCTGCGGGGTTCCGGCCGGCGCCGCCCCGCCGGTCACCTACCGCGGCCTCGCCCCCGGGCTGTACGCGCCGGAGGGCATGGAGGCGTCGGTCTTCTCCGGGGTCATCGGCAGAGGCGCACTGCTGACTCCCCTGCCCGCCACCGCCGGCCGTCCGGCGGGCCTGCACTCTGGACTGCGCTTCACGCCCAGACGCGCGCACTGATACGGCGGCCGCGAACGCGGGCGGGCCGATCTCACGGGCGGCTGAGAAGCTCGCGGGCCAGCGCCTCGCCCCACCACCGCTCGATCCGGTCGGGTGACCAGGAGCGTTCGATGTGCAGGGTGGTGTAGACGTCGATGTTGCACAGGGCGGCGTAGATGTCGACGGCGGTGGGGACGTCGAGCCCGGCGCGCAGGGTGCCGTCGGGCCAGGAGGAGAAGACCTGCACGCGGTGCTCGCCGACCTGCCGCCGGCCCGTCAGGTAGAAGTCCGCGAGGTCGGGTTCGGCACGGCCGGCCTCGCGCAGCAGCGTGATCAGGTCACCGGCGCGTTCGAAGAGCCGCCGGTCGTAGGCGGCCATCGCGGCCAGGTGGCGGCGCGGGTCGGCGGTGGACTCCAGCTCCTCGATCGCCTGGGGCAGGTCGGCGGCCAGGTCCGCGGCGTCGGCCAGCGCCCAGACGAGTCCCGCCTTGTTCTGGTAGGCCGCGTAGACGGTGGGGACGGCGACGCCCGCCTCCCGGGCGACGTCGCGGATGGTGGTGGCCGCCCAGCCCTTGGAGACGAACAGGCGGCGGGCGGCGTCGGCGATCTCGGCTCGCGTCTGGTGCGCCTGGGCCACCCGGCGCAGCGAGGTGTAGCGGCGCCGTCCTGTCTCGTTCTCCATGGTGGCCGCCAATCTATCCAATCGACGGCGGCGGCCTCACTCGTGGCGGATGGCCTCGTGGCGCGTGGCCGCGTTCACCAGGGGCAGCACCAGTGTGGTGATCGCCAGAGCGCCGAGCATCCCGCCGCCGAGCGTGAGACCGGCGGCGCGCGGCAGCAGGACCGCGGCCTGGGCGCACAAGCGTTCCTCGGCGGGGGATCGACATGCTCCCCGGAGAAGTTCCCGCACCGCGGATCGGGCGTGATATCACCTTGGGCGATCACTCATGCACAGAAAGTGAGACCCCCGTGTCGGTCGCCCTCTTCGGACTGCTCGTCGCCGCGACGGTCGCCGCCCTCGTCGGCCTGGCCGCGTACGTCGCCGGCCGTGTCATCCCCGACCAGACCCGCCAGGACTACCGCGACAGCAGCGGCCTGATCACCGGCATCGTCGGCACCCTGTTCGCCGTCAGCATCGGGCTGGTCGTCGTCGCGGCGTGGAACCAGGTCAACACCGCCACCGAGACCAGCGCGACCGAGGCCAGCAACCTGACCGACGTCTTCTGGTACTCCAGGACCCTGCCCACGCCCCAGCGCGCCACCCTGCAAACCCTCGCCACCGGCTACGCCACCACGGTCATCGACGAGGAATGGCCCCTCATGGCCGGGCAGCGCCGCCTGTCGCAGAACGCCTGGCGCGCCTCCGAGCAGCTCCGCAGCTTCTTCCAGACCGTCGAGCCGGAGGGCGGCGGCCCCTCCGCCCGCTACGGGCAGGCCATGGCCCGCATGCAGGCCGTCCTGGACGCCCGCCGCGCCCGCGCCCAGATGGCCGACACCGGCGTGCCGCCGCTGCTGTGGGTAGCGCTGGGCGGCTGCGGGCTGGTGGCGCTGCTGCCCGCGGTCCTGTGCGGCAGCGCCAACCGCAGGGTGCACATCACCCTGGCCGCGGCCGTGGGCGGCATGGTGGGGCTGGTGCTGTTCCTGGTCTACCAGCTCGACTTCCCCTTCAGCGGCGGCATCTCGATCTCCCCCGCCGCCTTCGAGCAGGCTCTCGACCGCTTCGACAGCATCCGCGCGCTCGACGCCGGTTAGCGGTACGCGGTGACGTGACCGTGACACGGCGCGGACGAGGCGGGCACACGGCTCTTCGATAGTGGGGCGGAGGCGGTCACGGAGAGGAGAGGGCCTTGGTGGACGACGGGCATGCGGACGCGCTCTACAGGTGGGGGAAGTTCGAGCGGGCCGGGCGCGCGTACGAGGAGATCCTGCGCAAGGACCCCGGCAACGTACGCGCCGCCCGCCGGCGCGGGCATGTGGCGCTGCTGGGCAACCGGTTCCCCGATGCCGAGAAGTACCTCACGATGGCCCTTGACCTGGCTCCGGGCGACAAGGAGACCAACCGGCTGCTGGCCGACTGCTACACCCGGCAGGACAGGTTCGCCCTCGCCGCGCCCTGCTGGCGGCTGGCCGGCGAGGAGGCGTATGCCAAACAGTTCGCGGCGGTGCGCGGCAGGCCGTACCAGATCCACGGCGACCACGCACGGCTGCCGTGGCTGCGGACCGACCCGTTCCCGCTGGTGGAGGCGTCGGTCAACGGCGGGCCGCCGAAGCGGTTCACCTTCTACACGCGCGTCGGCGGGCTGGGGGTGAGCGCGAAGGTCGCCGCGGAGGCCGGGCTGAGCGCCGTGGCCAAGCAGAGGATCGAGGCGTTCGGCGGCGTCATCTGGCTGTACTACGGGGTGCTGGAGTCGCTCAGGCTGGGCGGCATCGAGCTGCGCAACATCCCCGTGGGGTGGTCGGATCAGGAGGCCGAGGAGCACGACGGCATGATCGGCACGTGGGTCTTCTACCACCTGCTGTCCACGTTCGACTACGCGGGCCGGGCGCTGGTCCTGCGCCGCCGTACCGACGAAGCGGTCAGGAAGGCGCGGGCGGGCGCCAGGCCGCTGCCGCTGTGGCTGGCCGGTGAGCACCTGCTGCACACCGAGGGCAGCGTCGCCGGCTCCGCCACCGGGGTGGTGGCGCTGAACCTGGGCGGCACCGGCGAGCAGGTCGCGGGCATCTCCGCGAACACGGCCAGACGGCTGGGGGTCCGCGTCGACCGCGACCGCCCGATGGCCGGCTACGCCGGGGGTCAGCCGGTCGTCGCCTACCCCTGCTACCCCAAGGAGGTACGGCTCGGCGGGGCCACGGCCGAGGGCGCCTACTGCTACGCGGGCGGCGAGGACACGCTGGGCCAGGAGGGGTTCTACAAGCTGGCCGACATCGCCCACGCCTTCCACAAGCCCTACACCGTCACCCTCGACTTCACCGGCATGAACGTCTACATCGCACCCGGCGGGCGGCGCCGGGCACGTGTTTCCTGATCAGGTGGTGATGGAGCCCTCCACGGCGACCCCGTCGGAGTCGACCTTCACGCTGAACGAGCAGCTGAAGGCCGAGGCGACGGCGGGGACGTCGATGATGCGCACGGCGATGGGGTCACCCTCGCGCAGGGCCCGCGCCACCGGGGCGAAGGTCGAGCGGGTCCGGTCCAGGCGCATCCTGGACAGCCCGGTCTGCTGGGCGGGCGCCAGCGCGAACAGGCGGACGAACAGCAGCCGCGGGTCGCGGTCCAGTTGCTCGGCGACCTGCCCGGCCAGCTCCACGTCCGCGCTGATCTGGTCGACGACGCGCTGCGCGTCCTCGGTGGTGAGCGGGGTGGAGGTGGGGAGTTGCTTGGTCTGTGTCTCGGTCATGGCCATCTTCCTGTCGGTGTGTGGACACCGGTACTTCGGCGACGGCCCCTCCCCCGGATGAACCCTGTTTTCAGCGAGCCTGCCATCGGTAGCGGCGCTCGGGGCGGCCGGTGACGCCGTACTTGAGGGTGACGTCGACCTGGCCGGTGGTCATGAAGTGCTCCAGGTAGCGGCGGGCGCTGACACGCGAGAGGCCGACGAGTTCCGCGCACTCCGTGGCCGACAGCGACTCGTCGCTGCCGCGCAGGGCCTGCCGGACAAGTTCGGCGGTCTCGACGCTCAGGCCCTTGGGGAGGGCCGGGGCGCGGGCGGGGCCGCCTCCGGCCAAAACGCGGTCCACGTCCGCCTGGCAGCCGGCGACCTCGGCCAGGCCGGCGCCGCGCTGGGCCCGGTAGCGTTCGAGCCTGGTCCGCAGGTCGGCGAGGTCGAAGGGCTTGAGCAGGTAGCTGGTGACGCCGTGGCGGGCGGCGCGCCGTACCGTGTCGAGCTCGCGCGCGGCGCTGATCACGATCACGTCGCAGTCGACCTGCCGGGCGCGCAGGTGAGTGATGACGTCCAGCCCGAACACGTCGGGAAGGTACAGGTCGAGCAGCACCAGATCGGGGTGCAGGGTCTCGGCGGCGGCCAGCGCCTCCTTGCCGGTGTGCGCGGTGCCGATCACGCGGAAGCCGTCGACCTGGTCGACGAACGTGCCGTTGATGCGGGCGACCATGAAGTCGTCGTCGACGACGAGCACGTCGATCATCGGGGAACTCCCACGGAGATCCGGGCGGTGAACATGGCGCCGTGGTCGGTGTTGGCGACGGCCACCTCGCCGCCGCGGCGGCGGCAGACGAGCTGGGTGAGCGCCAGGCCGATGCCGCGTTCGCCCTGCTGGGCGGCTTTGGTGGTGAAGCCGCGGGTGAACACCTCGCGGGCGAGTTCGGGTGCGACGCCGGGGCCGGAGTCGCGCACGACGATCTCGACGCTGGAGGCGTCCTGGCGCAGCTCCACCTCGACCCACGCCTCGTCGCCCGCCGCCGCGCCCGCGGCGTCGATGGCGTTGTCGACGAGGTTGCCCGTCACGGTCGCGACGTCGGCGGCGTCGCGCGGGTCGAGCCGGTCCAGCGCGGTGCGCTCCGACAGGCGGAGCTGGACGCGGCGCTCGGCCGCCAGCGAGTACTTGGCCGTCAGCAGCGCGGCCACGGCCGTGTCGCGCACCAGGCTGGGCAGGTGGTGGTCGAGCGACTCGCGGTGCTCGCGCAGGGCGCGGATGTAGCTCACGACCTCGTCGTGCTCCTTCACCTGGATCAACCCGGAGATCACGTGGAGCTGGTTGGCGAACTCGTGCGCCTGCGCCCGCAGCAGCTCGGTGGAGCTGCGGAAGGAGCCCAGCTCGCGCTCCAACTGGGCCAGCTCGGTACGGTCGCGCAGGGTCGTCACGGTCCCGAGGCGGCGCCCGCCCCCGGTGATCGCCATCCGGTTGAGCACCAGGACGCGGCCGCGATGGATGACGATCTCGTCGCGCGCCTCGCCCGCCGAGGTCAGCACGTCGTGCAGGCGGTCCCTGATGCCGAGCGCGGCGAGGCTCCTGCCCACGGAGCGTTCCGGCAGGCCGAGCAGGGTACGCCCGACGTCGTTGACCAGCGTGAGCCGGTGCTGGACGTCGAGCGCCACCACGCCTTCGGCGATGCCGTGCAGCATGGCCTCGCGGTGTTCGGCCAGCCCGGCGATCTCGCGGGGCTCCATGTTCAGCGTCTGCCGCTTGATCCGCCGGGCCACCAGCCACGAGCCCAGCCCGCCCAGCGCGCTGGCGATGCCCAGGAAGATCGCCAGGTGGGAGGAGGCGCCCGCGAGCCGCTGCCAGACCGTGGGCGCGGCCACGCCCACCGACACGGTGCCGAGGTGGCGTCCCTGGGTGCGCGGCGTCGCGCCCAGCACGGGGACCTGCGCGGACAGCTCGTGCTCGCCGTCCAGCACGAGGTAGCCCGACCAGCCGCGCGCCCGGCCGACGCCCGGGTGCCCGAGGGGCAGCGGCGTGCCGATGACCGTGGCGTTGGTGGCCGCGACGATCTTGCCGCGCTCGTCGGCGATGGCCACCGACGAGACCCCCGACTGCGTCAGCACGGACTGCGCGAGCGGCGCGAGCACCTCCGCGGGCGCGGGCTCGTGGATCCGCGCCCGTACCAGCGGGTGGGAGGCCAGCATCTCGGCCAGCGCGGTCACCCGACGGCCCTCCACGCGGTCGAAGGTCACGCTCGACTGCCGCACCGAGATGGCCGCCACGACGGCGAGAACCACCACGACGATGGCCAGTTGCATGATCAACAGCTCGCCGGCGAGGGTGAGATGGCGCGGCTTCACGACCACAATGAACTTTATCTCCGCTGGTCACACAAGGATGACCGGTACATTTCCGGATCCGCACAATCATCGCGCCGGAGTTGCCGACGCGGAAGAGAAGACCGTGAAAATCCGAGCCATCACGCTGACGGCCCTGCTCGTGCTCGCCGTCACCGCCTGCGGGGCGACCGCCGACCGACCATCGGGTACGGCCGGCGAACCCCTGACCGGCCTGCGCATCATGGTGCCCAACACCCCGGGCGGCGGCTACGACACCACCGCGCGGACCGCGGCCAAGGTGATGGAGGAGGCCGGGATCGCCTCGGGGCCGCAGGTGTTCAACCTGCCCGGCGCGGGCGGCACGGTCGGCCTGCAGCGCACCGTCAACGAGCGGGGCAACGGCAAGCTGGCCATGCAGATGGGGCTGGGCGTGGTCGGCTCCTCCTACACCGCCAAGTCGGCCGCCACGCTCACGCAGACCACCCCGATCGCCAAACTGATCGAGGAGGCGGGGGCGATCGTGGTGGCGAAGGGCTCGCCGTACCAGAACATCGGCGACCTCGTCGCGGCGTGGAAGAAGGACCCGAAGAAGGTCACGGTCGGCGGCGGCTCCTCCCCCGGCGGCCCCGACCACCTGCTGCCGATGCGGCTGGCGAAGGCCGTCGGCATCGATCCCAGGCAGGTCGGCTACGTCTCCTACGACGGCGGCGGCGAACTGCTGCCCGCGATCCTCGACTCCAAGGTCGCCTTCGGCGCCAGCGGGTACGGCGAGTTCCTCGACCAGGTCCAGGCCGGGCAGGTACGGGTGCTCGCAGTCACCAGCGAGCGGCCGATCGGCGTGCTGAAGGACGTGCCCACGCTGAAGGACTCGGGCATCGACCTGGTCTTCACCAACTGGCGCGGCGTGGTCGCGCCGCCCGACATCAGCGAGGCCGACAGGAAGAGGTGGATCGACGTCTTCACCCGGATGCACGACGCGCCGCAGTGGAAGGCCGAGCTGACCAGGCGCGGCTGGACCGACTCCTTCCTGACCGGCGACGCGTTCGCCGCCTATCTGGTCGAGCAGGACAAGTCCGTCGCGGCCATCCTGGCCGAGCTCGGGCTGGCCCGGTGACCGCCGCGGTGACCGATCGCGCGCAGTACGGAGTGTGCGCCCTCCTCGCGCTCGCCGGCGCCGCGGTGATCGCCGACGCGACCAGGATCGTCCACCTGACCGGCGGCAACGACCCCGTCGGCCCGCGCCCGGTGCCGATCATCCTGGGCGCGGCGCTGCTCGTCGTGGCCGCCGTCTACGGCGCCGACGTGGCGCGCGGCGGCGCCGGGGAACCCGAGCCCGGCGAGGACGTCGACCTGGGCAGCCGCGCCGACTGGCGCACCGTGCTGCTGCTGGCCGGCGTCTTCCTGGCCAACGCGGCGCTGGTCGAGTGGCTCGGCTGGGTCATCAGCGGCGCCCTGCTGTTCTGGGGCGCCGCCTTCGCCCTCGGCAACCGCCACCACGTGCGCGGGCTCGCCGTCGCCGCGGCCCTGTCGCTGGTCACCTTCTACGCCTTCGCCGTCGGCCTCGGGGCCAACCTGCCGGCCGGCGTGCTCCAGGGAATCCTGTGAACCCGTTGCTGGACGGCTTCGTCCACGTCCTGACGCCGGGCAACCTGCTCATGGCGCTCATCGGGGTCGTCGCGGGCACGGCCGTCGGCGTCCTACCCGGTATCGGCCCCGCGATGACCGTCGCGCTCCTGCTGCCCCTCACCTACGGCCTGGAGCCGGCGCAGGCGTTCATCCTGTTCGCCGGGATCTTCTACGGCGGCATGTATGGCGGCTCCACCACCTCCATCCTCCTCAACACGCCGGGCGAGTCGGCCTCGGTCGTCACCGCCATCGAGGGCAACAAGATGGCGAAGGCGGGCCGGGCCGCCCAGGCGCTGGCGAGCGCGGCGATCGGCTCGTTCGTCGCGGGCACCATCGCCACGCTCCTGCTGGTGCTCGTCGCGCCGCTCGTGGTGAGCTTCGCCGTCAGCCTCGGCGCGCCCGACCACTTCGCGATCATGCTGCTCGCCTTCGCCGCCGTCGCCACCGTCCTCGGCGCCTCCCGCGTACGCGGCTTCGCCTCCCTGCTGGCCGGCCTGGTCATCGGGACGATCGGCATCGACCGCGTCACCGGCCAGCAACGCCTCACGCTGGGCATCCCGCAACTCGCCGACGGCATCGACGTCGTGGTGGTCGCCGTCGGGATCTTCGCGGTCGGCGAGGCCCTGTGGGTGGCCGCCCACCTGCGCCGCAGTCCCCCGCCGGTGATCCCCGTCGGTCGTCCCTGGCTCGGCCGCGACGACTGGCGCCGCTCCTGGCGGCCGTGGCTGCGCGGCACCGCGCTCGGCTTCCCGTTCGGCGCGCTGCCCGCGGGCGGCGCGGAGATCCCCGCCTTCCTCTCGTACGTCACGGAGAAACGCCTGGCCAGAAGGCCGGAGGAGTTCGGCTCCGGGGCGATCGAGGGAGTGGCTGGGCCGGAGGCGGCCAACAACGCCTCGGCCGCGGGCACGCTCGTGCCCATGCTGGCCATCGGGCTGCCGACCACGGCGGTCTCGGCGGTGATGCTGGCCGCGTTCGAGTCCTACGGCATCCAGCCGGGGCCGCTGCTGTTCGAGCGCGAACCGGTGCTTGTCTGGACCCTCATCGCCAGCCTCTTCGTCGGCAACCTGATGCTGCTCGTGCTCAACCTGCCGCTCGCGCCCGCCTGGGCCAGGCTGCTGCGCATCCCACGGCCGTTCCTGTATGCGGGCATCCTGTTCTTCGCCTCCATGGGCGCCTATGCCGTGAACGCGCAGCCGTTCGACCTGGTGCTGCTGTTGCTGCTCGGGCTGATCGGCCTGGGCATGCGCCGCTTCGGGTTCCCGGTGCTGCCGCTGATCGTCGGCGTCATCCTCGGGCCGCGCGCCGAACTCCAGGGCCGGCGCTCGCTGCAGTTGTCCGGCGGGGACCTGTCCGGGCTGCTGGGCGGCCCCGTCTCGTACACCATCTACGCGGTGATCGCGGTCATCCTCCTCTGGCCGCTGCTCACCCGCCTCCGGAGGCCGGCATGACAGTGCTCGTCGGATACATCCCCTCGGCCGAGGGCGAGGCCGCCCTGTGGACCGGAATCGCCGAGTCCTTGCGGCGCGCCGAGCCCCTGGTCGTGGTCAACGCCTCACGCGGCCGCGCTGCGGCGGGGGCGCGGCTGGCGACCGAGGGCGACATCGACCGGGTGGCCCGGGTGCTGGCCGATTCCGGGGTGGAGCACGAGGTCAGGTTGCTGCTGGGCGTGGCGGGCGACGCGGCCCGCGAACTCGTGGACCTGGCCGCTTCGCTGCCGGCCTCGGTGATCGTCATCGGTCTGCGCCGCCGTACGGCCACCGGCCCGCCCACGATGGGCGCCACCGCGCAGCGCGTTTTGCTTGAGGCGTCCTGCCCGGTGCTGACCGTCACCCGCTCGCCGGCGCCGCTCGAACACCTGGGAAAGGGAGCTCCAGCGGCCGTCGAAGCCGCTGGAGACCACTCGTCGTCGAGTCACCAGCCTTCGCGAGCCGATGCCTGCCGGTAGTGGGCGTCCCACCTTTCCGCGGCCATCCTCGAATCCGGATCGGTGGCCTGCCAGCCGCACAGGCACATCACACGCATGAGCCCGAGATTGTCGTCGAAGTCGTAGATGACGTCGTCGGCGCTGTGCCGGAACGCCGCCCGCTCCCTGATCAGGTGAGCCCGCCAGGTCGAGTGCGGGTCCTCGCCCCGCGCTCGCCGGCTCCACCCGCAGGAACAGACGACGTAGACCTTCTGCAGCCCGCCCTCTATCGACAGGTAGTGGCCTACCCATGGCATGATCGTGCCCCTTTCGCTGGTGGATCAAGGCCCCACGTGGACGTAGGGAGCCCATACGTGTGGGTGCGTGGGCTGGCGGGCGCGCAGTTTCGCGACCGCGGCGTGGAGGGCTTCGGCGGCCCTGTCGGAGGAGTGATCGATCTCCTGGTAGACCCAGTCGGCCATCATCGGCGCGAGCCAGTCGTTGATCGTCCACAGGGTCGCGATGACGTGGCGGTATCCGGCGAGTTGGAACGCCGCGGCGAGGTGGATGGCCTCGTCGGGCAGCCTGAGCCCGCCGACGAAGGTGTGGCAGGCGGACAGGTATACGAAGTCCGCGCCGGTCAGGCGGAGTTCGGCGATGTCCAGGACCGGCAGAGGGCCGTCGTGCAAGGTGATCGCGCCCTTCGCCGGATCGGTGACGTCCTGGGTGCCGTGGCAGATGAAATGCACCCACGGGTGCGCTGCCAATGCCGCACTCACCTGGGCACGCGTAGCGTCCTCCTGCAGCATGGTCACGGGCGTCTGGTGCTTGCCGATCCGCTTGATCTCCTCCTCGACGTCCAGGGGATGCTCACCTGGGGTCTCCGGAACGCCCACCACGAGGATCCGCTTCCCGTCACGCTCCGGGGCGGGCGACGCGATCAGCGCGCCGACGGTGGCCGTGTAGGACGAGATCACGTGATCGGGCGCGGCGGCGTGCAGGGGAAGCAGGGCGAGCGCCCCGGTCGGGCACCACCAGACCCGCTGGGGGCCTGGGCCCAGGTGGTCGAGCACCGGACGGACCACGCTGGTGGCGAGCCGGTCGAGGATGTGCGTCAGCAGCCGGTCGATCGGGGCTGGACCTTCGTCGTCGCGCTTGGCGATCGCCGCGTGCAGGTCGGTGGCCTGCCGGACGATGTCGTCATGCCGCAGTTCCGGCAGCGGAACGACCCGCACCGTCTCCTGGTCGATGACCAGCGCGTCGCAGCCGTAGGTGCTGGTGTTCACCATCACGACGACGCCACGCGCGGCGGCCTCACGCAGCTTCTCGAACGGCCGCGCCCGCAGGAAGTTCTCGAAGCCCGGCTTGTCGTGCACCTGCTCGACCAGGGACTCCCACTGTTCCGTGAGGCGACGTGCCGCCATCGCCGTGCGTTCCGCGGACTCGGGAACGGTCGTGACACCCAGGCGCGAGCCAGAGGCGTCGAGCGCGTTTCTCACCGCGTCCAGCGCCGTGCCGAGTTCAGGATCGGCCGCGCACAGGTCGGACAGGTCGGTGCGGGTATGCAGCTTCTGCGCCCAGAGAACCGAGCGGCCCTGTTCGAGAAGCTCCACCGCACGGCGCGGCCGGCCGTCGCGGATGGCCCACGCGGCGGCGTCGCAGGCGACGCCGTCCCAGAGCGCCAACTGCTGCTCCTGAGCCGAGCGTTCCAGCCCGCGCCAGGCCACGAGGGGAAGTAGTTCCACCGCCGCCGCGAAGCCCGTGGCGGCGTTGACCGGGTCGTTCTCGCTCGCCGCGCGACGACCCCAGCTGATCGCGGCGGCGAGCCGGGGCGCGGCGGGCCCGACCTTGGCCGTGGCCGCCATCCGCCAGTTCGCGTAAGCCGCCTGGAGATCCTCCTGCCGTCCGGTCGCCAGGTAGACGTCCGCGTGCGCGTTGGCCAGGTTGGCCAGGTGTGCTGCCCTGTCGTAGTGGTCGGCCGCCGTCTTCTCGACGCTCCTTCCGGCGAGCCGGACCGCCTCCTCCAGGTCCCCGGGGTGACCCCGCCCGCGCAGCGCGAGTCCGAGATTGTTCAGGTATCCGGGCAGAGCCTGGTGTTCCTCGGGTAGGGCTCGGATGGCCGCGTACGACGCCTCGATCACATCGGAGAGGTCTCGTTCCCGTTCCCCGGGAACGGACCTCCCGAGAAAGTCCTTGATCATGATCCGGGAGTAGAGGGCGACGAAGAGGTGCGCCGAGCACATCACCCACAGAGGGTGACGCTCCTGAGTGGCGGCGACGGCCCTCCGCGCCGCCTCGGCGGCCTCGTCGGCGTCACTGAGACAGTCGCCCATGGTGGCGGAGCCGAGGGACGAGCGGGTCTGCAGTGACGTGCTCAGATTGAGGAGGCGGCCGGCCAGCGACGGATGGCCCTGCGGCGTCAGCGCCGAGGCTCTGCGCCCGAGGTGGACCGCCTCGTCGATGTCGTGACGGAGCCAGACCCGTTCGAAGCGCGCCCGCAACATGCCGGCCAGATTGGTGAGGGCGACGAGCCTTCGCTCCTCGTCCTCCTCGAGCGCCTCGGCGTCACGGGAGCATGAGATCGCCTCGTCGAGATCGGCGAGAAGTCCAGAGCTCTGGTAGCTCACCCGCAGACTGTTGGCGAGGTTCCCGAGGAACCTGGGCCTGGCCTCGTGCGACCGGAACCGCTCGGCCACGGCCTCCCTGCCATGGCTGAGCGACTCGGCGAGGTCTTCGGGATCGCCGCCGAGGATGAACCTGTGCTGAAGAGCGACTCCGAGATGGGCTGAGACGGTGGAGTACTCCGCGTGGTCCGGTGGCGGGATGGACAGGGCCTGGCGCCCGGCGAGCACCGCCTCATCGGCGTCGGCGAGGTCGTTGCGATCATCGGCCCGGGCGGCGAGGGCGCCACACAGGTTGCTCAGGAATCCGGCCCGTGGGCCGGTTCTGTCGCACGGCAGCGTGTCCAGGCCGTACTGCCACAGCCTGATCGCTTCGTCGAGGGCGGCTTCGTCCCCGCTCGCCTCGAACCGGGCGGCGAGTCCTGCCGCGGTGACGTTCAGCAGCGCGAGATCCACGTCACCCTCCGCCGGCTCCAGCATCGCGGCCAGAGGGGGAGGCAGCAGCGACGCGTCGACACGGCGGATCACCCGCAGCCACATCATCGCCTGGTCGTGGTCCCAGGCGTCATCCTCGTCGGGCAGCATGCGGTAGCGCTGCATGTGGATCATGGACAGCACCATGGCGGCTTCGGCGTCGCAGCTGTATCGCCCCCCTACAAGCTTGGCGAGCCGCCGGGCCTCCACCACCGCCTCCCGATCGAGGACCCGTGGAGTCCGCGCGCCCGATGACGCGGCTTCCAGGCGGGAGGCCAGTGACGCCAGCAGACCCGCCCGGTCGGCCTGCTCGTCCTTCCGTGGGGTGCGGGGCGTAGGTTCCGCGTCTCCGGCCGCCCGTGCGAAGCTCTCGGCGAGAACCGCGCGGACATCCGCCCAGGCGCCTCCGAGCAGCGTTTCCTGCGCCAGTTCGAGCAGTTCCGCATAGGTCGTGGAGGCGCCCTGGGTCAGGGCCAGAGCAGCGGCGGTGTCCGGCTCCCCCATCAGGCACAGAGCCAGCGCCCCCGGCGGGACCGGCCGCATGCCGGAGCCTTCGCCCAAGACGACCGCCGCCCTGATCGCCGTCGCGCAGGTCGCCGTCACGAGAACCCCGGCCCACCGGCCACCGGCCGCAGGCGCGGGATCGGCGACCGACGCGGCGCTCACCTTGTCGATCCCGCCGAAGTCCAGTGCCAGGCGCTGCCAGTCGGCCGCGGTGTCCAGCAGCATAAGGGCCGTAAGAAGCGCACGCGTGTCCATCGGCCGGCCGCCGCATCGGCGAGCCGCCTCGTCGAGCGCCTCCTGCGCTCTCATCGTGAAGGCCGGGCGCAGGGGCTCCAGGTCGGCGCTCATCGTGTCAGCCCCCTTGGATCTCGTCGAACGCACGGTCGACGCCCACCATCCGGCATCGGGCAAGCAGGATCACCTGTGACTTCAGGAGCCGCTCCCGCCTGGCCCTCGGCATGCCCGGATAGATCCACTCGGCGAACTCCTCGCTCTGCGCATAGATGGAGAGCATTTCCGCCGCGGGAGGGCAGAGCAGTTCCTCCCTGTGGGCCTCGAGGACCTGACGGGTGTCGTCCCACGTGCTCGCGCGGAGAAACGCGACCACGCTGGTGAAGAATCTCTCCGGGAATCCGCCCTGCATCGTGGCCTCCTCAGGTACTGCGGGCAAGGGATCGGGTGAGGCGGTACATGATCGTGAGGCCCAGACCGAAGGCCGGCGCCACGACGACCGTGGTCAGCAGGGGTGCGGTCGGCCCACCGGCCAGCAGCGTGGCGACCAGCCAGGCGCCTGCCGCCGCGAGCAGTCCGGCGGACACCGCGCCGAGCAGGGACCGCCAGCCCCTGCCGTCTGGTGCCGACAGCACCAGCACCAGCGTCGCGAGCCACAGTGCCAGCGCGCTGAGCACGGCGATGAGCGGCCCGATAGCGGCGCGGTTGAGGCCCACCTTGTACTCGAAGGACTGGATCGCGGCCAGCGTCATGAGAACAGCGCCGATCATCGCGCCCTGGAGCAGGTTGACGTGGTCCCGGCGTCGCTGCGACGCCGCTTCCCGTGCCTGGGAAAGTTCCCGCGCCTCCTGCGTTGCGATCTCGGCCTGGACGGTCAGCGTGGTGAGGGCGTCCCGTACGCGGTCCCGGTTGAGCTCCAGATACGTGATCGTGTCGCCGAGCAGGTCGGCGAACCAGTGGGCCAGGGCGAGATCGTCGGCGAACAGGCGGGAAGACCCGTGTCGCCCTATCCGCGCGATCTCCCACTCCATGTTCGCGACCGTGATGCGGACGGTGTGGCGCATCTCCTGGCGGCCGATGATCCGCTCGACCAGGCCGTTGGCCCCGGACGTGAGTGCCAGCAGGCGGCTGTGCCAAGCGGTCAGGTCGCCGGGAGTGGACGTCCTCGCGTCCAGCGCGGCCAGTGCGGCGTCGACCACGGCGGAAACCTCCAGATTGCTTCCCGCGCGTTCGTAGACCCGCAACTGGTGCCTGATCTTGGCGGCTTGGGCGAGGTAACGCGTGAGAGGCGCGGGCGCTGCGCGGCTCTCCTGCCAGACCCAGCCTTCCGTCCGCTTCGGCAGGTCGCCCTCGTTCGGCGCGGTGACGCGGATGCGCCGCAGCCTCCGTCCGTCGGGCGCGTCGTCGGCCTCCTCCTGCAAGGTGACCACGGATGCCGTGCTCTCGTAGGACACGAACAGGCGGACCTCGCCCAGTGTCCACGCCTCGACGTCGCCTGCGGCCGTGGACCAGCGGTGCTCGGCCCTGTCCCAGTCATCGCGTACGGCCAGCGCCACGGACAGGAACAACGCGTCATGGCGACGGTGAACGAACGCCTGATCGTTCGTGGGCGGATCGAGTCGCACCGCAACCAGCCCGGAGGTGGGCAGATCCGCCACGGCGACCGGCAGGTCACAGGGGCCGACTCCCTCGATCGGGACGAATTCTCCGCACAGAGCCTGCCAGGCTTCGCGAAGACCCTGGTAGGCGTCGGCGGCCACAGGAGCGAAGGTGTGGACGATCAGGATCCGCTCGGCGGCGGCGCTCACGTCTCCTCCTCCGGCTTCGCGTCGCTCAGCCAGGTCCGCAGGGTGGCGACTCGATCACGAATCGGCTCCGGAGCCTGCTCGGGGAGTTCGGAGGGCGTGGTCCGGACGCGGCGCGAAGCCGCCGACAGCATCAGCTCGTCCGTGGCGGTGGCGAAGTCCACCGCCGAGCCGACCTGCCACGCCTTGGTCATCGCCACGAGGGAACGGTCCACCCGGTCCCAGCCCGACCGGGAGAGCCGCCATGTCAGAACGGCGTCCAGGAGCCTCAGCGCTTGGATCCGGAGTTCGACTGTGATTGCTTCGTCACCCACGATGAGCAGCCCGGGTATTAGAATCACGGTTTCGCATTTAACGGCCTTGTTACTGGAACGAATGTCATCGGCTGAAGCAGACACCGGATTCCGCTTCCACGGACAGCGCCCGACCGCTTCCGTACTGCTTCCGGTCCGCTTCCGTCGCTTGCCTTTGCGGGAGGCGATATGGCCCTGCCGTACGTGAGACTGTTCGGCAACGCGAGAGTCGAGATCGGCGCGCAGCAGATCAGGCCGCGGCCGACCACGGCCGCGGTTCTGGCCCGCCTGGTGATCGCCGACAACGAACCGGTGACCGTTGAGGAGATTTTCCACGACGTCTGGGCGGCGCGGGGACCCAGGGTTCAGCGCGAAGATCGGGTCTGCGTCCAGAAACGCATTCTCGAATTGCGGCGCATTCTCGATCCCGGGCGGCCTGGCGAGAGTTCCAGGATCCTGCGGACGGAACGCGGGCGGGTCTCGGCATACCGGCTGGTGCTGGATCACGAGCGGGTCGACATCCTGCAGTTCCAGGATCTGGTCAGGCGAGCCGGGCAGGCCGTACCTGCGACCTCGCTGGAACTGCTCACCCGGGCGATCGACCTGTGGCGCGGGCGGCCGCTCTTCGACGTCGCGGACCGCTCTTTCGCGGCTCCTGTGGTGAGCCGTCTAGTCACGCTGCGCCATGCGGCGCGCTGGCAGATGATGGACGCCTACGTCCACCTCGGACTCGCCGACCGGGCGCTGCGGGTCGGGGAGGAACTGTCGCAGGACTCACCGGGAAACAGCGAGCTCAGCGGCGTTCTCAGCGAGTTGCGGGGCAGGCTGCAGGGTGGTTCCGGCGGCGAGGTGCTGCGCCAGGACCTCGCCGGATCGGGCGCCTCGCTCGTCATCGCGCGCGGCGACCTGTTCGCACAGGACGACGCGCACCTCGTGGTCGGGTTCACCGACACCTTCGACACCGCCACCGATCATGACCTGATCATCAGCAGACAGAGCGTGCAGGGCCAGCTACTGCATCGGCTGTACGACGACGACCGTGCCAGGCTCGACCGCGAGCTGAAGACGGCCCTGCGCCATGTCACCCCGGAAGGCGTCGAGACCCGCTCGGCCAAACGGCGCGGCAAGCTCACCCGCTATCCCCCGGGGACCGTGGCCGTACTTCATCAACGGGGACGTTGTGTCTTCGCCGTCGCGTACAGCCACATGGGCAACAACCTCGTCGCGGATTCCAGCCTGGATAGGCTCGAACTCGGGCTCGACCTGCTCTGGAAGGCCGTGTATCTGCACGGTCAGCGAAAGCCCGTGGCTTTACCCTTACTCGGTTCCGGCCTGGCCAGAATCGATGGCGTTGAACGCGAGAAACTGCTCCGCACGATCACTCGATCATTCCTGCGGAGTTCGCGATCGAGGCCTTTCTGTCCAGAACTGCGCATCGTTATTCAGCCGGCGGAGCTCGGAAAGATCAACATGCTCAGCGTGGGAAAGATGATGCGGGAAACGGATAGTGTCCCGGGCCGGTGAATTCTAGTCTGAACGGTATGGACACCTCCGACGCGGCGGAGATTCGGGCCGAGGCCGTCAGCCTTCTGGAGCGCGTCACGCGTCTGAAGGCGACCGAGGCCGGTTGGAACGTTATAGAGACGGGCATCGACGCGCTCGTTCTGGCAGAAGAAGCGGGCGACCTGAAAGAATTCGAGCAGGCGACCAGGGAGCTCGAGATCCTCGCCGGCAACCATCGGGCCAAGGTGGGCACCGTTCCGGCGAAACCCGCGCCTCCGCCGTTACGCGTGCGGGTGGACCACCTGATCCACACCCTCAAGGGCCAGAAGAAGTGAGGATCCTCGACCAGCAACTCGTGATCCACTTGTTCGCGCCCACGGACGGCCCCGACGCGGACGCCGCCTTCCGCGCCCTGCGCGACCTGTGGCGGGGGTGCCAGGACCTGTTCGGCATGCACGACGCCGTAGACGCGACCGGCCTTCCGCGGTCTCTCCCCGAAACGCTCTCCGCCTTGGGCGGGGTCGAGCCGGAGGTGGCGCTTGCCGTACAGGAACGGCGAGACACCGAATGCCAGGCGATCCTACGGCGGCATCACGACGTGCTCGCCCTATCCGTCATGCTGGCCGCACCCTCCCCCGGAGGTTGGAAGGACCTGGACGCCCGCTGGAACGCGCTCGCCTACGGACGCACCGCGCCCATGATCGGCGAGGCCCGCCTCTACCTCGCCAAACACGACGGCGTCCCGTCCGGCGCCGAACTGGCCGACCTTCTGCCGCCCTCCTTCTGCGTCGAGTACGACTGGAGTCACGGCGTCACCGAGGACGGCCGCACGGTCGTGTGGGAACCGTCCGCGAGCCCGGAGGAACGTCAGGAGCGGCGCCTGGTCCTCGCCTTCACCGCTGAGGCGGCCGACGCCGCCGGTGACTGGGCTTGGTCGCGAGGAGACACCGCCATCCCCGCCCTGGCCCGCTATCTGCTCCACGCCGCGAAGCTCCGATACGAACTGCGGGTCTGGCAGCGCGACGGCCACACCGGGGACCTGCGGACCGCCATCGCGTCGATGGCCGGCGAAGCGGGCAGGCCGGATGGGCAGCAGGCCGAACACCTCCGTATCAACGCGTTGCTCATGTCCACCGACCTGCGCGAACTCCACCACACCGTGTCGATCTCCGCGGACAACCTGACCAGGATCGTCGCCCGCCCGGAACTCCTGGCGCCCGGCGGGCCGTTCGCCGACGACCTGGACCTCGCCCAGTGGTTTCTCACGCGACTCGACGACGAGATCGCCTACCTCGCCGCCTCCGCCGACAGGGCCGGGCACCTCGCCTCCATGAGCGGAACCGCCACGCGGCCGGAGGCGCCCTCGGATGACATCACCCGCAACGTCTTCGTGGTGCACGGGCGCGACGGCCAGGCCCGTCGCGCGGTCTTCGACCTGCTGCGCGCCCTCGATCTGCGGCCGCTCGAATGGGAGCAACTGGTCGCCGAGACCGGAAGCGCGGCCCCTTTCCTCGGCGAGGTCATCGCCCACGCGGTGAAACGCGCACAGGCCGTCGTCGTACTGCTCACGCCCGACGACGTCGTGCGGCTCCACCCCGATCTGCACACCTCACGCGAGGACGAGGCGGAAACCCGTTTCGCCATGCAGCCCCGGCCGAACGTCCTGCTGGAGCTGGGCATGGCCCTTTCCGCCTTCCCCGACCGCACGATCATCGTCACGGTCGGCACGCTCCGCCCGATCGCCGACATCGGCGGCCGCAACTATGTGCGGATCGACGACTCCCACGACTACCTCCACAAGATCGCCCTGCGTCTGGAGCGAGCCGGTTGCCGCGTCTCCCAGGTGGGCCAGGACTGGCTCTCCTCCGCCCGCTTCGACGCTCTCGACGCCCACACCCGCACGCCCTGAAACCGACAGCGGCCTGGAGAGGCCGTTCATCAAGCCGCAGACCCGTCGCGACGAACCCCTGTTCAGGTGAGCACGGCCCTCACGTCCTTGGACACGTACCGGCAAGCATCAACGTCTGGGCCGTCAATCCTCCAGGGCTCCATGCTCATGGGAGGAATGGTGAGAGCAGGGCTTGGGCGTTGTGGTGGGTGATGGCGGCGCGTTCGGCGGGGGTGAGGCCGGGGATGGCGGCGATGGTCGCGTGCGGGTTCCGGTCGCCCATCTCGAAGGGGTGGTCGGTGCCCAGCAGCAAGCGGGCGGGGTTCAGGTGGGCGAGCGTCGCCGGGTCGTGCAGGATCGTGTCGAAGTAGAGATCCGACAGGACTTCGCGGGGGCTGCGGGACAGCCTGGGGCCGAACACCTCTGCGCCCCGTTCCAGTCGTCCGATCTGCCAGGGCAGGAAACCGCCGCCGTGCGCCACGCAGACCCGCAGGCCGGGGAAACGGTCGAAGACGCCTCCGAGGATCATCCGGGCTATCGCGGTCGTGGTCTCGGCCGGGTTGCCTACCAGGTTGTCCAGTCCGTACGGCAGCGCGTCGCCGGTCCCCCTCGTCGGGTGGATGAAGACCAGGCAGCCGAGCTCCTCCGCCGCCGCCCAGAGGGTGTCGCGGTGTTCCAGCCCCGGGCCCCTCGGCGAGGCCGCCATCTGGACGCCCGCCATGCCGAGCTGGCGCACCGCGTACTCCAGTTCGCCCGGGCCGCCGTCGGCCGGGACCGTGGCCAGGGCGAGGAAGCGCCGGGGGTTGGCGCGCACGGTCTGCGCCATCGCCTCGTTGAACCTCCGCGCGTACGGCACCGCCGTGGCGGGATCCCGCAGGTCGGCGGAGAGGTTGACGAACGGGGACAGGACCTGGATGGCGATGCCCGCGCGATCCATCGCGAGCATGCGTTCCTCGACGTCCGCCAGCTCGGGCCGGACGGCGATCCCTAGCGAGCCGGGCACGTGATGAGCGTGCACGTCAACACCCCCGGAGCCGGGTGTCACGGACTCAGACGCCGCGGACTCACACGTCACGGGGTCAGACGCCGCGGACTCACGCGTCACGGGGTCAGACGCCGCGGACTCACGCGTCACGATCGCCCCTGCCCGACTCACGGCCGCCCAGGTCACGGGTCTCCGAGTCACGGGTCTCCGAGTCACGGGTCTCCGAGTCGCGGCCGCCCGAGTCACGGGTCCCCGAGTCGCGGCCGCCCGAGTCACGGGTCCCCGAGTCGCGGGCCCCCGAGTCACGCATGCCCGAGCCCAACACCGCGACCGCCTGGATCTCGATCATGGCGTTGAGCGGCATCAGCGACGACACCCCCACCAGGGCGCTGGCCGGGAAGCGGTCGCCGAAGTACTCCTTGCGCAGGCCGGTGAAGACCCGCCCCATCCGGGTGTCGGTCAGGAAGACGGTCATGGTCACGATGTCGTCGAGCACGCCACCGGCCGCCTCGACCGCGAGGCGGACCCGGTCCAGCGCCCGGCGGGCCTGGTCGGCGAAGTCGGGCGAGACGACCTCGTGGTCGTCGCCGAGGCCGCACTGCCCGGCCAGGTAGAGCGTGGGGCCGACCTTCACGCACTGGGAGTAGGCGAAGGGCGTGGAGTCCTCCAGCGCGGGCACCGGGACGATCTCTTTGAACGTGGGAGTCATGCCGAGAGGGTAGCCTGGTTCTACAATCGATTGCACGGGGTGAGGATGACGAAGGTCACGGTGAAGGACGTGGCGCGCCGGGCCGGCGTGCACCCGGCCACGGTCTCCAGGGCGCTGAACCCGGCGACGAGCGGCCTGGTCCGACCGGATACGGTGCGCAGGGTGCGCCAGGCGGCCAAAGCGCTCGGCTACCGGCCCAATCCGGCGGCGCGGACACTGCGGACGAGCCGCACGCACACGGTCGGCATGCTCATCCCCGACCTGACCAACCCGCTGTTCCCGCCGATCGTGCGCGGCGCGGAGTCGGTGCTGGAGGCGCGGGGCTACACCGTGCTGGTGGTCAACACCGACGACGACCGCGACAAGCAGGCCACCCTGCTCACCGCGCTGGCCGACCGGCGGGTCGACGGGCTGATCGTCTGCACGGCCTGGCGCGAGGACGCCGCGCTGGCCGCGACCACGTCCCCGCTGGTCCTGGTCAGCCGGGCGATCGACGGTGTGGCTTTGCCCAAGGTGCTCGCCGACGACGCCGAGGGCGTCGGCCTGTCCGTGGCCCACCTGGCGAGCCTGGGACACCGGCGCATCGCCTACCTCGCCGGCCCCGGCGAAACCTCCCCCGGCCTGGTACGGCTGCGCGCCTTCCGCCAGGCCATGGCCGACCACGGTCTCCCGCAGAACCCCCGGCTGACCGTGGAGTGCGCGGGCTGGAGCGAGCGGCACGGCGCGGCGGCGCTGGCGGCGCTGCTCGACGGCGGGGAGCGGTTCACCGCGGTCATGGCGGGCAACGACCTGCTCGCGCTCGGCTGCCTGGACACCATGGCGGCGCGCGGCCTGAGCTGCCCGGACGATCTCAGCCTGGTCGGCTTCAACGACATGCCGTACGCCGGCCGGCTCAGCCCGCCCCTCACCACGGTCACCGTGCCGCGCCGCGAACTGGGCGCCGAGGCGGGGCGCCTGCTGATCGAGCGCATCGAGGGATCGGACACCCCGGTCAAGGCCGTCACACTGCCCGTCACACTGGCCGCCCGGGGCTCAACAGCACCTTGTAGTGATATTTCGCCATAAATAGGATTCGGGCCATGGAGGACCTCAGCCTCGACGAACGCGATCTGGCCATCGTGGCGGCCCTCCACGTCGACGCCCGCGTCCCCTGGGGCCGCCTGGGCGAGGTGCTCGGGCTGTCCGACCGTACGGTGGCCCGCCGCGCCAGGCGGCTGATGGACCTGGGCGTGGTCCGCGTCGTCGGCGTGGCCAACCCCTACCACTCCGGCTACACCACGCCGATGATCGTCCGCGGCCGGTGCGCGCGGGGCTCGATCGTCACCATGGCCGGCCTGATCGCCCGCCGCCCCGACACGCTGTGGGTGGACATCCTGGTCGGCGGCACGGACCTCTGCTTCGTCACGTACGCGGGCTCGCGCGAGAGCCGCAACGCCTTCCTGCTCAAGGAACTGCCCGGCCTCGACCAGCTCACCGACGTCTCCGTGCACACCATGATGCACACCTTCAGCGACGCCACCCGCTGGTACCCGCGCTTCCTCAGCGACGACCAGTTCGCCGCCCTCGACGCCGAGCGCGAGGCGCACGAACCCGCCCGCCAGCGGCCCCTGACCGCCGACGACGTGGCCATGATGCGCACGCTGGCCCAGGACGGCCGCGCCGGCTACGTCGAACTCGGCGCCGCCGCGTCCTGCTCGGAGTCGACGGCCCGGCGCCGCCTCCGGCTGCTCACCGGCTACGGCGCGATCAACTTCCACACCGACGTCGAACTGTCGCTGCTGGGCTTCGAAGTCGAGGCCATGGTGTGGATGTCGGTCAAGCCGAGGGCGCTCGAACAGGTGGGCCAGGCCCTGGTCACCGACCCCACCGTCCGCTTCGTCGCGGCCACCACGGGCCCGTCGAACCTGGTCTGCTCGGTGGCCTGCCAGGACATCAGCGCGCTGTACCGGTTCATGGTCGAGGTGGTCGGCGGCCTGCCCGCCGTCACGCACGTGGAGGCGACGCCGATCGCCAGGACCATCAAGCGCGCCGGAGTGATCCGCCGCGACCGCAGCCCGCTCGCCGGTATCCGTCCCGTACGGGCGCGTTAGTGGCGCGATCCGGCGGCTGAGCCCGCCGGATGTCGCTTTCCTTCGATTGCCGTCCCGATGGTGGACGCGCCTGCGTGAAGCTCATCAGGATGAGCTGAGAAGGTGATTTCTGCAATCGTTCGCATGACGTTGAGGAGCTGGGTGCGCGTGACGAGCATAGGTTGGGCCGGCACCGGCCGCATGGGGTTCGCGATGGCCTCGCGGCTGCTGGACGCCGGGCACCGGGTGCGGGTCTGGAACCGCACCAGGGCCAAGGCGGAGCCGCTGGCCGGCAAGGGCGCGGTCGTCGTCGGCGAACTCGCCGACCTGGCCGGCTGCGACGTGGTCTTCACGATGGTCTCCGCCTCCGCCGACCTGGAGGAGGTGGTGCTCGGCGACGGCGGCCTGCTCGCCGCCGCGCCGAGGATCCTCGTCGACGGCTCCACCGTCTCCCCCGAGACCTCCCAGCGGGTACGGCAGGCCGCGGCCGACTGCGGCATCCACATGCTGGCCGCCCCGGTCAGCGGCAACGCCAAGGCCGTCACGGCCGGCCAGGCCAGCATGGCGATCTCCGGCCCGCGCGAGGCGTACGACGAGGTCGAGCCGCTCCTGCTGGCCATCGCGAGGTCCGTCACCCACCTCGGCGAGGGCGACGTGGCCAGGCTGGTCAAGATCTGCCACAACCTGCTGCTCGGGGTGGTGACGCAGTCGCTGGCCGAGGTCACCGTCCTGGCCGAGCGCGGCGGCACGAGCAGGGCCGCGTTCCTGGAGTTCGTCAACGGCTCCGTCCTCGGCTCCGACTTCACCCGCTACAAGACCCCGGCCTTCGTCAATCTGGACCTCACCCCCACCTTCACCCCCGAGCTGCTGCGCAAGGACTTCGACCTGGGCATGGCGGCGGGACGCGCGCATGAGGTCCCGATGCCGCTGGCCGCGCTGACCCACCAGCTCGTCCAGGCCTCGGCGGGCGCCCATGCCGGGCCCGTGGACTTCGCCGTGCTCCTGCTGGAGGTGGCCCGCTCGGCCGGCCTCGTTCTCGAGCCGGAAGAAGCCCCGTGAACCGCGTGCTCGCCCCCGCCCCCGCGCCCGGCCGTACCGCCGTCGACTTCGAGGACCGGGTGGACTTCGCCAGGCTGCGCTCCTACCGCCTGGCCAGGGCGCGCGAGGCCCTCCAGAACTCGGAGCTCGGCGCGCTGCTGGCCTTCGACGTCAACAACATCCGCTACCTCACCTCGACCATGATCGGCGAGTGGGCGCGGGACAAGCTCACCCGATACGCGCTGCTGACGCGTAGCGGCGAGCCGATGGTGTGGGACTTCGGCTCGGCGGCCAGGCACCACCGGCTGCACGCGAGCTGGCTGCGCCCGCAGGACTGCCGGGCCGGGCTGCTGGGACTGCGCGGCGCGGTGGCGCCGGAGGCGGGCCTGATGGAGGCCGCCGCCGCCGAGCTCGCGGCGATCCTGCGCGAGCACGGCGTGGCCGGCGCCCCGGTCGGCGTGGACCTGGTGGAGCCGGCGATGCTGTTCGCGCTCCAGCGGCAGGGGCTCGACGTCCGCGACGGGCAGCAGGTCATGCTCGACGCCCGGCTGATCAAGTCGGCGGACGAGATCAGCCTGCTGTCGACGGCGGCCGCGATGGTCGACGGCGTCTACCAGGACATAGCGGAGGCGCTCAAGCCGGGCGTGCGGGAGAACGAGATCGTCGCGCTGGCGAACAAGCGGCTCTACGAGATGGGCTCCGACGACGTCGAGGCCATCAACGCCGTCTCGGGCGAGCGCTGCAACCCGCATCCGCACAACTTCTCCGACCGCCTCATCCGCCCGGGCGACCAGGTGTACTTCGACATCATCCAGTCGTTCAACGGCTACCGCACCTGCTACTACCGGACCTTCGCGGTCGGCAGGTCCACCCCCGCCCAGCGCGACGCCTACACCCGCGCCCGCGAGTGGATCGACGCCGCCATCGACCTGGTCAAGCCGGGGGTCACGACCGACCAGATCGCCGCCGTCTGGCCCGCCGCGCGGGAGTTCGGCTTCGAGAACGAGATGGAGAGCTTCGGCCTGCAGTTCGGCCACGGGCTGGGGCTGGCGCTGCACGAGCGCCCGGTCATCAGCAGGCTCACCTCGCCCGGGCATCCGATGGAGCTGGCCGAGGGCATGGTCTTCGCCCTGGAGACCTTCTGCCCGGCCGCCGACGGCGTCTCCGCCGCGCGGATCGAGGAGGAGGTCGTCGTCACCGCGGAGGGCCCGCAGGTGATCACCCGCTTCCCCGCCGACGAACTCTACGTCGCCAACGCCTACTGAGTCGCCATCACCTACTGATCGGAAAGGAGCGGACATGGACGCGGGGCGGCGGCTGTACCGCATGCAACTGGAGATGCGGCTGTTCGAGAAACGTGCCTACGACCTGTTCCTGCGCGGCCTGGTGAAGGGGACCAGCCACCTGTCCATCGGCCAGGAGGCGATCGCCGCCGGCTTCGGCGCGGCGATGCGGCCGGACGACTGGACGTTCGCCACCTACCGGGGCCACGCCCACACGCTGGCACGCGGCGTGCCGATGGCCGCGGTCATGGCCGAACTGCTCGGCCGCGTGGACGGCCTGATGGCCGGCAAGGGCGGCTCGATGCACCTGACCAGCGTCGAGCACGGGGTCATGGGCTCCTACGCGATCATCGGCGCGCATCTGCCGATCGCCCTCGGCGCGGCCTGGAGCGCCCAGTACCGCGACAGCGGCCAGGTGGCCGTCTGTTTCTTCGGCGACGGCACCACCAACATCGGCGCCTTCCACGAGGCGCTCAACCTGGCCGCCGTCTGGAAGCTGCCCGTGGTCTTCGTCTGCGAGAACAACCTCTACATGGAGTACACGCCGATCGCCGAGGTGACGGCGGTGCCGCGCCCCGCCGCGGACCGGGCGGCCGCCTACGGCCTGGAGCCGCTGACCGTGGACGGCAACGACGCCGACGCGGTCCACGAGGTGGCCGTGACGGCGCTGGCCAGGGCCCGCGCCGGTGAGGGGCCGAGCCTGGTGGAGGCGCTCACCTACCGCCACGGCGGCCACTCGCGGGCCGATCCGGCCGCCTACCGGCCCGCCGCGGAGGTCGAGGAATGGCTGGCCCGCGACCCGGTGCCCGCCTACCGGGCCCGCCTGCTGGCGGCGGGCGTACCGGAGGCGGACCTGGAGGAGATCGAGGCCGGCGTACGGCAGGCCGTCGACGAGGCCACGGAACGGGCGGAACGCTCCGCCGTACCAGGAGAGGACCTGCTGCTCACCGAGCTGTGGGCGGACGGAGGCGTGTCATGGCGCAACTGACCTACAGGGACGCGGCCGCCCGCGCGATCGCCCAGGAGATGCGGCACGACGAGAGCGTGGTCTTCCTCGGCGAGGACGTGGGCGCGGCGGGCGGGGTGTTCAAGGCGACGAAGGGGCTGCTCGCGGAGTTCGGGCCGCGCCGGGTGCGGGACACGCCGATCAGCGAGCAGGCCATCCTCGGCGCGGCCATGGGCGCCGCGATGACGGGGCTGCGGCCGATCGCGGAGATCATGTTCAGCGACTTCTTCGCGGTCTGCTGGGACCTGGTCGTCAACGAGATCGCCAAGAGCCGCTACATGACCAACGGGCAGGTCTCCTTCCCGCTGGTCATCCGCTCGGCCAACGGCGGCGGGCTGCGGTTCGGCGCCCAGCACTCGCAGAGCGTGGAGAACTGGGCGATGGCGGTGCCCGGCCTGAAGGTGGTGGCGCCGTCGACCCCGGCGGACCTGGTCGGCCTCATGGCCGCCGCGGTCCGCGACCCCGACCCCGTGCTGTTCTTCGAGCACAAGGCGCTCTACCCGGTCAGGGGCGAGGTGCCGGACGGCGACCTGCTCGACTCGCTGGGCACCGCCAGGGTGCGGCGCGCCGGCGGTGACGCCACGATCGTCGCGCTGGCCAACATGGTCCCGCGGGCCATGGCCGCCGCCGAGACGCTGGCCGGGCAGGGCATCGAGTGCGCGGTGGTGGACCTGCGCTCGCTGGTGCCGCTCGACACCGCGACCGTGCTGGCCGAGGTCGCCCGCACGGGCCGGCTGTTCACGGTGGAGGAGAACCCGCGCCTGTGCGGGTGGGGCGCCGAGATCGTCTCGATCGTCACGGAGGAGGCGTTCGGCGCGCTGGCGGGCCCGCCGGTCCGCATCACCACACCGCACCTGCCGCTGCCGTCCGCGGCGACCCTGGAGGACCTCGCGCTGCCGTCCGCGGACCGGATCGCGGCCACGATCGCCAAGGCGCTGTCATGAGGACCGAGCTGTTCGTCGGCGGCGAGTGGCGCGCGGGCGCCGAGCGGTTCACCGTGTTCGATCCCGCGACCGAGGAGCCGATCGCCGAGGTCGCGGGGGCGGGCCTCGCGGACGGGCGGGCGGCCGTCGCCCTCGCGCAGGCCGCCCAGCCCGCGTGGGAGGCCACCCCGCCGCGGGTGCGCGGCGAGATCCTCCGGCGCGCCCACGAGCTGATGGTCTCCCGCATCGAGCCGCTGGCCACCCTGATCACCAGGGAGAACGGCAAGACCTTCGCGGACGCGCGGGCCGAGGTGGCCTACGCCGCCGAGTTCCTGCGCTGGTACGCCGAGGAGGCCGTACGCCTGCAGGGCACGATGCAGACCGCGCCGGGCGGCGGCCGGCGCATCCTGGTCACCCGCAAGGCGGTGGGCGTCGCCCTGCTGGTGACGCCGTGGAACTTCCCCGCCGCGATGGCCACGCGGAAGATCGGGCCCGCGCTGGCCGCCGGCTGCGCCGTGGTGCTCAAACCGGCCGGGGAGACCCCGCTGACCGCCCTGGCGATCGGCGGCCTGCTCGCCGAGGCGGGCGTGCCGGACGGCGTGGTCAACGTGCTGCCCACCCGCCGGTCGGCGGAGCTGGTCTCGGCGATGCTCGACGACCCGCGGGTGCGCAAGCTGTCGTTCACCGGCTCCACCGAGGTGGGCCGCATGCTGCTCGCGCAGGCCGCGCGCACGGTGGTGAACTGCTCGATGGAGCTCGGCGGCAACGCGCCCTTCATCGTCTTCGCCGACGCCGACCTCGACGCCGCGCTGGAGGGCGCGATGCTCGCCAAGATGCGCAACGGCGGCGAGGCGTGCACGGCGGCCAACCGCTTCCTGGTGCAGGAGCCCGTCGCCGAGGAGTTCGCCGCGCGGCTGGCCACGGCGATGTCCGAGCTGCGGCTCGGGCCGGGCCTGGCACCGGACAGCCAGGTGGGGCCGCTGGTCAACGCGGACACCAGGGACAAGGTGGCCGCGCTGGTCGAGAGCTCGGCGGGGACCGTGCTGACCGGTGGCCGGGTCCCCCGCAGGCGCGGCCACTACTACGAGCCGACCGTGCTGTCCGGGGTGGAGCCGGGCGACGCCGTACTCGGGGAGGAGATCTTCGGGCCGGTCGCGCCGGTCGTGACGTTCGCGACCACTGACGAGGCGGTGGCGATGGCCAACGACACCGAGTACGGGCTCGTCTCCTACGTCTACACCGGCGACCTCGCGCACGGCCTGCGGGTCTGCGAACGGCTGGAGAGCGGGATGGCCGGGCTCAACCAGGGGTTGGTCTCCGATCCCGCCGCGCCGTTCGGCGGGGTCAAGCAATCGGGGATCGGGCGCGAAGGCGGCCACGACGGCCTGCTGGAGTTCACCGAGAGCCAGTACATCGCGGTCGCATGGTGACCGCAGATCGAAGGAGGACGACAATGTCGCGGCTGGTCTTTCGCGGCGCCAGGGTGTTCGACGGCACCGGCGCCGATCCCTTTCTCGCCGACGTGGCGGTGGAGGACGGCAGGTTCGCCGAGGTCGGCCTCGGCCTGGAGGGCCACGAGGTGGCCGACGTCCACGGGCTGACGCTGCTGCCCGGCCTGATCAACAGCCACGTGCACGTGGTCGGCTGCGCGCCGACGCTGGAGCAGCGGCTGCGCACGCCGTTCTCCTACCAGTTCTACGCGGCGCTGCCGATCCTGGACCACCTGCTGCGCAGCGGGTTCACCACGGTCAGGGATCTGGCGGGCGCGGACGCGGGGGTCAAGAAGGCCATCGAGGACGGCGTGGTTGACGGGCCCCGGCTCCGCATCGCGATCGAGGCCCTGTCCCCCACGGGCGGCCACATCGACGCCTTCCTGCCGAGCGGGGTCGCGGCGTTCGAGTACTACCTGCCGCACCCGGGCCGCCCGCACGGCGTGGTCGACGGCCCGGAGGAGATCAGGCAGGTCGTGCGCCGCCTGGTCAGGGAGGGCGCCGACTGCATCAAGATCTGCACGACGGACGGCGGCGTGTGGCCGCGCAAGGACCACCTGCCCGCCCACTTCAGGGACGACGAGCTGGCGGCCGTCATGGAGGAGGCGCGCAACGCCGGGCTGCCGGTGGCCTCGCACGCCCACAGCGCCAAGGGCGCGGCCAACGCGGTGCGGGCGGGCGTCGACTCCATCGAGCACGGCACCTTCCTCGACCAGGAGACCGTCGACCTGATGGCCGAGCGGGGCACCTGGCTGGTGCCCACGCTGGTACGCACCTTCGGGCTGCTCGAACACGAGGACGTCGCCGAGCGGGTCGGCCCGGAGCACCTGGCGATCGCCAGGGAGACCGCGCAGGCGCACGGCGAGGCGTTCCGGATGGCGGTGAACGCGGGCGTGCCGATCGCCATGGGCACCGACATGCACGGCGGCGAGTTCCTCGACGAGCTGCGCCACATGAACCGGCTGGGCCTGTCCGCCGCGCAGACCATCGTCTCCACCACCTCGGCGGCGGCCGAGCTGCTCGGCGTGGCGGACGAGGTCGGCAGGATCGCCGCCGGGCTGCGCGCGGACCTCGTCGTCCTGGAGGGCGACCCCTACGACTTCACCGGATGGCCGGAGCGCATCCGCGCCGTGGTCAAGGACGGCCGGCTCGTCCGCGGCGGCCTGGACAAGGAGACGAACCGATGACCCGCACCGTTTTCAAGGGCGCCCGGCTGTTCGACGGGACCGGACACGCGCCGTACGCGGCCGACGTGGCCGTGGAGGGCGGCCGGTTCGCGGCGGTCGGCCCCGATCTCGCCGGAGACGTGGTCGTGGACGTGACGGGCCGCACGCTGCTGCCCGGCCTGTTCGACTGCCACGTCCACGTGCTCGGCGTCGCGCCGACGCTGGCGGAACGGCTGAACGAGCCGTTCTCCTTCCAGTTCTACAACGCCATCACCAACCTGGGCCAGCTGCTGGAGTGCGGCATCACCACCGTGCGCGACTGCGCGGGCGCCGACCTCGGCGTGAAGCGGGCGCTGGAGGACGGGCTGATCAAGGGCCCGCGCCTGCAGATCTCGATCACCGCCATCTCGCAGACCGGCGGGCACATGGACGGCGCCACGCCCTCCGGGCACTGGGTCGATCCCTACTACCTGCCGCATCCCGGCCGGCCCTCCTCCGTCGCCGACGGCGTGACCGGCGTGCGCAAGGTGGTGCGCGAGTCGCTGCGGATGGGGGCCGACTTCATCAAGGTGCTGGCCACGCACAGCGGGAACGCCCGCTTCGAGACGACCCGCTTCACCGTCGCCGAGCTGACCGCGATCGCCGAGGAGGCCAGGGCGGCGGGCGTGCCCGTCGCGGTGCACGCCTACGGGCCCGACGCGGTCAAGGACGCCGTCCGGGCGGGCGCCCGCTCCATCGAGCACGTCGCCTACTTCGACGGCGAGGCGCTGGAGCTGATGCGCGCCAGCGGCGCGTGGCTGGTGCCGACCGTCGCGATGGAGATGTACGAGCTGCCCGGCGCGCAGCTCACCACCGCCGAGGGCGAGCGTGAGGCCATCGGCCACCAGAACGACCCGGGCCGCGACACGGTGGCGGCCGCCAGGCGCGCGCTCGCCGAGCTGAAGCGCGCCAGGGACGCCGGCATCCGCATCGCGATGGGCACCGACTTCGGCAACACGGCGGGCGAGAACCTGGACGAGCTGGCCGCCATGGTGATCGCCGGGCTCACCCCGGCGGAGGCGCTGGTCGCCGCCACCTCCTCGGCCGCCGAGCTGCTCGGCCTCGACGGCGAGCTGGGCACGGTCGCCGTCGGCAAGCGGGCCGACCTGATCGTCGTGGACGGCGACCCGTACGACTTCAAGCTCCTCAAGGGCGCCATCGAGGCCGTCTACATGGACGGCGGGCTCGTGCACGCGAGGAACCCCCGCCATGAGTAGGACGCTGATCGTGCTGCTGCTCCTGCTCACCGGCTGCGCCGCGACGCCGCCCGCACGCGGCTCGGGCGGGACCGTCACCGTCGCCACCATCCAGCAGTGGAGCGGATTCAACCCGCACGTGCCCAGCCAGGGCGAGGCGATCGGGCTGGCCATCGGCAACCTCATCTACCCCTCGCCGTTCGTCGTCGGCCCCGACCTCAGCCCAGCGCTCAACACCGACCTGCTTCTCGGCGCGGAGGTGACGGACAAGGACCCGCTGACCGTCGTCTACACGATCAAGCCGGAGGCGGTCTGGTCGGACGGCGCCCCGATCAGCGCGGACGACTTCGTCTACCTGTGGCGGCACATGAGCGGCAGGGTGAAGGACGCCCAGGTCACCAGCGCGCTCGGGTACGAGTCCATCACCTCGGTCACCGGCTCGGAGTCGGGCAAGAAGGTCACGGTCGTGCTGGACAGGCCGTTCGGCGAGTGGCAGTCGCTGTTCGCCCGGCTGCTGCCGGCCCACTTCCTGGCCAAGCAGGGCGCCGAGCCCAAGAGCTGGAACGAGGGGCTCATCTCGGCGACGCCGCCGACGGCGGGGCCGTTCACCGTCTCGGGCCACCAGCGCGGCCAGACACTGACCTTCAGCCGCAACGCCGCGTGGAAGGGCAGCCGCGCGCAGGCCGACACCGTCGTCCTGCGCTACGTGAAGGACCCGCAGGCCGTGGTGCAGGCCATGGCGAGCGGCGAGGTGGACATCGCCACGCTCGACCCCGACCAGAGCGCGCTCACGCAGCTCAAGGCGCTGCCCTCGGTCAGGGCGGAGCTCGTGCCCACGACGACGGTGCAGTTCCTGGCCTTCCAGTTCGGCCGCGCGCCCGCCTCGGAGCTGCCCGTACGAAAGGCCGTCGCCCTCGCGCTGGACGTCAAGACGGTCACCGCCAAGACGCTGGGCGCGGAAGGCCGGTCCTTCCAGTCCGTCCACCACCTGTATCCGGCCGGCTCGCCCGGCTACACCGACAACCTCGGCGGCCGGTACGGCGCCGGCGACGCGGAAGCGGCCCGCGCCGTCCTGGAGAAGGCGGGATACGAGCGCGGCGCCGACGGCTACTACCGCAAGGCGGGCAAGCCCCTCGTGCTGCGCCACGCCCTGTCCTCGGGCGGCGTGACGGAGCAGCAGATCGCCGTGCTGCTGCAGGACATGCTGGCGAGCGCCGGCATCAAGCTCGACATCGTCACCTCGCCGGACAGCACCTACTTCGAACGGGTGCTGATACCGGGCGACTACGACACCCTCGCCTTCGGCTACCCGGGCTCGGCCTTCCCCGTCTCCTGGTCCGAGGCGCTGTACACGTGCGAGGGCGGCTACAACTTCCAGCGCTTCTGCGACCCCGCCGTGGACGAGCTCTTCGCCGCGGCCACCGGCGCGGTCGACGAGCCGGCCAGGCAGGCGGCGGCCGACACGATCGACAAGGAGCTGTGGGCGCGGCTCTCCCTGTTCCCGCTGTTCACCGTCCCCGACGTCGTCGCCCACAGCACCCGGATCGCCGGCTACCGGCCGCATCCGCTGATGGAGTGGCGTCTGGCGGCGGCGGGCTCCTGGTCGCGGCAGAGCTGACCATGAGTGTGCTCGCCGCCGACCAGGTCGTCCTCGGCCGCTTCCTGCGGCGCGGGAGCGCGGTGGCCGCGCTCGCCTTCCTCGTGCTCGTGGCGGCCGCCGCGTTCGCGGGACCGCTGCTGTGGCGCTACGGCTACGCCGACATCACCCCCGACACCCTCTCCCCGCCGAGCCTGGCGCACCCGCTGGGCACCGACGCGCTCGGGCACGACGTGCTGGCCCAGGTGCTGCGCGGCACCCAGCGCTCGCTGGCCATCGCGATGATCGTGGCGCTCGTCTCCACCACGATCGGCTCGGTGGCCGGCCTGCTCGCCGGCTACCTGGGCGGCTGGCTGGACGTGCTGCTCATGCGCCTGGTCGACGTCCTGCTGACGATCCCGCTCGTCGCGGTGCTCGGTCTGGTCGCGGTACGGCTCGGCACCCGCGAGGGCGCCTGGCTGATCGTCGCCTTCGCCGTCTCCGCCTTCTACTGGGCGCCCATCGCCCGGGTCATCAGGGGCATCACGCTGTCCCTGGCCACCCGGGACTTCGTGGCCTCGGCCAGGATCGTCGGCGCGAGCACGTCCCGCATCCTGCTGCGGCACCTGTTCCCGCACGTGATCGGGCCGGTCGCGGTCGTCGTCACGACGTACGTGTCCGCGGCGATCGCGCTGGAGTCGTCGCTGTCCTTCCTCGGGCTCGGCGTGCAGCCGCCGGACATCTCGCTCGGTCAGCTCGTCGGCGCGGGCACCGGCTTCGCGGCCACCGCGCCCTGGTTGTTCTACGCGCCGAGCCTGGTGGTCATCGCAATCGTCTTCGCCGTCTACCTGGTCGGCGAGGGGCTGCGCGGCTCCTACGACGCGGGGACCGCGCCGTGAGCGGGATCGTGCGCAGGGCGCTGCTGGCCGTACCGCTCGCACTCGTCGCGAGCATCGTGGTGTTCACCGCCGTCTCGCTCGCCGGGGATCCGCTGGCGAGCCTGCGCCAGCCCAACGTGCCGCAGGAGACGCTCGACCTGCGCGCCAAGGAGCTGGGCCTGGACCTGCCGCTGCCGGTGCGCTACTGGAACTGGATCACCGGAGTGCTCCGCGGCGACCTGGGCATCGGCGTCGAGGGCCAGGACATCGCCGCCGAGCTGGTCCAGCGCGGCCTCGTCTCGCTGCGGCTGATCACGCTGGCGCTCGTCGTGGCGGTGCTGATGTCGATCGGCGCCGGGTTCTGGGCCGCGGTGCGCGCGGGCCGCCCGGCCGACCGGGTCATCAGCGCGCTGGCGGTGCTCCTGCTCACGCTGCCCACCTTCTGGATGGCGGTCGTGGTCAAGCAGGGCGGCATCGCGCTCAACCAGCTCGCCGGCTCCGACCTGGTGGCCACGCTCGGTGACGCGACGCCCGGGACCGAGGGGCTCAGCCTCCCGGTACGGCTCGCGGACTACGCCGCCCACCTGCTGCTGCCCACGATCGTGCTGGTGCTGAGCCGGCTGCCGGAGTTCACCCTGTACCAGCGCTCGGCCACCGCCGAGGTGCTGGGCAGCGACTACCTGCTGCTTGCCAGGGCCAAGGGGCTGTCGCGGCGCCGCGTGCTGGTCAGGCACGCGTTGCGCACCTCGCTCGTGCCGATCACGACGATGCTCGCGCTGGAGATCCCGTGGCTGCTCGGCGGCCTGGTCGTCATCGAGACGGTCTTCGGCTGGCACGGCCTGGGAGAGATGCTCGTCGACGGCATCAAGCAGCAGGACGTCAACGCCGTCCTGGCCTTCCTGCTGGTCTCCACGGTCCTCATCACCGTGCTCAACCTCGCCGCCGACCTCCTGTACGGCGTGCTCGACCCGAGGGTGTCCCATGACTGACGTACTGGCGGTGGAACGTCTCGACGTGGCCTACGGCGCCACGCCCATCCTGCGCGAGCTGACCTTCTCCGTGTCCGCGGGCGAGACCCTCGCGGTGGTCGGCGAGTCCGGCTCCGGCAAGTCGACGCTCGCCCTGGCCCTGCTCGGACTGCTGCCCGAGCGCGCCCGGGTGGGCGGTTCGATCAGGTTCGGCGGCGCGGAGCTGACCGGCAGGACCGAGTCGGAGCTGCGGCACGTGCGCGGCGGCGGCATCGCCTTCGTGCCGCAGAACCCGCTCGGCTCGCTGAACCCGGTCTACCGCATCGGACACCAACTGGCCGAGGTGCTGCGCGCCCACACCCGGCTGACCAGGGCGGAGATCCCGGGCCGTTGCGCCGAGCTGCTGGCCGCGGTCGGAGTTGGCGACCCAGCCGCCTACCCGCACCAGCTCTCCGGCGGCATGTGCCAGCGCGTGGTGATCGCGATGGCGATGGCGGGCGATCCCGAGCTCATCGTCGCGGACGAGCCGACCAGCGCTTTGGACGTCACCGTCCAGGCGCAGGTGCTGGAGGCGCTGGACGCGGCGCGCGCGGCGACGGGCGCCGCGCTCATGCTGATCACCCACGATCTCGCCGTGGTGGCCAGGCACGCCGACCGGGTCATGGTCATGCGTGACGGGCGCGCCGTGGAGATCGGCGCGGCCGTCGAGGTCTTCGGCCGGCCGCGCATGCCGTACACCAAAGCCCTGCTCGGCGCGCTGCCGGGGGCGGCGCCCGCGCGCGAGCCGGAGGGCGAGGACGAGCCGGTCCTGCGGGTCTCCGGCCTCGTGCGGCACTTCCCGGTACGGCGGGGCCAGGTGCACGCGCTGTGCGAGGTCTCGCTCGACCTGCGCAGGGGCCGCACCCACGCGCTGGTCGGCGAGTCGGGCAGCGGCAAGAGCACGTTCGGCCGGTCGGTGGTGCGGCTGGACACGCCCACCGCGGGATCGATCGTGCACGACGGCGTCGAGGTGGCGCGGGCGAAGGAGCGCGCGCTCAAGGGCTACCGGCGCACCGTGCAGATGGTGATGCAGGACCCGACCGCCGCGCTCAACCCCAAGCTCACCGTCGGCGACCTGCTCGCCGAGCCGCTGCGCGTCCACGGCCACCCGGACCGGGTCGCCGAGCTGCTGGAGCTGGTCGGGCTGCCGCCGGGGCACGCCACCCGCTATCCCCGGCAGCTCTCCGGCGGGCAACGGCAGCGGGTGGCCATCGCCAGGGCGCTGGCGGTGGAGCCGCAGGTGCTGGTGCTCGACGAGCCGCTGTCCGCGCTGGACGCCTCGATCCAGGCGGAGATCCTGGAGCTGCTGGAGAGCCTGCAACGGCGGCTGCGGCTGGCGTACCTGTTCATCACGCACGACCTGGGGCTGGTGCGCCGGAGCGCCGACTGGGTGAGCGTGCTGTACCTCGGCAGGGTCGCCGAGTCGGGTCCGGCGCGCGAGGTGCTCGACCGGCCCGCGCATCCCTACACCCGGGCGCTGCTGGCGGCGGTGCCCCTTCCCGATCCGGTGGCCGAGCGCGGGCGCAGGCGGATCCTGCTGCCCGGCGAGCCGCCCAGCGCCCTGGCGCCGCCGTCCGGCTGCCGTTTCCGCCCGCGCTGCCCCGTCTACGCCGTCGCTCCCGAGACGGCCAGAACGCGCTGCCGCGAGGAGCGGCCAGAGCCCCATCCCCTCGGCACGGCCTCGGTGGCCTGCCATTTCCCGCACCAGGAAGGAGCCGCCTGATGTCTCAGGGCAGATCTGTGGAAGTGAAGGACGTGGGCGTCGGCCCGTTCGCGTACACGGCGGAGAGCACCGTCAGCGGCGCGCCGCGCCGCCCCGTCACCGAGCCGGAGCCGGGCACGTACGGCCTCGACCCCGAGACCGGCCGGTGGCGGCACCCGGAGGCCGCCGAGCCGCGCTGGGGACCGATTCCCAACGAGTGGAGCCTCGACCACTACGACGAGAACACCTACCTGCACAACACCGCGGTCGAGAAGTTCTACCCGATCGTCGTCTGGCCCCGGCACAGCTGGGCCGCGCTCGCCGACTTCGACGGCCGCCGCGTCATGTACCACTACTACCGGCGCAAGCTCGTCGTCATCGACGTCACCCTCCCGCAGGACGCGCGGGTGCTGCTGGAACGCGAGTACGACGACGTCGACGGCTTCGGCCCGATCGTCATCAAGGACAACCCCCGGCTCGGCAAGAAGATCATGATCCAGGCGCTGGAGATCCCGCGGTTCGGCGTGGTCGAGAACAAGTACACCGGCCCCGAGGGGGTCGCCACCGTGCGCGGCGACTGCATGCTGCGCGGCTTCAAGGTCTACGAGCTGCACGGCCCGCTGCCCGAGCAGTGGGAGCTGCTCAGCGAGGTCACCACGGACCCGGCGCGGACCGCGGACGAGCGGCCCCAGGAGGGCTCCGGCGCCATCGACGTCCCGGTCTACTTCGGCGGCGACCTTCTCTACATCGCCGCCGCGCCGGACGACACCTTCCGCCACAACGAGTACAAGACGGTCCTGTGGGCCGGCGCGCAGCTCGTCTACGACCTGCGCGACCCGCGCCACCCCCGCCTGCTGGACACCTGGTGGGCGCCGGGCTCGCGGGCGGGTGAGGAAGAGGAGTACGACCGCAACCCGCGCGCGGGCAACCAGACCTCGTGGATGGGCGCGCGGATGCCGGTCTTCGTGCCGAATGAGCACAGCAGGTACGGCTACGCCGCGATGGGCGGCTTCGGCATGTACGTCCTGGACGTCTCCGACCCGGCCGACCTCAAGGCCGTCGGCCACCTGGAACTGCCGCCCAGCGTGCCGGGCACCGAATGCGACACCGTCGTCGTCTCCCGCGTCGAGGAGACCGGCGTGGTCTACCTCAACGGCTATCCGCTGAACCAGGACGGGCACGAGCCGTACAAGGAGATCTACGCCGTGGACGTGAGCGATCCGGCCAACCCGGTCATCATCTCCACCCTCCCCCGGCCGGTCCCGCCGGAGGAGGCGCCGTTCACCGACTGGGTGCAGCGCGGGGGCATGTTCGGGCCCAAGCGGCCCGGCTACTACCTGAACGACACCGGCACCCCGCACCCCACCGTGATGCCGTACGTCTTCTACAACGCCGGGGTCCAGTTCTTCGACGTGAGCGATCCGCGCGAGGTGAGGATCGCCGGGTGGTTCGTGCCGAAGATGTGCGACCTCTCGGTCTCCGACGACATCGCCAACCCGGTGGGGAGCATGGTCATCGAGTGGGACCGGCGGCTGATCTGGGTCTTCAGCAACCACGGCATGTACCTGATCTCCAGCCCGCTGCTGGGCGAGCCGGTCCTGGGCCCGCCGCCCCGCTGAGGGGGTTTCACCGGCCGAAGTCCCGGCGGCGCAGGGCGTGCAGCCCGCCGTACAGGAGGATCGCGGTGACGGCGAGCAGGGCGGCCAGGGAGCCCGGGTGGAACGGCTCGTCGCCGAAGGGGTTGCGGACGTAGTGGAGCGGTTCCAGCGGACTGCCGCCCCAGAGGCCGTACAGGGGGCCGGCCACCTGGCCGAGGAGGGCGGTCAGGATCCAGGCGATCCAGGAGATCGCGATGCCGGCCCGCGGGAGCAGGCCGTACGCGAGGACGCAGACCGCCCCCACGCACCACGCGGCCGGGACGACGCTCAGCGCGCCCAGCAGGAAGCGGGGCAGGTCGGTGGACAGGTCGCCGACGAGCACGGAGAAGAGGGTGCCGAAGACGAGCCCGGCCACCGCCATCAGCGCGGCCGTGCCGAGCCCGGTCACGACCAGGTGCCCGGCGGCCCAGCGCAGCCGGGTCAGCGGGGTGGCCTGGACGGCTTCGGCCCGTCCCGAGGTCTCCTCCTCGCGCAGCCGCAGCGTCATGAGGACCGGGTAGAGCGTGACGACGTAGGCGAGGATGAGGATCAGGTACCAGGAGTAGCCGCCGACGGCCGCGGACGGCATGCCGAGCATCTTGACGATGCCGTCGGTGACGACGCTGGGCCGGGCGAGCAGGTCCTTGACGAAGGGGCTCAGTCCGGCCGCGGCGGCGGCGAAGAAGGCGATCCCGGCCGCCCAGGAGAGCAGCAGGGTGCGGTGCAGCCGCCAGGCGACGGCGACCGGGCCGCGCAGGCGGGTGGTGGTGGCGGGTCCGAGGCGTTCGGGCAGGAGGCCGGCGCCCAGGTCGCGCCGCTCCAGCAGGCGGTGGGCGAGCGCCAGCAGGGCGGCGCCGGCCAGGAGTGACAGGCCGAGCATCCACCACCTTTCGTCCTGGTACGGGCGCACCAGGTGGCTCCAGCCGATCGGCGACAGGCCCGCCAGCCAGTGCCGGCCCGTGGCGTCGCCGGCGTAGCGCAGCACGTAGGAGACGGCCAGGACGGACAGGCCGATCGTGGTGGCGGTGCGGGCGTTGCGGGCGAGCTGGGCGGCGACGGCGGCGACGCCGCCGAACACCCAGCCGGCCGCCGCCACGGCGCCCGCGTAGGCGAGCGAGCCGACCGGCTCGAACCCGATCCCGATCAGCACGGCGGCGACGGCCAGCCCGCTGGCCAGGCTGACGCCCGTGGCCACCAGGACGGCGGCGGTCAGCGGGGCGTCGCGGCCGACCACGGCCGAGCCGACCAGTTCGGCGCGGCCGCTGTCCTCCTCCCTGCGGGTGTGCCGGACGACGGACATGACCGCGGCCAGGGCGCTGAACACGTACAGGAATCCGCCGCTGCGCCAGGTGGCGAGGACGTCCAGCCGGGGTTCGACGCCGCCGCCGCCGAGCGCGTACAGGAAGGGGCTGCGCAGGATGGTCTGGGTGTATTCGACCTTGAGCGCGTACGTGCCCATGCGGGTGGTGATGTAGTTGACCATGATCAGGGCCAGGGTCACGATGAGCAGCACCCACCAGGGGGCGATGGCCCGTTCGCGGCGTAGGGCCAGGCGGGTGAGCCGGCCGGTGCCGGACAGGGCGCTCACCTGCGGGTCCTGGTGGTGTCGTAGTGGCGCAGGAACAGTTCTTCCAGCGTGGGCGGGTGGCTGACGAGGCCGCGTACGCCGGCCTGGGTGAGGTGGCGCAGCGCGGCGTCCAGCGCGGGCGCGTCGACCTCGAAGCTGACCTGGGCGCCGTCGGCGCGCAGGTCGTGCACGCCGGGCAGGGCGGCCAGCCCGTGCGGCGGCCCGGCCAGCTCGGCCCGAATGCTGGTGCGCGACAGGTGCCGCAGGTCGGCGAGGGTGCCGGTGTCGACCGTGCGGCCGTCGCGGATGATGGTCACCCGGTCGCACAGGGTCTCGACCTCGCTCAGGATGTGGCTCGACAGCAGCACCGTGCGGTCGCCGCGTTCCTTCTCCTCCCGTACGGCTGCGCGGAACACCTCCTCCATGAGCGGGTCGAGCCCGGAGGTGGGCTCGTCCAGGATGAGCAGTTCGGCGTCGCCGGCCAGGGCGGCGACGAGGGCGACCTTCTGCCGGTTGCCCTTGGAGTAGGTGCGGCACTTCTTGCGCGGGTCGAGGTCGAAGCGCTCGACCAGCTCGGCGCGCCGCTTGGGGTCGAGCCCGCCGCGCAGATCGCCGAGCAGGTCGATGACCTCGCCGCCGGACAGGTGCGGCCAGAGGGTGAGGTCACCGGGCACGTACGCGAGCCTGCGGTGCAGCGTGGTCGCCTCGGTCCAGGGGTCGCCGCCCAGCAGCCCGGCGTGACCGGCGTCCGCGCGGACCAGGCCCAGCAGGATCCGGATCGTGGTGCTCTTGCCCGCGCCGTTCGGCCCGAGGAACCCGTGCACCTCACCCGTGCGGACGACCAGGTCGAGCCCGTCCAGCGCCCGCGCGGAGCCGAACGCCTTGACCAGCCCGTCCACCATGACGGCGTCAGTCATCTTTCTTCCTCTTCGACGTGAGGGGTTGGAGCGCGGCCACACGACCACACAGAATGCTTCACGCGAAAGAAGCCTACTACACAGCCGTGTAGTCGTGTTCAGGCCCGGCCGCCCGACATCGTCCGCCCTTTCCTCTCCTTGTCAGGTGACCGGGACGGAGTGGACCGCGCTCTTCCGCATCCACAGCCGGATGGCCGACCGGCTGCGGGCGGGGAACACGTTCCTGGTCGGCGACGCCGCGCACACCCGACCGCGCGTTCGCGCTGGAGGCGACCGGCTCCCCCGTCGTCGCGTGGATCAGGGGCCACCTGGCCGGTCCGCTCATCGGCCCGATCATGCGGCTGAGCCGCCCGAGGGCGCGGGTCTGGCAACTGTTCGCGCAGACGTGGATCACCTACCGGGACAGTCCGATCGGCGCGGGCGCGCGGGCGCGCGGGCGCGCGGGCGCGCGGCCGGGCCGAGCCGGACGCCGTCCCCGCCGACCTCGGGCACCACCTCCTCGTGCCCTCGGCGGAACGGCTCCGCGCCGCGACGGTGGTCGCGTCCCTGCCGTTCGCGGTGCGCGTCCACGACGGCCCGCCGGGCGACCCGCTCGCTCGGCTGATCCGGCCGGGCCGCGATGGGCCAGGGCTACATCGCCACCCGCCGCGAGACGGTCGTGTCGGTGTTCGAGCGCGCGCGGGCGCGGGGGGAGCTGGCCCCGGAGGCCGACGTGGACCTGTTGTGGCAGCTCGCCTCGGCGACGATCTTCTTCCGTGAGTTCGTCAGCGGCGAGAAGGTGGACGACGAGCTGGTGCGGCGCCTGGTCGACAACGTCATCCTGCCCCTCACCCGCGGCTAGCGCGGGGGCCGGGGTTCGCCTGCTTGGTCTGCTCGCGGAAGGCGGCCGGGGACATCGCCACGCGGCGGGTGAACACGCGGGTGAAGTAGGCGTGCTCGGTGTAGCCGACCCGGCGGGCGATCGCGCCGACGGGCAGGTCGGTGTCGGCGAGCATCACCTTCGCGCGGTCCAGGCGGTGCCGGGTGAGGTAGTCGACGGGGGTCTCGCCGGTGACGCCGCGTACCGCCGCGATCAGCGTGTCGCGGGAGACCGACAGCCGCCTCGCCACCTCGCCGATCTTGACGGGGTGCTCCAGGTCCGCGGTGAGCAGGGCGATCGCCCGTTGGCCCAGTTGGGAGGCCGGGGTCCGGGTCGCCGAGGGGCCCTGTCCTGGGCCCACCTCGTGGATCAGGGCGTGGAGCGCGGCGCCCAGCCCTACGTGGTCGGACAGCGAGGTGGCCCGTCCGGTCAGCTCGACCAGGCTCGCCATCGCCGCCTCCACCATCGGCGGGTCGGCCACTCGCACCGGCGCCGCTCCCGCGCCCAGGTAGCCGAGGCTCTCGTAGCCGCCGGCGCCCGGACCCTCGAACAGGATCCAGTGTTCGTCCCAGGTGCCGTCCGAGGGTCCGTAGGTGTGCGGGACGCCGGGTGGGAGCCAGAAGAAGGTGCCGGGTCCGACCGGGTGCCGGCCGGGGCGGTCGTGCAGGGCGACGTGGCCGGCGCCCGCGAAGACCAGGACTCCGGCGTACTCCGTCAGGGTCTTCCTGGTGCAGGAGCGGTCCTGGCCGCGGATGGTTCCGGCGCCGGTGACGGCGAGGCCGAGGGTCCGTACGCCCTCGGGCGGCGTCCGGTAGTGGGCGATCTGTCCCGACATATCCGCCGCCCCCCGACAAAAGTGCAAAAGTCTCCGAAATCACTGCATATCATGGCGGCTCTTGGCGGCCTGAGCATGGGGGTCATGTCCACCATCGAGGCTTCGGCCGCTTCGACAGATGTCCTCACCTCCAACGGGCACCGGCTCGATCCCAGCCCCCGGCGGCTCGGCCGGCTTGAGCCCGTCCCCGACGCCGAGCGCCACGACCGGGCCGCGCTGCGGCGCCGGCTGGCTCGCGACGGCTTCCTCTTCCTGCCCGGGTTCCTCGACCGCGCGGAGATCCTGGAGTTCCGCCGCTACTACTTCGCCGCCCTGGAAGGGACCGGCGTCACCGCGCCGGGCAGCGACCCCCTGCTCGGCAGAGCCGCGTACGGCGGGCTCGACCGCGAGGCGATGCGCCGGGCGCTCTTTCGCGACATCGTCCCCGGCCCCGAGTACGAGGCGCTGTGCCGCCACCCCAGGATCGCCGGCTTCTACCGGTGGCTGCTGGAGGCCGAGGAGGTGCACCTGCACCGCAGGAAGCTGATCCGGCACGTCGGACCCGGCGAGTCGGGCGTCGGCACCGCCACCCAGGCCCACTACGACCTGGTCTACCTGCGCGAGGGCACCGGCAGGGTGCTGTCCTCGTGGATCCCGCTCGGCGACTGCCCGATCGCGCGCGGGCCGCTCATCTACCTGGAGGGCAGCCACCACCGCGTCCTGGCGGAGGAGGCCGCGGGCACGCTCCGGCGCCCCGCCGCCTCGATCACCGCGGACCTGCCCGCGCTGGCCGAGGAGTACGACGCCCGCTGGCTGGTCACCGGTTTCCGGGCCGGCGACATGGTGGTGCACAACGCGTACGTCATCCACGCCTCCCTCGACAACGCCGACCCGGAGGGGCTGGTGCGCCTGTCCACCGACATCCGCTACCAGTCGGCCACCGAGGTCATCGACCCGCGCTGGCAGAACCACTGGGCCTGGGACGACGGGCTGTAGGGGGCCCGTTCCGCGCGGTGGAACGGGGTGGAACGCCTCTCCGGTGATACCGACCGAAAGGCATTCTCTTCATGTCACGAACACCACGCTGGGTCGCCTGCGCGGCGGCCCTGCTCACCGTGGCGGCGCTGGGCGCGGCACCGGCCGGGGCGGCGGCAGCCGTACCGGCGGACACTCTGACCTGGGGCGCCACCCCCATCGCGCTGGGCGACGGCGCCTCCACGAGCAGCACCACGCCGCGTCAGGTGGCGGGCGGCCACGACTTCACCGACCTGGCGCACGGCGTCAGCCACAGCGCCGCGCTCCGCACCGACGGCACCGTCTGGACGTGGGGCGCCGACTGGGACGGGCAGCTCGGCAACGGGGCCGGCACCGTCCACGCGACGGTTCCCGCGCAGGTGCCGGGCCTCGCGCAGGTGCGGCAGGTCGCCACCAAGGCCGGTCACACGCTGGCGCTGCGCGCCGACGGCGAGGTGTACGGCTGGGGCCTCAACACCGCGGGCCAGCTCGGCGACGACACCCGAACGCGGCGCGAGACGCCGGTCCAGGTCAAGGGCCTCACCTTCATGAGCCAGATCGCGACCGGCAACGCGCACAGCCTGTTCCTCGGCTTCGGCAACGTCTACGCCACCGGGTCCAACAGCGTGGGCCAGCTCGGCGACGGCACGACCACGACCCGGCTGCGCCCGGTGTCGACCGTCACCCCGGCGGGCCTGCCGCTCGGCGGCTTCACCCAGATCGCCGCGGGCGGCTTCGGGCACAGCATGGCGTTGCGCAGCGACGGCACGGTCTGGACCTGGGGCAACAACGAGAAGGGCCAGCTCGGCGACGGCACCACCGTCAACAGGCTCACCCCGGTCCGCGTGAACGGGCTGAACGGCGTGGTCCGCATCGCCGCCGGGCTCTCGCACAGCCTGGCGTTGCGCGACGACGGCTCGGTCTGGACCTGGGGCGAGAACCAGATGGGCCAGCTCGGCGACGGCACCGCCGTCAACCGCTCCACGCCGGTACGGGTGAGCGGCCTGAGCGGTGTCACCAGGATCGACGGCGGCGGCGCCATGAGCATGGCCGCCCGCGCCGACGGCACCGCCTGGACCTGGGGGTACAACTTCAGCGGCGAGCTGGGCGACGGCACCACCGTCAACCGGTCCACGCCGGTCCAGGTGCCGGGTCTGTCGGGCGTCGTCGAGGTGGCGGCCGGTTCCGGCGCCCAGAACGGCGCCGTCTCCGCCCCCGGCGCGACACCCGACTTCACGATCACCAGCCCGTACCACCCGAGCGGGAGGTACGACGCCGGACACCGCTTCGCCGTCGGCGCGCTGGTGGCGACGGGCGCGCTCAACGGCTCCAACCAGGTCGTCAACCTCACCGCGAGCGTCAGCCCGCCGGCCCCCGGCATCCGGATCACCCCCAATCCGTCCGCCCTGGTCGCGGGGACGACCTCGACGGTGCAGATCGTGGTCGAGGCCGGCGTCCCGCCCGGGGTCTACACCCTGACCTTCACCGGTACGGCCGGCGCCGCCGTACACACGACCGCCTTCTCGTTCACGCTGGTCCCGGCCCCGCCCCCCGACCCGGAGCCGGAACCCGAGCCGGAGCCGGAGGAGCCGCCCTGCCACCCCAAGCTGGGCTGTCCGTGAGGCCCGGGGAGAGCTAGCCGGCGGTGGCCCTGGCGGCTCGTTCGATCACGCGGGTGACCGTCCTGGGGTCCGTCATCAGCCCGACGTGTCCGGCGTCGAACTCGATGATCGTGGCCCCGGCCTTCTTGGCCATCGCCCGCTGGGCGTTCGGCGGGATGATCCGGTCCTTGGTGCCGATCAGGCTCCAGGACGGGATCGTCCGCCAGGCGGGGGTGCCCGAAGGCTCGTCGATGCCGAGCGTGGCCGGTCGCTGGGTGGCCGCCACGACCGCCTTCTCCTCGCTGCTCAGCCCGAGCCCGAACGAGGTCATGACGACCGACTTCTTGAGGTAGAGGTCGGTCTGGAGGGTGGGCGGGAGGTTCGGCACGAGGTCGAAGACCGTGGCCGGGTCCGCGGCGAGTGCGGAGTCCGGGCCCGCCAGGCCGAGCGCGGACTCGCCGGCGTCGGGCGCGAAGGCGTTGACGTAGACGAGCGCCTTGACGTTCGGGTTGCCGGTGGCCGCGTTCGTGATGACGGCGCCGCCGTAGGAGTGGCCGACGAGGACGATCGGTCCGCTCAGCGTTCCCAGGAAGTCCTTGACCGACTTGGCGTCACCGGACAGCGTCCGCAGGTGGTTGGGGACGGCCCGGACCGTGTAGCCGTCGTAGTGGAGCTTCTTGATGACGCCGTTCCAGCTTGAGGCGTCCGCCCAGGCGCCGTGCACGAGGACGACGGTCGGCTTCGTCCCGCCCTCCTGGGCGACGGCGCCGCCGGCCGGGAAGAGGGCCACCACGCCGAGGGTGGCTGCGGCGAGGAGGGCGGTCACCTTCAACGGCCGCCTGCGGGTACGGGTGAAGCGAGTGTTCATGAGTCTGTCCTGTTCCACGTGAGGGACGGCTCGCCCGCGGAGCCGGAGCCGGGTGTGCTCCCGGCCCATATGTACGACAGGGCAGCGGGTCCGCCACGTGACAGCAGAGGTTCAGGGACGGTCGTGGCCCTGATCGGGCAGCGCCTCGGCGAGCTGGTGGCGGTTGGTGATGGAGAGCTTGGCGAACACCTTGCCCAGGTGGTACTCGACGGTGCGCGGGCTGAGGAACAGCCGGGCGGCGATCTCCGGGTTCGACAGGCCCGTCCTGGCCAGCCGGGCGATCTGGCCCTCCTGCGGGGTGAGCCCGTCGGCGACGGCGGCGCTGCGCCTGCGGACGGTCTCGCCGGTGGCCTGCAGCTCGCGGCGGGCACGCTCGGCGAACGCCTTGGCGCCGAAGCCCTGCAACATCTCGTACGCGGTGCGCAGGTGCTCGCGGGCGTCGACGCGGCGGCTCTCCCGGCGCAGCCACTCGCCGTACACCAGGTGGGCGCGGGCCAGGTGGACGCCGGCCCGGCAGCGTCCCAGGCGCTCGATGGCCTCCCGGTACAGCAGGTCGGCGGCCTCGCCGTACGCCAGCAGGGCCTTTGACCAGGCCAGCAGGCCGAGCGCCCAGTCCGTGCCGCTGGCGGTGGCACGTTCCTCGATCCGGCGCAGCGCGGCCGCGGCCACCTCGGCGGCGTTGCAACGGACCGCGGCCTCGACCAGCTCGACGAGGGCGAACCCGAAGACGCCCAGGTCGTCGTGCTCGCACGCCCGCTCCACGCAGGCGAGGGCCTCCTGGTACTGGCCGAAGCCGTTGTACAGCACGGCCTCCATGTAGTTGCGCACGCCGATCGCCCGGCCCTCGCCCCAGCTGCTGGCCATCTCGCCGCCGGTTTCGAGCATCGCCAGCGCCTCGATCTCGCCTGACCACACGAGGTGCAGGGCCGTGGCGTACAGGAGGAGCGAGTTGCCGGTCACCTTCAGGATCGCGTTGGATTCCTCGATGTACCCGACGGCCGCGTCGAACTCGCCGGCGTACACGTGCTCGGCGGCGCGGTAGGTGAGGGCGTGCGGCAGGAAGTTGAGCGCGCCGGCCTCGCGGGCCGTCCGGATCGCGTGGGTGGTCAGCTCGTGCCAGGTCTCGTCGTCCCACAGGTCCCCGGCGATCAGCCAGGTCAGCCACAGCCAGCGCATGACGTCGTCACCGCTCGCCCCGGCCTCCTGCCGGAACGCCCGCAGCACGCGCTTCAGCCGCGGCGCGCCCGCGACGTGGCCCTCGGCGAACCGTTCCACCAGGCCGTCGAGGAGCCCGTCGACCAGCCGCGGCGGCATCGGTCCCGGGGGCGCGGAACGGGCGGCCTCCGCCACCTTCCGCAGCGCGTCGGGCCCGCCCAGCCTGCCCGAGTGGACCGCCGATCCGATGGCTTCGAGGTACGCCTCGCGCGCCTGCCCCTGGTCGGCGGTTTCGAGCTGACCGGCGGCCTCCAGCAGCAGCGGCACCGCCTCGCCGCCGCGCCTGCGGGCGAAGACGATCTGGGCGCGCAGCCTGGTCAGCCGCCCGCGCTGGAGGTCGTCCAGGGGGCCCAGCCGCGCGTCGGCCAGGAGGTCGAGCGCGGCGTCGGGCGCTCCGGCCTCGAAGGTGGCCTGCGCCGCGGCCAGCACCCTGGACACACGGCCGGCCGGATCGGGCGTCAGCTCGGCCGCCCGCCGCAGGAACGCCGCCGCCGCCGCGAGGCCGCCGCGCGCCTGGGCCCGGCCGGCGGAGCGCTCCAGCTCGCCGGCGACGGCCTCGTCGGGTTCGACCGCCGCGTGGGCACGGTGCCAGGCGCGGCGGTCGGGGTCGGAGCCCGGATCGGTCGCCTCGGCCAGCGCGCGATGCACGTCCCGGCGGTCCTTCCGGTCCGCCGCCCGGTAGACCGCGGAACGCACCAGCGGATGGCGGAAGCGCGTACGGGGATCGAACTCGATGAGCCCCGCGGCCTCGGCCGCCGCCGCGGCGTCCGCACCGATGCCGAGCAGTTCGGCCGCCCGCCACAGCAGGGCGGCGTTCCCGACCGGCTCGGCCGCCGCGGCCAGCAGCAGCCGTTGGGCCGGGGCGGTCAGCCGCTCGATGCGCCGCAGGAAGCTCTGCTCGATCTGGCTGGCCAGCGGTCGCGCGTCGGGGCGGCCGAACCCGCCGGCCAGTTCCGCCACGGTCAGCCCGCGCGGCATCTCCAGCAGGGCCAGCGGGTTGCCGTCGGTCTCGGCGACGATCTGGTCCCTGACCCGCTCGTCCAGCCGCCCGGGAACCACCGAGTCGAGCAGCGCGCGCGCATCGTCGTCGCGCAGCCCGCCGATCACGAGCTCGGGCAGCCCGCGCAGGTCGTCGGCGTTCCCCTGCGCCGAGGTGCGCACCGCGAACACCAGCGCGACCCGCTCCGCGAGCAACCGGCGCGCGACGAAGGCCAGCGTCTGGGCGGAGGCCTGGTCGAGCCACTGCGCGTCGTCCACGACGCAGACGAGCGGGCGTTCCTCCGCCGCTCCGGCCAGCAGGCTGAGCACCGCCAGCCCGACCAGGAACCGGTCCGGCGCCCTGCCCGCGCTGAGGCCGAGCGCGACGGAGAGCGCGTCGCGCTGCGGGCCGTCGAGGTGGCCGACACGTTCGATCATCGGCAGGCACAGTTGGTGCAGCCCGGCGAAGGCCAGCTCCATCTCCGACTCGGTTCCGGAGGCCCGCAGGATCAGGCATCCCGTCGCGCCGGCCACCAGGTGGTCCATCAGCGCGGACTTGCCGACCCCCGCCTCGCCGCGCAGCACGAGCACCTGGCTCTGGCCCGCCGTGGCGTTCTGGAGGAGCCGTTCCAGCGTCTGGCTCTCGTCCCGTCTGCCACGCAGCTCACGACGCGGAGCATCGCTCGACATTCACCACCACCGCGCCGTCCTGATCAATTGGATCGCCCAATTATGCATGGAATGGGCGCTTTGCGGGCGTACTCGGGAGCCGACCGGGGTCTCCCCGATGCGACCGCGTCCGCCGCCCGGCCACAGTCTGGTGGAGATCCCTCGTCGCAAAGGACTCCCATGCACGACGACACCCCCTCCGCACGTCAGAGCCGTCGCGCCACCACCGCCTCGTTCGTCGGCACGGCGCTGGAATGGTATGACTTCTTCATCTACGGCACCGCCGCCGCCCTCGGCGTCGGGGCCAGCGCGCTGGGGATCTCCGCGGCCTACTTCACCAACACGTTCCTCGTGGCATGGGCCACCACCGGCCTCGGCGTCCCCCGCCAGCCGCTCCTGATCACCGTCGCCCTCGCGCTCAGCGTGGTCACCGGGGCGTCGTACTTCGCGTTGCTCGCCGGATTCCTCGCCCAGGTGTTCCCCGTGCGGGTCCGCTACACCGGCATCTCCGTCTCCTACCAGCTCTGCGGCACGATCATCGGCGGTTCCACCCCGCTGATCGCCCAGTGGCTGCTGACGGCCGGCGGCGGCGGCCACTGGCCGGTCGTGGGGCACTACGTCGCCCTGCTCGTCCTCACGCTCGGCTGCGTGCTCGCGCTGGCCCGCCGCACCACGCCGGAGCGGCACCGCGCCGAAAGGCCCGCCGCGCTGGTCAGCTCGTGAGCGGAGGGGCGTGACCGTTGTCGGGCAGCGCCTGGGCGAGCTGGTGGCGGTTGGTGATGGCGAGCTTGCTGAACACCTTGCCCAGGTGGTACTCGACCGTGCGCGGGCTGAGGAACAACTGGGCGGCGATCTCCGGGTTCGACAGGCCCGCCTTGGCCAGGTCGGCGATCTGGCGTTCCTGCGGGGTGAGCGGTTCCGGCGCGTCGGCGGCGCCCTGGCTGACCGCCTCACCGGTGGCCTCCAGTTCGAGGCGGGCGCGTTCCGCGAACGCCTTGGCGCCGAAGCCCCGCAGCATCTCGTGGGCGGTGCGCAGGTGCTCGCGCGCCTCCGGACGCCGCCTCCCCCGGCGCAGCCACTCGCCGTAGACGAGGTGGGTACGCGCGAGGTGTACGGCGGAGCGGCTGCGCTGGAGGTGCGCGATGGCCTCGCGGTAGAGCGGCTCCGCGGCCTTGCCCTCGGTCAGCAACGCCCTCGACCTGGCCAGCAGGCCGAGGGCCCAGTCGGTGCCGCTGGCGGTGGCACGGGCCTCGATCTGCCGCAGCGCGTCCGCGGCCGCCTCGGGCGCGTCGGCGTAGGCGGCCGCCTCGGCCAGTTCGAGCAGGGCGTAGCCGTAGACGCCCAGATCGTCGTGCTCGCACGCGCGCCGCGCACTGGACAGGGCGTCCTGGTAGCGGCCGAGGGCGTTGCTCAGCACCGCCTGCATGTAGTGGGTGCCGCCGATCGCCCGGCCCTCGTGCCAGGTGCTCGCCCAGTCGGCGGCGTCTTCGAGCAGCGCCATCGCCTGCTCCTCGCCGCGCCAGGCGATGAGCAGCGTCGCGGCGAAGCCGAGGGGCGAGTTGCCGGTCACGTTCAGGATCGCGTGGGACTCGTCGACCAGCGCGGCGGCGGCGTCGAACTCGCCGGAGTACACGTGGACCGCCGCCCGGTAGGTGAGCGCCAGGGGCAGGAAGTTGAGCGCGCCGATCCCCCGGGCCGTCCTGAGCGCGTGCGTGGTCAGGACGTACCACGTCTCGTCGTCCCAGAGGTCCGCGGCGACCAGGAAGGTCAGCCAGAGCCAGCGCATGTTGTCGTCGCTGTCGCGCCCGGCCTCCTCCCTGAACACCTCCAGCGCGCGCTTCATCAGCGGGGCGCCGTCGAGGTGGCCGTCGGCGAAGCGGGCCACCAGGCCGTCGAAGAGGATGTCGACCGGCAGCGGCGTCCGCGGCACCGCCGGAATGGCCCGCGCGGCCTCGGCCACCTCCCGCACCGCGCCGGGCTCACCCAGCCTGCCGAAGAAGACCGCCGATCCGATGGCGTCGAGGTAGGTCTCCCGCGCCTGCCCGGCATCGACGCGGGCCAGCCGTCCGGCGGCGTCGAGCAGCGGCGCCAGGGCGTCTCCGCCGCGCCTGCGCGCGAAGACGATCTGGGCGCGGAGCCTGGCCAGCCGCCCGCTCTGGAGCTCGTCGAGCGGACCGGTTTCGGCGGACAGGAGCAGTTCGAGCGCCAGGTCCGGCGTCCCGGCCTCGAAGGCGGCCTGCGCCGCCGCCAGGGCCCTGGCCACGCGGCCGGCCGGATCGGGCGTCAGCTCGGCCGCCCGCCGCAGGAACGCCGCCGCCGCGGCCAGGCCGCCCCGCGCCTGGGCCCGCCCCGCCATGTGCTCCAGTTCCCCGGCCACGGCCTCGTCGGGCTCGCTCGTCGAGTGGGCGCGGTGCCAGGCTCGCCGGTCGGGGTCGGACGCCGGGTCGGTCGCCTCGGCCAGCGCCCCGTGCGCCGCGCGCCGCTCCGCCTGCGACGCCGCCGAGTAGACGGCCGAGCGCACCAGCGGATGCCGGAACCGCGCCCGCATCGCGAACTCCAGCAGCCCGTCGGCCCGCGCCGGCTCCGCCGCGGCGGCGGGCACCCCGAGCCCCGCCGCCGCCCGCCAGATCAGCACCGGGTCGCCGGTGGGCTCGACCGCCGCGACCAGCATCAGCTTGCGCGTCTCGGCCGGGAGCGACGCCAGCCTGCGCAGGAAACCCTCCTCGATCCGCGCGGGCACCGCCTGCGCCTCCAGCCCGAACCCGCCCGCGAGCTGCGTGGGACTCAGCCCGCGCGGCAGCTCCAGCAGGGCCAGCGGGTTGCAGTTCGTCTCGGCCAGGATCCGGTCGCGCACCTGCTCGTCGAGCCGGAAGGGGACCACCGAGCGCAGCAGCGTGTACGCCTCCCGCTCCGGCAGCCCGCGCACCTCCAGGTCGGCCAGGCCGTGGAACTGCTTGCCCGGCTCGCGGGCCGCGAAGATGATCCCCACCCGCTCGGCCAGCAGCCGCCGTGCCACGAACGTCATCACCTGGGCCGACGACTGGTCCAGCCAGTGGGCGTCGTCGATGACGCACAGGAGCGCGCGTTCCTCCGCGGTCTCGGCCAGCAGGGTCAGCACCGCCAGCCCGACCAGGAACCGGTCCGGCGGCTCGCCCTTGCGCAGCCCGAACGCGACCGCCAGCGCCTCGTGCTGCGGGTCCGGCAGGCTCTCGATCCGGTCCAGCAGCGGCGCGCAGAGCAGGTGCAGGCCGGCGAAGGCCAGCTCCATCTCCGACTCCGCGCCCGTGCCGCGGACCACCCGCATGTCCTCGGCCTGCCCCATGGTGTGCCGCAGCAGGGCGGACTTGCCCACTCCCGCCTCGCCCCGCAGCACCAGGGCCCGCCCGCGTCCTGACCGCACGTCGCCGAGCAGGCCGTCGAGCTCGGCCCGCTCACGCTGCCTGTTCAGCAGCGGCATGCGACCGGTCAGCGTCCTCATCCCGTTCACGCCCCCGTTCGCGTGCCAATCCGTCGGCGCGGCCATGTACGCAGCCGTCGGGCGCGTGGACAGGATGTCACTCCTTCCCTTACTCGATCAAGACCCGCCGGCGACAGGCCATCCTTGCGGAGCGGCCGGTCAGAGGCCGGTTACAGGCCGTACTCCTCCAGCAGCCGCAGCCACACCTCGCTGATCGTGGGGAAGGACGGCACCGCGTGCCAGAGCCGTTCGAGAGGCACCTCCGATGTGACGGCGACGGTCGCCGAATGCACTAGCTCCGCCACCCCCGGCCCGACGAACGTGGCCCCGAGCAGCACCTGGCGGTCCTCGTCGACGACCGCCTTCGCGCGGCCCCGGTACGCGGGCTCGCGCACGTAGGCGCCGGAGACCGCCCCGAGGTCGTACTCCACCACGCGGACGTGGTGACCGCGCTTGCGCGCCGCCGCCTCGGTCAGGCCGACGGCGCCGACCTGCGGGTCGGTGAAGATCACCTGCGGCGGGCCGTACGCGGAGGCCACGTCGCGCATGGCGGGCAGGTCGTCCGGCTCACCCTTGGCACGGGCGGCGATCACGTCGCCGCAGACGCGGCCCTGGTACTTGCCCATGTGCGTCAGCCGGGTACGGTCGCCCACGTCGCTGACCGCGTAGAGCCAGCCACCCTCGACACCGGTGGCGCGCATGCTGTCGTCCACCTGGACCGGTGCGCCCGGCTTCAGCCCGACGGTGTCCACGCCGAGGTCCGCGCTGGCGGCGACGCGGCCGGTGGCGACCACCAGCTCGTCGGCCACGATCGGCGGCACGTCGGCCAGGTGGACGGTCACCTCGCCGTTGCCGACCCGCCGCTCGACGCGGGTCACCCCCACCCCGGTACGCAGGTCGATCCCGCCGGCGGCGAAGGAGTCGGCCACGAGCCGCCCGGCGAAGGGCTCCATGTTGCCCAGCGGCGCCCGGCCGCGTACCAGCACGACGGTCTGCTCGGCGCCGAGGCCGTGCAGGAGCTGAGCGATCTCGCAGGCGACGGGCCCGCCGCCGAGGACGGCCACGCGACGCGGCACGGAGCGGACCGCCGTGGCCTCGTGGCTGGTCCAGGGCCGCGCCTCGGCCAGGCCGGGGATGGCGGGGACCAGCGCCCGCGACCCGGTGGCCAGCACGACGGCGTGGCGGGCGGTGAGCCGGGCCGTGCCGCCGCCGGTCAGGTCGACGTCCACCTGTTTCGGGCCGGCCAGCCGGCCGCGCCCGCGGAACAACTGGGCGGGAACCTCCTTGAGCGCCACGGCGGCCCGCGAGTCGTCCAGGTGGGAGACGATCTGGTCCCGCCAGGCGAGCACGGCGCCGGTGTCGACCGGGACGGGCGCGAGGCCGGGCGTCCTGGCCGCCTCCGCGGCCAGCTCGACCGGCCTGAGCAGGGTCTTGCTCGGGACGCAGGCGAAATAGGAGCATTCGCCGCCGACCAGGCTCTCCTCCACGATCGCGACGTCCATTCCGCCTCGCGCGGCGCGGGCGGCGACGTTCTCCCCGGCCGGTCCCGCGCCGATCACGATCACGTCGAACTCTTCACTCATCGGTCTTCTCCTATGCTCGGGCTCGTTCGGTGCTGCCGTGGCCGACCGGCGGCAGGCAGGTCTCAAGCGCGTCGGCGGCGGCGACGAACCCGCCGGTCTCCCGCTGGGCGACCCGCACGCCGTCCGCCGCGGCCAGGAAGCGGGGTTCGTACATCAGCCGGCGGGCCAGCGCGCGCACCCGCCGCACGTCGGCCTCCCTGCGCGAGGCCGACAGGCCCGCGCCGAGCTCGACGACCCTGCGGGCCACGAGCGGCTGGTCGGCGCCGCGCGGGATCAGCAGCATCGGGACCCCTGCGGCCATGGCCTCGTTGACGCTGTTCATCCCGCCGTGGGTGACGAACAGCGCGGCGCGCGACAGCACCTGTAGCTGCGGCACGGTACGGCGGGCGATCACGTTGTCCGGCAGCGGCCCCAGCCCGGCTGGGTCGATCGTCCCGGTGGCGAGGACGACGGCGCCGCCCAGCGGGGCCAGCGCGGTGGCGAGGACACGTGGCAGCCTTCCGCCGCCGTCGTAGTCCGCGCCCAGGGAGGCGTACAGGACGGGGTCGCGCAGCCGCTCGATCGGGAACGCCGGGTCGGGCGGACGGGTGCCGAGGCCGGCGCCGACGAACTGGAACGACCGGCCGAAGGTGTCGGCGCCGGGCTGGAACTCGCGCGGGGTGAAGACCAGGTTGAGCGGCTGGCGCAGGTGCGCGAAGTCCAGCGGCAGCCCGCCGGTGTCGTGCTCGCGGCGCAGCCTCCATCGGGACCGCAGCAGGCCGGCGAGGGCGTGGGGCCTGGCCAGCCACTTCCACGAGACGCGGCTGGGGCTGGGCGCGTAGCGGTTGCCGGCGAAGGTGGTGAAGAGCGACGCCGCCGGTACGCCCAGCTCGCGGGCGGCGAGCGCGCCCCAGAGGCAGGCCGAGTCGTGCACGACGAGGTCGGGCCGGATGCCGCGCAGCTCGGACAGGACGCCGGGCAGCAGGTCCACGGCGGCCCGCGCGAGCCCGTCCAGCATCCTGACCGGCGGACGGGACGGCGTCAGGGCCGACTCGGGGTAGGGGAACACGGTCGCGCCGGTGGCCGCGATCTCCGCGGAGAAGGCGGGCGGGGCGTGGTAGGTGACGGAGTGGCCGCGGCGGACCAGCTCGGCCACCACCGGCACGGTCGGGTCGACGCGGCCGTGGATCGGGACGTTCAGAAACGCGATGGTGCTCATCTCCGGCCGCCATGGCCCGCGGCGTGCGATGTCCTTCCCCCGACTCTCATGTTCTCGCCCTTCTCACCACGACGCCGAATCGGATGTCTTCGCCAGCTATGACCGGGCGGCCGGTGCGGGTGTGACACCTTCCACGGCTCGACGGCGGTCACGGGCACGCAGGACGGCCTTGACGATCTCGCCGATCCACAGGATCACCGAGCCGACGGCCAGGCAGGTCAGCCACTGTCCCGGGGTCAGGTCGGTGGTGGAGAAGAAGCCGTGCAGCACGTCCAGCTCGACGATGAGCACGAGCAGGGCGAGCACCGCGCCGACCGCGAGCAGCGGGTGCGCGTTGCGCAGGCTGTCGAGGTGGAACAGGCTGCGGGTGGGGTGGCGCACGGTCACCAGGTTGAACGCCTGGAAGAAGACGAACGTGACCAGCCCCATCGTGCCCGCCACCCCGGCCTGGCCCGCCCCGCTGGGCGCCCAGGCGAGCACCGCGGCGGTGCAGGTCGCCATGATGGTGCTGGTCAGCACGATGCGGATGAGCCGCTCCCGGGTGAGGATGGGCTCGCGCACGGGCCGCGGCGGGCGGTTCATGGCGTCCGGGCTGACCGGGTCGACGCCGAGCGACATCGCGGGCGGGCCGTCCATGACGAGGTTCACGAAGAGGATCTGCAGGGCGGTGAACGGCGCGCCGCCCGCGATCCCGGTCACCGACGTGATCAGGAATGTGAGCACGAAGCCGAGCGCGGTGGAGACCTGGAAGCGGGTGAACTTGACCAGGTTGTCGTAGACGCCCCGCCCCTCGCGTACGGCCCGCACGATCGTGGCGAAGTTGTCGTCGGTGAGCACCATGGTCGCCGCTTCCTTGGTGACCTCGGTCCCGGTCACGCCCATGGCCACGCCGATGTCGGCCCGGCGCAGCGCGGGCGCGTCGTTGACCCCGTCGCCGGTCATCGCGACGACGTCGCCGCGCGCCTGCAGGGCCTGGACGATGCGGAGCTTGTGCTCGGGCGAGACCCGGGCGACGACGCCGATGCCGTCCAGGCGGCGGGCGAGTTCGGCGTCGCCGGTGATCCGGTCGAGTTCCGCGCCGGTGCTGGTCTCGCCGGGGATGCCGAGGTCGCGGGCGATGGCCGCGGCCGTCACCGCGTGGTCGCCGGTGATCATGCGCACCCGGATGCCCGCGTCGTGGCACTGCTCGACGGCCTGGCGGGCCTCGGGCCGCGGCGGGTCGACGATGCCGGTCAGCGCCATCAGGACGAGGCGGTCCAGCGTCGGCTTCATGTCGGCGCCCGGTTCGAGGCCGTCGGCCGGGAAGTCCTGGCGGGCGACGGCCAGCACCCTGCGGCCCTGCTCGGCGAATTCCGCGTTCGTCTCCTCGTAGCCGCGCCTGGCCTCGGGGGTGATCTCGGCGACGCCGTCCGGGCCGAGGTAGTGGGTGGCCCTGGTGACCAGGACGTCCGGCGCGCCCTTGACGAAGCAGCGCACGATCGGGCGGCCGTCGTCGTCGGTCCAGTCGTGGAAGGTGGCCATGAACTTGTGGTCGGCGTCGAACGGGATCTCGGCCCGGCGCGGGTTGCGCCGCCGCAGCTCCGTGACGTCGAGGCCGCCCTTCTCCGCGAGCACGATCAGCGCGGCCTCGGTGGGGTCGCCGACCACGTCCCCGTCGCGGAGCACGGCGTCCGTGCACAGGGCCATCGCGGTCAGCGCCTGGTCCAGGGTCGGCGGCGGCGGACGCCCGTCGGTGGACAGGATCCGCCCGGCGGTGTCGTAGCCGGAGCCGGAGACCGTGAAGCGGCGGCCCACGAGGGCGAGTTCCCTCGCGGTCATCTGGTTCAGGGTCAGCGTGCCGGTCTTGTCGGTGCAGATCTGCGAGGTGCTGCCGAGGGTCTCGACCGACGACAGCCGCTTAACGATGGCGCCGCGGCGGGTGAGCCGTTCCGTGCCCATGGCCAGGGTGAAGGCCACCACGGCGGGAAGCCCCTCGGGGATGGCGGCCACGGCCAGCGAGACGGCGGTGACGAACAGCACGTCCGGCTCCTGGCCGCGCACCAGCCCGAGCACGATCACGACGGCCACCACGACGGCGGAGATGAGCGCGAGCGTCCGGCTGAGCACGTTGATCTGCCGCTGGAGCGGCGTCGGCGCGGGCTTGGCCGCGGCGATCAGGTCGGCGATCCGGCCGGTCTCGGTCCCCATGCCGGTCGCGGTGACCAGCATCTCGCCCCTGCCTCGGGTGACCGAGGTGTTCATGAACAACACGTTCGACCGGTCGGCCAGCGGCGCGTCCTCCTCGACCTCGGCGGTGGCGGACTTGACCGCCGGCTGCGCCTCCCCGGTCAGCTCCGACTCGCGCACCTCCAGCGAGGCGGCCGACAGAAGTCTGCCGTCCGCCGGCACCCGGTCGCCGGCCTCGACGACGACCACGTCGCCGGGCACGAGTTCCCTGGCGTCCAGGCGGGCGAGCCTGCCCTCCCGCCGGACGGTCGCCGTGGTGACGGTCATCCTGCGCAGCGCCTCCAGCGACGCCTCGGCGCGCGACTCCTGGACGAAGCCGATGGTGGCGTTCAGCAGGACGACCACGGCGATCGCGACCGGCGTCTCCCACTCGTGCGAGATCAGCAGGCTGACCACGGCGGCGATCAGCAGGATCACGATCATCAGGTCCTGGAACTGGCGCAGGAACGCGCGCCAGCGCGGATCCCTGGCCACCTCCGCCAACTGGTTCGGGCCGTGGCGCTCCAGCCGCCGCGCGGCCTCGCCGTCCGGCAGCCCCTGCTCGGGGACCGCCTCCAGCCTGGCGACCACCTCGCCCACCGGCAGCGCGTGCCACGGCGTCAGGGCCTGCGCCGGGGGTGTTTCCGCGGCCGTGACGCTGCGGGCCCTCATCGGCCGTCCGCCAGGACGGGTCCCGGGACCCTGGCCGAGGTGCGGGCGTTGTTGAGGGCGATCGTGACCGCGACCGCCAGCACGCAGACGACCGCGATCGCCGCGACCACGCCGTGCACGCCGATCCAGGGCGTGGCGAGCGGCAGCGCCAGTACGGCCAGCGCGCAGGCCGACAACAGGACGGGGTGGATCACGGCCTGCGCCAGGACCCGGGCGTGCACCAGCCAGGTGAGCACCAGGAACACCCCGACGGGGATCGCGACGGCGTACCCGACGGTGAGCGCTCCCGCCACGACGGCGTGGCCGCTCTGCTCGACGGCGACCTCGAGTCCGGCGCCGAGGGCGGCCAGCGCGGCGAACACGCCGAAGTGCCCGTAGCCCCACAGATACGAACGATCCCGGCGGCCCTTGAGTCCCTTGCCCGCCTCCACCAGGAAGTACAGCCACCACAGCGCGAACAGCACCACCAGGCCGGACACCGCGATGATGACGAAGGGGCTGCTGATCGCGCTGGCGTCCAGCGCCGCCGTCACCCCCCGGGAGGCGGCGAGCACGCTCTCACCCAGCAGGATGATCGTGAACAGGCCGTAACGCTCGGCGATGTGGTGCGGATGCCAGGTGGTGGGCTCGGCCCGCTCCGCCCACAGCGGCACCGACAGCTCCAGGGCCGCCAGGAGGACGAAGAGCGGCAACTCGACGCTCATGGGCGCGACGAACGTGTGGAAGAGCCAGCCCACCGTGACGACGGAGATGCCCGTCGCATACCGCAGTCCGGTACGGCGGCGCGCCGGATCCTCCAGCGCGGCCCGCAGCCACAGGACGACCAGGCCGAGCCGCATGATGACGTAGCCCACGGTGACGAAGGTGTAGTCGGCGTGCTCGGCCGCCATCGGGACGCCCGCCGCCAGGACCAGCACGCCGCCCATCTGCACCATGGCCAGCACCCGGTAGCCGACGTCGTCGGTGGCGAACGACGAGGCGAACCAGGTGAAGTTCATCCACGCCCACCAGATCGAGAAGAACACCTGGAGGAACGGGATGATCCCCGCCACCGCGTGCCCCTCGGCGATCTCGTGGGCGAACTGGGCGGTGACGGCCGCGACCGCGACCACGAAGGTGAGATCGAAGAGCAGCTCCAACTGGCTGGCGACCCGGTGGGGTTCGTCGATGGGTCGTGCAAGCATCCGGATCCGGACGCGGATCCTGGCGAGGTCGTCCACCCGTGCTTCTCCGGTCAGTCTTCGGTGTCGGGCGCCGCGCCGAGCACGGCGATGGCCTGCGCGACGGCGCCGCTCGCGGCCGCGGTGGATCGGATGCGGGAGTGGGCCTCGCCCTCGTCGCGCAGCACGTCGTGCTCGTCGCCGATGACGAACGCCCGCGCGAGCTCCCCGGCGGCCGGTTCCAGGATGTGTCCGTTCATGACCTGCCCTTCTCCTGGTCAGCTACGTGACTGCGGTGCGACGTACTCGAAGGTGGGACCGGCGTCGCCGGGCAGCGCCATGAGGGCCTGCACCTGCGCCTTCAGCGCGAACATCTGGCCCACGGCGGCGCCCAGCCGCGGCTGGTCGCCGTTGAACGCCTGCTCCAGGAGGTGGAGGATCCCGCAGTAGGTGCGGTTGATCTCCTCCTGGGCGGCCCGCGCGGCGCCGCCCTGGCCGGCCGGACGGGGGTTGGCCACCATCGCCGCCACCCCGTCCGGATCCACCACGACCTTCTCCCCCGTGGGCCCGGACCGCGGCGTGTCTCCGCGCTGGAAACGGCGGCCGAGCTTCAGCTCCAGGAAGCGGTAGTAGTGCCCGACCTCCTCCCGCTCGGGGTGGAAGACGTCGTTGTCCCCGTCCCAGACCTCGCCGCGGTCGTTGCCCTCGCCCTGCTCGACGATCTCCGCCAGCGCGGCGAGCGCCGACTTCAGGTCCTTCACCTCGACGAGCCGTCCCGCCGTGTGACGGAACTGGGTGCCGCTCACCTGACGGGCCGGGTCGCCGCCGAAGACGGCCGGCTCGCCGAGCCGGTCGCACAGCTCCCGCATCCCCTGCTCGATCGCGGCGTAGAACTGGCCGATCGTCCGGTACCCGTCGTCCTGCGGCGCGTCGTTCGGCTGCGCGGGCCGTTCCAGCCGCAGGAACATCTCCAGCGCCTGCGTGCCGAACGGCACCAGCGACAGCTCGACCTCGCCGTGGGGCAGTTGCCGGGGATGCGGCGGCAGCATCTCCGGCATGTCCAGGCGCGGCCGGCCGCCGACCGCGTTGAGCAGGTTCGCCGCCAGCGCCAGGTGCAGCATCTCCTCGACGAAGACGCTGCTGACCAGTTCCACCGCCTCGGCGTTCCGCTCGGCGTCCAGCGAGTACAACGCCGTCAGGTACGGCGGCAGCGTCGCGTGCTCCAGTTCGACCGCCCACTGCAGGTGCTCGCGGAGGCTGTCGAGGGTGCCGATCCGCCCTGTCGTTCGGTGTGTCATGGGAGTCATCCCTCGGGGGTCGCGGGTCATGGCCCTGGGACGGACGGCAGGTGGTCCGGTGCCGGCCCAGGCTTCGCAGCTAAGACCGGATGGCCCCCGTACGTGTGACAGCGGACTTCACGCCGGGGCGACCCGCAGGTGCTTGCGCTCCTCCAGCTCCTCCGCGCTGACCACGGTGAGCACCGGGGTCCCTGGCAGCGCGAACATGGTCACCACGATCTGCGACCGGGCGTCGGAAAGGTTGTTGCCGCCCTGCATGTGGATCACGTCGCCCCCGGGCTCGAACAGGGCGTCACCGGCCTTGAGCACCCGGGGCGGCTGCCCCTCCAGCTCGAAGAGGATCTCGCCCTCGGTCACATAGCCGAACAGCGGCCCGGGGTGCCGGTGCGGGGGCGCGCCGGGGTCGCCGGGAGCCAGGGTGACCCGGATCGTCCTGGCCTCGGCGCCTTCCGGGATCAGGGTCGCCGCCCCCGGCAGGGTCTTGATGACCTCGACACCAGGGGGCATCTGCGCGTGCTCGTGGCTCATGTCATTCTCCATCCGCTGAAAGGACTGTCACAGCAAGGACCGGACCGCCCCCTCGTTTGTGACAGCCCTCCTCAGCCGTCCCCGCTCAGCCGTCGGCGGCCCACTGTGGTCCCCGGTCCTAGGGACACCAGTGACACTCCCTGATGCGACCGGGTGGCCGGCCGCGCGAGTCTCGTCACGCCGGGGTACGAAAAGCGGCCGACAGGCACGAGGCGCCGGCGGTCTTCCAACCGAGGGAATGAGGCAGACAATGTACGGTCAGACGCTGGACGGGGCCGTCGCGCTCGTCACCGGCGCGAGCAGCGCGATCGGCGCCGCCACAGCGCGCCGCCTGGCACTCGAGGGCGCGGCGGTCGCGCTGGTCGCCCGCCACCACACGCGCCTGGACCAGGTCGCGAGCGAGATCGCCGCACTGGGCTGCCAGACGCTCGCGATAGAGGCCGACATCACCGAGCCCGCGGGCGTCGAGGACATCGTGCAGGACACGCTGGACCGGTTCGGGCGCCTGGACATCCTGGTCAACAACGCCGGGATCATGCTGCTCAACTCGGCGCTGCACACCACCCTGGAGGAGTGGGACCGCATGATCTCGCTCAACGTGACGGCGTTGCTGCACGTCACGCATGCCGCCATCCCGCACCTGATCTACGCCGCGTCGACCTCGCCGCGGCAGGTGGCGGACCTGGTGAACGTCGGCTCGGCGGCGGGGCTGGTGGCCCGCCCGCGCGGCAGCGTGTACGGCCTGACCAGCACCGGGCTGAACGCGTTCGCCGAGTCGCTGCGCCAGGAACTGGTCGGCGAAGGGGTGCGGGTCAGCGTGGTGAACCCGGGCGCGGTGGACACCGACCTGGTGAACCCGCGCGGCGACACCTCCCGGGACGCGCCCGGCGGCCAGTTCGACGGCATCGAGCCGCTGCGTCCCGACGACGTGGCCGACGCGATCACCTATGTCGTCACCCGCGCGCGCCGGGTCGCGATCAACGAGATCCTGGTCCGCGCCGGCGACCAAACCTGGTGAAACCCACGCGACCAAACCTGGTGAAACCCACCACCAGCCACTCGCCCCCGCAGCCCGCCACCCCGCCCGCCACGCCGTCCGCCACCGCGCAGCCCGCCACTCACCACCCGCTGCCCGCCGTCATGCCGCGCCAAGCTTGCCGTCGTTCCGTTGTTCCGCCCGCCGTCTGCTGTTCGCCGTTGCCGGGGGCGGCTGTGCGGGGTTGCGGGGGGACGGCTGTGCGGGGTTGCCGGTCAGCCTGCGTTCGCCTCGCGTTCCAGGTAGGCGCGGGCCAGCTCCACGCGTGACTTCAGGCCGAGCTTGTGGAAGACGTTCATGACGTGGGTGCCGACCGTGGAAGGGGACACGAAGAGCGTCTCGGCGACCTGGCGGTTGGTCGCGCCCTCGGCGACGAGCGAGGCGACCCGCAGTTCGGCGGGGGTGAGCGCGTCCCAGCCCTGTGCGGGGGGCCGCTGCTGTGACCGGTGGCGGCGACCGGCGATCCCCAGCGCGCGCCTGACCCGCCCGGCCGGGTTCTCCGCGCCCGACCGCGCGTAGACGCGCTCGGCGTTCAGCAGGTGCCTGACGGCGGCGTCGCGGTCGGTCTTCTGGAGCAGCTTGCCCGCGTCCTCCATGGCGGAGGCGAGCTGGAGCGGCCTGGGGATGTCGCGCAGGATCCTGACGGCCCGCCGGATCGCCTGGACGTCGGCGTCCAGCAGTCCCCGCGCGTGCGCGGCGACCGCGGCGAAGATCGGGAAGCCGGGGTTCAGGGCGGCCCTGCGCTCCGCCTGGACGACCATGCGCTCGGCGAAGTCGACCGCGCCGCAGCGCAGCGCGATCCGTACGAGAGGCGGGTCCTCGGCCGGGTCCGCGGACCATATCGGCGGGCCGCAGCCCCGCGCGGAGTCCTCCAGCAGGACGCGCACGCGGTCCAGGTCACCCGACGCGTCGGCGATCCGCGCCGCCATGCGGGCGTTCGCCGCGCGCATCGGCCCGGCCTCGGTCGCCAGCACGTGCTCGGCGTGCGCGGCGGCACGCCGCTGGGCGTCCAGGTCGGCCGTCAGCAACCCGACGCGGCCGATCACGGAGATCGCCTCGGAGGAGACGCTGTCGCCCGCGCCGGACTCCTCGACCATCGCGAGCGCGGCCTCCGCCGCCGTCCGCGCCTCGGCCAGCCGTCCCGCCGCCAGGAGCAGCCGGGAACGGACCGTGAGCCAGAGGGTCAGCCCCTGGGAGTGGCCGGGCCGCCGAGCCGCCGCCACACCGTCGGCCGTCGCGCTCAGGCCCTCCGTGATCCGGCCGGTGAGACCGTACAGGGAGGCCCGCCAGGTGAAGGGGATGTACAGCGCCGAGGGGTCCGTCACGCCGGCGACCGACTGGACGGACAGCTCCTCCGCCGCGGTGAAGTCGAGCCGGTGAACCCTGGCCACGGACTCGGCGGTGCGCAGCAACGCCAGCGCGGTCTTGCTCCCGCTCCGCAGCGCGGTCTCCGCGGTGGGCGTGACCAGCAGTTCGGCCGCCGGAGCGTCACCGGTGAACACCGTGGCCAGGCAGCGCAGGGCCAGCAGCGGAGCGCGCAGCCGGTCCGGGACGCCGTCGAGCGCGGTGGCGGCGCTGCTGTGCCGCATCACCTCCAGGAAGGAGCCCTGGAGCGCCGAGAGGGCCGCGCCGAGCCGTACCCGCGCCTCCACGTCCGCGGGCAGCGGTCCTTCCAGGGCCGACTCGGCGAGCACCCGCGCCTCGCCACTGCGGCCGAAGCGCGCGAGCAGCGGGAGCGCGTCCGCGACCGCCTCCGCGCGTTCCGCCGATCCAGCGGGTACGGCAAGCGCCACGGTCTTGCGCGCGACCGCCACCGCGGCGTCGGGCGAGACGTGGGCCAGCTCGGGCAGGATCCTGCGCAGCAGGGCGAGAAGCTCGTGGTCGCCGGGCTCGGCCGCCTCGGCCAGGGCGGTGGCCACCTCGTCGATGGGCCTGCCCTGCGCCATGCTCAGCTCGGCGGCCCGCCTGCGCATCGTCTGGCGGTGCCGCGCGGGCACCGTCCCGCTGATGGCCTCGCGGACGATCTCGTGCCGGAAGGTGAGGGGGTCGGTGGGTTCGACGAGCCCGGCGTCGACGGCTTCCTGCAGGGCTCCGACCAGCTCGGCGGTGTGTCGCCCGCTGAGGTCGGCGAGCCGGGCGGCGTCCAGCTCGCGGCCGAGCACCGAGGCGAGGCGGAGGATCTCCCTGGCGACCGGGGACAGGTGTCCGAGGAGGCGGTGGGCGGAGCCGTAGAAGGGGACCGGGGCGTCCCGACCGGCCAGGTGCGCGACGCCGTTCTCCCAGGTGACGGCGTTCTCGCCCAGGAGCCCGCGGAGGGTCTCCGTGACCAGGAGAGGCCGGCCGCCGACCTGCCGCAGCAGGTCGAGGATGTCCGCGCCGGGTTCTGCGCCGAGCAGGTCGGCGGCGATCCCGGCGACCGCGTCCTCGGGCAGCGGGCCGAGGTGGATCGTGTGGGCTCCGGCTCCGGCGAGCCTGGAGACGGTGGTCCGCACCTCGGCGCCGGGCGAGCCGGTCCGGATGGTGAGCAGCCACAGGATCGCCTGCCCCGACAGCCTGGCCGGCAGAGCGCGCAGCGCCAGCAGCGTCCCGCCGTCGCACCACTGCAGGTCGTCGAGGCAGACGAGCAGGGGCCGGTCCCGCGCTGCCCGTGCGATCCGGTCCTGCAACGCCCTGATGACCCAGAACCGTTGTTCAGCGGGCTCGGCCGGCGCCAGGAGCCCGGCGGCCTCGGCGAGGGGTGGTTCACCCGACCCCAGCGCCCGCAGCAGCACCCCGAACGGGACGTCCTGCCGATGGCGCTCGCCGGTAGCACTGAGCACACGAATCGCCCGGCCCCGCGCGACACCCCGCCCCTCCCCCACGACAACCCGCGCCCCCCGCGCCTCCCCCGCCTCCCGCACACCGGCCCGTGCTTCCCGTTTGATGGCCCGTTCCCCCCGCGCCATGGCTCGTGCCTCTCGTGCGAGGCGGCTTTTGGCGTCGCCCGGCGCCCCCTCGACGAGGACGACGCCGCCCTGTCCTTCGCGCAGCCGCGCGACGTGCCCGGCCAGCCCGGCGAGTTCCGCGTCCCGCCCGCGCAGCTCGGGCTCCCTCTCGGCTTCCCTTCTCGGCGTCATCGCCCCTCCGTCCCCGGCCCGTCGGTGCCGCGCCACCCCCAGGTGGCGCCTACACCACCCACTGTGGCCGCAGCGGGGCCGGGACCGCTTCCGTGAGTGCCTGGCCAGGGTCCCTAGGCACCCTGGGGTCCACCCCGGGATGGTCACCCCAGGGAGTTACCCCGGGACGGTCACCCCGGGACGGTCACCCCAGGGGGGTCACCCCGGGGCGGTCACGCGGCTTCGTAGGCCAGCACGAGCCGGGCCAGCTCCAGCCGCGACCTGATATCCCATTTGGTGAAGATGTGGCGCAGGTGGGTGTTGACCGTGTGGCTCGACAGCGACAGTTGCTCGGCCACCTGCGGATTGGTGGCTCCCTGCGCGACCAGCAGGGCCACCTCGACCTCGGCCGCCGTCAGCCCCCACCGCCCCTCCGCCGACCTGGCGCGGGACCGGCGCGGCCGGCGCACGCCGAGCAGGCGGAGCCGGCTGCGCACCCGGCCGGCGTCCCGCGCCGCCCCGGCCTCCTCGTAGAGGTCGAGAGCGGTGTCCAGGAGCTCGGGCGCGGCGGGGTCACCGTAGGCGCCGAGGGCCCGGCCCGCGTCCTCGGCCGCCGAGGCGTGGACCAGCGGCCGTTCGGTGTCGGCCAGCAGCTTGACGGCGTGCTGCAGGAGGTCGGGGTCGCCGTCGACGAGCCCGCGCGCGTGTGCCGCGACGCCCCGCAGCAACGGGAATCCCGGCCCCAGCCCCGCCGCCCGCTCCGCCGCGGCGGCCGCGACCAGGGGCAGCCCGGCGCGCAGGGCGAGCCGGGCGAGCACCACCAGGTCGGCGGGATCGGGCGCGGCCCCGGGCAACGGTCCGTCTCCCAGGAGCCCGGCCGGCGATACGTCCCCCAAGAGCCCGATCTGCCCGGCCAGCCCGGGGAGCCCGGGGAGCCCGGGGAGCCCGGATAGTCCGGGGAGCCCGGCCAGCCCAGTCTGCCCGGTCTGCCCCGTCTGCCCGGGGAGCCCGGTCAGTTCGGCCAGGCGTGCGGTGTCGCCCATGGCGTCGGCCGCCAGCGCGGCCAGCCACGCGCCGGTGCGGCGTACGGAGAAGGACGCGGCCTCCATCATCCGCGCGCCGTCGGCCGCGCACCTGCGCAGGCCCTCCCGGTCCCCCAGGTGCACCGCCGCCCTGCCGAGCGCGTACCGGGCGGTGAGGTCGGCGAAGTCGCCGGAGCCCAGGTCGCCCGCGAGGACGTCCTCGGCCTCGGTACGGCAGGCCGCCAGCAGCCCGGCGTCGAGCAGGATCCGCGCCCGGTTCATCGACCACAGGTGCGCCGCGGCGGTGTGCCCGTCCCGCCGGGCCACCCGGACCGCCTCGTCGGTGTCGCGCAGCGCGTCGCCGACCTGCCCGGCGGCGAGCTGGAGAAACGCCCGCCCGCAACCCTCCAGCTCCCACGGCGCGTGCCGGGTGCGGGAACGGGCGGCGAGCGCGTCGGCCCGGTCCTGGTACTCGGCGGCGAGATCCAGGTCCAGCCGGGACAACTCCACCCGGGACAGCGCCGCCAGCGCGGTGGCCCTGGCCTCGTCGTCGGCGCCGCCGAGCGCCGGCTGCGCCGCGGCGAGGGCATGCGCGGTGTCCCCCGTCTGGGCGAGGTGCAACGCCTGGACGGCCGACAGCCGGACCCGCAGCGGCTCGGGCAGATCCGGCGAGGACTGCCCGATCCGGCAGTGGCGGGCCGCTTCGAGGAACGACGCGTGGCTGGCCAGCCGCGCCATGCTCAGGCGCAGCCGTCCCCCGGCCTCGGGGGTGAGCACGCCTTCGAGCGCGGTGCCCGCCAGCGTCCCGGCTTCGGCGAACCGGCCCTCGGCGGCCAGCAGGTCCACGGTTTCATCGACGCTCGCGGTGGTGTGGAGACCGGCTGGCCGCGCGAGTTCCAGCGCCCGGCGGTTCAGCGCCACCGCCGCGGAGGGCGCGGTGGCGGCCAGGTCCGCCGCCGCCTCGCGCAGCAGGCCGGCGGCCTGGAGGTCGCCCGGCACCGCGCTCTCGGCAAGCACGGCGGCGACGTCGGCCACGTTGCCGCCGTGGGCCAGGTGGACGTTGACCGCCCGCCGCCGCAGGTAGCGGCGCAGCGCCGCGGGGAGTGCCTCGTGGATCGCCTGCCGGAACAGGTCCCGGCGGAAGGTCAGGAGGTCCCCGGTGCGGGACAGGATGCCGGCGTCGATAGCCTCCCTGGTCAGGGCGGCGATCTCGGACGGGGTGGCGCCGGTGAGCGCGTTCACGTCCTCGGCGGTGAAGGGCCGGTCGAGGACGGCGACGACCTGGAGGCACCGCCGGGCGGAGGGCGACAACTGGTCGAGCCGGTTCCTGGCCATGGCGTGCAGGCGGCGGGGCAGGCTCTCCCCCGCCGTGGAGGCGACGCCGTCCGTGACGGTGACGAGCCCTTCCTCGCGCATTCCGCGCAGCAGCTCGACGACCAGGCGCGGTCCGCCTTCCGCGCGCCGGGCCACGCGCATCACCGACTCGTCCGGTTCGGCCTGGAGCAGGTCGGCGGCCAGGGCGGCGACGGCGTCGTCGGCCAGCGGGCGCAGGACGATCCGGTCGTCGGCGCGCGCGCGAATCCGGCGCAGCGCCTCGGCCGGCTCCGGCCCGACCGCCAGGACCCAGAGCACCGGGCCGGGCGGGAGCGTGGCCAGCGCGTCCAGCGTCCCCGGGTCACACCACCGCACGTCGTCGAGGCAGACCGTCAGCGGCCCGCTCGCGGCCAGCTCGTCCCGGAACTCCCGCGACGTCCACGCCCGCGGGCCGGGGGTACGGCGGCCCGCGTACAACGCCTCCATCAGGGGCCCGAAGGGAAGGACGAGGTCGTCGCGCGAGCCCGACCCGTGCCCGGAGGGCAGACCCGCCCGGGCGGCCTGTGCCCGGGTCTCCTCCAGCAGCCTGGTCTTCCCCGAGCCGGGCGGGCCCTCGACCGTCACCACACTGCCCGCTCCGCCGGCCAGCGCGGCCAGCCGTTCCGTGAGCAGTCCCATCTCGTCGCGCCGCCCGCGCAGGGGCGTGGGGTTCTCTCCCTCGCCGCCATCAGGCACGCTCTTCGTCTTCTCGACCGCCATGACTCCTCCGTTCGGCCCGGGGGACGGACGCTCGTCGCCGATACACACACGGTGACGCCGGAGGTGCCCCGGTCGCATCGGGGAGTACCTGGTCCCGGTCCCCGGTGACCCCCGGGGGTCCCGCAAAACGCGCCCCGGGGTGTCACAGCCTCCAGGGCTGCCAGGTCATAGCTGGCGTGTTGATGAGCAAGGGAGAGACCACAGTGCGCCACATGGATGTCTTTCCGCATCCCCAGTCTCAGGCGGTGTCTTGCGATGCGCTGACGCTGAGTCACCGGCGGTTGTCCGGCGTGAGCCTGATCTCGGTCGGCGGTGAGGTCGACCTCGCCAACGCCGATCTGCTCGCGGCGTTCATCGCGGGCAACTGCCGCCCGGGTGACGAGCTGGTCTTCGACCTGGCCGGGCTGTCGTTCATGGACTGCTCCGGCGTCAACGTCCTGGTGCGGTGCGCGCGCCAGGCCGCCGGCGTACGGCTGGCCGAGGCCCGCGGCGGACCGGCGAGGCTCCTTGAGGCGCTCAGGATGCACGTCCACGACACGGTCGAGCAGGCACTCGCCGCCCGCCCGACCTCCTGGAGGCGATCATGAAAACCCGCAAACCGTCAGGGTGGAGCGGCCACGCCGCCTGCCGGGACGCCGACCCGGAGCTGTTCTTCCCGATCACCTGGGAGGGCCGTCCCGGACCCGCCGCCGACGAGGCGCGGCGGATCTGCCAGGCGTGCCCGGTCCGCCGCGCCTGCCTCGACTGGGCTCTGGGGACCGGGGAGCCCGACGGCATGTGGGGTGGCACAACCCCCGCGGAACGCCGCAGGCTGCGCGCCCGGCAGCTCGCCTAGGCGGTGATGGTGGTCCCGGCGCTGCCGTGGAACACCGCGCCCGCCTCCTCCAGCGCGCCGATCGCGGCCTGCCGTCCGGTCGTGGTGACGAACCGGACGCACGCCTCGACCTTCGGCCCCATCGAGCCCGCGGGGAACTTCAGGGCGCGCAGCTCGCCGACGCCCACCGAGGTCAGCGGGCGCTCCGCCGGAGTGCCGAAGTCGCGCATGACGGCTTTGACGTCCGTGAGCAGCACGAGCCGGTCGGCGCCCAGCTCGACGGCGAGCAGCGCCGCCATGAAGTCCTTGTCGACGACGGCCTGAGCGCCCTCCATCCGCCCGCCGTCCCCGGCGAGCACGGGCACGCCGCCCCCGCCGCCACAGATCACGAGGGTACGGCCGGCCACCAGCGCCCTGATCGTGGGCAGCTCGACGATCCGGCGCGGCGGCGGCGAGGCCACTACCCGGCGCCACATGCGTCCTTCCTGGGCGACCGTCCACCCGTGCGCCAGCGCCAGCCTCGTGGCCACCGGCTCCGGATAGGCGGGCCCCACGTACTTCGTCGGCGTGCGGAACGCGGGATCGTCCGCGTCCACCTCGGTCCGGGTGACGACCGTGACGACCGGCCGTTCGACGCCCGCGTTGCCCAGTTCCTGCGCCAGCCAGTACCCGATCATGCCCTGGGTCTGGGCGCCGAGCGTGTCGAGCGGGTACGGGTGCGTCAGCGCCGGGTCGTTCTCGCTCTCGACGGCCAGCATCCCGATCTGCGGCCCGTTGCCGTGGCAGAGCACGAGCGTGTGCTGGGCGGCGAGCGGGGCCAGCGCCTGGGCGGCGGCCCGCACGCGGTGGCGCTGCACCTCCGCGTCCGGGCGCTCGCCCCGCTGGAGCAGGGCGTTGCCGCCCAATGCGACGACGGCCAGCATGTCAGCCTCCCAGCGCCGCGACCATGAGGGCCTTGATGGTGTGCAGCCGGTTCTCCGCCTGCTGGAAGACCACCGATGCCGGGGAGGTGAACACCTCGTCGGATACCTCGGCCCCTTCCAGCCCGTACCGCTCGTGGACGCGCCGGCCGGCCTGGGTGGTGGTGTCGTGCACGGCGGGCAGGCAGTGGAGGAAGCGGGTGTCGCGCCGGCCCGTGGCCGCCATGACCTCCGCCGTGACCCGGTAGGGGGTGAGCAGCGGGACGCGCCGGTCCCATTCGGCGTCGGCCTCGCCCATGCTCACCCAGACGTCGGTGTAGACGAAGGCGGCGCCGTCCAGCGCGCTCGGCAGATCCTCGGTGACCGTGACCTGGGCGCCGCTGGCCCGTGCCAGCCGCCGGGCCTCCTCGACCAGGCTCTGCGGCGGGCTCAGCGCGGCGGGCGCGGCGATCCGCACGTCCATGCCGAGCATGGCTCCGGTCATGAGCAGCGATCTGGCGATGTTGCCGCGGCCGTCGCCGGTGAAGCAGTAGCCGATCGACTCGACCGCGCCGGGGTGGTGCTCGCGCATGGTGAGCACGTCGGCGAGCATCTGCGTGGGGTGCCACTGGTCGGTGAGCCCGTTCCAGACCGGCACCCCGGCGTGCCTGGCCAGCTCCTCGACGGTCTCCTGGCCGAACCCGCGGAACTCGATCCCGTCGAACATCGCGCCGAGCACCCGCGCGGTGTCGGCGACGCTCTCCTCTCTGCCGAGGTGCGATCCGGACGGGCCGAGATAGGTGACGTGCGCGCCCTGGTCGTAGGCGGCCACCTCGAAGGCGCAGCGGGTGCGGGTGGAGTCCTTCCCGAACACCAAGGCGATGTTGCGCCCGGTCAGCACCGGGCGTTCGCGCCCGTCCCGCTTGGCCTCCTTGAGCTCCGCGGCGAGGTCGAGCAGCTTGTGGAACCCCTCGCGGCCGAGGTCGGTCACGGTGAGCAGGGAACGGATCACGAAGGCTCCTTCGCGGGGGTGAGCGGGTCACGCAGGACGGGGCAGGTCATGCACCGCGCGCCGCCGCGTCCCCTGCCCAGCTCGCTGCCGGCCAGCGGGATGACCTCCAGCCCGTGCTCGCGCAGCATGGTGTTGGTCGCGGTGTTGCGCTCGTAGCCGAGCACCACGCCCGGCGAGATCGCCAGGAAGTTGTCGGCGTCGTTCCACTGCTCCCGCTCCGCCTCGCGCCGGTCGCCGGCGGTGGTGAGGATGCGGACGCCGTCGTCCTCCAGCGCCTCGCGCAACCCGGCGGCGAGTCCGGGCAGGCGCCGCACGTCCAGGCTCCCTCCGTCGGGGTCCGGGGTGAGCAGCCAGACCCGCGCCGCGTCCTGGTCGAAATAGGGGTACGCCACGAAGGTGGCCACGTCGACCATCGTGAGCACGGTGTCCAGGTGCATGGTCGAGCGGGCCTTGGGCAGCTCGACGGCCAGCAGGCGGCGGGCATGGCCGCCGAAGAAGAGCCGCCTGGCCAGGATCTCCAGGCCCATGGGCGTGGTGCGCTCGCCCGTGCCGACCATGACGACGCCGTCGCCGATGACGTGGATGTCGCCGCCCTCCAGCGTGGCGGGCGCGTGGTGCAGGTCGTCGTCGCCGTAGACGGGGTCGAAGCCGGCCCCGGCGAACAGGGGGTGGTGGCGGTAGACCGTGCGGGTGTTGATCGACTCGCGGCTCCTGGCCGGCTTGGCCATGGGGTTGACCGCGACGCCCCGGCCGATCCAGGCCGCGTTGTCGCGCTGGAACAACGTGTTGGGCAGCGGGGAGAGCACGAAGTCGTCGATCCCGATGCTCTGCCACGCCACGCTGGCCTCGCCCCTGGCCCCGATCGGGCCCAGCTCCGACTTCACGACGCCGCCGATCAGGTAGTCGGCCAGCAGGGCGGGCTCGGTGTCCATGAAGAGCGAGCGCAGCCCGCCGGCCAGGGCCGGGCCGAACCGCTGGTCGGTGCAGACGCGGTCCACCGCGAAGCGCCGGCCGCCGGGCGTCGCCAGCGCCTGCGCCAGCAGTTCGGCGAACAGGTGCACCCGCACACCGTGGCCGGTCAGCACCTTGACGAACTCGTCGTGCTCGCGCCTGGCCTGGTCGGCCCAGAGCACGTCGTCGAACAGCAGGTCCGCGGCGTTGTCCGGGGTCAGCCGGTCCAGTTCGAGGCCGGGGCGGTGCACGATGACCTCGCGCAGCGGGCCGATCTCGGAATGCACCCCCACCCGCAACGTCACCTCGTGGTCCGTGGTCATCGCGTCACCGCCTCCGCCTCGCCGTACACGCCGCCGCGTGCCTTGACCCACACGTACACCGGGACGCCGAGCAGCAGGCAGAACATTCCGTAGTAGACGGCCTGGTAGCCGCTGCCCGCCAACGCCCAGAAGCCGAACACGAGCGCCACCGCCGAGACGGAGACGTCGCGGACCAGGTGGCCGGCCCGTGTCCGCCGGCCGTCCGTGCGCAGCCAGTAGATCTGCGCGGCGGCCGACAGCAGGTACGGGATCACCGAGGTGAGCACCGACAGCAGCACGACCGCGACGAACACCTGCTCGAAGCTCGTGTAGCTAACCACGGTGAGCCCCGCGGCCAGCAGGGTGGACACGACGATCCCGAACGCGGGGACGCCGCCGCGGCTCTGCCGGGCGAACGCGGCGGGGAACAGGCCGTCCCGCGCCGCCGCGCGCGGCATCTCCGCCACGATCAGCGTCCATCCGACCAGCGCCCCGAAGCCGGACACGATGGCGGCGGCGGCGACCGTCGCCCCCGCCCATTGGCCGCCGAACATGGCGTTGGCGGCATCGGCGAACGGCGCCGTCGAGGCGGCCAGGTCGGCGCGGGCGACGGTGCCGAAGACGGCGACGGTGCCGAGGATGTAGACGACGGCGCAGGCCAGGGTTCCGTAGACGGTGGCCCGGCCCACGTTGCGCTCGGGGTCCCTGACCCTCGCCGCGGCGACGGACGCGGTCTCGATGCCCAGGTAGCTGAACAGGGCGATGGCGCCCGCCGCGCCGATCGCGCCGAACCAGGACGTTCCGCTCGCGTTGAAGTCGCCGAAGTTGGCCGAGTCGATGAACAGCAGACCGACCGTCGCCATGAACAGCAGCGGGATGAACTTCAGCACGGTCGTCACGATCTGGAACGCCGCGAAGCTGCGCAGGCCCACGAGGTTGACCAGCGCGGGCAGGAACAGGCCGGTGAGCGCGATGACGATCGACCAGCCGACCTCGTGCCCGGTGTTCCAGAACACCTCGACGTAGCCGACCCACGCCACCACGATCGCCGCGTTCCCCGCCCACGCGGTGATCCAGTAGCTCCACGCGATGAGGAAACCGGCGAACTCCCCGAAGGCGTCGCGGGCGTAGACGTAGGGACCGCCCGCTCCCGGCAGCCGCGCCGCCAGGCCCTTGAAGGTCAGGGCGAGCGCGATCGCGCCGATCGTGACCAGCGTGAACGCCACCAGCGAGATCGGCCCGAACGCCGCCAGCGCGGACGGCAGGGCGAACACGCCGGTCCCGATGACCGAGCCCACCACCAGCGCGGAGGCCGTGCCGAGCCCGAAGCGGCGCCCGTCGGGGGCCGCGAGGTCCTGGCTCATCACGCGCTCCTCTTCAGGGGGAGGTCGGCGACGAGGAGCTTCTCAAGACTGTCGAGGTCACCGGTCTGCGCCGCGGTCAGGAACGCCTGCACGAGGCGCTGGTGCGCGACGGCGTCCACCGGACGGCACCGGTCGTCGGCCAGGCGCGCGTGCGCCCGCCGTACGAGCTGGCGCGTGTGGACCTCGGCCAGGCCGAGCACCTCGGCGATGCGCCGGTAGGGGTAGTCGAAAGCCTTGCGGAGCAGGTACGCGGCACGTTCGGCCGGTGACACCTTCTCCAGCAGGAGGCGGACCGCCAGGTCGACGGCCTCGTACCGTTCGGCCGCGGTCTCGAGGCCGGCGCCGCCGTACCCCATCTCGACGGGGAGCCAGGGGCCCACGCACGTCTCGTGGCGGCGCCTGGCCGAGCGGGCGACGTTGATGGCGAGCCTGGTGGCGGTCACGGCGAGGAACGCGGGCGGGTTGGCCACGACCGAGCGGTCGGCGCGGTCCCAGCGCAGCCAGGTCTCCTGGACCACGTCCTCCGCCTCGCCCACGTCCCGGAGGTAGCGGTAGGCGATGGCGAAGAGCCGGGGACGAACAGTGACGAACGCCGACTCGCCCGCCCGGTTTTGGGCGAGGGGCCTGCAGGTGGAAATCATGGAGTCTCCACTGAAAAGTGGGTGTCAGTAGGAGACTCAGCAAACGCCGGACGGGATCGCCGGACATCACACGGATACATGAAATCGGGTGGTGAAGATCCTGCGGCGTGATCTCACGCGTTCGTGCGATGTGTCCCGCCCGTGGTGCTGGAACCCTGGGACATGCACCGGGGCGGGAAGCCGCCGGCGGACGCGGCACCCTCACCGTCGTCCTCTGGTGCGGCCTCGGGGGTACGCACCAGGGGATGTCGCCGGCGGCTTCCATCCGGCGACCTGGCGGGGGCTCGGAGTTCAGGACGCGAAGATGATGCTGGCCGGGATGCCCTGGCGGGTCATCTTCGCGTAGGGGCACAACGCGGTCGCCTCCGCGAGCAACGGCGCGGCCGCCTTCTGGTCCACGCCCGGCCAGCTCACCACCAGGTCGGCGCGCAACTGGTAGCCGCCGTCGGCGGGGTCGCGCCCGAAGGCGACCGTCGCCTCGACCGACAGCTCCTCGGGATCCAGGAGGTGCCGCCTGGCCAGCAGGCTGAGCGCCCCGTGGAAGCACGCCGCGTACCCCGCGGCGAAGAGCTGCTCGGGATTCGGCCCGGGGTTGTCACCGCCCATCTCCTCCGGCAGCCGCAGTTCCAGCGAGAAGCCCCGGTCGGCGGTGCGCGCGCGGCCCGTGGCGCGTCCGTGGGCGAGCGGGCCGCCGGTCACGGTCACCCTCGTGCTGTACAGCGCCTTGAACTCCACGCCGTCGTAGTCGGCTTCCGTGGACAATGGGGAGTCTTTCACCGATGTGCCTTTCCGTGTTCAGGTGGCGTCGTCGTCATGGAGGAAGCCCTCCTCCAGGACCTCCACCGCGTCGCGCAGCCCCCTCAGGCCGATCTCCTCGCGCTCGGCCTCCGTCGGGTCGAAGAGCCACTCGGTGATGGGCTCCCGCAACTCCTCCTCGGGATGGCTGGCCTCGGCGATGGTCAGCTCCGCCTCGACCTCGACGTGGAGCTCGCGCAGGAACTCCTTCTCGCCGTCCGGGGTGCTCATGGTTCCTCCAAGGGATGTACGGCAGGCCACCGACCCCCGTCTGCCAGCTAAGACAACGCAGCCCCGGCCCGCGTGACAGCGCCACCCACCGGCCTCACGAACCGTCGTACGGCCGGCGCAGCACCGCCTCGATCTCCAGGGTGATGGTCACCTCGTCGCCCACGACGACGCCGCCGCCACCGAGCGGCAGCTTGATGTCGATGCCGAAGTCGTTGCGGTCGATCGTGGCCGAGGCGGAGAACCCGGCACGGGTGCCGCCCTTGTCGTCGGGCCCGAAGCCGTTGAGCTCGACGGCCAGCGGGACCGAGCGCGTCACGCCCTTGATGGTCAGGTCCCCGTCGACCACGAAACGGTCGCCGTTCACCCGGACGCCGGTGGAGCGGAAGGTCCAGAGCGGGTGGTGCTTGACGTCGAGGAAGTTGCCCGAGCGCAGGTCCTTGTCCCGCATGCCGTTGCCCGTGTCGATCGAGGCGGGGTCGATCTGCGCGGTGACGGAGGAGCCGTTCACATCCTGGCCGGTCACGATCTCACCGGAGAAGGTGGCGAAGCGGCCGCGTACCTTGCTCACCATCATGTGGCGGACGCTGAACGAGACGTCGGAGTGGACGGGGTCGATCTCCCAGAATCCCGCCCGGTAGCCCGGGATCGTGGAGGTGGTGGCTGGCGTGGTCATGGGCTTCTCCCAAGGTCGGCGTCACGTCGCCAGCTATGACCGGGCAGCCGGTGGGTCTTGTGACATCGCCGGAAATGCCGTCCCGGCTGTCACGCGGCGCCGGGCTGTGTGGTCAAAGAAGACAGCAGATCGGACACCTCGCCGGAAAGGCAGGCCCCGCATGAAGACCATCGTTCTCGTCCATGGCTTCTGGGTCACCCCGCGTAGCTGGGAACACTGGATCGACCGTTACCAAAGGGCCGGCTACCGCGTCCTCGCGCCCGCCTACCCCGGGTTCGAGGTGGAGGTCGAGGCCCTCAACGCCGACCCGGCCCCGATCGAGGCGGTGACCGGCGCGTCGATCATCTCGCATCTGGAGTCGGTGGTCGGCGCGCTCGACGAGCCGCCGATCATCATGGGCCACTCCGCGGGCGGCGCCTTCACGCAGGTCCTCCTGGACCGCGGGTACGGCGCCGCGGGCGTGGTGCTGAACTCGGCGCCCACCGAGGGCGTGCTCATCGCCCCGCTGTCCCAGATCAAGTCGACGTTCCCGGTCCTCAAGAACCCGGCCAACCGCCACAAGGCCGTCGGCCTGACGTTCGAGCAGTGGAACTACGCCTTCACCAACACCTTCACCGAGGAGGAGGCGCGCCGGCTCTACGAGCGCTACCACATCCCGGCGTCCGGGCGGATCGTCTGGGACGGCGTGCTGGCCAACTTCCAGCCCGGCCCGCAGGACGTCTACGTGAACTACCACAACGACGACCGGCCGCCGCTGCTGTTCATCTCGGGCAGCGAGGACCACATCATGCCGCCGAGCGTGCAGCGCTCCAACGCCAAGCACTACAAGTCCTTCAAGACCGTCACCGAGATCGAGGAGTACCCGGGCATGGCGCACCTGCTGCCCGCGCAGAAGGGGTGGGAGGAGATCGCCGACCACGCCCTGGCCTGGGCGGAACGGCACGCCGGCTGGCCGGCCACCACGCGGGCGTGAACGCCCTCTCGCACGCCTGGCCCAGGTCGGCGCGCTCGATCACCGAGCTGTCTGGAACTGGTCCGGCTCCCGCGCGGGTGCTCGGGCGGGGCCGGGTGCCGGTCTGGTGACCACAAGCGTGGGTACGGCGCGCGCCGTACCCACGCCCGTCAGGTCGTCAGGCGTAGACCTCCAGGTCGTAGATGCGGGTCGCGGTGTCCGAGGTGCCGGTCGGGGTGGTCACGTTCAGCCGGACATGTCGGGCCTGGGTGGCCGCGATGGTGTGTGTCGTCGTGCTGGCGGTGTTTCCGCTGACGTTCGCCACCGTGCTCCAGTTCGCGCCGTCCTGGCTGACCTGGATGGTGAACGCCGCGGTGTTCCAGGTCGTGGACTCGCCGCCGGCCCCCGCGTGGTGCACCACGAAGCGGGTCAGGCCGGCCGAGGCGCCCAGGTCCACCTGGAGGAAGCTCGGGACGGACGCGGAGCAGAACTTGTCGGTGTTGCCGCCGGACACGCTGCCGTTGACGGCCTTGGCGGGGCCCTCGTTGGCGTTGCACGCGGCCGAGCCCGTGGCGGTCTTGTTCAACGCCAGGTTCTGGCCCTGCTGGGCGTTGTACGCCTCGAACTCGTAGATGCGGCTCGCCCCGCTGCCGTCATTGGCCGGGGTGGTGACGTTGAGCCTGATCCAGCGGGCGGTCCTGGCCGCGACCGGGTGGTAGGTGCGGCTGGCGCGGCTGCCGGAGACGGTGGCCGCGGTGGTGTAGCCGACGTTGTCGGTGCTGGTCTGGATGGTGAAGGCGCCGGTGTTCCAGCCGGTCGACTCGCCGCCCAGCCCGGCGTGCTTGACCACGAAGGCGTTGACGGACTGGCTGGAGCCGAGGTCCACGGTGAGGACCTTGGTGCCGGCCGCCGACGAGCACCACTTGCTGTTGCCGGACAACGAGCCGTCCACGGCCTTGGCCGCGCTCTCGGCGGTGGCGCACGCCGTACTGCCCGTGGCCGGTTTGTTCAGCGCGAGGTTGGCGCCGAGCTGCGGCGCGGCGGGCGGCGGGGTGAAGCCGTCGCTGAACGACGGCGGCACGTCCGCGGGGTTGGTGCCCCAGGAGGAGGGCGAGCCCCCCATCGTGTACGACAGCGTCGCCCCGCCGGCCAGATCCGTGTAACGCAGCCAGGGCCGCTGGGTCGCCGTCCCGTTCACCGACAGCGCCTGCACGTACTGGGCCGACGGACCCGCGCCCGCGCCGTTGATCTGGATGTCCCCGCTCGGCCGGTCGATGAGCACCGAGGTGAACAGCGGCCCGTGCAACGCGAGCGTGTCCGCGCCGGGGGTGGGCGGGTACATGCCCATCGCGGCCCAGACGTACCAGGCCGAGGTGGCCCCGAGGTCGTCGTTGCCGGGCAGGCCACCGGCGCCGGTGGTGAACGACTCGTTCATGACCCGGCGCACCACGGCCGAGGTGCCCCGCGGCCAGGCCGCGTAGTGGTAGGCCCAGGGGACGCCGTGCTCGGGCTCGTTGCCGATGTAGAAGTAGGGCTGCGACAACCCGCCGTTCAACTGCGTGAAGTGGTGGTCGAGCCGCTGGATGGCCGTCTCCCTGCCGCCCATGAGGTCGATCAGGCTCTTGAGGTTGTAGGTGACCATCCAGGTGTATTGCGAGGCGTTGCCCTCGGTGTAGCCGCTGGGGTTGCCGGGCGAGAGCGGCCACGGCCAGGTGCCGTCGGCGTTGCGGTCGTGGACGTAGCTCGACTCGGTGTTGAACACGTTGCGCCACCACTGCGCGCGGGTCATGTACGTGTTGTACATCGAGGTGTTTCCCTGGCTCTGGGCGAACTTCGCGACGGCGAAGTCCGAGGCGGAGTACTCCAGAGAGTCCGACGGGTCCTCGTGGATGTACTGCCGCTGCACGTACCCGGACTGCCTGCCGCGGATCGGGCTGCCCTGGATGGTGCCGCCGTTGGAGCTGGCGTTCATCAGCGTCAGCGCCGCGGCGGCGTCGAAGGCGCGGGCGCCGAAGGCGTGCATGCTGGCGATGATGACGGGCCCCGGGTCGCCGGTCATGACGAAGTGCTCGTTGTGGTTGTGCGACCACTTGGGCAGCAGGCCGCCCTGCTGGCCGTCCAGGACCATCGACTTGGCCATGTCGCTCGCCTCTGCCGGGGCGATGAGCGCGATGAGCGCCGCCCACGAGCGGTAGATGTCCCAGCCCGAGTAGTTCTGGTACACCGTGTGGCTCGCGGTGTGGATCACGTTGTCGAAGCCGCGGTACTGCCCGTTGACGTCGCTGGCGATGTTGGGATTCATCAGGACGTGGTAGAGCGCGGTGTAGAACTTCTGCAGGTCGGCCGCGGAGCCGCCGCCGACCACGATGCGGTTGAGCATGTCGTTCCAGGCGGTGTCGGCCGCGGTCCGCACGGCGGCGAAGTCGAAGCCGCCCTGCTCGGCGGCGAGGTTCGCCTGGGCGCCCGCCTGGCTGACGAACGAGATCCCGATCTTCACCTGCACGACGGGGTTGCCCGTGGTGTCGAAGTTCAGCCAGCCGCCGGAGTTCACACCGCTGGCGCTGGTCGAGCCGTTGCTGATCGTCGCGCCCAGCCAGGTGCCCACGCCGCTCGGGGCGCGGTCGAACTCCATCCGGTAGAAGATCTGGTACGTCTTCGACGAGCCGCAGAACCCGCCGCCGGTGAAGGTGCCGGTGACCGTGGACCCGCTGATGTTGATCGAGCCGCTGCGGTTGCCCGTCGCGCTACGGCTGGCGTTGACCAGCACCTTCGCTGTGGTGGAGGACGGGTAGGTCAGCCGCATGATGCCGGTGCGCTTGGTCGCCGACAGCTCGACCTGGGTGTTGCCGTACGTGCTCAGCACGCTCTTGTAGTAGCCGGCCTGGGCGACCTCCTGGCTCTTGGTCTGGGTGGCCTGGTAGCCGGTCCAGCCGGTGCCGGGCGAGGCGCCGAGGTTGCCGGTGATCGGCAGGATCCCGATGTCCTCGTTGTTGGCGCAGCCCGCGCCGTTGAAGTGCGTCAGGCTGAATTCCTGGATCTGGGTGTCGCCGAAGCGGTAGCCGGACGGCGAGGCGGTGGGCGTGTCCGGGCTGAACTGCACCATCCCGAACGGGAAGACCGGTCCGGGGACGGTGCTGCCGCCCGCGCCGCCGGGGACCGGGTTGGGCGAGTTGCTGTCGTCGGTGCCGATGAACGGGTTGACGTGCTGGGTGAGCTGCGCGAGGGCGGCTGCGCCGGCGTGCGGGATCGGGAGGAGGAAGGTCAGTAAGAGGGTCAGGCTGCATAAGAGGGAGATTTTGGACATGTAAGTCCCCTTAGGTGACGTGAACTGGGGGGTGTGGGGGGCGAGTGCACGTCTGGGGGTGTTGGGGGCCCACGAATGTTCATCGGCCTCCCTCAGGGAGATGACAACGTTGTCACCTCGATTCAGCAGGCTCTTTTGCCTCGTGTCAACACACTTGTCACATACTGGTCAGAGGAGTCCGTATCTCAGCAGAACGAGCTGGGAGGACGGCAGCGCCCGCGCCTCCAGGAGCCGCAGCGGCACCGGCCCGGACGACTCGAAGGCGGGGGTGCCGCCGCCCAGGACCTTGGGCCCGACCACCAGGTGTAGCTCGTCGACCAGGCCGTGGGCGAGCAGGTCGTTCCAGAGCACGTGGCTGCCGAAGATCATGATCTCCCGGCCCGGCCCCCGCCTGAGCTCGGCCACCGCCTCGTGCGCCGCGGCGCGCCCGACGATGCGCGTCTCGTGCCAGGGCGCGGCCCGCTCCGGCGTCAGGCTGTCGGAGACGACGACCTTGTCCAGGGCGTTGATGAGCCGCGACATCTCCCGCAGGAGGGGGTGGGCGCTCGGGTCGCCGGCGACCCCCGGCCAGTAGGCGCTCGCCCCCTGGAACGTCACGCGTCCCAGCACGAGCGTGTCGGCGGCGCGCAGCCGTTCGGCGTTGTAGACGTCGAACGCCTCCTCCTCCGGCATCGCCATGAAGTCGTTGCCGGGGCCCTCGAAGTAGCCGTCCGGGGTGACGAGGTTGGTCACGACGACCTTGCGCATGATGCACTCCTTTTCTGGTGGTTCAGGAGTGCAGAGACAAGGGCCGCCGCGAACTCATCGCTCCTCGGGCGACATTTCCAGTGAAAGCCCGAAATATCGATACAGCAGCGGGTCCTGGAAGCCCACAAGCTCCACGATCTCCCCGTCCCGCAGGCTCAGCACGACGATCGCCGCCAGGAGGAACTCGCCTGACGTCCGCTGGTAGCAGGCGAACCCGAGCTGGCCGTTCGCCCCGACCGGCCGCAACCGCCACTCGGCCGCGAACACACGCTCCACCAGGAACCGGCGGACGTCCTCGCGCCCGTCGAACCAGGCGGGCAGCGGCGGCATCGTGAAGCGGGCGTCGCTCGCGAGCAGCGCCACCAGCGCGTCCACGTCCGCACGCTCCCACGCCGACACGAAGGACTCCACCAGCTCACCCCGCCCGCCCGCGCCGAGCTTGGCCAGTTCCTCCCGCTGGCTGACCGCGGGCACCCGCTGGCGCAGGGTCCTCGACGCCCGCTGCAGCGCGCTGTTCACCGAGGCCACCGAAGTGTCCAGGAGCCCGGCCGCCTCGGCCGCGGAGAACCCCAGCACCTCCCGCAGAATGAGCACCGCCCGCTGCGTGCCCGGCAGCCGCTGCAGCGCCGCGACGAACGCCAGCTCCACGCCTTCCCGCCGCAGATAGCTCGTGGCCGGTCCCGGCTCGTCCGACGCCAGGTCGTCCGGCCAGGGCTCCATCCACACCGGCCCGCCCACGACCTCCCCCAGCTCGTCGGTACGGCTGCGCGCCGCCGCCCGATCCGGCGACATCACCCTCGGTCCGCGCCTGCCGTTCAGCCGCAGGCAGGTGTTGGTGGTGATCCGATACAGCCACGTACGCAGCGAGCTGCGCCCCTCGAACCCCGCCAGCCCGCGCCAGGCGTTCAGCAGCGACTCCTGCACCGCGTCCTCGGCGTCCTGCGGCGAGCCGAGCATCCGGTAGCAGTGCGCGGCCAGCTCACCCCGATAGGCCAGAACCAGCCGCTCGAACGCCCCCTCGTCCCCGGCGCGAGCCCGTTCCAGCAGCACCTGCTCATCCATGCGCCCAGGCTAGAACCTCTCCCCCGCCCGACCACCGACCCGCGCGCGCGACGTCCCGCCCGCCCCACCCGTACGAGACGTCGCGACCCGCCCCCACCCGTACGCGACGTCTCGGCACCCCGGCCGGGGCGGCGAGTGAAACGAGCCCTGACGTCCGAGGACCTCTCGCGGGTGGGATCTCTCTGAGCGGCGGCGCTCGCTGGGGCTGACTCCCTTCCACCGCTGGAAGGCGGCACTGAAGCCGAACCACGCCGTCGTAGGCGGCTGGACGATCCATCGCGGACGCGGAGCCGACGCCCGAGGAGTACCGGGCCGCGCGGGACGGAGTATGGGGATGATCTTCGCATGTGCGCAAAAGAGCTTCAAGTCTTGTATTTATAAGCAGAATTAGGCATCTTTGGCGGCAACGGCACCCCAGTGGTGCGGGGAACACGCAGCTCGACGACTCAACCTTCGACCTGATGGGGAGCCTGACTGAGCATGGATGATCTCCGAATCGCCGCCATCGGGCTGGGACAGAGGCGCAGCCTCGCCGCAGCCGCCCACCGCGAACCCGGACAAGGATCGCGTATCACCGCGGTCTGCGATCTGGACGAGACCACCCTGCGCGCGGAGGCCGACTTCTTCGGCGCCACCGCCGCCGAGACCGACTACCGCCGCCTCCTGGACCGCGACGACGTCGACGCGGTCCTGGTGGCCACCCCCGACCACACCCACGCCCGGGTCGCGATCGACGCGCTCAGCGCGGGCAAGGCCGTCTACCTGGAAAAGCCCATGGCGACGACGGTGGCGGACGCCGACGCCGTGCTCCATGCCGCCAGGGCCTCCGGGGCCCGCCTGTACGTCGGGCACAACATGCGGCACATGGAGGTGGTGCGCCTGATGCGCCAACTCGTGCAGGAAGGCCGGATCGGCACTCCGAAGACGGTGTGGATCCGGCACTTCGTGGGCCACGGCGGCGACTTCTTCTTCAAGGACTGGCACGCCGAGCGCGCCAAGGTCAACAGCCTGCTGCTGCAGAAGGCCTGCCACGACCTCGACGCCATGCACTGGATCGTCGGCGGCTCCACCGCGGAGGTGCAGGCGATGGGCGGGCTGACCGTCTACGGCGACCTGCCCCGGCGCGCGGCGGGCGTGCCCAAGGCGGAGAACTGGCTGGACACCGCGAACTGGCCGCCCACGAGCCAGCGCGAGCTCAACCCGGTCATCGACGTCGAGGACCTGGCACTGCTCAACCTGCGCCTGGACAACGGCGTGCTGGCCGCCTACCAGCAGTGCCACTACACGCCCGACTACTGGCGCTCGTTCACGATCATCGGTGACGCCGGACGGCTGGAGAACCACGGTGACGCGCCCGGCGGCACGATCCGGGTGTGGAACACGGGCCGGCGCGACTACGACCCCGACGGGGACGGCGAGTTCCGCATCCCGGGCCCGGAGGGCGGGCACCACGGGGCGGATGCGAGAGTGATCGAGGAGTTCGTCCGGTTCGTCCGGGAGGGCGGGCACACCGACACCTCGCCGGTGGCCGCGCGCATGGCCGTGGCGGCTGGGGATCTGGCGACGCGCTCGCTGCGGGGCGGCGGAGCCGTACTGCGGGTGCCGGAGCTTGACCGATCGCTGCGGAACTACTTCGACAACGGGCAGGTGGAGGCGGCATGAGCGGGCGTCAGGACCGGTTCGACCTGAGCGGGAGGGTGGCGCTGGTGACCGGCGCGGCCGGCGGCGTGGGCCGGGTGACGGCCCGGCGCCTCGCGGCGGCGGGCGCGGCCGTGGCCGTCACCGACGTGGACGAGGCGGGCGCGGTCAAGCTCGCCGCGGACATCAGCGCTGAGGGCGGCCGGGCGGTCGGGCTCCTGCTGGACGTCACCAGCGCGGACAGCGTCTCCGCGGGCTTCGCCGAGGCCGCCGGCGAGCTGGGCGGCCCGGTGGACGTGCTGGTCAACAACGCCATCGTGGCCTGCCCGGTGCCACCGCACTTCCACGAGGCGCCGGAGCAGCTCTGGGACACCGACTTCGACGTCATCGTCAAGGGCGCGGTGCGCTGCACGCAGGCCGCGCTGCCCGCGATGATGGACCGCGGCGACGGCGTGATCGTGAACGTCGTCTCGGTCAACGCCTTCGCCTTCTTCGGCCACCCCTCCTACAGCGCGGCGAAGGCGGCGATGGTCTCCCTGACGCGCTCACTCGCGGTGGAGTACGGCGGGCACGGCATCCGGGTGAACGCGGTCAGCCCCGGCACCATCCGCACCCAGGCGTGGGACGAGCAGATCGCCAAGAACCCCGCCACCTTCGAGGCGCTCAAGCAGTGGTACCCGCTGGGCCGGATCGGCGAGCCTGAGGACGTCGCGGCCTCGATCTGCTTCCTGGCCTCCGACAGCGCGGCCTGGATGAGCGGGTCGGTCCTGACGGTGGACGGCGGGCTCACCGCGGGAAACGCCCTGATGGCCCGCTCCGTCGAAGGTAGCTGAGCGCCGAAGTGCCACGTCAGGAAAGGACGCAGGACATGCGTGTCATCCATCTGGTGCAGTGCGGCCCGACGACCGGTGGAACGGTCAGCCACGTCGCCACCCAGGTGACCCACCAGCTCGCCCGAGGGCTCACGGTCGGTGTGGTGGCCGGCAGTGACGGCGTGCTGACGGAACACTGCCGCAGGGCGGGCGCCGACGTGTTCGTCGACCCGACCCTGCTGCCGGTCTCCGCTCCGGGACAGGGCGACCCCGCGGCCCTGTTCGGGACCGGCGCCGGCTGGCGGCCGGACCTGATCCACGCTCACCTGATGCACGCCGGCTTCCGCGGCGCGGAGCTGTCGGCGGCGATCGGTACGCCGCTGCTGTACACGCAGCACATGTACCAACCGGTGGACCCGTTCCTCCAGGCGTCGCTGGCGACGGGCACGAGCTTCCCGGTCATCGCGGTGGCCGAGTTCGCCCAGCGGGCCATCGGCAAGTTCCTCGGCGACGCCGGTCGCGTCCACTACGTCCCCAACGGCGTAGACGTGCCCGCTCCCTCCGGTTTCCGGGTGGAGCCCGCCGGCGGGCCGCAGGTCCTGTACTGCGGCCGGCTGTCACCGGAGAAGGGCGCGGACACCGCCGTCCTCGCCTTCGAGCTCATCCTCGGCCAGTACCCCGAGGCGACGCTGCACGTCGTGGGGACGGGCCCGGACGAGACCCTGCTCCGCAGGCTCGTCTCCGCGCTCGGCATCGACGAGCGGGTGCGCTTCTACGGCAGCGTGTCGGGCGCGCTGACGTCGGAGATCGGCGCGGACGTGCTCATCGCGTCCTCCCGGGGGGACGCGGCCAGCCTGGTGATCATGGAGGCCATGGCCGCCGGCATCCCGATCGTGTCGACGGCGGTCGGCGGCATCCCCGAGCTGGTCAGACACGAGATCGAGGCGCTCCTGGTCGCCCCCGACAACCCGCACGTCCTGGCCAGGGCCGCGCTGAACGTCCTCATCCGCGAGGACCGTGGCGCGGCCATGGCCGCCCGCGCCCGCGAACGGCACGGGGAGCTCTACACGGGCGCGCGGATGGTGGAGCGCACCTGCGACGTCTACGAAACGATCGTCCGTTGAGCGGTGGCAGGGGCCGGTTGATCTGGCAGTCCGCCTGCCTGGTCCTCCTGCTGGCGTCGACCTGGCTGATCGTGGAGGCCTCCCTGCGCGACGCGAGCACCTCGATCGTGTCGGCCGGGCGTACCGCGTTCACCGTCCTCGGACTGCTGGCGCTCACGTGGTGGTCGCCCGCCCCGGGGACGCCGGACCGGAGGACCACGCGGTATCGGTGGTGGCAGGTCGTCCTGCTGGCGCTGACGGGGGTGACCGCGTACACGGTGCTGTCGACCGTGGCGATCAGCCTCGCCGGGCCGGCGCTGCCCGCGCTGGCCCTCTCGCTCACCCCCGCGGTGGTGCTGATCGCCGAGAGCGTGCTGTTGCGCACCTGGCCTCCGGCGCGCACCGTCGCGGGCACCCTGATCGCGGTCGCCGGCGCCGTCGTCTACACGATCCCCCGGCTGGCGGGCACGCTCGGCGACGACGTGGCGCTCGGATCCCTGGTCGCGCTCGCGGCCATGTTCTCCATGGCCTTCTACGGCCTGTACTTCAGCAGGACCAACCGCGGCTACGAGGGGCCGATGGCGCCGCGCATCCTGCCGATCTTCGCGGTCGGGACGATCCCGCTCGCCCTCTGGGCGGGCTCCGACATGGCGGCGGGCGAGCGGGTGAGCTGGACGGTGCTGGGCATGCTCGTCGTGCTCGGCATCGTCGTGTACGTGCCCGCCTACCTGCTCCAGCACCGCATCCTGCTGACCGGCGGGCCGTCCTACTCCGCGTTGCTGGGGCTGGCCGTACCGCCGCTGGTGGGTCTCAGCTCCGCGTTGCTACGGCCCGCCGGGGCGCCCGCGCCGCTCCAGATCGCGGGCATGGCGCTCACGCTGGCCGGGATGGCGCTGGTCATCAGGAGCAAGCTCGCCCGGCCCAGGAAGGAGGAACCCGCCCGGGCCTCATGAATCCCTTTCACTCCGGAGCGGCGCGGATCTGGTCGAGATAGTTGTACGCGGTGACACGGGAGACGCCGAGGCGGCGGGCGATCCGGTCAATGGAGCGTTTCACGAAGAAAGCGCCCTTTTTGTCCAGAAATTTCAGGACTTCTAGTTTGTCGTCCTTTGTCATCAATGCCACTGACCTCCCTCGGATCGCCGTCTCGATGAGATTGTCCAGAACCTCGACGATGTCACTGGCGAAGATCTCCCCGCGGTCGGTCGTGTCCCCTTCCAGGATCGCCTCCAGATTGGCCCTGGCGGCCTGCAGGGGCGTCATGTCCACGTTGATACAGAAGGCGGCGATGACCCGGCCCTCCTCGTCGCGGATGTAGACCGAGGAGGAGCGCAGCTCGCGGCCGTCCACGGTGCGGGCGCGGTAGCCGAACTCGTCGTGGTCCTCCGCCTCGGTCCTGAGCATCTCCAGGCCGAGGTTGGTGGACGGGCCGCCCACCTGGCGGCCGGTGACGTGGCCGTTCTCGATCGCGGCGATGGTCCTGTCCATGTCGTGGCGGGACAGGTCGTGCAGCACCACCTCGCAGTGCGGGCCCACGGCTGCCGCGATCGCCTTCATGACAGGGCGTAAGAGTGGTTCGAGGTCCTCAAGGGCGGTCACGCGGCCCAGCCTCTCATGTACAGAAATTCTGTCCAATATATTGATTCGTTGTACAGGTTCTGAGCACACTTGGCCATGCGCAAACTCGCAGCCTTACTAGCTGTAGTGATGACCGTGTCGGCCTGCGGCGGCGGCGGGGGCGAGGGCAAGTCGGCCGCCGAGGGCGGGGAGCTCGTCTTCGCGAACTTCCAATGGCTCGAACCCAACCGCGGCGAGCAACTCTGGAAGTCCGTGACCGGCTACCAGCAGGCCAATCCCAAGGTCACGATGAAACAGCAGGCGATCACCCGCAAGGATTACGAGAGCACGCTCAAGACGCAGATGGGCGCCCGCGGGGGACCCGACATCCTGGTCATCCCCGACACCTTCTTCCCCGAACTCGCCCAGAACGGCCTGCTCGAACCCGTCGGCGACGTCCTCGCCGCAGAGGACAAGGGCCGGCTCAACATCACCAACAAGGCCGCCGAGTACAAGGGCGAGCAGCTCGCGTACGCCTGGGAGATCGTCAACTACGCGCTGTTCTGGAACAAGGACCTGCTGGACAAGGCGGGCGTGAAGCCGCCTGCCGACATGCCCGGCCTGGTCGCGGCGGCCAAGGCCGTCAAGGAGAAGACCGGCAACCCGGGCTTCGCCGTACGTCATCAGATCAACGAAGAGGTCCCCTGGTGGATCGACTTCTCGAACTGGCCCTACGGGTTCGGCGGCGGCTGGTCGCGCGGCGGCAAGCTGACCATCGACTCCCCCGAGAACGTCGCGGCGGTCACGGCCTACAAGGAGATGTACGCCAGCGGCGCCATGTCCGTCGGCGACGACGCCTCCACGTTCCGCTCGAAGTTCAAAGAGGGCAAGATCGGGATGATGATCGACAACAGCTCCGCGCTGTTCACCATGGTCAGCGGCAACCAGGCGGTGCCGAGCGCGACCGGGGTGGGCGCGTCGCGGCTGCCGTTCCCCGGCCAGGGCTCCAGCCACGCGAGCTTCTTCATCGGCGTCAACAAGAACAGCAAGAATAAGGCGCTGGCCAAGGACTGGCTGAAGTGGTTCTTCACCGCCAAGGCGCAGGAGTCGGCCGCCGCCGCGCTCGGCGCCAGCGTCATCGGCACCGACGCGCAGCCGCCCCAGACGTTCCTGACCGAGAACCCGTGGGTCGAGACGTTCAGGAAGCAGGCGCCGAACTCCGCCGACGCGGTGATCGACGGCTTCGAGACCAAGACGCCGCAGATCAGGCGCATCGTGCTGCAGGAGATCGAGAAGGTGCTCGTGCAGAACGAGGATCCGGCGGCGGCGCTCAAGCGGGCCCAGCAGGAGGCGGAGAAACTGGCGTGACCAGGCGCTTACCGTACCTGTTTATCGCGGGGGCGGCGGTCTACCTGGTGCTGCTGACCGCCGCGCCCCTGCTCAACGGCCTCTGGCTGAGCTTCACCGACGCCAAGCTGCTCAACCCGACGGGCGGGGTGTTCATCGGCTTCGAGCACTACGTGAAACTGTTCGGCGAGCCCGGCTTCTACCACTCGCTGTTCGTCACGCTCGTCTACTCCGCGGCCACCGTCGCGGGCTCGCTCCTGCTCGGGACGCTCGCCGCCGTCCTGCTGAACCGCTCCTTTCCCGGCCGTACGGCCGCGCGTACCGTCCTCACGATGCCCTGGGCGGTGCCGACCGTCGCGGTCGCCCTGATCTTCGTGTGGATCTACAACAACGACAGCGGCGTGCTGAACAGAGGCGTGCGCGCGCTCGGCCTCGACGCCCAAGGCTGGCTCACCGACACGACCTGGGCCCTGGCCGCGGTCACCACGGCCTCCGTCTGGAAGGTCTTCCCCTTCGTCATGCTCGTCGTGCTGGCCGCGCTGCAGTCGGTGCCGGACGAGCTGTACGAGTCGGCCAGGGTGGACGGCGCCGACCCGGTCAACACCTTCAGGGACATCGTCTACCCGTACCTGACGCCCACGCTGCGGATCGTCGCGCTGCTGATGACGATCTGGTCGCTGCGGCGCTTCGACATCATCTGGCTGCTCACCCAGGGCGGTCCGGTCGAGGCCACGAACACGGTCGTGATCAGCGTCTACCGCGAGTCGTTCCTCAACTCCGACCTGGGACTGTCGGCGGCGCTCGGTGCCGTCGGGCTGCTGCTGTCCACGCTGGTGACGGTGGCCCACTTCCTGCTCGACAGAAGGGAGGCGGCGTGGTGATCGGCAGGATCCTGCGTGTCCTCGCGGTGCTGGTGCTGGTGATCGGCGCGGGCTTCCCGCTCTACTGGATGCTCACGACGGCCACGCGTACCACCGAGGAGATCTTCTCCGCCTCGCCGCCGCTGGTGCCCGATCCGGGCGGGCTGGATCTCGGCGCGCTCGGTCCGATGGCCGGGTGGCTGACCAACAGCGCGTTCGTCGCGTTCGGCACGACGTTGCTGAGCCTGGTGCTGGCCGTACTGGCTGGTTATGCCCTTTCTCGCTATCGCTTCCGCGGGAAGGGCCTGTTCGGCTTCGCGCTGTTCGCCACGCAGATGCTGCCGGAGGCGCTGGTCGTGGTGCCGCTGTACGCGATCTTCCTGGTGGTCGGGCTGCTGAACGACCTGGGCGGGCTCGTCCTCGCCAACACGGCCTTCGCGATGCCGGTCGCCGTGTGGATCATGAAGAGCGCGATGGACAGGATCCCGATCGAGATCGAGGAGTCGGCGCGGGTGGACGGCTGCCCGCAGTACGCGATGCTCCCCCAGATCGTCCTGCCGCTGGTGATGCCGTCGGTGGCGGCGGCGGCCGTCATCACGTTCTTCGACGGGTGGAACGAGTTCCTGTTCGCAAACACGTTCATGGTCGACAAGGAGAAGTGGCCCGCCTCCAAGGGCCTGGCCTCCTACGTCGGCGAATTCGTCACGCCGCTCGGCACGGTGATGACCGCCGCCCTGATCTTCACGGTGCCGGCCATCGTCTTCTTCCTGCTGGTCCAGCGCAGGATCGTCAGCGGGCTCACGTCAGGATCGGTGAAGGGTTAATGCCGAAGATTCGCTTCGACGGGATCACCAAGAGCTTCGGTGACACCAGCGTCATCAAGAACTTCGACGCGGAGGTTCCCGACGAGGAGTTCCTCGTCCTGCTGGGGCCCTCGGGCTGCGGGAAGTCGACCATGCTCCGCATGATCGCCGGGCTGACCGACATCACCGGCGGGTCGCTGGAGTTCGACGGGGTGCGGGTGAACGGGCTCGAACCGCGCGAGCGGCGCATCGCCTTCGTCTTCCAGTCCTACGCCCTCTACCCGCACATGACGGTCCGGGCGAACATCGCCTTCCCGCTGCTGATGAGCCGGTTCCACTGGTATCACCACTTTCCCGTCGTCAACCGGCTGATGCGACGGCGCTTCCTGCGCGACCCCTCGGTCAAGGAGAAGGTCGAGGAGGTGGCGGCGATGATGGAACTGACCGACCAACTCGACCGGCGGCCCAGGACGTTGTCCGGCGGCCAGCGCCAGCGGGTGGCGGTCGCCCGCGCCCTGGTGCGCGAGCCGTCCCTCTATCTCCTCGACGAGCCGCTGTCGAACCTCGACGCCAAGCTGCGCACGCAGATGCGCGCCGAGATCAGCGCGCTCTACCAGCGGGTCCGCAAGAGCTTCGTCTACGTCACGCACGACCAGGTCGAGGCGATGACGATGGGCACGCGCATCATCGTCATGAACGAGGGCGTCATCCAGCAGTACGGCACGCCCAAGGAGATCTACGACCGGCCCGCGAACACCTTCGTCGCCCGCTTCATCGGCAGCCCGCCCATGAACCTGTTCCCCCGCGACGGCAGGCTGCTCGGCGTGCGCGCGGAGAAGGTCACGATCTCCGGCGAGCCCGGCGGCCTGCGCGGGCACGTGGTGGTCGTGGAGCACCTGGGCGCGGAGACGGTGGTCGCCTTCACCCTGGACACCAAGGAACTGTTCTATGCCCGCATGCCGGGCGACGTGACCTTCCCGTCGGGCAGCGAGTGCCGCGTCGACCTGGACCTCACGGGCGCCTCCTGGTTCGCCCCGGAGACAGGCCGGCGCCAAGACGACTAGAGCCCCGCCCGAAAGTTCGTCAGGCCAGGATCGCGCCCGCGAAGGATAAGAACCACCGCCAGACCCCCGCGAGCCGGGCATCCGGGGGTCGTCCTGATGGGTGCGCCCACCAGGCTCTGACCATGGCCCGTCAGGCCAGATCCTCCGAGGGGGCGGCGCCGCCGGGTGTGCGGGGAAGCAGGCCGTCGAGGAGGCGCTGGAGGTTCTCGGCGAACCAGTCGCCGGGCGGGACGGTGCCTGGCTGTTCTGGGAGTGTCGGGGGGCGGGCAAGAGCACGCTCGCCCGATGCCTGGTGGGGCCTGCGGCTCCTGGACCCCGTCACCAGAGCGCCGTCCCGGAACCGGCGCCGCGTACCGCCCACAGCAGGTCGGGGTCGTGATCGGCGTCGGTCCGCACGAGCGAGCCGTCGGCCAGGACCACCTCGGCCGCGCGGATGCGGTCGGCGGTCAGCCCGTAGTGGCGCACCAGCCAGCCGATGCCGCCGCCGGTGGCCAGGCCGCCGACGCCGACGTTGCCGTGGTCGCCCGAGCTGATCGCCAGGCCGTGCGGGGCCAGTGCCTGCGCGACCTGGGCCCAGCGCGCGCCCGCCTCGACCCGGACGAGCCGCGCCGCCCGGTCGACGACCTCGACGCGGTTCATCGCCGACAGGTCGATGACCACGCCTCCGTCGTTGGAGGAACGCCCGGACAGGCCGTGGCCGCCGCTGCGTACCGACAGGGGCAGGTCCTGCTCGCGGGCGTATCCCAGCGCGGCGACCACCTCGGCGGCGCTCGCGGGAAGCAGCACGGCGGCGGGCGCGGCGACGGTCGTGTACGTGGAGCGCAGCAGCCGGTACCGCTCGTCCCCCGGCACCACGATCCTGCCCTGGAGCAGGCCGGGGACCGCGCTCAGCTTGGCCGTCATCGCCGCCCCACCCTCTCGCGTACGGCCGGCACGACCTCGGCGGCGAAGACGTCGAGCTGGACCCTGTGGTCGGCGACCGGCCAGAAGACGAACGTGTCGAAGCCCAGGCCGAGCACCCACTCGGTGAGCGTGTCCGTCCACAGCCGCACGTCCCCTACCAGGCCGGGACCGCCGCGGGCGTTGCCGATCACGCCGATCACGTTGTAGACGCGCCGGATCGCGGCCGGGTCGCGTCCCGCCGCGAGGGCCGCCTCGTCAATGATCTTCTGCTTGGCGGGGACCTCGCCGGGCGGGACGTAGATGTTGAGCGGAGAGATCCAGCCGTCGCTCGCGCGGCCGGTCACGGCGAGCATCTTGGGCCCCTGGGCACCCAGCCACAGCGGGACCGGAGCGTCCGGCACCGGACCGGCGGCGTAGCCCTCGATCGTGTGCTGCTCGCTGAGCAGCCGCAACCCACCACCGGCCAGCGCGGCCCGCATCACCTGGAGCGACTGCTCCGTATAGGCGACCATCTCCGCGCCGGCCCGCCGTCCGCCGCCCATGCCCGCGATGGCGTCGGCCGACGCGCCGCCGCCGACCCCGAGCGCCAGCCGCCCCCGGTTCATCACCGCGAAGGAGGCCGCGGACTTGGCCAGCATGGCGGGCGGGCGCAGTTGCAGGTCGGCCACGTCGGTCAAGAAGGAGATGCGCCGCGTCCGCGCGGCCAGGTGGGTGATGAGGGTCCAGGCGTCGAGGTGCCCCGGTTGGTAGGCGTGGTCCTGGACGGCCAGATGGTCCAACCCGCCTTGCTCGGCCGCCTGGGCCAGCCACATGGTCTCGTCAAGCCGGTCGGCATCCGGTTCGAGACTCAGCCCGAAGGTGAGGGAGTGCCCGTAATCAGTCATGCCTCAATGCTCCGCACGATCGGGCCATTGGGCAAAGCCGAGGTTAGCAGCTAATCTTTAGTAAGTGACCGTCGAACCGCCGCAGAGCCTGACCATCCACGAGCCGAGCTGCCGCAGCTTCCAGGACATCGTCGAACTCGTCGGCCGCCGCTGGACCAGCGCCATCCTGCTCGCCGGGCGGCGCGGAGCCCGGCGCTTCGGCGAGTACCGCCTGTCCGTGCCGGGCATCTCCGACCGCCTGCTCGCCCAGCGCCTGAAGGAACTGGAGGCGGAGGGCCTGATCACCCGCACCGTGATCCCCAGCCACCCGGTCCAGATCCGCTACGCCCTCTCCCCGGACGGCGAGGAACTGATGTCCATCCTGCAACCCCTGGTCGACTGGGGCTACCGCCGCGCGGGCCACGCTCCTCAATAGCGGCGGAACGCGTCCTCCATCAGATGTCAGAACGACCGGAAGCGGGTCGCGTCGAGCAGTCCCGGGATCGGGGGCGCCCGGCGGAGGGCCCGGGTGTGTGCGAGACGCGGGTCCAGCCGACCTCGGCGACGGGGGGCGTGCCGTCGAGAGGGTCGTTCACCTCAGGGGGTGAGGGTTTTCATGGTGACGTAGCTGGTGACGGTGGCCACGCCGGGCAGGGTGGCCAGTTGGTTGGCGTGGAAGTGTTCGTAGGCGGGCAGGTCGGCCACCTCCACCTGCAGCAAGTAGTCGAAGTTGCCGGTGATGTGGTGGCAGGCGGCCACCTCGGGCAGCCGGATGACGCCCTGTTCGAACGCGACCACGTCCGCGCGGCTGTGCCGCACCAGGCGTACGCCCGCGAACACCCGCAACGCCCGGCCGATCGCGGCGGGGTCGATCACGGCCCGGTAGCCGCGGATGATCCCGGCGTCCTCCAACTGGCGCACACGCCGCAGGCAGGGTGACGGCGACAGCCCCACCCGGGCGGCGAGGTCGCTGTTGCTGATGCGGCCGTGCCGTTCGAGCACGGCCAGGATCGACCGGTCTATCTCGTCCACGGAAGCAGATTATTGCGCGAGCGAACCGGCTAGCACAATCACGTGCCCCAGCAGCCGCGCAATTTGCTGCCAATATTGCCGAGAATCGGGCAGATCGGGGCGGTGGTCGGCGACGCTGGACGGGAGTCACAGAGAGGGCGGCCATGCCGGGCAAGAGCACCATCACCGTTCACGCCGATCGCGGCGTCCATCCCAGCCGCGCCGTGGCGCCGCCCATCTTCCAGACGGCGGCGTTCGCGGCCGAGGACGGGGAGGCGTTCGCGCGGGCCGCCGTCGCGCCGCGCGGCAAGGACTTCTACACCCGCTACGGCAACCCGAACCACGCGCAGGTCGCCGCCGTCGTCGCCGAACTGGAGAACACCGAGGCGGCCATGGTCACCGCGTCGGGGATGGCCGCGCTCACCACGGCCGTGCTGGCCCTGGTGTCGGCGGGTGACCACGTCATCGGGCAGCGGTCCACCTACGGCGGCACGGCGTCGGTGCTGCTCAACCTGCTGCCGCGCCTCGGCGTGACGACGACCGTGGTGGACCAGACCGACACTGACGCGTTCGCGGCGGCGCTGACCCCGCGGACCCGGCTGGTCCTGGTGGAGTCGCCGAGCAACCCGCTCCTGCAGATCACCGACGTACGCGCCGTCGCCGGCCTGGCCCGCGCGCACGACGTGCCGACCATGGCGGACAACACGTTCGCCACTCCCCTGAACCAGCGGCCCGCCGACCTCGGCGTCGACCTGGTCTGGCACAGCGCGACCAAGTACCTCAACGGCCACTCGGACGTCTCGGCCGGCGTGCTGGCCGGCCCGGCGGACCTCCTGGACCGGGTCTGGGACGTCGGCCTGCTCACCGGCGCCACGCTCGGCCCGGTCGACGCGTGGCTGCTGCTGCGCGGCCTGCGTACCCTGCCGCTGCGGGTGGAGCGGCACAACGCCAACGGCCTGGCGCTCGCGCGGGCGCTGAGCGAGCATCCTGCGGTGGCGCGCGTCCACTATCCGGGCCTCGCCACCCACCCGCAGCACAAGCTGGCCGCCGAGCAGATGAGCGGGTTCGGCGGGGTGCTCGGCATCGAGTTCGGCGGCGGTTTCGAGGTGGCCGACGCCTTCCTCGGCCGGCTGCGCTACGCCCGCCGCTCGGCGAGCCTCGGCGGCGTGGAGTCGCTGGCCGTGCATCCGGCGTCCATGTGGCGCGGCATGCTCAGCGAGGAACAGATCGCCGCCTCGGTCCCCCTGGGCCTGGTCCGCCTGGCGGCGGGCACGGAGGACCCGGCCGACCTGGTCGCCGACGTGCTCGCCGCCGCGGACGCATCACTGTGACTTTGGAGGTCTTCCGATGAGAACCCTGATCACCGGCGGCATCGTGGTCAGCATGGACCCGGCGGTGGGCGACCTCGCCCGCGGCGACGTGCTGATCGAGGACGGCGTGATCGTCGAGGTGGCGGCGCGCGTGGACGCGCCGGACGCCGAGGTGATCGACGCGACCGGCACGATCGTCCTTCCCGGCTTCGTCGACAACCACCGCCACTCCTGGCAGACCGCGTTCCGGGGAGCCGGCGCGGACTGGACGTTCCCGGAGTGGGCGGCGGCCATGCACGGCACGGTCAAACCCCACTACGAGCCCGAGGACGTCTACGCGGGCACCCTGCTCGGCCGCCTGGAGGCCCTGCACTCGGGCGTGACCACGATGCTGGACTGGTACCACGTCGCCGGGAGCCACGCGCACGAGGACGCCGCCGTCGCCGCCCTGCGGGACGCGCCGGGGCGGTCGATCTTCTGCCTGGGCGCCGGGTGGGGCACCCCCGATCCCGTGGACGCCGACCTGCGCCGCGTACGCGCCGAGCTGCCCGGCGACGGCCTGGTCACCATGGCCGTGGGCCTGCGCGGCCCCGAGGACACCGGCATGGCCATGCTCGCCCGCGAGCTGGAGCTGGCGGCCGAGCTCGGCCTGCGCACCAGCCTGCACATCGCCTCCGACGGGACCCGGCGCCCCATCGCCGACCTGCGCGAGCACAACCTGCTGCGGGACACCACCACGTACGTGCACGCCACCGGCATCACCGACGAGGAGCTGCGGATGCTCGCCGACGCCGACGCCTCGGTGTCGATCAGCCCGGACGTCGAGCTGAAGATGGGGTTCGGGTCGCCGATGACCGGCCGGGCGCTGGCCGCGGGACTGCGCCCGACGCTGTCCGTGGACGACGTCCCTTCGGTGGCCGGCGACATGTTCTCGACGATGCGGACGGCCTTCGCCGTACAGCGGGGGCTGGACGGCGGGCTGCGCTCGCGGGACCTGCTGGAGTTCACCACCGTTGACGCCGCGAGGTCCTGCGGGCTCGGCGAGCGCGCGGGCAGCCTCACGCCCGGCAAGGACGCCGACCTCATCCTGCTGCGCGCCGACGACCTGACCGTCTTCCCGGTCACCGACCCGGTCGCCACCGTCGTCAGCGCCGGGCACCCCGGGCTGGTGGACACCGTCCTCGTCGCCGGTCGCGTGGTCAAGCGCGACGGCGTGCTCGTGGACGTGGACCTGGCGGCGCTGCGGACCCGGCTGCTGGAGTCACGCGACCGGATCGCGAAGGCCGCCGGCGTCCCGCTCGACGGCACCTGGCGCCCGCGTGGCGATCAGGACCGCTGACGGCAGTGAAGGCTCGCCTCCGCCTCGCCGACCGCCTCGAACACCTCGCCCGCGTACGCGTACGCCCGCCGGCTCGCCACCGGGTGCCCCTCTTCGGCCAGGACGGCGGCGAGGTTCTCCAGGCAGCGGGCGAGCGAGCCGGAACGCGGCAGCCGTTCGAAGAGGGTGACGGCCTCGGTGAACGCGGCGATCGCCTCGGCCCCGCGCCCGAGCAGGCGCAGGCACAGCCCGGCGCCGGCCAGGGCGTTCGGCTGGGTGAGCGCCGCGATGCCCGGGTCCACCTCGGAGAACGCCAGGTCCGCCATCTCGCGGTAGCGGGCCAGCGCCTCCTCGTACCGTCCCGCGAGGCGCAGGCCCTCACCGGCCATGCCGAGGCACTGGCAGTACGCCTCGACGTCGCCGCCGGCCTTGAAGAGCTTGGCGGCCCTGGACACCGCCTCGACGGCCTCGTCGAGCCGGCCGAGCTGGAGCAGGGCACGGCCGACGAACAGGTGTCCCCACGCCTCCTCCCCCGCGGCGCCGCTGTCCAGGATCTCCGTGGCGCTCCGCAGCATGTCCTCCGACGCGGCGGGCGGCACCTGGTGGAAGACGGCCAGGTAGCGGAGCAGGCCGGCCGGCTCGCCCAGGGCGGCGGCCGCCCCCGCGCCGAGCGTGAAGACCTCCCGCCAGTGCGGCCAGTGCATCCAGCGTCCGGCGTACCAGCGCAGGTGCCAGGCGCAGTCGAGGACGACGGCGTGGTCGGCCCGGCCCGCCGCGTACCGCAGGGCGCCCAGCCAGTTGCCGGAGTCCACGCGCAGCCAGTGGGCGGCCTCCTCGGCCGAGGGCGGGCCGTTCTGGGCGCAGGCGGGCGGGCCGCTCGGGTCGAACCAGCGGCCGGAGTCGATGGCCATCCGCAGCAGCCACGCCGCCAGCCGCTCGGTCATCGCCTCGCGGTCGGCCTTCAACTCCTCCTCGACCAGCCGCTCGCGGGCGAACAGGCGTACCAGGTCGTGGAAGCGGTAGCGGCCCGCGGCGCCGTCCTGCAGCAGGCCGAGGTCGACCAGTTCGTCGAGGGCGTCCCAGGCGTCCTCGGCGGGGATCGCGCCGAGGACCGCGGCCAGCGCGGCGTCGAAGTCGCGGCCGGTCACGAGCGCGAGCCGGCGGAAGACCCGCCGGGCGGTTTCCGCGAGCTGCTCGTACGACATCGCGAACGCCTGGGCGACCTTGAGGTCACCGGCCCTGAGCTGGTCGAGGCGGCGTTCCTCGTTGGCCAGCCGGGCGACGAGGTCGGCGGCCTGCCAGCCCGGCCGGCTGGCCAGCCGGTTCCCGACGATGCGCAGGGCCAGCGGGAGTCCGCCGCAGAGCTCGGCCAGCTCGGTGATCGCCGCGTCGCCGGAGCGGTCGCCGAGGATCCCGGTCAGCAACCGCGTGGCCTGGGCCGGCGGCAGCGGGCCGAGGCTGAGCCGGTGCACGCTCTCCAGCCCGGTCAGCAACCGCCTGCTGGTCACCAGGGCGTGGCCGCCGCCGCTGCCGGGCAACAGCGGGCGTACCTGCTCCTCCGACGCGGCGTTGTCGACGACGACCAGCGCCTTGCGCCCGCGCAGCAGCGACCGGTACAGCGACGCCCGGTCCGCCCCGTCGGCGGGGACCTGGCGTTCCGGCGTGCCGAGCGCGCGCAGCAACTGCGTCAGGGCGTCGCCGGCCGCGAGCGGCTGCGGCGACATGCCGAACAGGTCGACGAAGAACACCCCGTCGGGGAAGCTCGGCCGCAGCGCGTGCGCGGCGCGTACGGCCAGCGTCGTCTTGCCCAGCCCGGCCGGTCCCGTGATGAGGGCCACGCCCCCGGCGCCCGCCTGGACGAAGTCCTGCGTCCAGGCCAGCTCGGCGGTGCGGCCGGTGAAGTCGTCCACCGACCGGGGCAGCTCGCACAGGCCGGTCGGCCGCATCCAGTGATCGCGCAGCCGGCCTTCCCTGGCCTGTTCGAGAAGCCGTCTGCGGTCGTCGTCACCGAGGGCCAGCGCGTTCGCCAGGGCGGTGACGGTCCGGTGCTGGGGTCCCGTGCTGCGTCCGCGCTCCATGTCCGACAGCGTCCTGGCGCTGACCCCCGACAGCTCGGCGAGCTGTTCGAGGGTCAGCCGCGCCGCCCGCCGGTGTCCGCGCAGGAGGTCAGCGAAGCTCGCCGGCATTACCGTACGGCTGCCGCGGCCTGGACGATGACGGCGGCCACGGCGGCCGGGTCGGAGACGTAGACGGCGTGGCTGCCGGAGGTCTCGCTCACCGTGGACCCGGCCCGCTCGGCCATGGCGCGCTGCGCGGGCGGCGGGATCATCCGGTCGTCGGCCGCGACCAGGTACCAGCTCGGCTTGACCCGCCACGCGGGCTCGGCGACGGCCCCGCTCAGCGCGCCCACGCCCCACGGGACCTGCGAGTCGGCCATGAACGCGGCCTGTCCGGCGGGCAGGTCGGCGGCGAAGGCGGCGTGGAACCTCTCCCGGTCCAGGTACAGGAAGCCGTCCACGGGCGGCAGGATCGGCGGCACCGGAGCGCCCGGCGGCGGGTCGGCGATGAGCGAGTTGACCGACTCGCCCTTGTCGGGGGCGAACGCCGCGATGTAGACGAGGGCGGCGACGTCGGCGTGGGTACCCGCCTCGCTGATCACCACACCGCCGTAGGAGTGGCCCACCAGGACGACCGGTCCCTCCCCGGCGTCGATGACCCGCCGGGTCGCGGCGGCGTCGCCGTCCAGGGAGATCGTGGGGTTCTGCACGACGGCGACGTCGTAGCCGTCGTTCTTCAGCAGGGCGTGGACGCCCTGCCAGCCGGAGCCGTCCACGAAGCCGCCGTGGACCAGAACGATGCGTGGAGTGGTCATGCCGCTCACCCTAGATTTCCGGGTCGAACTTGGATTGAGTCATCTGACTCAGCGCGTCGCGCAGCGCGGCCCGCGAGCCGACCCCGAGCTTCGGGAAGAGCTGGTAGAGGTGGTTGGCGACGGTCCGCGGCGACAGCGACAGCCGCTCGGCGATCTGTTTGTTGGTCAGCCCCCCGGCGGCGAGCATGGCGATCTCCCACTGCTGGGGGGTGAGCTCGGCACCGCCGTGGCCGGTGGACAGGCCCGTCGCGCGCAGTTCCGCGCTCGCCCTGGCCATCCACGGGCGGGCGCCGAGGCTGCGGAAGGTGTCGTGGGCCGCGGTGAGCTGGGCGCGGGCCTCGGTGGTGGCCTTGTCGCGGCGCAGGCGCTCGCCGTACAGGAGCTGCCATCGGGCGCGCTCGAACGGCCAGCGTTCCGCGCCGGGCGCGCTGAGCGCGGCCTCGAACCGAGGGCGGTAGCCCGCGCCCTCCGTGACCAGGGCGGCGCCGGCGCCGGCGACCATCGCCAGCCGCGGCGAGATGACGGCCACGCTCTGGACGGCGGCGGCGTGCGCGGCGGCCTCCGCGTGCCTGCCGCTCCTCCAGGCGGACTCGACCAGGTCGGTGATCACCCACAGCGCGAGCGGCACGTGCGAGGCCAGCTCGCCGGCCGGGCTGATCTGGGCGATCTGCCGGTACGCCGCGGCGAAGTCGCCCCTGCCCATCGCCACCAGCGAGTTGATGTGCCAGGCGTAGTTCTGGACCGCCCGCGCCCGGCGCGGGGTCGCCCAGCGGGCGGTCTGGCCGGCCAGGTCGGTGGCGATCTCCGCGTCCCCGCGCACGGCGGCCACCAGCGCCCGCAGGTAGACGCCCGGCCAGGACAGCAGCCGGTAGCCGTGCTGCTCGCACAGGGCCAGGCCCTCGTCGACGACCTCCTGCAGCTCCTCGTACTGCCCGACGAGGAAGGAGTCGTTGCCCACCGTGAACAGCGCCTCGATCGCCGAGGTGACGGCGCCGCCGTCGCGGCCGTGGCGGATGACCCGCCACAGTCCTTCCCTGCAGAGGCTCAGCCGGTCGACGAAGGCGGCGGCGATGGCGATGCGGATGATCCGGGCCGGGATGATCTCGTGGTGGATGCCGGCGATGGCCGCGTCCAGCCGGTCGAGGACGGCAGGGGCCAGGCGGGCGGGATCGGAGAAGGTGTGGGCGAGGATGTCCAGCAGCTCGGGAGGTCCCGGCCTGAGGCGGCCGATCGCGGTGTGGAACGGGCCCCAGAGCTCGGCCCGCCCGCCGAAGAAGCAGATCATGAGCAGGGTGTAGAGCCCCTCGATGAGCGGCTTGTCGCGGGCGTCGCCGGGGTCGCCGAGCATCTCGATCGCGCCGGCCATCAGGCGGTGGGCGCTGTCCACGTCGCCCTCGCCGTTGAGCAGGTGGTAGGAGCCGCCGACCGCGGCGGCCAGCGACTCGCCCCGCCGGTCGGCGCGGCGGGCCCGCTCCAGCAGGGGCGGCGCGTCGTGCAGGTCGCCGTTGACGATCGCGCCGAGGTAGGCGGCCTCGCCCAGGCGGCCGGCGCGTTCGAGGTCGCCGGGGCTCAGGTCGGCCGCGCGCAGGAGCAGGGTGATGGCGTGCACGCTCTCCCCGCGCCGGAGGTTGGCGTGGGCGACGGACTGCAGGAGGGCGGCGACCCGCTCGTCCGGGCCCGTGGCGGCCTCGGCCAGGTGCCAGGCCCGTCGTTCCGGCTGGCCGGCCAGGCGCTCGGCGAGCAGCCGGTGCGCGTGGTGGCGTTGCTCGCCGGTGGACATCTCCATCACCGCCGAGCCGATCAGCGGGTGGCGGAAGTGCAGCCGGTCCTTCTCGACCCGGATCAGCCGCGCCTGCTCGGCCGGCGCCAGCGCCTCGATGTCGAGGACGCTCAGGTCTCCCGTCCCATCGAGTACGGCCAGCAGCAGCGTGAGGTAGGTGGCCTCGGGAAGGTTCCTGATCCGCGCCGCGAACACCGCCTGGAGGCGCCCGCTGAGCGGCAGGACCGGCGGCAGCGCGCCCTGCACGTTGCCGAGCGCCACCGGCAGCTCCAGCAGCGCCAGCGGGTTGCCCTGGGCGTCGGCCAGCAGCCGCTGGCGGACCCGGGGGGCCAGCGCCGGGAAGTGCGTCTTCAGCAGGGTCGTCGCGTCTTTCTCGTCGAGTGGCTGCAGCTCGTAGCCGGGCAGCCCGCCGTACTCGAAGAAGCTCTCCTCGCCTGAGCGGGAGGCCGCCAGCAGACCGGCCCCGCTGCCGGCGAGGCGGCGCGCCACGAAGTTGAGGACGACGGCGCTGGCCCGGTCGAGCCAGGAGATGTCGTCCACGACCACCAGCAGGGGGCCGGCCTGGCGCAGGAGCGTCAGGGCGGCGTTGGCCACCAGGAGCCGGCCGGGCGCGGCGCCCTCGCCGAGCCCCAGGGCGACGGTGAGCGCCCGCGCGTGCGCGGGGCTCAGCGCCGGCAGGTCGTCGAGGAGCGGGTGGAGTACCTGGTGGAGCCCGGCGTAGCTCACCTCGCCCTCGAACTGCGAGCCGGAGGCGCGCAGCACCCGCTGCCCGGCCGTCTCGGCCCGTGCCGCGGCGGCCTCCAGGAGCACGGACTTGCCGACCCCCGCCTCGCCCAGGATCACGAAGGCGCCGCCGCGGCCGGCGAACGCGCTCAGCCGGGCCAGGTCCTCGTCGCGGCCGATCAGCAGGCCGTGGTCCGTCACGAGCTGACTTTACGCCCGCTTCCGCCGGGTTTCAGCCTGGGTCAGGCGCGGGCGAAGCTCCTGACCGCGGCGGCGAACACGGCGGGCTCCTCGGCGTGTCCCATGTGCCCGCTGTGCTCCAGGAGCACGAAGCTCGACCCCGCGATGCCCTCGTGCAGCATCCGGCCCCAGTGCGGGCCGCAGATGAAGTCGTGGGCGCCGCTGATGACCAGGGTGCGAGTGGTGATCTCGGCCAGCCGGTCACGTACGTCGAAGGGCGGCTCGCCCGCCCGCATCGGGTCGGCGGAGGCCCGGACCTCGGGAAACCCCTCGGGGGGCGGGCCGGCGAAGTAGGCGGGCAGCACCTCGCGCAGCCCCCGCGTGCAGGTCTCGTCGTCGGTGGCCGCGGCCGCCCGCTGGAACGCCTCCAGGTGGCGGGGCGCAAGGCCGGTAGACCATCGTCAGATCGGTCTCCAGCTCCGGCATCCGCAGGTACTCCCAGCCGATGCCCGGACCGCCCGAGTGGACGACGCACACCGGACCGGCGCCCGCGACGTGGTAGCGCTGCCGGACTCCCTGGACGCTGACGGTGTGGGTGCCCGGCAGCAGCGGGTCGGTCGTGATGCTCATCTGCGCTCCCCCAGACCCCGCGGGGTCAGTCCACGGCGCGGGCGGCGTCCTGGATGACGCGGGTCACCAGGCCCGGCTGGCTGATCATCGGCACGTGCGAGGCGCCCTTCGCCTCGTAGACCTTGGACTTGGCGCGCTTGTAGAAGAAGCGCTCCAGCGCGGGCGGGATCGCCTTGTCCTCGGTGGCCACCAGACCCCAGGACGGGATGGTACGCCAGGCGGCGCCGGTGGTCTTGTCGGTGAAGGAGGACGCGGCGAACGGGCGCTGCCCGGCCTGCATGAGGCGCGTGGTCGACACCGGGAGGTCGGCGGCGAACGCGGCGCGGAACTTGTCCGGCCTGAGGTACAGGTCGACGCCGCCCGGATACGGGACCTCCTTCACGGCGGCGGGGATCTCGGTTCCCGGATACTTGTTGATCAGGACGCCGAGCTGCTCGCCCTCGTCGGGGACGAACGCCGCGATGTAGACCAGCGCCTTGACGTTGTCCGCGCCGGCCGCCGCGTTGGTGATCACGGCTCCGCCGTACGAGTGGCCGACCAGCACGATCGGCCCCTCGATCGACTTCAGCACGCTGGCGATGTACGGCGCGTCGACCGGCAGCCCCCGCAGCGGGTTGGCCGGCGCGATGACCGGATAGCCCTTCTCCTGCAGCCGGGCGATCACGGCGTTCCAGTTGGAGGCGTCGGCGAAGCCGCCGTGGACCAGCACGACCGTCGGCTTGTCACGGGAGGACTCGGCGGCGGAGGCGGGCGGAGCCGACAGCAGCGCGGCTGCCAGGACTCCGGCGGAGGCGGCGAGCACGCCGCGGCGGGGCAGGGAACGGTTCATCACGTACTCCGGGAGCTCTTCTTCGGTGGTCAGGCGGCGGCCTGGCGGATCAGCCCGGCCACCGCGGCCGGCTGCGAGACGTAGACGGCGTGGCTGCCGATGACCTCGACGACCGTCGCGCCGGCCCGCTCGGCCATGGCGCGCTGCGCGGGCGGCGGGATCATGCGGTCCTCGGTGGCCAGCAGGTACCAGCTCGGCCTGCCGCGCCACGCCGGTTCGGTGACCGTCCCGGTCAGCGCGTCCACGCCCCACGGGACCTGGGAGTCGGCCATGAAGGCGGCCTCGCGCTCGGGCAGGTCGGCGGCGAAGGAGGCGTGGAACTTCTCCCGGTCCAGGAACAGGAAGCCGTTGACCGGAGGCAGGATCGGCGGCACGGGCGCGCCGGGCGGCGGGTCGGCGATGAGCGAGTTGACCGACTCGCCCTTATCGGGGGCGAAGGCCGCGATGTACGCCAGGGCCGCGACGTTGGGGTGCGTGCCCGCCTCGCTGATCACGACGCCGCCGTAGGAGTGACCCACCAGGACGGCGGGGCCGTCGAGCCCGTCGAGGATCTGGCGGGTCGCGGCGACGTCGCCTTCGAGGGACAGGGTCGGGTTCTGCACGATGTGGACGCGGAAGCCGTCCCTGGTCAGGTCGTCGTGGACGCCCTGCCAGCCGGAACCGTCCACGAAGCCGCCGTGCACGAGCACGACGTTTCCGATGGTCGTCATGGTCACTCCTGACCTGGAGGAACAGGCCCTGCGCCTGTCCGACGCCCCTCATTCAAGTGACCTGGAAGATCACCGACCATGCAGAACAGCACGCAGAAGTACGCTCACGCGGCACGGGCCGACAGTCCCGCGGTGCTGGTGGCGGCGCCCGTCTCGTCGATGAGCAGGAGCTCGTAGCCCGCGGGCAGGGGGAAGGCGGGGCGGCCGGCGGCGAAGATCGCGGTGGCGTAGGCGTCGGCCAGGGCCAGGTCGGGGCCGGTCACGGTGACCGAGGCCAGGCCGTGCGCCGGCCGGCCGGTGTGGGGGTCGAGGATGTGCGTGCCTCTCTCGTAGGCGCCGGAGGTGGCCACCCCCAGGTCGTGGGCGAAGAGGATCTTGCAGACGGAGTCCGCGCGCGGGTGCCTGATGCCGATGCGCCACGGGCGGCCCGGGGCGGCGGAGCCGCGTACCCGGATGTCGCCGCCGGCGTTGACGCAGTGGCTGAGGGCGCCGGCCGAGGTCAGGGCGCGCGACAGCCGTTCCACCGCCCAGCCCTTGACGTAGCCGGAGGGGTCGAGCGTGCCGCCCGCCCGCGCGGAGAAGTAGCCGCCCGTCTCCTCGCGCAGCTCGGCGCAGCGGGCGAGGACCTCCTCCACGTCGGGGCCGGGCGTGCGGCGCTCGCCGCGCGCCAGGCGGCTGATCTGGCTGTCCTGCCGGTAGGTGCTGAAGGTCTCGTCCACCCGCCGCAGCCAGGCGAAGGAGGCGTCCAGCAGCCCGACGAGCTCCCGTTCCGGGAGCGGCGTGCGGATCTCCACGCAGACGGGCATACCCATGACGTGCTCCACGCGCTTGCTCACGCGAGCCGGTCCAGCGCGCTCTGCAACGAGGTCTCGTACGCCTCGCTGGTGAGGGTGGCGCCGCTGACGGCGTCGAAGCCGTCGCTCTCCACGGTCAGCGCCTCGGCGTCGAGGCGAGGGAGCGCCCGCTCGCTGATCTCCCTCGACCGCGCCGACGTGGACTCCTGTACGGCTGCCGCCCTGACGACCTTCCCGCCCTCGACGTACAGGGTGACCACGAGCGGCCCGTGGTCCTCCACCTGGACGGTGTCCCCGGTGATCGTCTCGCCGGTCGAGCCCGGCGGCGCGGCGGCCGCCGGGGTGGCCGAGGTGAGCGGGACGGTCTTGTAGGTCAGGAGGTAGACGACCACGGCGACCGTGGTCACGAGGGCGAGGATGGTGCGCTTCATCGCAGGCTCCTAGAGTTCGAACGGGTCGAGGTGGACGTTGCGGACGCCGAGCGTGCCCAGCACGCCGCGCAGGTGCCGCACCAGGCCGGGCGGCCCGCACACGAAGGCGTCCCTGTCGGTGATGTCGGGGACGAGCCCGCGCAGCCCCCGCGGGGTCAGCGCCTCGCGGGCGTGCGGGTCGCGGTCGTCGCCCAGCAGGTAGACGAGGCGGGCGCCGCGGGTGTAGGCGAGTTCTTCCAGCTCGCGGGCGAAGACGATCTCGTGCTCGGTGCGGGCCCGGTAGATGACCACGGCCCTGGCCTCGCCCGGCGGAAGGTCCTCCAGCAGGGCGCGGATCGGGGTGATGCCGATGCCCGCGGCCACCAGCACGACCTTGTCGTTGACCCGGGAGCCGGCGGTGAAGTCGCCGTACGGGCCCTCCATGATCACTCTGGTGCCGGCCGGCAGCGTCTGCAGGTCGCGGGTGTGGTCGCCGAGCGCCTTGACCGTGACGCGCAGGCCGTCGGCCGAGGGGGCCGCCGACAGGGAGAACGGGTGTGCCTGCCACCAGCCGCCGCCGGTCAGGAAGCGGAAGCGGAAGAACTGGCCGGGCCTGGCGTTCAGGCCGCGCAGGCGGCGGCCCACGATGTGGATGGAGGACACCCCAGGCGCCTCCTGGACCACGCGGCCGACCCGGAAGCCGTGCCTCAGCGTCAGGCGCAGCGGGCGCAGCAGCCGTCCCCAGACGGCCGTCGCCAGGGCCGTGCCGTACAAAGCGATCCAGAACCAGCCCGCCGGGCCGGTCAGGTCGGCGCCCGCGGTGATCTGGTGGGCGAAGGCCAGCGCGGCGGCCAGGTAGGCGTACAGGTGGAGGTGGTACCAGGTCTCGTAGCGCAGCCGCCCCTTGACCGCGCGGATCGAGGTCAGGCCGATCATGGTGAACAGCCCGAAGGCCACGTACGCGGCCAGCAACCAGGGGTAGCTCCTGATGAAGCTCCAGGTCTGCTCCACGACCCGCCACCGGCGGCGTAGCCGAAGGTGATGAAGACCATGTGCGCCACCAGGAAGGCGAACACCGTGCCGCCGATCCACCGGTGCCAGGTGGAGCTGTGCCGCTCGCGCCCGCTCATGAGGAGCAACTGGACCGCGATCAGGTAGCCGGACACCATGCCGGCGAGGCGGCCGATCCCGGTGATCGGGTCGTCGAGAAGCTCGGCTCCCGAGCCCGTCAGCCAGGGCACGAGCGCCGCGGCGGCCCCCGCCCAGAACGCTCCTGCCCGCCATCGGACCGGCCGCGGCCGGGCCGTCACGGCGCGAACGCCGTCCGTCATGATTGCCATGGCGTCGAGATTCGGAGGAGGTCCTGAACCGAATCTGAGAAACGGCCTGAGCTGCGAATCTCTTAGAAGATTCTCAGGAATGCCGCTCACAGTGGAGCGCGTGAGCGTGCTTGTGGTCGAGGACAACGAGGAACTGCGCAGAGCCCTCTCCCGCGCCCTGCGCTCGGAGGGGTACGGCGTGGCCGTCGCCTCCGACGGCGCCGCCGGCCTGGCGGCCATGGCCGAGCAACGGCCGGACCTGGTGGTCCTGGACGTGATGATGCCCGAGATGGACGGTCTGGAGGTCTGCAGGCGGCTGCGCGCCGAGGGAGACCGGCGGCCGGTGCTGATGCTCACCGCGCTGGACGGCGTGCGCGACCGCGTCGCCGGGCTCGACGCGGGCGCCGACGACTACCTGGTCAAGCCGTTCGCCCTGGAGGAGCTGTTCGCCCGGGTGCGCGCGCTGCTGCGCCGTACGACCGTCGTGGAGGAGCTGACCTTCGGCGACCTCGCGCTGATCCCCAGCACCCGGCAGGGACGGCACCGCACGCGGCCGTTCGACCTGACCAGGACCGAGTTCTCGCTGCTCGAACTGCTGATCAGGAACGGCGGGCAGGTGCTCACCCGCGAGGTCATCCTCGACCGGATCTGGGGGTACGCCTTCACCCCCGGCTCCAACTCGCTGGAGGTCTACATCGGCTACCTGCGCCGCAAGACCGAGGCGGGCGGCGAGCCGCGCGTCATCCAGACCGTGCACGGCGTCGGCTACGTCCTGCGGAACCCGTCGTGAGCCTGCGCTGGCGGCTGGCGCTCGTGTCCGGCGTCGCCGCCGCGATCAGCGTCGTCACGGTGATGACCGTGGCCTACTTCGTCGCGTGCAACAGCTTCGAGAGCACCTACGGGCCGACCGTGCTGGACCGGGTCGCGGAGTTGCAGAACACGCTCGGCTGGCCGTTCCTGGCGGTGACCTCGGGTGGCCTGGCGCTGGCGGCGCTGCTGGGCTGGTTCGCCGCCCGTACGGCGCTGCGCCCCGTCTCCGAGCTGACCGTGGCCGCGCACCGCATCGCCGACACCCGCGACCTGGCCCATCGCATGGACGTCAGCAGGGGCGACGAGCTCGGCAGCCTGGCCGAGAGCTTCAACACCATGCTCGACGCCCTGGAGCGTTCGGCCGTCGCCCAGCGCAGGCTCGTCGCCGACGCCTCCCACGAGCTGCGCACGCCGCTCACCGCGGTGCGCACGAACGTCGAGCTGCTCGTGCGCGCGCAACGGCTGTCCGAGCAGGACCGCGAGGAACTCGGCGCGGCGGCCGTGGGCGGGCTGGCCGAGCTGACCACGCTGCTGGCCGACCTCATGGAGCTGACCAGGGACGGGGAACCGGAGATCCTGGTCGAGGACGTCCGGCTCGACGCCCTGGTGCGCGAGCAGGTGGACCGGGTGGCCGCCCGCTGGCCGCTCATCTCCTTCACGACCAGCCTGACGCCGACCACGGTACGCGGGGTGCGCGACCGGCTTAACCGGGCGCTGGCCAACATCCTGGACAACGCCGCCAAGTACAGCCCGCACCCCGCGGCCGTCGAAGTGAACCTGACCAGCGGCGTGCTGACCGTCCGCGACCACGGCTCCGGCATCCCGCCCGGCGACCTGCCCCACGTCTTCGAGCGCTTCTACCGCGCCGCGACCGCGCGATCGATGCCGGGATCGGGGCTCGGCCTGGCCATCGTCAAGCAGATCGTGGACAGCCACGGCGGCACCGTGTCGGCCTCGCCCGCGCCGGGAACGGGCACGGTCATCCGGCTGGCCCTGCCCGTCACCTGACCGAGCCGTCCACGTCAGGGGCCGATGTGCGGGCGGGGAACCATGAGCCCGCCCCCAGGCTCAGGGGCCGGTGTGCGGGCGCAGGACCATGAGCCCGTCTTCGACGCTCGCCACCACCGCGAACGGGAACCGGTCGAGCTCCAGGCAGAGTGCCAGGTCGTCGGGGTGGGAGCCTTCGCGCACGCCCTCCGCCAGCTCGGCGGCGGCCCGCGAGGCGGCGGCGCGGTGGAGGAACCCGGCCGCGTCCGCCCCTCCCCCGCCGGCCCGCTGGGCGATGTACTGCGCGCAGGCCAGATCCTCCTCGGCCTGCCCGTCCTCGCCGGTCACCACGTACGTGACGCTGTCGCACCCGCGTGCCCGCAGCAGCCCGGCGGTCGCCTCGGCCACCACGAAGCTCGCGCACAGCACGAGCGGCGCCTGTCTGACCGCGAGCGCGCCGACCGTCCCCGCCGTGGTCTTCTGCACGACCGTCCGGCCGCCGAGGTCGGCGGTGCGCAGCAGAGCAGGCGAGTTGACGGCGTCGAACCCGGGAGCGGGCGGGCCGTCCTTGAGCGCCACCCACTCCGGGTTGCGGGCCTTCAGCGCGAGGGCGTCGTCCAGCGACTCGGCGAGGACGATCCTCTCGGCCCCCTGGGCGAAGGCCCAGGGGGCCACGGTGAAGGCCCGCATGACGTCGACCACGACCGCCGCGGACGGCGTTCGCGTCACTTCGGCGATCCCGAGAAAGCGGCTGTCCATCCGGACATGATGCCGCACACCCGGCAGCGCGCCCGCCGCGAACCTACTCGGCGGGCTCGCGCACGGCGTCCTGACGGGCGTCGCGCCTGGACTTGACCAGGCTGGCCGCCGTGGTCACCGCGAGGACGGTGACGATGACGGCCAGCGAGAGCCAGTTGTTGATCTCGGGAACCCAGGTGACGTGCTCGCCGCCGTTGATGAACGGCAGCTCGTTCTCGTGCAGGGCGTGCAGAACGAGCTTCACGCCGATGAACCCGAGGATGACGGCCAGGCCGTAGGTGAGGTAGACGAGCTTCTCCACCAGCCCGCCGAGCAGGAAGTAGAGCTGCCTCAGCCCCATCAGCGCGAACGCGTTCGCGGCGAAGACCAGGTAGGCGTCCTGGGTGATGCCGAAGATGGCGGGGATCGAGTCGACCGCGAAGACCAGGTCGGCGCCGCCGATGGCGACGATGACGATGAACATCGGGGTCAGCATGCGGCGGCCGTCCTGCCGGATGGTCAGCCGCGAGCCGTGGTAGACGTCGGTGACCGGGAACAGCCTGCGCACCAGCCGTACGACGCCGCCGTTGGGGTCGTACTCCTCCTCGTCGTTGTTGTTGAAGGCGAACTTCCACGCGGTGTAGATGAGGATGGCGCCGAAGAGCCAGAACACCCAGCTGAACCGCTGTACGGCCTGCGCGCCGATGCCGATGAAGACGCCCCGCATGACCAGCGCCATCACGATGCCGATGAGCAGCACACGATGCTGGTGGATGGCGGGCACGGCGAAGTTCGCCATGATGAGCATGAAGATGAACAGGTTGTCGACGCTCAGCGTGTATTCGGTGATGTAGCCGGTGATGTAGGCGGCCGCGTGGTCGCCGCTTCCGAAGATCCACACTGCCGCGCCGAACGCGACGGCGCAGCCGATGTAGAAGGCGATCCAGCGGGCGGACTCGGCGATGGTGACCCGGTGGGGTCTCCTGTTGACGACGATCAGGTCGATCAGGACCAGTCCGAGCAGGGCGGCGATGGTGGCCGCCCACAGCCAGGCGGGCACGGGCAGGGGTGGGGGCATGCGAAAATCGCTCCTCCGACTTGGCGTTGACACGTCCGTCGGAGGTCTTCTCCGCCCGCGTCGTCGCGGACCGACCGCGCCGGGCCCCGAGGCGGGTCCGTGATGACGACGTGGCCGCGAAGGAGTACTCCCCTCCACTTTCGCCTGTGATCATACATACGGGACGCGGCCGCACAACACCTCTCGGATCGAACGGCGCACGAACCGGCAAGTCAGCGCAATGTCACGATTCCGGTGAGGATCCGGTGATCGGAGCACGCCTTGCCGCCGCATGTCGTGGGTGCCGGCTTCGCGTCGCCCGAGGAGGAGGCGGCCACGTACTCGGTGTCGTGCGTGAAGATCATGTCGATCTTCGTTCCCTTGCCGCACGGGCCGCCGCCGTCGGAGGTCTGGAGCGTGGTCTCGCCGTAGCCGGGACAGGCGGCGGGGTCGGCGTCGTCCACCTCGCGGAAGTGGCCGGTGTTGCCGTCGTTGTTCGGGGTGTCGACCTGGGTGGAGTAGAAGCGGTTCATCCGCGCGAAGTCGGGGGCCGCGTTGAAGTCGCCCGCGACGATGACCCGCTCGCCGGCCGCCCGGTAGGCGTCCATCCGGTCGAAGATCGCGGTGAGCTGGGGCAGGCGGTAGGCGTCCACGAACGTGGAGTGCGTGGTGCAGAAGCGCGGGCCGGACCCGTCGCGCGGCGGCGCGCAGAGCAGCTTGCGCACCTCGTTGCCGTCATCGGGCAGGGTGATCCGGTCGGCCGCGCCGAGCGGCTTCTTGCTGAACAGCCCGATCCCGTACGCCTTCCCCTGGCACGGCCCGCCCGTCCTGCCGGGGATGGTCGCCTCGAACCTGGCGAAGTTGGCCGGGTCCTCCGGCCAGCCCGCGCTCCGCAGCCGCTGGATGAGGGTGTCGAACTGCTGCTGGCACAGCTCGTTGACCGAGGCGAACACCGCCCCGCTCGCGGTGATGGAGGAGACGGCCGCGGGCATGAGCCCGTCGGTCGTGGACCCCTTGTGCATCGTGTTGCCCGCGACGTTCCAGTGCCAGACCCGGTAGGAGGTGGCGGCCTGCGCCGGAGCCGCGAGCAACGACGCTAAGACCACGACAAAGGCCAGAATCCATGACGGCTTTCGCATGGTGCGCAAGCATGCCACGGATCCCGATCTCCCTAAAGGATCTCCGTGTAGGCGCCGTCGCTCCGCTCCACGGCTTCGAGCACCCGCTGCACCCGCAGCCCGTCGGCGAAGGAAGGAGAGGGGTCCGTGCCGTTGCCGATCGCCTCCAGGAAGTCCTTGATCTCGTGGGTGAAGGTGTGCTCGTAGCCGAGGCCGTGGCCGGGCGGCCACCACGCGCCGGCGTACGGGTGCTCGGGCTCGGTGACCAGGACGCGGGTGAAGCCGCCGCCGCCCTTCGACACCCACAGCTCGTTCATCGCCTCGAAGTCGAACGACAGGCTGCCCAGCGAGCCGTTCAGCTCGATGCGCAGCGCGTTCTTGCGCCCGCCGGCGAGCCTGGTGGCCTCGAAGGAGGCGGTCGCCCCGCCGGACATGCGCCCGATGAACAGCGCCGCGTCGTCCACGGTCACCCGCCCGCCAGGCCGTTCCTTGATGAAGGTCTCGGTCAGCCCCGACACGCCCACGATGTCCTGGCCGGAGACGAACTGGGCCACGTCGATGATGTGCGCGCCGATGTCGCCCAGCGCGCCGGAGCCCGCCTTGTCCTTCCGCAGCCGCCACACCAGCGGGAGCTCCGGATCCATGATCCAGTCCTGGAGGTAGACCGCCCGCACGTGCCTGATCTCGCCCAGCTCGCCGGCGGCGACCATGCGCCGGGCGAGGGCGAGCGCGGGCACCCGCCGGTAGTTGAAGCCGACCATGCTCCTGCCCGTCGCGAGCGCCGCCGCCTCGGCCATCCTCTCCGCCTCGGCGACGGTGTTGGCCAGCGGCTTCTCGCACAGCACGTGCTTGCCCGCCTCCAGCGCCGCGATCGCGATCTCGGCGTGGGAGTCGCCCGGCGTGCAGACGTCGACGATCTGGACGTCGTCGCGGCGGATCAGCTCACGCCAGTCGGTGGTGAATCCGGCCCAGCCCATGCGCGCGGCGGCGGCCTCGGCGGCCTTCTCCGACCGCCCGCAGATCACGCGCATGGCGGGAGTGACCGGCAGGTCGAAGAAGGCCGTCACGTTGCGCCACGCCTGGGAGTGCACGCGCCCCATGAACGCGTAGCCCACCATGCCCACGCCGATGGTCCTGTCAGTCAATGCCCCGCCCCGATCACGATGAGAGATGCCGGTGGATCTGCCTTTCCGCGCACCCGCGCCGCGCCGCCGCGGGGGCGGCGCGGCACGGGTGACGGCTCACCTCAGACTCGCGATCACCTGGTCGGCGTCGCGGTTGAGCACCTGCCGTACGTCCGCCCGTGACACCCGGGCGACCTGCGCCTTGAAGGACTCCAGATGCCGTACGGCTTTCGCCTTCTGCCCCTTGGCCGCCGCCTTGGCCGCCTTGGACAGCTCCGTCGTCAGCCGCCGCTGCTCGGCCACGGAGATCCAGCTCGTCGCGGCGAACCGGTCGACCAGGCGCTGCAGGTCCTTCATGGAGGTGACGACGGTGAACCCGATGGTCGAGGTCGTGGTGTTGCCCGCGCCGTCCCGCGCGGTGACGACGACCGTGTGCCTGGCCAGGCTCAGCGTGAACAGCGGCAGCACCGCGTCGTCCAGCAGCGTGGCGCCGTCGATGGCGCCCGACTCGGTCTTGACGCCGGAGGAGCTGTCCACCGCCTCCCAGGAGATGCGCAGGTCCTGTGCGTCGCCGTAGGTCTCGCCGTCGGCGACGCCCGACACCAGCAGCGTCGGCCTGGTCTCGTCGATCTTCAGCGTGGCCGCCTTGTCCTGCTCCTTGGTCCCGGCCTTGTCCACGGCCCGGTAGAGCAGTTCGTGCGCGCCCTCGCCGCCGACCACGACCGGCTCGGTGTACGGCTTCCACGCGCCGCCGTCGAGCGCGTACTCGACCCGGTCGACGCCCGAGTGCCCGTCGGTCGCCGTCAGCACGACCGGTACGGCCGCACCGTGCCAGCCGGAGTCGGTGGGCGGCGCGAACGACGCCCGAGTCTGCGGCGCTGTGGCGTCGATCCTGACGGTCAGCGCCTTGGCCTCCTCCACGTTGCCCGCCCCGTCGCGGGAGCGGTACTCCAGCTTGCGCTCCCCGTCCCCGCTGACCGGGAACGGACCGAGGTAGGAGGTCCACTCCCCGCCGTCGAGGCGGTACTCGGTGGCCGCCACCTCGGAGGCGTCGTCGGTCGCGGTCAGCCTGATCTCGACCGGGCCGGTGTGCCAGCCGTCGGAGGCGCCCGCCGCGGTCGTGACCGGCGGCGTCCGGTCCCCGCCCGCCTCGGTGAAGACGAACTGCTGGTTGGGCGCGTACACGCAGGTCCACTGGATGATCGGGGCCTCGTCCTCGTGCGAGACCCACTTGACGTCCAGGCAGAGCCCGCTGACCTCGCTCGCGACCTGCCAGGCGCTGTCCACCTTGGAGGCGTGGAAGGTCTGGTTGCGCTGGTGCGCGTGGCCGTCGGGGTGGCACGACCACTGGACGAGCTGGACCTCCGGCGACGTGGAGCCGTCCGGCACGTCGAGGCACTTGCCGGTGGCCTGGTTCTTTAGCTGGAAGCCGCCGCCGGAGAGCGGCATGACCTGCCAGCGCTGGTCGGCCCCGCCGGAGGCGCCGCGCTGCACGATCTTGGCCTCCTCGTCCATGCTCACCGGGGTCACGTTCTTCCCGCTGTGCTGGGCGGTGACGGTGTAGGTGCCGGCCTTCAGCTCCTCACCGGGGACCGCGTCGCCGCCGAACTGCACGGCGTCGAGGTCGAAGGCGTTGCTTGCGCTGTTCTTGAAGACCACGTAGATCGTGGTGCTCCGCACGCCCTGCTGCAGCGCGATCGACTGGGTCATCTGGTAGTTGTCCCAGCCGCCCGTCCGCGGGACCGGCGTCCTGGCCAGCAGCGTTCCGGTGGGCGAGCCGGCGCGCAGCTCGATCGCGCCGCCGCCGGTCGGGCTGGACAGCCGGTAGGACACGGCGCTGATCGCGCTGAGGTCCATCGGCGTGAAGGCGATCCAGTCGTTGTCGCTGATGTCGCCGATGCGCTTGCCGCTCTCCGCGCCCTCCTGCTCGACCACACGCACGCCGGACTGCGCCGAGAAGTACTCGGCCTGCTTCCTGTGCGGCTGCAGGATCGCCTTGGCGTAGGCGGTGAGCGGGATCTCGCCGCCGTCGGTGTACTGGGCGTTGATCACGTAGTAGAGGTTGGCCCCGGCCGGGTGGCCGCCCAGGTCACCGGTGTCGACCGTGCCCTCGCAGCCGCGGATCTGGGTGGTCTCGTGCTCGTGGTCGTCGTGGCCGAGCGCCGGCGCGACGATCACCTTCTGGCAGTCGATCGTGCCGCCGTCCGGGTCGGTGACCTTGATCTTGTACGGGACGAGGTGCCCGCCGAACTCGATCGGCGTGCCGCTGATCGGCGTCTCGATCGTGATCACCGGCTTGGAGTTGCCCGAGACGATCTCGATGTTGGAGAAGCCCTCCTTGCCGGTGCTGTCGGTCACCTTCAACTGGGCCGTGTACTTGCCCTTCGGGTAGGTGTGGCTGGGCTTGACCTCGCTGGAGTCGAAGGTGCCGTCACCCTCGAAGTCCCAGGCGAAGGTGAGCGCGTCGCCGTCGGGGTCGAAGCTGGCCGAGCCGTCGAACCGCACCGCCAGCGGCGCGGGCCCGTCGGTCACGCTGGCCACCGCCTTGGCGACCGGCGTGCGGGCTCCGGCGGAGTAGTCGATCCGGTACAGGCCCGAGTCGTTGTTGCCGCCGCCGAACTCGGTGCCCCACTCCGCGACGTACAGGGAGCCGTCGGGGCCGAAGGTCATGTCCATCGGCTTGAGGAACGTGCCCAGGAACGGGTTGATCTTCAGCACGCCGGTGGAGTCGTCGTTGGGGTGGATCTCCTTGACGTAGTGGCGCGACCACTCGTAGAAGAAGTTCACCCCGTCGAAGTACTCGGGGAACTTGGTGGCCGACGGGTTGTCCGGGTTGTAGCGGTAGACCGGACCGGCCATCGGGGCCGAACCGCCCGCGCCCATCTCGGGGAAGGCGGGCGAGGTGCCGTAGCCGTACCACATGACCGGCTTCTGGATCGGCTTGAGCTCGGTGAGGCCGGTGTTGTTCGGCGACTCGTTGACCGGCGCCGCGCAGTCGAACTTGGGCCCGACGACCTTGGTGTCGGGGTTGTACGGCGCGTACGCCTGGTTGTCGCCGTGGCAGAACGGCCAGCCGTAGTTCCCCGCGGTCTTGATGATGTTGTACTCGACCAGGCCCTCGGGGCCGCGCTCGGTCGTGGGCCCGCCGCGGTCGGGACCGTAGTCGGCCATGTGCACCCAGCCGGTCTTCTGGTCGACCGTGAAGCGGAACGGGTTGCGGAAGCCCATCGCGAAGATCTCCGGGCGCGTCCTGGCCGTGCCCGGCGGGTAGAGGTTGCCCTCGGGGATGTCGTACGTGCCGTCGGCCTTGGGCTTGATCCGCAGGATCTTGCCACGCAGGTCGTTGGTGTTGCCCGAGGTACGCGCCGCGTCCAGCATCTGCCGGCCCGGCCGCCAGTCGATCGGCGAGTAGCCCTGCCAGTCCGAGGACAGGTTCGGCGGCGTGTCGTCGCCCGTCGAGAGGTAGAGCGTGCCGTCGGGGCCGAACTCCACCGCGCCGCCGGTGTGGCCGGGCTCGGGGTAGGTGCGGTCGCGGTAGGCGGGCACCTCCAGGATCTTCTTCTCGCTGGCCAGGTCGATGGTGTCGCCGGTGACGGTGAAGCGGGACAGGCGGTTGACGTCCTGCGTGCTGTCAGCGGGCGACCAGTAGAGATAGATCCAGTGGTTCTCGTCGAAGGCGGGGTCGAGTTCCATGCCGACCAGGCCGTCCTCGCCGCCGCTGTAGACGTTGAGCTGCGCGGCGGTCACGGTGGTGTGGGTGTCGGGCTTGTGGATCTTCACGGCGCCCTGGCGCTGGACGTAGAAGACGCGGCCGTCCTTGGCGACGTCGAGCTCCATCGGGTCGGCGGTGTTGTCGTCGAGCGTGATCTTCTCGAAGCTGCCGGTCACGGTGCCGCCGCAGTCGCCCGCCTCGGCGCCGGCCGCCCAGGCGATGCCGCCGCGCACGTGCTCGCGGAAGAGCGGCTCCGAGTACGCCGCCGCCTCGTGCCCCATGGCGGTGGCCCAGACCTTGCCGCCCTCGGCCTTGCGGCACCAGGAGATGGGGTGGTCGGCGCCCATCGCGTCAGGACCCGGGTTGTAGGTGGTCTCGTCGGCCGTGACCAGCACGTGGACCTTGCCGCGGTTGTTGGGCGCGAAGTTGTACCACTCTTCGGCCCTCGGCCAGACCCTGGGCAGGTTCTTGGTCGAGGGGTGCGCCCGGTCGGCCACCTTCGCGGTGCCCTGGAGGGTGCCGGGCGAGTGGGTCGGCATGTGGGAGCCGCCGTTGACCAGTTCGTCCCACCAGGGGAACTCGTTGTCGATCCCCATGTCGAGCGCGTTGTGCAGGGCCACCACGCCCTTGCCCGCGTTGACGAAGCGCTGCAGGGCGGCGCGCTGCTCGTCGCTCGTCCACACCATGCCCGAGGTGTTCAGCATGATCAGGGCGTCGAACTCGGCGAGCTTGGCGTCGTTGAAGACGGCGGGGTCCTCGCTCCGCTCGACCGCGAAGTGGTGTTCGGCGGCCAGCTCGGTGACCATCTGGATGCCGGCCGGGATCGACTCGTGGACGTACCCGGCGGCCTTGGTGAACAGCAACGCCTTGAACAGGTCGTGGTTGGCCGCGGCCGGAGCCGTCAGGACCGATAAGAGCAGCAGAAGAGGGAGGAAGAAGGCGGCAAGAACTCGGCGCATGGCGAATGCACTCCCGCGAGAGGGTCAGAGCGTGCGGAGGAAGGCCAGCCCGTCGATCGCCAGGGCGTCCTGGCTCGGGGCGAGCGGCCGCCAGATGGAGGCCGCGGTGGCGATGGTCTGGTTGTGGGCGGTGAACGACTCGATGACCAGCGGCCCCCGGTAACCCGCGGCGCCGAGCGCCGCGGTGAACCCGGGCCAGTCGAAGCGGTCCTGTCCCGGCGTGCCGCGGTCCGTCCCGCACACCTGCACGTGCGCGATCCGGTCCCCGGCCTGCCGTACGGCTGCCGCCGGGTCCTTCTCCTCAATGTTCAGGTGGTAGGTGTCCAGGGCCAGCCCGCACTCCTTCGGCAGGGCGTCGAGCGCCTGCTCCACGGTGTTGATCAGGCTGGTCTCGTAGCGGTTGAGCGGCTCGACGCCCAGCCGGACGCCGCGCTCGCCCGCGTGGTCGAGGACGGGCTTCAGGTTCTCCTTCAGCTCGGCGTAGGTCGCCTTCCTCTCCGCCTCCTCCATCCGCCAGGTACGGCCGACCGAGGCGTAGGCAGGTCCGGCGATCACCGGCGAGCCCACGGTCACCGCCACGTCCACGCAGTGCCGCAGGTACTCCTGGGTCTCCCCGACCGTGTCCGCGGCGACCAGTTCCCTGCCCGGCGGCATCACCAGCACGACCGTGGCCCGCAGGCCGTGCTCGGCCAGGAGATCCTTGGCCCGGTGGGGATCCCAGTCACCGGGCCGCTCGACGGGCAGCTCGATGACGTCGAATCCCCAGCCGGCGATGCGGGGCGCCAGCCGTACGAGATCGTCGTCGGTCAGCGGCGAGACCCACACCCAGGTGTTGACCCCGATCCGGGTCACTTCCCGCCCCAGGTCTGGGGGAAGCCGGGCAGGCTCTCGCAGCCGCACAGCGCGTAGTGCAGCGGCGGCATGTTGGGCTGGAGGTAGGTGTCGAGGTTCTCAGCGGTGATCTTGGGCTGCGGCAGCTTCCAGGTCTTCGGGACCTCCTCGCCCTTGAGGATCTTCACCGCCGCGAGGACCGGGGTGCGCCACTGGTAGGTGGGGTAGGTGGGCGCGACGGCGGTCAGGTTGTTCTGCTTCCACTTCTGCAGGAAGTCCTGCTGGTCCTCGCCGACGACGGGCGGCACCGGCTGACCCGCGTCCTCGAAGGCCTCGATCGCGGCGACCGCGGTGGCGCCGGCGTCCATCCAGATGCCGTCGATCTTGCCGTGCCTGGCGAGGTAGTCGCTGACGATGCTCTTGGTCTTGGCCGCGTCGCCGTCGGTGAACTCCACGCCCACGACCTGGAGCTGGCTCTTGTCGAAGGCGACCTTCGCCGCCGACCAGCGGGTCTCCAGCACGTCCACGCCGGGCAGGATGCGCAGCGCGAGCACCTTGCCGCCGGCCGGGACCTTCTCCGCCAGGAACTCCGCGCCGTCGGCGCCGAAGGCGTACCCGCCGATGGGGTTGATGAAGGTGACCGGGCAGTCGGTCTCGACGCCACGGTCGAAGACGATCACCGGCACCTTCTCGCAGGCGGCCTTGACCGCGGGGGTGAGGGTGGCGGTGGTGTTGGGCGAGATGATCAGCGCGTCGCAGCCCTTGCCGGTCAGCTCGGCGATGTCGGAGATCTGCTTGTCGTCCTTGCCCTCGGCGTCCAGGGCGGTGAACTTGGTGATCTCCTTGTGCGTGGAGACCTCGGCCTGCATGCTCTTCCAGCCGACCTGGCGCCAGGGGTTGTTCACCGCGGCGTTGGAGAAGCAGAGATGGATGTTTCCGGACTTCTTGTACTTCGCCGTGTCGACCATCTGCGGGTCGATGGCCTGCTCCCACGGCTTGTCCGCCGGGCCGGTCGCCGACTTGGTCCGCATCGCCAGTTGCGCGTCGTAGTCGGCCTGGACGAAGAACTTCGACTGCTCGCCCGTCCCCGACGCGGGGGTCGTGCTCGCGGCGGGAGCCTGGCCGCCCGGGCTCTGGCTCACGCTCGCCGTGGGCTTGTCGCTGGTGCATCCCGCGGCGAACAGCACCGCCGCCAGCAGGACCAGGGGCTTATGACGCGGCATGTGCGTCTCCTTTTCGGGGGGATTTCAGCAATCGAGGCAGCCGTACGGCTCCCGCCGCCACGGCGGCGACGATGATCACGCCCTGCACGGTGTACTCCAGCGCCCCGGAGATCCCGTACAGGTTGAGCAGGGTGAACAGCGCCTCCAGCGTGAAGGCGCCGCCCATCGCGGCCACGACCGAGCCCGCGCCGCCGCCGAGCACCACGCCGCCGAGCACGACCGCGGTGATGGCGGAGAACTCCAGGCCCTGGCCGACCTGGGCGGAGACGCCCGCGAAGCCGCCGAGCATGATGCCGGCGACGGCCGCGGCCACGCCGGACAGGGCGAAGGCGAGGATCCTGGTCCGGTTGACGCGCACGCCCGACAGGGCCGCGGCCCGCTCGTTGTCGCCGGTCGCGATCAGGGTCCTGCCGAAGGTGGACCTGGTCAGCAGCACCGCCGCCACGGCGACGGCCAGCAGGATGAGCACCGCCCAGAGGGTGTCCCTGCCGAAGATCCGGAAGCCGGCCGACAGCGCGCCGCGCGGCGCCCCGCCCGTCCAGAGGAACACCGCGCCCGACAGGACCAGCATCATCCCCAGCGTGGTGATGAACGACGGGACCCGCAGCAGCGTGGTGATCGCCCCGTTGACCAGGCCGACCAGGAGTCCGAGCCCGATCAGCACGGCCAGGACCGGCCAGGTGGCCGCCTCGTTCCCGTCGATCAGCCGGGCCGCCACCACCACCTCGACCGTCACCAGCGAGCCCACCGACAGGTCGAACTCGCCCGAGACGATCACGAAGTACTGCCCCGCCGCCAGGATCACCAGCGGCGCGGCCCGCTTGACGAAGGCGAGGAACCCGGCGGGCTCCAGGAAGAACGGGTTGGCCACCGCGATGGCCACCAGCAGCACCGCCAGCACGACGAAGATCATGCGTTTCACTGCTTCCGCCTCCTGGCGTAGATCGCCACGGCCGCCACGATGACCACGCCGCGGACCACGTCCTTGAAGAAGGAATTGACCTCAAGCTGGTTGAAGAGGCTGTCGAGCACGGCCAGCAGCAGCACCCCGCCGACCGTGCCGCCGACGCCGCCCCTGCCGCCGGCCAGGGCGGTGCCGCCGAGCACCACGGCCGCGATCGACTCCAGGTCGTAGCCGCCGTCGGTGCCCACCGTCGGCGCGCCCGCCCCGAGCCTGCTGGCCAGCAGCAGTCCCGCGATCCCCGCGCACAGCGAACAGAGGACGTGGGCGACGATCACCACCCGGTCGGTCTTGACGCCGGAGAGCCTGGCCACCTCGACGTCGCCGCCCACGGCGTACACGCGGTAGCCCAGGCGGGTCCTGGCCAGCAGGAACCACACGGCCAGCGCGACCGCGGCCCAGAGGATCGCGGAGACCGGGACCGGGCCGATCCGGTCGTAGCCGAGGTGCTGGAACGACTCCGGCACCTTGCCGGCCGGGCCGTCGTACAGATGGTCGAGCACGCCCTTGATGACCAGGCCGACGCCCAGGGTGGCGATGAAGGCGTGCACTCTCAGCTTCGTGATCACCACGCCGTTGACCAGGCCGACCAGCGCGCTGACCGCGAGCGCCGTCCCGACGGCGGCCGGGACGTTGCCGCTCGCCATGATCTCCGCGGCGACCAGCGAGACGAGGCTGATGAGGTAGGCGACGGACAGGTCCAGCGAACCGGCCAGGATGGCCAGCGTCTGGCCGACGGCGACGATGCCGAGGGCGGCCGAGCGCTGCTGGACGCCGACGACCGTCTCCAGCGACAGCCACTCGGTGCCGGCGAGGATCGTGCCCACGACGACGATCACGCCCAGCGCCAGGAACACCACCTTGGTCGGCGTGAGCACCGCCCACCCACCACCACGCTTCTTGTCACGATCAACGCCGCGGCCCCGGTCGCGATTCAGTCCCCGGCCCCCGCCCGCGCCCTCGCCTCGGCCCCCGCCCCCGCCCTCGCCCGCGTCCTCGCCTCGATCCTGGGTCTGCCCCTGGTCCCGGTTCCGGCCCTGGCCGGGGTCCTCGCCGTGGCCCTGGTTCTGGTCCGGGCCTTGGCCGGGGTCCTTGCCGTGGCCCTGGTTCTGGTCCGGGCCTTGGCCGGGGTCCTTGCCGTGGCCCTGGTTCTGGGTTTTCGCGCTGGTGGGTGCGGGTGTGTTGGGTTGGGTGCCTGTCTCGTGGTCGGTCATGCCGCCTCCTCACCGGCGGCCAGGTGCATGATGGCCTCCTCGGACGATCCGGCGGGCAGGACACCGGCGATCCGGCCGTCCCTGAGCACCACGATCCGGTCGCTCATCCCGATCAGCTCCGGCAGTTCGGACGAGATCATCAGCACCGCCATCCCGTCCCTGGCCAGTTCCCGCACCAGGTCGTGGATGGCCGCCTTGGCCCCCACGTCCACCCCCCGGGTCGGCTCGTCGAAGATCAGCACCTTCGGCGCCACCGTCAGCCACTTGGCCAGCACGACCTTCTGCTGGTTGCCGCCGGACAGGTAGCGGACCTCGCGCTCGGGGTCGGGCGGGGCCAGCCGTACCCGCTGGAGGAGCTCGCGCACCCGGCCCGCGCGCCGCCCGAGCGCGCGGGCGACCAGCAGCGCGTTGTCGCCCGCCGACTGCCGCAGCGCGAGGCCCTCGGCCTTGCGGTCCTCGGTGACCAGCCCGATGCCCGCGGTCACCGCCTCGCGGACGCCGCGCGGACGCAGGGGCGTCATCTTCCCGGTGGTGAACGGCTCGGCCCCGAACAGCGCCTTGGCCAGTTCGGTGCGCCCCGAGCCCTGCAGCCCGGCGACGCCGGTGATCTCGCCCGCGCGCAGCGAGAGGGAGATGTCGCGCAGTCTGGCGTTGCCGCCGCCGGTGACCTCCAGCAGGACCTCGCCGAGTTCGCCGGGCCGCGCCCTGGGCGGGTAGTAGTCGCTGAGCTCGCGCCCGACCATGAGGCTGACCAGCAGGCCCTGGTTCACCTCGGTGATGGGCAGCGTGTCCACCCTGGCGCCGTCCTTGAGCACGGTGACGCGCTGGGCCAGGTCGAAGACCTCGCGCAGGCGGTGGGAGATGTACAGGACGGCGATGCCGCGGGCCTGGAGGCGGCGCACGAGCGTGTAGAGCAGATCGACCTCGTGCTCGGCGAGCGAGGCGGTGGGCTCGTCCATGACGACGATGCGCGCCTCCAGGGAGAGCGCCTTGACGATCTCGACCACCTGCTGCTGGGCGACGCTGAGGCGGCCGACCTGGTCGCGGGGGCCGAAGGAGGTCTCGCCGAGCTCGGCGAGTAATCGGCCGGTCTCGCGTTCCATGGCGGCGCGGTCCACCAGGCCGCGCCGTACGGGCTCGCGCCCGAGGAAGACGTTCTCCGCGACGTTGCGCTGCGGCAGGAGGTTGAACTCCTGGTAGATGATCGCCACCCCGGCCCGCTGCGCGTCGCGGGGATGGCCGAAGGAGACCGGGGCGCCGTCGATCGCGATGCCGCCCTCGTCGGGGACGTGCACCCCGGCGAGGATCTTCATCAGCGTGGACTTGCCCGCGCCGTTCTCGCCGACGACGGCGTGCACCTCTCCCGCCTGCGCGTCCAGGTCGACCCCGGACAGCACGCGCACCCCGAGGAAGCTCTTGCCGATGCCTCTCATGCTGAGCACGCAGCCCTCCATGGGGGAGATATGACGATTTACGACATAACTTCGACCTGTTCTGGATGCTAGAGACGGCTTATGTCGATGGTCAAGCAAAAGTCATGACATAATCGCGATATCGTTGACCGGAGGGAGACGCGCGTGACCCAGGAGGCGCCCGGAGCGGGGGAACTTCTCTCGATCCTCAGGGACGGGCAGGCCCGCACGAAGGCCGAGTTGGTGCAGCTCACGGGGCTTGCCAGATCGACGGTCTCCCAGCGCCTCGACGCCCTGCTGAGCAGTCGGTGGGTCGTGCCCGCGCAGGACGCCATCGCCTCCGGCGGGCGTCCGGCGACCGCCTTCTCCTTCAACCGAGCCGCCCGCGTCGTGCTCACCGCCGACCTCGGCGCGACCCACGACCGGCTCGCGGTGACCGACCTCGGCACCACCGTGCTCGCCGAGCGCACCGCCGACGTGCCCATCGAACGCGGGCCGGAGACCACGCTGACCTGGCTGGTGGAGGCGTTCACCGAACTGCTGGCCGAGAGCGGCCACACCCTGGCCGACGTGTGCGGCGTCGGCGTCGGACTGCCCGGCCCGGTCGAGCACGCCTCGGGCCGGCCGGTCAACCCGCCGATCATGCCGGGCTGGGACGGTTTCCCCGTGCCCGAGTGGCTCGGCGAACGGCTCGGCGTACCGGTGCTGGTCGACAACGACGTGAACATCATGGCGCTGGGCGAGCACTGGATCGCCCACCCCGGCACCGACCACCTGATCTTCGTCAAGATCGGCACCGGCATCGGCTGCGGCATCATCTCCGACCGCCGCCTGCACCGTGGCGCCCAGGGCGCGGCGGGCGACATCGGCCACATCCGGGTGCCCAACGGCGAGAACGTCTCCTGCCGCTGCGGCAACACCGGCTGCCTGGAGGCCATCGCGGGCGGCGCCGCGCTGGCCGCCCGCCTGGACGACGCGTCGAGCAACCGCGACGTGGTCGACCTCGTGCGCTCGGGCAACCTTCAGTCGATCCAGCTCGTACGGCAGGCCGGCCGCGAGATCGGCACCGTGCTGGCCTCGATCGTCAACTTCTTCAACCCGGCCACGGTCGTCCTCGGCGGCGCGATCGCGGAGGCGGGCGAGCACGTGCTGGCCGGGGTGCGCGAGGTGGTCTACAGCCGCTCACTGCCGCTGGCGACCCAGCACCTGCGCATCCAGGCCAGCGAACTGGGCGACCGCGCGGGCGTCATCGGCGCCGCGGTCATGGTCGTCGAGCACGTCCTGTCCAGAGTCGACTGACCCGCGCCCGCCGCCCGGCCGGAACCGTGGCGGCGAGCACGGTCTCATCGGCTCAGGCGGTGCCAGCCCAGTCCCATCACGGCCGACACGGCGACGCCCGCGGCGGCGAAGACGGCGATGGTCGGGCCCGGGTCCAGCAGTTGGGCGACGCCGCCCGCGAGCAGGATCGCCAGCCCCTGCGCGGCGAGCAGTCCCGCGGAGGCCAGGCCGACCGCCCCGCCGCGCACGTCGTCCGGCACCGCCCGCACATAGGCGGCGTGCACGCTCACCAGGTACGCCGAGGCCAGCCCGGACAACGCCAGCAGCCCCAGGGCGGGCACGAGGGAGGGGTTCAGCGCGAAGAGCACCAGGGGCGCCCCGCACAGCGCGGGCAGCACGGCGATCAGCCTGGCCTGCACGGACGCGGGAACCCAGCGCACCAGCAGCCACGCCCCGACGGCCCCGCTCAGCGGGTCGGCCGCCATCAGCACCCCGACCACCGCGGGCCCCTCCCCCATCTCCGCCGCGTACGGCGCCGCCAGCGCCTCGGGCACCACGTAGAACCCCCACGCGCTGCCGAGCACGAACAGGGTCCTGAGCCGGCGATCGGCCCAGACCAGTCGCATGGCGGCGAACATGGAGCCCGACGCGGTCCCGGTCTTGCGCACCGACGGCGCCGGGCGCAGCCGCATCCCCACGCCGATCACCAGCGCGGAGACGGCGAAGGTCCCCGCGTCGATCACCAGCGCCGTCTGCGCCGAGGTGGCGGCCACCAGCACGCCGCCCAGGCCGAAGCCGAGCAGTTGCACGCTCTGCTGGGTCATGCTCGTGACCGCCAGGCCCGCCTCGTAGGCGTCGCCTTCGAGCGCGTCCGGCATCGTCGCCAGCCGGGCGGCGTTGAACGGCGCGTTGGCCAGCACGACCAGCACCAGCAGGACGCACAGCACCGGGAACGGCATGCCGGGCAGCGCCATGGCCGCGACCAGGACGGCGCGGACCACGTCGGCCACGACCATGACCGTCCGGCGCGGGAAGCGATCGGCCAGCCCCGACAGCAGCGGACCGCCGACGACCGCCGGAACGTACGTCAGCGAGTAGGTCACCGCCGTCGCCCCCGCGGAACCGGTCCTGTCGAAGACCAGGATCGCCAGCGCGACCCGCGCGAACTGGTCCCCGATCAGCGACAGGGAATGGGCGAACCAGAGGGCCCGGAATTCCGGGACCGAGAACACCCGCAGGACGGCCGTGCCCCGGCGCCGGTCAGCTCGCACGGTGTTTCCCGCCCAACCTTTCTCCGGAAAATCAACGGGCCCTGGCATGACACACCGGTCCCGAATTCCTGTCGAGACCGGCGGAAAAGCCATTCACCATTCAGTAGTCCCTGCCACGACGCATCGCGAGCACCTCCCTTTTCCGGTAGACCGCATTTCCGATCGTAGCCAGACAGGCGCGGGGCCCGGCGGGTCAATGCCCGGCGAAAACTTCGGAATCCGTCGAACCGTCCGCTCTGCGGGGCGCGCCGGGCACACCCGGGGTCCGGTCGCGTGCGCTCTGACGAGCATTCATGCAGGAGTCGATATGGCTTTCTTCTCGTTACCACTATTAGACGGCCGCCGGTCACTTCTGCTTTGCTCCTGACCTGTGGCAGACGCCCGGTTGCCGAGGGCCCTGCGCGAGCGCGTCCCGATGCCGTCCGCGCTCGACGGTGGCGCCCCGGAGCTCGGTGACCTGGACGAGCCGGGGGATGGAGTGGGATGCGGACGAGTCTGGTAGTCGGGCGGCTGGAGCGGGTGCCGGTGTCGGTGACGTTGTCGCCCGGCCTGACGATGCTGGCGTTGATCACTGACGCGCTGTCCGGCCGGGCCAGGGGCGCTCCCGAGCCGTGGCGGCAACTGGTCCGCTCGGCGGCCGGCGCCCAGGACGCGATGGTGGTCAGGTCGCTGGCCTCCCCCGGCTTCAGCGTCCTGCCCGACGTGGTGCTGCCGGGCGAGTTCACGCGCGACCTGGAGGTCCCCGAGCAGGTGGAGATGCTCCGCGACCTGCCGCCCGACCTGCTGCTGAGCGAGCTGGAGGCGATCAGCGGCGGGCCACCGGCGCCGCACTGGCGGGGCGCGGTGGACAACCCCCGGCGGTGGCTGGGCGGCTACGCCGACCTGCTGCAGGCGGCCTGGTCGGCGATGAGCCCGCTGTGGCGGCGGATGCTGCCGGTCATGGAGCGCGAGGTGGAGCGGGTTGCGGTGGCCGCCGCCCGCCGCTGCCTGGACGTGGTGCTGGACGACCTGCACGTGGGCTGCCGCTACCAGGAGGACGTGCTCAGCTTCCCCGACGTCGAGCCGGAGACCTTCACGATCGGCTCGCGGTCGCTGGTGCTGATGCCGATGCTGGCCGGGCAGAACGCCCTGATCGCCCGCCTGGACGGGCCGGGCGCGGTGTGGATCGGCTACCCGCTGCCCGGCCTGACCGCCGCCCCCGCGCCGGAACGGCAGCGGCCAGACCTGCTGCGGTGCTTCATGGGCGAGGCCCGCGCGGCCATCCTGACCTGCCTCGACCGGCCGCTGACCATGGGCGCGCTGGGCCGGCGCGTCCAGCACGCGCCGAACATGGTCTCCTACCACTGCGACCGGCTCGAGTCGGCCGGGCTCATCACCCGCGTCCGGCAGGGCCGCGAGATCTACGTGCGGCGCACCGCGCGCGCCCAGGTCCTGATCGACCTGTTCAGCACCTGATCGGCGGCGCTAGCCCTTGACGTAGCCGAGCTTGAAGTCGCTCTTCACCGGGTTGGAGCCGGTGCTCTCGCACGTGGACTTCAGCGAGAAGAAGTGGCTCTGCGCCTTCGCCCAGTGGCAGCGGTAGATCGGGCGGGTGAAACCGGGCACCGGGCTGCTGTAGAGATAACCCTCGACCCGCAGGAACGCGTTCTTGCTGCCCTCGCAGGACTGGTTCAGGCTCAGGAACTGGTCGAGCGGCGCGTGCCCCGCCATGCAGCCGTAGAGCGGGACCGCGCCCGGCTCCTGCTTGGCCAGGATCGCCACCTTGAGTTCGCTCTCGTAATTGCCGCCGGGGGCCGATCCGGTGGTGCTCCAGTGCTTCGCGCCGCTGTAGTAACGGGTCAGCGTGAGCAGCCCCGGAGTGGAGGACGCGGACGCCGCCACCGTCCCTCCCGCCATGAGCGCGATGCCCGCCGTACCGGCGGCCAGAAGGGAAAGTGCGGTGCTGCGAATGGTCATATCCATATCCCTCGAAAGTTCGTCAACGACGGCGCCGACATTAGCGAGAGATGCCGGAATGAATGGCCGACTTCCAGGAAAACCGAAACGATGGGTCAGTTCTCCGGCGATTCGAGAAAGGCGGTGACCGCCTCGACGTACCGGCGGGGTTCGTACATGTGGATCACGTGGTTGGCGTGGATCCTGCGGTAGTGGCTGTGCGGGACGAGCCGCCTGATCCGGGCCGCGTCGTCGTCGTCCATCGCGCCGATCAGGCCGTGGCCGGGCAGCCGCCGCCAGTCGCCGTGGAGCACCAGCATGGGGCACGACACGCGGGTGAGCGCCTCGGCGTGGTCGAGACCGTCGTAGAACCGGCCGTCGACGAAGGCCCGGGCGAAGTCCGGGTCGTACATGGACAGGCACTTGAGCAGCAGGCGGAGCCTGCGGGGGAAGTAGGGGATGTCCACCGGGCGGCCGGGGTGGCGGGCCTGGAACGCCTTGATGCGGCGCGACAGGTAGGAGATGAACCAGTCCGGTACGCGCTTCTCCCGGGTTTGCGAGACCGGGAGCGTCAGGCCGCGGAAGTACTCGGCGAGGTCCCGGTGGGCGGGGTCGCCGAGCACGTCCGCCACGTGCTTCAGCCCGCCGTACACGTAACGGTCGCGGTCCCGGAAGCGGGGCAGCTCCGCGGAGAAGACCGGGGCGTCCTCCAGGATCACCCCGGCGACCTGGGCGGGCAGGTTGGCCGCGCACCACAGGGCGACGAGCCCGCCGGAGGAGTTGCCGGCGACGACGGCGGGCTCGCGGACGACCTCGGACAGGAACGCGGTCATGTCCGCGCCGAGGTGACGCCAGGAGTACGCGCCGGGGGTCCAGCTCGACTTGCCGTGGCCGCGCAGGTCGAGCGCGTAGACCCGCGAGCGGCGCGACAGCGGGGCCAGGACCCGCTGGTAGCTCTCCCAGATGCCCATCTGCGCGGGGAGCAGGACCAGCGGCGGCCCGTTGTCCGGGCCGGCCACGTAGTTGATCCGCACGCCGCCGGCGTCGAAGTGGTGTTCGCGGAAACCGGGCACCTTGACCTCGGTCGTACCGGATAAATCCTGATACGGGTTCATGAGCGCCCCTTCTCCGGCAGATCAGCTGAGACGAGGTCGATCAGCTCGGTCAGGGCCTCGGCCAGCGCGGCGCGGCCCCGCACGCTCATCCGGCCGAGGACCGCCGCGAACCGGTCGGCCGAGCGCCGGTCCACGGCGGTCAGCATCTGTTCCGCCTCGCCGGTGAGCCGCAGCCGGATACGGCGGCGATCGTCCTGGTCGCTCACCCGGTCCAGCAGCCCGGCGCGGACCAGCCGGTTCACCAGGGCGGAGGTGGCCGCGAGCCGCCGTCCGAGCGTCTCGGCCAGCTCCGACACCGTGCAGCCGTCCCGGCGGCGGACCGCGAACAGCACGCGGAGCTGGGGCAGCGTGAGGTCGAGGTCCAGCCACGCGTCGGAGCGCTGCAGGGCCAGCGTCCGCAGCCGGGACGCGAGCCGCTCGACGTCAGGAGTACTTGCCATGATGTAGATAGTCTACATGGCGTTGACTATTTACGGCCGCAGGTGCTCGACCGTCACGCGGTGCCGCTCGGCCAGCCGCCGCGCGATCAGCGAACGGTGACACGCCTCGGCGTCGCGCTCCACGCAGAGCAGCGCCGCGCTCCCGCTGCCCGGCAGCTCCGCCACGATCGGCACGAGGTCGGCGTGATCGAGGATCTCGCCGGTGTAGCGGCGGGTGTACTCCGGGGCGAGCTCGCGGCGCGAGCGCTTGCCGACACCCTGACGCGCGTCCTCGGCGTACTGCAGGTGGCGCAGTTCGGTGGTGGGCGCCAGCTCGCGGTGGTGCTCGTAGGCGATCCGGGCGTCGGCCAGGGCGGCCTGCAGCCGGCGCGCGTTCGCCCAGGCGTACTCGGGGCCGCGGACGCCACGGCGCTGGCGCACGTCGAGCAGCACGCGCACGTCCGCCTGCCGCAGCGCTCGCAGGAAGGTCTCGGCGTCGAAGCCGTAGACGCCGATCGTCACCATTCCGCGCACCGGAGATCCCCCTTTCCCCTGTTCGTGCCGCCTCCGGCAGGGCTGCCGGAGGCGGCGGGCCGCCTCACGCGACCGCGGTGCCCTCCAGCTCGACCATCAGGCCGGGGATCGCCAGCCGCGTCACCCCGAGCATCGTGGTGGTCGGGGCCACCCCGGCGGCGCCCAGCCGTCCCGCCAGCACGCCGTAGTGCTGGAAGAGCAGGTCCACGTCGGTGGTGTAGACGTTGAGGCGGACGAGGTTCGCCAGGGACATGCCGGCCTCGCCGAGCACGGCCTCCAGGTTGCCGAGGCTCAGCGCCAGTTGCGCCGCCATGTCGTCGTCGTGCTGGGGCTTGCCGTCGCCGCTCATCGCGGTCTGCCCGGATATGTACAGGGTCCTGGCCTGCCCTGACACCACCTCGCCCTGGTTGTAGCCCAGCTCCACCGACCACGGCCACGGGTTGACGGCCGTTCTCTCTATTGCCACGTTCACTCCGTTTCGATATGTCTTTGCCTCGCGTCGACCAGCCTGCCAACCAATCACGACAACCTGTGTCGTGTATTTGGATAAAGTTCGCGCATGCGCGCCGACCGGTTGGTCTCGCTGGTCCTGCTGCTGCGGCGGCACGGCCGGCTGTCGGCGTCCGCGCTGGCCCGCGAGCTGGAGGTGTCCACCCGGACCGTGCTGCGCGACATCGAGGCGCTGTCCGCGGCGGGTGTCCCGGTCTACGCCGAGCGCGGGCGGCTCGGCGGGTTCGCGTTGCTGCCGGGCTTCCGCACCGAACTCACCGGGCTGAACCCCGACGAGGCCCTCGCCCTGCTCGTGGCCGGATCGCGGCGCGGCGGGCAGGCGTTCGGCCTCGGCTCCGCGCTCGCGTCGGCGATGCTCAAGGTGGTCGACGCGCTGCCGGAGAGCTACCGGGAGACCGCGGCGGGCGCGGCCGAGCGCCTGCTCATCGACCCCGAGACCGACCTCTTGTCCCGCCGGCTGGCCGCCGAGGAGGTGCCCGACGCCATCGCCTCCGAGGTCCTGCGCGCGGTGTTCGCGGGACACAGACTGCGCATCCAGTACGCCGCCGCGGGCCGGCCGCCGGAATGGCGGACCGTGGACCCGATCGGCCTGGTCACCATCCGCGACCGGGGCTACCTGCTGGCCAAGAGGTCCGGCGAGGACCGTACCTACCGGCTGTCGCGGGTCCTGGCCGCCGAGGAGCTCGACGAGCCCGCGCAGCGACCGGACCGCGTCGACCTGGACCGGGCCTGGCAGGAACGCAGCACGCGTTTCCGGGCCGGCGGCGACCAGGTCAGCGTGGTGGTCCGCATGAACCCGGCCCGGCGGGAGGAGCTTCTGGGCACGGCGCTGGCCGTACACGCTGAGGAGACGGAAGCGGACGGGTGGCTGCGGATGGAGGTCGGCTTCCAGGACGCCCGGCACGCCGAGTGGGCGCTGTGGCAGCTCAGCACGAACGCCGAGGCCCTGTCCCCGCAGTGGTTGCGCGAGGCCCTGCACCGGCGGGCCGCCGCGGTCGTCACCCGGTACGAAACCTGACCTTTTTCATGATCCCGCTTGTCAGGCGGCTCGTGCGTACAGGCTGACAACACAGAACCGCTACCGGACAGCTTCGTGGTCCGGGACCTTGATTCCGCCGCACCGAGGAATCCGCGAATCAAGGAGTACCGATGAAGCTGCCCTCAAGCGCCGCCGCACTCACGGCGGTCGCCCTGGTCACCCCACTGACCGGGATGTCGGCGGCGCACGCGTCCGGCGTCAGGTCCCTTCCCGCGGTGAACATGGAAGCCACCGTCAAGGCGGCGCAGATCGACCCGCGCCGGGCTGACGACTCGCTGACCCCGGGTGCCAAGGGCAGCGTGCTCCTCGTCGAGCAGGCGCTGCACGATCGGGGGCTGCTCGACGCCAGGTGGGTGGACGGCTACTTCGGCACCACGACGGTCGCCGCCTACGCGGGCTTCCAGCGGTCACTCGGCCTCACCGGTCTGGCCGCCAACGGCCTGCCGGGCAGGGCCTCGCTGGCCAAGCTCGGGGCCGGCCGCTTCAGGGTGACCGCCGTCATCACCCCCGGGGCCCGCGTGTCCGTGGACGGCTTCGCCGTCAACACGCGTACGCGGGACATGCTGGCCGAGGCCGAGCGGCTGACCCGGCGGGACCTCAAGCTCGACCAGGGCTCGTACAACCCCGGCGGCGACCCGACCTCCGCCGGCACCCACGACGGCGGCGGCGTCCTCGACATCTCGGTCAAGGGGATGAACACCGCCACCAGAACGGCGGTCGTGCGCGGGTTGCGGCGGGTCGGTTTCGCCGCGTGGGTGCGCGACCCCCGGCAGGACGACTGGCCGTGGCACATCCACGCCGTCGCCATCAGTGACACCGATCTCTCCGGCCAGGCCCAGCACCAGGCCGGCGACTACTACCTCGGTCTGAACGGCCTCGCCGGCCGCGGCCAGGACGACGGGCCGAAGGTGACCATCCGCACCTGGGAGGAGTACCAGCGCCGCTGACTCCCCCGAACGACCATCACCGCAGACAGGAGAACGACCATGACCACGCTCACCAGGATCCTCACCGCGATGGCGCTCGGCGGGACGGTGCTCGCCGCCGCCGGCCCCGCCTCGGCCACCAACCGCAACGGCGTCTGCGAACCCGGCGAGTTCTGCTACTACTTCAACAGCAACAACCAGGGATCGGTCTCCGACTTCACCGGCTCGGTCGGCGACTACGCCACCAAGCAGCCCTCCTGCTACGACTTCAAGGGGCTGGGCAACGGCAAGGGCAAGTGCATCAAGAACTCCGCCGCCTCCGTCTGGAACCGCAGCGCCAAGACCGTCCGCGTCTTCTTCAACAGCGGCCACACCGGCACGTACCAGGACTTCGCCGCCGGGGCGAGGGGCAACCTGAACCCCACCCTGAAGAACCAGAACGCCTCCCACCTGTTCGGCCCGTCGTCGTCGGCGCCGCGCGGCGCGATGTCCTACTCGCTGTACGCGGCGAGGGGCCGGATCTCCGCCGGATTCGACGGCTACCGCAACACGCCCGGCCGCCACGAGGGCATCGACATCGTCAGGAGCGTGGACGCGAACGTTCGTTCCCTGGTGTCAGGCCAGGTCATCAACGTCGTACGCGGCAAGCCCGGCGGCCGGGGCCTGTCCACGATCGCCATCTACCTGCCCTCGCTGAACAAGACGGTGATCTACCTGCACTCCGCTCCGCTGGCGTCGTTGCGCGTGGGCCAGCAGGTCAGGCGCGGCCAGATCATCGCCAAGGAGTCGTGGCACGGGGTGTCGAGCAAGCGGGCCGCGCACACCCACGTGGAGATGCGCCCCGGACGCCACCTGCGCGCGGCCAAGAGCGTCGGCGACCCGCATCTGCAGAACCCGAACCCGACCTCGTTCTGGAACTCCCAGGGCTACAGCATCCGATAACCATGAGGAGAACGACTGTGCTCTCACGAACGGTACGGCTGATCTCCGCGATGGCGCTCGGCGGCACGGTGCTCGCCACCGCCGGCCCCGCCTCGGCCACCAACCGCAACGGCGTCTGCGAACCCGGCGAGTTCTGCTACTACTTCAACAGCAACAACAAAGGCTCCGTCTCCGACTTCACCGGCTCGGTCGGCGACTACGCGACGAAACAGCCCTCCTGCTACGACTTCAAGGGACCGGGCAACGGCAAGGGCAAGTGCATCAAGAACTCCGCCGCCTCCGTCTGGAACCGCAGCGCCAAGACCGTCCGCGTCTTCTTCAACAGCGGCCACACCGGCGCCCACCAGGACTTCGCCGCCGGCGCGCGCGGCAACCTGAACCCGACCCTGAAGAACCAGAACGCCTCCCACCTGTTCCTGACCTCCGGTCCGCCGACCGGCTGCAAGAGCGACGGAACCGACACCAGGCCGCCCACGACGATCCTCGTGTACCGCAAGTCCCTGAACCGGGTCGAGCGGGTGGACTTCAGGACGTACGTCAAGAACGTCCTGCCCAACGAGTGGGTGTCGAGCTGGCCCCGGGAGTCCCTCAGGGCGGGGGCGCTGGCCGTCAAGAACTTCGGCTGGTACTGGGCGATGCGGTCGAACCGCAAGACGCCGGGCGGCCAGTGCTTCGACGTCTACGACCACACGTCGAGCCAGGTCTACAAGCCCGGCTCGGCCAAGCCGTCGACCAGCGCCGCGGTGGACGCGACCTGGGGCCTGCGGCTGACCCGCGGCGGGAAGATCTTCAAGGCCCAGTACTGCTCGACGACGACGGCGTGCGGCAACTGGGTCACCGGTGACTGGATGTCGCAGCGGGGCTCACGCGACAAGGCCCGAGCGGGCTGGAGCTACGCCAGGATCCTCCGGAGCTACTACACGGGGATCGCCATCGGCCGCTGAAGCCCCCTACGGTTCCCCGCCCGCGCACCCGCGCGGCGGGGAACTAGCGTCTGTTGACGATGATCTGGAAGGTGACCGGCCTGCTGCCGGGGAACACGACCTTCCCGGATTTGTCCACCATCTTGAACCGCGCGTAGCACAGGCCCGGCTTGCTGGGTGTCGTGACATCGGTCCCGATGTCGACCATCTGGCCGGGCCGCGTGTCCTTGATCGGCACGCTGGAGACGGTCCGGCAGTGGTCGGCCTGCTGCGCGGGGTCGAGGCGGCGCAGCGAGTACCCCTTCCACACCACGCTCCCGGCGTTCTTGAGCCGCCACACCTTGGCCAGGGTCTCCTCGGGGCCGACGTGCATGCAGTCGGGCAGCGTGACGTCCGCGACGAACACGGCCGCGTCGCCCTTGTATAAGGGCGGAGCCGGAGGCGGATTGCCCGACCGCACCGGACAACCGGCCGAGGACAGCGCGATCGACGGATCGGGCACCGGCGTCAGCGGTCCCTCGGGTGTGGATTCGCGGTTGAAGACCACGACGACCAGCACCACCGCCCCCAGGACGACGGCCGTCGCCCCCGCGACCACGGCAGGATGGAGCCACCGCGCGCGAGGCGAGGGCCGGACGTCCTGCGCGGCCCAGGCCGCTCGCACGTCGGCCGGTCGCACGTCGGCCGGTCGCACGTCGTCGGCGACGACCACAGGAAGCTCGGCGGTGCCGCCCACCGACTTGACCGCGAGGTTCGCCGCATCCCAGCGTTCCCGGTACGCGGCCGGGTCCGCGCCACAAGCCTTGACGAACTCGACGGTCGTCTCCCAGCTGGGCAGCCGGTTGCCCTTGACGGCCTCGTGCAACGTCGTGTGGGAGATCGCCCCGGACCGGCCGGACATTTCCCGAAAAGGTGGGTTGCCGACGGAATCGCGCAGTTCCCGCAGGGCCGCCGCGAAGTCCTCGATCGCCTCCGCCCGTGCACGCCTGTCGTCCACCGTGCGAAGCTAACAGCCCCCATACCCTCCCCTCAACCCAAACCGTTGACACGCGTCCTGCGGCCCCAACGGACTTCACCGCGTGGAACAGGTTCTGGCACCAGTCCCCCCGGAGAAGCCATTCCGTGCGGGAAAACCTCGCTTCGCGCCTCGTTCCGCGTCGCCGGCTTCCGCTGACGGCTAGTCGACCAAGGAGCGGACGCCGGGGTGGGGGCGGCGGCGCGGGGGCAGGCCGCCGCGGTCGGGGCGGTACTCGAAGTGCCACCACTCGTTGTCGTAGATGCGGTAGAGGTCGTAGCGGGCGCCGTGCTCCTCCAGCCAGCGCGCCCCCTCGTGCGGGCGCACGTCCAGCGCGAGACCCTTGACGTGGTTCGACTCCGCCGGGGGCAACACGAGCATCCGCGCGAAGATCGGTGAGCCGGAGCGGCGTACCTCCTCGTCGAACATCCGCTGCTGGACGGCGGGGTCGCGGTAGCCGGAGGTGAGGCCGATGAGCTGGCCGTGCCGCCAGAGCGCCTCGGTGCGCGCCGCGGAGAACGCCGCCAGCGCGCCCTCGGTCAGGCCGGTGAGGTCCTCGGCCGGGAAGCGCAGTCCCAGCGCCCAGCGGCAGGCCGTCTCGCGGCCTCGGCCGGGGCGGCGGACACACGCCACGGGCAGCAGGAGCACCGCGAGTACCAGCGTGACCGCGGCGAACACCCGGTCTCTGAGCCGGGGTGGGAGTGTGCGTGGTTCGCTCATGCGGACTACGATTGGCGGCGAATGTGCGTGAGTTGTCTGCCGTATGTCTCGGTTTCTCGACGACGGCCACCCCCTGAGCGACCGTGACACAACCATGACACGGCGCGGACGAGACGGGGATGCGGCCGGCCGACAGTGGATGGGTTGGCCTGCGGAAGAGGTACGGAGCGTGCTGTGAAACTCGGCGGCGTGTCGCGAGTGTTGCTGATCGAGGACGACCCCGCCGTGCGGGAGGGCCTGGAGCTTGCCCTGACCCGGCACGGGCATCGGGTGGGGGCGGTGGAGTCCGGAGAGCAGGGGCTTGACCGGCTCCGCACCGACCTGCCGGACGTGGTGGTGCTCGATCTGATGTTGCCGGGGATGGACGGGTTCGAGGTCTGCCGCCGCATCCGTGCGTTCCGGGAGATTCCGATCATCATGCTGACCGCGCGCGGCGACGACATGGACGTGGTGGCCGGACTGGAGGCGGGCGCCGACGACTACGTGGTCAAGCCCGTGCAGCCCAGGGTGCTGGAGGCCCGCATCCGCGCGGTGCTGCGGCGGATCGGCCGCGACCAGGCGGAGCTGGAGCGGCACGGCGACCTGACCATCGACCGGGCCGGGCTGGTGGTCTCCCACCGCGGCGAGCCGGTCAGCCTCACGCCGACCGAGCTGCGCCTGCTGCTCGAACTGTCCGGCACGCCCGGCCGGGTGCACAGCCGCCAGCAGTTGCTGGAGTCGGTGTGGGAGCACGGCTACTTCGGCGACTCGCGTCTCGTGGACGCGTGCGTGCAGCGGTTGCGGGCGAAGATCGAGGACGATTCCGCGGCGCCCGTCTACGTGCAGACGGTACGCGGCTTCGGATATCGCTTCGGGCCGGTTTGAGCGGCTCGTGACGCCTCGGCCGAGCCTGGGACTGCGTGCCCGGCTGCTGTTCGCGTTCGCCCTGCTGTGCGTGGTCACGGCGGTGGCGGTGGCCGGCGGGATCTACGTCCAGGCCCGCAACGCCATCCTGCAGCGGACCCAGGACGCCGCGATGCAGGCGATGACCAGCCGCCTCCAGGCGCTCTACCCGCTGCGCAACCCGGCGCCGGACGAACAGGAGCTCCAGGAGATCGCCCGTGCCGTGGGCGAGGAGGAGAGCGTGGTCGCCGTCTACGAGGAGGCGCGCTCGCCCGGTCCGCTGGACCCGTCGATGATTCCGGCGGCGATACGGCGGGCGGTGGCCGAGGGCGACTTCGCCTGGCAGCGCGTGATCCGGCAGGGCAGTCCCTTCCTGGTCATCGGCACGCCGTTGCTGGTCGTCGAGGACGGCGGGGAGACGCGGGCGTCCGGCATCGAGGTCTACAACGTCCGCAGCCTGGCCCCCGAACAGCGCAGCATCGACGACCTGGCCACGCTCGCCTGGCTGACCGGCACGGCCGCCCTGGCCTTCGCGATCGTGCTGGCGTCGCTGGCCATCCGCGGCGTCCTGCGTCCGGTACGCGAGCTCGGCCGGGCCGCCCGCCTGCTCGGCGAGGGCCAGTTGCAGACCAGGATCGAGGTCCGCGGCGCCGACGAGCTGGCCGACGTGGCGCGTACCTTCAACGAGACCGCCGCGGAGCTGGAGCGGCACGTCAGGCAGCTTCGCGAGATGGAGGCCGACGCCCGCAGGTTCGTGGCCGACGTCTCCCACGAGCTGCGCACCCCGCTGGCCGCGCTCACCGCGGTCGCCGACGTCCTGGACGAGGAGGCGGCCGAGCTGCCCGAGCCCGCGGGCAGGGCGGCCAGGCTGGTCAGCCAGGAGACGCTCAACCTCACCGGGCTGGTGAACGACCTCATCGAGATCAGCAGGTTCGACTCCGGCGTCGCTGCCCTGGCGCCCAACGACGTCGACATGGCGGAGCTGGTCCGCGCGACCCTGCGTACCCGGGGCTGGTCGGAGCAGGTGGAGACCGACCTGCCCGCCGGGGTGACGGCGCGGCTCGACCCGCGCCGCGTGGACGTCGTCCTCGCGAACCTGGTCGGCAACGCCCTGCGCCACGGCGAGCCCCCGGTGTCGGTACGCCTCGCCGCCGACCCCCACTGGATCACCCTGGAGGTACGCGACCACGGACCGGGCCTGGACGAGGCGGTGCTGCCGCACGTGTTCGACCGGTTCTTCAAGGCCAGCGCGGCCAGGGCCAGATCCGAGGGCAGCGGGCTCGGCCTCGCCATCGCCATGGAGAACGCCCGCCTGCACCGGGGCGATCTCACCGTCACCAATGCCCGGGACGGCGGCGCCCTGTTCACGCTGCGCCTGCCGCGCGACCTGGACGGAGGCCGGGAATGAGGCTCGCCCGCCGCGCGCTCGCCGCCGCGCTCGTCTCGACGCTCGCCGTCGCCGGCTGCGGCGTGCGGCCCACCGACGTCGTCAGGGACGGCTATCCCCCGAGCGGAGGCGTCGCACCGCGCACGACGAACGCCCTCTACCTGGTCAAGGACGGCCGGCTCATCCGGGTGACGCGGCCCAGGGGCCGGCCGTTGTTCCCCGGCGAGCAGTTGGCGCTGCTGACGGAGGCGCCCAGCCCGAGCGAGCGGGCGCAGGGGCTCACCACCAAGGTCCCGCGCGAAGCGGGCCCGTTCACGCTGACCGTCAAGCCCGGCCGGATGGAGGTGACCCAGTCCGTGCCCGCCAAGGAGCTGTCCACGCTGGCCGTCGACCAGATCGTCTGCACGGTCAGGGCGATGCGGCCGGACGGCCCCCAGCAGGTCACCGTGATGGGCGGCGGGCAGAGCGCCGGCCCGCGCACGTGCAGGAGCCGCGACTGGCCCGGCACCCCTCCCGGCGACGAGCCGGTCCCCTCAGGCGGAGGGTAGCGGGACGGCGTGGTCGAGGTGGAAGGCCAGCCGGACGTTCTCGTTCTGGCCCGGCGCGGGCTGGGTGACGGGCATCGTGACGCGGAGCGTGGCGCCCGCCTCGGTCTCGGCGGTGACGCGGATGTCGGAGGCCACCCTGATCACGTCGAGGGTGCGGGCGGGCACGCCGTACCAGCCCTGGGGTGGTTCCTCGGCGGCGCCGAGGACGCGCAGGCGTTCCGGGCGGATCGCGACGCCCTCGGCGGGCAGGCGCTCGGCGGGCACGGGGAGCGTCACGCCGCCGAGACCGGGCACGACCAGGCCGGCCTCGCCCGTCACGGCGGGCAGGACGTTCGACTCGCCGATGAACCCGGCGACGAAGGCCGTCTCCGGCCGGTCGAAGATGTCGCCGGGGGTGCCCGCCTGCTCGACCCGGCCGCCGCGCAGCACCGCGATCCGGTCCGACAGCGTGGCGGCCTCCTCCTGGTCGTGGGTGACGAAGACGAACGTGGTGCCGCGCTCGCTGTGCAGCGCCCGCAGCTCGCGCTGGAGCTGCCTGCGCAGTTGCAGGTCGAGGGCGGCGAACGGCTCGTCGAGCAGCAGCGCGCGCGGCCGGCACACCAGGGCCCTGGCCAGGGCGACGCGCTGGCGCTGGCCGCCGGACAGCGCGGCGGGACGGCGGTCGCCGAACCCGCTCATGCCGACCAGTTCGAGTGCCTCGCCCGCCAGCGCGTGCCTGGCCCTGCGGTCCATCTTGGTCATCCTCGGCCCGAACGCCACGTTGTCCAGCACGCTCATGTGCGGGAACAGCGCGTAGTCCTGGAAGACCGTGTTCACCGGGCGGCGGTGGGGCGGGGTGGCGGCCACGCTCACCCCGTCGATGAGGATGTCGCCGGCGTCGGGGCCGATGAACCCGGCCAGCAGGTTCAGCACCGTCGTCTTGCCGCAGCCGCTCGGGCCGAGGAGCGTGAGGAACTCCCCTTCCGCGACGGTGAGGTCGACGTCGTCCACGACGAGGTGGCTGTCGTAGCGCTTGCTGACCTTCCGCAGCTCCAGCCGGCCGCCGGCGGTGTCGGTGGTGGTGGTCATCGCGGCACGGTCCTGGTCCATGCGTCCGTCCATTTCGATTTGTTCTGGTTGACCATGTTCCAGTCCACGTAGCGCAGGTCGTCGAGCGAGCCGTCCGGCCCGTACGGCATGCGTGCGCGCACCGATTCCGGGATCACCGCCGTGGTGTTGGCGGGAGCCAGGTAGAGCGTCTTGACCAGTCCCTCCTGCGCCTGTTTACGCGAGGCGAAGTCCAGGAACCTGTAGGCCGCCTCCACGTTGTGCGCCTTGGTGGTGACGTGCCAGCGGCTGTCGGCCGCCAGCGCGCCCTCCTTGGGCGCCACCCACGTGATGGGCAGACCCTGGTCGGCCAGCGGCCAGGCGCCCGAGTTGTAGTGGGCGGCGACGGTGGCCTCGCCGGACTGCAGCAGGTTGCTGGCCGCGCCGGAGGAGTCGAAGAAGGACACCGCGTTCAGGTCCTTCAGTCTGGTCAGGCCCGGCGTGATGTCGGCGCTGCCCTTGGCGTCGGCCTGGCCGGCCGCCAGCAGCGCCAGCGGCAGCCCGCCGGTGGTCGCGGGGGCGGGGATGGCGACCCGGCCGGCGTTCGCGGGCGCCCACAGGTCGTCCCAGGAGGCCGGCGGCGTCTTGACCTTCTCGGTGTTATAGGCCAGCCCCAGCGCCCAGTAGCCCATGGTGAGGGCCCAGACCCCGTCGCCGTCGCGCAGCTTGGCGCGGTCGGCCAGCTCGGGCAGCGCCGGGATCTTGTTCTCGGGCAGGCTGGCCACCAGCTTCTCCGCGCGGGCGGTCTCCGAGATGCCCGAGTCGAGCAGGGCGACGTCGACCGCGTCCGGCGACTGGCGCAGCTTGCCCAGCGTCACGGTCGAGGTGCCGATCTCGGCCTGCACGCGGATGCCGGTCTCCTTCTCGAAGGGGGCGATCACGCTCTGCCTGATGCCCTTCTCCCAAGAGCCGCCGAAGATCGCGACGCGCAGCAGCTTGCCGCCGCCGTGGTCGTCGCCGGACTTGGCCTCGTTCTGCGCCTCGATGACGTTCCCGCACGAGCTCACCAGCAGCGTGGCCGCCGCGAGGGCGGCGAGCGCGTGACGCCTGCGTGCCATCTTCCGTCTCCTCCCGCTCATGAGGGTGCTCCCGCCGCCTTGAGGCCGGCCACCCGGTCCACGATCAACATGGCCGCGAAGGCGAGCGCCACGGTCAGGGTGGAGACCGCGGACACCCCCGGATCCACCGTGTACGCGACCTGGTTGAGCAGCTTGACCGGCAACGGGTTCAGCGCCGGCGTGGACAGGAACATGCTGACCTCCACGTTGACGTAGCTGGCGGCGAAGCCGAGCAGGCATCCCGCGCCCAGCCCGGTGCGCATCAGCGGCAGCGTGACGTGCGCGAACCTGCGCCACGGGCCCGCGCCCAGGTCGGCCGCGGCCAGTTCGAGCGACCTGGGCGCGCCGCGCAGCGAGGTGAGCACGCTGCGCAGGACGAACGGCAGGGCCAGGATCGCGTGGGCCAGCACGAAGCCCGGGTAGGTCCTGCCCACACCGAGGACGAGCAGCAGTTGGAGCAGCCCGACGCCGAGCACGATCTGCGGCACCAGCATCGGCAGCGTCAGCAGCGCCTCGATCGTGTCGCGTCCCGGCATCCTCGGCGAGGTCAGCGCCAGCGTCGCCGGTACGGCCAGCACGGCGGCGACCACGGTGGCGATCAGCGCGATGTTGGTGGAGGCCACGATCGAGTCAACCCAGGCCGGGTCCGACAGCACGAGCGCGAACCACTTCAGCGTGAATCCCTCGGGCGGGAAGGCCAGGTACCCGGTCGTGGTGACCGCCGTGCCGAGCAGCACCACCGCGGGCGCGAGCAGGAACAGCGCCACCAGGACCAGCCACACCTTGCCGGCGGCCCTGGCCGCCCGGCCGGTCTCCATCTCGTGGCTCATCGTGCTCCTTCCGTCGCGTAGCGCCTGAGCATCCGCAGGTAGAAGACGACCGCGGTGAGCGAGAGGACCAGCAGCAGCACCGCGAGCACGCTGGCCGTCACCCAGTCGAAGGTCACCAGGGTCTGCTCGTAGATCAGCATGGACAGCACCCGCACCTGGCCGCCGGAGAGCACGGCCGGGGTGACGTAGCCGGTCACCGCCATCGCGAACGCCATGAGCGCCCCGCTGGCGACGCCGGGGACGGTCAGCGGCAGCGTCACGGAGGTGAACCGGCGCCAGGCGGTCGCGCCCAGGTCGGCCGCCGCCCGTTCGAGCCGGCCGTCCAGCGCCTCGAAGGCCGCGAGGATCGACAGCGTGGTGTAGGGCAGCAGGATGTAGACCAGGCCGATGATCACGCCGGTCTCGTTGTAGAGGAGGGACCAGCCCTCCCGCGACAGGCCGAGCGCCCTGACGACGTCGTTGACCAGCCCTTCCTTGCCCAGGAGTACCAGCCAGGCGAACGACCTGACCACGGCGGAGATGAACAGGGGGGTGACCAGCAGCAGGAGCAGGGCCCGCCGTACCGACGCGCTGCGCACGCAGCGGGCCATGCACCAGGCGGTCGCGTACCCCACCACGACGGTCACCGCGGTGGCGATCAGCGAGACCCGCAGGGTGGTGACGGTCACTTCGAGGTAGAGCCCGTCGCTCAGCACCCGCCCGTACGCCGACGCGCCGCCGGTGAAGCTGGCGGCGACCATCTGCCCCAGCGGCGCGACGAAGAGCAGAAGCGTCGCGAGTACGGCCGGCGCCGCCAGGGCCCACTGCCGCCACGACGGCCCGGCCCCCGCGGCGCTCCGCCGCCCGGCGGGCCGGGTGGCGGGCGGCACGTCGGCGGACCGTACCGGCGTTCGTGTGCTGGTGGACATGCGGTTCCTCACATCTGCTTGGCGAGCGAGGCCAGCAGCCTCCCCGCCGCATCGACGGCGACGTCGACCCGGGTGAAGTCGACCTTGTCGTAGGTGTCGCCGGGCTTGTGGTAGTCGGCCTGGCGCCACCACATGAGCAGCAGGGCGGGGATGCCCCGCTCGTGGAAGGCCCAGTGGTCGGCGCCCGGCTTGTTGTCGTCCACCCTGACCTCGCCGATCTCGGCTACGTTGGCGGCCTCGATGGCGTCGAGGGCGGTGGCGCGCAGGTCGGGGTCGGTGCACCACAGCCAGAAGAAGTCGCCGCCGGAGATCTGGTCGAGGCAGACGCAGTAGCGGACCTGGCCGAGCAGGCCGCGTTCGGTGAGGTCGTTGACGAAGAAGTGGGAGCCGAACATGCCCACCTCCTCCCCCGCGATGCCGACGAATTTCACGTTCATCGCGATGTCGTTGGCCCGCAGGTGTTCCAGGACGCCGAACATGCCGGCCGTACCGGAGGCGTTGTCGTAGGCGCCCGGGGTGTCGAGCTGGGTGTCGTAGTGCGCGCAGACCACCACGTAGTCGCTGGAGGACGGGTCGCCCTCGTAGGTCGCGATCACGTTGTAGGAGTACGCGTCGGGGTCGAGCCTGGTGCCGATGGACACCTTCGCGGTCACCGGGGTGCCCGCGTCCACGGCGGCGAGCAGGCGTTCGCCGTCCCGGGCGGAGACCACGACCATCGGGACGCGGTACAGCGCGTTGGGGTTGATCAGCGGGATCGCGTCGCCGCCGGCGTTGACCACGACCTGGGCGACGGCGATGCCGTCGTCGTCCACGAGCTCCAGGGTGGGCATCTCGTACAGGCCCGCGATGAGCACCTTCACGCCGTACCTGCGCAGCGTCCCGGTGAGGTCGTCGGCCGGCGCCGAGTAGACCACCGGGGCCACCTCCAGGGGCTCCTCCAGGCCGCCGATCGTCACGGTCAGGGTGGGCGCCCGCGTCACCGACCAGCCGACGAAGCCCAGGCGCTGCAACGTGGTCGGCAAGCCCTGCTCGCGGAAGCACTCGGACAGGAATTCGGCCGCCCGGTGCTCGCCCTCGCTGGCCGAGAATCGGACACCGATGGTCTCCGAGAGGCCGGACATGACCCGGGCAACGATCTCTGACGGCATATAAACTCCCTGCTCGTAGCTCTGCAATTCGACGAATCGAACGATGACATCGCATACTGAACGCCGAGCACCCCAGCCGTCAAGCCCCTTACCGCCCAGAGGAGCCTTCGAAGGGCGCGAGAATTCACCCGGAGGTTGTGATGGGTAACGTGGAGATCATTGACTTGCTCGCCGCGAATCTGCGGCGGTTGCGGCGGTTGCGCGGCCTGTCGAGCGCGGAGCTGGCGCGGCGGGCCGGCGTCGGCCCCGCCACGCTGTCCTTGCTCGAACGCTCGCAGGGAAATCCGACCCTGGAGACGGTGACGTCGCTGGCCGCGGCGCTGGGCGTGCCGGTGACCGACCTCATCGACGGCGCCAGACGGCCGCCCGTCACCGTGGTGCGGGCCGACCAGGGCGCCCGGGTCACCCGGCCGAACCTGGACCTGCGCTTCGTGCACCGGTTCAGCTCCAGCGGGCTGGACACGGTGGAGTTCTACGAGATGACCGTGCTGCCCGGCCAGGAGTACCGCTCGCGCGGCCACGCCGGCGTCGAGAACATCGTGGTCACCTCGGGCACGCTGGTCGCCGGGCCGGTCGACCAGCCGGTCACGCTGTCGGCGGGCGACTTCGTGGCCTTCTCCGCCGACGCGCCGCATGTCTACTCGACCAGCGGGGACGTCCCGGCCAAGGCCGTGCTGGCGCTCCGCCACGCCCAGGGCGACCTGGGGCCGGAGCCGGTCAGCGGCTCGGTCATACTCTCGCTCGCCGACGAGGTCCCCGACGCCGACTGGCAGGAGGAGCAGCCTTAGGCGGCCAGCGCGCCCGGCCGTGCCTGCGCCTGCCGCAGCGCCGTGAACATGGTCAGCCCCGCGCACAGCAGCGGCGCCGCCTCCACCGCGCCCAGGCCGTCGGGTATCCGCACCAGCCCGCTGCTCCTGACGTGGACCATCTCGGCGTAGCCGCCGTCGATCGTGGTGCCGGTCTGGGGCTGGTCGGTGCAGTTGACGAAGTCGCCGCGGCGGCACTGCTCGCACTGCCCGCAGTGGCCGCCGAGGTATCCGATGCCGACCCGCTCCCCCGCCCGCCAGCCGCGCACGCCGTCGCCAACCGCGTCGACGACGCCGACGATCTCGTGGCCGGGGACGATCGGCGCGTGCGGGTCGGCCCGCACCCCCTCGACCGCCAGGACGTCGGAGTGGCACACCCCGCAGGCCTCGACGCGGACGCGGACGTGGCCGGGTTCGGGCTCCCGCGCGGGGCGGGTGACCAGGCGGAACCTGCGGGCGTCGGAGACTTCGAAGGCTTGGTACGCAGACATGTCGTCCTCCTTTTGGTCCTTAAAATATGACCGGTCGTCTTAGACATGGTCAAGGGGTTGACAGGCATAAGACGACCGGTCATATTGGGAAGTATGGCAAGGAGAAGCGTACGCCGCCAGATCGTGGAGGCCGCGCTGGAGCAGTTCCACACGCTCGGCTACAACGCCGCCGGGGTGAAGGTCATCACCGACGCCGCGGGGGTGCCCAAGGGGTCGTTCTACAACCACTTCGACAGCAAGGAAGCCCTGGCCGTCGAGGCGCTCAGCCGCTACGGCGAGGGCCGCCTGGACGATCTGACCTCCGGCGACGCCGATCCGCTGCTCCGGTTGCGCGGCCATTTCGAGGGTCTCCGGGAGGAGTTCACGCGCCGCTCGTACACGCGGGGCTGCCTCATCGGGAACTTCGGCGCGGAGATCGCCGACCACAGCGAGACGATCCGCACCGCGGTGCGGGGCGGTCTCGAACGGTGGGCGGGCGCCATCGCCACCACCCTCGCCGAGGCCCAGCGCGCGGGCGCCGTCCGCGCCGACCTCGACCCGCAGATCACGGCCCGCTTCCTGCTCAACGCCTGGGAGGGCACGCTGATCCGGGCCCGCGCCGACCGCTCGGAAGAGGCGTTCGACGCGTTCTTCACCACCGCGTTCGGGCCGCTGTTGCTGCCCGGCTCACCACAGAGGTGAAATGACATGACCACCACGCTGAAGATCGAGGCCGTTGTCGTCCCCGTCGCGGACGTCGACCGGGCCAAGGCGTTCTACGGCGAGCTCGGATGGAGGCTCGACGCCGACTTCGCCTTCGACAACGGCTTCCGCATCGTCCAGTTCACGCCGCCGGGCTCGGAGACCTCGGTCCAGTTCGGCACCCACGTCACCGCGGCCGCGCCCGGCTCGGCCCAGGGCCTCTACCTGGTCGTCTCCGACATCGAGGCCGCGCGTGACCAACTGGCCGCCGGCGGCGCCAAGGTCAGCGAGGTCTTCCACCCCGCGGCTCCGGGCGCCCAGTTCCGGCCGGACGGCGCCGGCCGTACGCCGGGACGCGCGGACGACGGCGCCAGCTACAGCTCCTTCGCCACGTTCAGCGACCCGGACGGCAACGGCTGGCTGCTGCAGGAGGTCACCACCCGGCTGCCGGGCCGGGTCGACGCGGCGACGTCGTTCACCTCGTCCGACGACCTCGCGCAGGCGTTGAGGCGGGCCGCGGCCGCCCACGGCGAGCACGAGAAGCGCGACGGCGGCGCCTACGACGAGAACTGGCCGGACTGGTACGCCACCTACATGGTGGCCGAGCACTCCGGCACGAAGCTCCCGCAGTGATCGCCCTGGACATCGACGGCGGCCGGCGGTTCGTCTGGTGAAACCACCGACCGCCGGCCGCTGAGCGGCGTATGCTGAACCAAGGTCCAGAGACGTGGCCGCAACTCCAGGCAGATGCCCGCGGAGGCGATGTTCCACATGTCTCGATCCATGCTTTCCACTGACGACGCCCTCCTGGTCCACGTGACCGGAGAGCTGGACCTGGCCACGATCGGCCTGCTCGACCAGGCCCTGCTGCCGCTGCTGGGCCGCGGCCCGCGCCGGATGATCGTGGACGCCTCGCGGCTGCGCTTCTGCGACCTGCGCGGCTACCGTGCGCTGACCGCGATCCAGACCATCGGGGCCGCCTCCGGCGTCGAGGTGAGCACGGTCTGCCCCGCCGGCCAGGTCCGGCGCCTGATCGACTTCCTGCAGCCCGGCTCCAGCCGATCGCCGCTGCGCGTCCACACCACCCTCGAACAGGCCCTCGCCCACAACTAGCACGGAGTCAGGCGAAGATGGCGTTCACGGCACTGCTCACCTCCGCGAGGGGCGCCTTCTCACGTTCGCGTTCTAAGGCGATCCACGCCTTGCCCTCTGCGGCGACGCCCTCCAGCACGTGCAGGGCGTTGCCGAGGCCCGCCGTGCCGAGGGTGAGCTGTGAGGCGCTCTGCGGATCCTTCGACTCGTGCTCGGTGACCTCCGTGGGCGGATCGGTCACCTTGACCCTGATCGGATCGCCGTTGGTCAGTGTCAGCTCGAAGACGTTCTCTCCGTTGTCGGTCTCAGCCACCTGGACGAAGGTGAACGCGTCGTAGCGGTAGTTCGTCCGAGCCGTTCTGCGGCAGGTGACCTTCTGGAAGTCGAGGTGCACGGTGTACTGCCGCACGCCGTCCTTGGTGAGCAGGAAAAGCAGGATCTTGTACTTCGAGTAGCGCCACGGCCCGTTCGGGTCGCGTGCCCTGCTGTACGACGGCGTGGCCGGCGCCTCGATGAAGGCATGGGCGAGAACGTCCTGCCGCTTCAGCCGGTAGAGGGTCATCGCCTGCTCCATCAACGCCTTGCGGTCGCACTCCAGCCAGCGGGCCATCTCTAGATCGTCCGGCCGGTCGGCGAGCTTGCGCTTCCAGCGGTTGTAGGCCGCCTGACGATCGGCCAGCAGGGTCTTTTCCTCCGCCTTGTCCGCGGCGTGCTGCTTGTACCGCACGGCGATGCGCAGCCAGAGACGAGCCGCCGACCAGATCGAGGCCGCGGCGACCAGCGCGGCGGGGACGACGATGAACGGGCTGACGTGCGCACCGCTCCACACCAAAAAGGCGCCCGCCACAGCCGCCGCAATCGCGGCGAGCACACACCTCACCCTCAGCAGGAAGGGGACGCGCAGTTCCTTGCGGTAGTCCCACAGCGTGCCCGTCTGCCAGCGCCGAGCGACGTCCGCGACCAGGTATCTGATGAGCCAGGAGACCCGCTTGGCGTTGACCGTGCTCTCCCGGTAGACGGTGACGACTTCGTCGCGCAGGGCCCGGCGGACGCCCGCCGTATCGGCGAGCCAGCGGGCCCGGTCCGCGCCACGCGGGGTGTACAGCGCGGAATAGTGGTCGAACTGATGGTCGATCTTGCTCGCGAACCCGTCGCCACGCGCGGTGGCGGCCGGTTGGCGCGCATACGCGCGATCCTTCGCCAGGCGGCGCTCCCTCCTGTAACGCCACCTCACACCGCTGCGCACGCTCGCCCACAAGGCGACCGCGAGCGCGAGCAGCGCGGCGAGCGCCGCCGTCCCGGTGTGCTGCCATGCCGTGACGCCCACGAACCCGGCGCTCACCAGGGTCAGCACGCTGGTCGCGGCGGCTCCGGTCCAGGCGCCGAATCCGATGCCGACGGGAGCCGCCGGTTCGACCCTCGCGCCGATGGGCTCCGGCTGGAAGAACTTCCAGGCCCGGCCCTCCCGGTTCTTCGCATATCGGTCGTTCTTGGCCGCCTCGAAGGCGCTCGCCCAGAGAGCGTCCTCGGCGGAGCTGTCCAGGAACATCTCCATGTGCTGGAGAACGTCGTTGCGCTGCTCGTCGGTCAGTTTCTGGAGTTCCTGCTCGACGTCGGCCGTCCCGCGCGCCGGAGGACGGGACGTCAGGAGGTGGTCGACCAGCTTGATCGCGTCGGCCCACGCGTCGTCCTCGTTCACGGCGCCGCGCACGCACCGCAGCATGGCGATCTCCGTGTACGGCACCTGCTGCAGCGTGCGCCCGCTGAGCAGGGCCAGCAGCAGATAGAAGCAGGAGCGGCCGTTGACGTAGTTGTGCCGGACCACCGCGTCGCGGAAGTGGTCACGTGCCTCGGCGGCCATCCCGCCGCGCAGGGAGTTGAGCCCCACGTCGAAGGTCTCCTGAGGCGAGAGGACTCCCTCCGCCTGGTAGACCGTGACCGGTCCGTGGATGGCCTCGGCCTGGACGGCGACGTTCGCCGAGTCCGTGGCGAGATTGGTCGGTCCGGGGTGGGGATCGTTCACAGCAGGCCCCGGATGGCCGTGATGACGGCCGACACGTGCGCCGCCAGCTCCGCAGCGTCCGCCAGGAGCCCGCGGAGTTTCTTGAGCGCGATCAGCGCCTTGCTCCTGCCCGCCGTGGTGCTCTCCGACAGCGACTCGGCGGCGACCTCGATCTCCGCCTCCGCCGCGATGAAGGTGTCCTCGTCCACCTCCTGGGCCTTGCGCGCCTCGGCCAGCCGCTCGCGCAGTTCGGCGAGCTGGGCGGCGGGGTCGGCGACCCTCGCCGGGGGCGGCGTGCCGATGGTGACGTCGCCGTGGATGTGGCCGGCCTGCACGCCCACGCGGGCGTGGTCGCGGGCGACGTTCTTCGCGCTGTCGGTCATGCTCTTCGCCTCTCTCGACGTGCCCACCGGACGGTTCTCGTGCTCCGCGGCCAGTTCCTGAGCGAGGGCCACGGCGAAGGCCGCCGCGTTGGCCGCCGCCCTCGGCTGCCAGTTCAGGCCGTCGCTCGCGGTCTTGGTGCCGTCGGCGCGGTCGCTGACGCCGCGGATCACGGCCATGGGCAGCGACCTGTTGTGATGGGCGGCCTGCGCGACGCCGGCCGACTCCATCTCGATCGCGAGCGCGTCGTTGTAGGTCTGGCGCACCCATTGGGCGTGCGCGGAGATCGCGGAGTCCTGGACGACCTCGCCGGCCGCGATCGGGCCGAAACGCACCGCGGGTACGGCCGCGCCCGCGGGCAGCCGGCGGGTCCAGGTGCCGGTGCGGAAGAGGTGGCGGGCGACCTGGTCGGTTTCGTGGGCGATCTCCCACACCCGCGGGCGGGCTTTGAGTCCGCCGTCCTCGCTGGTGCCGCCGTGGTAGGCGTACACGTGGGTGGCCACCACGACGTCGCCCAGCCCGATGCCCGGCCACAGAGCCCCGGCGACCCCCACGAACAGCAGCGCCGACGGCGAGAACGCGGCGATCGCCCGTTCGGTGATCACCGCGGCGGGATGGTTGCCCTTGCCCACCAGGCCCAGGCCCACCCGGCGCCCGCCGAGACGGCCGAGCTCGAAGCGGGTGCCCGCGGTGTGGCGGTGTACGCGCGGGTCGGTCAGGTGCCGGCGAACGGCCTGATACTCCAGATCCAGCGCGGTCAAAATCACGATCATGACCATCGACCTCCTAAGGCCGAGTCATCGGGGGGTTGAGGACGTGAACCGGACCGGCCTTGAAGAGCCGGGCGGGCCGTCCGTTGGGGGTCTTGCGCATCGGCCCGTCGGCGACGATGAATCCGCGGGCGCCCTGGACTTTGCGGTAGAAGTTTCGGGGATCCAGACGGATGCCCCAGACCGCCTCGTAGACCTGCTGGAGCTCCGAGATGGTGAAGGTCTCGGCGCAGAACGCGGTGGCCAGGGCGGTATGCTCCAGCTTCGCACGCGCGCGCTCGACCCCGTCGGCGATGATGCGGCGATGGTCGAAGGCCAACTCCGTATCCGGTGCCAGCGCGTCGTCCACGGACGTCCAGGAGGCGTCGGCGGCGTCGGTGCCGGCGATCGGCTCCGGCAGGCGGGGGGCGATGGCCAGGTAGGCGACGGACACGACCCGGCCGCGCGGATCGCGGCCCGGCTCGCCGTACACGGCCAGGGGTTCCAGGTGCACCTCGGACAGGCCCGCCTCCTCCGCCAGCTCGCGCCGCGCGGCCGCCTCGATGTCCTCGTGCTCGTCGAACAGGAAGCCGCCCGGCAGGGCGAGGGCGCCGAGGAACGGGTCGATGCCGCGCTCCACGAGCAGGACGTGCAGGCGTGCGTCCCGCAAGGTCAGGATCACGAGATCGACGGCGAGAAGGATGCGCGGCGGCTGCCATGGGTCGTCGGGCATGCGCCAACCCTAGCTTTTTGTCAGATAGACAGAAAGTCCCCGATCAGGAAGGTGACTGTTCCCGCCCGACGTGGAGGGCGGCGTAGCCCTGGCCGGGGAAGGCGCGGAACTTGGCGTCCTCGGTGAAGAAGTAGCGGGTGTCCGGGGTGGTGCGGCTGCAGGCGGTGACCGTTTCGGCGACGCCGAGGATGCCGACGGCGTTGACGATGAACGGCAGGGTCCGCTCGGTGTGGACCTGGCCGATGTCGATCTGCCGCGGGGTCGGTTCCCAGCCGTCGGGCATCCTGGCCATCAGCGCGGCCCGGGTCGCGGCGCGCGTCAGGAGGCCGTAGCCGGGGTCGGCGACGGCCTCGCGGGTGTAGGCCAGGGCGCGGCGGTACTCAGGGGTGCCCGCCCACTCGGCGAACTCGCTCACCCGCAGGTCCGGCCGTCCGGCGTCGTCGCGGGCGCGGCGGATTCTGGCCGCCATCTGGCTGATGTCGGCGCGGGCCCTGCGGTAGGCGTGCTGTTCCGCGCGACCGCGGGCGAGGTAGGTCGCGACGGTCATCTCCAGGTCCGCGACCACCACGTCCACCCTCTTGACCGCCTGTACGGCCCAGCGGAACGTCTGCGCGAGCCGGGCCGCGGAGAAGTAGGGGTTCCCCGGGCTGACCAGCAACGTGAGGTGTTCCCGCCCGGCCAGGATCCGGGCGCAGCGGGGACTGCACGGCTCGACCTCGACGGGCGGGCCACCTGCGAGAGAATTCACGACCTCGGGTCTTCCCCGCGTACCCGGTCCTGACGATCGGGCGACGGCAAAGTCCGTTACTCGGCCGCGGCGAGGATCCCGGCCAACTCGGCGACCGCGTGGCAGGCGGCGGGGCCGGTGGCCCGGATGGTCACCGTGCTTCCCGCCGTGGCGCCCGGCTCCCCCGCCCGACCGCCCGCTCGTCCTGGTCGCCCACGAGATCGGCGCCGCCGACCTGCTGGAGCCGGGACGGACGGTGACCGGCGCCGTCTCCGTCACCGGCGGCTCCAACTCCCATGCCGCCATCGTGGCCCGCGCCAGGAACATCCCGCTTTTGCTCGCCGTGGACGCCGATCTGCTCGACCAGGCCGACGGCCAGGAGACGCTCCTGGACGGCGAGCAGGGGCAGGTCGTCGTCTGTCCTGAGCAGGCGGAACGGGCCAGCGCCCAGACAGCCATGGACACCGCGCGGCTCCGCCGCGAGAGCCTGGCGGCCGGCCGCCACCTGCCCGCGGAGACCGTGGACGGCCGCCGGATCGGCCTGCTGGCGAACGTGGCCGACGCCGCCGACGCCCGCGCGGCCGTGTCCGCGGGAGCCGACGGGGTTGGACTGCTCCGTACCGAGCTGCCCTTTCTAGGACATTCCGCCTGGCCCACGCGGGAGCGGCACGAGGCCGTCCTGGTTCCGGTTCTGCGGGAGCTGGCCGGCCGTACCGTGACCGTGCGGACGCTCGACTTCGCCGACGACAAGCTCCCCCCTTCCTGCTGGCGGGCGCCGAGCGGGGACGCATCGGCCGCGGCCTGCCGCTCATGCTCGCCCAGCCCGACACCTTCGCCGACCAGTTCCGCGCACTGCTGCGCGCCGGGGCGCCGACGGACCTACGCGTCATGATCCCCATGGTCGCCGACCTGCGGGAACTGCGAGCCTGCCGCCGTCTCCTGCACCGCGCCGCAGACGACGCCGGGCTCGCTCCCCCGCCGCTCGGCATCATGGTGGAGCTGCCCGAGGCCGTCGCCGTCGCCGCCACCGTGGCGGCCGCCCACCGGCACGGCCGGACGGTCTCGGTCTGCGGGGACGCCGCCGCGCATCCCCTGGTGGTCCCGCTCCTGCTGGGGCTCGGCTGCGACAGCCTGTCCGTCGCGCCCTCCCGCCCTCGACGAGGTACGCGCCCTCGTGCGCCGGCTCGACTCCGTGACCTGCGGTGAGCTGGCCCGCGACGCCCTCCGCCTGGGAACGGCGCCGGAAGTCTGGGAAGGGTGCTCGGCATGACGCTGAATCTCCGGGCGGCCTCGCCCGTGCCCATCGGCCTGGGGCTGGCCGCCGTCGGCAGGCCCGGGTACATCACCCTCGGCCGGGGGGTGGATTTGCCTGCCGTACGCACGGAAGAGGCTCTGCGCGAGCGGGCCTTCGCCCTCATGGACTCGGCCTACGCCCAGGGCGTGCGCTACCTCGACGCCGCCCGCTCCTACGGCCTGGCCGAGACCTACCTCGCCCAATGGCTGCGATCCCGGCCCGACGTCACCGACGTCGTGGTGGGCAGCAAGTGGGGCTACACCTACACCGCGGGCTGGCACACGCAGGCGGAGGTCCACGAGGTCAAGGACCACAGCGCCGGCGCCTACGACCGCCAGGTCGCCGAGACCCGCGCCCTGCTCGACGACCGGCTCAACCTGTACCAGATCCACTCCGTCACGCCGGACAGCCCCGCGCTGGGCGACACCGCCCTGCACGAACGGCTGGCGCGTCTGGCGCGGACAGGGGTGGCCGTCGGCCTGTCCACCAGCGGGCCCCGCCAGGCGGACACCATCCGCGCGGCGCTGGCGGTCACCGTGGACGGCAGGCCGCTATTCGAGAGCTTCCAGACGACCTACAACCTGCTGGAGCGCTCCACCGGCACCGCCCTGGCCGAGGCGCACGCCGCCGGTCGCGCGGTGATCGTCAAGGAGGCCCTGGCCAACGGGCGTCTGACCGGTCCCCACCTCGTCCTGCCCGAGATGAACGCCTTGCTGGAGATCGCCCGGGAGACCGGCGCCACGTGCGACGCCGTCGCCCTCGCGGCCGTCGCCGTGCAGCCCTGGGCCGACGTGGTGCTCTCCGGCGCCGCCACGGTCGGCCAGCTCACCAGCAACCTCGCCGCGACGCGTGTCCGGCTCGCTCCTGCCCAGGTGGAGCGGCTCGGCGAGCTGGCCGAGCCCCCCGGCGCGTACTGGACGCGGCGATCGCAGCTCGCCTGGGAATGACCCTTCACACCTGACGAAGCCTTGCCATGACGTACTTTCTTCCGCAATCCGACCCGGTCCTGAAGGCCGCGCGCGGGCTCGCGCTGGCCCACCCCGGCCTGATCGAGGTGAACGCGAGCCCGCTGTACCTACGAGCCCGCACCAGCCATCCCGATCGCACGGTCGCGTTGATCTCCGGAGGCGGCTCCGGCCACGAGCCGTTGCACACGGGCCTGCTCGGCCCCGGCGGCCTGGACGCGGTCTGCCCCGGCGAGATCTTCGGATCCCAGCACAACCGGCAGATCTACGAGGCCGGCGTGGCCGCGCCAAGCGTGACGGCGTCCTGCTCATCATCAAGAACTACACCGGCGACGTGATCAACTTCAGGATCGCGGCGGAACGGCTGCGCCACGACGGCATTCCGGTGGCCACCGTCCTGGTCGACGACGACCTCGCCACCGACCAGACCGGGGCCGCCACCGGCCGCCGTGGCACCGCCGCGACCGTGGTGCTGGAGAAGCTGCGCGGCGCCTTCGCCGACCGGAGCGCCAAGCTGGACGAGCTCGCCGCGCTGGGCCAGGAGGTCGTCACCCGCTCCCGCAGCCTCGCCGTCGCGGCCCGCGCCCAGACCTCTCCCTCCACCGGTGCCCCGGCCTTCGACCTGAGCCCCGGCACCCTGGGCTACGGGGTCGGGATCCATGGCGAGCGTGGCGTGCGTACCGTTGCCCACCTTCCGATCGAGCAACTCGTCCGGCAGATGACCGACGACCTGCTCGACGCCCTGCCTGCGGGGCGGGACAAGGTGCTGGTCGTCGTCAACGGCCTGGGCGCCACGACCGGCCTGGAGCTGCACGCCATCGGCTCCCTCGTGCACGACCTGCTGACGGCCCGCGGCGTCGAGCCGCTCGCCATCGTGCCGGGCACGTTCACCGCCGCCTTGGACATGGCGGGCTTCTCCCTCACCTTCACCCACATGAAGGCGGAGTGGCACGAGCTGTGGACAGCATCCGCCGAAACCCCACTCCACTTTCCCGCCCTCAGCCCCCTCACCCCTGCGCCCGCCGTCACTCCCGAGCCCCACACACCCGAGGCCAGCCGCGCCCTACCGAAGAAGAGCACCCCGGTCACCCGCGCACCGCTCGACCCGCACGAGGAGCAGGGCACCCCGACCACCCACACAGCGCCCAACCGATACGCGGAGGCGGGCACCGCGACCAGCTACGCGGTGCTCGACCGCTATGCGGAGATCGTCTCCCAAGTGCGCGACAACCTCACCACCCTGGACCAGCTCGTCGGCGACGGCGACTTCGGCGACAACCTGGCCGGAGGCGTGCGCCGGGCGGTCAAGCTGAACGAGTCGGGCACCGACGGCATGTCCGCCCTGGTAGACGCCTTTCTGAACGAGGTGGGCGGCACCAGCGGTCCACTCTTCGGACTCCTCTTCCAGCACCTGGCCACCGTCCCCTGGCCCGACGACCAGGCACCCGACGCTCTGGCCGTCGCGGAAGCGGCCAGGTTCAGCCTCGCAGCCATCCACCGGGTAGGAGGAGCCGAAGTCGGCGACTGCACCCTCGTAGACGCACTCGCCCCCGCCAACACCGCCTTGGCATCCGCCGTCCCCTCCACCAGCCCCCTGTCCCCCGACGCCCTCTCCACCAACCCGGCGTTGTCCGACGCCCCGTCCACCAGCCCCTTGCCGCCCAGCGCCCCCTCCCCCAACCCCCTGCCAGCCGACGCCCCCTCCAGCAACCCCTTGCCAGCCGACGCCCCCCTCGACCGACGCCCGACCGGCAGGCGGTCCATTTGCTGACGCCGTGGCGGCAGGCAGCCACCTCACCGACGCCTTGGCCGCCGACGCCCCTTCCACCGACACCTTGGCGGCCGACGCCACCGACACCTTGGCATCCAGCGGGCCTTTCACCGCTGCTGCCGAGGCCGCCGTGCGGGGCGCGCTGGGCACCGCTTCGCTCACCCCCCGGCGTGGCCGGGCCAGCTATGTGGGCGAGCACGCGATCGGCGTCCCCGACTCCGGGGCGTTCGGCGTGGCACTGCTGTTCAGTGCGCTCGCCGCCGTCTACGAGCCGGTCGCCGCCACCCGCCTGCCCGACCCGGTGCGCCTCACCTCCCACTGATCACACACCGGTTCGCCCGGCCCGATATGGTTCGCTCCGTGTCGACTCTCGGGCCACGTCAGCCCCTGTTCTGGTGGTGGCTGGCGGCCACCTACGCCTTATGGGAGATCGTCCGGGAGGTGCTGACACCCAGGCGACGGGTCCTGTGTGCCGGGCAGCCGATCGTGGAGCCCGTGGGCGCCTTACGTCGCACGGCCGCCGAGATCGCCCAGATGCTCTCGGACGTGCTGTATGTGGCGGGCCCGTTCCTTCTGGCCACGATCGCCCTGTTCCTGGCCAGGCGCGCCCAGCCCCGCGTCCGCTTGACGGCCGCGGTTCACGCCGAGCCCCGCGTCCACCTGATGGCCGCGGTGCTCGGATTCGGGCTCGTCGCGCTGCCGGAGGCGCTGGCGATCGCCGCCGACGTGCTGAAGCCGCCCGCGGAGCCACCACCGGGCTGCCTGCCCGACCCGGCCCCGTTCCGCATCCTGCCGATAGCTCTCTCCTGGCTGATCTCGCCGCTGACAATGATCATGTTCGCGGGAGCCGCCGGAACGCGCGTACGCCCGGATCTAGGCTCCATCCTCCGGCTGGTGGCGGCGCTGGCCGTGCTCGCGCTCGCCGTACAGGCCGTCAGAATCCTCCCCGAACGGCTGGCGCCGCCACCGATCGCCGACGACGGCACCCCCCGCTACGCGCTGCTGGCCACCGGCTCACTCGAGACGGTGGACCTGGAGACGGGCCGCGTCGCCCACGACTACTGGCCGCGCATGGGCAGGCGGCTCGCCAATATCCAGGCGGTGGCCGCCACGGGGAAGCCAGGCGAGTACGTGGTGAGCGTGACCCTACGGCAGGGCAGGGACACCTGGTCGCCACGCGGTGTCATCTCACGCCTGCACCGCCTAACCGTGGACGCCGACGGCCAGGCAAAGCTGGGCAAGGCCCTGTCAGGCCGGCTGACCGGCAACGTCGACCGAATCCGGGTCTCCCCCACGGGCCGCGTCGCGTACAGCCGCAAAACCGAAAGCCGCGATCACCAGACGACCACCTACGCCGGCGTCCTCAACCCCGACGCCCTCACATCCGACGCCCCCGCACCCGCCACCCTCACACCACACGTCCTCAACCCCGACACCCCTACACCCGACACCCCTACACCCAACGCGCCTACAACCGGCGCTCCCACACCCAACGCCCTCACACCCAACGCTTTTGCACCCGACTCCCCTGCACCCGACACCCCCGCGGCCGACGTCCTCAAGGCCGACGTCCTCACGCGCGGCGTCGAGTGGCGGGTGCCCTCGTACGGTTTCTACTGGAGGGACGGCCACACCCTCGTGCTCCCCGACGACATCCACTTCACCGGTGTCACCTCCCCGCCAAAGCCCGAGCTGGTGAAGTCCTGGGAAGGCGCCCTCGACGTGCGCAAACCCGCGTCGGAACCGGCCGGTCTCGTGCGGGCGCCCCGCGAGAGCGGCAGCCACACGCTCCCCCATCCGCTGCCCGACGGCCGGACCCTGCGGGTGCGCCAGGGCAGCTACGAGCAGCCGTCCGAGCTGCTGCTCTATGACGGCGCCCGCAAGGTGGCGACGGTGCTCAGCCTGAAGTGCGGGGAGATCGTGTCGATGGCGGCGGACCCCTCCGGACGGCACCTCCTGGTCGGTAAGGACAACGAAAACGATTCGGCGGCTGGCAACCGGCCGTGCGGGGGCACCGGCCACGAACTGCTCCGCGTCGCCCTCACCCCGGCCGCCACCGGCGCCTTCCCGCACAAGGTCGTCTGGCGAGGCGGCACCTATCCCCACGACATCACCTGGTGACCAGACACGCTTCTCACAGATCTGATGCCGCACTGTCACCAACGATGGCTTTACGTGTGCTTAGGTGATGCTTTGACAATTCTTGTGCCGGAGTGAGGTTGACGGGTGTCAAGGTACGACTGGCGTCACTCGGTGTTCGCACCCGTGGCCGCCCTGATCGTCTCTGCGCTGCTGATGGTGGCCGGAGTTGTGGAATCGCTGCTGGTGTCGGTGGGGGCGACCACGGCCCCTGCGGCGGCGGAGTTCGTGGTCACGCTGATCTTCGCGGTGTTCCTGACCACCGTGCTCAGGATCGCCCGGGCAGTGCCGGACATCCGGCGGGAGAGCGCGGCCACCGCCCGGGCCAGGGCGAACGTCCAGTCCGTCAAGGCGAACGAGGACACGCTGGTTGCGCGGCGGCTCAAGCTGTTCCGCGAGGCGGCGGAGGCGGGCAACGACTGCGAGGCGGTGCTGAGCGCGCGCTCCGCCCTGGACGACAGCGAGATGGCCAACAAGCACCACCTCGACCACACGCTCATCTGGGCGCTGCCGGTGTTCGGCTTCATCGGCACCGCGCTGACGATGGCCGCGATGGTCAGCTCCTTCTCCGACGCCCTGGACAGCCAGGGCGACCCCTCCGTGCTGATCACCGCGCTCAAGCAGCACGTGCTGCCCGAGCTGGCCTCGGCCTTCGGCGTGACGCTGATCGCGCTGCTGCTGAGCGTGCTCGCGTTCGGCGCGATGGCGCTGGTCGAGCGCGCCGAGCGGGCCGGGGTGGTGGCCGCTGACGAGGTGTTCCTGACCTACGTCGCGCGGCTGCCCGCCAAGCAGGCCGCGCCGGCGATGCACGGGCTGACGCAGGAGTTGGCCCAGTCCAGGGGCAGGACGGAGGAACTGGTCAAGGGCCTCGACGCGCTGCGTACCGCAGTGGAGCGGCTGAGCGCCGCGGAGAGCAGGCCGCACCGGTACACGCTGGTGAGGGAGCCGTGAGGAAGCGGCCGGCCAGGTCGTTCGCGCCGCCGCTCGACCTGCGGTTCATCGACCTGTTCATGGCGATCGTGCTGGCGCTGGCGTTCGTCGCGATCATGCTGACCGTCGTGGCGCGCATGCTGCCGACGGAGAACGTCACGCCGCCCGCGCGGCAGGACAAGAGCGTGGCGCAGCTCAAGAAGGAGCGCGACGCCGCCGTCGCGGCCCAGCGCGCGGCCGAGGCGGAGCTGCGGGCCACGCAGGAGCGGATCGCGGAACAGCAGTCGTTCGCGCTGCCCTGGTGGCTGATCGGGTTCTGCGCGCTGCTCGGCGTGCTGGCGGTGTTCATGACGTGGCGGATCCGGCTGTGGAACAAGGGGAGCCTCCCGAGGCTGTGGAGCTGGTTGATGGTCACCGTGGTGGTGGCCGGGGTCACGATGGTGATCAGGTCGTTGAGCGGGGGTGACGGTTACCTGCTGCTCGCTGAGATTCCATGGTGGGGCGCCGCTGCTCTGTGTCTCGGGCTGCTGCTGGTGGCGTACGTGCTGATCTCCGACATCCGCGCCAGCCGGCTCACCCTGATCGAGATCAGAAGGCGTCACGCTGGATGATTGATTCGTGGCTGTCCGTCGCGCAGGGCGAGCTTACGTGGGCTGCCGCGCCAGCGCGTCATACCGCGGGCTGACATGCCTCGGTCTGATCACAAGCCCCCGCAGCCAGACCACAGGCCGACGCGCAACCGCACCTCACCCGGCCATCCTTGTCGGCGTGTTCAGATCAATCACCCTCGCCCTCACCCTGGCCGCCACTCCCACTCCCGCCCCGGACCCCGCCCTCACCTGGTCCCCGTGCCCGGACGACAAGCTCGGCATGGTCTGCGCCGACGTATCCGTACCCGTCGACTGGACCAAGCCAGGCGGCCGGAAGATCACCCTCAAGGTGGGCAAGCTCAAGGCGACCGGCCCGTCCGAGGGATCGGTCTTCATCTCGTACGGCGGGCCCGGCTCACCAGGCATCGCCTGGACCCAAGGCCTCCCCCCGGGCCGCTGGGACGACCTGCGCAAGCGCATGGACCTCATCGTCTGGGACCCACGCGGCTACCCGTATCCCGGCACCCTGAGCACGGCCCTCAAGTGCGGCTGGCCCACACGACCGACCCCGCAGCCGCCGCGCACCGACGCGGAGTTCGCCCGCCTGGCCGAGACCAACCGCGCCTTCGCGGAGATCTGCCGGAGCACCGATCCCGAGCTCTTCGACAACATGAGCTCGGCCGACGGCGCCCGCGACCTGGAGGCGATCAGGAAAGCCGTGGGCGCGAAGCAGATGAACTACTACGGCGCCTCCTACTCGGGCATGCTCGGGCAGGCGTACGCCCGGCTCTACCCGGAGACCGTCCGCACGATGGCGCTCGACGGCACCTGGAGCCACAGCCCTGCCAAGGGCTGGGAGGCCGAGACGGAGGCGCTGGCCCGCGACAACGAGGCGTCCATGCGGCGCTACTTCACGTGGGCGGGCAAGGGCGCGGAAAAGGACTGGCGCCGCCTTCTGGCCAGGGCCGACCGTTCCGAGATCCCGGCGCGGCAACAGCCCGGCGTCGCCTTCACGGGCGAGGACCTGCGAGCCCTGGGGCTGCTCCTGGCAAGAAGGGGCCAGGCGTCGTGGGAGACGTTGAAGCAGGCCGTGAAGGCCGCGTCGGCAGGTGACGCCTCCGGCTTCAAGCCCGAGCGCACCCGCCTGAATTACCCCTACAGCTTTCCTGGTGTCACCGAATGCACCGAATTCCCCCGCCCAGCGACACGTAAGGAGGCGGCACTCCAGGACGCCAGGCTGGCCAAGATCGCCCCGAACACCGGCGCCGCCGGGATCGGCACCGTCCGAGGCATGCTGACGTGCGTCGGCTGGCCCACCCCGGTCTCGAATCCCCCGAAGCCCCTCCCGAAGGGCCTTCCCCCACTGTTGGGCGCGGGCGCCTGGAGTGAGTCGGACGCCGTGGGACGCGTTGTCGAACAGGTGCCGGGCAGCGCCGTGATCAAGCACGAGGGCCCGGGACACACGCTCCACCAGTTCAACGCCTGTGCCCGAGCCCACCTCGACCGCTACCTCACCGACCGCGTCATCCCCACCGACCGCACCTGCTGACTCCCGCCCCAGCCAAGCGCTCCACCTGCATAAATATGCGATTCGCTATCTTCCGCTGATTCATATCAGTCTTGGACGGGTCCGACCGGTTTGTGCTGTCATGGCCGCCATGTTCAGCTCGCGCAGCCGTACCGCCGTGTCAGACCTGCTCCACCCGGCCGCCGCAACAGCCGCCAGAGCGTGCCGCGCTCCCACCGGATCGCCCTCGGCAGCCACAGCAGGGCCGTGCCCCGCGGACAGCGCATCGCGCACTTTCTGACCACCCTGTCACCCTCGGACCCGGAGGACTCTGTGCAACCGTCCCGGCGCAGGCGCACCCGCGTCAGTCCCGACGTGCCCCCGGAGCGCGCTACCGACCGGGCCGCCACCAGCATCTCAGGAACAAACAGCCCCGGACAGGCCAGCTCCAGACGGAACGGTTCGCGGCAGGACGGTTCAAAGCAGGACAGCCCCAGACGGGACAGGTCCGCGCGGCGGGGCGGCTCACCGCAGGTCGAAGCCGGGCGGGACGACTCCACGCAGCGGAGCGGCTCAAGGCGGGACGGTCACGGAGGGGACGGCTCCGTGCGGCGCGATGGCCGGAGGCAGGGTGGGCGGTTCGGGTGGCGGCGGGTTGTGCCGAGTTGGAAGGCGGTGATCGTCGGTGTCGTGACCCTGGCGGCCGGGCTCTTCGGCATGGCGGCGGTCGGCTACGCGCTCACCCCGGTGCCCGCGCAGAGCCAGAGCAAGGACAGCGTCGACGACACCGGCAGCGTGATCACGTACGCCGACGGCTCGACGCTGGCCAGGCTCGGGGTCAAACGCAAGCTGGTGACGTACGCCCAGATCCCGCGCCCGGTCCAGGACGCGGTGATCGCCGCCGAGAACGACTCCTTCCGCGAGGACCCGGGCATCTCCTTCTCCGGCATGGCCCGCTCCCTGCTCAACACCGTCACCGGCCGACAGGTCCAGGGCGGCTCCACCATCACCCAGCAGATGGCCCGCAACTACTACGACGGCTTGTCCCAGGAACGTTCCGTCAGCAGGAAGTTCAAGGAGATCTTCGTCGCGGTCAAGGTGAGCAAGAGTCTGAGCAAGGAAACCATCCTGGAGCAGTACCTCAACACGATCTATTTCGGCCGCGGCGCCTACGGCATCGGCGCGGCGGCGGAGGCGTTCTTCAACGTGAAGGACGTGGCGAAGCTGACCCCCGAGCAGGGCGCGTACCTGGCAGGACGCATCCAGAACCCCGTCCGCTTCGACCGCGCGGAAGCGGACGGAAACAGCGCCGCCACCGAGGAACGCTACGCCTACGTGATCAGGGAGATGTCCACGCTCGACCCGGCCGCCTACGGCACGCTTCCGACCCGGTCGCCGTCCTCCCCCAAGCGGGTCAAGGAGCGCAACACCGACTACTACAAGGGCCTGCGCGGCTACATGATCAACGCTGTGCTCGACGAGCTCAAGGCCAGGACCGGTCTGACCCTCGACGACGTGGAGAAGGGCGGTTACCGCATCAGATCCACGTTCGACAAGAGGCTGATGAAGGCGGCGAAGGACGCCGTACACCGGCACACCCGGGCGCTCTCCAGCGAGTTCACCACCACGGTCGCCTCCGTCGACCCGAGAAACGGCCGGGTCAATGCCTTCTACAGCGGCGACGACTACACCACCGACCAGTGGAACGACGCCTTCGTGTCGCAGAAGCAGGCCGCCTCGGCCTTCAAAACGTACGTGCTGGCCGCCTGGCTGGAGCAGGGCTACAGCCTCGACAGCCTTTTGCCCGCCTCCAGCCCGATCAAGCTGGCCGGCACCTCGCCCATCAAGAACGACCACCCGTCACGGGCCACAGCCGTTGACGTCCTGGACGCCACGGCGAACTCGGTCAACACCGCGTACGCCAAGATGGGCGAGAAGGTGGGCCTCGACAGCGTCATCGACATCGCCGCCCGCGCGGGCCTGAACAAGTCCAACCTCGAGTCCGCCCGCGACCGCCACCGCTATCTGATCACGATCGGCAGCAACCAGGTGACGGCGGTGGAGCAGGCAGGCGGCTACTCCATATTCGCCCAGGGCGGCACGCACCACGACAACCACGTCATCATCAACGTCACCAAGAACGGCAGGAACCACTACACGGAAAAATCCACCCCCACCCAGGTGATCTCCCCCGAGGCCGCCGCCGACGCCACCTCGGCCCTGCGCGAGGTGGTCACCAGGGGCACCGGCCGCAACGCCGCCCTGCCCGGCCGCCCGGTCGCCGGAAAGACCGGCACCAACAACGAGAACAAGGAAGCCTGGTTCGTCGGCTTCACCCCGCAGGTGTCCACGGCCGTCGGCATGTTCCGCCAGGAATGCCGCACCAAGACCGGCAAGGTGATCCCGCCCCGCCACAAGACCTGCCCGTGGTTCCGGGGCAAGGACCCCGCCAAGGAGACCAGGTACACCAAGGACAACCCCTACACCCGTCCGTACGAGGTCCCGCTCGGCACCACCTTCGAGGGCGCCACGTACCCGGCGGCCATCTGGCGCACCTTCATGACCGAGGCCACCAAGGGCCAGCCCGTAGAGCAGTTCCCACCCCGCGCGGGCATCGGCATCACCGAACACCTGGCCCCCAAACCCACCCCAACCACAACCCCCGCGGCAGACCCCTGCACCGGCCCCACCTGCCAAGCCACAACCCCACCCCCTCCGGACACCACCACTTCACCCGAGGAGTACGACTCGACCCGAACACCCGAGGACGACCCGGCTCCCCAGGAGGACTCCGCGGACTCCGCCCCAATTCCCGAGGACGACACCGACCCGGTCCCTCAGAACAACACCAACCCCGCACCCCCGGAAAACCAGGACGCGTCCACGGGCAACGCCGCCGACTCGGCCCCATAGCGCAGCGGACGGCCAACCCTGACAGGCCTTCGGACCGCCCCGATGCCGGGCAGGGCTGGAACGGTTGGCCGACGTGCGCGGTTGGCCGACGTGCGCAGTTGGCTGGCGTGCGCGGTTGGCGGGCGTGTGGGGTAGGCGTGCCCGCGTAACCGGGTGGCGGTGCCGGGTGCGGCGGGCCGAGCTGGAGTGAGCCGAGCTGTGGCGGGCCAGGCCGAGCTGCGGTGGGCTGGGTTGTGGCGGGCCGGGCCGGGTGTGATTGGTGGGCCTGTCGACGGAACGCGGTGGCCCGGCCAGGCGGGCTTGCAGGGCTTGCAGGGCTTGCAGGGCTTGCGGACAGGCGTAGCGGACCTGGCTGGTGGACAGGGTTGTGGCGGTCCGGGCTGGGTGTGGTTGGTGGGCTCCGTCGGCGGAACATGGTGCCCGGTCGGGCGGGGTTGCGGGGCTTGCGGGCGGAGCTTGCGGGCGGGCATGGCGTCTTGGCTGGTGGGCGGGGGGGTGGTGGGCCGCGCTGTGGCGGGTGGGGCTGCAGTGGGCGGAGCTGTGGGGGGTCGGGCTGGAGTGGGCGGGCCCGTCGTGGTCGTGGCCGGCCCGGCCGTGGGTCGTGGCGGGCCTCGTGGCGAGCCGGGTCGTGGCGGGCCAGGGTGGGCTGGGGTGGGCTGGGGTGGGCTGGGGTGGGCTGGGGTGGGCTGGGGTGGGCTGGGGGTGGAGTTAGGTGGGGAGGGTGGTTAGCCAGGTGGTGAGGAGGTTGTTGACCTCGGTTCGGCGTTCCTGCTGGATCCAGTGGCCGCAGCCTTCCAGGAGGTGGGAGCCCATTAGGGCGGGCAGCGTGGTTGGGTAGGCCTGGATGGCTGTGCTCAGCCACATCGTGGAGGAGTCCTGGGCTCCGCCTATGAACAGGGACGGCTGGGTTATGGGGCGGCCGGAGTAGGGGGCCAGGTCCGCCCAGTCGCGGTCCATGTTGCGGTAGCGGTTGAGGGCGCCGGTCAGGCCGGTGCGTTCGAACTCGGCCGCGTATTGGTCGAGGTCGGCTTCGGTCAGCCAGGACGGCAGGACGCCGGTCGGGAAGCGGTCGCGGAGGGTTCCGCCGGGGCTGACGAAGTGCGGGTCCGGGGCTCCGGGGGGCGGCATGGTGTCGGCGGACAGGGCCGAGTAGATGCCTGCCAGCCAGCCGCGGACGTCCGGCTCGATCTCCGCCTCCGCTCTGCCGGGCTGCTGGAAGTAGGAGACGTAGAACTCCTCGTCCCCGCCCATCCCGGCGAAGGTCTCGCTGGGCCGGGGCCCGCCGGGCGGCGTGTAGGGAACGCTCAGCAGGGCGACGGCGCGGAAGACGTCCGGCCGGGTGAGGGCGGAGTTCGCGGCGATCATCGAGCCCCAGTCATGGCCGACGATCACCGCGCTGGAAGCGCCGAGCGCCTCCACGACCGCCACGTTGTCCTCGATCAGGTCGAGCATCCGGTACGCCGCCAGTTCCCCGGGTTTGGACGATCGCCCGTACCCGCGCACGTCGATGGCGACGGCGCGGTATCCGGCGGCGGCGAGAGCGGGTAGCTGGTGACGCCAGGAGTACCAGGACTCGGGGAAGCCGTGCACCAGCAGCACCAGCGGGCCGTCACCCTGCTCCACGAGGTGCGTCCGTCCGGCGGGGCTGGGAACCAGCCGATGGGTGATGTTCGGGATCTGCGACATGAAGGCTCCATTCAAAAGGACGGCCATCATGGGACCACGGCGGAGCTCACCGCAAATGCCTTTGCCATTTCGGCAAAGAACCCTAGGAGTACATGGCCCGCAGCTCGATCAGCTTTTCCCTGGCCACATCGTCAAGCGCCCGGCGCCGCTCCGGATCCTCCTCCCACGTCGCCTCCGCACACAGAACACGGGCCGCCTCGTGAGGTTCGGCGTCGCGGACCACGTACCAGACCACGTCCCCGCCGCCGTGCCGCTCGAAGTCGCGCCGCAGGATGGTCACGATGCCGGAGACGAGGATCTGCCTGGTCCACGGGTTCTTGGCGAGGACCTGCCGGTCGACCGTCAGGCCGTCGTCCATCAGCTCGCCGCCGAGATAGTCGTCCTCCCACCGCCACAGACGGCGGCTGACGCCGGACTTCACGTACAGGGCGCCGCGCCCTTCGACGGGCATGGAGAACGTCCGCGACTCCCGCCGGGTCAGCTCCTTCGCGATGCGCTCGCCGTCGGCCTCCTCTCGCAGCCACTCCCCGTGGTCCTGTCCGTCTTCCTCGGGTACGGACCGTCCCACCGAGCCCCGCCGCAACTGCTCGGCGTAGTAGCGGTCGATCAGCGGATCCCGGAACCGCCCGGGACGCGGCCCCGACAATCCCCAGATCTCGGGGGTGAGCTCCACGCCGTCCTCGACGTCGACCCCGCGTCTCCGCAGGTACTCATAAACGCTGATGTTCTGCGCGCCGGCACGGGTACGCGCCTGATGCAACCTGCCCTCGAAGCCGTCCGGGTCCAGGCGCAGCGACACCCAGTCCCCCACGGCGGAGACCGGCACCGGAACCTCCCGTTCGGACGGCGGCTGCGCCAGTTGCTCCGGTTCGAGGTCGATGGAGTAGTACAGGACTCCCCGGGTGATGTAGGTGAACGGCACCGCGTGCCTGAGCGGGTCGAAGACGTCCCGGATCGGCCAGAAGCGCAGCAGCCACGTCTGCGCGCACTCGTCCGTGGTGTGACCGTCTCCGGGTCGGGGCTCGCGGATGTACATGGCCACGCCGTACTCGAAATGCGGTGGTCCGATCAGGAAGTCGTGGCCACGGTCCTCCATCATGGTGACGACGGAGACGACGCCGCTCTCGGCGACGAAGGTCTCGCTGACGGCGGGGGTCCAGGACGCGTCGGGGGGTCCTGGCTCGGCGTCCCAGGCTTCGAGGCGGAGGGCCGCGGTGAAGTGGTAGAGCTCCGGGGTGGGTGTCCGCCACGACTCCAGATCGGTTCCTTCCAGGCCGAACGTGCCGTATTCGACGTAGACCTCGTCGTCGATCCGCCGGAGTAACTGGGCCATCTCCCCGCCTTCTGCAGAACTGGTTTCGGAGGAGTATGGCCTACTTGGCCGACAGTTCTCCGGTGGCGATCAGGTGGGTCAGGAGGCCGTCCAGGAGGGCGGGGGCGGGCGGGCAGGTGAGTCCGGCTTCGGCCAGCGTGCGCTCGGTGCGGGAGCAGTCGAAGTCGGGGCCCTTGACCTGGCCGGACTCGGTGAAGGAGCGGGGGTAGGCGGCGACGGGGAGGGGTTCGCCCTCGGCCAGCCGGCGGCGTACCTCGGCTCGCCAGTCGGCGCCGGGGACCAGACGCAGCGGGAAGCCGCGTTCCCGGAGACCGGCGACGATGTGGGCGGAGTTGAGCGTGTGCGGGTTGTGGTAGTGGAAGTCGCCGGTGACGCCGCCCCGGGCGAGGTGGACGATCGCCGCCGCCACGTGGTCCACGGGCGTCATGTCGAGCCGCTCGCCGTCGGGAACGGCGCCCAGCGTCACGCAGGTCGCGAAGAACCTGCCGAGGAAGTCGCCGGACGGACAGGCGCCGGTGGCGGTGGCGCCGCTGATCCTGGCCGGCCGGTGGATGCCCACGGGCAGCCCGGCCTCGCGCGCGGCCGCGGCGAGCCGGTCGGCGGCCCACTTGCTCTGGTCGTAGCCGGGGTGGAGCCGGTCGGGGTCGGGCAGCGGGTCGTCCTCGCGTACCAGCCGCTCGCCCGGCGCGAGGTGCACGCCGAGCGTCGAGACGAGGTGCACGGGGATCGCGCCCGCGGCGGCCAGGCGGAGGATCTCAAGCGTGCCGCCGACGTTCGCCGGCCGCAGCCCCGCGTACGGCTTCGCGAAGTCCACCAGCCCGCCACTGTGCACGACGAGATCGACGGCCAGGTGGGCGAGCCGGCCCGCGAGCCCCTCCGCCGCCAGGTCGCCCTGCTCGGCCACGATCCGGCCGGCCAGCTCAGGCCGCCAGAGCCCGAAGCGCTCCAGTGCGGCCCGCAGCCGGGCATCCGGATCGGACCCCCTGACCAGGCAGTACACGGTCACGTTCGGATCCGAGGCCAGCTCCGCCAGCAGGTACGCCCCCAGGAACCCGGTTCCGCCGGTCAGCAACACCCGCCGAGGCGGCGAGGCGGCCACCGAGGCGCCCGCCACCACCACGTCGCCGGGCAGGACCGCGTCCGCGCGCACGTCCGGCCCGCGCACCGCCTGCCCGTCCATGCGGGCGGCCAGTTCGGCGAGGTCGGCGGCGGCGAAGAAGGCGTCGAGCCCGACGCTCAGCCCGGTGCGCGCGGCGATCCTGCCGACGGCCTTGGGCGTGAGCAGCGAGTGGCCGCCCAGGTCGAAGAAGTTGTCCCGGCGCCCCACGGACACGCCGAGCAGTTCCTCCCAGACCGCGGCGACCGCCCGTTCCGTGGGGGTCCGCGGGCTCTCGTACGGGACCGCCTCCACCGTGGGCACCGGCAACGCCCGGTAGTCGATCTTCCCGTGCGGCGTCATGGGAACCGCGTCGAGCATGACCAGGTCGTGCGGCACCATCGCGGCCGGGAGCTTGCCGGAAAGGAAGGCACGCAGCTCGGCCCGGGTGAGGACCCGATCCGCGGTGAGGTAGGCGACCAGCCGCCCGCCCACGCCGGTGACCACGGCCTCGCGCACGCCTTCGAGGGCCAGGCAGGCCGCCTCGACCTCGGCCGGTTCGATCCGCACCCCGTTGATCTTGAGCTGCCGGTCGTCGCGCCCCAGGAACTCCAGGTTCCCGTCGGCCCGGCGCACGGCCAGGTCGCCGGTGCGGTAGACCCGCTCGCCGCGGAAGCCGACGAAGCGCTCGGCGGTCAGCTCGGGCCGCCCCAGGTACCCCTCGGCCAGGCACGGCCCGCCCAGGTGGAGCTCGCCGGGCACGCCGATGGGCGCGAGCGCGCCGTGCCGGTCCAGGACGTACGCCCGCACGTGCGGCAGCGGCCTGCCGATCGGCAGGTGGGCACGCGGGCCCACCTCCGATCCGTCGACGGTCCGGTAGACGGTCGCGCACACGGTCGCCTCGGTGGGCCCGTAGTGGTTGAAGAACGACAGCCGCCCGCCGGTGAGTCCGGCCCAGGTACGCAGCCGGTCCACGGGCACGCTTTCCCCGCCGACCATGACCGTGGTCAGCGGGCCCGGGTCCACCGTGCCCAGATCGGCCAGTTCGTCCACCCACTGCCGCCAGAGCGCGGTGGGCGCGTCCACCATCGTGATGCCCTGCCGGGCGCACAGCTCCAGCGCCTCCGGTCCGGTCAGCGCGAAGGGCGAGGGGTGCAGCACGATGGCGGCGCCGCTGAGCAACGCTGGATACAGGTCACCGGCCGAGGCGTCGAAGCTGAGCGGCGGCACCATGAGCACCCGCTGGCCGGGGCCGAACCCGTGCAGGTCGATGAAGGCGCGCGCGAGCCGTACCACGGTGTCGTGCGCGACGACGACGCCCTTGGGCGCGCCCGTCGAGCCGGAGGTGTAGATCACGTACGCGGCGCCGGCGGTCGGCTCGCCGTGCGGCGCGGGCAGCGCGCGCGGCGACGGGTCGATGGCGACCGCGGCGCCGCAGTCGGCCAGGAGGGCGGCCAGCCGTTCCGCCGGTTGTCCCGGGTCGAGGGGCACGTAGGTCGCGCCCGCGCGCAGGACGCCGAGCAGCGCGACGATCGCCTCGGGGCTCGCCTTGAGGCAGACGGCCACGCGCGCGCCGGGCCGTACGCCCAGGGCGTGCAGTTCCCGCGCGAGCTCGCCCGCCCGCGCGTCCAGCTCGGCGTAGGTGAGCGCGCCGTCGGGCGTGATCACGGCGGGCGCGTCCGGTGTACGGCGGGCCTGCGCGTTGACCAGCTCCTCCAGCCGGGGCGTAGGCAGGGCCGCGGGAGCGGCGGGCCCGAGGAGCAGGGCCTCCTCCTCGGGCGTCAGCATGTCGAGCTCGCTCAGCCTGGCCTCGGGCCGGGCGGCCATCGCGCGCAGCAGCCGCTCCAGATGCGTGGCCAGCCGGGCTACCGTCTCGGGCTCGAAGCAGTCGGTGCTGTAGGTGAGCACCAGCTTGAGCGCGTCGGCGCCGACGACCACGTCCAAAGCCAGGTCGAACGTGGCACGCTCCGGCCCGGCCCCGACCGTCTCGCCGACCAGCCCGCCCAGCCGCAGCGGCTGCTCGCCGACGAGGCCGAGCATGAGCATGGTCTGGAAGATCGGCGTGCGCGCGGGGTCGCGGCCGACGCCGAGGTCACCGACGACCTGCTCGAAGGGCACCGCGGCGTGCGAGAACGCCCGCAGCAGCCGCCTGCGCACCCGCTTGAGCAGCTCGCCGACACTGGGGTCGCCCGCGAGTTCCGCGCGCACGGCCAGCGTGTTGATGAACAGGCCGAAGACGTCCTCGAACTCCTCCTGCTCACGCCCGGCGACCGGCGTGCCGACGCAGAAGTCCTCCTGGCCGGTGTGGCGCATGAGGAGGGTCTGGTAGGCGGCCATCACCACCATGAACGGCGTGCACCGCCGGGTCCTGGCCAGCTCGGCGACGCCGTCCCAGACCTCGATGGGCATGACGTGGACGTGCTTCGCGCCCGCGCTGCCCCTGACGGCCGGTCGCGGACGGTCGGCCGGGAGCTCCAGCGCGGGCGCCCCGTCCAGCTCGGCCCGCCAGAACGCGCGCTGCTCCTCGTGCTCCTGCCCGCGCCGCATCGCGGCATACTCACGGTACGGCGGCGCCGCCCGCCCCGGCGGCGCCTCGCGACCTTCGGCGAAGGCGGTGTAAAGCTCGTCGAGCTGCGGGAACAGGACCCGTTCCACTGACCAGGCGTCACCGATCAGGTGGTGCATGGTCATGACCAGCACGTGGTCGGCGGGCCCCAGGCGAAGCAGCGAGGCCCGGAACAGCGGCCCCGCGGCCACGTCGAAGGGCGCGTCGGCCAGGGCGGCGACCCGGAGTTCCAGCTCGGCCTCGGCGACGTCGGAGATCTCCAGCCCGACGGGTACGGCCGGCCGTACCTCTGCCATGGGTGTCTCGCCCACCTCGGGGAAGACGGTGCGCAGCGACTCGTGCCGGGCGGCCAGCTCGTCCAGGGCTTTGGAGAGGGCGGCGGCGTCGAGCGGGCCCCGTAACCGGGCGGCGGCCACCATCGTGTAGCTGGAGTCACCGCCCGCCAGCCGGTCCAGGAACCACATCCGCTCTTGCGCGGGTGACAGGGTGGCGAACATCGTGGCCGTACTCCCTTTGCGGGTGTGTGCGTTCTGACCCCGAGCCTGACAAATTTTCTTATAGGAAAGTTTCCTATTTGTTTGTTAGCGTGATGCTACACAGCTCCAGTGGACGCGGACAAGGCGGGCTCCGTTGAATCTGATCGTGCACTTCGATGGCCTGCCGGACCGGCAGGGCGCGCTGACCATGGGCCAGGCGAACATGGCGCGCTGCGTGCGGCGGGATCCTCCCGAGCACATGAACTTCCTCATGATCAAGCGCTTGCCGCGGCGGATCGGCCTCGACCGGATCGCCGACGCCACGCACGCGCTGCTCTCCCGGCACGAGGGCCTGCGCACGACCTTCATCGGCGACACCCAGCACGTGCACGGCAAGGGCCTGCTGGAGGTCATGCTCGTACCCGGCCAGGGCCGGCCGCCCGCGCACGCCGCCGAGGAGACGGGCGCGCGATTACGCGCCCCGCGCTTCGACCTCGAAGCCGAGTTCCCGCTGCGGATGGCGGTGATCCTCGCCGGCGACGAGCCGCGCCTGGCGGTGTTCGTGCTCCCCCACACGGTCGTGGACGCCATCAGCCTCGCCCACCTGCTGCGCGAATGGGAGACGCTCCTGTACGGCCGGCCGCTCCCAGGCCCGGAGCCGACCCAGCCCATCGACCTGGCCGACAGCGAACGCACCCCGGCGGCGGCCCGCCGGGCGCAGGCCGCGCTCGAACACTGGCGCGACGGCCTGGCCAGATCGCCGCAGACGATGTTCCCGATCGCCTTCGACACCGAGCACGCCATGGTGCCCCGGCTGCGCGTCCGCTCGGCGGCCGTCATGCCTGGCCTGGAACGTGCCGCCGCCCGTACCGGGGCCAGCCCGTCGATGATCGTGATGGCCGCGCTGGGCGTCCTCGTCGGCCACCGCACGGCCCAGCCGACCTGCCTGCTGGCCTCGCTGTCGAGCAATCGCGCCCATCCCCGGCTGCGTACGCACGTCGGCCCACTGGCCCAGGACGCCCTGGTCGTGGCCGACCTGGACGCCGGCACCTTCGACGAACTGATCGGCCGCTTCCGGGTGGCGGCGCTCGCCGGGTACCAGCGCAGCCGCTTCGACTCCGAGGCGCTGTGGGAGGCGATCCACGCCCTCGACGCCGAACGCGGGACCCGCTACGCCAGGGACTGCGTCTTCAACGACATGAGCGCCCAGATGCCGCCCGACGACGACGAGGACCCGGTCGAGGAGCCCGAGCTGACCTGGCTGCCTGACGCCGCGTTGCCGGCGAACCTGTCGCTCTGGATCAACCGGCTCGACACCGTGCTCGACCTGACCCTGTGGGTCAATCCCGCGGCGTTGTCCAGGGACGAGGCCGAGGTGTTCGGCAGGGGGCTGGTCGGGTTGCTGGGGGCGGCGGGCGAGCGGGTGGTGGACGTCGCGGAGATCGGGGCGGTGAGCGGGGTGGCGGCCATGCCGTACGGGCCGGAGTGGGTTCGTTCCGGCACGTCGTGGGTGCGGCCGGACTCGGTGCGGCGGCTGGTCGAGCGCGCGGTGCCCGGCGGCAGGGCGAGCGTCACGCTCGACGAGGACGGCGCCTTCACCTGCCACCTGGTCACCGACACCGCCATCACCCCCGGCCAGGCCCACCGAGCCTGCCTCGACCTCCTGCCCGGCCACCCGGACGCCGTCGCTCCCCGCCGCTACGTCATCACACCCCCGCCGTGACCAGTCAGCCCGCGTCAGTTCGCGTCGCGTAGCCCGAGGATGTAGGTCGCGGTCAGGGCGACGGCGCGGTCCTCGTCCTGGGACAGTTCGGTGAGGGCGCGGGAGGCGGTGGGGCCCGGGATGTCGGCGAGTGCCTGTGTCAGGCGACGGCGGGCGGGCGGTTCGGCGCCCTCCTCGGACAGGCGCTCGACGAGCATGGCGGCGATGCGCTCGGCCGCGGCGGGACGGGCGGCCAGCGTGCTCAGGGCGTCGGCGGCGTCCACGTCGTTGGCCCCCGCCACGACCATGTCCACGAGCGTCGGCACCGCCTCGGCCGCCCCGCGTGACCCGAGCGCCAGGGCGGCGTGCCTGCGGACCACCACGTCGGGGTGGGTCAGGGCGTCGCGCAGCAGGGCGCCGGCCTGGTCGTCGGCCATCTCGGCGATGGTCTGGACAGCACGTTCGCGTACCTCGGCGACGGGTGAGCCGAGTCCCTCGGCCAGCAGCGCGGAGCCGTCCGCGCCCGAGTGGGCCAGAGCCCAGCGCAGGGCTCCGGCGACGTTCGGGTCCGGTTCGTTCAGCGCCGCCTCGACCAGCGCCTCCACCGGTACCGGCCCCTCCTCGGCCGAGGACAGTGCCGCGTGCTGACGGTTGGCCGCGCTCTTCGACCCCAGACCCTGCAGCAGCGCGACGATCTGAAGGACGTCCTCCCAGCCCGTGGGCTCGGCGGCGTCGATCCTGCGCAGCCGCGTGAGCAGTTCGGTCTCGGCCGCGATGCGTTCGCGCGTCTGGCCGATGAGGTCGGCGACGAGACCGGCGGGCGTGAAGCCGGGGTCGTCGAGCGCGCGCCCCACGTCGCGCAGCGACAACCCCAGCGAGCGCAGGCTCTCGATGTGGAAGATCCGCCTGATGTCCTGGCTGGAGTACTCCCGGTAGCCCGCGCCGCTGCGGCCGGTCGGCCGTACCAGGCCGAGCCGGTCGTAGTGCCTGAGCATGCGGGCGCTGACCCCGGACCGCCGGGCCACGTCACCGATCAACACGGCCCATCACTCCTCCTTGCTCGCGCCGCCGAGTGCGACGACGCGCTTGGCCTCCTCGATCGCGAACGCGAATCCGGCGTCCGGGTCACGCAGCAGCTTTTCGGTGGCGATCGCGTGCGCGCGTACGCGTGGGTTCTGGTGTGTCATCGCGGCGCGCAGCGCGGGCAGCATCGCCTCGCCGAGCGCGACCAGCGCCCGGCTGAGGCTCAGTTGCGTCTCGCGCTCGCCGCGTCCGAGCTGCGCCGACAGGGCCGCCGCGAGTTCGGCCTTGTCGGCTTCGGGGACCAGGACGACCGCGGCCCGCCACGCGCTGCGCGCCACCTCGTCGTCGGCGTCGGCCAGCAGCTCCGGGGTGATCTCCGGCCACGCCCGCCGGTCCCCGATCTTGGACAGCGTGTGCAACGCCTGGCTGCGGGCCTGCGTACGCGCCGAGCGCAGTTCCCCGAGCAGCTCCGGAACCGTCATCGCCGCAGGGTGGCGGGTCAGCGCCCAGGTCAGCATGTCGCGCACGTAGAACTCCGGCTCGACGGCGCTGCGTTCGACCAGCTTGCCGACATAGCTCGGGTCGGGCGTGGTGCCGACGGCCATCGCCGCGCGCAGCCGTACCGAGGAGTCGGGGTCTTCCAGCCCTTGGAGGGCTCTGTCCTGTTTCTGCATGTTCGTCAGTGAAGACCTTGTCACAGTGTCAAGGTCAAGGGGCGGTCTGCCCCAGGGCGATGATCACAAGCACGCCGAGGACGACCACGGACAGGCTGACCATGACGCTGACCCATCTGGCGCTCATCTGGACGGGGAAGAGCGCGAACCCCGCCCCCAGCCACAACGTCAGCAGGGCCTCGTCGGGCCCCACCACCTGACGTCCGCGTCCGGCCAGCGCCGCGTCCAGGTCCGGGTCCTCGCGGGCCAGGCCCTCCTCGATCCGGGCCAGCGCCCGCCGTTCCTTACCAGTCAGCACGGTGACCTCCTTCACCGCACTGTTCCCCACCGGACTCGCTCCAATCAGGCGAATCGCCCGGCCGCCCTGCGGACGACGCCGGGCAGCGCGGCCGCCTCCCCGCCGCTCTTCAGATGGCTCGCGGCGGCGCCGAGCACCGCGCCGATCACCGCGCCGCACAGCGCGGCCGCCGCGATCTCGTCCAGCTCTTCCGGGTACGCCGCACGCAGCGCCAGCGCCCAGGCGGAGTGCAGGTCGGCCACGCGGAGCAGGGCACGGGCCCGCAGGGCCGGTTCGGCGGCGATCAGCCGCGCCCGGACCAGAACGAGATCGCTGCCGGGGTCCACGCTCCAGACGGGGGCGGCGAGCATCCGCTCAACGGCCTGGAGCAGAGCCTCGCGGGGCGTCGGCGGGCGGTCCGCGGCGGAGAGGAACTCGCGCAGCAGGCCCTCGTGCGCCTCGTTGTCGGCGAAGATCACGTCCTCTTTGTCGGTGAAGTAGTTGAAGAACGTGGCCCGCGAGACGTTCGCCGCCGCCGCGATCTGTCCCACGGTGGTCGCTTCGTAGCCCTGCCCGGCGAACAGGCGCAGGGCGGCCTCGGTGAGTTCGTTGCGCGTGCGCAGCTTCTTGCGGGCCCGCAGGCCCGGCTCGGTGTCCATGCCGCGATGTTACTAGACATCGACTAAAATTCGACACCATCTAATATTTCTTCACGGAAGGGCGATCATGGACAGCTTGCGGGAAAGACGGCGTTCATCACCGGTGGCGCTCAGGGCATGCGACCGCGACCGGTTCGCCGAGGCCGCCGACGAGGCCGAACGCCGCCTCGGACCGATCTCGGTGCTGTGCGACAACGTCGGCATCGCCTTCCCCGAGACCATCGACGACATGACCTACGACCTGTACGACCTGACCTTGGGGATCAACCTCGGCGGCGTGGTCAACGGCATCCAGACGTTCCTGCCCCGGATGCCGGAACGCGGCGCCCCCGCGCACATCGTCACGCCGGAGGGCCTGTCCACGGCCGGGCGGCGGGGTGAACTCCTGAACGGCTCAGCCCGGCCAGCGGCCGTCGGCCTGGGCGCGTTCGACCTCGGCCAGCCCGCCGGGCCGCATCCTGCCCTGTCGGCGCAGCCGTTCCACTCGAACGACGTTCCGCTGCGACCAGCCGCTGCGCGGACGGCGGGGCGTGTAACGCTGGGTGTAGGTCGTCTCGTCACGGCGGCGGGTGAGCCCGTCGATCCAGCCGTGGCAGAGAGCCTCCTCCAGTGCCTGCTCGTAGGTGAGGCTGGTCGGCTCGGTGGTGCCCTTCTTGGCGAGCACCACCCACACCTCCGTCTCGGAGGTGTGGTGGTCGTTCAGCCACGCGCTCCAGGCGGCGGCATCGGTGAAGATCTTCACGACGCGCTCCTCAGGGAGGCCAGGATCTCCAGGTAGTGCGGGTTGTACATCAGGCCCAGGATGTTGCCCCACGGGTCGATCACGGTGGCGGTGATGAACCCGGTGCCGCGGTCGCGGGGCGCGTCGTGCTCCTTCGCCCCCATGGCCACGAGCCTTTCCAGGGCGGCGGGCACGTCGTCGACGTGCCAGAAGACCACGGCGCCCGCCGGAGTGCCGACCGCCTCGGGCGACGGCGTCCTGGCCAGCTCGCCGCCCGCGTAGGCGCTGTCGATCACGCCGAACTCGTGCTGGTAGTCCCCGATGCGCCACTCCAGGTAGGCCGGGGTGTCCATGTAGGGCGCGATCCCGAACAGCTCGGTGTACCAGCTCTTCGTCGCGGCCAGGTCGGGCGAGTAGAACGACGTGGTGGTGAGTCCTCGCAGCATGGGTGTTTCTCCTTCTCGCGGTTGGTGATTCCATCATCCCCTTCAAAGTGCTCATCAACTGAGCACTTTGTTTGCGAAGATGAAAACATGCGTGCTGACCGCCTCGTTGCCGCCCTCCTGTTGCTCCAGAGCCGTGGCCGGGTGACCGCCGCGGAACTTGCCGCGGAACTGGAGATCTCCGTCGCCACCGCCCGCCGCGACCTGGAGTCACTGTCCGCCGCGGGCATCCCGGTCTATCCCCAGGCGGGCCGGGGCGGCGGCTGGTCGCTCGTGGGCGGAGCCCGTACCGACCTCAGTGGGTTGAACGCGGCCGAGTCCCGCGCCCTCTTCCTCCTGCTCGGCCCCGCCAGCGCCGCAACCCCCGAGCTCACCTCCGCGCTGCGCAAGCTCGTCCGCGCCCTGCCCGCGACCTTCAGGGCCGACGCCGAGGCCGCCGCGCACGCCGTGGTGTCCGACCCCGCGGGCTGGGGCGAGGCCGACCGCGAGCGTTCCGTCCCGCACGAGTCGCTGCAGACCGCCGTGGTGCGCAGACTCAAGGTACGGCTGGCCTACTCCGGGCAGGAGCGGCTCGTCGACCCGCTGGGCCTGGTCGACAAGGACGGCATCTGGTACCTCATCGCCGGCACCCCCGCGGGCCGCAGGACCTTCCGCGTCGACCGGGTGACCGAGGCGGTCGTCACCGACCTGCCCGCCGAGCGACCCGAGGACTTCGACCTGGCGGCCGAGTGGTCGGACATCGTCGCCCGCATGGAACAACGACGCTCTCTGGTCACCGCGGACGTGCTCATCGACGCCCGCTTCCTGCCCGTGCTGCGCACACACTTCGGCCGCCACCTGGAGGTCGTGACAGAGGAGCCGGGCGAACGCGTCCGCGCCCGCGTGGCCGCGCACATGCCCCGCGCGATCGCCGAACAACTGGCCGGCTGGGGCGCCATGGTCGAGGTCGTCGAGCCGGAGTCGGTACGCGCCGAACTCGCCAGAATCGGCCAAGAACTGACCGCCCGCTACGCGACGCGGTAGCAGGCGCGGGCTACTGCGACTGCGTCGTCCGGGCGCGGAGCTTGTCGAGGGCGTCGCGCATCGTGGCGGCGGTCTCCGGGCTGAGCAGGGGATGGGAGTAGATGTCGAGGAGCGTCACCGCGAGCAGGTGCGCGCCCTCCGGGGTGGCCAGGTCGACGCCCAGGCCGCGGGAGATGTGCTGGTAGAGCACCGGGACGGTCAGGGCCATGGCGGTGGCGAGCGTCGCACGGGCCTTGCGGTCGGCGAACGGCGGGTCGGTGCGGGCCCGGTCGGCCTCCTCCAGCCACCGCTCACACAGGCGCGTCATCTCGTCGAACACCTCGGTGGCCCATCCCTCGGCCAGGGCGCGGGCGAGATAGCGCTGATACGGCCCCAGCCTGGCCAGCCCGGCGCCGACCGGGTTCACCTCGGCCGGGGCGACGTGGACGTCGGTCTCCTCGGCCAGGCGGCGGATCTCCTTGACCAGGTACTCGTCGCACGCCTCACGCAGTGCCAGCTTCGAGCCGTAGTGGTGGCGCACGAGGCCGGAGGAGACCCCGGCGGCCTCGGCGATGTCCCGGATCGTCGCCTTCTCGAAGCCCTGCTCGCCGAACAGGCGCATCGCGGCGTCCCTGAGGCGGGCACGAGCGTTCAAATCTTCGAGGTCCGCCTCGATCCTGGCCATCACCAAGCTCCTCCTACCCATCCGTGCAGCAAACTGTCTCCACACCCACAATACTGTCCCGAGGTATAGCCGCCAGCGGGACCACCTGCGCGCCGCCGTCGCCTTCGCCCGCGGCCACGAACGCGTCGATCCCGACAGGGTCGTGTCTCCTGGTCGTCATCCTCTGGGACACGATCCGGGGCAAGCTGGGCCTGCGGCCGTACTACATCCCTATGGTCGGCGGGCCGGGCGAACTGGCCGTCACCACCACCTACGAGGCCGAGCAGCACATCCGCACCCTCACCGGCGGCGGCGACACGCTGTGGCGCAACAGCGTCGCGCCCAGGGCGTTCATCCCGATGATGCGCTACCGCCCGGACCGGGACGCCGTCCGGCTCACCCAGCCGCTCCTGGTGTGCATCGCCACCGAGGACCACGAGACCCCCGGCGAGAAGACCCGCGCGCTGGCGGCGAGGCGAGGTCCTCGAGTACCCGGGCACCCACTTCAGCTTCTACACCGACGCCGCGATCCGCGCCCGGGTGGCCGCCGACCAGATCGCCTTCCTCCGCCGTCACCTGCAGTCGGCGCCTCCCGCGCGGTGAACCGATGAGTTCCGCCCGCTCGCGGTGTCTACACGGGCGACAGGAAACCCATCGTGCAGAACGGAACGCCCCATGGTCATCGTCGCAGGACACCTCACCGTCGAACCCCGGCAGCGCGAGTCCTACCTCGCCGGGTGCGCGGACGTCGTACGGCAGGCCCGCGAGGCGCCCGGATGCCTCGACTTCGCCCTCACCGCGGACCTTCTCGACCCCGGCCGGGTCAACGTCTACGAGCGCTGGGAGTCGGTGGCGGCCGTCGAGGCGTTTCGCGGCAGCGGTCCGAGCGATGACCAGAACGCGCAGATCCTCGGGGCGTCCGTCGCCGAATACGATATTTCCGAGGTCCGTTCGCTGACCGGATAACACTTGCGCCGGGAAAGCCGGTCATTAGTCCGCCGGCCATTCTCTCAATGGCCCGGCTCGACGCGCCCCGCGGCGATGACGGTGGTCGGCGAGCCCGCTTTCACATTCCTCGTGGCGGACCCGCGCCTTCCGGTGGAGGTGGTGTTCGCGCTCGGGCTGGTAAGCGGAAGCGTGCGGGCTTTTGGGCTTTTCCGGATTTCACGCCCGCATCCGCTGGTGGCGGCCGGGTGGGGCGTCCCGCACGTGTGGTTGACCATGGCGATGGGCCATCTGATGATGTTGCAGGCCCGATCCCCTGGCCGTGCCGCCGGCGGCGGGGCTCCCGTCCAGCGGCCGGCCGACACCGGACAAGGAGTCAACGGCATGTCCCATGACGAGGCACGACGGGTGTTCCAGGCGGTCGACACGTTCGAGGTGGACGCGTTCGTGCGGTTACTGGCCGAGGACGTGAGCATGGTGTTCGGCAACGCCGCCCCCATGGTGGGGCACGAGGGCGTCACCGAGGGACTGCGCGCGTTCTACGCCACCATCGGCGGTCTCACGCACCGGATCGTCAGAACGTGGCGCAACGACTCCGGCACCGCCGCCGAGACCGAGGTGACCTACCGGCGTCTCGACGGCTCCGACGTGAGCATCGCGGCCGTGTCGATCTGGCGCACCCGCGACGACGGCCTCATCTCCGACTACCGCGTCTTCATCGACCTGGCGCCGCTCTATTCGGCGTAGCCGCACATATAGGCGGAACGGTGAAATATTCTGTCCCCCCGGTTGAAGCGCCGCTTTAAAGCCACGCGCTCCCGGCCGCCCGCCGGTCGGGCGCGGCGACCGTATCTCGGGTAACGCCGATGGTCGCCGCGCCTGCGGGCCCGCGGGAACACCGCAACCCAGGAAAAGGGTCATCCCTATCCGGGGATTTCCGTCCAATCGCGCGAATATGGCTTCTGTTGACAGTGCGATGAGCCGTCATGTATCTCTTGAGCCGGGTGCCCGCATTGCGCCAAGGCGTCATTATAAAAGGCTGAAGAGAAATGCCCTCATTTTAAAGGGGTAAGATGAGTTCGCGGGAACTGACAATTGCCGACAGGGTGATCTCCGACCGCTCCGGCGCCTATGTGATAGCCGAGATCGGGCACAACCACGAAGGCGATCTGAAAAGGGCCGAACAACTCGTGCTGAGCGCCGCCGCCCAGGGCGCGAGCGCCGCCAAACTGCAGAAGCGCGACAACCGGACCCTGTTCACCAGGGCGATGTACGACCAGCCCTACGAGGGACGCAACAGCTTCGGCCCCACCTACGGCCGTCACCGCGAGGCCCTCGAATTCGGCCGGACGGAATACACCCACCTCGCGCAGGTGGCGAAAGAGGCCGGGATCGACTTCTTCGCCACCGCCTTCGACCACCCGAGCGTCGACTTCCTGATGGAGTTCGACCCGCCGGCCATCAAGATCGCCTCCGCCGACCTCACCAACACCCCGCTGCTCGCCTACGCCGCCAAGACCGGCAAGCCGCTGATCGTCAGCACCGGCGGCGGCACCGGCGACGAGGTACGGCGGGCCTGCGACACCGTCCTGCCGATCAACCAGAACCTCGCCCTGCTGCAGTGCACGGCCGTCTACCCCGCGGGCCCCGCGGACCTGAACCTGTCGGTGATCACCCGCTACCGTGCCGACCACCCGGACGTGGTGATCGGCTACTCCGGCCACGACCTGGGCGTGGAGGCGAGCCTGGTCGCGTACGCCCTGGGCGCGCGGGTCATCGAGAAGCACTTCACGCTCGACCAGAGCCGGCCGGGCAGCGACCACCACTTCTCCCTGACCCCGCCGGAGCTGGGCGCGCTCACCGCGGGGCTGGAGCGGACGCGGGAGATGCTGGGCTCGCCCGACAAGCGCTGCTCGGCGCAGGAGCTGGCGGCGGTGCGCAAGCTGGGCAAGAAGCTGGTCGCCGCCCGCGACCTGCCGGAGGGCCACCTGCTGACCGAGCGCGACGTCGCCTGCAAGTCGCCCGGCGACGGGCTCAAGCCGTACGAGATGGACCGGCTTCTGGGCAGGCGCCTGGCGGCGGCGGTGCGCGCCGACGAGGCGTTCACGCTGGAACTGCTCGCCGCCGACGCCCCCACCGTCGGCGGAGCCGCAGACGTCCCCGCCGTGGACGGAGCCGCCGACGTCCCCACCGTCAACGGATAGGTCCGCGGAATGACCACGACGGAAAAGGTCCCCTCCCTCTTCTCGCACCAGGCCTTCCGGCGGGTGTTCATGGCCGCGGCGGCCAGCCTGGTCGGCGTCGAGATCGCCTTCGTCGCGCTGCCGCTGGTCGCCATCACCGCGCTGAACGCCTCCCCCGGCCAGGTCGCGGTCATCGGCGTGCTCGACACGATGGCGTTCCTGCTGATCGGGCTGCCGGCGGGCGCGTGGCTGGACCGTACGCGGCGCCGCTGGGTGATGGTCGTCGCCGACCTCGGCCGCGCCCTGATGATGGCCTCGATCCCGATCGCCTGGTTCCTGGGCGTCCTGACGATCTGGCAGATGTTCGCGGTGGCGCTGCTCACCGGCGTGGGCCGGGTCTTCTTCGACGTGGCCAGCCTGAGCTACCTGCCGACGGCCGTGGGCCGCGACCGCCTGGTCCAGGCCAACTCCTACCTGCACTCCTGGGACGCCGGGGCGACGGTCGCGGGGCCCAGCCTCGGCGGCTTCCTGGTCCAGCTCGCCGCCGCGCCCGTCGCGATCGCGGTCACCGCGGTCACGTACCTGTGGTCGGCGCTGTGCCTGTTCGGCATCCGCGTCAAGGAACCCGAGCCCGAGCGCAAGGCCCAGCGGCACCTGGCCCGCGAGGTCGGCGAGGGCGTCTCGTTCGTGCTGCGCCATCCGCTCCTGCGGCCGATCGCGCTGCAGGGCGCGGTCACCAACCTGTTCCTGATGGTCGGCATCACCTCGATCCCGCTGGTGTTCACCCGGCTGCTGAACCTGAACGCCGGTGACATCGGCATCTTCTTCACCTTCGGCGGCGTGGGCATCCTCATCGGCTCCTCAACGGCCAGGCGGGTTGCCGACCGCATCGGCTACGGCCCGTCGCTGTGGCTGGCCGGGCTGGTCGGCGCGCCCCTGTGCCTGCTGGTGCCGCTGGTCCAGCCGGGCGTCTGGCAGTGGGTCACGTACGTGTGCTGGCTGGCGGTCACGCTGCGGATCGGCATGAACAACGTGGTCCTGGTGAGCTTCCGCCAGCGCGTCACCCCCGACCGGCTGCTGGGCCGGATGAACGCCACGATGCGCTTCCTCATGACCGGCGCGCTGGCCGTGGGCGCGGGCGTCGCGGGCCTGGTCGGCCAGTTCGCCGGGGTGCGCGCGGCCCTGTGGGTGTCGGTCATCGGCCTGACGGTGGCCTGGCTGCCCGTCTACTTCTCGCCGCTGCGCTGGATGCGCGAGCTTCCGTCGGAAGAAGGAGGTTCAGATGTTCGCTCCGATGACTGAGCGCTACCTGGACGAGGTGTCCTCTGGCAACCGGGCGCTGCTGGAGGCCAAGGAGGCCACGCCGTTCGGACCGGCCTTCCTCGCCGCCCACGGCGGCGACCTCACGCTGGCGCGCCCGCTGTTCCTGGACGCCGAGCCCACTCTGGCACTCGCCGCCGACCTGCACGCGCTCTACGAGCTGGTCTTCCAGCTTCCCGCGCGGCTGTTCGCGGGCGACTTCGACGCGTACCTGAAGGAGCTGGGCCTGGAGCCGGCCAAGCACGCCGTCCTGCGCCGCTACCGCGCCACCCCCCTCCTGTACGGCAGGGCCGACGTCTACCACGACGGCGACTCCTACAAGGCACTGGAGTTCAACGTCGGCAGTTCCCTCGGCGGCATCGACAGGTCGGCGGTCGAGGCCGGGCTCATGCGCGTGCCGGCGTTCCGCGACTTCGCCGAGCGGCACGGCCTGACGTACGTGAACGCGGCCGAGCGCCTGGCCGAGGAGTGGCGCGCGGCGGCGGCCCCGATCACCGGCGGCGCCGACCCCGTGGTGGCGTTCCTGGAGTGCGACGGCGGGCTGGAGGTCTACCTGCCGATGGTGGAGTCGCTGCGCGAGGCGATGGCGGGCCAGGGCATCGAGATGCTGCTCGGCGAGATCGGCCAGGTCACCGAGCGCGACGGCCGCCTGTTCCTGCACGGCCGCCGGGTCGACGTCGTGCTGCGCTACTACACGGAGAACGAGATCGTCTCGGGCGAGGCCCCGATGGCGGCGGTCGAACGCGTCGAACGCCTCCACGACGAGGGCAGGGTCCTGCTGTGGGCGACGCTGGACAGCGCGCTCTACCACAGCAAGGGCTGCCTGGCGATGCTCTCCGACGAGCGCTGGCGGGCGGCGTTCACCGCCGAGGAGATCGCGCTGGTCGACCGGGTGCTGCCGCTGACCCGCACGCTCAGCACCGACCGGTCGGTGATCGAGGGCGAGCAGGTCGACCTCGTGGACTACTGCCGCGAGCACCGCGACGAGCTGATACTCAAGCCGCGCGCGAACTTCAGCAGCACCGGCATCGTGGTCGGCTGGGAGACCGGCGAGCAGGACTGGAAGGCGGCGCTGGACGACGGCAGGAGCACCGGCGCCATCGTCCAGCGCCGGGTGCGGCCGAAGCCGTTCGAGGTCATGGACCCGGCGACGGAGCGGGTGTCGCGGTGGGTGGGCGTGCTGGGGCCGTTCGTCATGCCCGGCGGACGCTACTCCGGCTGCTACGCCAGGGCGATGCCCGAGGGCGCCAGCATCGTCAGGGGCCTGGGATCGGGACCGTCCACCGGTGTCTTCCTGGTCGAGGGAGCGGCGTTATGACCGACCACGTCACCGCGGCCTACATCGAGCGCTGCGAGGCGGGCCGCGGCGAGCTGGCCAAGGCGATGAGCGACATCCGGCTGACGGAGAAGTTCGCCGCCTCCTGCGCGCACCGGCTGCTGCCGCGGCCGTTCTTCATGGCGCGCGAGCGCATCCTGGGCTTCGCCGACGATCTGACGCGCCTGTTCGACGTGCTGGTCTCGCTGCCGGAGCGGCTGCACGACGGCGACGTGGCCGCCTTCTGCGCCGCGCTCGGCTTCGACGCGCGCAGCTCCGCGCTGCTCGCCCGGTTCCCCGAACGCCCCACCCTGTACGGCAGGGCCGACCTCTACCACGACGGCGACTCCTTCCGCCTGCTGGAGTTCAACTTCGGCAGCGCGCTGGGCGGCGCCGACCGGGCCCAGATCTCCGCGGCGCTCCTGGAGGTGCCCGCGTTCCGTTCGTTCGCCGTCGAGCACGGCCTGGACTTCGTGCACACCGGCGAACGCGTGGCCGCCGCCCTGCGCGCCGCCGCGGCCCCGGTGACCGGCGGGCGCGACCCGGTCGTCGGCTTCGTGGAGGCCGACGGTGAGCTGGTGACGTACCTGAACCTGGTCGAGTCGTTCACCGAGGCGCTGACCGGGCTCGGCATCGAGGTGGTGCTGGGCGAGCTGAGCCAGACCGCCTACGACGGCCGCGCGCTGACCGTCGCCGGGCGGCGGGTGGACCTGGTGCTGCGGTACTTCAACATCGGCGAGATCATGTCGGCGGCGGGCGGCCGGCAGGCGGTGGAGCCGGTGCTGCGGGCGCACGCCGACGGCGCGGCGGTCCTGTTCACGACGCTGGCCAGCGAGATCTACAACAACAAGGGCTGCCTGGCGCTGCTGTCCGACCCGGGCTGCCGGGCGACGCTGTCGGCCGAGGAGCTCGACCTCGTGGACAGGGTGCTGCCCTGGACCAGGCGGCTGGTCCGCGGCGAGCTGGTCGAGCAGTGCCTCGACCAGCAGGAGGACCTGATCGTCAAGCCGTGGGCCGACTTCGGCGGCAGCGGCATCGTCGCGGGCTGGGACGTGCCGCCCGGCGCCTGGCGGGCCGCCGTCGAGCAGGGGGCCGCCACCGGCGCGGTGGTCCAGCGCCGCGTACGGCCCCGCCCCGAGCCGGTCGTCAACCCCGACACCGGCGAGCTGGAGCTGTGGGCGGCGGCCTGGGACGCCTTCCTCACCCCGGACGGCTACGCGGGCTCCCACATCAGGGCGCTGCCGCACGCGGAGGCGCCGATCATCGGCATGGGCGTCACCCCGGCGACCAGGACCACGGGCATCTTCCTGTACTGACCGCGCGTGGTGACGCACGTCACAGCCGTGGCGGGTCCCCTGCCCCCAGGCCGGTTCGTGGTCTGGGCGTAACACCCGCCACGGCAAGGAGACCTCCCATGGACGCCCGTTTCGACTACGCCGCCAACCCCGTCGGAGCCAAGGTCGCGAAGGCCTTCGTCTCGGCGAGCAGGGCCGCGGCCGGCTCGTCGCTGCCGGCCAAGACCCTGGAACTGGTGCAGCTGCGCGTCAGCCAGATCAACGGCTGCTCCGTCTGCGTCGACCAGCACACCAAGGACGCCGCCCACGCGGGAGAGTCCTCGGTCCGGCTCAACCTGGTCGCCGCCTGGCGGGAGGCGGCGGTCTTCACCGACGCCGAACGCGCCGCCCTGGAACTGGCCGAGCAGGGCACCCGCGTCGCCGACGCCGCCGGTGGCGTCACCGATGAGGCGTGGGCGGAGGCCGTCAAGCACCACGACGACGACCAGCTCGCCGCCCTGGTGTCCGCGATCGCCGCCATGAACGCCTGGAACCGCATGAACCTCATCACCCGTCAGGTGGGCGGCGACTATCAGCCCGGCCAGTGGGGATGAGCGGCTCCACAAGGATGGCCCGGGGAGCGTGCGCCCCCGGGCCACCCGGCCTTTCGCCTACTTGACGCTGTAGGCGCGGATCACGGTCGCGGTGTGCTGGTCACCGACGGAGTCCGCCGTGGTGGTGCGCAGCGAGACGAACCCGCCGGCCGGGTTGAGCACGACGGCCAGCCAGGAGCCGCCGGCCTTGATCACGGGCGCCCGCTTCCAGGTGACGCCGTCGTCCGCGGAGTACTCGACGCCCACGCCGGTGACCTTGGCCGTGGTGGTCGACCAGGGCTGGCGCAGCACGTCCACGGTGATCGGGAACAGTCCTCGGCGGGCCCGGTTGAGCTCGTCGAACGGGCCCGTGGTCCGCGCGTACATGAGCGGCAGCACGCCGTCCCCCTCCGACGAGCGGAACGTCCAGCTCGCCTCCGTCTTGGTGGACAGCGTCGACCACGGGATCCAGTCCGTGCGGGTGGCGCTGGCCTTCAGGACGTAGCGGGCCGACTCGGGGGGCAGACCGCCGAAGCTGGCGATGCCCGGTGTGCCGCTGGAGACCGGGTCGTAGCCTTCGAGCTGCAACGAGGTGTCGCCGGTCGCGGTGATGAACTGGAACGGCGCGAAGTTGCCGGTTCCGGCCTGCGCCGGGGAGAACATCGGGATGCCCACGGTGAGGTCGCCGTCGGAGCGGAAGATCCCGGAGCCGTGGTTGGGCGCCAGGGCCAGGGACGGGCCGACCGCCGCGCGGTTCCAGTACTCGGCGACCGTCTTGCCCGCCTGCGGCTTGCCGGTCATGGACAGCGCGAAGCCGAACGGGCCCGCGACGGGCTGGCCCGCCGGGCGCTGGAAGTTCATGGCCCCCGTCCAGTCTCCCTGCGCGGAGAGGTAGTCCGTCCGCGAACTCGGCATGCTGACCTCCGAGTACGGGGCGAACGCGGCCGACTGACCCGGCAGGAAGTACGCCAGGCGGGCGAACCGGGAGTCGGCCGGAACCCCCTGAGCCTGGAAGGCGACGTTGAAGCGGGCCTGGTCGCGGGTGCGCACGCGCCAGGACGGGTCGGCGGGGATGGTGTTGGAGGGCAGGGCGCCGGTGGCGTAGTACCGGTACGGGCGGGCGGCGCCGGGCGGCGACTGCAGCTCGGAGAACAGGCCGAACTCGAGCCCGGTCCCCTCGGCGACGGTGGTCGGCACGGCGTAGAGCTCGTCGCCGGCGGTGAGGGTGGTGAAGCCGGTGCCCCTGCTGTTGCCGATGCGCAGCACGTAGAACAGCGTGTGCTTGTCCTGCGTCGCCTCCGGCCGGTCCGCGACCGTGATCGCCGACTTGGCGCCGCGGCGGGCGTCGAAGGTGAGCGACTTGTCGGCGTCGAGCGCGACCCGGCTCTGGACCTCGAACGTGAGGCTGGCCCCGGCGTCGGCGGCGGTCGCGGTGAAGGCGTGGACGTGGTAGTCGCCCTTGGGCAGGCGTACGGTGGCGACGCCGTCGACCACGCGCGGGGAGGCGTTCGTCCCGCCCGGGGTGAGCGCGTTGATGAACACCTCCTGCTCCAGCTCGCCGTCGGCGGGCTTGCCGGCGCGGTCGGTCAGGGAGACGCGCATCGTGAACGACTCGGGCTCGGCGCTGACGCCCAGCGCGGTCTGAACCGAGACGCCCGCGGCGCTCGCGGCGAGCCTGGCGCTGAGGGAGCCGCCGGTCGAGGGGACCTTCGCCGGAGTCAGGGTAACCGGCGCCGTCGCGGTGCCGCCGGCGGGGACGGTGAGCGTGGCCGAGGCCGTCTCGAAGGCGTCGCTGCCGGTGATCGTGAGGTCGAGCGTGACGGGGGCGGAGCCGGCGTTGGTGTAGGTCACGTTCTTGGTGACCGGCTCGCTGGCGCTGTGCGGCCACGTCAGCCTCGCGAAGCTCAGACTGCCGTCGGCGTACACCTGCTGGGTGACGGCGCGGCCGACGTCCACGCGGCCGGCGCCGACGTTGAACACCGACTGCCCGCCGACCGGCGCGCTCGTGCTCATGAGCGCGGCCTTGAGCTGGGCGGCGGTCCAGGCCGGGTGGGCCTGTGCCAGCAGCGCGGCGGCGCCGGCGACGTGCGGCGCCGCCATCGAGGTGCCGCTGGCGGCGGTGTAGTACGGCCCGGCCGGGGTGCCCATGCCGGTGCCCTCGGCCCGGCCCGCCACGATGTCCTCGCCGGGGGCGGCGATGTCCGGCTTGACCGCGTCGTCGCCGACCCGCGGGCCCTTGCTGGAGAAGCCGCTGACCTGGTCGGTACGCCCGACGCTGCCCACCGCGAGCGCCGCGTTCGCGGCGGCGGGGCCGCCCACGGTGCCGGGCCGTGCGGAGTTGCCCGCCGCGGCCACGAACAGGGTGCCGGTCTCCTCGGTCAGGTTGTTGACCGCCTGCGAGAGCGGGTCGGTGCCGTCGGTGCCGAAGTTGGAGCCGAGGCTGAGGTTGACGATCTTCGCCTTGCCGGCCGCCCACTGCATGCCGGCGATGATGTCGGCGTCCTCGCAGAAGCGGGTCTGGCACACCTTGCCGACCAGGACCTTCGCCTTCGGGGCGACGCCGGCGTTGGCCGCGGTGACCGTGCCGGTGCCGGCGATGATCGAGGCGACGTGGGTGCCGTGCCCGACGGTGTCCTTCACGCCGTCGGGGCTGCCGGTGAAGTCCACGCTCTCGCCCAGGACGCTCAACAGGTCCGGGTGGTTCGCGTCGATGCCGGTGTCGAGGACGGCCACCGACACGCCGGTGCCGTCGTACCCGGCGGCGCGGGCGGCGGGGACGCCGATCTGCGCGTTCGAGCCCTCGTCCACCACCTCGTTGCGGCCGTTGAGCCACACCTTCGTGCCCTTCCCGGCGGCGGCGAGGCGCTGCCACAGGGACGTGGCCTCGGCCTTGGGCTGTTCGAGCGCCACCGCGCCGATACTGCCCAGATTGTGCGTCACGCGCGAGCCCGAGCCACGCGCCAGCGACGTGGGGTTGCCGGTGACGATCAGGGGGATCTCGTTCGTCGCCCTGTCGTCGAAGCCCGCGTCGGCGAGCGCGGTGACGTCGAACAACCGAGGGTCGAGCCGGCCCGCGGCCAGCAGCGGCGCGGCGTCGGACGGCACCACGCGCAGGTGGCCCTCGACGGTCCTGGCGGAGAAGCGGATCTTCTCCCGTCCCGGCCCGCGCGAGACCGCGCCGACGGTACGCCCCTCACGGTCCTGCGAAAGGGTGACCCGGTCGCCGGTGACCAGGGTGACGGACTTGGCGGACTTGCCGGCCTCGCTGACGGGTTTGGCGGTGATGACAGGTTCCGCCGCGCTCGCAGGCGACGGTAACAGGCCGAGCGTGGCGGCGAGTACCACGGCGGCGGCCGTTCTGAGGGGTGTGCGCATCGTGCGGCTTCCCTTCGGGCGGGGAAATCAGGGACATGAACGCCCGAGATGGCAGCATGGGCGCCGCACGCCGCTGTGCGGTCACCCACCGAGGCTCACGCGAGATCCCTGACTGATGTCAATGCGATCTTGACCACGTGGCAGGGACCTGTGAAGACCGGGTTCCCAGCAATGCTGTAAATGCGGCAGCGCTCAGATCCAGCCCCGCTTGGCGGCCTGGAGGCCCGCCTGGAAGCGGGTCCTGACGCCGAGTTCGGCCATGAGCGCGCGCATCCTGCGCTGCACGGTCGTGACGTGCCAGCCCAGGCGGCGGGCGGTCGCCGCGTCGGTCATCCCGGCGGCCAGGTAGCCGAGCAGTTGCCGGTGCTCCGCGCTGGTCTCGTGCGCGCGCTCGCCCGCGGTGATGGGCACCGACGACACCCAGATCAGCTCGAACAGGGTGCGCATCGCCACCAGCAGCGACGAGGAGTGCACGACGATGACCGCGTCCGGCGTGGCCGGGTGGTGCAGCGGGATGAAGCCCACGCGGTCGTCGCTGAGCTGGAGCTTGACCGGCACGTTGCCCACGCGCGCCTGCTCGCCGTGGCTGACGCGCTCCTCGATCCAGGCCATCCGCTCGGGCGACTCCATGGCCGAGGCGTCGTAGACGGTGCGCAGCCGTACGCCCTCCGGCAGCGGGCGGAAGCGGCCGAGCTCCGGCGAGATCAGGTACGGCGGGCGGCTCAGCCCGCAGATCTGCGACGTGGCCGCACTGTTGATCTGGCCGCAGCGCAGGCCCACGGCCTCAGAGCCGCGGACGATCTCCACCACGTCCTCGGGCCCCCGGTCGCGCCCGCCGGAGCGGTAGCGCCGCATCGCCTCGTCGGTGAGCAGCCTGACCTGCCGCAACTGCTCCTCCTTCGCCTGGACCAGGGAGCTGAGGGCGGCGTCGGGGGCGGTGACGGTGTAGAGGGCCGGTCGGCCGGCCAGCCGTACCACCAGGCCCTTGTCCTCCAGGGAGGAGAGCACGGCGCGGGCGGCGGCGCCCGCCAGCGAGCGGACCTGCGTGAGCGTCAGCGGAGGCTGGTCGACGAGCGCCAGCCACAGCCGCTCCTCCGCCTCGGTGAGCCCGACGGTGCCCAGCACGCCCGGTGGCGCGGCGGGTCTTCCGCCCGTGGTCCGCAGGGAGGTGGCCAGCGACAGCAGGTCCTCGCGCTCGGCCTCGCTGGTTCCGGTCGCGTCCAGCCATCTGCGCACGACCTCGGGACTGGCCCGGCAGCGGGCGGTCTCCATGCGCGAGACGTAGGACTGGCTGATGCCGATCTTCTCCGACAACTGGTATCCGGTCAGCCCTGCGCGGAGCCTGAGCTCCCGCAGCCCCTCGCCTAATCGCCGACCGGCCAGGGCGGATGCGTGTGGGGTGCGCACGTGATGAATCTAGGCGCTCGAACATGCATAGTCGACGCACAGCGGATGTATTAACGCGGGCGCCCAGTCTGTTCTCACACGCAGGAAACAACCTAGGAGCACAGATGAACCGTTCCGTCGTACGCGCCCACCGCTACTCCGTCGCCGAGTCCGACCTCGAGGAGTTCCTGGCCCGGCGCGGCTCGCTGATCGCCACCATCCGCGAGGCCCACCCGGGACTCACCCACGCGGTGCTGGTCAGGCTGGAGGACGGCACCTACAGCGACACCTGGCACTGGGAGAGCGCCCCGCAGATGGGCGCCGCCTTCGCCGACCTGCCCAACTTCCCCGAGGCCCCGCTGACCATGGCGCTGACCAAGGACGCCACCGCCCTGAACGGTCAGGTCGTCGACGAGGTCTGACGGTACCTTTCCATAGTCCGGTTCACGAAGGAGATCTGTGATGAGCACGTACGAGGGATTCTCGGCCGAAGAGCGGGCCGCGATGAAGGACCACGCGACGGAGATGAAGAAGGCGGCACGGCGCAGCACGAAGGCGGACAAGGCGGCGGAGGCGCTGAAGGACGTCCTGGAGAAGATCGCCGAGATGCCGGACGACGACAGGGCCCTGGGCGAGCGCGTCCATGCCCTCGTGACGGCCGCCGCCCCGTCCCTCGCCCCCAAGCTCTGGTACGGCCAGCCGGCGTACGCCCTGGACGGCAAGATCGTCTGCTTCTTCCAGGGCCGGGCCAAGTTCAAGACCCGCTACGCGACGCTCGGGTTCAGCGAGGACGCGAAGCTGGACGAGGGCCCGATGTGGGCCACCGCCTTCGCGCTGACCGAGATGACCCCCGAGGTCGAGGACCGGATCACCGCGCTGGTGAAGCGGGCCGCCGGCTGAGCCCGGTATCCTCGGGACCTCCCCTCCCCGGATTTGGTGATCTTGCTGCGTACGTCATCGGCCGCCGCGCCTGTCGTCTCGGGTCGTCGCGTGATCGCGGCCGTGGTGTGCGTGCAACTGGCCGCCTCGCTGGGCTACTACGCGGTCATGGCCCACCTGGTCACACACCTGCGCGACGACGTCGGGCTGCTCGCCGGCACGATCGCGCTGGTGCTCGGGCTGCGGGTGGGCCTGCAGTACGCGCTGTTCCTGCCCTTCGGCTGGCTGGTCGACCGGATCGGTCCCGGCCTGGCGGGGGCGGTGGCGTGCGTGTTCAGGGTCGGCGCGTTCGCCCTGCTCGGGCTGGCCGACCAGCTCGGCGGGTTCGTGGCCGCCGCCCTGCTGCTCGCGATCGGCGGGGCGCTGTTCCACCCCGCCGCCCAGACCTTACTGGCCAGGCTGCCCGGTGAGGTGCGGCCCAAGGGCTTCGGCACGTACGTGGTGACCGGGCAGATCGCCGCGGTCGCCGGTCCGCCGGTCGGGCTGCTCCTGCTGGGCGGCGGTTTCACGCTCGTGGCCGGCGCGGCGGCGACCGCCTGGGCGGTGTCGGCGGCGCTGTTCTGGACGCTGCGCGGGTGGGGCGGCCCCGACGGGAAGGCCCAGGGCCTCATGCTGGCGCGCGGCGTGGCCGAGGTCGTGCGCGACCGCCCGTACCTGCGCTTCGCCCTCGTCACCGCGCCCGGGACACTGCTGGTCAGCCAGACCGTGTCCGTGGTGCCGCTGAGCGTCCGCGACGCCGGTCTGACCACCCTCTTCTTCTGTACGGTCGCCGTCGCGACGGCAGGCGTCCAGCCGCTCGTGGCCAGGAGGGCCGCGCGCCCCTGGGTGATGCGGAGCGGCATGCTCTGCCTCGGGGCCGGCTACGTGGTCCTGGCCGCCTACCCCCTGCTGGCCGGCTGGGAGGTCGCGGTGCTGGTGGCGGCGGCCGTGTTCAACGGGCTGGGCAACGGGCTGACCACGCCCGCCGCCTTCCAGACGATCGTCGGCCGCGCGCCGGAGGGGCGGGTCGGCGTCTACAACGGCATGTACGCCTTCCTGTCCGGTCTGGTGGCCTTCGCGGGCGGGCTGGTGGTCGGGCGGCTGTTCGACGCCGGGTCGGTGACCGCCGCGCTGCTGGGCCTCGCCCTGCTGGCGACGGCCTCGGCGGCGGCCCACCGAGCGGGTCCTGCCGCGCGTCCCTGACGGATCCCGGACGGGCCGAGCCGTCCCGCGTCCTCCAGGGCCGCCCTACGCGACGCCCTGGACGCGCTCCTGCCTAAGCCCCCGGAAGGACGGCGTTCAGAGCGGTACGGGTGGTGATGCCGAGCTTGGGATAGATCCGGTGCAGGTGCGAGCTGACCGTGCGGTGGGACAGCCGGAGCCGCTCCCCGATCTCCTTGTTGGTCAGGCCCGCGGCGGCGAGCGTGGCGATCTGGTGTTCCTGCGGGGTGAGCCGCGTCGAAGGAGCCTTGCCCCGCGAGGTGGTCCGGCCGGTGGCGCGGATCTCGTTGCCCGCCCTGACCGCCCACGGCTGCGCGCCGAGCCACTGGAACGTGTCCAGCGCCGCCGTCAGGTGCTCGCGGGCCTTGGCCCGCGACTGGGCGCGGCGCAGGCGCACGCCGTAGGCCAGGTTCACCCGGGCCAGCTCGAACGGCCGGCGGTCCGCCCCCGGCACCGCCAGCGCCCGCTCGAACAGCGGCCAGGCCCGCGAGTCGGGGGCGACCATGGCGGCCGAGGCCGTCACGGTCATCGCCAGCCGGGGCGACAGCTCGGCGAGGCCCGCCTCACGCATCGCGCGCACGTGCGCCTCGGCCTCGGCGTGCCGGTTGGTGTGGACGGCCGCCTCGACCAGGTCCATGGCGGCCCAGAGGGCGAGGGGGACGTGCCGGGCCAGTTCGCCGGGCGGGCTGATGGCGCCGGCCTGGAGGAAGGCGTACTCGAAGTCGCCTTCGCCCAGGGCGGCGAGGGTGCGGGCGTGCCGGCCGTACCAGCGGGCCTGGTGCATGCCGCGTGACTCGGCCCAGCGCGCGATCTCGTCGGTCAGCGTCCTGGCCCGGTCGAAGTCGCCGCGGGCGGCGACCAGCAGCGCCTGGACGTGCTGGGCCGGCCACACCATCCGGTAGCCGAGCACCCGCGACAGCGAGAGCAGCTCGCCGAGCAGTTCGTCGGCCTGCGCCCACTGGCCGGAGAAGAAGTCGTCGATCGCCAGCGCGATCAGCGCGGTGTGCGTGGAGGTGCTTCCGCCGCCGGCGCGGCCCTCGTTCACGATCTGCCACAGGGCCTGCCTGCAGCCGCCGAGCCGGTCCAGGAAGATCGCCGAGTCGGCGATCCTGATGACGTCGGCGGGTTCGCCGGTCTCGCACAGGGCGCCGATCTCGGCGTCGAGCCAGCTCAGGTCCGCGGCCGAGGCGCGGGCGGGGTCGGCGTAGAAGCCCGTGCAGCGCACCAGGGTCTGCGGCAGGCCGGGACGGTCGAGCGCGGCCTCGTACCGCTCCCACAGCTCGGGACGGCCGGCGAACCAGCAGATGTACAGCAGCGTCTGGTACGCGTCGGCGAGCACCTCGCCCTTCGCGTCGCCGGCGTCGAGCGCGCCGAGCAGGTGGTGGAAGGCGGCGTCGACGTCGCCCTGCTCGGTCAGCAGCAGGTACGCGGCGGCGACCGCCGCCTCCAGCGCCTCACCCGAGGCGGGATCGGCCCGCCTGGCCTCGCTGAGCAGCAGGCCGAGGTCGCGCCGGTCACCGGCGAAGCGTTCGGCGTAGGCGGCCCGCGACAGGCGGCGGGCGCGGCCGGCGCGCTGCGGGCTCAGCTCGGCCGCCCTGCGCAGGACCGCCGCCGCGGCCGGCGCGTCGCCCCGGAGCAGTGTCGTGTCGGCGACCGTCTCCAGCAGGGCCGCGACCACCTCGTCGGGCCCGGTCGCCGCCTCCGCCAGATGCCAGGCACGGCGGTCGGGCCGGTCGGCCAGCGCTTCGGCGAGGGCGAGGCGGGCCTGGCGGCGCTCGCGGGCGGTCGAGGCGCCCATGATCCCGGAGCGGATCAGCGGGTGGCGGAAGAGCAGGCGCGGGGCGTCCTCGTCGATCTGGACCAGGTTCGCCCGCTCGGCGGGGGCCAGGCCCAGCAGTTCGTCGTCGCCCGAGGCGGCGCGCAGGACGCCGAGGTCGCCGGTGCCGTCGAGCACCGCGAGCAGCAGCAGGGTCCTGGTGGGCGGTGGGAGGTCGGCCACGCGGGAGGCGTACAGGGCCTGGACGCGGTGCAGCGGCGGGCGGGCGGCGTGGTCGGTCGCGCGCGGGTACGCCTGCCGGCCGCGTAAGGAGCCGGCCAGCTCCAGCAGGGCCAGCGGGTTGCCCTGCGCCTCGGCCATCAGGCGGGTCCGCACCCGGGGGGCGAGCAGGGGGTAGCGGGCGCGCAGGAGTTCGCCGGCGGCCTCGTCGTCCAGGCGGGGCAGCTCGTGCGTGGGAAGGGCGCCGTGGTCGAAGTGGCCGGGTGTCTCGGAACGGGCGGCGCCCAGGAACCCGGCCCGGGAGCCGGACAGGCGCCGGGCCACGAAGCTCAGCACCACCGCGCTCGACCGGTCCAGCCATTGCAGGTCGTCCACGACGAGGACGGCTTCGGCCTGCCGTACCAGGGAGAGGGTGGCGGCGGCCACGGCCATGAGGTCGGGCGGCGGGCGGTGGGCGCGGCCGAGGTCGAGCGCGGCGGCCAGCGCGGGGTCGCGGATCTCGGCGGACAGCGGCAGGAGCGCCTGGTTCAGTCCGGAGAAGGCGCCCTCCGCCTCGAACTCCACGCCCTCGGCGCGCAGGACGCGGCGACCGGCGGCCGAGGCCGTCGCGGCCGCCGCGTCGAGCAGCGTGGACTTGCCGATGCCCGGCTCGCCGACGAGGACGAGGGCGCGGCCGTCGGAGGACGCCTGATCGAGGAAGGCCGCGATCAGTTCCCGCTCCTCCGTACGGCCGAGCATCATCGCCTTCCACGGTACCCGGCGAGCGGGCGGGAGGGTCACGCCTTGTTCTGGGCCATCACGTACTGGACCGCCATGGAGATCGTGCCGCCGTGCCTGATCATGGGCTCGGTGAGAAGCGCGCGCTCCGGCGAGGTGTAGTCGGGGGTCCACTCGCTGATCACGACCGACACGTTGATCGGCACCGCGCCGGCCTGGATCATGCGGGCCTTGCCGTCCTCGTGGCCCTCGACGGTGACGCCCGCCGAGCAGTCGCTGGCGAAGTAGACCTCGAAGCCGTCCTTGAGCGCGGCCAGGACCGTCTGGGCCAGGCAGACCTCGGTGGACAGGCCCGCCATGATCAGCTTCCTGCGGTCGGTGGCCTCGACGGCGGCCCGCACGTCGGGGTCCGACCACGCGGCCGTCGTCGTGCGGTCGATCGGGGTGATGTCGGGGAAGACGTCGCTGATCTGCGTGAAGATCGGGTCGGGCAGCGGCCCGCCCTCGGCGCCGACCGTGGTCAGCACAGTCGGCACCTCCAGCAGCTTGGCCGCGCGGGCCAGCAGGGTGACGTTGTCGAGCAGGGCGTTGCCGTCGGTCTGGAGCATCGAGGCGACCCAGGGCTGGTGGTCGATGAGGACCACCGCGGAGTTGTCGATGGTGAGTTCGGTCGCGGTGTTGGTCATGGCTGTCCTTCTGTGCGGCGATGTGTCAGCGGATCTCACCGCCGATTGTCGGAAAGCCAGGAATCGGTCACTAGCGTCAAATGACGCTGTCGTGCGAAGCGTCGTAGCGGCGGCGGTTGTCGTTGATCTCGTGGCGGTGCGTGAGCGCCCATTCGCCGAGGCGGACGACGGAGTCCAGCAGGGTCGTTCCGAGCTCGGTCAGCGCGTAGTCGACCCGCGGCGGCACGCTGGGATGGACGTGGCGCGAGAGCAGGCCGTCGCGTTCGAGCTGGCGCAGGGTCCTGGTGAGCATGCGCTGGGAGATGCCGGTGACCGCGCGGTGCAGCTCGCCGAAGCGCAGGGTGCGGTCCTGGAGCCGGCCGATGACCAGGATGCTCCACTTGTCGCCGATCAGCGCCAGGATCTGGAGCACCTCCCTGCACGCCGTCAGATCGGGCTCGTCGAGGGTCTCCAACACTTACCTCCGTGTACGTCACTGACACAGATGTGCCGTCTTGTCCCCCACTTTAGTTACCGGCCATGCTGCTACGAACAAAGAGTAAGGGAGCAGGTCATGGCGAAGACATTGGTTGTCGTGGGTGCGGGTCCCGGGCTGGGAATGGGGGTCGCGCGGGCGTTCGGGCGCGCGGGCTTCCAGGTCGGGCTCGTCGCGCGTACCCCGGAGAAACTGGACGCGATGGTCGCGGAGCTGACGGGGCTGGGCATCGGCGCGGCGGCCTTCCCCGCCGACGTCCACGACCACGACGCCCTGTCCGCCGCGCTCGGCGCGGCGCGGGAACGGCTGGGCGCCGTCGACGTCCTCGAGTACGGCCCCAGCCCCACCGGCCCGATCACCGGGGCCGCGGCGACCACGGTGGAGTCGGCATCGGCGCAGGTGGAGCTGAACCTGCTCGGCGCCGTGCACGCGGTGGGCCGGGTGCTGCCGGACATGCGCGCCCGCGGCGACGGCGCGATCCTGCTGACCACCGGCGTCTCCTCGACGGTCCCCGCGCCGTTCCTGGCCAACGTGGGCGCGGCGATGAGCGGCCTGCGCAGCTGGGCGCACGCGTTGCACGCCGAGCTCAGGCCCGAGGGCATCTACGTGGGGACGATGACGATCGCCACCGCCATCGCGCCCGGCGGCGGGGAGGGCGACCCGGACGCCGTCGGCGCCCGCTACCTGCGCATGTACCGGCAGCGGGACCGGGCCGAGGAGGTCGTCGGCGACGTGGACGCCTTCCGCGCCCTCGTCGCCCGACGCTCCTGAGTCCGCTCAGGGCCGCCACATGGGCCAGAACTTCGCTCCTTCCGGCAGCAGGAGCGGGCGGCGTTCGACGTAGCCGTGCCTGGCGTACAGGCGGGTGCTCTCCGGGCTGCCGGACTCCAGGTAGGCGGGCAGGCCGTTCAGCGTGGCGTGGTGGTGGTCCATGAGGGCGCTGCCCAGGCCCTGGTTCTGGTGGTCGGGGCGCACGGCCAGGAACAGCAGGTGGTGGTGCGGCGCGTGGGGGTGGTTCTCCTCCAGGAGGTCGTCCACGACGCGGAAGCGTTCCACGTGCTCGCCCACCGCCTCCTCCAGGCGCCGGTCGTAGTCGTCCGGCGCGGGCACGGGCTCCTCGCGGTGGAACCAGACGGCGGCCCCCAGCAGCCCGGACTCGCCGGTGATGAGGTCGATGTGGCCGTGTTTGAGGGCGTCCTCGACGAGGATGGCGGCCCAGGCGGACATGACCGGCGCGCGCCGCTCGGGGTCGGGGATCATGTACGCCACGACCCCCAGACCGGCGAAGGCGGTGCCGACCAGGCCGGCCACCTGCTCGACGTCGGTGTAGGCGGCCCGTTGGACGACTCGGGACTCGGACACGGGGTGTGTTCCTTTCGGGGGTGTCAGGACGCGACGGCCTTGGCGCCCTGGCCGATCTGGAGGTAGACGCCCGGGCGGTGGAGTTGCAGGACGTAGGCCCAGATCAGGCCGAGGACGGCGGCGATGCCGTACAGGCTGGGCAGGATGATCGCGAGCGGGTCGCCCTCGGGGACGCCGAGCAGGGTGGAGAAGTTGGTGATGGCCAGCCCGAGCATGACGACCAGGATGACGGCGGCGGCCACGGGGGCGTAGAGGGTGTGGGTGCGGGACTCGTTGTGGGGGTTGCGGGCGAAGTAGATCGGCACGGAGATCGCGGTCACGGTGAGCAGGACCAGGATGCCGAAGCCGCCGAGCGTGCCGCCGAAGTAGAACAACTGGACCATCGGGTCGAGTCCGAGGATCGCGTAGACGGCGACGACCAGCAGGGCGAGGCAGCTCTGGGCGATGGATCCGGTCTTGGGCGCCCCGGTGCGGGCGGTGGTGCGGCCGAACACCTCGGGCAGCACGCGTTCGCGGCCGAGCGCGAACAGGTAGCGGGCGCTGGTGTTGTGGAAGGAGAGCATGGCGGCGAAGGTGCTGGTGATGAACAGGACCCGGCCGATGGTGGCGATCACGCCGCCCATGTGGTCGGCGGCGAGGACGAAGATGGTCTCCGCGCTGTCGCGGCGGGCGACGGCGGCGACGTTGGCGGGCCCGATGGCCACCTGCATGGCCCACGACGACAGCGCGTAGACGCCGGCGATCACGGCGACGGACAGGTAGGTGGCCGCGGGGATGGTACGGCGCGGCTCCCGCGACTCCTCGGAGAACACCACGGCCGCCTCGAACCCGACGAACCCCAGGATGGCGATGACCAGCAGCGCCCCGATCCCGGGCGAGAACAACGCGGCCGGCGACAGCGCCTCCCAGGCCAGCGACGCCCCCGCCGGGTTCAGCAGGTCGGCCAGGTCGAACAGGAGGATGACGCCGATCTCGGCGGTCAGCAGCACGGCCAGCACCCGGCCGTTGAGATCGACCCTGGACAGGCCCAGCACGAGGACCAGGACCCAGGCCAGCAGCGCGACGACCCACCACGGCACGGTGACGCCGAGCCAGGCGGCCAGCAGCGGTACGGACGCGGCACCGAACACGCCGTACAGGGCGATCTGGATGGAGTTGTACGCCAGCAGCGCGCCCCAGGCGGCGGCGACTCCGGCCGGGCGGCCCAGGCCGTGGGTGACGTAGGTGTAGAACGCCCCGGCGTTGGCCATGTAGCGGGCCATGGCCACGTACCCGACGGCGAACAGCGCGAGGACCGCGCCGACCACGAGGAACGCGATGGGCAGGCCGGTGATCCCGGTGACGGCGTAGCCGGTGGTCACCACGCCGGCGATGACGCTGAGCGGCCCCGCGGCCGACAGGACGAAGAACGCGACGGCGGGCACGCCCAGGCGGTTGGCGGCCAGCGCGGCGGTGATCCGGTCGCCTGGGGGGTGGCGATGCTGGGTCACGGGGGTTCCTTTCCAGGAGGTCAGAGACGGCGGGTGCGATAGGTGAGGACGGCGTTGCCGACGGCGGCGCGTACCTGGCGGGCGAGGACGGTCAGCGGCGTGGGCAGCGCGCGCACCACGGTCGCCAGGTACGCCTCGCCGCTGCGGCGCATGTCGGGGTCGTTCAGCAGCACGGGGGTCAGGCCGCAGGCGTCGACCAGGGCGAGGAGCATCATGTCCTGGTCGGGGACGGGCCGGTGGGAGACCAGGCAGCCGCGCAGCCGCTCCGGCGGCCAGGCGGCGCGGGCGAAGACGGCACGGGAGGCGTAGCGGTAGCGGCTCTGCCGGTTCTTCAGCAGGCGGGGCTGCTCGCGGACGAGCAGGCCGCCGCCGATGAGCCGGTCGGCGACCAGCGTGGTGGACTGGCTCTCCAGGTAGGCCAGCCAGGTGGGGATGGAGGTGTGCTGCGGGTGGGCGAGGAGTTCCGCCAGCACGCCCGCGGCCAGGGGATCCTGCACGGCGCCCCTGCCGACGACGGCGAGCTGCTCCTCGCGTACGGCCAGCCGCCCGGCGAACACCAGCTCGCCCAGGAGCGCTCCTGCCAGCGCGAGGGCGATGCCGTGCGGGTGCAGGCGGGGCTGGCCGGAAATGGTGACGTCCCAGGCGACCAGGAACAGATCATCGGCCAGCGGAAGGCTAGGTCGGGGTGCCATGATCCATTCAGGGGCCTCCTGTCGGGATTTGCCAGCCCGCAAATCCGCATTTTTCCAACCCGGCCGATCATGGTGAATACACACACAAGGCGTCAAGCATCACTTGACTCTTCAGACGTATCGGCATGAACATAAATCACGATATGTCTCTCCGTTAGCGGAGATGGCGGTTTACGTGGGGTTCTATGCCAAGCTCGCAGCTTATGAGGCCACTATGAGGGCGATGGGCTATTCAGCCCGGTCAAATGGGACTTGCGGTCACCGCAGCCGGGTCTCCAGGCCGTCCAGGACACATTCCAGCCCCTCCTCGAACTCCCGGTCACGGGATTCTCGCTGGTCCTGGCCGCGCTGGGCGGCGTACAGGGCGGCCAGCCTGGGGTAGGCGCCGACGGCCCGCTCGGCGGCGGGCCACAGGCGCTCCGCCCATTCCTGCTCGCTCTGCCCGCTGCGCGCCAGCCGGGTCAGCCACGCGGCCTCGCTGGTCGCCCGGCCGATGACGTAGGCCATGACCGTGTTCAGCGCCCGGTCGGCCCCCTCCAGGGAGAAACCGCCCGCCTCGAACACGGCGAGCGTGCTCTCCGACAGCCGCAGCACGTTCGGCCCCAGGTAGGCGACGCCCGCCTCGCCGAGCACGGACCCGATCCAGGGATGGCGCAGCAGCCCCGCGCGCACGCCGCGCGCGTACCGGGTGATGGCCGCCCGCCAGTCCTTTCCCGGCACCGGCGGCTCGACCTCGCCGTAGACCTCGTCCACGACCAGTTCGAGCAGTTCCTCCTTGCTGGCCACGTGCGTGTACATGGAGGTGGCGCCGGCTTTGAGCCGCGTGCCCAGCTTGCGCATGCTCAGGGCGTCGATGCCCTCGGCGTCCAGCAGTTCGAGCGCGGCGGCGACGATCTGCTCGCGGCTCAGCGCCGGCTGCTCGCGCCGCTGGGGGCGCGGACGGGTCCACACCGACAGCTCCTTCATGCCTTCTCCTCGCCTCGCGCACTCCCTCCGCACAGTGTACGGCTTGCGCACACCCATCTCACTCCGTACAGTGTTCGGACACCGCACACTGTACGGAGGCAGCCATGACATCCCCTTTCGACACCGACCGGTGGCAGGCCAGGCTCGACGAGCTGCGCGCCGCCCACCGCGTGCCAGGGGCGACGCTGGCCGTGCTGACCGGCGGCGACGTCCACGAGCTGGCCGGCGGCCTGCTCCACCGCGGCACCGGCGTGGCCGCGACGCCCGGCTCGGTGTTCCTGGCCGGGTCGCTGGCCAAGGTCTACACCGCCACCCTCGTGATGCAGCTCGCCGGCGCGGGCGAGCTGGACCTGGACGCGCCCGTGGCGAGCGTGCTGCCCGAGTTCGGCACCCCGGACCCGGACGCCACCCGGGCGATCACGGCCAGGCGGCTGCTGTCGCACACCGGCGGCATGACCAACGACTTCATGTACGACTCGGGGCGCGGCGACGACTGCCTGGCCCGGTACGTCCGCGCCCTGCGCGAGGTGCCGCTGGACTGCCCGCCCGGCTCGGTGCTGTCCTACGGCAGCTCCGGGTACGTGGTGCTGGGCCGGATGGTCGAGGTGCTGACCGGCGGCACCTGGGACCGGGCGCTCAGGGAGCGGGTGTTCGAGCCGCTGGGGCTGGAGCACTCGATGACGCTGCCCGAGGAGGCGTTGCGCTTCCGCGCCGCGATGGGCCACGTCGGGGAGGATCCGGAACCGGCGCCGCTCTGGGACGTGATGCCGCGTTCGGCGGGGCCGTACGGGAGGGTGATCGTCTCGGCCGGTGACGTCGTGCGCTTCGCCAGGATGCACCTGGACGGCGGGCTCGCGCCCGGCGGCGCCCGCGTGCTGAACGCCGGCGCGGTCGCCGCGATGCGGCGGCGCGAGGCCGACAGCCTGGACAAATGGTCCATGTCGGCCGACGGCTGGGGCCTGGGCTGGACCCTGTACGACTGGGACGGGACCCCCGGCTTCGGCCACGAGGGCAGCGCCGTCTCCCAGTTCTCGTTCCTGCGCGTGGTCCCGCACGCGGGCGTGGCGGTCGCGCTGCTGGCCAACGGCGGGGCGGCCGGCCGCCTGTACGCAGAGCTGTTCGCCGAACTGCTCGGCGAGCTGGCAGGGGTACGGCTGCCGCCGCCCTTCGCCCCACCGGCGAACCCGCCGGAGGTGGACCTGGAGCCGCTGCTGGGCACCTATCCCCGGGCCGGGGTCGTCACCACCATCACCAGGGGCGCCGACGGCGGCGGCCGGCTCCGCTACGAGTTCGTCGAGGAGATGCGGCATCTGGCCCCGCCGATGGAGGCCGATCTGGTGCCGGTCTCGCGCACGGCGGCGAGCACGGTGTTCGCCGCCGTGGGCATGCCGGCCGGGGAGGAGTGCTGGCCCGTGGTGTGCGCCAGGTTGCCGGACGGCCGGCCGTACGTGCAGGTCGGCATGCGGGTCGCGGTGAAGGCTTCCTGACCCTAGGGCGCCACGGCGCCGTCCAGGGCCACGCCGTAGATCCGTGCGACCCTGATCCTGATCACCACCCGCCGGTCACGCACCATCCGCTCGAAGAACTCCTGTTCGTCGGCCGGATCGGTGATCCCGAAGATCGGCAGCAACTCCCGGGTCGTGGCGTCGCCCGGCTCGGCGGCCACCTCGGAGAGCTCCGCCGCGCCCTCCACCACGGCGTAGGCCAGCGGCGTCTCGCCCTGCACGTGGAAGGTCGCCCGAGGGTCCTTCAGCAGGTGCTTCACCTTGATCCGGCCGTCGACCGACGGCACCCGGACGATCCGCTCCACGGGGTCCCAGGCGAAGACCATCGAGGCCAGATGCGGCTGCCCGCTGCCCTTCAAGGTCGCCAGCACCCCGAACCGCTGCCCGCCGAGGATGCCCAGCGCCTCCTCCTCGGTGATGGCCCGGGGTCCGGGGCCCTGTCCAGGACGGAGCTCAGTCTTCTCTGTCATGGTCACCAACGTAGGCGATCACCGGGTCAGCTCGGCCTGGGCATCTGCTGGGTGGCGCAGTGAATGCCGCCGCCCTCGCCGAGGGTGTCCACGGGCACCTGGACGACCTCGCGGCCCGGGTAGAGGTCGGCGACTACGGCGGCGGCGTCCCTGTCGGCCTTCCCGTCGCCGAAGCGGGGCAGGATGACGCCGTCGTTGACCACGTAGTAGTTGACGTAGGTGGCCAGGAAGCCCTCGCCGCGGCGGCCGATGTCGACCGGCTCGGGCAGCTCGACGAGCTCCAGCCGCTTGCCGCGGGCGTCGACGGCCGTGTTCAGCACCTTGCGGGCCTGCTTGTAGGCGGCGTTCCAGACGTCCTGGGGAGCGTCCTCCGGCGGGGTGCTGATCACCACGACGCCGGGCTCGGAGAAGCGGGCGAGGGCGTCGACGTGGTAGTCGGTGATGTCCTTGCCCTTGATGCCCTCGACCCAGATGAACGTGGTCGCGCCGACGGTCTCGGTCAGCGCGCGCTCGATGTCGGCCCGGCTCTTGCCGGGGTTGCGGTTGTCGTTGGCCAGGGAGCTCTCGGTGGCCATCAGCGTGCCCGCGCCGTCGACCTCGATCGAGCCGCCCTCTCCGACGATCGGCGCCTGGATCCTGGGTACGCGCTCCCTGGCCAGGATCCGGCGGGCGACGTCCTTGTCCCGCGCGTGCTCCTGCTTGCGTCCCCAGCCGTTGAAGTTGAAGTCGACGCCGGCCAGTTCCTTGCCCCTGAGCACGAACGTGGGGCCGGTGTCGCGCATCCACAGGTCGTCGACCGGGATCGGCACCACCTCGACCTGGGAGCCGCAGGCGCGCTGGGCGGCCTTGACGTCACCCGGGTTGGCGAGGAGCACCAGCGGCTCGAACTCGGCGACGGCGCGGGCGATCCCGGCGATGTCCGCGCGCACCCCCGCGGTGTCGGACTCCCAGATCAGCTCGGTAGGCCAGGACATGAACGTCTTCTGGTGCGGATGCGTCTCCTCCGGCATCACCCACCCGGCGGCCCGCGGGGCAGGCCCCTGGTTCGCCGCCCCCGCCCCCGTCACGGACGTGCCGCACGCGCTCAGCGCGCCGCCCATGGCGGCCAGGATCGCCGTTCGCAGTGTCTGACGTCGAGATATCCGCACCTCAGTGCCCCCACCCTGTCTGAAAATTCAGTCAGTGCTATCGTGCTCATCGACTGAAGATTTAGTTCGTCAGCGAGCGGGCCGGCCGCTACACCGACGAGGCCATGGAGCTCGGCGAGGACCCGCGCGAACAGCTCGAACTGCTCCTGCTCCTCGAACTGCAGGACATCCCCGCGGTCCGGGAGAACAGCGCGGCCTGGGGCGAACTGCGCGCCAGCGCCGTCTTCAACCCCGGCCTGCGCGAGCCGCTCAACGCCTCGACGCGCGCCTGGGCCGACGACGTGGCCGGGCTGGTCGGGCAGGCGCGGGCCGCGGGGCTGGCCGCCGCCGGAGCCGATCCGCTCGACGTCGCGGAACGGCTGACCGCCCTGGTCGAAGGCGTGAGCGAGCGCTGGCTCAGCGGGTCGGCGACCCTGGAGCGCGCCCGCGAACTGGTGAAGGGCGCCGTCGTCGCGGAACTCGGCCCGAGGCAGGAAGCTCCCTGAACTATGGTGGATCTTGAGTGGGGGGCAGGAGACCACGACCCGGAAGGCGGAATCCGGATATGCCAGACACTCCGATCGACCTGCAGAACGACCGGCCGCACTCGGCGCGGGTCTACGACTACATCATGGGCGGCCGGGCCAACTTCGCCCCCGACCGGGAGACCGCGGCCAAGGTGCTGGCCGACTGGCCGGGCCTGCGTACCTCGATGCTGGCCAACCGGGCCTGCATGCACCGGATGGCCCGCCACCTCGCCGGCGCGGGCCTGCGGCAGTTCGTCGACATCGGTTCCGGCATCCCGTCCTCCCCCAACCTGCACGAGGTCGTCCAGGAGAGCGCCCCGGAGTCGCGGATCGTCTACGTGGACAACGACGTCATCGTCCTGGCGCACGCGCGGGCCCTGCTGGCCGGCACGCCCGAGGGCCGTACCGTCTACATCCAGGCCGACATGCGCTCACCGCGGGCGCTGCTCGGCGATCCGGCCCTGCACGAGGTGATCGACCTGTCCCGGCCGGTCGCGCTGACGGTCATCGCCATGCTGCAGTTCGTGCGCGACGCCCAGGACCTGGTGGAGACCCTGCTCGACCCGCTGCCTCCCGGCAGCCACCTGGCCGTCACGATCCCCACCGCCGACCTGGCCCCCGAGTCGGAACGGCTGGCGCGCGAGTACACCGACCGCGGCATCCCCATGTACCTGCGCACCCGGGCCGAGGTGGAACGCCTGTTCACCGGTCTGGAACTCCTGGAACCCGGCGTCGTCCCGATGCCCCGCTGGCGCCCCGACCCCGGCGACCCGCCCCTGCCCGACGTCGCCACCAACATGTACGCCGCGGCAGGCCGTAAAACCTAGGAAGGTTCGTCGACGACGGCCACCGCGTCGACCTCCAGCAGGTACTCGGGCCTGGACAGCGCGGCGACCCCCACCAGCGTGTCGGCGGGCTTGTGGTCGCCGAACAACGCGACCCTGCCCTCCTCGATCTGCGCGAGGTGCTCCCGCCGGTACCCGGCCACGAAGATCGTCAGTTTCGTCACCTGGTCAGGACGGGCGCCGGCGGCGGCGAGCGCGTGGCCGATGTTCGCGAACACCTGGCGTGCCTGGACCGCCATGTCGCCAGACCCGATGAGATTTCCGGATCTGTCCTCGGCCACCTGCCCGGAGACGAAGACCATCCGCGTGCCGGTCGCGATCACGACGTGGCTGTAGGTCTCCGGCGGCTCGAGCTCTTCGGGGTTGACGGACTCCAATGCCATGGCGGCACTCTATGCGATCAAGGGCGGCGACCGGCGTAGTGGTGGATGATCAGGGCCGCGACGAAGCCGACACAGGCGACCCCGGCCACCAGGCCGACGACCTGGGCGGCGCCTCCGGTGCTCCTGCCGATCGAGTTGCCGATCACGTTGACGGCGGCCGAGACGAGGAAGCCGATCCACAGGGCCAGGCGGCGGGGGTCGTTCATGCCGCCACTCTAGGAAGCGCTTCGCCGGGGAGGAAATGCCGCTGCCTGCCCCCTCGTGGTGGTGCTGGCTGCAGCTCCGCCCGGACCTCCCCGGTGTTCGGGTACGGCACAGCCGGGCATAAGTCTTCATTGCCCTGACACCGCCAGAAACATGCTGTTCGACGATGGAGGCCATCATGGGCTTGGGCAAGCTTCTGCACCGGCACGAGGAACACGCCGAGCACGGCGGCACGATCGACCGCCCCCGCGCGTACGGCGTGGGCGCCGCGATCGGGTTCCTGGGCCGGCGGCGCGAGGTGTTCACCCGCCTGGCCGCCAGGTCCGGGGTGCGGACCGGCGACCGGGTGCTCGACGTGGGCTGCGGCACCGGCTACCTGACCAGGATTCTCGCCCCGATCGCGGCCGAGGTGACCGGCGTGGACCCCTCGCCGGCGATGGTCGAGCACGCCCGCTCGCGCGCCCCGCGCAACTGCTCCTACCTGGTGGGCGAGGGGCAGGCGCTGGCCCTGCCGGACGGCTCGTTCGACGTGGTCATGTCGACGCTCGCGGTCCACCACATCCCGGCCGACCTGCGCGGCGCCGCCGTACGGGAGATGTTCAGGGTGCTGCGTCCCGGCGGGCGGCTGCTCATCGCCGAGTTCCGGCCGCCGACTGGTCCGGTGGCCGGGCGGATCGTGGGCGTGCTGAGCGGGCCCGCCATGCGGCACAGCCCGCGCGATCTGCTCGGCGACCTGATCCCCGACGCGGGCTTCCGGGTCGACGGCGAGGGCGAGCTCAGCCCGATGATCTACTACGTCACCGCCGTGCGCGGCTGATCAGGGCCACTGCGGATCGGGGTCGACGCGCTGGCCGATGCGGCGGCCGATCTGCGTCAGGGCCGCTACCTGCTCGGCGGTCAGGACGTCGAAGATGAAGTGGCGGACGGCCGCGACGTGGCCGGGGGCGCTGGCCACGACCAGGTCCCATCCGGCCTCGGTCAGCACCACGTTGGTGTAGCGGCCGTTGTCGGGGCAGCGCTCCCGGCGTACCCACTCGCGTTGTTCGAGGCGTTTGACCACGTTGGACAGGCGGGACAGCGAGCCGTTGACGATCGCGGCGAGGGCGCTCATCCGCATGGTCCGGCCCTGGGCCATGGACAGCGCCGACAGCACGAAGTACTCGAACATGGTCAGCTCGGCGTCGCGCTGCAACTGGGCGTCGAGCGCGGCGGGCAGTTTCACCATGAGCTCGGCGAGCGCCATCCAGGCTTCCAGCTCGGTGCCGTCCAGCCATCGGGGCTGCTCGGCGGGGCCGTTCGCGGGTTGCTGCACGCCTTCGATCCTATGGCCGGGTTGACGCGACGGCCGCTCACACTTCAATCTTGAAGTCATCAACAGAGTTCAAGCTTGAAGTGTGAGGGAGACGAGTGGTGAAGGTCATCGCGGTTGTGGGTGCGACGGGGGCCCAGGGTGGCGGCCTGGCGCGGGCGATCCTGGGCGATCCGGCCGGGGAGTTCGCGGTACGGGCGCTGACGCGCGACCCCGGCTCCGAACGGGCCAAGGAACTGGCCGCCTTGGGCGCGGAGGTGGTCGAGGCCGATCTCGACGCTCCGGCCGGCCTGCTTCGTGCCTTCGAGGGGGCACATGGGGCGTACGTCATGACGAACTTCTGGGAGCCGCGCACCCCGGAGCAGCAGCAGGCGCGCACGCCCGCCGAGATGGAACTGGCGCAGGCGGCCAACGCCGCGCGGGCGGCCGGTGAGGCGGGGCTCCGGCACGTGATCTGGTCGACGCTCGCCGACACACGGCCCTACTTCCCGCCCGGCGACGCGTACCGGGTGCCGCACGCCGACTCCAAGGCCGACGGCGACCGGTTCTTCGCCGCGTCGGGGGTGCCGACCACGTATTTGCGGGCCTCGGTGTACTACGAGGCGTTCACCAGCCTCTTCGCCCCGAGCAGGAACGAGCGGGGCGAACTTGTCCTCGCGCTCGGCTTCGGCTCCGCGCGCGTCCCCGCCCAGGCGGCCGAGGACGTCGGCAGGACCGCGTACGGGATCTTCCGCGAGGGTACGGCGATGGCCGGCGAGGTCGTCAGCGTGGCCGGATCGACCCTGACCGGAGCCCAGTACGCCGAGGCGCTCACCACGGCGCTCGGCGAACCGGTGACCTACCAGCCGATCAGCCCCGAGGCGATCCGCGCCTCGGGTGCGCCCGGGGCCGAGGAGGTCGCGAACATGCTCACCTACTTCGCCGCCGCCGAACAGGACCTCCTGGGCACGATCGACGACGCCCTGCTCCGCCGCCTCAACCCAGGACTACTGTCGTTCCCCGCCTGGCTGGAGAACCACAAGGAAGCCTTCAGCCGGATCTGACCGCCGAACAGGGCCGGCCGTGGGTTGCGAGGGGCGCCTTCGGCAGGATCTAGGCGCCGAGCAGGGCCGCCAGCCGTTCCAGATCGTCGATCGCGAGGTCGGCGGGGACGCCCTTGAGCGCGGCCACCACGGCGCCCGCGGCCTTGCCCGCCGCGACGCCCGGGGCGGTGTCCTCGACCACCAGGCACCTGGCCGGATCCACGCCCAGCCGGGCGGCGGCGGTCAGGTAGCCCTCGGGGTCGGGCTTGCCGTGGGTCACGTCGTCCAAGGTCAGCAGGAGCGGCGGGGCGATGTCCGCGATGGCCAGCGACGCCTTGGCCGTCCTGGCGTCGGCGCTGGTGACCACCGCCCACGGCAGCCCCCGCCGCTCCAGCGTCGCCAGCAGCGCGGCCGCGCCCACCCCCGGCACGATGCCGGACATGTCGGCATGCTGGATGGCCTGGAGGCGGGCCGTCGAGGCGTCGGCCGCGGCCTCGTCCAGGTGGGGCAGCAGCCGCCGCACCGTGACCTCGCCCGGCCTGCCGTGCGCGATCGCCAGCACTTCCTCGGGCTCCAGCCCGTGCTCAAGCGCCCACGACGTCCAGGCGCGCTCGACCGACCGGTCGGTGTCCACCAGCGTGCCGTCCATGTCGAGCAGGACGGCTTCGACATCCGTCAGGTTCATGGTTGCTCCTAATATCCTCGTTGTACGAGGATAATGACATGGCACGTGATCGATCGGAAAGGGCACGGTGGCGCAGCGCGGCCGACCTGCTGGCGCTGGTACGGCGGGAGCCGGGCATCACCAGAGCCGAAGCCGCCCAGCGGCTGGACCTCAGCACCGGCTCCGCGACCGAGATCACCGCCAGGATGCGCGAACTGTGCCTGCTGGACGAGGCCCCGGCCCCCGCCTCGGGTCGCGGCCGGCCCACCACGCTGCTGCGCCCCCACCCGCGTGGGCCGATGGTCGTGGTGGCCGACCTGCGCCAGGAGGACTGGCGGTGCGCCGTGGCGGCGGTGGACGGACAGGTGCGCATCCTAGAATCCGCCCGTCACGACACCCGCGACCCCCGCCTCGTGCTGGGCAGACTCGGCCAGGCGGTCGAACGGGCACGACGACGCTTCCCCGACCGGGTGCGCGCGATCTCCGTGGCCGTACCGGGCGTGGTCAGCGGCGGCCGCCTGGTCCAGGCCGCGACACTCGACTGGAGCCCGGAAGACCTGGCCGATCTCACCGATCTCGTGGATCTCGCCGGGAACAGCGGGGACGCGGACGAGCCCGGGGGCGGTGGGGGTGTTTCGCTGCTGGTGGGCAACGATGCCACGCTGGCCGGGGTGGCGGAGGCGCGTACCGGATGTGCGGCGGGGGCTGGGACGGCGCTGCACCTGCTGGTCGAGGTCGGCATCGGTGGCGCGCTCATCCACGACGGGCGGCCGGTCCCGGGCCAGGGCGGTGCCGGGGGCGAGTTCGGCCACCTTCCCTTCGGGGACCGGAGCCTGAGGTGCCCGTGCGGGGCCCGAGGCTGCTGGGATCTGGAGGTCGACGGCCGCGCCCTGGCCCGCCACCTGGGCGAACCGCCGCCCGCCGACCCGCGGACCTTCACCCGCACCGTCCTCGACCGGACCGACGCCGCCGCGCGCCGGGCGGTCGGGAGCGTCGTGGCCGCACTGGGGTCGGGCATCGCCGGGCTGGTCAACGCGCACGACCCCGAGCTCGTCACCCTCGGCGGCCTGGCCGTGCCACTGCGCGCCGCCAACCCCACCGCGTTCGACGCCGCCTACACCGACGGCCTCATGACCTTCCTCAGAGCACGGCCGCCCGCGGTGCTCGACGCCCGCCACGGTGACGCCGGCGCGCTGAACGGCGCCGCCGCCGTCGGCCTCGACCAGGTCACGGGCGAGTCCGCGCTGGCCGCATGGGCCCGGGAGCGTCGCCCCCGATAGGCGTGGACGCGGGAGCGGTGCCGTCCGCGGGGGCCTCCAGGCGGGACACCACCTCCACCACCTCGGGGAAGGCGTCGATGAACGCGTCGACGTCATAGGCGGCGAAGTCCTCGCGCCGCCTGACGCCGCTCTGCATGCAGGCGACGAACCGCAGCCCCGCGCCGTTGGCGGCCTGGGCGTCACCGGGTGAGTCGCCGACGTACACGCACTGGCGGGGTTCGAGGCCGGTGGCGGCGAGGAGTTCGTCGAAGGCGCGGGAGTCGGGCTTGGCGTGGCGCATGTTGCCCGCGTGGTAGACGGCGGCCAGGCGGCCGGTCAGCGCGTGTCCGGGCGCGAGCAGGTGCTCGACCTCCGTCTCCGTGCGCGAGGTCAGGAGCATGAGGGCGCGGCCCTGGGCGGTGAGCGCGTCGAGCGCGCCGAGGTTCTCGCCGGCCACGACGTCCAGCCGCCCGTCCTCCACGTACGCGCGCAGCACGGCAGGGTAGGCGGCGGAGAAGGCGGCGAGGTCGACCCCGGGCGAGCGCAGCGGCATCGCCTCCAGCAGCGGCTGTCCCCAGGTGGCCAGGTGCGCGGCCCGGGACATCGGCGCAGCGCCGATCAGTGCCAGGACCTCGTTCTCGAGGTCGAAGCAGGCCGCCTCGGTGAGGCAGAGCGTGTCGTCGACGTCAATCACCACGGCGCGGATCATTCCGGACACGATACGGAAGCCTGGAGCCCCCGACGCCTCTGATCCAGATATTGACGACCTGGCGGGCAGGGGTTAACGTCGCATGTAATTAAAAGGAAACTTTCCTAAGAGTTTCTGACGCTTCTCTTCATCCCACCCCCCAAGCATCGGATGTCGGAGCACCATGAAGCATCGCAAGGCACTCGCAGTCCTGGCGGCCTTACTCCTGCCACTCGGCGCAGCGGTGGTCGCCCCGCCCATGGCCTACAGCGCCAGCAGTACCACACAGGTGGCCTTCGCCGAATGGGCGCCGTGGACCGCCTACACGACAGGCACCCGGGTCACCTACAACGGCGTCGAGTACGAATGCCGCCAGAGCCACACCTCCCAGCCCGGCTGGGAGCCGCCCAACGTCGGCGCCCTGTGGAAGACCACGGGCGGCGGCGGTGGTGACACGACCGCACCCTCGGTCCCCGGCA